>NZ_BAABQV010000004.1:0-526417 GCF_040371615.1 Microbulbifer sp. NBRC 101763
GCGATGGCCTGCCGGAATTGTGGGAACAGGAGCATCACTTTAATGATGGCGATGCCGGTGATGCAGCGGAAGATACCGACAGTGACGGCCTGACGAATTTACAAGAGTACCAAGCCGGCACCGACCCGCGTGATCCAGACAGCGATCATGATGGTGTTGCAGATGGCCAGGACTTATTGCCAACCGATGCCCGCTACAGTCGTGATGAAGACGGCGATGGCATGGCGGACGAATGGGAACAGGAACATGGCCTCCGTAGCGATGATCCCACTGATGCTATTTTTGATGAAGATTACGATGATCTCAGCAACCTGCAGGAATACCAGCTGGGCACTAACCCGCAAGAGCGTGATAGCGATGGTGACTGGGTAGAGGATGGCGAAGATCGCTTCCCAACCAACCCGCAGTATCGCCATGATTTTGATGGAGATGGCCTTCCTACATTTTGGGAGAACCAATACGGCCTGGATGTCAGTCGCCCAGAGGATCGTGGTGAAGACCCCGATGGTGATGGCCTGACGAATGCCCTGGAATTTGAGCTGGGTACAAACCCCATTAATCCTGACACTGATGGGGATAATATCCCTGATAATACAGATCCTTCACCGGCAGAGTAGGATATTAGTTGAGTTCTGGAGCCTGGAAGGGAAAGGCAATAATTTCGCTGGTTTAGCAGGGTATTGATAGCTTCGAGGTGATTTTTTGGAGCGGCATTTGCCGCTCCAAAAAATTAACGCAATAAGTTGGATTTCTTAACATCCGGCTTCTGCGCCGCACGGTAAATCAATGCAATCTTGCCAATCTCTTGCACCAGTTCCGAGGAGGATTTCGCACAGAGGTCGCCCACGATCTGGTGGCGAACTTCACGGTCGGCAATCATTAATTTGACCTTGATCAGCTCGTGATCTTCAAGCGCACGCTCCAGTTCTTCCATCACGCCATCGCTGAGCCCATTGCCGGCTACAGTCACCACGGGTTTCAGGTTGTGACCGAGAGAGCGAAGAGCTTTTTTGCGGTCGGCGGTTAAAGGCATACAATACTCCATTACCACTTTGTGGATATCGATGTGGAAGCAGCCACAGACCTTGATTGTCACCAGCAGACGTTTGGGACATGCGCGGTCTGTGGCCGCTCTTATAATTAAGCTGTAGTGATTGTAGGCATTGTACCTGATGGGCCGATCTAAGAGCAGCCACCGTTGGTTGCGTGAACATTTTAATGACCAGTACGTCAAGCAGTCCCAAAAAGAGGGCTACCGCTCCCGTGCCAGCTACAAGCTGCAGGAGCTGCACGATAAGGACCGCTTGTTCAAACCGGGCATGACGGTTGTCGACCTGGGAGCGGCGCCGGGTGGCTGGTCCCAGGTCGCAATGGAGCTGGTGGGGCACAAAGGCCGGGTTTTGGCGTCTGACATATTGCCTATGGACCCTCTGGCGGGCGTGGACTTTGTACAAGGCGACTTTACCGAGGAGTCAGTGCTCAATGAGCTGCTGCAACACTTAGGTGATGATCTGGCAGACCTTGTGATTTCCGATATGGCCCCCAATATGAGTGGGATACGCGACGTGGATCAGCCCGCCTCCATGTATTTGGTGGAATTGGCTGTGGATATGGCTCGCCAGGTTCTGAAACCCGGCGGGGCCTTCGTTGCCAAGGTGTTCCAGGGCGAGGGTTTTGACGAGCTGATTCGCGATCTACGCGGCAGCTACAACAGTGTTGTGACCCGTAAGCCCGGTGCTTCCAGGCCCCGCTCCCGCGAAGTCTACTTGGTAGCGCGTGGTTTTAAGGGCGGTTGAGGCGAGCGGTGTATTTCTGGTCTGGGCGCCCGATATGGTATAAGCGATACCAAGATCGGGGGCAGGGCTGTTGACCCCCGCACCTATACTGGTTTGAATCAGTGTCGATGTGACCGGCGTTGCCGGATGAACGGATTTTGAGTGCGAAAGCGAGAGGGCTATCCCTTTGAATGATATGGCAAAGAACCTTGTACTGTGGTTGATCATCGCGGCGGTGCTGCTGATGGTATTTCAGAACTTTAAACCGCAGTCACGGGATGAGGCTCTCAGCTATTCCGACTTTGTTCAGGATGTGCAGTCGGGCCAGATAAAAAGTGTGGTTGTAGATGGCCTGGTGATCACCGGGGAGAAGGCGGATGGCAACCGCTTTAAGACTATCCAGCCACAAATCATTGATGATGAACTCACTAATGAGCTAGTCCGCAGCAATGTGCAGTTCGTCGGTCGTGAGCCGGAGTCCCCCAGTATCTGGCAGCAGCTGTTGGTTGCCAGTTTCCCGATTCTAATCATCATCGCTGTATTTATGTTCTTTATGCGCCAGATGCAGGGCGGTGCCGGTGGGCGCTCTGGCCCAATGGCCTTTGGCAAGAGCAAGGCGCGTTTGTTGGGCGAAGATCAAATCAAAACCACCTTTGCCGACGTTGCGGGTGTGGATGAAGCAAAAGAGGAAGTGCAGGAGTTAGTTGAGTTCCTGCGTGACCCGACCAAGTTCCAGCGCTTGGGCGGCAACATTCCACGTGGGGTCTTGATGTGCGGTCCTCCTGGTACTGGTAAGACTCTACTGGCTAAGGCTATTGCCGGTGAGGCCAAAGTACCATTTTTCTCTATTTCAGGTTCCGACTTTGTAGAGATGTTTGTCGGTGTGGGTGCTTCCCGCGTACGCGATATGTTTGAACAGGCCAAGAAGCAGGCCCCCTGTATCATCTTTATCGATGAGATTGATGCTGTTGGTCGCCACCGTGGTGCCGGTGTGGGCGGTGGCCACGATGAGCGCGAGCAGACACTGAACCAGTTGCTAGTGGAGATGGATGGTTTTGAGGGTAGTGAAGGGGTGATTGTTATTGCCGCAACTAACCGCCCTGATGTGCTTGACCATGCCCTTTTGCGCCCCGGCCGTTTTGATCGTCAAGTATTTGTGGGTCTGCCTGATATCCGTGGACGTGAGCAGATCCTTAAAGTGCACATGCGCAAGGTGCCTCTGGATGACAAGGTCAATGCCCAGACTATTGCTCGTGGGACTCCCGGCTTTTCCGGTGCTGATTTGGCCAACCTGGTAAATGAGGCAGCCTTGTTTGCTGCTCGTGCAAACAAGCGCACTGTGACTATGGAAGAGTTCGAACGTGCCCGTGACAAGATCATGATGGGTGCCGAGCGTAAGTCCATGGTTATGAATGAAAAGGAAAAAGTGAATACTGCTTACCATGAAGCTGGTCACGCTATTATTGGCCGCCTGGTGCCGGAGCATGACCCTGTACATAAGGTAACCATTATTCCTCGTGGCCGCGCGCTTGGAGTCACCCAGTTCCTACCAGAAGAAGATAAGTACAGCCTTTCCAAGCGTGCGATTGAATCGCAGTTGTGCTCTCTGTTTGGTGGGCGTATCGCTGAGGAAATGACTTTGGGTATCGATGGCGTAACGACTGGGGCCTCCAACGATATCGAGCGAGCCACTGATTTGGCGCGCAATATGGTGACCAAGTGGGGGCTTTCCGAGAAACTGGGTCCGCTGCACTACGGTGAGGATGACAGTGGACAGCCAGGGCAGGGCAACCCTGTTTCCGGTAAGACCTCCAATGAAATTGATGAGGAAGTACGCCGTATTATTGATAGCTGCTACGAACGAGCGAGTAAACTGCTCGAGGAAAACAGGGATATTCTTGAAGCGATGAAAGATGCGTTGATGGAATATGAAACCCTGGATGCAGAGCAAGTTGATGATTTGATGGCTCGCCGTAAGGTACGCCAGCCGCGGGACTGGCAGGACAATAATTTTGGTTCTGGCGGTAACAGCTCTACCGGCGAAGCGGATACTGAGACTCATGAAGCTTCTACCGAAGCCGATAAAAGTAATACCGTGGGCGGCCCGCTGAACGAGCATTGAGCTCCAAACAGAATTACAAGGACATAACTAACGGAATGCCCGATCGGAGATAAGGCGTATGCCTATTCCGCTCTGGCATTCCGTTTTTTTATCTTTGACATGAAAATTATTTGTGGAAAACATGCGCTGGACTTATCCCAGCCTGTTGTTATGGGGGTCCTGAATACAACACCGGACTCTTTCTCTGACGGCGGCAGCTACTATGCTGGCGGAAGCCTGGACCTGTCTCTGGTTCTGTGTCGAGCTGAACAGATGCTGATGGCAGGAGCTGCCATTCTGGATGTGGGTGGTGAGTCCACCCGCCCAGGAGCAAGCCCGGTTTCGGAACAAGAGGAGTTAGATCGGGTTATTCCAGTTGTTGAGGCTATTAGCTCGAACTTTGAAATTGTAATTTCTGTCGATAGCAGTACTCCTGCGGTGATGCAGGCCGCTGCCGAAGTTGGGGCAGGCTTAATTAATGATGTTCGTGCTTTGGAGCGGCCTGGGGCCTTAGAAGCTGCGGCGCAAACTGGATTACCAATTTGCCTGATGCATATGCAGGGACAGCCAGGTAGCATGCAGGCGGCGCCTTCCTATGGAAATGTAGTGGAGGAAGTTGCCGCTTATCTGGAGCAGAGAATCGCGATATGTGAAAGCCGGGGAATAGTACGCGAGCGGCTTATCATTGATCCGGGTTTCGGCTTTGGAAAAACTGATGCGCATAACCTAGCACTATTACGTGGTTTATCTCAGCTGGCCCCCTCCAATATTCCTATCCTTGCCGGGTTATCTCGCAAGTCAATGATCGGGCGGCTGCTAAAACGTGAAGTGGATGAAAGGCTGCCTGGAAGTCTGGCTCTCGCCATGATGGCTGCGCAGCGAGGAGCTAAGATCCTGCGGGTCCATGACGTCGCAGAGACCGTGGATGTGTTGCGCTTACAACAAATGGTTGACCGCGAAGGCTAACCCGTTCCACTGACAAAGTTAAACCGAGCCGCTGGGAAATTTCTGTATTTTCCGCAAAATAAAAAAGCGGTATTTGACGTTACTGAGAAGAGTTATGGAAAGAAAATTTTTTGGCACTGATGGTATCCGTGGGCGAGTGGGTGAAGGCGCGATTACCCCGGATTTTATGCTGCGATTGGGATATGCTGCCGGTAAGGTGCTGGGAAAAATGGCTGGCGAGAAGCGTCCGGGCAGACCCTGTATTTTGATTGGCAAGGATACACGGGTTTCCGGTTATATGTTTGAGGCCGCACTGGAGGCTGGCTTGATAAATGCCGGCGTGGATGTGGGATTGCTTGGGCCAATGCCAACGCCTGCAATCGCCTACTTAACCCGGACTTTCCATGCGCGCGCAGGTATTGTGATCAGTGCCTCTCACAACCCTTACCATGATAACGGTATTAAGTTCTTTAGTGCTGAGGGTAGCAAGTTACCAGATCAGATAGAGATGGAAATTGAGGCGGCGCTGAGCCTGCCTATGGAGACCGCAAAGGATCTCGGCAAGGCCCACCGAATTGATGATGCTGCTGCTCGCTATATCGAGTTCAGCAAGGCATCTACTCCCTGGAACTTCTCCCTCGATGGGCTCAAGATCGTATTGGATTGCGCCAATGGAGCGACATACCATATTGCCCCGAAAGTATTCCGTGAGCTTGGAGCCGAGGTCACAGCCTTGGGTGTCAGTCCTGATGGAATGAATATCAACCTTGAGTGCGGCTCGACCCAACCCCAGCAGCTCCAGAAGGCAGTGCTGGAACAGGGAGCGGATTTGGGAATTGCATTCGATGGCGATGGTGACCGAGTACTATTTGTGGATCGTAACGGTGAACTCGTCGATGGCGACCAGTTGCTTTTTATTATCGGCTTGCACCAGCAAGAGTTCCTTGGTGGGTGTAAAGGGGTGGTCGGCACCCTAATGAGTAACTATGGGTTCGAGCTGGCCTTGCGAGAGCGCAATATCCCATTTGAGCGGGCAAAAGTCGGGGATCGTTATGTCCTGGAGAAAATGTCTGCAAATGGTTGGATGCTGGGTGGTGAATCTTCGGGCCATATTATCTGTGCTGATGCCTCCACCACCGGTGATGGTATTGTTGCTGCACTTCAGGTACTTCGTGCTTTGCGTGAATTTAATGAGCCCTTGCATCAGCTCAAATCGCGTATGAGAATGCTACCCCAGCACATGATTAATGTGCGACTGGGGCATAGAGATGGTGTAATTGAGCACCGGGACGTGAGAGCAGCCGTTAGTGATGCAGAGGGCCAGCTTGCCGATAGTGGACGTGTACTCTTGCGCCCATCAGGCACTGAGCCACTGATTCGGGTAATGGTAGAAGGACGCGACAGTGCACTGGTTGAACAATTGGCAAAACAGATTTCCTCCGTGGTTGAGCGGATAGGGAATAGCTGATTCCGAATTGAAGAAAGCTTGGTAAGCTGGACTGAGCCGGGTATACGGTAAAGTCGTATATTTTTGGTTGTATGTTGGCGGCAATGTCGCTAAGATTTGCGCCCCTTGAAGGAGCACACATGCGAACACCGCTGGTAGCAGCTAACTGGAAAATGAATGGCAGCCGAGAGTTTGCCGAGCATTTTTTTGCAGACCTCGATCTGGAGGGAGTGACTTCCGACGTTGTTGTATGTCCGCCATTCCCTTACCTCCCCTTGGTTGCTCAGGTAGCGAAGGATAAAGGCAGCATTTGGGTCGGCGGGCAGAATATGAGCCAGGAGCCCGTAGGGGCTTTTACCGGTGAAGTTTCTGCAAGCATGTTGCTCGACTGGAATGCCCGATATGTAATTGTCGGTCATTCTGAGCGCCGTAGCCTCTACGCAGAAACCAATGAGCTGGTAGCGAAGAAATTTGTTGCTGCTCAGCTGGCTGGTCTGATTCCCATTTTGTGTGTGGGAGAAACCCTTGAAGAGAGGGAAGAGGGGCGTACTCTAGAGGTTGTTACTGCACAAATTGCGGCGATAAGTGATCTCATTGATACAAACGCCTGGAAAGACGCTGTTGTTGCTTATGAGCCAATTTGGGCCATAGGCACAGGAAAAACTGCGACTCCAGAGGAAGCACAGAGTGTGCATCAGTTTATCCGTGCTCAGCTCGGTAATATTGGTGCTGAAGTGCAGATTTTATATGGCGGTAGTGTAAAATCCGCTAATGCCGGCGCGCTGTTTGCGCAGGCTGATATTGACGGTGCCCTTGTTGGTGGAGCCTCGCTTGATGCGAAAGAGTTCGCTGCAATTTGCCACGCTGCAATCTAGATTACAGCGGGTAGGTTAGGGAATACTGAAAACGGGTTGGTTCAACCCCGGCAGAGAGTTTCCAGAAAATGGAAAAATTGGTATTAGTCGTACACGTTCTGACAGCGTTGAGCATTATCGGTTTGATTTTGCTGCAACAAGGTAAAGGCGCGGAAGCAGGTGCCTCTTTTGGTGCGGGTGCATCACAGACAGTTTTTGGTAGTCAGGGTAGCGGAAATTTCTTTTCCCGCTTGACAGCAATTTTTGCGACGGTATTCTTCGTCACCAGTTTGGGACTGGCCTTTTTGGCTAGTCAGGGCGCCGGCACTAATGTCGATGCAGACTTACCGCAAATACCTGCTGTAATAGAGCAGGGCGCCCCTGCTACAGAGTTGCCCGAGATCGAGAGTGACATCCCGCAACTTGAAGCAGACTTGGAAGCCGGTGATGTTCCCCAGGCTCCTACTGGCAGCGGCTCAGAAGTGCCTGAAGCTGGTCAGGAGAGTGACGAACAACAATAAGATTTTTGCCCAGGTGGTGGAATTGGTAGACACGCTATCTTGAGGGGGTAGTGAGCTATGCTCGTGCGGGTTCAAGTCCCGCCCTGGGCACCACATCAAGATCCGAAGAAGTTCGGAATCATCCAGAAAGCCCCGTAAATCGGGGCTTTTTGCTATCTGGAGGGTACGCAGCCCTCCGCTCTAGTTCATTGTCATCCGGTGCTATCTGGTTCAATTTAAAAACAGGTAGCACCACCAATGGCCCTTACAGATACACAAATCAAACAGGCCAAACCAAGTAACAAGGATCAGTGACTTAGGGATGGACAGGGCTGTGCCTGTTGATCAAACCTACTGGCTCTAAGTATTGGCGGCTTAATTATCGATTCCAAGGAAAGCAAAAGACTCTGTCCTTGGGCGTTTACCCCTCTGTAAGTCTTAAGCAGGCGATGCAAAAAGTAGCGGAAACAAAATGGCTGTTAGTAAAGGGGCATGCCCGTCGTGTATGGATTTGGTTACGAGATAAGCCCCTTTATTTAGCTTGCTGGTCGCCGCTGATCTACGGGACTTGGTAACTCAGAATACTCCCGATTCATTATTTCTACCTGTATCCTGCTTGATGGTATTTGGAGGTAGATAGCTGCGAAGCGGGTGGTTTACTGTTGTCTGGTCGTGTTGCTGGGGTTGAGTATGTGGGAGTTCAATCCTGATATTGCTTTGATTTTTTGTTTTTTCGGAAACTATATAAGTGCCTAAAGACCAACTTTGGCCAGGAACTGCTGAGGTACGCTTATTGTTATGAATAAGGTACTGATGACCATCTATACATCACTAATCCTGGTTCTGAATTACAACTAAAACCGCCTCCCCAAGCGCATTGTAGCGGCAACCATATAATGGGAAGAATTGGTTTTTGTTGGCTTTAAATTGTGCTGGTGTAGTTGAAATAATCCTGACTCCTCACATGGTTTCAAACCTCCCGCAGGCCCTCATGGTGAAACCCTAAAATCATTAGAAATACTGGCTGGATGGCGTGAACTTGGTCATGCTCTCGGATAAACTCGTAAGAAATTCCTGTCTACATGTCTGCTCTGGCGTGTGGGAGGCAACGGGCAAATTCTGCTGACTAAGTACTTTTGCCCGGTACACTGGCCGGTTGTATCTAAAGCCTGATATTCGATATGTATAACTTTCATTACGATAGTGATCTCACTGCTGGTTCTCTGCAAGTGCGCGAGTGCCGGGTGGTCGCAGAATTACTACTGCAGGGCGTCGATGCGGAAAGGTGGCAGCTCGAGATCCAGGTGAATAACCGACTACAGAAGCGCAGTCCGGCAACGGCCAAGCGCCAATCCCGCGCATTGCGCCAGCGGTTGGAGCGTCTTGATCGACCATTCTGGCGAGTGTTGCGAGACGGTGACGAGCAGCTGGCCACCCAGGTCGCATTTGTTGCAGCCCTAGCGCGGAATCTGTTATTAGTGGAGTTTGTTGAAGCTGTCGTTAGCGATGCATTCGCCGTTAAAGCTGAGAAGTTAGAACCCTATTTGTGGGGCAGCTTTCTTGAGGAAAGGGTAGAGCGCGATAGTAAGATCGGGAACTGGACCGAGTCATCCAAAAAGAAAATGGGGCAGGTGGTACTTCGAATGTTGGCAGAGGTGGGGTTTGTGAAAAGTACCCGCAATCCTCAGTTGCAGCATATTTTGGTGCGGCCTGAGGTAAACGGACTCCTGGATGGCAGTTGTTGCCAGCGTATTAAAAAGTGTCTCAATATTTCCAGTGCTCTCTGACATAGATCAAAAATAATGAAGTAAAGGTCGCGATATGATTCAGCCGCTAGAAGAACGGCTAAACCAGATTCCAGACAAAATCCTCTCTCATGAGTTTCTCCAGGGGAAAGGTCTCGGAAATGAAATTGGATTTTGGATTTTTGATTACGCGCCGGAAGAGGAACTGAAAGTCCGAGAGTACCTTGGTTTTCTTACCAGTTTTCTAGAAAAGAAACAGCCTCATTTGAAGGTAGCCACTATTAACCTGCTGCAGATTATGCGGGACTACCTATCCAAGCGTCGCTTTCTCGACAAAGCCTATCAGATGCAGTTAGCAAAAGGTGATCAGGCGCTGTTAAAAGCCCTGGCGGGCCCTATGCACATGGATAATTTTGGCCCCTTTCTAATGGATCAGATTGTGGGGGGCGAGCAGGATGTGATACTGATTCATGGTGTCGGCTCAGTCTGGCCTGTTTTGCGGGCGCACAATTTGCTCAACAAGCTCCACGCCCTGCTCGGACACAAACCAGTAGTGTTGTTCTATCCGGGTGAATATAGCGGCCAGAGCCTTACCCTTTTTAACCAGATTTCCAGCAATAACTACTACCGGGCATTCCCGCTCGTTCCTCGCACATAATCGGTGGTACAAGGATTCTTGTGATGATCATTAAAGACCTGTTTTCCAAATCCCTGGATAGATCCATCAATGGCGTGGTTAAGGCTGATCAAGCCGACGATGCCACGATTTGGCAGGAGCTGGATGAGTACGTCGTCACCAATGAGCTGGAACGTCACTTCCGCGCTTTTTTTGAAAGCTATAGCACAGACCTGCACGACCCATCTATCGCAAACCGAGTGGGAGTATGGATCTCCGGCTTTTTCGGCTCTGGTAAATCGCATTTCTTGAAAACCTTGTCTTACCTGCTGGCCAATATTGAAGCTCAGGGTGCCAACGGCAATAGACGTCAGGCGGTGGAATTTTTTGATGAGCAAAAGCTGCGCGATGCCATGATCCGCGCAGACTTGGATAAGGCCGTTACCCACCCTGCAGATGTCATCCTGTTCAATATCGACAGCAAGGCCAGTTCCAATGACGCCGGCAATCCGATTCTGAATGTATTTCTGCGCGTATTTAATGAGCATCAGGGGTTCAGCGGCGACCACCCGCATATCGCGCATATGGAACGCCACCTGGCGCAGAAGGGCGCCTATCAACGCTTTAAAGATGCATTTGCAGATAGCACAGGCTCGACTTGGGAAAGAGAGCGCGATGGCTACCAGTTTTATCAAGACGATATAGAAAAGGCTATTGCAACTGCCTTGAACCTCTCCCCCGAGGCCGCCAATAAGTGGTTTGAAGCATCGGAGGAGACATTCTCTGTTTCTGTGGAAAACTTCTGCCGCTGGGTCAAAGAGTACCTGGACGGAAAGGGGCCAGAACAGCGCATAGTCTTTATGGTGGATGAGGTAGGCCAGTTTATCGGTTCCAATACCAGGCTGATGCTCACCTTGCAGACCATTACCGAGAACCTGGGCACCATCTGTGGTGGTCGAGCCTGGATCATTGTGACCTCTCAGGCGGATATGGAGGCGGTAATCGGTGAACTCACCGCCAGTAAGGCAAACGACTTCTCCAAGATTGCAGGCCGTTTCAAAACCCGCCTATCCCTGTCCAGCTCAAATACGGACGAGGTGATTCAAAAGCGACTGTTGCGTAAGACTCCCAAAGCGGAAAGTGAACTGCGCAGTGCTTGGGAAAAGAGCGGCGATATTTTACGCAACCAAATCACCTTCGATCGCACTGGCCCCACTCTGCGCAATTTCGATGGTGCCGAAAGTTTTGTCGTTAACTATCCGTTCGCCCCCTATCATTTCCAGCTGGTCCAAAAGGTCTTTGAAGAAATTCGCAAGGTGGGCGCTACGGGTGCGCACCTCGCCTACGGCGAGCGCTCTATGCTCGACGCATTTCAAATGGCCGCACAGAGTATCTCTGACCAGGGGGTTGGTGCACTGGTACCTATGCACAGCTTTTATCGCGCTGTAGAGGGCTTTCTCGATACCGCCGTAAAACGAACTATTGATCAAGCCAACCAGAACGCCTCTCTAGATATATTTGATGTGCAGATACTGCGCACTTTGTTCATGATCCGCTATGTAGAGTTGGTCAAAGGCACTTTGGATAATCTGGTCACGCTATCCATTGAAAAGATCGATGAAGACAAGCTTGCACTGCGCAAACGCATTGAAGAAACGCTTCAACGGCTGGAAAAAGAAAGCCTCATTACTCGTAACGGTGATGAGTTCCTGTTCCTCACCAATGAAGAGCGGGATATTACCCGTAAGATCAAAGCGGTTGAAATTGCGAGTAGCGATGAAAATAAAGCGCTCTCCGAGCTGATTTTTAAGGACCTGTTTAAAGACAAAAATAAATATCGCTATCCATTAAATAAAACCGATTACAGTATTGGCCGCTACTTGGACGGCCACACCCTGGATGGCCGCTACGAAGCTGATCTACGACTTGAAATCGTCTCTCCGCAGGACCTCGATTACGCTCAATACAACGAGGCAGGCTGCATCAACAAATCTACCGAAGGCAGTGGCTTGGCCCTGTGGAAGCTAGCCGATGACAAGCAGTTCTTTACCGAACTGCGCACCTGGCTGAAAACCGATAAATTCATTCGCCTGAATGACGATGGCAGCAATGCCGATATTACTCGTATCCTCGCCGATCGGGGCCGTGAAAATCAGGACCGTCGCAAGCGCTTGCGCATAGCATTAGAGGATCTACTTTTGCGCGCAGAGAGCTATGCTCTGGGCCAGCGTCTCAAACTGCCCACTAATAGTCTTGCTAGCCGTTATGATGAAGCCTGCAAGTACTTGCTGGAAAATACTTATAACAAGCTTTCGCAGCTTAAAGTCCTGCAAAAGGAGCCTTTACGGGAATTAAAGGCGGTATTGACCATCGATGACCTGGGTCAAATGAAGCTCGCCCTGGATGGTGAAGAGGGCAATCCCCAGGCGGTCAAGGAAGTGGAGCAGTTTATTGCTCTGCGCGCCGAGAGAGATCGGCTGCTTGTCAGCGATATTATCCAGCGTTTTTCCTCTCGGCCCTACGGTTGGCCCGATGGTGAAATTCTTCTTATTCTTGGGCGTCTCGCTGTTGCAGGGCGTATCTCCTTTCACGCCGGTGGTCCATCGCTGCCGGTTAAGGAGATCTTCGAAGATCTTAACAACAGCCGTCGCCGCCGTGAGATATCGGTACAGAAAAAGCGGCAGACCGATAATACCGTGCTTAAAAAGGCGCGCGACTTAACCCGGGATTTGTTCAACGCCCTCGGCCCAGACGCAGAAAAAGAGCTGTTTGATTTTTACCGCACGCACTTCAATGAGTGGCTCGCTCATCTGAAGAGCTACAAAAGCAAGACCGATGTCGGTCATTTTCCAGGCGCCGCGCAGATAGAAGATTGCCTGCTTACCCTCGAGCGATTACTGGCCAACCGGGAGAGCTTTGACTTTTTTAAAGTATTGGTAGACAAGAAAAATGATTACTTGGACTTGGAGGAAGACTACCGGGATATCCATGACTTCTTTACCAAGCAGTTACACACCTGGCAGCAGCTCCAAAACGCCCTGCAGCACTTCGGTAAAAACCGTGTAGAGCTGGAAAAGGATACTGCTGCGGCCAAAGCACTGGCCGAACTGGAGCATATTAATAAGGCCAAGTCTCCCTACGGCCAACTGAACAAAGTTGCCGAGCTGGTAGAAACGTTGGATCAGGTCAATAAAGCGCTGTTACAAGAGCGCCGTGAACACGCCTGTGAACGTGTTGAGCTTAAAGTCCAGCAGCTTCTGGCTGAAATCGCGAAAAGCGGTATTGGAACCCCGGAACTCAGTAACTCGTTGCTGCATCCCTTGCAACAGGTCAAAAAGGATATAGAGGCCGAGACCGGCATTGCCCAGATCTATATGTTGCAACAGCAAACCGCTGAAGAGCGTTTGGAGGACAGTCTTTACGAGCTAGAGCGGCAGCTAGCGGCTAAAGTGCGCCTCGAACAAGACGCGATTGCCAAGGAAGCTGCTAAAGAAGGTGCTAAGGAAGCGGCTAAGAAAAGTGCCCCGGCCGCCGGCGGCAAGACAAAAGAACCGGCTCCCCCGTCCGGTGGCGTTCAGCCTGTTCCGGCATCTGCTGCAGCAGCCGGGCTTAACCCCGCCGTCGTGATTAATACGAGTAGTGTGCTGAGCAAAGTCCACAGCGGTGCCTATCTGGAGTCCCGGGAGGATATCGATCGGTTCCTCACCGCCCTGAGAGAAGAGCTGGAAACAGCGATTGAGGGCAAAAAGCGCATCCGATTGCGCTAAGAAGCCAAATAATGACGCTCGCCACTGCAAATTCCCCCCCATAGCGCTTGCTTTCTTAAAAGTATAAGATCAACCTTGTCCTTTGTCCCGGGACTTGGGACAAGCGAGATTGGGAAGATATGAAAAGTCAAGATATTGGTTTGCTGCTCAAACTGGTCTCTCTGCAGAAGCGCGAGGCGCAGCGGGGCAGTGACCGAGCGAGAAAGGCCTGGCCTGACGACTGGCAAGGCTGGGAGCCAGAAGATCCGCCGGCTGGTGGCGATGTACTTGCACAGCTCGGTGCTCTGCCGGCTTTTGAATATTCGGCACGGGGCTTGGCGGCGGAGACCGGTATTAGCAAAAGCCAGATCAGCCTGTCCCTGAATCGCTGTATCGAGATTGGCCTGGCCATTAAAGATCGCAAGCTCGGCGTGCCCAGAGCGAATACCAAAGCACTGTACGAATTTATCCTGTACGGCCTTCGCTATGTCTTTCCGGCAAGGCCCGGGCGAATCACTCGCGGTATTGCCACGGCCTTTGCCGCTCCGGTTTTGCAGGAAAAGCTGATGAGCGCGGGCGAATTTCAGCCGGTTTGGGCGGATGCCCGCGGCAATACCAAAGGTATGGAAGTCGCTCCCTTATTTAAAAGCGCTCCCCAAGCGGTAAAGAGAGACCCGGAGATGTATGCCTTACTGGCGTTGGTCGATGCCATACGCATAGGCCAGCCCCGTGAGCGCAATCTAGCCGCCAAACTATTAAAGCAGCATCTGGAGCTTCCCGAATGACCGCGTTTAATCGGCATATCGACATGTTGAAATTGGTCGCGCGGGCGCTGGGTCCCGAGCTGCGCCGGCAAATGACGTTCGTGGGCGGCTGCACAACCGGGCTGCTGCTCACCGATGCTTACACGCAGGAACAAGTGCGCCATACCGATGACGTGGACCTTATCGTCCACGTGATGGGCTACGTGGGTTTTCATCACTTACAAGAACAATTGTGGGGTCAGGGATTTAAGCAGTACAGCGCTGCCTCTAACGAGGACTTCCCGGTATGTGCAATGCGGCTGGGTGATCTGCGCGTTGATTTTATGCCCGACGATGAAAAAATCCTCGGCTTCGGCAATCGCTGGTACCGCGATGCCGTGGAAACTGCCACCACTTATCCTCTCGGCGATGAGCTGGACATTAACCTCATCAATCCCGTTTATTTTATCGCCACCAAACTGGAGGCCTATAAAGGGCGGGGCAACAGTGACCCCATGTCCAGTCGAGATATTGAGGATATCCTCAATCTCATTGACGGCCGTGAGGAGCTTCAGGCAGAAGTAGAGGCTGCGGAGAAAGACGTCAGGCACTACATCGCCACCGAGGTGGCCGAGCTGCTAGAGCATAGCAATCTCCCCTATGCCATTCAGAGCCAGGCCGAGGGCTCTGCCGAGCGTGAAGAGCTCCTGTTCCTGCGCCTGGAACAGCTCGCGTTCTCTCAGCAACCCACTGAATATAAATAGTAAAGCGCTCGCTGCGCTTGAGTGCCCAGGAATTGATATTGCAATGAATACCAATAACATCGCCCGCTACGCGCCCAAAGCCCGTATTGATTTTATCGATGCCGTCACCCGCCAGGCGGCCCGTTATGGCATTACGGCCGAGTGTATTGAGCCGATGGTGCAAAAGGGTGATCTTGTACTGATTGGCGAGCGCCCGTTTCCGAAAAGTATTGCCCGTGCCCGCAATGCCCTTCAGCAGCAGGTGGAAGCGCAAGGCTTCCACGCCACCATGGATCAGGCCGCTTACAGTTGGTTTAACCGTCTCTGTGCTATCCGTTTTATGGAACTCAAAGGCTATCTCGACCATGGCCGCCGCGTACTCTCACACCCCAGCGACCCGCAAGGTTTCCAGATTTTGGATGACTGTCTGGATATCGAATTGCCAGGGCTGGATAGGGAAACCCTAGTCGAGCTGAAACTGGACGGCAGCAAAGATGAGGCGCTGTACCGCGAGCTGTTACTGGCCCAGTGTCACGCCCTGCACAGCGCCATGCCATTTTTGTTTGAGGCGCTCGACGATGCCACCGAACTGCTGCTGCCGCAAAACCTCACTAAAACCGACTCACTCATTCGCGATTTAATTGCCGGGATTCCGGAACAGGACTGGCAGGATATCGAGATTATCGGCTGGCTGTACCAGTTCTATATCTCCGATAAGAAAGATCAGGTGATCGGCAAGGTGGTCAAGTCAGAAGATATTCCGGCGGCCACCCAGCTATTCACACCCAATTGGATCGTGAAGTACATGGTGCAGAATTCCCTCGGGGCGCAGTGGCTGGCGACCTATCCCGAGTCACCGCTCAAGGCGCAGATGGCGTACTACATCGAACCCGCCGAGCAGATCGATGAAGTCAACGCGCAACTCGCCGCCATGACACCGGATAGCCTAAACCCCGAAGCGCTGACCCTGATCGACCCGGCCAGTGGCTCCGGGCATATTCTGGTGGAGGCCTATGAGTTGTTTAAGGCCATCTACTTAGAGCGTGGTTATCGGCAGCGGGATCTACCGCAACTGATTCTTGAGAAAAACCTGTTCGGCCTCGATATCGACGAGCGCGCCGCGCAGCTGACGGGTTTTGCACTGATGATGAAGGGCCGCGCCGATGACCGGCGGCTGTTTGAGCGCGGTATAAAGCTCAATGTGATGGCACTGCAAGACAGCGCAAGCTTCGATGTAGAGGGGCTGGCGCAAAATCCAGAAGTGCAAATGGCGCTCGCGGACTGCGGGCTGAAGGTTGACGATCTGATCGAGCTAAAGCGCCTGTTCGAGCACGCGACGACATTTGGGTCGTTGATTCAGGTACCCGAGGAACTGGCGGCAAAGTTGCCGGCGCTAAAGCAGCTGAGCGAGGCTACGACTCAGGACCTGTTTGTGGCGGAGGCGCTCAAGCGCTTGGGGCCGCTTGTGAAGCAGGCCGAGTTGCTGGCGACGCAGTACGATGCGGTGGTGGCGAATCCGCCGTATATGGGTAGTAAGTATCTTGAGCCTAGCCTAAAACGATTCTTGTCGGACACGTACTTAACCGCGGGTGCAGATATTTATCCTGCTTTTATTGAAAGTGCATTGGCAATGAGCACTCCCTCTGGAAGTGTTGCAATGGTCACGCTACAAAATTGGCTCTACATCTCTGGTATGAAAGACCTGCGCAGGCTTGTTTTGTCTTCGACTTCTATGAAGTCTGTTGTTCAGGTTGGCTTTAATAGTTTTCCATCGATGAACTCAAAATTCGCGATCGCAGCCATTTCGGTGTTTATTCCACGGCAGGTACAAGGGTGGGATACTCGATTTCTGAACTTGAATAATGCGCCGCAATCCGCAGATAAGAACGCTGTGTTTGTTCGTCAGGCTAATGGCAATTGCTTCGACGATGTCGCTCAACGGGAGTTTGTCGATATGCCGGAGAGTATCATTGCCTACACGCTGTCGCCTGAACTGAGGGCACGTGTTAGCAAGGGTCCCTGCCTCGGTTCGATAGCACCTCCGATGCGAGGGCTTGCCACAGGTAACAACCCTCAGTTTATCCGATCTTGGTTTGAACTAGCGATCTCCGATGTTGAACTTGAGGGTCGGTCGGCGGAGGTGACCCGCAATAGTTCGAAGAAATGGTTTCCTTACAACATGGGAGGTCAACTCCGGAAGTGGTACGGAAATCTTAATTTTGTCGTGAACTGGGAGGCGGACGGTAATGAGATCCGAAATCTGCGCTCTGAAACTGGACGCCTGCGGTCGCGACCGCAAAATGTCGACGCATATTTCCTGCAAGGGATAACATGGAAAGAGATCGGGATTGATTTTTGTGGGCGTTATTTTCCCGCCGGAATGATTTCAGACCAGACGTCAGATTTCCTTGTTGCTGATGATCCGGATTGTTTCGGCCTTTTGGCCTTTCTGAACTCGTCAACGGCTGCTTACCTAATCAGGGCACTTAATCCAACGCTGCATTTCAATGTTGGTACGCTGCGGGCACTACCAATTCATGAGGGGCTGTCTTCGGAAGAGCTTTGTGCAAGCGCGCGCCGTGCAGTTTCTCTGGCCAAGGGGGAGTGGGACGAGCAGGAAATCTCGTGGTGTTTCGAGAAGAACAGGTTGTTAACCTTCTCCTTTACCAGCGATGAAACCCTTAGGGCTGATGTCCTAAATGCTGTGGATCGTTCAATTTCCCGGCTCAGTGAACTCAGTCACATCGGCTCCATTCTGAACGAACGAGTGGGCGATCTTTATGGGGTACCCGCGGAAATCCGTTCTGAAAATGGTGACGTCGCTCTTGGAATTGAAGCTCTCGATCAACAGAGAGCGATAGAGGAGCTGGTCTCCTACGCCATCGGCTGCATAATGGGGCGCTATTCATTAGATCGGCCCGGTCTGATTTATGCCCACAGCGGTAACGAGGGCTTCGATGCGCTCTTAGCAGAGGGTTACTACACCCGCTTTCCCGCCGACGAAGACGGCATTATCCCGCTGACGGATATCGAGTGGTTTGCAGACGACGCCTGCAATCGCGTGATCGAATTTATCGGCAAAGCGTGGGATGCGGCACAGCTGGAGCAAAACCTGGTCTTTTTGGCCGACAACCTCTCGCCCAAAAAGAACGAGTCCAGCCGCGACACCCTGCGCCGCTATATCAGCGCTAAGTTTTTCAAAGATCACCTGCAAACCTATAAAAAGCGCCCCATTTATTGGTTGTTCAGCTCTGGCAAGCAAAAGGCCTTTGAATGCCTGGTCTATCTACATCGCTATAACGAAGGCACACTGGCGCGTATGCGCACGGAATATGTGATTCCTTTAAGCGCAAAAATGAGTACCTACGAGCAAAAACTGGAGCAAGACAAGGCGGCCAGCAGCTCAGCGGCGGAAACCAAGCGCCTGGAAAAGGAAACCGCCAAGCTGCACAAACAACAGGCGGAGCTAGCCCAGTTCGACGAAAAACTTCGCCATTTCGCGGATCAGCGTATTTCATTGGATTTGGATGATGGGGTAAAAGTGAACTACGGCAAGTTCGGCGATTTATTGGCAGAGGTTAAATCTATTACCGGGAAAAAACCGGAGGCGGCATGATCAAGTCTTTATGGATAGATAATTTTAAATCATTGGTCGACTTCACTTTGCCGTTGGCAAAGTTCAATTGCTTAGTCGGCCTGAATGGTTCTGGCAAGTCGACAGTATTGCAAGCGCTTGACTTTATTTCTCAATTGATGGAGGGCGACGTCGAAGAGTGGTTGAAAGCTCGACACTGGCAAAGTGCAGATCTTAATTCAAAACTAACCAGGAAGAACAATATCGATTTCCGGATCATCATTGATGTGAACGGCGGAGAGGTAATTTGGGGTGGAAGTTTCAACCGTCGTTCATTGAGCTGCACGAAAGAAAGCGTTGTAATTAAAGGCTCTAGGCAATTGCAGGTAGAAGATGGCGAATACATTATCGATGGTTCTCGCCACGAGATTGTTTTTGAGTTCCAGGGCTCGATTCTTTCTGTGCTTAAGGAAAGTCAGCTAAATGAAACTTTGCGAAAGCTTAAGCAGACGGTACTGGATATTCGCTCCTTGGACCTTATTAGTCCAGAATTGCTTCGCAGTCAGAGTCGTGCGGCCAAAGGAAAATTAGGCTTGGGAGGTGAAAAGTTATCTGCACTGATTCATGAGTCAGGTGCTGAAGGAAAAGCTGCGCTCAGAAAAGAGCTGAAAACAATTTATCCACAATTAGACGAGATTAAAACCAAATCCTTGCCGTCTGGCTGGAAGCAGCTCCAGGTAATAGAGCATTTTAGCAAGGGGAAATTGACTTCCACAGCCAGGCACGTCAATGACGGTATGCTTCGGCTGATGGCAATTCTGACACAGTTGGAAATTGGAAATGCTTTTTTACTGTTTGATGAAATTGAAAATGGTATTAATCCGGAGCTTGTAGAGTATCTGATGGATCACCTCGTGGACTCCGATGACCAGGTATTGGTCACTACACACAGCCCGGTCATCTTGAATTTCCTTGACGATGAAGTTGCAAAGAAGGGCGTGATCTATTTGTACAAGAATAAACAGGGAGGAACTAAAGCCAAGCGCCTGTTCGAAATACCTTCCTTAGCCAAAAAGCTAGAATTTATGGGGCCAGGGGAAGCGTTTATCGATACTGACTTAATGCAGCTTCACAATGAGATTGTAGCAATAGATACACACGGAGGTTGATGTGTACTTATTGTTAAGTGGAGAGGGACCTGGCGATATTGGGACTTGCTGTACGGAAAGTGATTGCTGTGATCGTACCGAGTTCAAAGAAGGACCTATGACCATTATTGTGGATCAACTGGTTGGGGTAATACAGCAATATGAAATGTCTTACCTGGACACTGATCGGGTCAGTTATGTGTCTGAGAGCTATCTGGCGCAGAAAAAGCAGGCGCCACGAAAAAAACAGATGTCTCTGAAAGGTAAAAAACGCCCACCTGAAACGAAATATTACTTTGAGAACGCGCGAGCGCTGGCCACTGTAGCATTAGCCAAGCAAGCTGAGGTAAATGATTCTGTTGTGGCAGTATTGTTTCGGGACAGTGATGGAACCGCATCCGCCGGAAGGGGAGATTGGAAAGACAAGCGAGACTCTATGCTGGCTGGTTTCGCTGCTGAGAATTACGAGCTTGGGGTAGCAATGATCCCAAAGCCAAAATCGGAAGCCTGGCTTCTATGTGCAGTGAAGCAAAACCCTTATCAACACTGCGCAAATCTTGAGTCTGAATCAGGCAATGATAATTCAATAAACCCCCTGAAATCTCAACTTGAGGAAGCTCTTAATGGTGGCACCTCTACTCAAGATCTGAACCAACTTATACGCGATAAATCTATCGATGCCGAAAATATAGATATGCCCTCATTTACTGCCTTCAAAGCATGTCTTGAGTACGCAGTGAAGGAAGCACATAAATCACAGACTATGGAAGAATAGGGGTGGGATGAATACCGAACAGTTGCGCCAAGGATTGGAACAGGCATTCTTTCAGGAAAACCACCGCATCGTATTTTGGTACGATCCTGAGCAAAGTTTTACTGAGGTGCTTGCCGATATCTCTCTAGCGGAGGTAACAACACTCAATATGTCGGCCGAGTCTTCACTCGCGGTTAAATTGCGCTTGGAGCTTGAGGATAGTGCCGGGAAATATCTGCTGTATTTCCCTTATGCGGAGCCCGTCGCACAAGACGATTGGTTGCTGGATATTAAGCTCTATGCCCGGTGCTTCCATGCCGATCGAATCTCCATCCTCTTTAATGATCTGGGGCTGCATCAGCAATCCCTGCGTGCACACCTGGCCGAGCGCGAAAAATTTCTTAGCAGCAAAGAGCGTCTGGCGGGGCTAAAACGATTTGTATCGCCGGATATGGATGAAGCGGCACTGGATCTTGCCATGATTGCGGTGGTGATTGCTGCCGAGAGTGCCGATATCGCCTCTATTTTGTTTACCTTGGGTGCTGAGCTCACCAATAAACAGCGCGGCTTGGAAGAGAATCCCGCTTCGATGGATGCGCTGGAGAAGTACGCCCTGGTGCCGCCACTGGTAAAGGCATTGCAGGCGGAAGTGGGGTACCCGGCCACCCCAGAAGAACTGAAGGGTGAGGAGCCGTTCAAACTTGGCCAGTGCCTGCTGCGGTTACTGGCCACCGGTTTCTGCGAAAGTATCTCAGAGGTGCCTGACTGGGCGCGCTCTTTAGTGATTTCCAGCGCCGACGCCCGCGCCACTGCGCGCACTTTGCTTTCCCGCTGGAGAGACAGTTCCCGCTACTACGGGGCTTACGATGTTATTGCGGATTGGGTTGCGACCGCGCTCAATATCGAACAGCGTGTCCAGAATCTACCCATGGATACGCTGGTCAATGTAGCCACTTTTCGACAAGCCGAGTTGAGAATCATCGCCGACCTGGCCGAGCATATTCCAGAGGCGCAGCCTGCGGATCTGAAGCACTTCCAGCGGGTGATCTCGGAGCGGCTCGATGGCTACTGGGCTTCGCGCCATAAAGATGACCCCTTGCGGCGCAAGTTCCGCAGGGTGTACACAGCCTTGACTGCGGCTATTGAGCTGTTTGAGTTGCGCTACGAGTATCACAGCGGTTTCCATTTCTCTTCGGCAGAGGTGCTCTATAAGGCCTATGAATCTGAGCTATACCGCTTCGACAGCGCCTACCGCCACTACTGGGCGGCCTCTCATAGTGCGCAAGTGGAGCTTCTCAAACCGTTGGATACCGAAATAGAGCAGTGCTATGCCAACTGGTTTATGGGCCAATTGGCGCGGAACTGGGGAGGGTTGCTAGAAGCTGAGGATAAGTTGGCACACTGGCAGATTTCAGGCGTGCCCAATCAACACAACTTTTATCAGCACTGGGTGCGCAGCCAGTTTGATAAAGCACCCAAGCGCCGTTTGGTAGTTATCATCAGCGATGCCTTTAGGTACGAGGCCGCTGTGGAGTTGCGGGAGCGCATCAATAAGAAACGCTATAGCGAAGCGACGCTTGCCAGCCAGTTAGGCGTATTGCCGAGCTATACCACGCTGGGAATGGCCTCCCTGTTGCCCCATCAAACTTTGGAATACCGCGAGGACACCGGTGACGATGTCTTTGTGGATGGCAAATCCAGCAAGGGAACCGAGGCCCGCAACAAGATTCTCAGCGCTTACAGCGGTATGGCGGTGCAGGCGGAGACGGTACAACGGTGGACCCGAGACGAAGGCCGCGAGGCATTAAAGAACCAACAGTTGGTCTATGTATACCACAATGTGGTCGATGCCCGGGGGGATAGCGCCTCTACCGAGTCGGAGACTTTCAATGCGGTGGAGCAGGCCATTGAGGAGCTGACAGAGCTTACCCGCAAGATCATGATGGCGCTCAATACGAGTACGGTACTCATTACGGCGGACCATGGTTTTTTGTTCCAACACAGTCAATTGGAAGCCGCTGATCGAACATCCTTGGCTGATAAGCCGAGCAACACACTAAAGAGCAAAAAACGCTACGTTATTGGCCACAATATGCCGACCACCGGCGCGGCCTGGTGTGGCTCCAGCCGAAATACTGCGGGTACCCAGTCGGATACCCATTTCTGGATACCAAAGGGCGCAAACCGTTTTCACTTTGTCGGTGGTGCCCGCTTTGTACACGGCGGTGCCATGCCCCAGGAAATTGTGGTGCCAGTACTCACGGTGCAGCAATTGCGCGGCGATAAAGCAGAGCGCCGCACCAAACGCAAAGTATCTGTGATCTCGCCCAAGCCCAGCTTGAAAATGGTGAACAACATTCAATCGTTTGACCTGATGCAGACAGAGCAGGTCAGCGAGCAGGTGTTGCCAGTCACCATCGCCGTGGGTATTTATGAGGGTGAGGTTTTGGTATCTAGTGAAGAGACCGTGACATTTGACAGTACTTCCACTGAGGTTTCACATCTTATAAAGAAAGTTCGCCTATCTCTCTCAGGCACTGATTTTGACCGCAAAAAGGAGTATTTCCTGCTGCTGCGAGATAAGGATTTAGGCACAGAGATTGCGCGCTACCGAGTAGTGATTGACCTTGCGATCACCGATGATTTTTTCTGAGCTGCCGTATCAACAGGCTGCTTGCAAAACGATTAATAAATAGAAGACGCAATGAACAGTGAAGTTAACAGGGATCTAGACCAGCTTTTGAACGAACACTTTGCCGGCCGTGTGGTACGCAAAGATTTAACCAAGCTGATCAAAGAGGGTGCCAACGTTCCCGTATACGTGCTGGAATATCTACTGGGTATGTACTGCGCCTCGGATGACCCGGAAGTGATTGAAAAGGGTCTAAATAACGTCAAAACCGTATTGGCTGAAAACTATGTACGCCCGGATGAAGCCGAGAAGGTGAAATCCCTGGTACGTGAGCGCGGAAGTTACAAAGTTATTGACCGTGTCAGTGTGCGCTTAAACGAGCGCAAAGATGTCTATGAGGCGACTTTTAGTAATCTGGGGATCAAGGATGCAGAGATTTCTGCCGGCATCGTTAAGGATAACGAAAAACTCCTCGTTGGTGGAATCTGGGTGATTGCTACCCTGAGCTACTACCACGAGGAGGGGCAAAAAGGTTCACCATTTGGAGTAACGGTGCTCAAACCCATCCAGATGCCGCATATGCATATGGATGAGTTGTACGTGGGCCGGCAGGCTCTGAGTGTGCAGGATTGGCGAGAAACATTAATTCGCTCTATCGGCATGGAGCCCTCTAACCTGGATGATTCGGTGCAGTGGCACCTGCTAGCGCGGATGATCCCGTTTGTAGAGAACAACTACAACGTGTGTGAACTCGGGCCCCGGGGTACCGGTAAGAGCCATATTTATAAAGAGTGCTCGCCAAACAGTATTTTGGTGTCAGGGGGGCAAACAACCGTTGCCAATTTGTTTTACAACATGAGCTCGCGCCGCATTGGCTTGGTGGGTTTATGGGACTTAGTCGCATTCGACGAAGTAGCCGGCATTAATTTCAAAGATAAAGATGGTGTCCAGATTATGAAAGACTACATGGCCTCGGGTTCATTTGCCCGTGGTCGTGAACAGATGGAGGCCTCTGCTTCCATGGTCTTCGTGGGCAATATCAACCAGTCTGTCGAGTCCCTGGTCAAAACGAGCCATCTATTGGCGCCCTTTCCAGAGCCGATGATCGACTCCGCCTTCTTCGATCGTTTTCACGCCTATATTCCAGGTTGGGAAATTCCCAAAATGCGCCCGGAGTTTTTCACCAACCGCTACGGTTTAATTGTCGATTACCTGGCGGAGTTCTTTCGCGAAATGCGTAAACGCAGCTTTGCCGACGCTATCGATAAGTACTTCAAACTCGGCAGTAACCTAAACCAGCGGGACACTATTGCTGTGCGCAAAACCGTCTCGGGCCTGCTTAAGCTGTTATATCCTCATGGCCAGTTCGATAAAGAAGCCGTTCGCCAGTGTCTGGAGTACGCTTTGCAGGTGCGTCGGCGAGTGAAAGAGCAGCTAAAGAAAATCGGTGGAATGGAGTTCTATGATGTGCACTTTAGCTATATCGATGCTGAATCCCTGGAAGAGCACTTTGTCTCCGTAAAAGAGCAGGGCGGCGGCGCTTTGATTGCCGAGGGCCCTGGGAAACCGGGCTTTATCCATACCATTGGTATTAGTAATAAGGGGGTTCCGGGGCTCTATCGCTTGGAGTTACAGGTTACCAAGGGCACTGGCAAGCTGGCGACTTCAGGGCTGTGGAACTCCAATACGGCGAAAGAGCAGGTTAAAATCGCCTTCAACTACTTCAAGGCCAATGCCTCCCGGATTTCCGCCTCGGCTAAGGTACTGGAGTACGACTTTCATCTACATATCGTTGAACTCCAGAATAACGGCCCACTGGCTTCCCTGGCGTTGCCGAGCTTGGTGGCATTCGCATCCGGCATTATGGGCAAACCCGCTCAGGCCCAATTAGTTGTGCTCGGGGGTATGAGTTTGGGGGGGAGCGTTACTCCTGCCGAAAGTATCGCGGAGAGTCTGCAAGTCGCTTTTGATGGAGGTGGTAAGCGTGTTGCACTGCCAATTACCAGCGCCGCAGATATCCCCACAATTCCCGCAGAACTGTTTACCAAGTTCCAAACTAGCTTCTATGCAGATCCAGTAGATGCAGTTTTTAAAGCCCTGGGTGTAGATTGAGGCTTAATGCTAGTGAGTAAGGATGCCCATTAATTCTAGGAGGCGAATCTATCCTGATGATTTTTTATAAATCTGTATTGCAGTCGAGTCAACAACCGAGCGTGATTCATATAAAAAGTCCGACCGCCGGATTAAGGCACTGCCAGAGCGAAGTACCATTACTTGGCAAATCATGAGCCTACCGGTTGAAATAGAAAGTTATATCAGCCGAGGGGGGCCGCGGAGAACCTATGAGTAAATGGTCGTGGGAGCTCTCCAAGAAACTAAATACATACCAAAATTTGTCTGGTTGGCCCCTTTTTTTGTGGCTATATTTTGATCTTATTGGTTGAAATATAGTCGAATCGAGGCTGGAGGACTTGAACCAATGGTTCGGACTTTGGCTGGGGGTACCTGTAGGGGTACCGATTTAATAAAGTTAAAAATTTGCTTATAAATCAATTGGTTGAAGATGGAGTCAAGTCCCGCCCTGGGCACCACATCAAGATCCGAAGAAGTTCGGAATCATCCAGAAAGCCCGGTAAATCCGGGCTTTTTGCTATCTGGAGGGTACAGCCCCCCGCTCTTGTTCGTTGTCATCCGGTGCTATATTTGGTGCTACCTGGTTCAATTTAGAAACTGGTAACACCACTATGGCTCTGAATGCCCAAACCAAGCAGGTCAAACCAAGCGACAAGGACCAGTGGCTAACAGATGGCCAGGGGTTGTGCTTGTGCTCAAATCTACTGGAGTAAAGTATTGGCCGCGTGGATGCCGATTCCAGGCAAAGCAATGAACGCTGGCTCCGGGATTGCCTATAGCAGAAGTAGTAAAAGTTGCGGGAATAAATTTGCTATTCGTAGGAGGCGTGCCTCTTTTGGTAGAAAGCACATTGAAAAACACCAGGTGAGATTTGAATAGACTGAAATTTTTCTGCCGCTGTGGAAGAGTGATGAAATTATCAAAAAGGGATTTAGGCAGAAGGGATCGCCGATCATGTACGAGCCAGGTTAAGAAATAATACCTTCTTTCAAATTGGGCAAAGGCCTAACACCTACCTGCATTCCCAAGATGAAATTTCTGTTGTCCGTCATATTGAGGAGCGGGATGTAATGCATGTTGCTCTACGGGTTTTGCGGGATATTCGCTGAATTTGTTGCTATGCCGTTCAGTTTGGCAAACTTGCTCATAGTTCCACAATTGTCTTGGCGGAGCTAAATATAGCTGGGAAACTAGTTACTGTACTTTCACTTCAAGAATCCGTAAGTCAATAATTTAGTTTGATGGCAGGCTTCAGCGAACAGTATGTGGCTATCTAGCACCCAATGATAGATAGGTAAATTTTCCCTGCAAGAAGTGAGGCCGTTATTCATTATGTAGCTATGCCAGGGACTTGCAGGGTTCGCACTTGGGGCTTCTTACAAGTCAGCAGATAGAATCAAACTTTAATGTGCTCTTCGGAGTGAGAGCAACCCGAACTCTTCTGTTTAGCTAAGTAAAATTAGCTCCCCAGTCTGATTATTTCTAAATGGCACCGCGGTACATTCTATTAAGAGTAAAGTAGGGGTGAAGTTCAGCGTTTAATTGCCAGCGCCATAAATGATAATTGAACTGAAATCCTTTGATTTATAGTGCGTCAATGTAATTGAGCTGACTGAGTTCGATATTTACTTGTTAGTAAATAAAAGGGTATTTATACTGCCGCTGCGTATGTTAATTTTTTAAGGATAAAAAATGAAGTGTTTTAAAGTTATGTTATTGGTGTTGGCTTTTTTGCTCTCCAGCCCATTGTTTGCGGAAGTGGTTGCAATTGCTGGTGTTAAGCATAGTGTTACAGATTTTTCCCATAGTTCAGATACCCGGCGCATTGCAAATATTGAAATCTTCGGTGATAGTGGACAGGAAATTACCTTTGATATTACCGCAGTCGTATCAGGTCTAGGAGAAATTAAACCAGACGTCATTTGTCGCTCTTCATACGCCAGAGAAAATTGCTATACCATGGATCGCCCCAAGATCTATGATTTTGTTTATGACATCAGGATGACAGCTAGCTGTATTGCTGAAGATGGTAGCAAAATTGCAATAGGAGCTGATAGGGACAACAAGAATATCTACACCAACGTACCTATTTCAGATTTGCGTAAAGAGGTGATCTTAACTATCGATAATACCTTAATTACAGGAGGCAAGTGCGAAAATTTAACAGTCGATATTCAAGGTGATATGGACGTGATCCAAGATGTAGATTTAGAAGTTTATATTTACGAGGTATTTTAGTTCGTAGATTGATAGTGCCGGTAGAAATACCGGCTATCCTATAGTCGGACTCTGTTTCAATGTAATATCCGTTACTGATTGTGGACTTATTATAAGATCCAAGTTAAACCCTTTGGGGATCTAAAATTACCTTGTATTGAGAAAAGTATGAGACCCCCTATCTTTGAGTAATTACTTAATATTTGGTATGGAGCTGTAGAGTTTGGGTTTTAGTTGTATCTCAAATTAGCTAGGCACTTATTAAGAGTATGAGCTTAATAAAGCTGCTATTTTCTATGCGCTCGAGCGCCACTACTCCCTGATAGTTGCATAATGCAATTATAAGAATAAATTTTATTTTTCTTAATTTTGTGGTATTGCTTGCTGGGGGCAATGTCTTAACCACATGTCTTAGATAGATCGTCTGTATATCGTAGTTTATAAAAGTTAAGAGCATTTTCAAAAATCTCTTAAGGTTGCCACTTGGTCCTGTTTTGGAATTATTTATTTTTATTAAGCCTGTTTGTTGAAGCCATGATTAATGAAATTCGTTAAGATTTAAGGAGTGTTTATATTGGCTGTTGATAGAAGCTTAAGATTTTTAATATATGCCTTATAAATCCAACAAGCCAAAATCTTCGATGAGCTAGTGAAAATAATAGCACCAATTTAAGAGGCGTGAGTTCAATATCTAATAACCACAATGACTTCGACCTCTATAGGTAGGCAATATAAATGAACTGGACAGTTACTCTACTGCTAAATTAATTAAGAGCCCTTGTCAATAAACGAAAAAAATACCTATTAATTGAGATAGATCATTTTATTGGGAGAAGAATCAATTAAATTTAGAATATCTATTAGTGAGAGCCGATAGGCCATCAAATATTTATAGCGAGACCTCCAAGTATCAAGGTGAATGTAATTTCTGGTCCTTATGAAAAGGATTGGTAATATTGCTGCAATAAAACTGGATAGGATTTGATCAGGGAGGATCAAAGTGAATCTTATTAGTGACTCATGGATACCGGTAATTCGTCAGGATGGAGCAAGAGTTAAAGTCACCCCTTGGCAGATTACGGATCGGGATAATTCGATCCTTGATATTGTGACAGTACGTGCAGATTTTCGCGGGGCTTTGTATCAGTTTCTGATTGGCCTGCTACAGACTACTTTTGCACCGAGAAATGTGAATTCTTGGGGGAGGCTATATCAGGAATCCCCTTCACCAGAGTCACTCAAAGCTGTTTTTTCATACTATGAAAATGTGTTTGAGTTAATGGCTTGGACCGAGCCAGCTTTTATGCAGGATCTGGGTTTGGTTACTGGTGAGTCCAAGCCGGTTGTCTCCTTATTGATTGAAGCGCCCGGTAATAAAACCTGTAAGGCAAATTTGGATCACTTTATTAAGTGTAACCAGGTTCAAGGTATGTGTCCTAGCTGTGTTGCCACTGCTCTTTTAACCTTGCAGATCAATGCCCCTTCAGGTGGGCTGGGGCATAGAACCAGCTTGCGTGGCGGGGGCCCTTTAACCACGCTGCTAATGTCGTCTTCAGATGAAAGTAGTCTCTGGCAAAAGCTCTGGCTGAATGTATTACCAATGGAGGAAATACCCACTAGGCCGAGTAATAAGGATAGCAGTGTTTTTCCTTGGCTGGCTCCTACACGACTTTCCAACACCAACGGGATGCCTACTTACCCCGAAGATACACACCCTTTGCAAATGTACTGGTCCATGCCTCGAAGGATTCGCCTGGACCTGGCGACATTACATATTGGCTCATGCGACTTATGCGGCGAGCACTCTTCTTCTTTACTTAGTCATTTTATATCCAAGAACTATGGTGTCAATTACGATGGTGCTTGGCTTCATCCGTTAACACCCTATCGATTTGATCCAAAGAAAAAGAGCCCACCAATCAGTTTAAAGGGGCAGTGGGATGCAATCGGTTATCAACGCTGGCTTGGCCTGTTATGGCATGACGATACTCTAGGTGATCGTGCCAGTGCAACTGTGCATTATTTTAATAAGGAGTATGGTGAATTAATTAACGAACAGACTGGTGGTAATCATCTGAGTTTGTGGTGCTTTGGATATGACATGGACAACATGAAGGCCCGCTATTGGTCCGAATACCAAATGCCTGTAATTTCAGTAAAGCAGCACGAACAAGTGCATTTTGTTGAGCAAGTAAGTTTGCTAATAAAGATGGCAAGAGATGTGTTAAAGGCACTGCGCTTTTATATCAAATCTGTGTGGTTTCCTCAATATAAAGAAGCTAAAGGCGATCTTTCATTTATTGATCGAAATTTCTGGAGAATTACTGAGCCGGAATTTTACAAAATGCTGAGCATCCTCTCCACACGCTCTCAAGAACTAAAATCTGTGTCACAAAATATGATAGCAAGCTGGTACAGAACTCTTAAAACTGTTGCAGAAGAAAGTTTTGATCGGTGGATACTTGATAACTTTATAGAAGATTTAAATCAGAAAAGAGTTTTTGGAGCTAGGGAGGGTCTACAAGCCAAGTTAAGTCGTATGGCCAGAGTGAATTTACTGGATAGAGACGCTGAATTTGAGCAAGGAGAGAGCGTGATGGCGAGTTATCAATTTCTCAAAAGTGAAGATGTTTCGAAACTGCGTGCATGGCATACCTGGCTCAATACGTTAGAGGGACGCGCAGACCGTGCGCGGCTACGGCGTGCAGTAGAACCAATGGATGCTTTGGTTACTTCAGCATTCATTCGTTTTTTGAAGGCAATGCCCGACCGTTGGCAAAACAACGAAGATATTCGTCTTGAGGATGCTGCACTTGTAGCGACTTTGGCTGCTCACGTTAGCAGTGATACTCCTAGAGATGTGGCGAAAACAATTGCTCATTCTCTAGCTACTGTTGATGAAGGAAATGGACGGCCGGTGATGAGTGAGATGCGCTTTTCCCAACTGCAACGGAGTAGGGGCACTCCTGAATTTTATCGACGTCTGGTCAGGGCTCTAAGATTACTTAGTGGAAAAGCAGATATCGCCAGCCTAGCTAATGATTTGTTGCATTGGCAGCATGAAAGGCGAGTGGCACCGGTGCGAAATGTAAGGGAGCGATTGGCTGTTCGTTGGGCAACGGACTATTACGCAAGGCTGTTAGATTATTAGTTAGTCTCAAGTTTAATATTTTTTAGTCAGCGAGTTGATTTTCAAATTATGAACTTCCTTTAGAGTTCTTATCGGTATCAAAGCTGGCGTGAGTGCTTTTGAGCGAACAATCGTCTCAAAACAAGGAGAGAGTAGTGAGTCGGTTTATCCAATTACATGTTTTGACTGCCTATCCACCAGCTAATCTGAACCGGGATGATTTAGGGAGACCAAAAACTGCCAAAATGGGGGGGTATGATCGACTTCGCATATCCTCACAGAGTCTAAAACGTCACTGGCGCACTTCAGATTTATTCCAGCGTGCCTTAGGGAGAGAGGCAGAAAATGGCTTAGTTGGAACGCGTAGTAAGCGACAAGGTGTTTTGGTTTTTGAAAAGTTACTTAGGCTGGGAGTAGCAGAGAAGAAAGCAAAACTATGGGCTCAGAGGATAGCTGAACAATTTGGTAAACTAAAAAAGTCGGAAAAAGATAATCCAAGTGCGGATCTCGAAATTGAGCAGCTGGTGCACCTGAGTTTGGCTGAGCAAAAGGGTATTGAGGATCTGTTATACAAACTTGCAACAGAAGGTCGTGAGCCGGAAAAATCTGAGCTGGACTTACTGCGTAGGGAAAATATGACGGTTGATATCGCCCTGTTTGGTAGAATGCTCGCCTCCAAGCCTGCTTATAATATCGAAGCCGCTTGTCAAGTGGCTCATGCACTATCAGTACATTCTGTAGTCATTGAGGATGATTATTTTACCGCAGTGGACGACCTCAATAATCATGGTAAGGATAATGGTGCAGCTCACCTCGGAGAAGCCGGTTTTGCCGCAGGACTTTTCTACTCTTATATTTGTATCAACAAAGAGCAGCTGATTGATAACCTTGGTGAAGATAAATCACTTGCCGATCGTACACTTGCAGCCTTGACTGAAACAATTCTCAAAATTGCTCCTGCCGGAAAACAAAACAGTTATGCCAGCCGTGCATATGCCTCTTATGTGCTCGCTGAAGTCGGCGATCAGCAGCCGCGATCACTTTCCGTAGCCTATTTAAAACCCGTGGATCGCTATAGCGAGGATTACGCTCAGGAGGCGATTGATGCGCTGCAAGGACAACTGCATAATTTCGACAAGGTATATGGCCAGTGTGCTGACAGCCGCTATATTCTCAATGCCGTAAATGGGCAGGGTAGCCTGCGAGAGTTGCTGGCATTCGTTAGCGAATAGGTGGCTTTATGGAACACTTGGTATTTCGCCTTTATGGCGCCATGGCATCCTGGGGAGAGGTTGCAGTTGGTGGAATCAGGCACAGTGCGTGTTATCCCAGCAAGTCAGCTATTGCAGGTTTGCTTGGTGCAGCATTGGGTATTAAGAGATCAGAGGAAACACAGCAGTTGGAGTTGGCGAGAGGGTATTGTCAGGCAATAAAAATAGTTAACTCGGGAGTTCTGCAAAGAGACTTTCATACAATACAAGCTCCAGACAGTGCCGGTAAATTCCGTTATCGCACACGTAGGGACGAATTGGTAGTGGGCTGCAGCCGGCTGGGCACTATCTTGTCTCAACGCGAATACTTAGCCGATGCTCAAGTATTGGTCGCTCTTAAAGCAACAGAGAGCGCGCATTGGTCGCTGAAAGATCTGGCTGGGGCACTGGCTCGCCCCAAGTTTCATCTGTATCTGGGGCGTAAGGCTTTTCCTTTGTCGGTACCCACTGCTGCTCATTTAATAGAGGCTGAGAATTTTCGGCATGCACTTGATCTGTACCCATTGACTGACGTCTTGCAGTATCAACTTACATGGGCAAGGCAGGAGCGCTGGCGACCTGATGATTTGCCTAGCCAATACTACTGGGAGGGTGATATAGAGGATTTTTCACAGGAAGATGAACAGTTTTCCTTGGGAGCTGTGCAGCAATTGAGTCGCCTGGACGAACCTCTATCTCGCAAGCGCTGGCAGTTCCAGCCGCGTATGGAATATCACTGGCGTTCATAAGGAAGTGGCTATGTACTTATCCAGAATTCAAGTGTCCTCCAGTTTAGCCATACAAGCGCAATTGGCGACCCTGTTGAAAAATAACAGCTACGGTATCCATCAGATGTTATGGGAGTTATTCAATGGTAGCGAGCGTTTTCTGTTTCGTGAGGAATCAGCCTGTGAGCAGCTCCTGAGTGAGCAAAGTCTGCCAGTATTTTACCTGCTTTCTCGGAAGAAGCCGATTAGAGATGGGTCGCTGTTTAGTGTAGAGAGTAAAGCTTTTATACCTCGGTTACAGGCCGGGGATCGGCTGGCGTTTCGCCTGCGAGCCAACCCTACTATTTCACGAAAGTCGGCTGTGGCTGGCCGAGGTAAGCGTCATGATATTTTGATGGATGCCCAATATCATTGGTTACGTGATCAATGTAAAACTCATTCACTTTTGCAAAGCGGAAGAAAGGGAGAGTTGAAACAGCGCCTACTGGATGCAAAACCAGGTTTCTATGCAGGTGGGCAAATAGAATCCCGGCTCCAGGAGGTATCCGTGGTAGCTTCTCGTCACTGGCTGATTGATAGGGGCTCGCGCATGGGTTTTGATATTTACCCTCCAAAACTTCACAGTAATGGCTATCGCTGGAACCTTCTGCCGAAAAAAGGACGCGGTGCTGGTTTCTGCTCAGTAGATTATCGTGGAGAACTGCTGGTGACTGATCCAGAGTTATTCTTACAGAAGATTTGTACGGGTATTGGTCCGGCCAAGGCATTTGGTTGTGGTTTGATGCTGATACGCCGCATTTGACTTTTAGAAGAGTGGAGTATTTGCAGGCTGAGTTTTTTTGATGAGGGCGTATATATTAGACACGTTCTCGAGTATGAAACAAGTATTGTCAATTTCCCAGCTCAGGCAGGGCTTTACCGATAAAATCAATCCCGATTGATTTTCTCCAGGTGTGTTCCCCACATGGGTGGGGTTTAGCCGGTAGTATTTTTAAAATACAGATGAAGGCCAATATGTTCCCCGCTATGCGGGGTCAGTTTACTGTGGGAGCAATAGCTTAGCCTAAGGCGTGAGCTTCTCAATGGTCTGGAGGCAGTTGATAAAACTCGACTAAGGCTTTAATAATTTCCCTCCTTGTGTTGAATTACCTATTTAGGGGTAATGCACTTTCATAATTCTAGTGGTAAGTTATCGCGCCTATTTCTGGCGACGTAAATAATTAGCTGATTACTAAATCTTCAAAGTTTGAACTTTCCCTGTGCCCACGGGGATGAACCGACGATGGAGAAATCGTTAGTCGGAGTGTGGATGTTTCCCTGCCTGTGCAGGGTTGAACAAACTCTGGGGAATGATGTTATCTGCTAGAGTGTTTGCCGGGGATGGGGTTTGTGCTGTACGAGTGCTATGGCCAGCAGTCGATGTTCGGCTGCTGGCCACTACTTTTTAGGGCATCCTTTCCTTGGACCAGCTAACCGGATAGTGCTTGCATTCTCTATCTACCAGTTTCAAAAGTGAGGGTATTCTGTATTGGCCATACCTTGTAGGATATGAGGTTTTTAGGTTGTAAGGCCAACACCAAAACTACTTATATATAATGGCTTGATGCTATTACCTCGTAGAGTGTCAGCTTTGCCTGGAGTCCCTTTATATCGTTTTTTGGCGGATCCGATAATTGGGACTTTATATGTTAGCACTTGGTATAGATAGGTCCTTAGGTCGGGCTGCAGCTCTGAACCCAGTGTGACATAGTTATCAATCACAATAAATTGCGATTGTAGTTGGTTTTCCTTGATTAGAGCTAAAATGCAAAGTAGTCCTCGTTTGTGCTTGGTTGTTTTTTTATTTTCGTGTCTGTTCTTTACGGGGTAGCTGCTCCAGATAGTTTACATCAACAGCCGGGATCACTTACCAAGCTCCAGTATTAGAAAAGAATTACTTTCTTTAGAACAAAGTGTTTAGGAGTAAGAATATTTCCTGCTTTATGCCTTATCCTGACAGTTCTGCTTTAGCCTGCTTAAGAATATCCTTATGGATGCTGCGGTAAAAACTGTTTGTTTCATCTGCATTTTTTAGGATTCTTTGCAGTATATTCATAGCTTTATCTCCTTGTTGAAGCCTTTTTAAAAAGATTGCATAGTAAAGACCTGCGGCGGGCCCACTATAATAGCTGTACAGTGTCTCGTATTCATGTTCAGCCTCGGCAATCATCTGTAAGGCATCCAGGGTGCGAGCATAGAGTAGATGGGCATCCTGATCTTTAAACTCTGGACTCTTGTCTATCAAAAAATCCAGGGTTTCCTTACAGTTGTTAAATTCTTTGAGCAAAAATAGACATCGAGCTAATCCGAACAAAATCTGAGGGTCATCCTTAAAGGGGCCTTGCAAGCTCTTTTGATATAAGTCCTTGGCTTCCTGGTTCAGCCCCTTCTCAAGGCACTCCTCCGCCATTTTTATATAGTTTTTTATGCTACTGGATTTGGCCAGATTTTGTGCTGCCTGATTGATATCTTGATTTGGATTCATCAGTTTCTGGACTTTTCTACGAGCTTTTTGTCCGTTTCGGGAATTATTCATTTCTGGCAATATTTCCAAAATCAGATAGGCAATAAGTCCCGCCAAAGGCAGCATGACCAGGATCCATATCCAGGTGGTATTGCGCCCGGTCTTCAGTACGTGAATAACAAAAGCGACTTGTATCAGGATGGAGAGAACTAAAAACGGCATATTGGGAAGACATTTATCCGGCTTAGAGGACTACACAGCTACTGCTTTTGCCAGGAACTGCACAAAAGGGGGGTAGGGTAAACGAGCGGCTTCGCTAAGCCAAGACTAAGTATGCCGGCTGTCTGACAGGTGTCATTGTTCCACAATCAGAATCATGGGAGTTCTAAGACTGATTTGCTCTTGTCTGTATTTGTATACGTTCTTACTGGGGCGCTTAAATTGGCATACTTTTACTTGTTCTAATCTGAAATGACGCTTGGCAGTTTATCCGGCAATTCAATACCCAACAGCACCTGCTTTTCTACTATTTGTGGATAGAGCTATCTATGTGCTTGGTTCCAAAGGAGGGAGGATGTCTCGTCTAACGCGTCGGGAGTTTTGTCTTGGTACTGGTGCTATGGCGGCATCGCTATTCACTGGTACAGAAGTAAGGGCTCAGGAGTCTTCTCTTCCTAATGGGGGCAAACGTTTGGCACTGCCTATCCCAAAGGAGTTGAGAGCTGATTCAGCGGGGAATATACATCTAGTGGTAAAACCGGATCAACAGAGTTTTATTCAGGGTTTAACCACACCTACCTATGGATTTAACGGGCCTTTCCTCGGCCCAGCCATACGCTTACGCAAAGGGCAGACAGTTACAGTGAGTGTCAATAATCAGTTGACGCAGAATGTGACAGCCCACTGGCATGGCCTGATTGTCCCAGGCTATGAGGATGGCGGCCCCTATATGCCGATCGTGCCTGGGCAGACCTGGCATGCAAGGCTGCCGATTATCCAGCCGGCAGCTACGCTCTGGTTTCATCCTCACCTCTACCCTACTACAGCCGAGCTGGTGCTTAAGGGATTGGCCGGCCTGATTATTATTGATGATGAAAATAGTGATACTTTGCCTCTGCCAAAAGAATGGGGCGTTGATGATATTCCAGTGATTATTCAGGATCGCCGCTTTAACAAAGATGGTAGTTTCTTTCATCGCTTCAATGAGATAACCGTAGCTGCAGGTTATTGTGGTGATTGCCTATTGACTAACGGGGCCGTTAATCCAGAGGTGAAAACTCCACGGGGTTGGCTGCGCTTTCGTATTCTGGATGGATCAAATGGGCGCAATTATCGCTTGAGTACTAGTGATAAACGCCCAATGTATGTGATTGCCAGTGATGGAGGCTTCCTACACGAACCGGTACAGGTGGATATTCTGCCTATTGCGGCGGGCGAACGTTATGAGCTGATGATCGATGCGCGCGATGGTAAGCCTTTTGATTTGATCACCCTGCCTGTGCCGCAGCCGGTAATGCGTTTACCCCCGTTTGATGGCCCTGTGGCATTTCTGAGAGTGATACCTACAGGAGCAGAGGGAAGGGGCACCTTACCAGAACAGTTGGTACCGCTGCCTCAAATACCACAAACATTGCCGCCTATCTCTCAGCGTCTGGTGATGCAAATGAACCGGCAGGCTCAGGCCAATAAACTGATTAACGCTACAGGTTTGCCACAGATGATCGCCACAGGGCGGACAGATCCAGCAGTAGTAGACAAGGTATTGCAATTAGTTACCCAGGCTCCGGCAATGCCGTTAAAGGCACAGCTCACCGCCAATGCAGTCAATGGGGTCTCCTTTGCATTTACCGAGCCAGGATTCAAGGTGCCAATCAATAGAGATCTTCACTGGCGTATTTCAGAAGGCAGTGATTTGATGCTGCACCCAGTACATATTCACGGCTGTCAGTTCCGAGTCGTTAAATTTAATGGGACGTTACCGCCAGCATATATGTGTGGATGGAAGGATACGGTACCTATCTCAGGTGGCGGCAGTGCAGAGATATATGTACGTTTTCCACGGGAAGCGATGCCAGATATGCCTTATATGGTCCACTGCCATGTATTGGAACATGAAGATTCAGGCATGATGACGGAATTCAGTGTTTCTTGAGTACAAGCACTATACCTTTAGATATTCTCTGTAGCTAATTTCGTCTACTAGGTTTGGTGGATTTTACTTTACGGTCTTCCTTGTGCTGCAGTTTCATCGCCTTCTTGATCAGCCCCTGGAAATTGGGGCATTCCAGCTGGTTCTCCTCTGGACAATTAGCCACATGTCGCAAACCATCGCGCATAGCCTTGAGCCGGCGAATGTTTTTGTCCAATTCATCAGCTTTATCAAGTAATTGTTCACGGTCGATATTGGGTTTGCTGCCATAGGTGAACAAAGAGGCGATTTCATTGAGAGAAAACCCGGCATAGCGCGCTAAGGATATCAATGACAGTTGTTCCACTACGCTGCCGGGAAACACCCTGGTGATACCACGCCTGCTGATAGACTTAATTAGGCCTTTCTCCTCATAATATCGCAGTGTTGAGGAGGGTAGTCCCGTACGTTTGGAGACTTCCCGAATATCTATTTCCCGATGATCATCCATCTCTATTGACCTCAAGCTGACTTGAAGTTGTATCCTAGTTTTCACTGTGGTCCCTGGCAAGTCTTAAATCAAAAAGAAAGACAAATAACTCAGGGAGTTAGGGGCTAAGGAGTGTGCAGGGAAGGATGGAATGTATACCAGTTACTCGCTATATACACTTAGCTTATCCACAGTTATATCGGAGCAAAAAGTGGTATATCCGTTAACGAGGTGAGCAAATAGTATTTTTTTCATGATTCTCCATATTTTCTGAGCACACTAATTTTTTATCGGTGTCTGGCTAACCACACTTGGGATTTTATGCTTGCAGTTAAAAGACTTCTGAAACCATTCAGCAAAGGTGCCACCAGCAACCTCTCCAGTCGGGGAATCCTGACCGCTTTATGCCTGGCAACCCTGCTCAATGCATTGGCGGTTAGCAGTGTTAATATTGCGCTTCCGGAGTTAGTTACAGACCTTGGAACCACCTACGCGCGGACGCAGTGGATCATTGTCGCTTTTATGATTTTTCTAACTGCGGCTCTGGCAATTGCCGGACGCGCCAGCGACAAAGTGGGGCGCAAGAAAATTTTTGTTCACGGCATGCTGCTTTTTAGTGTATCGACTTTACTCTGTGCTCTATCGCCAAATATCTGGGTATTGGTTCTCTTCCGAGCATTGCAAGGTATCGGAGCGGCAATGTTTACCGCTGTTTCTATGGCAATTGCCAGTGACGTCTATTCCAGAGCTCGGGTGGGCACGGTAGTGGGTCTTCTGGGAAGTATCTCGGCGGTGGGCACTGGCTCGGGGCCCGTATTGGGTGGACTACTACTGGAAGTTTCCAGCTGGCAAGCAATCTTTCTGGTCAAAGTGCCCCTGGGTGTCATCGTATACTGGCTGGCTCAGAAATATCTTCCCGAGGATGCCAGGTACATAGCTCTCGAACAAGCTCGTCATCCACGTAATATTCTTGCCGCATTCTGTATCTTTTCAGCAATTCTTTTTTATACCCTGTCGATAAAGCCCCTGAATGATAATTATGGAATTATCAACATATTGACTTTTTTATTGTCTGCCATCGGTGTACTGGGTTTATACCTGAGCAGAGGCAGCGATCCTGGGCCCGCGCTGGGCGGTTATGTTTTGTATACGAACCTAGCTACTAATCTTTTGGTAGCTGCTTCGGTAATGAGTTCTCTGGTTGTTGGGCCATTTTACCTGACTTTGGCATTAGGATTGAGTTTCTCTCAGACAGGCCTGGTGATGTCTACGGGGTCTTTCGTCGTTGCCGTTTGTTCAAATATTGCTGGACGTTTGGTTGACCGATTCAGATCGCGAAGCATAGTGATTATTGGTTTGTTCTTCCTGGTACTGGGTTCTCTGGGGATGGCTAATTTGCAACAGGTCTATGGTGTAGCTGGCTATTTAGTCTGCTCAATAGCAATGGCCATAGGGTACGGGATCTACTTGTCTTCTAACAATACTTTTACAATGAACGGTGCTAGTAGAAAAGTAAAAGGCAGTATTTCAGGCCTCCTAAATCTATCGAGAAATCTAGGGCTACTTACAGGGGCGTCGTTGATGAGTGTGGTTTTTGCAAAAACCTCACACTTGTCATATTTGAGTTCTTTTGATTCAGGGCTGGTAGTTTCCGGCCTTAATCAAGTGTACCTGCTGGCTTTACTGTTTCTTGTCATAGCCTTTATTGCTCAGACGGTATCTATCCTGGTCAGTCGTAATTTATGAATCTGTGGATTAGTCATTACTTTATATTTGCCCTCTCAACAGCTACTAGGATACCTGTTGGGTTGTTTTTTGGGTTAAGGCTTCTGGCAGAATTATGAGTAATTTACCTATTGACCTAAAGTGAGCTTGAAGTTGTAACTTATCCCTGTTTGGTGAGAGTACGCAATATACAAAATATCGATTGCAGATTTACGTTACCGGAATCTATTTTCCGATAGATCTCACCAGCTAAACCTAAATTTGACTGGAGATAAGTTATGGTAAGTAATTCTTTGGAGCGCCATATTGCAGAATTACGTAAATACTGGACGGGTTTGAACTCGGATACCGTGGTTCACTGTCGAGCAGTACTGGCTAAGTTGGCAAGCTCCTCAAATTCCGAGGGATGGCTTGCAAAGTTACACCAAAATCGAGAGGCAACGACTGAGCTATATAGGGACTCAGAACTTGGCTTTATATTATTGGCACATGTGGAGACTCAAGGTTTATATCGTAATCCACATAATCATGGCAATGGCTGGGTTTTTTATGCACTTCAGCATGGAGAGGTTGAAATGTCCACTTATGGACTGGTGAGAACTGTAAAAGGCGAAGAGCAGCTTGTAAGTCGGGGTTCTTATACTATGCATCCAGGTGATTGTAGTGCATTCCTCCCAGGCGATATTCATGATACTCGTTGCTTATCTGATTATTCCCTGATGTTTCGTTTAACCAGTTGTGATTTCTCTGAGGAAAAGCGGCAAGGCAGGCTACAACAATTTGCAGAATTATAGTTGGTGGCAGTTATTTATTGGACAAGCATCACATGATGAGGGCCGTGCTAGGCTCTCCTTCTCTTATGTAAGTATGGGTTTATTAGATAGAAAGCTTGACTTAGACAGGTGTTAATGTGGGCCGATAGTGTTTGGATATGAAGAGCGGGTTTTCATCTGTAAAGTGGTGCATTTTCTTGTATAGAAAAAAGTATATCGTGCTTGGGTTATGTCTTATGGTTTTTTGATCACGATTTATAAATAAGGAAGAAATGTGTAAGTTTTTATTTTTGACTTTTCCAGGTTGGATTTTGCTGTTCTCTTTTTTCAAAAGAAAAAATAAATAAAAAATGTAATTTCATTTTAATGTCTTTTGATGATTGATGTGACTCTGCTGGATCTGCCCTCTCTGGGTTTATGTTTTATTTAAAGTGCTTATAGTAGAACATTGTTTTTTGCTGGTGGTTGCTTCAGGTAAAGCTGTATTGCGAATCGGGAACCAATTCTTGCCTTCCTTATCGAATCAGCTGTGCTTGTGTGGGGTGTTATCGGCAGAGCGCAGAAAAATTTTAAGTTTTTGTGAAAATATTAAGAGTTCAATTTTCTGAACTAATAAGAGTAGAACGGGTAAGAGTAAAATGGGGTAGGGTGTCCTCACTCTCAGTGATGTATAAAAATCTAATACTGGTAATTTAGGTGTGGCTTCATTGTATTTAGCCTCTCTAGGAAAGAACAAGGCGGTTTCACACTTTTAGCTATCCAAATCCATTTGCCGTTACACATTATTCACGAAAACTCTTATAAGATTTTTTACTGCAATAACATATGATCTCTGCTGGGTGTCCCTATCGAGTACTGCGGTGTTTGTAATAAAGCCCTAAAAAAGATAACCGGAGACTCTATGACCCCTCTTTTTATTCGCACAGCTATAGCTTCGGCACTGATGATTGGCGCTCAGGGTGCGGCGGCCTCTCAGCCAGCCGATGACTATGTTGCCGGTGAGCATTATCGCGGTGGTAGCCAGGTTTGTTATGCCGGAGACCTGTTTAAAGCGCAGTGGTGGGCTACACCTGATCAGAAACCCTCCGATGCCCTGACAGCGCAAAATACCTGGGATTCTCCCTGGATTCTGGAGGGGGCGGGAGCCTGTAATAGCTCGGGCAGTAACAGCGATGATAATGATACCGGTGGTGAAAGTGATGATTCCAATAGTGACGATGCCTCGGATAACGATGGTACAGATGGTGGCAACCCGGATTCCGGCGATGGCTCCAGCTCAATAGCGACTTATCAGCCCGGACAGAATTACCGAAAGGGAAGTGAGGTTTGCTATGCCGGTGATATTTTTGTTGCCCAATGGTGGGCAAATGGAGATCAGCTTCCCTCTGATGCTCTGATCGCGCAAAACACCTGGGACTCCCCTTGGATTTTAAAAGAAACTGATGGCTGTACTGGCAGCAACGGCAATGGTGGTGATACCGGTAGCGATAATAGTGAGGGCACTGACTCCACTCCTATTTCCCTGAGTGTTTCATCCTCCCAGTCCCAGATCATTGGTGGTGGCACAGTCCAGCTTAGTGCAACTGCTTCTGGAGGAGACGACACACTGAGCTATAGCTGGGCCCAGCTTTCCCCCAGTTCGCCAGAGGCAAGTATTTCTACCGCCACCGGCGCTGTAACTTCAGTGACTTTACCGGCCGCGGCTTATGATATCAGTTATGTCTTTAGCCTGATTGTCAGCGATGGAGAAAGCACTGAAGAAGCGCAGCTAACGATACAGAATTTAGCGGCTGGGGATGACACTGGTGGGCCCGAAGAGAATGACGGTTCCGATGGTTCAGTAACAGCAATTATCTCTACTTCTGAAAATAGCATTGGTTGTAGCGGAACCCTCACTCTGGATGGTTCTCAATCCACTGGCGGCGGCAGTATGAGCTATATCTGGAGCCAGACCAGTGGCCCCCCTGTAAAACTGTCCAGCTATGTAGGTAGTTCTACCCAGGCTGTGCTATCTGAGGTTTACAGTGATACAACCTATACTTTCCAGTTGACCGCAACCGACACCTCTGCTGCTAGTGATGTTGATGAGGTTACCATCAGCCAGGCGGGTTGTGCACCTGCAGCGGGCCATGTGATGGGCCAGAATGAATTGGAAGCGGCAGAAAATACCCTTGCCAATAATTCACTCCTGCAAGAAGTGAAAGATACAGTTGAAACCCGTAATAACGCGATTGTAGAAGCGGTTCAACCAGGTCGTAATACCAATCCGGAAAATGTGCTGCGCGTAGAGAGTATTATTTCCGAGGATACCTGGGATTACCTATTCCCTGTTCGGGCCGATGAGTATACCTATACCAACTTTCTGCGAGCGGTGGCTAAGTTTCCAGCGTTTTGTGGGGAATATACCGATGGCCGCGATTCAGATGCCATTTGCCGCAAGGTACTGTCGGTTATGTTTGCTCATTTTGGCCAGGAAACCGGTGCGCATGCGGCTGCCTGGGATGAACCGGAATGGCGTCAGGGCTTGTACTGGATTCGAGAAATTGGTTGGACAGAGGAAACTTCCGGAGGGTACGGTGCCTGTGATTCTGGTAGTAGCTGGGCTGCAGAGGTATGGCCCTGTGCAATCAATGCCGATGGTGGGTACAAGAGTTACTTTGGCCGAGGCGCCAAACAGCTGAGCTGGAATTATAATTATGGCCCGTTCTCTCAGGCAATGTATGGCGACATTTACACTTTGCTGGAGAACCCAGAGCTGGTAGCAGATACCTGGCTGAACTTGGCGAGTGCCATATTCTTCTTTGTATACCCGCAGCCACCCAAACCGAGCATGTTGCATGTTGTTGATGGCACCTGGGAGCCAAACAGTATTGATCTGGCCAATAATCTAACTCCAGGTTTTGGAGTTACGACTAATATCGTTAATGGCGCTATCGAATGTAGTAAAGGCAGTGAAGACTACCGCTCGCAATACCGTATGGATTATTACCGGAGCTTTACCGAGTACTTGGGAGTGGATATTCCGGCGGATGAAGAGCTAGGATGTGCCAATATGGGCCAGTTCCAGACTGGTGGTGCGGCATCCCTGAATATCTACTGGGATAAAAATTGGGGATGGTCAGCGTATAACCCCAGTAATGAGAGCTTCTCCTGTCAATTAGTGAACTATCAAACAGCCTATTCTGCGCTCAATGAAGGCGACTATGCAAAGTGTGTGGAAGGCAACTTTGATATGACGATTGACTACCAGAACTAACAATAAGAGGCAGTTTAAATAGCGGCTTTACTCAATCAGCGAGCCCGGCAATAGTTTTATTGCCGGGTTTTTTGGAAGGGTCATCGGCTTCATTTGGGATACGCTGGGAAGTAAGTTCAGCAGTAAAAATGCTGCCAGTTATAAATTTTCACTCAAATTTTCTATAATAGTGCCGAGTCAACATAAACAGTACCTTCGGTAATAAGATTATTTTAACTTTTACAATTCAGCAGTAGGTATTATTGTAGCGCCTGCCATTTAAAGTGGTGCAGGTGTTCTTCATTTCAGTTGCAGCGTAACGTCCATCAATTAGTGTCCGTTTTACCTTCATCGTCGCCTTTCCTCCTGAAGTACCTCGCCAATCTCTTTAAATGCTCTGTTGTCTCTTGGATGTGTACTTCCTGGCCATATCGTGGGCGCCTCTAATAATCCAGTGCACATTATTGGTAATGTATTCCAGGAATGGTTTTGGATCAGTACGTAAATAATTAAATACCTCTTATACAAATTTACGTTTAAGCATGCCCACTACTTCCTTAACTAAAGAGAACTGGCGTTCCCTTCCAATAATCGTAGGTGAAAAAAGATTGTTTTTAATATGTTTAATTTTTAGGGTGCATTGTTAATAGTAGGATTTTAGTTGACCTATTAGATGACAGAAACACTTGCTGAAACAGAGGGGGGAAGAAGCTTAGGTGATGTTAAGCAGTGCTTTTCTTTTTGGTCCAGACTAAAAGGGTTAATATCCAATGCAAAAAGTGCGCTGTAAGATGAATAACTGATGTCTGTCCCTAAAACACCGTTATCCCGACAACAAATTATTGGCCTTACGGCGCTAACTTTTGCTATTTTCCTGATCGCCAATGACTTTACTGCCTTCTCTGTGGCAATTCCCGCTATAGAGAAGCATTTCAATTCCGATATTTCTACTGTCCAGTGGGTGATAAACGGCTATGCATTAGTTTTTGGAGTGCTAATTGTCACTGGTGGACGATTAGCGGATATGTTTGGCCGTCGCAGGCTCTTCTTTATCGGTACCAGCATTTTTATATTTTTCTCTGTTTTGGGTGGGCTGGCAGTCGATGACTGGATGTTGCTGGGAAGCCGAGCCTTAATGGGGGTGGGAGGTGCTTTGATGTGGCCGGCAATCCTGGGTATGACTTATCAATTGATGCCGGAGGATCGGGCGGGGCAGGCAGGTGGCCTGATTATGACCGTATGTGGGTTTGCTAATTCAGTTGGGCCTCTACTTGGCGGGTTCTTTACTGACTTTCTCAGTTGGCGTTGGATCTTCTTTATCAACTTCCCGATTGCACTGATTGCAATGCTTGTCAGTTGGCGGGTAATAGAAGATGACCGGCCAGAGGGTATTGAAGGCAGGGTGGATTATGGGGGTATAGTTTCCCTATCGCTATGTTTATTGACTTTGTTATTGGCACTAGATTTTGTTACTGATGCTGGTATTAGAAACCCGTTGATAATTGGCCTATTTGTGGTCTCAGTTTTGCTCTTTACAACTTTTGCCTGGATTGAATCAAACACCAGGAGCGATCCGCTAATACCAGCGGATGTAGCGACTAACTGGCGATTTTTTACAGTGGGAATGACTACTCTACTGCTTTCCGTAATTTTTGTTTCTATGTTGTTGTATATTCCCCAGTTTTTAATTAAAGAGCTTGGTTTCTCCGCAGTCTGGTCCGGGGTTGGCCTGTTACCGGTGATGGTGACTTACGGAATTGTTTCCTATATCGCTGGCAGATTATTTGAGATTATGGGAGCCAAAGTAATTCTGTCTGCAGCCGCTATTTTTCTGGGCTTGGGAATGTTTCTATTGTCCGGCTTACTCGAGCAAAGTCGATATTTGCATCTGGTGCCCGGTATGATTTTCCTCGGAATGGGGTTAGGCTTATTTTTCCCCACAATTACCACGGCGGCAGTCACCGCTGTAGGGTCTAGCCGTTCCAGCCTTGCTGCAGCGCTCATATTTATGTTCCAAATTATTGGTGGTGCTATCGGGTTGGCGATGAACACAACAATTGTGGCCCTGGCTCCAAGTCTTGCAGAAGGTATTGACCGGGCCTTCAGTGTCAATGCATACCTTGCCTTGGCTGCACTTCTTGTCTGCATTTTGTTCGTAAAAGGCAAGCCTGCAAAAAGAGGGCCTGTCGCCTCAGGCTGATCTGTCTGTGTGGGCACAAGGCTGGACAGATACCAGGCTTTGTCCCGCATATCTTCGATGACTCTTTCTTCACTGAGGTTTTTCTCTGGCTGAACGCTAATAATGAAAGAGGCTTGCTTTTTTTTAGCTTCGGGAGAACCCCAAATAGGTTAAAGTGCAACTTCAACTTATTTGAGGCGCTAAGTTTTATTTAATGCTGTATTTTATGTGGTTTTACTCACTTCATTTTTTTTGTGACTATTCGGTTTGATGAAAAACCTATTTTTTTGTGTGGTTATAGGCTGAAAATCCCCGGCATTTTCCTATTAACTAATCCTGTTAATTAGGTAAAAATAATCCTCTCATTTAATCCTCGGAATGGAATCTCAGGTGTTAATTTGTCTTGCGGTGGCTTATTCCCCATAGCTTTTATGGGAAAAAGCGAAATCAGGAATTTGGTTCCTGGCCAACAGCAAGGTGAATCACTCCGAGAGAGCCCTTTAGGTTGGATAGCCCTTGCGATCGCTGGGTTAATTGTCTCGGGAGAAATAGCCTCCCTTTAGGTAAGGAGAACAGATTGTGATACCCATCGTTGACCGCGTTAGCGCGGAATCCATAGCGCCCTTCTGGCGGATGCCGTTCCGCCCATTTTTCTGGGGTGGGGCACTCTGGAGCATGATTGCCCTGCTAATCTGGCAAATGCAGCTTTCTGGCTGGCAGCTTCCAGCTTTACGTGCCGGCGTAGCCTGGCATTCCCATGAGATGTTATTTGGATTTGCTGCGGCGGTGATAGTTGGCTTCCTCGGCACAGCCATGCAGACATGGACCGGAATTCCCTCACCTAAAGGGGGGCAGTTAATGGGCCTGGCGGGGCTGTGGCTATTGGCTCGCTTGGGCTATCTCATAGCGGCAGTACCACTGTGGATGCCGGTTTGTGCTGAAGTGACATTTTTCCTATTGGCAGCCTTTTTACTCGGTGCACGGGTATTACGCACCCGGCAATGGCGCAATCTGTTTGTATTGCCTGCTATGTTGGCTTTTGCCGGGCTTTCAGCCTGTCATTGGTTACTTCCCAGCGCGCAGAGCAGGGTAGCTCTCGTGGCTCTGTTACTGGTTACAGCAATTATTCTGGTGATTGGTGGCCGGGTGATTCCCTTCTTTACTGCAAGGCGCTTTCAGCTAAGTCAGCGCGATAAGCTACCGGTTATCGAGTGGGGTACCCACATAGCTGCTGTGCTGCTTCTGTTGAGCGTAGTGATTGATCTACCCCGTATGGTTTGGGCCTTGTTAGCACTGGTGCTTGGTGTGTTACAACTGGTGCGCGTACTGCGCTGGCACCCGACTAAGATTTGGAGTGAGCCTATGGTTTGGTCACTACATTTGAGTTACTGGCTGGTGGTATTGGGGTGCTTTCTTGCAGCGCTCTCCTGGAGCGGTTTAGCGCCCGGTTGGCAGAGTCCCGCATTACATGCATTTGCGGTAGGTGGTATTGGCGGTTTGATTCTGGCTATGACCAGTCGAGTCAGCCTTGGTCACACAGGGCGTATGTTGAAAGCACCGCGCTTGATGCCCTTGGCATTTGCTGCACTGGCATTGTCCGCGTTGGCTCGTATCTTCTGGGCCCCAGCTCCCAGCGGTTTTCTTGCAGCGATTATTGCTTGGATTGTAGGCTATTCTCTCTTCTTACTGTATTACACCCCGGTTCTTTTTCAGCCTCGTGTAGATGGGCATCCGGGGTAAGCACCTGGATATTCAGTATAGCGACGCTGGCTAGCGACTAGCGAGCGCCGCTCCTGTCAGGCAGCTGTCACTAATTATTCTCAATATTATCCATTTGGGGGAAGGCGTCGAACTTGAGCGCCTTGTCCAGATTCTGGTCCCAGTCCGCTTTACTGGCCATAAAAATATGTGCGGTGGGTTCTATGGAAACCTTACAGTCCAGGCTGCCAGCAGGCACTGCCAGATAACCACCTTCTTTATCTTCAAAGGGTAGTGCCGAGCCACAATTATTACAGAAACTTTTTACATGGCGTGTGGCTGGCAGCTTGAATACTTTTACCTGTTGTTTCCCAGAGATCCAGTTTAATTTAGCCGATGTTGAAAACAGGCTGGCTGCGTGGGCAGAGCCCGTGTCCTTACGACAGTGGTTGCAGTGGCAAAGAAAAAAATTTTCAAAGTCACCGTCGACTTCGAAATGGATATCTCCGCAGAGGCAGGATCCTGATTTATTCATAGCTGCTCCTTAACAGTTGATTGTGAACCGTTATTTCTATAAGTAGATAGATTGGGTTTATTATCTTTTAGTCCTATTGAGGGTATACCTATATTTTCAAAATATTTAGAAGTGAAATAAATATATTAAATTTGAATAACTCCCTTTAGGTACTGAATCGCCTTGCCGGAGACAATAACCCTGTCTCCCTTGATTTGGCAGTTGAGCACCCCCCCTCTTTTTGAGGCTTGGAAGGCTGTGAGTCGCGATTTATCCAGCTTAGCGGCCCAGTAGGGAGCAAGCCCCGCGTGAATAGAGCCAGTTACCGGATCTTCAGCCCCGCCATTGGATGGCCAGAAGTATCTTGAAATAAAATCAAATTCCTTCGATCGAGCCGTAACTACTACATCATAAGGTGCAAGCTTTTTTAATTTTTCTGCATCTTGTTCCAGTTGATAAATAGTATCTTCGCTGTCATAGATGGCAAAGTAGGCTTGCTGGTTGCGCAGAACTTGTTTGGGAGGGCTGGATAATCCATCGATCAAATCTTCTGGGGTATGCTCTACACGTTCCGGATTTCTGTTGGGGAAGTCCATAAAGATTTCGCCCTCCCTGTTTTGGGTAATTTGCATTTTCCCTATTGCTTGCGCAGAAAAATTTAGGGTATCCAGTTGGGGGTGTTTTGAGAAGACCACAAAGGCGGAGGCCAGGGTTGCATGACCACAGAAATCCACTTCGGTTATTGGGGAGAACCAGCGAATCTGGTATTCACTTTCAGATTGTTTGAGCAGGAATGCGGTTTCAGAAAGGTTATTTTCTGTCGCAATAGCTTGCATTTGCATTTCGCTAAGCCAGCTTTTTGTAATTATGACTGCTGCAGCATTGCCGCCAAATTGAGTTTCGGTGAAGGCGTCGACTATATTAATTTCTAGTTCCATTCTAGAGTTCCCTTCAATAATTGAAATGCTCAGCTGAAGAAACAGCTATGATAAAGATGGGCGGGATGCCCGATACCACTAATGATTTTTCAATCACCCCCTAAATAGCCCCTTGATCCTGATCTGTATCAGTATTTCAACGGTATTTCCACTTTACAGTCTGCGTCACTTTGGCCGGTGCTGGGCATTTCGCCAGAAGTAAAATCGGTACTTCTTTTCAGTGTTGCCGGATATCAAAATTGTTGTGGAAAAGGGCTTGCTCTAGGGGGTTGGAATGTTGCAAACAGATATTGCTATCGTAGGGGCTGGTCCCGCAGGACTCGCCCTGGCTGTGATGTTGGCCCGGCGCGACATTAGAGTAACGCTTTTGGAGCGCCAGGGCGAGGAGACCTTGGGGAATCCTGATGATGATGGACGAGAAATAGCCCTAACCCATAAATCGGTCAGAATTTTAGAGAGCCTCGGGGTCTGGCAACGCCTGCGGGATGATGAAGTCGGTGTCTTACAAGCAGCAACGGTGGTAGATGGCAACTCGACTTCCAGCCTGAATTTTGATAGCCGTGGGCGAGGTCCCTTAGGGTTTATTGTACCCAATTCAGCAATACGCCGCACGCTGTATGAGGTTGCTGGCGAGGAAGCGAATATTCAGTTGCGTTGCAACAGTGCCGTTACCGGTATGCACTTGGAAGATAACTGCCGAGTCTTGAATATTGAGGGGGCTGACGATCTCGCTGTTGCGTTATTAATAGCGGCTGATAGTCGTTTCTCTGAGGTGCGGCGCATGGCTGGGATTGGGGCTGACATGCGGGATTTTGGCCGTGTGGCAGTTGTAGGCCGGGTGCGGACGGAGCGCGTTCATCAGGGGATTGCACGGGAATGTTTTCGTTACGGTTCCACGCTAGCGCTTCTGCCATTATCTGAGCCCAAGACTTCCTCTGCAGTTGTGACAATTTCGGCCAGCCGGGCCGAAGAAATTATGCAGCTAAGTGATGCTGAGTTTGCTGCTCATGTGCAGCGTGAGAGCACTGCAATACTTGGCTCAGTGGAGCCTTGTGGTAAGCGCCACAAGTATCCGCTGGTGGGGGTTTATGCGCATCAATTTTATGCGGAGCGCTTTGCTTTGGTCGGGGATGCAGCTGTGGGGATGCATCCGGTGACAGCACATGGTTTTAACCTGGGACTTGCTGGCACGGACTCGCTGAGTCGCCAATTAGAAACTGTGGCTCGTTTGTATCAGCCTGCGAAGTTAGCTCGAGCGCTGTCTCGTTACCAGATTCAACATCGCCTTGAATCTCAGCCTATTTACTCGGGTACAAATCGGGTGGTTGATCTGTTCACCAATGATCACTTGCCGGCCAAACTACTGCGCAAGGCGGTATTGCGTGTTAGCGAACATTTTCCGCCGGTGCGGCGAGCCATAGTGCACCAGCTTACCCGTCACTGACCGAAGGCCTGTGCGAAATAGTGAAATACGTGCCTACGGGAGTAGGTTGCGAGCGAGAAAGAAATAGGGCATGGAAGCCGATTCTCGGCCAGGCAGGTAGCCTATTTCTATGCGGTTTAATCTGCAGAGCTTGCGGTGGAGGTACTTTGGGAGGCACTTGGTTATCTGAACACCACCGCGTTGACTGTAATCGAAAGTGATATCGACAACCTGTTGGTTGAGACGAATGTATTTGCAGGTGGTTGTGGGGAGTAAAAAGTATCATTTGCGATTAGTACTCTTTCGGCTAGTTAAAAAACGGTATTTTCATCGCCAAAAAGCCTGATAAGGCAACCAATTACAGAGCGACTGGCATGGGGGTAAGGCATAGAGGTGCGCCAGACAATAATGTCAGTGGTAATTACTCCTATATGGTCGGCCCAGCCGTATGCTCACGGCAGATATTTCCATTTCCCGGGCTTTGTCTGATTTGCAGCTTCCGAAGTGAGCTATATTCCGGCTAGCGTTTGGTAAAGAGTGGGCTGTGAGCATGAACATCGCTGAAGCCAACAAGCACTTGGTTCGCGAAGCGTTCCGCCCGTGGGAGGCGGGTGACAGTGGCCCCCTTTTTGACCTGATCGCTGAGGACGTGTTGTGGACAGTGATAGGCACTACATGCGCTTCGGGGATCTTTCACTCCAAGCAGGCTTTAATTGATGATGCTTTCGGCCCGCTATTAGATCACCTGGAGGATGGTCTCAAGACAACTTTTGTCGACCTTGCAGCAGAGGGAGAGAAGGTATTTTTGCGCTTTGAAAGCACCGGCCACGCATTAAATGGCGTAGAATACAAGCAGGTTTACTGTTGGGCGATGGTGATGCGCGATGCGAAAATCGTAGAGATCACTGCGTACCTGGATACCGACCTGCTGGCCCGAGTGTTTACCTAGTTGTTGTGAAGCTGTCGCTTTGGGTGTGGGAATGACGACAGTGGAGATTGCAGGGATAAAGAAGTAGTGCTCGATGTTCAACTCGCACTTGTTCCCAAAGCCGCAATAGTCGTTCGTACTACGCCCTCCTTTAGGGTTGTCTGTCATATGCAACGAATGGCCCTAAGTGGCCCTTTAGGTGATTCTACGCAGGGGGGTTTTACAGTGATCTCTATGCGGCCAGTAAAGCCCGGAGCATACCCGGAGCATAAAAGTATCTTCGGGGGGCGCTTGGGCCAGAAAAAGGTAGGGGGTTTTACGCGTTAGGCGAAAACAAATGCCAATTACAGCTTGACTCACCAGGGCTGTATACATAGAATGCGCAGCCTCTTGAGTGGTTGGGTTAGTCCCGCCGCAGGGAAACGAAGGTCAACCAGGCTTTGTTTCTTGGAGTTGTTGCGGGGTGGAGCAGCCTGGTAGCTCGTCGGGCTCATAACCCGAAGGTCGTAGGTTCAAATCCTGCCCCCGCTACCAAATTTGCTTTTAAGCAAATACTTTTGATTGCGCATTTGTTGTTGCGGGGTGGAGCAGCCTGGTAGCTCGTCGGGCTCATAACCCGAAGGTCGTAGGTTCAAATCCTGCCCCCGCTACCAATCTCGCCTTTATATAAAGGCTTTGATGCGCTTTCGTTGTTGCGGGGTGGAGCAGCCTGGTAGCTCGTCGGGCTCATAACCCGAAGGTCGTAGGTTCAAATCCTGCCCCCGCTACCAAATTTTGCATTTACGCATACTGGCTGCGTAAATGTGCGGTCAAAGCCCCGTCAGGGGCTTTTTCGTATCTGCAAGAAAAGTTGCGGATATTTTTCGAAGTGGGCCGCAGGCCCATTTTTTGTATGTGGTGACGTAAATGGCGAGCAAACGCGAATTGCTGGAAGAGCTTCTGGCGCCGGTGGTGGCATCGCTGGGATGCGAACTGTGGGGTATTGAATATCAAACTCACGGTCGTAACGCGCTGCTGCGCATCTATATCGATTCTGAAAACGGTATTTCGGTTGAGGATTGCGAGAAAGTGAGTCGTCAGTCCAGTGCAGTACTGGATGTGGAAGACCCAATCAGTGGTAAGTACACACTAGAGGTCTCTTCCCCGGGGCTCGATCGTCCTCTTTATAAACTGGAGCAGTACGAGCGCTTTACCGGTGCCCAGATTGAAGTTCGCCTGCGCATGCCGCTGGATGGGCAGCGTAAATGGCGAGGCCTGCTGGCCGGCGTAGAGGGCGATGAAGTAGTTTTGCGCGTGGACAGCGAAAATGAATACCTGTTGCCAATCGACAGCATCGAGAAGGCAAGCATTATTCCCCAATTTACCAAATAACCTGTAGGAGCCTGAGCTCAGGCGATTTTGAGGCACAGTTGCATGAACAAAGAGATCTTGCTGGTAGCCGAGGCGGTATCCAACGAGAAGGGCGTTGACCAGGAGATTATTTTCCAGGCCATCGAAGCGGCATTGGCAACGGCCACGAAGAAACGCTACGACGAGGATTCAACCATTGAGGTGATCATTGATCGCCGTAGTGGCGACTATGAAACTTTCCGCAGTTGGGAAGTGGTTGATGATGAAACTCTGGCGGAACTGGGCACCCAGTTCACCCTGGAAGAAGCTCACGAGAAAGATACTGAGCTGAAAGCAGGTGATATCTACCGCGAGCAAGTAGAGAATGTTGAATTCGGCCGCATCGCCGCGCAGACTGCCAAGCAGGTAATCGTGCAGAAGGTGCGTGAAGCCGAGCGTGCCAAGGTCGTAGACGAATACCGCGATCGGGTTGGCGAAATGGTCAGCGGTACAGTTAAAAAAGTGACCCGCGATTTTATTGCTGTGGACTTGGGTAATAACGCTGAAGCGCGCCTGCCTCGTGATCAGCTGGTTGGACGCGAGATTTTCCGCCTAGGTGATCGTGTGCGCGCAATCCTGCTGGAGATCCAACCGGAAGCCCGCGGCCCTCAATTGATGTTGAGCCGTTCCTGCCCGGAAATGATTATTGAGCTGTTCCGTATCGAGGTACCGGAAATCTCTGAACAGGTTATTGAAATTAAAGGTGCCGCCCGCGATCCCGGCCTGCGCGCCAAGATCGCCGTGAACACCAATGATGGCCGTATCGATCCAGTTGGAGCTTGTGTGGGCATGCGCGGTGCGCGTGTGCAGGCGGTTTCCAACGAGCTGTCTGGTGAGCGTGTCGATATCGTACTGTGGGACGAGAACCCCGCTCAGTTCGTAATCAACGCTATGGCGCCTGCGGAAATTGAATCCATTGTTGTGGATGAAGATACCGGGTCCATGGATGTGGCTGTGGCCGAGGAAAACCTCGCTATGGCTATTGGTCGCAGTGGACAGAATGTTCGTCTCGCTTCTGAGCTTACCCAGTGGCAGATCAATGTCATGAGCACAGACGAGTGGCAAAATAAACAGGAAGCAGAGTCCAGCTCCATTATGCAGGTGTTTATTGACCGCCTGGATATCGATGAAGATGTGGCTGCTGTATTGGTTGACGAAGGCTTCACCTCTCTCGAGGAGGTGGCCTATGTCCCCATTGAGGAAATGCTCGCGATCGAGGGCTTCGACGAAGATATCGCCGAAGAGCTGCGTGCCCGGGCCAAAGACTCCCTGCTGACACAGGCACTGGCCTCTGAAGAGAAGCTGGATGCCTCGGAGCCGCAGGAAGATCTGCTCAACATGGAAGGTATGGAGCGTCACCTGGCCTTCCAGCTTGCCAGTCGTGGTATCGCTACCATGGAGGATCTGGCAGAGCAGGCGGTTGATGACCTACTCGATATCGAAGGTCTCGACCAAGAACGTGCCGCAGCGCTGATTATGAAGGCGCGTGAGCCCTGGTTCGCTGATGACAGCGGCGAACAGGCTTAAACATAACGACACAAGACATACGTATAAGTAACCCCCTCCGACCAAGTGACTTTTAGGAGAGAGAATGGCCGAAGTAACAGTTAGCGAACTCGCCAAATCGGTTGGTGCCACCGAAGACCGTCTGCTCAAGCAGATGAAAGAAGCGGGTTTGCCTCACACCTCTGCGACTGCGGTGGTGTCAGATGAGGAGAAGCAGGTCCTGCTCAGTTTCCTGAAAAGTAGTCACGGGGAGCAGGGCGCGAGCCCGCGCAAGATCACCTTAAAGCGCAAGACCACGACCACACTGAAAACCGGCTCTGGCACAGGCCGCAAGACTGTGAACGTGGAAGTTCGCAAGAAGCGTACTTATGTAAAGCGCCCGCAGGCTGAACTTGAAGCGGGAGCAAACACCGCGGAAACCGTGGAAAGCGTTTCAGCTGCAGAGGCCGAAGAGGCTCGACTGCAAGCCGAGGCGGAAGCCAGAGCAGCTGCCGAGGCGGAAGCCAAGGCCGCAGCAGAAGCAGCAGAGGCCGCTCGTCGCGCCGCTGAGGAAGAAGAAGCTCGCTTGAAAGCCGAAGCGGAAGCCAAGGCTGCCGCAGAGGCAGAAGCGAAGGCCGCAGCCGAAGAGAAGGCTGCAAAAGAGGCAGATGTGACCCAGAAAGCTGAGAGCAAGCCCGCGCAGAAAGCGGAGCCCGCAGCTCCAATCCGTTCAAGCTATGTAGACGATATCGAGGCTATGCGTATTGCCGCGATGGAACGTCGCAAGCAGCAGGCGGAGCAGGAGAAGCGCGAACTCGAAGAGAAAAAAGCCAAGGTAGAGGCCGACCGACGTGCGGCCCAAGAGAAGAAGGAAAAAGCTGCACAGGCCGCCAAGGTGAAGCCCGCGAAAGCAGCTGAGAAAACTGAAGAAGTTAAGCCTTCTTTACGTCGCAAGCTCGAGGCTGCTGCTCCGGCTGAAGCCGATCGATCCGAGGATGAGCCGCGTAAACGCCGCGGGCGTCGCTCCAAGTCCGGGCCGAAGAAGTCCAGCAAAACAGCGCTGTACGAGCAGGCCTTGGAAGTATTTGAAGAAGACGAAGCCAGTAAGCGCAGTACGCGCTCCCTGTCCCGTGCGAGCGTGAAAATGAAGCCAACTCACGGCTTTAAACGGCCTACGGAGAAGCAGGTGTACGAAGTTCAGTTGGGCGAAACGATTACTGTTGGCGAACTCGCCAAGCAGATGAATGTGAAGGCCGGTGAATTGATCAAGCGCCTGATGAAAATGGGTGAGATGGTCACTATCAACCAGAGCCTGGACCGTGAAACTGCTCAGTTGATCGCTGAAGAGATGGGGCACAAGGTGGTATACCGCTCCGAGACTGAGCTGGAAGATAGCCTGGTAGCGCAAGCCCAGGCTCAGGAGGGCACAGAGGTTACCCGCGCGCCGGTAGTGACTGTTATGGGCCACGTTGACCACGGCAAAACTTCTCTGCTCGACTATATCCGCAAAACCAAAGTGGCTTCCGGTGAGGCTGGCGGTATTACCCAGCATATTGGTGCCTATCGAGTGAAAACCAGCCAGGGCGAGGTCGCCTTCCTGGATACCCCGGGACATGCCGCCTTTACTGCAATGCGTGCTCGTGGAGCCCAGGCTACCGATGTGGTAATCCTGGTGGTCGCTGCCGATGATGGTGTAATGCCGCAGACTGAAGAGGCTGTAAACCACGCTCGTGCTGCTGGTGTACCGCTGGTTGTCGCCGTGAACAAGTGCGATAAAGAAGCCGCCGACCCCGATCGTGTGAAAAATGAGCTGGCTGCGAAAGACGTAATCCCGGAAGACTGGGGCGGCGATACCCAGTTCATCAACGTATCCGCGCATACTGGCCAGGGTATTGATGACTTGCTGGAGGCAGTTTCCCTACAGGCGGAAATGCTCGAGCTGAAGGCCAAGGTAAATGTGCCGGCCACCGGTGTTGTAATTGAATCCCGCCTGGAAAAAGGTCGCGGTGTGGTTGCCACCCTGTTAGTACAGAATGGTGAGCTGAAGCGCGGCGATATTATTCTGGCCGGCCAGAGCTATGGCCGCGTGCGCGCCATGACTAACGAACACGGCAAGCAGGTTAAGGAAGCTGGCCCGTCTACCCCGGTAGAGCTACTGGGTCTGGACTCCACTCCAAATGCCGGTGATGAATTCATGGTTGTCGCGGATGAGCGTAAGGCCCGTGAAGTTGCCGAGCAGCGCGCTGAAAAAGAGCGCAGTGAGCGTATGCAACGTCAGCAGGCTGCGAAGCTGGAAAACATGTTTGCAGATATGGAAGCTGGCGAGCGCAAGGTTCTGCCGGTTGTTATCAAGGCTGACGTGCGCGGCTCCCTGGAAGCCATCCTGGGTGCCCTGGCGGATATCGGCAACGAAGAAGTTTCCGTAAACGTTGTATCCAGCGGTGTAGGTGGTATTGCCGAAAATGATATCAACCTGGCCCTGACCTCCGGCGCTATTGTATTGGGCTTCAATACCCGTGCCGATGCAGCCGCACGCAAGACTGCCGAAACCGAAGGGGTTGAGGTTCGCTACTACAGCGTAATCTACAACCTGCTCGATGAAGTGAAGCAGGCCCTGTCCGGCATGCTGGACCCGGAAGTTCGCGAAGAGATTGTTGGTATTGCCGAGGTGCGCGACGTATTCCGCTCGCCGAAGTTTGGTGCGATTGCCGGTTGTATGGTGACCGAGGGTACCGTCTACCGTAACAAGCCGATCCGCGTACTGCGTGACAACGTTGTAATCTATCAGGGTGAGTTGGAATCCCTGCGTCGTTTCAAGGACGATGTGCAAGAAGTGCGCAACGGTATGGAGTGTGGTATCGGGGTGAAGGACTACAACGATGTGAAACCTGGCGACCAGATCGAAGTTTACGATATCGTCAAGGTAGCCCGCGAACTGTAAAGCGTTCCGGACCGGATGAAAGAGAAACCCGCGCGGCTTGGCCGTGCGGGTTTTCCTGTCTTTAAACCGCCATTCTCAATAGGTAAACAATGGCAAGAGAATTCCACCGCGCAGATCGCGTTGCCGATGCCATGCGCCGCGAGCTGGCCCAGTTGATTCAGCACGAGATACGTGACCCCCGCCTGGGTATGGTCAACGTCAACGATGTTGAAGTCAGCCGCGATCTGACCGTTGCTAAAGTATTTGTCACCTTTGTGGGTGAGGACGACCGCAGCAAAATTAATACTTCCGTGGAAGTGCTGAACAAAGCCGCAGGCTTTCTGCGTACGCAGCTCGCGCGCGCGATCCAGATTCGCACTATTCCCCGTTTGCACTTCCGCTACGACGAAACCTCGGTGCGTGGCCAGGCGCTGTCTGCCCTGATCGACAAGGCGGTTAAAGAAGATCGCAAGCACCAAGACGACGATAGCGACTCTAACGAAGATTGATCCATGGGCCGCAGACCAAAATGGGGCCGGCCGGTTCACGGCGTGCTGTTATTGAACAAGCCCGCCGGGATTACCGCCAACGACGCCCTGCAAAAAGCCAAACGACTCTTTTTCGCCAATCGCGCCGGTCATACCGGAGCGCTGGACCCCCTGGCAACCGGTGTATTGCCGATCTGTTTCGGCGAGGCGACCAAGTTCTCCCAGTACCTGCTCGATGCGGACAAGCGTTATCGCAGTACTTTTGTTTTCGGCATGACCACTGCCAGTGGCGATGCTGATGGCGATGTACTGGAAACCAAAGATGCTTCCGGTTTGACCGAAGAAGCCGTGCTGAAAGCGATGGAGGCTTTCCGCGGTCGCATCAAGCAGGTGCCGTCCATGTACTCGGCCCTCAAGCACAAGGGGCAGCCGCTGTATAAGTTGGCTCGCCAGGGTTTGGAAGTGGAGCGCGAGGCGCGGGAAGTGGAGATTTTTGAATTTGAACTGCTGAGCTTTACAGCGGGCGCCCAGCCCCGTGCGGAAGTTGAGGTGCACTGCTCCAAGGGCACTTACATTCGCAGTATTGCCGAAGACCTGGGCCAGGCCCTGGGTGTCGGTGCCTATGTGGAAGAGTTGCATCGCAGCGCCGCCGGCCCCTACGACGAAGCGGATTCAGTGACCCTGGATGAACTCGCCGAAGAGCGTGGTGAGGGTCGGGCGGAAGAGCTGGACCACCATCTGTTACCAGTGGACTCCCCTGCCTCCTCATTGGCCAAACTCATACTGCCAGATGACTCTGGTTACTATGTGCGACAAGGGCAGCCAGTAATGGATTTACAGGTCTATCGTATCGGTGCGGAAGGTGATATGGTGCGCCTCTTCCTGGAAAATGGTGATTTTCTGGGTGTGGGAGAAATTACTGACGACGGGTGCGTAGCGCCTCGGCGTCTGGTAAGTGGCACCTGAGCACAAGCCGCTATATTGGTGATAACTAATTAAGCGGTGTGAGTGAAAGTGCCGGGCGGTTGCGCCCACAATAGCGATTAGCTGGTCTGTAAATATGCACGGGCCAGCCGGATCTTTTAAAGCATATTACGACGAGGTAATTCGTTATGGCACTGACTGCAGTTGAAAAAGCAGCCATCCTGAAAGAGCACGGCCAATCCGAAGGCGATACCGGTTCCCCGGAAGTCCAGGTAGCCCTGCTGACCGCCAATATCAACAAACTGCAGGGTCACTTCTCTGCGCACAAGCAGGATCACCACTCTCGCCGTGGTCTGATCCGCATGGTAAACCAGCGTCGCAAGCTGCTGGATTACCTGAAGCGCAAGGATCTGAACCGTTACGCACAGCTGATCGCCAAGCTCGGCCTGCGTCGCTAAGACCCTGGAATGCCCGCCTTTGGCGGGCATTCTTTTTTAATGCTTGCTAAAAAGTGGCTTAGTTGTCACTTTTGGCAGACACGCAGCATGGCCTTAAGGGATAAACCCAAATGAAAGTGCTGCGCTTGCACCGGCCACCCTGGTCGGTGGCGGTACATCCCCGTACCGCCCTGGGCAGGAGGTTTGGAGCCCCGGCCCCGGCAAATATGTAGGGGTTACTGGAATGGGCCAGTAACCGTAAGGAAATAGGAAAAACTAGTGAATCCAGTAAGCAAAACTTTCCAATACGGACAACACCAAGTCACCATCGAGACCGGCCGTATCGCGCGCCAGGCTACCGGTGCTGCCCTGGTTAGCATGGGAGAGACTGTCGTCCTGTGTACTGTTGTCGGCGCTAAAGAAGCCAAGCCAGATCAGGGCTTCTTCCCGTTGTCCGTGCACTATCAAGAAAAAGCCTACGCGGCTGGCAAAATTCCCGGTGGTTTCTTCAAGCGTGAAGGCCGCCCGTCTGAAAAAGAAACCCTGACTTCCCGTCTGATCGATCGCCCGATCCGCCCGCTGTTCCCGAACGGCTTTATGAATGAAGTTCAGGTGATGTGTACTGTTCTCTCCGCGGAGAAGGACATGGATCCGGATATCGCTGCCATGATCGGCACTTCCGCAGCGCTGTCTGTTTCCGGTATTCCCTTCGCTGGCCCCATCGGTGCTGCGCGTGTGGGTTACACCCAGCAAGACGGCTACCTGCTGAACCCGGGCTACGAAGCTCTGAAGACCTCCGAGCTGGACATGGTCGTTGCCGGTACCAAAGACGCCGTACTGATGGTGGAGTCCGAAGCCCAGGAGCTGCCGGAAGACATCATGCTGGGTGCCGTACTCTACGCACACCAGGAAATGCAGGCCATTATCAAGGTTTGTGAAGAGCTGAAAGCGGAAGCGGGCAAGCCCCAATGGGACTGGCAGGCTCCGGCGGAAAACACCGAGCTGAAAGCTGCCCTGGACGCTCAGTTTGGCGAGAAGGTTGCCGAAGCCTACCGCATCACCAACAAGCAAGAGCGCAGCACCCGCCTGGCGGAACTGCGCGGCGAAGCCGCTGAAGCCCTGGCTACCGAAGAAATTAGCGCCGATCTGGTAAAAAGCTACTTCGGCAAGCTGGAGAAGAAGCTGGTGCGCGGCGCTGTAGTGCGTGGCGAGCCCCGTATCGACGGTCGCGACAGCAAGACTGTACGTTCGATCGCTGTGGAAGTTGGCGCTCTGCCCAAGTCCCACGGCTCTGCGCTGTTCACCCGTGGTGAGACCCAGGCTCTGGTAGTGGCTACCCTCGGTTCCACTGGCGATGCACAGATCATCGACGCCCTGGAAGGTGAGCGCAAAGACTACTTTATGCTGCACTACAACTTCCCTCCCTACTCTGTAGGTGAAGCGGGTCGTGTCGGTGCTACCGGTCGTCGCGAAATCGGTCACGGCCGCCTCGCTCGTCGCGGTATCGCTGCAGTTCTGCCGAGCCCGGACAGCTTCCCCTACACCGTGCGTGTGGTTTCCGAAATCACTGAATCCAACGGTTCCAGTTCCATGGCTTCCGTTTGTGGTTCCAGCCTGGCGCTGATGGATGCGGGTGTTCCGCTGAAGGCACCGGTAGCCGGTATCGCTATGGGCCTGGTGAAGGAAGACGAAGGCTATGCGGTTCTGACCGATATCCTCGGTGACGAAGACCACCTCGGCGATATGGACTTCAAAGTAGCGGGTACCGCCTCTGGTGTGACCGCGCTGCAGATGGACATTAAGATCGAAGGTATTACCGAAGAGATTATGGAAACCGCTCTGGAGCAGGCCCTGCAAGCGCGTCTGCACATCCTCGCGGAAATGAACAAGGTGATCGACTCTTCCCGTACCACCGTGAATGAGAACGCACCGCGCTACGCGACCCTGAAGATTCATCCGGACAAGATCCGCGACGTGATCGGTAAGGGCGGTGCGACTATCCGCTCCATCACTGAAGAGACCGGCGCCTCCATCGATATCGAAGATGACGGCACTATCAAGGTCTTCGGTGAAGACGGTGAGAGCCTGGAAGCGGCGGTAACCCGCATCGAGGAAATCACTGCGGAAGCTGAGATCGGCGCTATCTACGAGGGCACTGTGGTGCGTATCGTGGACTTCGGTGCATTCGTTAACTTCCTGCCGGGTAAAGACGGCCTGGTACACATCTCCCAGATTGCTGAGGAGCGTGTTAACGCTGTAACTGATTACCTGAGTGAAGGCCAGAAGGTATTCGTAAAGGTACTGGACGTGGACCAGCGTGGACGTATCAAGCTCTCTATCAAAGAAGCCAAAGCCGATCAGGCTGCTTCTGCAGAGGAGAAGCAGGGTTCCGAAGAGGCGTAAGCCTTAAAAGACCTGAAAAAACCCGGCCTTGAGCCGGGTTTTTTTATGGATTTTTTAAGGGGGGCAGAGCCTTTATGGCATTTAGTAAAGATATTTTTAGGTTAGAATCCAAAGAAAAAAGGGGAAAACCTTGCTTAATTTCTGGCTTCTCGACCTAATACTGGGGCTCACCTGCCTGTTGATGGCCAATCAATACTGGTACCTCACACGAGAGCGTTTCCAATCTGCAGCTTTGATTATTGTCGCTGCATTGTTGTGCATGGCCCTCGCAGCTTTGGTCGGTGCTTACCGCTACGGAATAGACCCCGGTATAACCGAGCTACATCGGGCACTCTCACGACTTTCCGGCTTTACTTCTTTTCTACTAATTGGCATCGGCCTCCTTTGGGCTCGGCTAGAGCTAACATGGGGTTCGGATAACCGGGCTCCAGCCTATGTGGTAATGGTGCTGGTCCTCGCCAGCGCAATTGGCTTCAGCGAGAGTGGGATCTTGATGCCTTCGACGGTAGTGGATCTCTACTCAGCCCTGGGTTTGCTGCTCTGGTTATTGGTGGCCCTATTGGAACTAGTTGGATCTGGCAGACTTCCACGAAACCATGCTCTATTACTGGGTGGTGGTGCCTTGCTGGCGGTAATAAGCGGGCTTTTGATCGGTACTGGTTCTTCGAAGCTGCTGGGCCTGGCGCGCACGAATTGGTTCCACCTCCTTTTAGCCGTTTCTGTTTTTTCCCTGCTATGCGCGCGGCCGTTGTTTATCCGAGATAAATCTGCTGATGAATGAAATAACTACCAAACTGCAAGGGGGCTGCCACTGTGGAGCCGTGCGTTTTACTGCTCTGCATAAGCGTAACAATGATGACCCCTTGGTAGCTCACGCTTGTAATTGCTCTATGTGTGAAAAGCTAGGCTATTTGCACTTGATAGTGCCTGCGCAGAATTTTGAGCTGGTGAGCGGAGAGGATGTGCTCAGCTGCTACACCTTCAATACAGGTGTTGCCAAGCACTATTTTTGTAGCCGCTGTGGGGTGAAGTCTTTTTATATCCCACGCTCAAACCCTGATGGCTACAGTCTCAATGCTCGATGTCTGGATGAGCGGCCGCGGGGACTTAAAGTGCAGCCTTTCGATGGGCAGAACTGGGAACAGCATGCAGCAGAGCTGGCGCACCTGAGCCAGAATGAGTAATTATCGAGCCCCATCTCTTTTGTATCGCTGCAGTGAAACGGGGCTAACTTGACGCTATTTAAAACCCTTGGTGGAGGGTGACTTCTCCACCGGATGTTTAGCGAATGGAATTTTAAGTCCATGGAATCTGGGCATATTCACGCAACCCTGCTTGATAGGAATGGCTCAGGCCGGGAAATGACCTGGCCTGAAGTGGAGTCCTGGCATCCCCGCCAGGGCTTGCTGTGGCTTCACTTCGATAGCGCTGATGAAGAGGTTTCAGCTTGGATACGCGATAATAGTGGGCTGCAGCCTGTGGTTGTAGAGGCGTTGTTGGCTAAAGAGATTCGACCGCGCACCCTGGCTGTCGATGATGGACTTTTCCTTGCAATGTGTGGAGTGGACCCAAAGCACAAGTCCCGGAGGGAAAACCGGGTCTCTATTCGAATTTGGGTGGAAGAGAACCGTATTATCAGCACCGGTAAAAGACGCCTGTTGGCAGAGGAGGATTTGATTTCCCGTCTGCGCAGTGGTTGTGGACCGCGTGGTACTGCAGCACTGGTAGTGTCCCTGGCTGATCTGCTTGTGCTGCGCATGGGAGACCGGGTTGATGACTTTGAAGAAAAGGTTGACGCGCTTGAGGATCAGTTACTCGAGTGGTCGGTGAAGGGCCTGGGTGCGAATTTAGTCCAGTTTCGCAAGCGGACAATTGCCCTGCGACGATACCTCTGTCTGCAGAGGGAGGTTTTAACTCGTATGCAGCAGGAGTCGGTACCCTGGTTTGATGAAGGGAGCCATGTCTTACTGGCGGATATCAACGAACGCTTGCAGCGGCACATCGATGATATAGATACAGTGCGTGAGCGGGCGGCGATTGCCCAGGAGGAGCTGCTGAGTCGTAATTCCGACCAACTCAACAGTCGTATGTATGTTTTGTCGATGGTTGCAGCAATTTTCCTGCCTTTAAGCTTTTTAACCGGGTTGTTTGGAATTAATGTCGGTGGGATTCCATGGGCGCAAGCTCGAGAGGGGTTCCTGGCATTTTGTATTCTGCTGGCAATAGCACTTGCCGGACAAGTCGCTTTTTTTTACTGGAAAAAGTGGCTCTGAGGCTCCCTCCAATCCCCTGTGAAGGAAGCTCTTTATCTGGCTAGTTTTTTGCCCAGGAAAAATCTACAAAAACTGGATCGTGATCACTTAATCCAGAATAAGCTGGGGACCCGATAAAATAGTTGGTGACTTCCAGTGTGTAGTTGGGATTATTGTTGATAACCACTACATGGTCAGTGTCGTTTTGAAGCTCATCGGCACAGGCCTCCAGGCTGGTATCGCTGCCGGAGAGCATGTATTGGCAGGCGTGCTTGCCTCCGGTCTTCTCAAAGAAGGCCTTCCATGTCTGATAATTGACACCGCGCCAGTCATTATCATTTTCATCAAATGCCATATTGAAATCGCCGGCCAAAATAACGGTGGCATTACTCGAGTGTGCAACGATCATATCGGCGATTTGATCGAGTTGCTTTGCCTTGGCGCTGAGGTCTTCATCCTGATGGCCTGCATCCATATGGGTGTTGTAAATATGCACATGATAATTTTCATTCACTTCGACCTTGGCTACGGTGAAGCCTTTTTCGGTATCACAATCGTTGCCTGAGCACTTATTGAAGGTTTCCTCCTCATAGGTCGCGAAGGAATAATCGTTATCATCACGATTGTCCCGATCAAAGGGGAACTTAGAAAAAGTCAGTAGACCGTTGCCAAAAGAGGTGCCACTACCTTTCCAGTGTTTTGAACGATAGGGAACGGTGTCGTTGCTTAGCTTATCGTCGTCATCTAGATAGTTGGCTTTGGTTTTGTTCCAAACTTCCTGCATTAACCACAGATCTTTGGGATTGTCATTGAACGTGCGAATAATTTGTTTGAAATCTGACTTACTATTACCACCTATACATTGTAAAAAACCGTCCATATTGTACACAATCATGTTAAAGGTGCCTGAGTTGGCATCTTTAAAGCTGGTGTCACCATACTCGTAGCCGTCCAGGTCTTTCGAGCCGGTGTCATCGACATCGCCAATAAATTCGAACCAGTTGCACGAGGTAATAGCATCCCAAACGTCTTCAAAATCTGCTGCGCTGGCTGGAAAACTGGTGAGCAAGGCGAGACAAATAAATATTTTTTTTATCATTATTGATTTCTCCACATTTGTTACCGCGAGTTAATTGTGGAGGGATTTGTAAAGCTCTTGAGTTGAGGCTTTGTCCCTCCGCGGGTGGGGATGATGGAAAGCGTAGATTACAAATTGGAGTAAAAAATATTTTCTTTATTTTATTTTTATGTAATGGCGGCGCCAAAATGTACTTTTTGGGAAAAAAATAATGAAATCAATAAAAGAAAAGATGGAATTGCGCCAAACTCGTGGGGCAGGTAAGGATTGAAAGATCTAAGGCACTTCTTCCATAGGGCATGGCTAATTCGTTTTTTTAGCCAAAAATTGTGACCATTTGCCGGGACAGGGCGACAAGTTTGCCGCTGACATCCCATAGGCGGGCTTGGATCACAGCGTAGCCATCCCCTGCCTGTTCAACTTCGGCAAGATACTGCCACCAGTCAGATGCCTTGTGATTGGGGAGGGGCTCCATAAACTCCACTGTCCATGTTAATGAGCTGGCTGGAGCTGGTGTTTTAAGCATTGGCAAAGTGGCAGGGGGCCAGGCATCAATCAGGGCGAGGAGATGGCTAATGGATACTGTATTCTCACTGCCATCCTTAAAGCGTACCCAACCGCCCAACTGCCTCTCTTGAGTTCCACTAAAAGGCAATTGACCCAGGGCAATACGGTAATCAAATTTCTGCGTAAACTCCGGCACTACACCTTCAATGTAGGGGAGCGCCATGCATTGTTCAGGCTTGCTAAATTCTGGTGCTGTTGCCACGCCCACCTTCACTGAGGAATCCCTGCCTCGACCATAGCTGGCTAGCCCCGCAAGTACGACAGTGCCGCCTTGGCACAGATGACCCTGCACTTGAGTGACGGAGCGCCCGGCACGTAAAACTTCTGCGGAGCGTTGTACCGCTTCTGCGCCTACTGGGGCGACAAATGAGAAGGTTGCAGAGCGCAGGCTGCTGTCCTCAGCTACTTCCGCTGTCATTTTTTCCTGGAGCATTGTTGCTACCAGGCCGCCAAAGGTGGCACGCCCCTGGCTCCAGCCTTCGGGGACAGCGATGTTGTCCTGGCCTGGATTCCACTCAAGGAGTAGTTGATCGAAGTTCATAATGTTACCGCTGGGCAGGCAGCCTCCGATGGAGCTGCCTGCGAGAGTGCCGAGGCTGTTTAATGTCCGGGCAAATGATATTAACTGAAAGTGTGGGAGTCGCCAGGGAAGATGCCGAGCTTGACGTCTTCAGCGTACTTGCGCAGGGCCCCGGGGATGTCCTCTGCCTCTACCAGGAAGTTCTTGGAAAATTTTGGCGGTTGTTCGGTGAGACCGAGAATATCGTTGATAACCAATACCTGGGCATCCGTGTCACGACCGGCGCCGATGCCTATGGTAGGCATTGAAACTGTTTCGGTGATACGTTTTGCCAGGGCGGTTGGGACACACTCGAGTACCAACAGGTCAGCGCCCGCCTGGTCTAGCAGGATGGCATCCTCAAGCATCTGTTCTGCATGCTTTTCATCGCGGCCCTGAACACGGTAGCCTCCGAGTTTGTGAACCGATTGAGGAGTGAGTCCCAAGTGGGAGCAGACGGGGATGCCCCGGTCAGTGAGCATCTTAACGGTATCGACCAACCAGGCGCCGCCTTCAATTTTCACCATATGGGCGCCTGCCTGCATGATGCGGGTGGCATTGGTCAAAGCCTGTTCCGGAGTGGCATAGGTCATAAACGGCATATCGCCCATGATCAGGGATTTCTTGTTGCCGCGCGCTACTGCTTCCACATGGTAAATCATTTGCTCCATGGTTACCGGTACCGTGCTGTCATACCCGAGTACTGTCATACCCAGGGAATCGCCCACCAACAATGTTTCTACTCCGGTTTTTTGTGCCATGGCTGCCATAGGCGCGTCGTAAAGGGCCACGGTAATAAACTTTTCACCATTTGCCTTCATTTTGCGCAGGGTCTGAACGGTGACGAGCTTCTCTAATTCAGAAGGTGCATACATAACGATTAACTTCCCGGGTTGTAGTAGTGTCGGCCTTTGGTCACTGTAAGCATGTACTCGACCAGCTGACGGTAATCCTTAGGGCTATCGACAATATCGATTTCCTCACTATTGACGATCAGCAATGGTGAGCTGTCGTAGAAGTGGAAAAACTGGGTGTAGGCGTCGTTGAGCGTTGCCAGATACTCATTGCTAATGGCGCGCTCTGCGGGAATACCGCGGTTGCGAATGCGTGCCTGTAGTACTTCCAGCGGTGCCTGCAGGTAAATTACCAGGTCTGGCTTGGGAGCCTCTAAGGTTAAGTGTTGGAAAACTTGCTGGTAGAGCGCCAACTCGTCCTTATCCAGGGTTACCTGGGCGAACAGCTGGTCCTTTTCGATCAGAAAATCTGCCACCCGTACCGGCTCGAACAGGTCGTCTTGACGCAGGGCCTGAATCTGTTGGGACCGCTGCAGAAGGAAATGCAGTTGAGTTGGTAGCGCGGCGTTATTGGGGTCGCGGTAGAAGCGTTCGAGGAAGGGGTTTTCCTCTGGCAGCTCCAGTAGGGTGTCATAGTTGAAGGTAGTGGCAAGCTTCTTGGCCAATGTGGTTTTACCTACGCCGATATTGCCTTCCACGGCAATAAATTTCGGCAAAGTCCTGTCCGACAGGCCGAATTCACACGGATTGGTTTCGCTGTTGTCGATAACCACGTGTTCGACTCCTCTTGTTGGGGCGTCTTCCCTGATGGGCTGCAGGCGCCAAAGTACTATTAAGCGGGGCGCTCAGTCGAGTACTTTTATCGCGCTATCGGAGGTTGCTCAGATTTTATTCAGGCGGTTTTGCGGACAGTTCTGCAGCAATTGCTGTAATGGATCGCCGTTAGGCAGCTGTAACTGGGGCTCCAGTTCAGCCAGTGGCAGGAGTACGAAGTTGCGCTCTGCCATACGTGGGTGTGGTACTTGCAAGCGCACGTCATCAATTTGCCTTTCTCCAAATAGCAATATATCCAGGTCGAGGGTGCGCGCTCCCCAGCGCACTGAGCGCTCGCGACCGTGAGCGGCCTCAATAGACTGTAACTGGTCGAGTAGCTCAATCGGTGAGAGTGACGTGTTCAACTCAGCCACTGCATTGACATAATCCGGTTGCCCGCTTGGGCCTATGGGGGTGCTGCTATAAAAACTGGAACAGCGCAGTAGGCAGCTGCTGGGGATTTTGTCCATTGCTGTGAGGGCACTGCGCAGCTGCCTCTGTGGCTCAGACAGATTACTGCCGAGCCCGATATAAACTCTTTCCATCACTCAGCTGCCCTGGGTTTGCGACGGCGCCCACTGCGAGAGTTACGGCCGCGGCGATTACCTCCGCCACTGCGCTGTAGTTTGCGCACCATTTGCTGACGCAGCTCGTCATCGGCTTGCTGGAAGTCCGTCCACCACTTACCAAGGCCGGCCTCAATTTCGCCACTTTCCTCGCGCAGCAGCAGGAAGTCATACGCTGCACGGAACCGGGGATGCTCCATTTGGCGCTGAGCGCGGCTGCCACCACGTTGGGGCAGGCGGTGCTGCAGGTCCCAGATCTCACGCATGGGGATAGAGAAGCGTTTGGGTATAGCGGTATGGGCCAGCTGGTTACTGGTAATCTTTTGGGCTGCCTGGGCGAGGGCTGGCGCCGGTGGAATACCTTTTTCCACCAGTTTTTGTTGCTCTTCGTTTACTGCTGGCCACAGCAGGGCGGCATAAAGGAAGGCGGGGGTGACGCGCATATCCGCCTGGATACGTTTGTCTGTGTTGCGCAGTGCTCGCCTGGTCAGCTCCAGGGCAGCGGGGCTCTTCTCAATTTGGCGGGCATTGTCCGGGAACAGGTGCTGCCACAAATGGTAGCGGTGCAAATGCTCAAAAGTACGCTCGCCCTGTCCACTCATTAGTAATTTGAGTATCTCATCGAACAGGCGGGCTGGAGCGATATTGCGCAGCAATGGCGCAAGCTCCTGTAAAGGCTCTGCAGTTTTGCTCTCGATCGCGAAGTCCAGCTTAGCGGCGAAACGTACCGCGCGCAGCATCCGTACAGGGTCCTCTTTATAGCGGGTGGTGGGCTTGCCGATCATACGGATCAAGCGCTTTTCAATATCCTCGACCCCACCAGTGTAATCGTGGATGGCAAAACCATTAGTGGTGTAGTAGAGCGCATTGACGGTGAAGTCCCTGCGCATGGCGTCACTTTCGAGATCACCGTAGACGTTGTCCCGCAGCAGCATACCGTGCTCGGACTGCCTTGCTTCATGCTCTTCGCCATCACTGTGGTGTCCGCGGAAAGTGGTTACCTCAATGACCTCGCGGCCGATACGAGCGTGCAGGATACGGAAACGCCTTCCCACAATACGAGCGCCGCGGAATAATTCCTTGGCCTGTTCTGGCGTCGCATCGGTAGCAACATCGAAGTCTTTAGGGTGGCCGCCTAGCATCAGGTCGCGAACACCGCCACCGACAATATAAGCTTGGTAACCAGCATCCTGTAGACGCTTCATAACTGTCAGGGCCGCGCGGCTGATCTCTCGGCGGGAGATGTTGTGGTCATTGCGGGCGATGACCCGGGGGCCTTTGTTGGCCGGCTTGCGCCAGCGCTTAATACTACTAATCAGATTGTTGAGCATACGGCTGTCTATTTTGACTGCTGCCATTCGTAAATGACCGGAAAAGCCCCGCTGGTGCTCAGGCCACACTTCCGGTGGCAGCAGGTTTGGTACCCGCGCGTCTCTACCCCTTTTGACCAGGGCGTTCTCTGCGGCACTGCTGGGGCCTCATATACCTGGGCGGGCCCAGGGGGCGAAGTCCGTAACCAGGGGTGCCAATGGCATCGATTGCCGGTGAGTTGGATTCGCGGGCGCGATTCTAACACACGCAAAGGAATGCGCCCGCAATCTGCGGGTGCCGGGAAGTTTGGAGAAAAGATTTGGGAATTATTATTACCAGTATGAAGGCAGCGGCTTCCTTGCGCTCTCAATTTGCTATCAAGCAAACACCCTCTCCCAGGTACAATTCAGTCAGTTTGCAACGCGCTTGTTGTTATTTTTATTCTTTCTTAAGGTTTATTGTTATTATTTATTGTTGTTCTTACGGTTTTGGCCACTCATTGCTTTTATTGTCGGCCTCCCCATTATTCTTATTGTGTTTCGCCCGCTTATTGTGAGTAGTTATAGGGCTTTTAACGGTCATTTATTTTTATTGTTGGCCGTTTTCAAATTTTGTACTAAGGGTAAAGCACTTAGTGTGCCAACTTTTAAAAATTGATATAAATCAATAAGTTACAATCTTTACGAAATTTGACGGAACTTTTTTTAAGTCCATTGCGTTACGTAAAGTGCGGCAATTGTTACTTGCAGGGCGTCTTGGGTAACACTTCTTTTGTTACCGATGTGGTAGTTGAGGAGCACAAAGGGACAGCGTGCGGTATACCCACAGTAGAGGGGGAGTATTTAGAGGGGGGTTACCTGGGGGCCGCGGTGAGGGCCTAAGCCCCGAAAGAGGGCATCAGGCCTCTGCAACTGCGCTACGGCGGGTTTTCTTGCGGGGGATGCCCAGTTTTTGACGGCGCTCCCACAGGCATTTGCGGCTGACCCCCAGCTTTTTGGCCAGCTCAGTTTCACTCATAGTGTCTTGATGCTCGATCACGAAGCGGGCGAAGTAATCTTCCAGTGACAAGTCCTCACGGGGGTCTGTGTGCAGGCTTCTGGGGCGAGGAATCTCACCAGTCTCTTCCACTGGCACCAGGTCCAGGTCGATATCCAGTGTCTTGTGGTTAATCTCCCGACTGTCGCGATCGGTGAGGATCACAGCGCGCTGAATAGCGTTTTCCAACTCGCGTACGTTACCGGGCCATGTGTAGGTCGTAACAGCCTGGATGGCCTCTGGAGATAAGCGGAGCAGGGAACGCTCTATTTTGGTGCAAAACCTTTCCAGTAGGTGCTCTGCCAGTGCAAGCACGTCTCGTCCACGCTCTCTCAGAGGTGCCAGGGTCATTTGTACGACATTGATACGGTAGTAAAGGTCTTCACGGAACTTGCGCTCTGCCGCTAGTTGACGGAGGTTGCGGTGGGTTGCTGTTACCAGTCGCACATTGACCTTACGTGACTCGATAGAGCCGATAGGGCGTACTTCCCCTTCCTGGATCACCCGAAGAAGGCGAGCCTGGGCTTCCAGGGGAAGCTCGCCAATTTCATCGAGAAACAGAGTGCCTCCATCAGCGGCAGCAACAAGCCCCTCACGGGCACTTTGGGCGCCGGTAAAAGCGCCTTTTTCGTAACCAAATAGCTCTGACTCGATCAACGTTTCGGGAATGGCTGCACAGTTAACAGATATCAGCGGCTTGCCTGCCCGGCGGCTCTCCTCATGAATGGCGCGGGCCACCAGTTCCTTACCGGTACCGGTTTCACCATGTACCAGCACAGTGGCGTCTGTTGGCGCGACCTTGTGGATACGGCTGTAAAGCTCTCGCATCACCTGGCTGCTACCGATCATCCCGGCAATCGTGCCGGTATTATCTTTCTCTGAGGGTGCCTGTGCGCGGCTCTGCTCAGCCTTGCCGATAACTCGCCGCACAGTGGCAATCATCTCATCGTGATCAAAGGGCTTAGCAATATAGTCTGCCGCGCCCATACGCATGGAATCCACCGCAGATCTGAGGCTGGCGTAGCTGGTCATAATCAACACCGGAACTTCGCCAGCATGCTTGAGCAGGTCGGTGCCTGGGGCACCGGGCAGGCGTAGATCGGAGATCACCAAGTCCACTTCATTTACGCGGTATTTGCTCAGGGCCTCGCGTACTGACCCCGCCTCACTGACCTTGTAGCGATGCCGCTCCAGCAGTTTGCGCAGCGCCGTTCGAATAATGGCTTCATCTTCGACGATCAGGATGTGGCTCATGTGTTACGCCTGGTTACAAAATGCTCAATAAGCGCCTAGTTTTACCTGCGCGCCGTTTCTATGCAACTCAAATACTGAGAATTGGTTGCTTTTTGATCAAAAAATATTCAATTTGGCAATCTACGCCTCAACCCGCCAGTGGCAGCTGCACAATAAACTTGGCGCCACGTCCCGTCTCCCGGTTGGCGGGACTCACTAACTCCAGTTGGCCTCCATGCTCTTCAACGATGCTGTATACCATCGCCAGGCCGAGGCCGGTGCCCTCGCCGGGTTCTTTTGTAGTGAAAAATGGCTCGAGTATACGGTCTCGGTGCTTGGCTGAGATACCGGGCCCGTTGTCAGTTACAGAGACACAGGCGCTGCCGTTGTCGATGTAGCCCTCGATCAGAATATGACCGCCATCGGGGCTGGCATCGCGGGCGTTACTGAGCAGGTTGATAAATACCTGGATCAGGCGCTGGTTATCTCCCGGAGCGATCAGGTCCTCAGGTACGGTATTGTCGAAACGCACTTCAGTTTTATCGCGCTGCAGGGACAGAAGGTTTACTGCTTCCTGCACACAGGCATAGAGGTCTACTGGGGCATGCTCGCTCTCCTGACTGCCACTGTGGGAGAAGTTGACCAATGAATGCACTATCCGGCTGATACGCTGGGTTTGACTAAGTATCTGGTCGGCGGTGTCCAGTACTTCTGGGTTGTCACAGTCAAACTGGAGGTTCTGTGCCAGGCAGGCAATGCCGGTCACAGGGTTGCCAACCTCGTGGGCGACTCCGGCAGCGAGGCGCCCTACCGAAGCCAGACGCTCGCTGTGAATCAGCTCCTGTTCCAGTACCTGGGTTTCGGTAATGTCTTCGAGCAATAACATCTGGCCGTCGCCGCGCTCGTTGCGTACACGATCGTTGCGACTGCGCTTCTGGCGCGTCTTGTGTAAATTGAGCCAGTGGCTGTTGCCATCCAGACTCACCTGCTGCTTAAAACGGCTGGCATCAGAGGATTCGGCAAATTCCGCCAGCAGCCCGCGCCAGGGCTCGGCGAGGTACTCCAGCTTGGAGCCGATTACCTCGCCGGCTGCAATACCGGTCAGGTCCTGCATGGCGTAATTCCAAAGCAGTACCTCACCGTCCCGGCCCAGGGAGCAGGCAGCCATGGGCAGCTCTTCCAGCATCTGGCGATGGTAGAGGCGCAGGTTGTTTAGCTCCCCTGCGAGCCCGGTGAGCTGGTGTTTATAGCGCCCCAGGCGCGTTTCTATTAAGTGGATATCCTTGTTAGCCGGTTGATCGCTGTTCTGGAATGGGAAGTGGCGGTCGATAATCTGCCCTGCCAGCACCCGCCCAAGCAGCCCGGAGAGGTTGGCCTCAAGCTTGTTGCGCAGCTGGCGCAGGGCGTAAGGTCGACGCTCATCATCCGGCAGGTCGAGCTGGTTGAGGGCGCGCTTGACCTCTTTATTGGCGGTGGCGGCACCGAGACTCTCCGCAAGACGCAAACGGAAATCTGCTGCGGATTCCACATCGAGACCTAATCGTAACGCTTGAGCAATAGTGTCATCACTACAAAGATCAGCAGCGTACTGCTCCAGGTTACTGGTGCGCGTAAAGAGTGACAGCCCGACAAATAGCAGAATGTTGATGCTGAGGGATAGAGTGGTGATCTGTGTCCAGATCGACATTCCTAGAGGTATCTGAATCGATGTACCGGGCAGAGTGATGCCGGTTAAGTCGAAAATAGACGGCAACATCAGGCCGCAGCCCCAAATCAGCATACCGCCCAGCAGTCCCCCGATAAAGCCGCGCCGGTTGCCGCGTGGCCAGTGAATTACCGCGAATATTCCCGGCAGGAATTGCAATGACCCGATAAACGCCAGTAATGCCAGGTCCGATAGGGAGAGGCGGTTGTTCAACAGAAGGTAGAAGGCAAAGCCGGCAATAAACAGCGCGGCAATCAGCGCACGGCGCAGCCACACCAGCTGGCGATACATATTGTCCTCTGAGTGCCAGCGTGTACCGGGCAGCAGCCAATGATTCATTACCATGGTGGACAATGCCAGGGTAATCATAATGAGCGCGCCGGTGGCAGCGGAGAGACCGCCGATAAAGGCCAGCGTGGTGAGCAGCGCTGAACCACTGGCTCTCGGCACCGCCAGCGAGAAGTACTGCACCGGTTCTGCCACATCCAGGGCGAAGCCCGCCCACATAATCGGAAAGATTGGCAGCGCCATCAGTAGCAGGAACAGCGGGAAGCCCCAGCTGGCGGTACGCAAGGCCTGGCCTGTGGGGCGTTCAGCGATACTGAGATAAAAGATGTGCGGCATGGCCACAGCGGTGGCGATAAATACCAACAGTAAGGTGTGGGAGGAGCCCTGTTCAATGGGGGTGTAAAGCAGCTGTTGCATATCGCTGTTTTCAAGTAGCCACTGGTCGAGCCCCGAGAAACCGCCGAATACACCATAAACGGCATAGCCACCTACCGCAGTGAGAGCAACCAGCTTAACCAGGGATTCCAGCGCCATAGCACTGGCCAGGCCCTCGCCCCGTTCGCGGGTCGCGCCGTACATGCTGGTAAACACCGCCAAAAGCACACAGTAGAAGAAAGCAATGAGGTTCTTGCTGGAAACCCCACTGTCTGGCAAACCGAGCGCGGCAACACTATCCCGGGATAAAAGAGCCAGGGTTTCAGATACCGCCTGTATCTGCAGAGCTACCAGTGGTAACAGTGCCAGTAACATGAACAGGGTGGCGAGAATGCCTACCTGGCGACTGTGGTAGCGAAAAACCAGTAGATCCGCTGGGGAGTACAGTTGGTAGCGCTGGGCAAGCCGCGCTAGCGGTTCTAGAGCTACTGGCGCAAATAAGAACATAGCGCCGGTGCCCAGGTAGTAGGCCAATACGCCATAACCATACTGCCAGGCCAGGTCGACAATACCGTAGAAAGTCCAGGCAGACAGCGAAACCCCCAGGGAGAGGACATAAACGAGTGGGTGGCGTACCCAGCGTGCGGGCAGCCAGCCCTTTGAGGTGGCGAAGGCCACAAAGAACAGAGTGGCAATATAAACGACGCCAATCAGGGCGATATGGGCTATTTCAAAGCTCATTCGATTTGCGTCTCCATTGGATAAAAATCGCCAACAGGATCAAAACGAACCAGAGAATAAAAGGGCGATACCAGGCGCCAACGGGATTGATCATCCAGGTAAAAATGGTGGGTGAAAACACATAGCCCACTAGCACGAGCAGTATTAACAGGGTGCGATTGCTCATAGACAGTCTTGGAAACCCGTTTGGGAAAAGGCATTAATGGTGGCCGGTATCACCTTGGATTTAGGGGCAAGGCGCTATTGGGATATGCGTATATTACCCAAAAGGTGGGTGCGGCTGGCGCAAAAATGTTAAATGTCTCAGCAGTTCAGTGCAATTGCCGGTCGCGCTTATCAATTTGGTGTCGTTGCCAACGGGCTGTGGCCCACTTCAGAATATGTTCTGGTTTCTCCTGTCTCAGTGTTTCGGGCACATGGAAACCGAGAAAAATTAATGCGGCGCACAGGTTATCTGCCGCTTTATTGTCATCGATAGCTGGCGCGTGGTTTTGCTTGCTGAGTTTCTGTTTTCCCCCTGGGCCCATTACCAGAGGCAGGTGCCCGAAGACCGGAGGGGTTGTGCCGAGTATGTGGAACAGACGGATCTGTGCGCCAGTGGTATCTAAAAGGTCGGCGCCACGCACCACTTGGGTAACCCCCTGGGCAATATCATCCACCACTACTGCCAGCTGATAGGCGTACAGGCCATCGCGACGCTTCAGGATCGTGTCTTCACGTACCGGTTGGTGTTGTTCCCCGCGCCAGATATCCTCGAATACCTCCTCGTCACCAGCACATTGCAGGCGTAGGGCAGAGGGACCACTGCCACTGTGTTTGACTCTGCAACCAAGGTTGTCGTGCCCGCCATTTTGGCGGATTTGGCTGCGTGAGCAGTAACAGGGATACAGGAGGCCTTGTTCACGCAGTTGCGCCAGGGTCTCTTCGTACAATCTGTGCCGCTTGCTCTGCCATTCCACGGCACCGTGCCAATGCAGGCCGTGGGTCTCCAGGGAATTCAGGATGCGGGTGGCCGCGCCGGGCTCTTCGCGCGGTGGGTCGAGATCCTCCATTCGGAGCAACCAGTGGCCTCCATGGGACTGGGCATCCAGGTAGCTGCCAAGTGCGCACACCAAAGAGCCAAAGTGCAGGGGGCCGCTTGGGGAGGGAGCGAATCGACCAATATAGGGGTGAGTACTTTTCAAAATGACAGGGGGCGGTCCCGTCGACCGCCCCTTCGCGCCGGGTGCCCCTTAGGGATCACCGGATTTCTATTAGTTATGGATCAGCCTGAAATCTGTCTTTCTTTGATTTCAGCCAGAGTCTTGCAGTCCACACACAGGGTTGCGGTGGGGCGAGCCTCAAGGCGGCGGATTCCAATATCAACCCCGCAAGCTTCACAGAAACCGTAGTCATCCTGGTCAATCAGCTCCAGGGTGGCGTCGATCTTCTTGATCAGTTTGCGCTCGCGATCGCGGGTGCGAAGTTCAAGGCTGAACTCCTCTTCCTGACTGGCGCGATCGGCGGGATCGGGAAAGTTTGCGGCCTCGTCTTTCATGTGGGAAACGGTGCGGTCCACTTCCGCCATCAGTTCGGCCTTCCAGGCTAACAGCAAGTTGCGGAAATGCTCCTGCTGCTTCTCATTCATGTACTCTTCGCCCTTAGTCTCCTTGTAGGGCTCAAAGCCGTGCAGAGAATCGGTGCTCGCAGCAGTTTTGGGCATAGTCGTTGCCTCTCTTTCTATACGGGCCCCCGATAATGGGGGCGATACCACCAAATTCAATCTAGCCTAGACCGGAATCTTTTTGTTTGATGCTTTTTTCACCTGTCAAAAAGCTTGCGGTGGCAGGCTAATCCTTGTTTCCGCCGCCGATACCCCGGCGACCGAGAGCGAGGAAGCTATCAAATCTACGCGATTCGCGCCACAAATAGTTGTCTGCTATTTTGTGGCGCTGAAATGTACAAGAGTGCCAGCCCGTGAAGTTTACCCCCTCGTTGCAAAAGGCAACCCTGTTGCGTCGTTACAAACGTTTTCTCGCAGATGTGGAGTCCTCAGAAGGGGAGGTTTTCACTATTCACTGCCCTAATACCGGCTCCATGAAGAACTGTTGGGTTGAGGGTGGCGCTTGTTGGTATTCGGACTCGGGTAATCCCAAACGCAAGTACCGCCATACTTTAGAGATCACCACCACCCCCGATGGCGCCCTGGCCGGTGTAAATACGGGGCGCTCTAATGCTCTAGTGGAGGAGGCAATACGCTCCGGGGTAATTGGCGAACTCCAAGGCTACGAGTCCCTGCGCCGGGAAGTGCGTTACGGGGATGAGAATAGCCGTATTGATTTTCTGTTGTCCGGTGATCAGGGGGACTGCTATGTGGAGGTTAAGAATGTCACCTTGGCAGATGGGGAGCGCGGTTACTTTCCCGATGCAGTGAGTGCCCGCGGCGCTAAACATTTGCGGGAATTGCAGAAATTGGCTGAAGACGGAGTGCGTGCAGTACTCTTTTATTGTGTTCAGCACAGTGGTATCGAAAGTGTTGAGGCCGCGCGTGAGATTGACCCCGCCTATGCTGACGCCCTCGACAGTGCGGTTTCAGCCGGTGTGCAGGTGCTCGCTTACAAGGCGCAACTAGGCGCCAGTGAAATTGTCCTCGCGCAGGAACTGCCATTTCGCTGAGGGGGTTGATATGAATGGCCGGGCAGGAACGGCCCGGCAAGATAAACCCTACTCCGGCAGCAGGGCGTAGAGGCCGTCCTGGGCGTATTCCACAGGCACAGGTGTCAGTGCATCGCCGGTACAGGGGCCAGCGATACACTCACCGGATTCAATCAGGAACAGAGCCCCGTGAGAGGCACATTGGATCAGGGCCCCATCCGGATCGAGAAACTGGTCTTCCTGCCAGTCGAGGTTGATACCGCGGTGTGGACAGGTGTTTTTATAGGCATAAACCTCCCCCTCTTTCATCACGGCAAAGACATTGTCAGTTCCGGCGGCAGTATCGCCGAGGGAAAAGCCTTTCGACTGTCCCTCGCTCAATTCATCGTAGCGGCACAGGAAGTATTTCTGCATAAAGTCGGCTCTGGGATCTATTATTGCTCTATTGCGGCGCCGCGAGTGTAATCGAGGTGTAGCGTATTGTCCCGTCGCGCATGATACCCAAAGTAATTTCGTCACCTACCTGATGTTTTTCCAGAGCGTTGAGCAGATCGTCGTAGCTGCGGATGGGTTGCTGCTCCACTTCAACAATCACATCCCCCAGCTGCCACCCTCCCTGGCGTGTGCGATAAATGCCTTGTAAGCCCGCTTTCTCTGCGGGAAGCCCCGGGGCTATGCGCAATACGGCTACGCCTTCGAAACCGTAACGACTGCTCCATTGATCCGGTGCGGATTCAATGCCGAGTATGGGGCGAACCAGGCGGCCGTGGGCAATCAGTTCCGGGACGATTTTCTTGACTGTATCCACCGGAATGGCAAACCCAATTCCCACGCTGGTACCACTGGGGCTGTAAATGGCCGTGTTGACGCCGATCAAGCGCCCGAGGGAATCCAGCAGTGGGCCGCCGGAATTGCCGGGGTTAATGGCAGCATCGGTCTGGATTACATTACGGATGGTGCGATTATTGGCAGCTTCAATTTCACGCCCCAGAGCGCTCACCACCCCAGTGGTGAGCGTGGTGTCCAAGCCGAACGGATTGCCGATGGCGAGTACCTTGCGCCCCACCGAGAGGTTGCTGGAAGTACCGGCTACAAGAGGTTTTAATCGCTCTTTAGGCGCTTCAATTTTCAGTACGGCAAGGTCTTTCTCTGGAGCTGAGCCCACCAGCTGGGCAGGCCATTCACTGCGGTCTTGTAGTGTAATGGTAACTTTGCGCGCACCTTCAATTACGTGGAAATTGGTAACCACGTGCCCCAGTTCGTCCCAAATAAAACCACTACCGGCACCTTTGGGTACAGCATGCAGTCGCAGGGTCCTGCGATCGCGCACCAGGGCTTCGTTGGTAACGTAAACCACCGACGGGCTGGCAAAATTGAACACCTGCATGGTGTTGCGCTCATCATCGGTAGCGAAGTCCTGGACTTGTGCGTACAGGGGAGATGTGAGGCAGAGGAGCATTAAGGAAAAAATAATTGGCAGAGTTTTTAGCGCTGTCATGGATAGCAGTCTTTCCTTTGTCAATTTGCTGGAAAGTTTACCTCGCCTGAGCCGGGGGCGAAAAGACAGCGGCGTTTATGCAAACCTGTACCTGCAGGATCAATGTATTCACAGGCTTTTTTTTACCAGAATAAAATCTGCACCTGTGGATAATTCGAAACAACAGCGCTTGTGCAGTTGCGTGAAAATCATTTACGGAAATTCTGCAGAACCTGGATGCGATCATCCAGAGGTGGGTGTGTGGCCAGCAGTGCGCCCATGTTGCCAAAGATTCCGAAGGCTTTCATATTGCCAGGCAGTGGCTCTTCGTGGCCCCGCTCGGATTCCACCTTGAGTCTCTGCAGAGCTGCGATCATGGAATTGGGGCTAGCCAGTGTTGCACCTGCGTGGTCTGCCCTGTACTCCCGTCTACGGCTGAACCAGGCGACGATAATCATGGCAAAGAAACCAAAGACGATATCCATGACGATAGAGGTGATGTAGTAGCCGATTCCCAATCCCTGCTCGTTGCGCAGGATTACCCGGTCGACAAAAAAACCGACCAGGCGCGCGAAGAACATGACAAAAGTGTTCACGACTCCTTGGATCAGAGCCAGGGTTACCATGTCCCCATTGGCCACGTGTCCAATCTCATGTCCGATAACTGCACGCGCCTCCTCGCGGCTAAAACGCTGTAACAGTCCGGCACTGACAGAAACCAGGGCGTTGTTGCGATTCCAGCCTGTGGCAAAGGCGTTGGCTTGGGGCATGGGGAATATCCCCACGTCTGGCATACCAATGTTGGCTTTGCGTGAAAGTTCCCGCACTGTCTCTACCAGCCATTGTTCATCGGCACTGCGGGGTTCGGTAATAATCTGGGTGCGGGTGGTCATCCGTGCAATGGTTTTGGAAAGCAGTAGCGAGATGAAAGAACCGCCAAAACCAAATAGTGCACAGAGAAGTAGTAAGGCGCCGAGGTTCAGGTCAACGCCATTGGCCTGGAGGATGCCTCCTATGCCAAAAAGGTTGAAAATAATGCCGACCAGAACCAGGACAGCCAAGTTAGTCAGCAGGAATAGCCCAATGCGTAACATCGGCTCTCTCCATCTAATCGTCTTTGAGTAAGTTTAGATAGGGCGGGGCGTTTTGTGTGACAGTCGGGCGATATGCAATACCATGCCGAGCACCCTTTCCATCCCCGCAGGGGCTATCCGGGCGTTAAATCGTTGGGAGAAATCTGGGCTGTTCGCGTTAGTCTAAGTTTTGAGTGGCCAGCAGTCGGTCAGCCTCGCTGGCCAGCTTTTGCTTCAGGTCTGGGTCCAGGTCGTTCCAATGGACGTCCAATAAAGCGCCTTGTAGAGCGTAGAGCATGACTCTGGAGGCATTGATGCCGCGATTGCGAATACTGATAAATGCCTCCACCGGGCCTATGCGGCGCAGGTCTTCATGGGAGCGGATGCCGATAGAGTGCAGGATATTTACAGAGGCCAGGCCCAGGTTTTTCAGTTTCAGTAACTCTGATTGACTCGGGTGCATTCAGTTTTCCCTACAAGGTTTAACGTTCAGTTAATACGATCTCTCCATCGATCGCGGGCTGAACTTAACATAATTTAATTGTCGATCAGTAAACCTAACCATCGGTACCTTTGTGACAGCGCCAATTGCTTTTCCTACAATTCCGGGCTGACCTGCTTATTCCGTATTGCTCTTTGATAGAGTAGGCACCTTGGGTTTGTTCACTTTAGACCGCATTACAAAAATCGCCCGCTTATAGGAGTCAAATGTTATCTGTTCCGCTACAACGTATGCTCTTTGGACTCACCGATGAGCATGTCATCCTCGATCCAACTTCGGGCCAGTTGCTGCACCCCGAGGCCCTGGTGGCCTTCCAGCGCCTGAGACGTGATGCCCGCGAGGCAGGCTTTGATCCCCAGATCGCCTCAGGCTTTCGTAGCTTTGAGCGCCAGCGCACGATCTGGAACGGCAAGGCACAGGGACTCAGGCCGGTGCTCGACAGCGAGGGAGTGGCATTGGAAATTTCCGGATTGCCACCGCGAGAGCTGGTCATGGCCATATTGCGTTGGTCGGCATTGCCTGGTGCTTCCCGCCACCACTGGGGCACCGACTTCGATATGATCGATGCGGCTGCCCTCCCGGAGGGCTACGATGTTCAGCTAACCCCCCAGGAAGTGGCGGACAATGGCATTTTTGGCCCATTTCATCTCTGGCTGGATGAGCGTATTGCCTCCGCGCAGAGCTATGGCTTGTTTCGCCCCTTCGCCACAGATCAGGGGGGGGTGGCCCCTGAGCGCTGGCACCTGAGTTATGCACCGCGTGCGAAGGAATTGCAGGATCTATTGACGATTGAGCGCCTGCAGGAACAGCTGCGCCGCGGTGACCTGGCCCTGTGTGACACCGTGTGTGAGCATCTTGAGGAAATCTATACGCGCTTTGTGTGGATCCCGGATCACTGTTATCCGGAGATTATGCCGCTCTGAGAACGAAGCGGGCGCCGCCTTGTTATGCCCCTGGATTCCCCAGTGGGCGGCGCTTGAAAGGTCCTGACATTCCTGCCAAGCTTCGCGGGGCTTCAGCCCTTGGCATATACAATTGGGAAGTAACAGGAAAGTGGAAAAGACCGGCGAGGAAATCATTATCGACAGCTCGATCGAGCCCCGTGATGTCTGGAAATCCATGTGTGCGGAGGCCGCTGCCGCTGCCAGTGGCGAACCGATCCTGGCGAGTTATTTCCACAATACTATCCTGCGCCACAAATCGCTGGAGCATGCAATTGCCGACCAGTTGGCTGCTGTGTTGGATCACGATGCGCTGACTGCCACTTCACTGCAGGAAGTTATTGCTTCCGCTCTGGAGAGTGATCCCTCAATCTCCAGTCGGATGCATGCTGATATTTGCGCTTGGTACGATCGTGATCCGGCCTGCGATCAATACCTGACTCCGTTTCTTTATTTCAAAGGTTTCCACGCGCTGCAATCCCACCGAATTGCCCATTGGCTTTGGAAGCAGGGGCGTTTCACCCTGGCTTTGTATTTCCAAAGCCGGGTGTCAGAGCAGTTTTCTGTGGATATTCACCCGGCGGCGAAGTTTGGCGGCGGCATTATGATTGATCATGCGACTGGTCTGGTTGTGGGGGAGACTTGTGTAGTGGGGGACAATGTATCCATCCTCCACTCTGTGACCCTTGGTGGCAGTGGCCGGGGCTCCGGCGATCGCCACCCAAAAATCGGTCACGGAGTGATGATTGGTGCCGGTGCCAAGGTATTAGGGCCTGTGCGGGTGGGAGATGATGTCAAGATTGCTGCTGGCAGCCTGGTATTACACGATGTGCCCGATCACACCACGGTAGCTGGTGTGCCAGCGCGCCAAGTTGGTGGCCGAATTGAGGGAGCTCCTGCCTTTACCATGGACCAGACTCTGGACCCGGATGAATAACACAGGGATTAAGTAATGTCGCAAGCCACCTATAGCTTGGTTTTCCGCGGTGACCTGATCGACGGATTTACTGCGAACGATGTGAAATCCAATATGGCGCGCCTGTTTAAGAGCACCCCGCAGGCAGTGGAGAAACTTTTCAGTGGTCGTCCACTGATCTTGCGAAAAGGCCTCAGCCAAGCCCAGGCAGAGCAGTTTCAAGCCACTTTGGCCAAAATCGGTGCCCAGGTAACCTTGAAGGATGAGAGTGGGATAGCAACCGCCAAGCCCAAAACCATACAGGCACAGGCTGTTCAGCCTGAGGAAACACCTGAATCCGACAGTTCCCCGATACCCAATTGGACGCTTGCGCCCATGGAGGGAAATTTGGTCAAAGATCATGAGCGCAAGCAAGTGGCTGCGGTCGAGGTTTCCACTGACCATATCAGCCTGCGTGCGGCGGAAGGACTTTTGCTTGATAAGAGTGAGCGCGCTGAGGCGGAGGCTGCCCCAGTCAATATTCCCAAGTGGGATCTGGACTAAACATAAATCATTCCCTCTGAGGGAGTCTCCACGCACAAAAAAACCGGCATAAAGCCGGTTTTTTTGTGCCCAAGAGCCTAGCTAAAGGAAGTGGCTCTCAGCCTTCTTCCTTCAGGTAACGCTCACGAGAGGAAAGCACTTCTTTGCGGGCTTCTTCAGCGTCGGCCCAGCCTTCTACTTTTACCCACTTGCCGGCTTCGAGGGCTTTGTAATTCTCGAAGTAGTGCTCGATTTGCTTGAGCAGCAATTCCGGCAGGTCGCCAATTTCCTGTACGTGATCATACAGCTTGGTCAGCTTGGTGTGAGGTACCGCCAGCAGTTTGGCGTCTACACCGGATTCGTCGGTCATTTTCAGAACGCCGATTACACGGGAGCGGATAACAGAGCCAACCATTACCGGGTAAGGCGCGACAACCAGCACGTCGAGGGGGTCGCCGTCTTCGGACAGGGTTTGAGGCACGTAGCCGTAGTTAGCCGGGTAGAACATCGGAGTGGCAACGAAGCGATCCACAAATACGGCGTCAGAGTCCTTGTCCACCTCGTATTTGATGGGGTCGGAGTTGGCAGGGATCTCGATGATAACGTTGATATCGCTGGGCAGGTCCTTACCTGCGGGGATCTTGTCGAAGCTCATTGCTGGTCCTGAACTGGGTAAAACGAAAAATTTGGAGCGCGGATTATATATGCAGTTCGGCACAGCTGAAAGTCACGCCCCTGGGGAAATATCGGGCGTCAGGATTTGGCTGGCGGGTCTATCCTGTAAGTCATTGATAACAACAACGGGGCAGGGACGGAAATGCTAAAAGCCAGGGAGGTTAAAACCGTTCAGGAGGCCCGTGCGATTGTCGAAGGGCGCGGCCTCAGTCATGTCAAAGTGGGCCTTTTCGATATCGATGGTGTCATGCGCGGCAAATATATGAGCCGCGAAAAGTTTTTCTCTTCCTTGGATAAGGGCTTCTCTTTTTGTGATGTGGTGCTGGGCTGGGATGTAAAAGACCAGCTCTATGACAACGCCCGCTATACCGGTTGGCATACAGGGTATCCAGATGCTCCTGTGCGGATACTTCCAGATAGCTGCCGAGATATTCCCTTTGAAGAGAATATGTTGCTGTTTCTGGCTGAGTTTGATCAGCGGGCCCAGGCAGTATGCCCCCGCGCGGCTTTGCGCCGGGTGGTGGAGCGCTGCCGGGCAGCGGGCTTTGAGCCCTTTGCTGCCCTTGAGTATGAATATTTCCTATTCGATGAAACGCCGCATTCCGTGCGCGAAAAGGGCTTTCGCGATCTGAAGCCTTTCACCCCGGACTGGTTTGGCTACTCAATATTGCGCAACTCTGTGCATTCCGAACTGTACGGGGAAATCCTGGATATGGGGGAGCGCATGGATTTCCCGCTGGAAGGACTGCATACGGAAACGGGTCCAGGAGTTCTTGAAGCCGCAATTGCAGTGGATAAAGCAGAGGCTGCAGGGGACAAGGCCGCCCTGTTTAAAACATTTATGAAAATCCTGGCTCAACGCATGGGATTAATGGCGACATTTATGTCGCGTTGGTCCAGTGATTACCCCGGACAAAGTGGCCATATCCACCTCTCATTGCGCAGTGCGGACAATGGTGAATCGGCATTTTTTGATAGAAGCCAACCCACAGGGGTCAGCGAAATTATGCGCCAGTTTATTGCTGGCCAACAGCGCCTGATGCCTGAGTTTCTGGCCATGTTGGCGCCCACTGTAAATAGTTACCGTCGCCTGGTACCCGGCTTTTGGGCACCTACCGGCGCTAATTGGGGAGTTGAGAATCGGACTACAGCGCTGCGCGCTATTCCTGGCAACGGTAAATCGCAGCGAGTGGAATATCGCCTTGGTGCCGCCGATGCCAATCCCTATTTAGCTCTGGCTGCAGCGCTCGGCTCTGGGCTGTATGGCGTGATGCAGCAATGGCAGCCAAGCGATCCTATTGAGGGCAATGCCTATGCACTGACGCCCGGGATCCAGCAAACGTTGCCCGCTACCCTGTGGGATTCAGCCCAGCGTTTCAAAAGCTCTGAAGCTGCTAAGGAGTTGTTTGGCAGTGAATTTGTTGAGCACTTCGCGGCCAGTCGCGAATGGGAAGAGCGTGAATATCGCCGTCATGTGACTGACTGGGAGCTGGATAGGTATTTCGAAATAATCTGATTTAAGCCATTCACATCTGTACTTTAATTGGGCAGTTGCCCGTCTTTTTGAAAGCGTAACCCAGTTGTCTTTCCTTCACTGGTAGGAAACCGGTGAAAATTAATTAAAGGGATTTCCAACATGCACCACCTGCGATGTATTTCCCCTGTAGATAACAGCGTGTACCTGGAAAGAGCGCTGGCTGGCGAAGCTGAAATTCGTGTGGCTTTGGATCGAGCGGCATCGGCCCAGCGGGCCTGGCGCCTAACCCCTCTCATCGAACGTATCGCTATTGTACACCGCGCAGTGGAATTTTTTGCGGAGCGCAGAGATCGTCTGGCTGAGGAAATTTGTTGGATGATGGGAAGGCCAATACGTTTCGCCCCCGGGGAAATTGATGGTTTTGCCGAGCGCGCTTCAGCCATGGCAGATATTGCGGAAGAGGCCCTCGCAGATATCCAGCTGTCAGCCAAGCCGGGGTTTTCCCGGTTTATTCGTCGCGAACCGCTGGGTATTTCCCTTGTAATTGCCCCTTGGAATTACCCTTACCTGACGGCTGTAAATACAGTGGTGCCGTCAATATTGGCGGGCAATGCTGTAATTTTGAAGCACTCTGCGCAAACTCCTCTCTGTGCAGAGCGAATGGTTGAGGCGTTTAGAGAGGCAGGACTACCCTACGGGGTATTTCAGTTTCTACACCTGAATCACGCTTACACCCAAAGGTTGGCATGCGCGGAGGAAATCCAGCACATCGCTTTTACGGGTTCGGTAGAAGCCGGGGCAAACTTGGAGCGCACCGTAGCAGGCCGCTTTATTCAGGTGGGTTTGGAGCTGGGAGGTAAAGATCCTGCCTATGTACGGGAAGATGCGGATCTTCAGCTGGCGGTGGAGACAATTGTAGATGGCGCATTTTTTAATTCAGGTCAATCCTGCTGCGGCATTGAGCGTGTTTATGTTCAAGAAAAACTATTCGACGAATTTGTAGAGCGTGCCGTCGCTCTGGTTGGTAAATATCAGCTTGGCCGCCCGGATGATCCGGACACCACACTAGGCCCCCTCGTTCGTGCAGAAGCCGCTGATCGAGTACGTGTACAAATAGACGAAGCTGTGGCCGAGGGCGCCAAGACGCACCTGAGCACCAGTGACTTCCCGCTGGATAAACGCGGTACCCAGTATTTGGCACCACAGTTATTGACTGGAGTACGCCAAAAAATGCGCCTGATGCGTGAGGAGTCTTTTGGACCGGTATTGGGGGTGCAAAAAGTGCATGATGATGGCGAGGCTCTAGAATTTATGAATAACAGCCAGTTTGGCCTCACCGCAGCAATTTTTTCACAGGATGAAGAGGTCGCCCTGGCAATTGGGGATCATTTACAGGTAGGCACAGTTTTCCTTAATCGGTGTGATTACCTGGACCCAGAGTTGGCCTGGACTGGGGTAAAGCGGTCCGGAAGGGGGTGTACTTTGTCCCGGGTTGGATTTGAGCAGTTAACTAGACCCAAGTCCTTCCATTTTAAAATTTAAGGCTAGGGAACCGTTAAAGAGGGAATTTCTGTGAGGTTGATTAAAAGTTGTGTTGCAGGGTTACTTTTACTCAATTCATTGGTGCTAAAAGCGGAACCTTATCTTTATAAAAATATTACTTTAGATGTTCCTGGTGAGTGGTCAAGGTACGAAGATCCTTACAACAAGATAGGAATTCAATTTCGACAGAAAGGCACCGGTAACTTGATGGCCTACATTCTGAGAGAGGGATTATTAAAAGATGGTGGCGATCCTGACGTATTTTTAGAACAACATCCATTGGAACATCCGGTTTCTTCAGTGCAGATTGGTAATTATTCCGGTTATTTCGTCACTTTTAAATCGAAAGGAAAGTGTATGGCAAAATGGTTTTTGGGCGATGGAATCGATTTACTGGTTGCACACTTTCAAAGTGACTGTAATTCGGTGGATTTCTCGCCGGTAATCGAAGTGGTTAAATCTATCACAATGAAAGTTCACACCGTTGAATAGTTAGTGAGTTATAAGTTACATAGAGTGGGTATTTGGGTGGAGGTGTTGAGGTGAAGTACATACATTGTTGCATAGTATTGTCATTTTTTTCTCCGTTATTGATTAGTGCCGCGGAATACGAGCTAGAAAATTATTCAATAGACCTGCCGGAAAAGTGGTACATACAGACGGTTGATGGAGAAATGGGCATGGAGCTAAGGAAACGGTGTAGCAATGCGCAACTGAAAATAGGGTTTTCTCAAGGGATAACTGCACAGCAACAAACTGAAACTTTCCTGAATGACTACGACGAGGGTGAGGCAGCCCTTACCGCAATTCAACTGGGACAATTTTCCGGCTATTTTCTGAGCTATGAAGATGAAGGGATGTGTGGAGAGATTTGGTCTATGGCAAATGGTGAGGATCATTTTGGAATAGGGTACTGGGAAGATTGTAACTCGATAAACCGTACATTGATTTTTAATCTGGTTAACTCAATAAAGCCCCGTTTACAGGTTGCAGATTAGCTGTTTTCAGAAAGTCATTGAGGGCATTGGCTGGACTGGATAAATAAAGAGGCAAGTGTGGATAAATACCGGGTAAACTGGAATTTCCCTACCAATATTTGGGTTGGACCCGGGCGAATAGCGGATCTTGCCAAGGCCTGCGTTGAATTGAATATACAGCGCCCCTTAGTGGTGACAGATCCCGGTCTTGCCACTATGCCACTGATTGAGCGTGCCTATACTCCCTGTCGGGAAAATAGCCTAGAACTAGAAGTTTTCTCAGCGATAAAAGGCAACCCTAATAGTGAGAATATTGATCAAGGCGTCGAAATTTTAAGGGATAAAAATTGCGATGGAGTCATTGCCTTTGGTGGTGGTTCTGCTATTGATGCAGGCAAAGCTATTGCATTGATGGCAGGGCAGAGTCGGCCCATTTGGGACTTTGAAGATATTGGCGATAATTATAAGCGTGTTGACCCCAATGGCATGGTTCCGGTGATTGCAGTACCCACCACTGCTGGAACCGGTTCAGAAGTTGGGCGGGTGGCAGTGATCACTGATGAAAATGCAAAAATCAAGCGATTGATTTTTCATCCCAATATCTTGCCGGATATTGTGATTCTGGATGCCGAGCTGACGATCGGATTGCCACCAGCAGTAACTGCAGCGACAGGGATGGACGCGCTTTCCCATAACCTGGAATCCTATTATTCACTGATGTACCACCCCATGGCAGAGGGGATCGCCCTGCAAGGCATGCGGCTGATCAAGACGTATCTTCCGCGGGCTTACATGATTGGTACCGAGTTGAAGGCGCGTCAGCAGATGCTGGTTGCTTCTTGTATGGGTGCAACTGCCTTCCAACGTGGCTTGGGAGCCATTCATGCTCTCGCCCACCCTCTTGGTGGCCTTTACGATAAACATCACGGCTTACTCAATGCCATACTGATGCCCTATGTCCTTGTAGCGAACAGGCCAGCCATAGAGGTTCCCATGGGACAATTGGCGCTCTCTTTGCAATTGACCGGGAAAGACATGTTTGAGAGTGGCTTTGATGCAGTGCTTAACTGGGTTATTGGCCTGCGTAAGCAGCTGGGCATTCCTCATACTTTGCAAGAAATTGGTATTGGTAGCGATGATGCCGATAAGATTGGACGTATGGCTGCAGAAGATCCGTCTGCAGCCAGTAACCCAATGTCTTTTAACGCAGTGGAATATCGCGATATTTTCCTGCGTGCCTGCCAGGGCACTGTCACACTGTAAGAGTTTCACCCTATAAGCCGACAGAAGATTACCTATCAATAGAATTGTCCACAGGAATTAGCTATGCGCGGCGTCTTTACTCTGTTTATCCTCCTGGCTGCCACCCTCGGATATGCCCAGGATTCCCCGAATATTCGTACCGCTATTTTTGCCGGTGGTTGTTTCTGGTGTATGGAACCACCCTATGACAAAGTGAATGGCGTGCTGGAAACCACCTCAGGTTACAGCGGAGGTCATGTGAAAAATCCCACTTATGATCAGGTCTCTGCTGGTGGTACCGGTCATGCTGAGGTGGTTCAGGTTAAGTATGATGCTAACAAAGTGAGTTACTCGGATTTACTCAATATCTTCTGGCACAATGTGGACCCATTTGATGCTGGTGGACAGTTCTGTGATCGGGGTGACCAGTATCGCGCTGAAATTTTCTACGGCAATGAAGAAGAGAAACAACTGGCCGAAGAGAGTAAGAAGAAAGTAGAGGCCGAGCTGGGTAAGAAAGTGGTGACCCAGATAAAACCCGCAGCTACATTTTATCCTGCGGAAGCTTACCATCAGGATTATTACCAGCGTAATCCACTGCGTTATAAGTACTATCGATTCCGTTGTGGGCGAGATCAGCGACTGGAGGAAGTCTGGGGCAAAGCGCCCGGTTAATCAGGCTGGTGCAGCATTTAATTACTTTCTCTATAGTGGTTTCTTTAACCCTGCATCGAAGCGTGCCTGTAGGGCTTCAGTCTTGGTAAAGGCATGAAAAAAATACAGCCTGGGATATTGCAAGAAGGGGAAGTCTTGGGCTCTGCAGCTGGCTTTCCTGTTCTTTACCGCTATATTGCTGCGGAAAAATCCAAACCTTTAATGGTATTCATACCGGGTAACTCTCATCTGGCACGTATCTTCTATGGCTGCCCTGAGGCCAGGGAAGAGGATTTTATCAGTTACTGGGTTCATCGCTCAGGCCATCCCTTCCTGGCTGTCTCTTTCCCAATTGCCAATAAGGTTTTTGATGGCTTCTATCCCAGCTTTACGATTGCCGATTGGGGAAAGCAAGTCGCTGAAGTGATTGATGAGGTGGTTTCTAGGAATAACTTACAACGTGAGGTGATCGTTTGCGGCTGGAGTATGGGATGTAAGATTGCCGGAGCTCTTGGGAAGGAGGTTATTGGAAAGAAGATTTCAATTGCGATGTTTGTCGCAATGTCTGGAGATCCTGCAGTTCCCGGCTTTATGCCAAAGGCTAATTCAGAAAATATCACCATGACACCCGAGGGCTTAGCCAATCGAGAATGTCTCTATCCTTGGTTTTTTCAAGCTTTGGAAGATCAAGGTAAATATAATGGCCATCCTATTCTAAAGAAAGAAGTCTATCGAGAGCGTATGCTGGGGGCCACACCAGTAGGCCTGATTGGCACCGGTTTAATGTATAAGAAAAACCGCTTTATTGATGATATTCAAGGAAGCATCCAGTCAGCTAATACTTTTGGTTATGAAGATTATCCTTTTCCTGTAGTTATCCACGGAGATTCACTTTGTGATGCGGAAAACGTACTGCTAAATACAGCCGACTGGGCATTTATTAGAAGTCGAGTTTTAATTAGGGAAGTGCTAAGAGATAAGAGTTTTAAGGAGCTTTCTCTAACACGTTGGGAAGAACTAAAGCGCTTAGTTAAGACTTCTGAAAACTATCTCTCAGAGTCCCTTCCGGGAGGCCATTTTTTCTTTTTGGGTAAAGCTGGGGCGAGATCAACCATTGATAAAATTCTGCTACTTTCTAAGCGAATGCGAAATCTTTTAGAATTGCGAGGTGTTTAACTTAGCCTCATAACTTACTATATCTTCTTCTAATTTTAGTTTGATTTTCCTGGAATGCAGACTGATTATAATATTTTCGATAGTGTTTCTTAGCTTAAAAATCGCTCTTATTCGAAGCTTATGTCGTCGTGTCATGTTTAATTTAAGTGGTTACACCTGTGTATCTTCCATTTTCTGATATATCGGGTCTAGCTTGATGGTTCTGTTATCTTTGTGAGGTGTTCGTCAGTTTTAAGTTATTTTTCTGGATCTACTCAATTAAAAAATAATCGAATTAATATCAAGTATGATGATGGAATCAATATAATTTTAGATTAAATGTAAAAAAGGATGCTGGGAAAATGAATATTCGATCTAATTTTAAATTTATATTGTTAGCTGCAGGGTTGGTTTGCGCCAGTCAATCAAAGGCTGCAGGTGTGGGTGTTGATAGGGTCTATCTCGTCAGTCCTTCTGGGACTTATATGAAGACCAATGATGAGGGTATTGGCTTGCCCGAAGTGGTTGATACAAAGACGGAAGCTGATAGGTATGATCTTAATTTACACTTCAAGGGATTCGGAAATAACAATCAAAATTGCTTGGAAGATAAAGACATAATTAAGGTCAAACAGTATCTGGCAGATCAAATATTATTTGTTGTAGATGAAAAAGAGCCTCTGATAGACACTGCCGAATTTTATGATGACTTACCAAAAACGAGTGGAGAGATATCAGATTTATTCTATATCGTTAGCGATACAAGCGGCTGTATAGGTGTAAACAGTACTGTTAAGCTTTCGGCAGTTCCACTCTCCGGCGATTACTATATTTATTTCCCTGACGTCAATCCCAGTGCCCGTTGGACCTGGGTTGATCAGAGTGAAAGCGGCACAGAAATTACGCTTATTAGATAATTTTTTTAAAAATTTTTTATGTGCTATTTGGCAGGTATCAATAGATATCTGTCTTTAAAAGTAGTTTTATAGTATTAGTTTGTTCTAGCTAAAGTAGCGGCTTATCAAATGGGGTGCTTTGTCCTCATGTTGTATTTTTAACGAATTTTTTTCTACGGATTAATTATGTGAATGATAAAGTGAGGAGTTGAGCCTGGCCAGATATCATTTTAACCATGTTTAAATCTAATTGATGGTTAGAGCGTTGTGATATCTTTTCTAAAGATATCTATAAGTATCAATATATAAAATAAAGGAATCAGTGCGAGTAATGCAAAATGTAATGCCAGTATATCGTTTTCTTTACTGATGGCTCCTTCAGAAAATAAAATTATTTCCAAGATGAAAAATAAGACAAAAAGTAGGCGTTTATCCAGGTTAGATATGGATTCAAACACCTTTGAACCAAGCAGCCAGTAATGCCAGGATTTGTATTTCAAAGCATCAAAAAGATAGTAGAGGCCACAGGTTAAGCTCACTAACGTTGTGAGTAGTAGCTCAAACACCCAGGCCGGGGGCTTGCCAGGTGCTGGGGGCCAAATATTGGTTACTCCGAATTCGGTAAAGGAAAGAATGGCGAATAGCCCGGTGGTCAATAGAACAATAGGGAAACGAAAAACTAATATGACCATGCAGATTGCAGCAGAGACTTCGAAAACCCTTTGAATGGGCATAAAAATATTGGCATGTTCTGCAACCCAGGCTAATGCGTTGCGAAACCATAACGGGGTGTTTCCGTACTCTACATAGGAGTTCACCAGTCCCCTATAGCCCTCTACGGTAAACCAGTTCAGTAAGCTGTCTTCATAAACCTGAAAAATCAACATAACACCAATGGTGATGGTGAACAGGTTAATCCAACGCCCTACCAGCAGATTGGATTGTTGTGTCTGTGCGACTACGCGATATCGGTCTAAAAATTTCGAAAGTATTGCTAGGATGGCAATGGTGATACTGGATAATAGGCTGGCTAGAAGTATGTGATTGCCGCCATTGCGCGACATCAAAAATATCGCAAACAGCACGCTAGATGCCACAATCACCCAGAGGCACCAGGACAAAAAGCTTATATCGGGTGCCAGAATACCGCCCAATAGACGCTGGTAATAGGGCGTTGGATGAGATGAGGGGTGATCGGAAGTTTTCTGAATATTTGGGGTGAGGCTATAGCTGCTTACCGCTAAGACTAATGCATACAACGCCGGTGATAAAAATTCAAAGAACCAGCTATTTTCGCCCATATAAGTAAAGCCCCATAATACTATGAAGCTCAGAAACATGAGTAGGGCGCCTAGGGGCATTAATATCCGTAATATTAAGAGTGCCCCGGCAAGTAGAATGGCAAAATGCAGTGAGTAGGTCAGGCTGGTGATGTGCGGGGTGAAAAATATGGCTAAAGATTGAATGGCTGTGGGGGCTTTTTCTGTTCGAATAAGCTGCTCTAATGCGGCTGCAAAGGCCTGCGGTGCTACCTCGCCATTAAGGTAGCGCGTAATGACCAGTTGGATACAGGCGGCGCCTAAAAAAAGGCTTATCATGGCTAGCCATGCAGTTGACGAGGTTGCCGTTTTTGTTTGGCTAGTATCTAAAGTTTGGCTGGAATTGTGCATAAATCCTATCCTAGTTGAATTCGATTCCCATAGATCAATACTTGTGCCAAAAAAAGTTCGCTATTTCAGCGTGTATCTATCCCAGTTGTTGTCTTTATCGGCAATAGGAAAGTGTGGATAACTTCAGGCTAGGGTTGATCAGGCATGTGCAGGGTGAGTGTGCATAGGAGGTGCACTAACAGTATTTTCTATTGGTCATAGCATAGAAATGCTGTTGCCAATAATAGTGATATTGAAAGTTTGCTAGCTGGATGAGTTTGTCAAAAAACTCTGCAGAAGATCTATGCAGTCCTCTCGCTGCTGTTTACTGGTATTGGCGAACCCTAATACCAGGCCATGGTTCAAGGATTTGTCGGGATAGAAAAAAGAAAGTGGAGTGCTACCGATGCGGTGTTCGGCTAATTTCTTTGACAGTTCTAGGTCATTCCTGCCGGGCGTGGCGAGTACCACGTGCATTCCGGCACTACTTGCGATGAGTTGCGCCTGGGGTTCAAGTTTATGTCGTGCCAAATCGCAAAAATGCAGCCATTTTTCCCGATAGTTGATGCGCATTTTACGCAGGTGTCGTACGAAATGTCCCTCTTCAATAAAGTCGGCAACTATGGCTTGGGAAAGAAGGGGTGAGTGACCAGATAGCATCTCTTTGGCGTGGTTAAATACCTGTATCACTGATTTGGGAACCACCATATAGCCCAGACGAATACCGGGCTGAAGAGTTTTGCTAAAGCTGCCCATATAAAGTACAGGTGTGTCCTCCGCCATTCCTTGCAGCGCTGCCACGGGTTTGTGTACAAATGAGAATTCGCTGTCGTAGTCATCCTCCAATATCCAGGCTTCAGAGCTTGCTGCCCAGTCCAGCAGCCTTAAGCGGTCACTGGCAGGCATTACTCCACCCATCGGATATTGGTGTGTAGGGGTTGTATAGAGAAGCTTGGCGGTGTGATTGTGCTTTGTCAGTGATTCTACATCCAGAGAGCCATTTTTTAGTCCTGCCAAATGGAGGTCTGCACCGGCAGATTGAAAAGCGATGCGTGCCCGTCGGTAGCCGGGGTTTTCCATGGTTACGGTATCCCCCGGATTTAGTATGACTTGTGCACAGAGACTCAAGGACTCCTGGGTACCGTTAGTAATAATGATTTGCTCGGCGCTACAGCGGACTCCCCGGGAGTTACGTAAGTATTCTGCCAATGCCTGTCTTAATGGCTGATAGCCCTGACTGGGGCCATAGCCGATGAGTGCTGTTCTGTCTTGATGCCGCCGATAGAGGCGATTCCATAGATGAAAAGGAAAGCTGTCGAGATCCGGTAATCCCGGTGTAAAGGGCAATAGCTTCTCCCTGACAAGCGGTGCATTTCTTAACGATTCCCCGAAAGTTGACAGCTGTGGCGGATGATCAGTATCCGATTGCCAGCTCATTCGCTGGGGGGCTTCCACATGTGGCGGCAGTGATGCACAGACAAACACGCCTTGACCAGATCTACTGGTGAGGAAGCCTTCGGCCTTTAACTGTTCCAATACCTGCGTAATGGTATTGCGACTCACTCCCAGAGACGCCGACATTCTGCGGGAAGATGGCAATTTACTGCCGGTGCTCAACCGACCACTGCAAATGCGCTGTACAAGCATTCGATACAGCTGGGCCTGTAGTGGTTGGGCCCGATCCAGGGTTAGGTCAGTGAAGTCTGGAACGCTCAAAACTGGCACCATGAAAGAGCAAAAACTGGACCTTTTCAGAGTACCAGTAACTTCTTAGATTGGCGACATAGATTAAATGAGCAGCGGTTAGTAAGGAGGTTTCTATGGACACTACCAATCATTTTGGCCCTGAGTTGCCTGCCACTGCAAAGAGCAGGATACGTCGGGCGGCAAAGAGAGCCAGCTATCAAAGGGAAGTTGTGTATCAGCTGGTAGATGAGCTAAAGCTCGGCCATGTTGGATTTATACAGAATGGGGAGGTGGTCATTATTCCATTGACTGTATGGCGGAAGAGAGACTTCCTGTATTTCCATGTGGCAAATAAAAGCCGTTTGCAGAAGCTGGTAGATGCGGGGGAAACAATCTGTATTTCATTTGCACAATACGATGAATGGGTGCTGGCAAAATCTGCTTTTCACCACAGTGCCAACTATCGCTCGGCAGTGTTGTTTTGCCGTGGGGAACGTGTGCATGACTCCCGGGAGTTCGATGAGGCTTTTAAAGTCATAATGAACGATATTGAGCCTGACCGATGGGAGCAGGTCCGCCCTCCCAACATCCAGGAACGCAAGGGCACAGCGCTAATGCGATTGACTATAGAGGAGGGCTCTTTTAAGAGCCGGAGTGGAGCGCCTACCGACAACAAGGAAGATCAGAGCTTAACCGTTTGGAGCGGAGTTAAGCCTGTTTGTCCATTTCGCTAAGTAATCATAACTCCATGCTCTAAAGCTACTGGTACGTACAGGGCTCAACTTGGACTTCTGTATTGGAGAGGTCGATTATGGCAAGCATGTCCTCGTTATCGTCATCTATTCCAACTTCTACAAAGCCAAAGCTAGAGTAGAAATCTTTAGCAACTGGGTTTTTGGGGTTGTAGCAAATCTTTATTTGCTTAATATTGGGGGTCTGCCTGATCTCATGCAGGGCTAACTTCAGGGCAGCCCTGCCTATTCCCTTTTGCTGGTATTTCTGGTCAACCATAAAACGCCATATAGACATCTTTTCATGGTTTTCCTTGACCCACATAAAAAAACCAACTGGATTTTCTCCAAAATAAATCGCGCGGGTTTCATATCCAGTATTGAACTGTGCCTCTACCAGTGACCACAGATTGCATGCGACATATTCCTGCTGCTCCAAGGCAACATCTAGATCGCAAACAGCCTCGTAATTATCCTTGGTTATTGGTCGAAGGGAGGTGGCCATCGTTAATCCTTAAACTCCATTACCGAGGTCCTTGTAAACGATTCACGATTAATTTTGTTCTTTTATCGTTTTTAGAGCAACCTGTAAGCTATCTTGATCACCGGTCTCAATATCTGGACTTACACCGTGCCCTTCCCAATTAACCGGGCCTTCAGTCAATGTAGAAACCGGGCGGCTACTGGGAATACCGATCTCAAATCCGAAGGGTAGGGATTGGGGTGTATCCATCATGTGCGCCCCGCCGGCGCTGGCAGTGCCGATAATTTTGGCTCTGCCCAATTGCTGCAACGAGAATGCAACGCTTTCAGCGGCGGAGAAGGAGCGGTCATTAATCAAGATTACCAGTGGTCTCTCCGTACCATAGGCTGGCCAGGGTAGGGTGGTGATACGACTTGGTTTTATTTTCTTTTCCCTGCTTTCTATTACAAAGGGGAATGGCTTAGTGGTATCGATAAGGGATTCCAGAATAGCGCCTGCAGTATTTTCATCGCCTCCGCCATTGTTACGCAGGTCCAAAATTAGGCCATCACTATGTTGGATCAGTGTAAAAGCTGCCCCTAGGGTGGACTTGGCATTTTCAAAAGTATGGAAAGAGGAAAGGGATATATAGGCGATATTGCCAGATAGTATCTCGATTTTCTTCACTCCATAATTATTTTTTGGGGCTTCTATTCGCCATTGTTCTATCCAGTTATTTGACTCATCCTGGTCTCCAACATGTTCCAAGTAGAAGTGCTTGTCGCCGGATAACTCGCGGATTTTATCAGTGATTTTTTTGGAGAATATCTGGGTATTGTTGCAATACTGCTCTAATTCGGCGGAGTCTGCTAATTCAGCTATTTGTTTCGACAGGATATCAGCTTTATCTGCCAGTACGTATTTATCTCCGACAGCGGCAGATACCGCTTTGATGACTGAATTGGTATTGAACTGGCATTTTTCTTCAGCTTGGCCTGAATGGGCAGAGAATAGCAAGGGCAGGAAAAGCGCTATGACTGGCTTCATTGTTTCTTGATCTCCTCGGGTAATTGCCTCTGTATACGATCTTGAAAACGGCTTCTTTCCAGGGCGTTGATGGCGGTATCCAGCAAATCTGACAATGGCATGGGTAGCTCTGCATTTAAGGACTTTTCTGCAGATACAGTGGCTTGCCAGTGAGCTTTCAAGCGCGGTAGAAGTAATGCGCCTTTGTGGGTCAGTCTAACCTTGCGCTCTCTCGCATCTACTCCTTTCACTATTTCTACCAGATCCTGTTTCACCATATCTTTAACGGTTTGACTGACTGCAGGTTGGGACAGTTGAGCACTGGCTACTATCTCGCCGATGGTAACGTCGCCTTTTTGCATTAGAGTGCGCATTACTGGGGTATACCGCGGTTTGTAATTTTCTATACCGCAGCTGCTATAGCTCTTACTGACATCGCCATCCAGTAGCTCAAGCAGGTGTCTGAGGCGAGTTCCCAATTGACTGTAATCCATAAATTAATATTTATATAAGTGCTTATATAAGTGACTATATACTGTCTGGTGACAAATGCAACTATCAGCTTGTCTTTTTGTTAAAGGGAGAGAGCTTGCTACTCAAGTTGAGTGCAAATTGAGGATGAGTCGCCAAGTCGAGTCACTGAAACTTAACCTTAACATTTGTTTCATCGAAATTTAGGAATTCCCCGCCACTCTTTGCGCCGCTAAATGCGAATCCGGCAATTGGGAAAAATGGCGATGAAAGAATTTGGCTTGGCTGCTCTGGCAGCCCTGGGTCTTCCACTGATGGCTGAAGAGGTCCAGGCCAACGACCTCATAATCTCGGAATATATCGAGGGCAGCGGCAATAACAAGGCACTGGAAATCTATAACGGTACCGGAGCGGCTGTAGATCTGGGTAATTACTCGATACAGCTTTTTTTCAATGGTTCCGATTCTGCCGCTGTAAATATCACACTCTCTGGAACCCTGGGTGATGATGAAGTGTTTGTTCTCGCTCACGGCAGCTCTGATGCAGCCATGCTGGATGTGGCCGACCAGATTTATAGCGGTGGCCTGTTCAATGGTGACGATGCGGTAGCACTTGCTGGCCCTAACGGTTTCGTCGATGTAATCGGTCAAATTGGTACTGACCCCGGTAGCCAGTGGGGCAATAGCAGTGTCGGTACCCAGAATCAGACTCTGATACGCAACCTGGATGTGGTCAGTGGTCGTACCGATGGCAATAGTGCGTTCAATCCCGCCCAGGAGTGGTCCAGTGTTGGCCAGAACAACTTCGGCCACCTGGGTTGGCATATTGAGGGTGATACAGGCGGTGGCGATGGCAGCGGTGGAATCGAGTTAGGTGCTTGTGGTGATTCAGCGACACTAATCAGCCAGATACAGGGTGAGGGGTTCGCAAGTTCGTTGGAGGGTGAACGCCACGAAATTGAAGCCGTAGTGGTTGGCAATTTCCAAGATTCCAATACCGGCCTTGCCGGCTTCTTCCTGCAGGAAGAGGATGGTGATCAGGATGGCCAGGACTCGACTTCTGAAGGTCTGTTTATTCACGATAATGCTTTCGGGGTGGATGTTCAGGTTGGAGATCTGGTACGGGTTGGCGGTATTGTTGATGAGTTTTACGATTTTACCGAGCTGAATCAGGTGGACGGCGTTAGCGTTTGTGGTAGCGGTTACGAGGTAACGGCTGCCAATGTGCAGATGCCATTTAACTCAGCCCAAGAGCAGGAGCAGCTCGAGGGTATGCTGGTAAAATTCCCGCAAAGCCTGACAGTCAATGGTCACTACAACCTGGGCCGTTATGGTGAGATTGTTCTTTCCAGCGGCAGACTTTACATCCCTACCCACAATAATGCTCCCGGCTCAGCGGCTATTGCCCAGGCAGCGGCCAACGAGCTCAATCAAATTATTCTGGATGATGGCTCCACCGTACAAAACCCTGAAGAAATGCCTTATCCGGCACCGGGTTTGAGCGCATACAACACGCTGCGCAGTGGCGATACTCTGGAAGAACTTACCGGCGTGATGGCTTATGGGTTTGGTGCCTATCGAGTACACCCGGTTGAGATACCGCAGTTCTCTCCCATAAACCTGCGTGAGGAAGCTCCTGTACTGCCTGGTGAAGGCAGTTTGCGTATTGCCAGTTTTAATGTGCTGAATTACTTCAATGGCGATGGCAGCGGAGGCGGCTTCCCCACAGCTCGTGGTGCTGACACCCCGGAAGAGTTCGAGCGCCAGAGAGATAAAATTATTTCTGCAATCCTGCGTATGGATGCCGATGTCATTGGCCTGATGGAAATTGAGAATGATGGCTACGGTAGTGACAGTGCAATCCAGGACTTGGTCAATGGATTGAACAGCGCAGGCTCAGGGCAGAGCTACCAGTTTGTAAATCCGGAGCTCCCACAGCTCGGCGACGATGAAATTGCCGTAGGTATGATCTACCGCAGCGACCGTGTTATGCCGATCGGCAGTGCTGTCACACTGCAGGATTATCCCTTCGACGATGGTAATCGCCAACCGCTGTTACAGGCATTTGCTGAGATTTCCTCCGGTGAGCGTCTTGTCGTGGTTGTGAACCACTTTAAATCCAAGGGCAGTTGCCCCAGTGATGGCAGCCTAAACAGCGATCAGGGGGATGGACAGGGCTGCTGGAACTCCCTACGCACTCTGGCTGCGGATGCCTTGGCTGGCTGGATCGATAGCGACCCTGCAGGAACTGGCATCGATCGCGTGCTGGTATTGGGTGATCTCAACAGCTACGCCATGGAAAACCCCATTACCGCGCTTAAGGGTGCAGGTTATACCGATCTGCTGGAATGGTACGGAGCAGGCGAAGCTTATTCCTATGTGTATGACGGCCAGTCCGGTTACCTGGATCATGCTCTTGCCAGCGCTTCCCTGGCTCCACTGGTAACTGCCACAGTGGATTGGCATATCAATGCCGATGAGCCGCGTGCGCTGGATTACAACACTGAATATAAAAGCGTAGAGCAGCAGGAAAATCTGTACTCCGCGGGGCCTTACCGAGCATCGGATCACGACCCTGTAATCGTTGAGCTGGACCTGGGTGCAGACAACCTGGTCCCCACGGCTGAATTTAGCTGGGCGTCTGAGGGTCTTATATTCCACTTTATCGACAACAGTAGCGATGAAGATGGGAACCTGGTGAGCTGGTCTTGGGACTTTGGTGATGGTGCGAGAAGCACAGAGCAAAACCCCAGCCACAGTTTCGATATCCCAGGTAGTTACTTGGTACGTTTGCAGGTAAAAGATGATCGTGGTGCGATATCCACTATTGAGAAAATTATTGAAGTGAAAGATGACGTTGCCTCTCTGCAAGCGAATTTTAAATTACATCGCTTTTTTCGCTTGGTATGGGTAGAAGATCGCAGTCAATATAATGGCGATAACAAACTTCAATATCAGTGGAATTTTGGTGATGGCGTACAACGTAGTGGACGCTGGGCGTTACACCGTTACTCTCAAACTGGAAATTACGAAATTACCCTCACAGTGAGTGATGGCGATGGTGCTGAAGATAGCGCCTCTCGTGAAGTCAAAATTTCCTGGCCACGCTGATATATATCAATTTTTGATTAATAATAAATATTCTGGTTGTCCTGGCGATGGGGTTATCAGCTCCCTGTCGTCGCTTCTCCAGGATTCTTGAAGTTGATAGCTTTTCCCTAGAAGCGAATGGCCGCACCCTGGTGGTGCGGTCCTTTTTATTTCGCTCCCCTCAAAAAATTAATCACTCTTAATAAATTTTTAAGCTCCTGGATTTCTGCGCCCCGAAAGAACGGCCATACTTGAGTCTGTTCATACCAATTGGATTGCAGGGGGGAGTCCCTTCTATGTCACGTACATTTGAAAGTCTTGTGGGATTAAGTCTGGAGTGGACTGGCACCCATTACTCCGAAGGGGGAGATTTTCCCGATTTATCCACTCATATTGTCAGTTATGAAACCGAGTCCAGTTGTTATGTTACTGCGGGGGGCAAACTGGTCGGCAAAGCCAGTTATTCGTATGCACCAATGGGAGTACGCATGGCAACACTGGTTTATCGTCCGGATATCTACCAGGGACGAAGTGGAGTTGTTCTTTACGCCATGTTGGATTTTGATCTGATGATGGATCGCGCAGTTATTATGCATAATGACCAACCCCTGGCGGTGGCCAATGGCAGTTTCCGAGTTGTGGACACGCCAGATAAGCCCATCACGGATTAGGATGTCATTTAATTAGAATACCGGGAGAAGGTTATATGGATAATCACGAAAAGATTAATTATGTAGAGTTCCCATCGAAGGATCTGGAAAAGACCAAGGCTTTCTTTTCTGAAGCTTTTGGCTGGGAATTTACGGATTACGGCCCCGAGTATTCTGCTTTTTCCGGTGCAGGGTTGGATGGTGGTTTTTTTCAGGCGAATCTGCACAGTTCAACAGTCAACGGTGCAGCGCTGGTAGTGTTATATAGTTCTGACCTAGAGGATACCTTACAAAAAGTCGAGAGCTGCGGTGCCAAAGTAATAAAACCTATTTTTTCCTTTCCTGGAGGTCGGCGCTTTCACTTTGCCGAGCCCTGCGGTAATGAATTTGCAGTTTGGTCAGATACAGGATTACAAAAGTAATTTTTCCAGCTGCGCCAATAAAAAACCCCCGGTTTTATTCGGAGGCTTTTTTGAACCAGGGCTAAAGAGTTTTTAGATTACGCATTAAACTCAGTGTCCAGCTTCTTTTCCACCAGCTGCTTTTTCAGTTTTGTGTACTGGGGGATGCCGTTTTTGTAGGGGGGGTAATCCTCACCCTGGATCAGCGGCAGCAGGTACTTGCGTCCCGCTTCAGTGATACCGAAGCCGTCTTCGCTGATATATTCTTCAGGCATGAATTTTTCCACGTTGGCCACTTCAGACAGCGGCGCTTCCGCGATAGACCAGCTGTACTCTTCACCTTCTGCACGGATAATTGCCGGCATAATCGCGTTCTTGCCGGCTACCGCCATTTCTACAGCGGCGCGACCAACGGCGTAGGCCTGCTCCACATCGGTGGCGGAGGCGATATGGCGGGCAGCGCGCTGCAGGTAGTCGGCCAGTGCCCAGTGATATTTCAGGCCCAGTTCGCTCTTGATCATATTGGCAAGAGTCGGGGCTACACCGCCCAATTGCTTGTGGCCAAAAGCATCGGTGGTGCCGGCATCGGCGAGGAAGGTGCCATCTGCGTACTGGGCGCCTTCTGAGGCGACAATAACGCAGTAGCCTTTTTCATCCACGGTCTTCTGTACCTTGGCGAGAAACTTTTCTTTATCGAAGGCCACTTCCGGGAACAGGATAATATGCGGTGCATCGCCTTCTTCTTCCTGGGCCAGGGCACCCGCTGCGGCAATCCAGCCCGCGTGGCGGCCCATCACCTCCAGGATAAAGACTTTGGTGGAGGTGGCGCACATGGAGGCGACATCCATTGCGGCTTCCTTGGTGGATACCGCTACATATTTGGCCACTGAGCCAAAGCCGGGACAATTGTCGGTCAGCGGCAGGTCGTTATCCACAGTTTTGGGAATGTGTACGGCCTGGATTGGGTAGCCCATGGTTTCAGATAGTTGGGATACTTTCAGGCAGGTATCCGCAGAATCTCCGCCGCCGTTATAGAAGAAGTAGCCGATATCGTGGGCTTTGAACACTTCGATCAGACGCTCGTATTCCGCGCGGTTTTCTTCCAGGCTTTTCAGCTTGTAACGACAGGAGCCGAAGGCGCCGGATGGGGTGTGGCGCAACGCGGCGATGTCTTCCACACTTTCCTGGCTCACGTCGATCAGTTCCTCGCGCAGTGCGCCGAGGATGCCGTTCAGCCCCGCGTAGACTTTGCCAATCTTGTCCTGGTTTTCACGGGCAGCTTCTATTACGCCGCAGGCGGATGCGTTGATCACGGCAGTCACACCACCGGACTGTGCGTAAAAGGCGTTCTTCTTCGACATGGTTATCCTGTATTCGTAGAAATCTAGGGAAGTGTCCCGATCCGGTAATTCTTCCCAGTACTCACTATTCAATTAGCGGTACTAGTAGGGAATTCCGGGAGCTCGTATCGGGTGTCGGCCATTGTTGGAAAATTCCTACCACCGTACAGGGGATGAGGCCGACCAGTGCGGGGGCGGAGTCTAATGGAATAGCGAGTAAATTGCATTGCAAGTGCGGGATTTGGCAATTACTGGCTTGATTTGCCGTGTTAAGCTTGCGCCGCAACCAGCAGGAGTACACATTTCCGCCATGCATATCCACATATTAGGTATTTGCGGCACATTTATGGGCAGTCTGGCCCAGTTGGCCGTGGCCGAAGGACACCGGGTCACCGGCAGCGATGCGAACGTCTATCCACCAATGAGCACCCAGTTGCAGCAGGCGGGTATCCAGATCACCGAGGGTTATGACCCGGCACAATTGGAGCCAGCCCCGGATCTGGTCATTATTGGTAATGCCATGTCCCGGGGTAATCCTGCAGTAGAGACGGTGTTGGAAAAAGGTTTGCCTTATACCTCTGGCGCCCAGTGGTTATGTGACCACTTCCTCGGTGGACGCTGGGTGCTGGCAGTATCCGGTACCCATGGCAAAACCACCACTGCCAGTATGCTGGCCTGGATTCTGGAAGCGGCAGATATGCAGCCTGGATTCCTGATCGGCGGTGTGCCTGGCAATTTCGGTGTGTCGGCACGTATGGGGGAGTCTCCGTTCTTTATTGTGGAAGCGGATGAATACGATACTGCCTTCTTCGACAAGCGCTCCAAGTTTGTGCATTACCGCCCACGCACAGTGATCATCAATAATCTGGAATTTGATCACGCGGATATCTTTGATGATCTGGCGGCGATACAACGGCAGTTTCACCACCTGGTACGTACCGTACCGGCCAATGGTCTGATTGTTGCTGCAGCTGAGGAAAATGTTGAACAGGTTCTCGAGCAGGGCTGTTGGACTGAGGTACAGCGTTTCGGTGTTGAAGGTCCGCCGGGCATTCGCACGGGAGACTGGTTGGCTCACGATATTGCGGCGGATGGCAGCAGCTTCTCTGTGCAGCTTGAAGGGGCTGAGGTGGCGCGAGTGGAGTGGGAACTCACTGGTATGCACAATGTGCGCAATGGCCTCGCCGCCATGGCTGCAGCTCGACACGTGGGTGTTGTACCGGAATTGAGTGCCGTCGCATTGGGGCGTTTTGAGGGGGTGAAGCGCCGTATGGAGTGCTTGGGTGAAGTGGCAGGCATCCGTGTTTACGATGATTTTGCCCACCACCCCACAGCAATTGAATCCACCTTAAATGGGCTCAGGGCCAAGGTGGGGGAAGATAAGATCATCGCCCTGATTGAGCCGCGCTCCAATACTATGCGAATGGGCGTGCACCAGGGCCAGCTGGCAAACTCCTGTAGCGGTGCGGATATGGTGTTGTGGTATCAGCCACAGGGAATGAACTGGTCTCTGGATGAAGTCACCCACCACTCCCCGGTTCCAGCCAAAGTTTTTGACACCATTGAGGGGGGAGTGGAATCTGCGCTCCAGCTTGCGGGTGAGGGCAGCCATATTGTAGTGATGAGCAACGGAGGTTTTGGTGGTATCCACCAGCGCCTGATCGGCGCTCTGGAACAGAAATACCATCGCCCAGTCTAGAAAAGAATACCGGTGGGCAACCCCTGGGTTTCCCATCAAGAAACCCGAGGGATTGACCTTGCAGCAACCTACTTTTGATAAAACCGTTACCCTGGCCATGACCGGGGCCTCTGGAGCCCAGTACGGCCTGCGCTTGTTACAGTGCCTGCTCGCCGCTAACGTGCGTGTCTGGTTGTTATTGTCTGATGCGGCTCAGGTGGTAATCAATACGGAAACAGACCTGCAGCTGCCCGAGGGTGATGATGATATCCTGCAGGGCTTTCTTGCCGATCGCTTTGCGGCAAAGGAGGGGCAGCTGACCCTGTTCGGTAAACGGGACTGGTTCTCTCCTGTGGCCTCAGGCACAGGAGCGCCGGCAAGTATGGTGGTTTGTCCAGCCAGCGGCGGCACTCTGTCAGCAGTGGCCTGTGGAGCCTCCAACAATCTGATTGAGCGAGCTGCTGATGTAGCCCTGAAGGAGCGCCGCCAGCTGATATTGGTTCCACGCGAAGCACCTTACTCGGAGATTCATCTCGAAAATATGCTCAAACTCACTCGTATGGGCGCGATGATTCTGCCCGCCAGCCCCGGTTTTTATCAAAAGCCGAGCACAGTTGAGGATATTGTCGACTTTGTGGTGGCACGACTACTAGACCAGCTGGGGGTAGAACAAAAGCTGCTTCCGCATTGGGGTGAGTAGACTGGAGGGAGGCTAGAACCGTGAAACCGAGCATCACGATTCATTACTGTGTGCAGTGCAACTGGATGCTGCGAGCCACCTGGATGGCCCAGGAACTACTGTATACCTTTGCCGATGACCTCCAACAGGTTGCATTACAACCCGGAACTGGAGGAGTATTTGAAATCCGTATTGGTGAAAATTTGATCTGGGAGCGCAAGCGTGATGGCGGCTTTCCCGGAGCAAAAGAACTCAAACGGCGCGTTCGGGACTTGCTGTTTCCCGAGCGCGATCTGGGACATATCGATACTCCCTGAAAATATTTCCAATAGCGCCGTGATATTGCAAATTTTATATTTGCGTATTCACCGCCAGGGCGATCAAAATATGCGCCGCATCGCGGCCCACTGATTTATTGGATATAAGCGGAAATTTATGCTGTCAGCTTTCAAGACCTGCTACGAATACCTGGTGACCAAACGGCCTGTGGCTGTGTTAATGGTTGTTGGCTTACTCACCCTTGTGGCAGCTATGGGCCTGCCCCGCTTTAAGATCGATGCCTCCGCTGACTCCCTAACTCTGGAAGCGGACAAATCCCTGGACTATTTCCGTGAGATTGCCGAGCGCTACGCCAGTGGCGACTTCCTGGTAGTGACGTACCGCTACAACGATGGTGATCTGTTTAGCGACGAGTCTCTGCAGACTCTCGCCAAGCTGCGCGATGAGCTGGCCGGGGTAGATGGCGTTTCCAGTGTACAAACCATTCTCGATGTGCCCTTGTTGTACAGCCCCAAGCTGTCTTTAACCGATATCACTGACGAGATTCGCACCCTGTCCAATCCGGATACTGACAGGGACCTGGCTCGGCAGGAGTTCCTCTCCAGTCCTATTTACCGCGAGCTTATTCTAAGTCCAGATGGCCAGACGACCGCGCTGCTTGCCAACCTGAAACTGGACAGCCGTGGTATCGAATTGGTGCGCGAGCGCGACGCCCTGCGCCGCAAGCGCAATAGCGAGGGTTTGAGCCCGGAAGAGGCTAAGCGTCTGGAAGAGGTAAGCGCAGTTTATCTGGAACACCGAACGGCCCAGGAGCTGGAAGCGCGGGCACGGGTTGATGAGGTGCGTGGGATTCTCGCCAGTTATAAAGGCGAGGCGGAACTGTTCCTCGGTGGTGTAACCATGATCACCTCAGACATGATTACCTTTATCAAGAGTGATCTGGTGGTTTTTGGTGTGGGTATCCTCGCCTTTATTATCCTTACCTTATTACTGATTTTCCGCCAGCCGCGCTGGGTACTGTTGCCACTACTTACCTGTGTCACTACAGCAGTGATGATTTTGGGACTGCTCAGCTGGCTCGACTGGCGCATGACGGTGATCTCCGCCAATTTTGTTGCGCTACTGCTGATTATTACCCTGGCGATCACCATCCACCTGGCAGTGCGCTATCGCGAATATATTGCGCAGAATCCGCAATGGGGGCGCGAGGAATTGGTGCTGCAGACGGTGCGCTTTATGGCCAAGCCCTGTCTGTACACTGCCCTGACCACGATCGTTGCTTTTGTGTCGTTGGTGGTGAGCGGTATCCGTCCGGTGATTGATTTCGGCTGGATGATGACCATGGGTGTAACTCTGGCCCTGGTGTTGTCATTCCTGATTATCCCCAGCTTCCTGATGATCCTGCCCAAGCGCCAGGGCAAGGTGAGCCAGGATAATTCGCACGCGTTTACCCTGCGTTTCTCCAGCTTTGCTGAGCGCCATAAATTCATCGTACTGGGCGTTTCCCTGTTGGCAGCTGTGGTCAGTGTGGTGGGTATTTCCCAGCTGAAAGTGGAAAACCGCTTTATCGATTACTTTGATGACTCCACTGAAATCTACCAGGGCATGTTGGTGATTGACCGCCGCCTGGGTGGCACTGTGACCCTGGATATTATCCTCGACAAGCCGGAGGAAGCGGAACCGGCCTTCGAAGGTGAGGAGGATCCTTTTGCCATGGAGGCGGAGGAGGACCCGTTCGCGGTTGAAGAAGATCCCTTCGCCTCTGATGATCCTTTCGGTGGAGAAGAGGAGTCCCAGGAGCAGAGTTACTGGTTTACTGTGGCCGGCCTCACCAAATTGGAACAGTTACACGATTACCTGGAGCAGCAGCCGGAAATTGGCAAGGTCCAGTCCCTGGCGACCCTGTTTAAGGTGGCTCGCGATTTAAAAGGCGGTCAGCTCAATGACTTTGAGTTGGCAGTAGCCAACACCAGCCTGCCGCCTGAAATCAGTAGCGTGCTGGTTAATCCCTATCTCTCTGTTGAGAACAACCAGGCGCGTATCACTTTGCGGGTGATGGAAACCGATCCGAATTTGCGCCGTAGCGAATTGATCGAGCGTATCTACAACTACGCCCACAATGAAATGGGCATAGCGCCGGAAAATATCCACCAGACCGGCTTGCTAGTGCTGTATAACAATATGCTGCAGAGCCTGTTTAAGTCCCAGATCCTGACGCTGGGTGCGGTATTTGTGGGCATCCTGCTGATGTTCCTGGTGTTATTCCGCTCCCTGTCGATCGCTATTATTGCGCTGGTGCCTAATATGCTCGCTGCTTGTGTGGTATTAGGTGGTATGGGTCTCGCCGGTATTCCACTGGATATGATGACTATCACCATCGCCGCGATTACTGTGGGTATCGGTGTGGATCATGCGATTCACTACCTGTACCGATTCCGTGCGGAATTCGCCAAAGACGGCAATTACCTGGAGACCATGCATCGCAGCCATGCGACTATTGGCCGCGCGATGTTCTATACGGCAATTACGATTATTGCCGGCTTCTCAATTCTTGCGCTGTCCAAGTTTGTGCCTTCAATTTACTTTGGCTTACTGACCGCACTGGCGATGTCTGCAGCATTGCTTGGATCACTCACTCTGCTGCCGTTGTTGCTGGTGATATTTAAGCCGCTGGGTGCTGGCTCTTCAGTGGACAAGGGAGAAGTGGACATTCCTGAGGGCGCAGCCAAAGCCTGAGGGAATTCCCCTCTCTACAAATAAAAAGCCGGGCTGTTGCCCGGCTTTTTATTTGTAGATTAATTCGCAAGCAATTAATCCTGGCGGCTGGTAATTTCCAGCAGGTGGTAACCGAACTGGGTTTTCACCGGGCCGTGCACCTTGTGGAGCTCCTCGGAGAATACGACCTTGTCAAATTCGGGCACCATCATGCCTTTGCTGAATTCGCCCAGGTCCCCACCGGAACGGCCTGATGGGCACTGGGAGTGCTGTTCGGCGATTTTGCCGAAATCTGCACCATTCTCGATTTGTTGCTTCAGTTCCAGGCACTTGCCTTCGCTCTCTACCAGAATATGGCGGGCTGTTGCTTTGGGCATCAATAGTCTCCATTCGGTTGATAAACCGCAGCAGCTTAATGGGTGTAGGGCGAGCATGCCACCGGCAATTACTTGGATAAAGCGGAAACTCTGTCGCAGTTCTGCGGATTGGCGCTAAAACGCCCTTCCTATTTATCTAGGAGTAGTACTGTGGGTGGTATCTTTACAAAATGAGCTAACTGGTGAGAACAGCATTGCAAAAGATTCCCCTTTTTCCCCTGAGTATGGCCCTGTATCCGGGGGTCACCCTGCCATTGCGTATCTTTGAACAGCGTTACCTACATCTTGTCAGCGAGTCACTGAAAAGTGATAGCGGCTTCGGCGTTGTATTGATCCGCTCCGGAGGGGAGGTAGGACACGCCTCCGTATGGCCGCTCGGTGTCTATGTACACATTGTCGACTGGAGCCAGGGAGAGGGGGGATTATTGAATGTACAGGTGGTTGGTCGGCGTCGCTTCCGCATTGCCAGCACCGAGCGCGCTGATAACGGTTTATTGTTCGGGGAGGTTGAATGGTTGCCAAACGAAGAGCCCAAACCCATTCCCGCAGACTGCGATGGCTTGCTATCGGTGCTTGATGAGCTGAAGGATCGCGCTGAGATGTTGTCACTCAAGTTCGATAGTGTCGACTCTGCAGATGCCCTCTCCTGGCAGCTCGCCCAGTTGCTTCCCCTAGAGGATAAGGCGCGAGTAGAGTTGTTGGCCGTTGAGGACCCCTTGATGCGTCTCGCTAGTATCGCCGAGAACCTGGACCGCTGGGCGAGGGAGTAAGAATGCGACCTGTTTTCCGTTGGCATCCTATATTTATGCCGTTTCAACCCATAGCCACTGGGGTATACTGCGCGGCCGACCGGATTTCGCACGGAGCGCCAAGTGACCGCCACCAATACCACTGATCAGCAATCCACCCGCGTCAAACTCGAACAGATGGGCCGCGCCGCTCGCTCTGCCTCAAGACTAATGGCGAGAGCCGATACCAATAGTAAGAACCGCGCTCTACGGGCAATTGCCGCAGAATTGGAAGCTCAACGGATTCAACTGGCTGAGGCCAATGCTCAGGATATGCAGGCGGGTCGTGAACGCGGTCTGGATGCGGCGCTGCTCGATCGGCTGGAACTCAATGATGAGCGCATCGACGCAATGATCGAGGGGTTGTTGCAGGTTGCGGACCTGCCTGACCCAGTGGGAGAAGTTGAGGACTTATGTTATCGCCCCAGTGGTATCCAGGTGGGCAAGATGCGTGTACCCCTGGGAGTGGTGGGGATTATTTATGAATCCCGCCCTAATGTGACGATTGATGCGGCGAGTTTATGCCTGAAATCCGGTAACGCCACTATTTTGCGTGGTGGCAGTGAGGCATTGCACTCGAATCAGGCGATCGCGGCCAGTATTACCCAGGGGCTCAGGGAAGTGGGATTGCCGGAAACGGCGGTGCAAGTGGTGGGCACCAGTGACCGCGAGGCAGTTGGTGCCCTGATCTCCATGCCAGATTATGTGGATGTAATCGTTCCTCGAGGTGGCACTGGCCTGATTGAGCGGGTCAGCCGTGAGGCCAGAGTACCGGTGATCAAACACCTGCACGGTGTTTGTCACGTTTATATCGACGACTTGGCCGATGAACAGAAGGCGTTTGAGATTGCCCTGAATGCCAAAACCCATCGCTATGGCGTGTGCAACGCCATGGAAACCCTACTGGTGGCGGAGGGGATTGCAGAGCGAATGCTGCCGCGTTTGGCAGAAGCCTATGAGCTTAAAGGTGTGGAATTGCGTGGCTGTGCCCGTACCTGCGAGATACTGCCCCAGTGCGCAGAGGCCAAAGAAAGTGATTGGAGTGAAGAATACCTGGCCCCGGTACTGTCCATTCGGGTGGTGGCAGATATGGATGCTGCGATGGACCATATCGCCCGCTACGGCTCAGGACACACTGAGGCGATTGTTACTGAAAATTACACGCGCAGTCGTCGCTTTCTGGCGGAAGTGGATGCCAGCTCGGTGATCATCAATGCATCAACACGCTTTGCCGATGGATTTGAATATGGACTGGGGGCGGAAATCGGCATCAGTACTGATAAAATCCATGCCCGAGGCCCGGTGGGGCTGGAGGGGCTCACTTCTCAGAAGTGGATTGTGTTTGGGGATGGGCACATTCGCCGTTAATTCCGGCCCTCATTCATGAGCCAGTAACGAGGTAATTTTGGCGACTAAGCGGCATACGATAGCCCTGTTCGGCGGCACTTTTGATCCGGTGCACTTTGGCCACCTGCGCATGGCGCTGGAACTGCGCCAGGCCCTGGATTTCGATGAAATGCGCCTGCTTCCCAGCCACCAGCCACGCCATCGCCAAAGTCCCGGGGTTTCCTCGCGCCAGCGCAGCGACATGTTGGCTTTGGCCCTGCAGGGCTGTGATGAGCTGCAGCTGGACGAGAGGGAGCTAAATCGTGGCGGTGATACCTATACGGTGGATACCCTGGAGGAGTTGCGCAAAGAACTGGGTTCGGACGTATCCATCAGTTTTTGTATGGGCTCTGATTCCCTGTTGACCCTGCATAGGTGGAACCGCTGGCAGAGGCTATTGGAGCTTGCACACCTGGTGGTAGTGACCCGCCCCGGCTGGCATCTTCCAGAAAGCGGTGATGCGGGGGGCAACCCAGAACTGATGGACTTGCTACAGAGCCATCAAGGGGCAGCAAAAGATTTGCGCGAGCAGGCATATGGAAGCTTGGTATTGCGCGAGCAGACCATGTTGCCTATCTCGGCGACTGAAATTCGCCAGTTATTGAATAGTGGTCGGTCGCCGCGATTTTTGTTGCCGGCCACCGTATTGCAATACATTGAAGACCATCAACTCTATACAAAAGCGGTTGCCATTGGTGACCAGTAATGAATAAAGGTGTTATGACAAATATTAAAGATATCGCGCTCAAGGCTCTGGAAGATCTGAAAGGCAAAGACATTGTTGCGCTGGACGTATCTGAACTCTCCGATGTAATGGACAACCTCGTGATCTGTACAGGTACCTCCAGCCGTCAGGTGAAGTCCCTGGCAGAGAACGTGGTGGATGAACTTAAGCTGGAAGGTGTGCGCCCGATTGGTGTTGAGGGCAAAGAGCAGGGCGAGTGGGTTTTGGTGGACTATGGCGATCTAGTCGTACATGTCATGTTGGCTGATGTGCGTAACTTCTACGACCTGGAAAAGCTCTGGTCGATGACACCGAATACCCGTGATGATGCCGATGGCAGTGACCCTCACAAGGACTAAGTGGGGTGAAAATCCGAATTTTCGCCGCCGGGGGGAAAATGCCCGGCTGGGTTCAGGAGGGATATGCCGAATACGCCAAGCGTTTGCCCCGCGAAATATCCTTGGAAATGGTGGAAATTCCTCTTGGGCAACGCGGCCAGAAAAGTTCTGCAGCGTTGATCGAAAAGGCGCGGAAAAAAGAGGGGGAGGCAATGCTTGCAGCCCTCGGTCCGCGCGATCATGTAGTGGCACTGGATGTGAAGGGCAAACCCTGGAGTACCGAGCAGCTTTCTGGTCAGCTGCGCGATTGGCAACTGCTGGGAGAAAATGTCAGCCTGCTGATCGGTGGTCCCGATGGCCTCTCCCAAGAGTGCTTGGCAAATGCACATCAGCGCTGGTCCCTGTCACCACTGACATTGCCACACCCTCTGGTTAGAGTGGTTTTGGCAGAGCAGGTTTATAGGGCCTGGACACTTTTGGCGGGGCACCCTTACCACAAGTAAAGTGTTTGCGATGAATGGCGGAGAGATTTGCCAATTCAAGTTCTCTCTCCGTACATTCCCTGTGGTAATGTAGGCGATTAGACTTTTCGCGCGCCAGTCAAATTCATTCAAATAAATTCTAATGCCTCACGACCATCACCTTAAGGACCCACACACGGAGCAGCGGTTATTTCGCAACCGTATGTTGGTGGCTATTGTCGGTGTGATCGCCTTACTGGCTGTTCTGGTAGCTCGTTTCTATAACCTGCAAGTTGTTAATTACGACGATTACCGCACCCAGTCCGATGAGAACCGTATTCAGGTGCGCCCGGTGGCTCCCACACGGGGGCTGGTTTACGACCGCAATGGAATATTACTGGCTGACAACAGAGCCAGTTTCAACCTTTCTATTGTCCGTGAACGAGTGCAGGATCTGGACGCAACCCTTGAATTAATCGGTCATTTAATTCGCCTCGAAGATAGCGATGTGTCTAAATTCCGCAAGCGCATGAAGCGCCGTCGGCCGTTTGAGCCGGTGCCTCTCCGCTTTCGTTTGAGCGAAGAGGAAATCGCACGGATAAGCGTTAATCAGTTTCGTATGCCCGGCGTTTCAGTGCAGGCCGAATTGGTGCGCTATTACGCGCTGGGGGATTTGTTTGCCCATAGTGTTGGTTATGTAGGTCGCATTAGCGATCGCGACCTGAGTAACTTCACTGAAGAAGACGTGCGTCTCTATCGCGGTACCAATAGTATCGGCAAAGTGGGACTGGAGCGCTCTTACGAGAAAACCCTGCTCGGTGAGGTGGGTTATGAAAATGTGGAGATCAATGCGCGGGGAAGGGTATTGCGCGTATTGGAACGCCAGGATCCCAAGCCCGGCGCCGACTTGACCCTGCACCTGGATGCGCACCTGCAACAGGTGGCTTCCGATGCACTGGGAGATCGCCGTGGGGCTGTAGTGGCGATCGATGTTAACACCGGTGGTGTTTTGGCATTTGTCAGCAAGCCCTCCTTCGACCCAAATCTGTTTGTAACCGGAATTAGCTTTGCCGATTATCGGGCCCTCAGCGACTCACTTGATGTGCCGCTCTTTAACCGCGCAGTGCAAGGACAATATCCGCCCGGCTCAACCCTGAAGCCATTAATGGGGCTTGGAGGGCTTGAGGCGGGACTTATCACTCGCGAGACCAAAATCAAGGACCCGGGTTTCTATAAACTGCCGAATGATCCTCGTATATATCGGGATCATGTCCGCTGGGGGCATGGTGAAAAGGTGGACCTGATCCAGGCGATGGCACAGAGCTGTGACGTTTACTTCTGGGATATGGCACACCGCTGGGATATCGACGGCATGCACGACATTGCAACCCACTTTGGCCTGGGCTCCAAAACCGGTATTGACCTGCCGATGGAGCGTTCCGGCCTTTTTCCCTCTCGGGACTGGAAGCGCGGTGCGCGAGGCATGCCCTGGTTCCCGGGGGATAGTCTCAACGCGGTGCTGGGACAGGGATTTGTACTGGCCACTCCGCTACAGTTGGCAGTTATGACCGCTACTTTAGCGAATCGCGGCACTCACTATCGTCCCCAGATAGTGAAAACTATTAATGGGGCCGAACAGCCTCCGGAAATACTGCACAACCTGGAAGCTCATCCGGATAATTGGGATCTGGTATTTGAGGGGATGGATGCTGTAGTTAATCGAAGCTATGGCACAGGTAAGCGAGCTGGCAAAGATCTGGATTTTCGTGTCGCTGGTAAATCAGGTACTGCCCAGGTGGTGGGTATCGCCCAGGGAGCTCGCTATGACTCTGAGGCGCTACAGGAGCGTCATCGCGACCACGCGCTGTTTGTGGCCTTTGCGCCGGTGGAAAAGCCACGTATCGCTGTTGCGGTATTGGTAGAGAACGGTGAAGCCGGTGGTGGGGTGGCTGCGCCGGTGGCTAGGGAATTATTTGCTGAGTGGGTGCCGCGAACCGAATCAGCAGTCAATACGACCGCAGATGTAAGTTTTTCTGAGGGGGCGGATAATGGCTAGCCGTGATTTTTCCCACCGGCTGTCCGATGCACATGGCAGCCTCAGGAAGCCGGTAAGCCTGGCTCGTCGCCTGCATATTGATGTGCCCTTGTTAGTGCTGCTATTGGTGTTGGCTTCGGTTGGCCTGGGAGTGCTTTTTAGTGCTTCCGGTGGAGATATAAACTATGTGCGGCGCCAGTCTATTTTTATGTGTCTGGCATTTGTGGGCATGTTTATTGTTGCCCAGATACCCTTGGATTTTTACCGGCGTTGGTCGCCATGGGCTTATTTAGGGGGCTGCGCCTTGCTAGTCGGGGTGCTGCTATTTGGCACTGGTGCGAAGGGTGCGCAGCGCTGGCTGGAAATTGCCGGCTTCCGCTTCCAGCCATCAGAAATTATGAAGTTGGGGGTGCCGATGATGGTGGCTGCATTCTTGCACCAGCGTGCGCAACCACCATCTTTGATGACTGTTTTTGGAGCCTTGGCCATTGTGGCAGTGCCGGCTGCGCTGATTGTGCGCCAGCCTGATTTGGGCACTTCAATTTTGATTGCGGCCTCAGGCCTGTTTGCACTTTATCTCGCTGGTTTGAGCTGGAAAATGATTGGTGCTGCGGGCTTGGGTGTTCTGGTTTCGGCTTGGCCGATCTGGCAGTGGGGCCTCCGTGACTATCAGCGCCAGCGAATCCTAACTCTGCTCAACCCCCATGATGACCGCTTTGGCGCAGGGTGGAATATTTTTAATTCCAAAGCTGCTATTGGTTCGGGTGGCGTCTATGGCAAAGGTTATTTACAGGGAACTCAATCTCAGTTGGACTTCCTGCCGGAAAGCCACACCGACTTTATTATTGCGGTACTGGCGGAGGAGTGGGGTATGCGCGGTGTATTGTTGCTGCTATTACTCTACGTCCTGGTTATAGCGCGTGGCATTTATATCAGCTTTATGGCGCAACACCTATTTGGTCGCCTGTTGGCGGGGAGTATAACGCTCACTTTTTTTGTCTATGTGTTTGTAAACATTGGTATGGTTACAGGATTACTGCCAGTGGTGGGGGTACCCTTGCCAATTATCAGCTACGGGGGAACCTCACTGATTACCTTGATGGCAGGATTCGGTATCCTCATGGCTGTAGGGACAGAACGGCGCAGAGTGCATTTTTGAAAGTTTGCGCTGACCATTAATAACTGGATGTGTAGAGACGCGAGATGAAGACAGGAGCGGTCGTTTTGAAGTGGACCTCGGGACTATTGGTTGGGATGGGGCTGGCCCTGGCCGCCTGCGCACAGGAGCCCGGTCATGGTGACAATGCGGATGCACAGAAATTCGTAGAGTACATGGTGGAAGAGCACCAATTTGACCGCAAAGAGCTGCAGGAATTAATGCGTGAGGCCAAGCGCAAAGACTCGATACTCAAGGCAATCAGGCGCCCGGCTGAAAAAGCCAAGCCCTGGTATGAATACCGCAAGCTATTTCTGACCCCACAGAGCATCGCCGGTGGTGTTGATTTCTGGGATAAGAACAAGGAAGCCCTGGCTGAAGCCGAGAACAAATACGGTGTGCCGGCTGAAATGATCGTTGCCATCATCGGTATCGAAACCCGCTACGGTGGCAATATGGGAGGCTACCGGGTGCTGGATGCGCTTTCTACACTGGCTTTCAATTACCCACGCCGCTCACAGTTTTTTACCAAAGAGCTGGAAAATTACCTGCTTCTGACCCGGGATCAGGAAATGGACCCCCTTGCACTTAGGGGCTCCTATGCTGGTGCAATGGGGTACGGGCAATTTATGCCTTCGAGCTACCGTGCCTATGCCGTGGACTTCAGCAATGACGGCAAGGTGGATATCTGGAATAACACTACTGACGCTATTGGTAGTGTGGCTAACTATCTAGCCAAACATGGCTGGAAACCCGGTGAGCCGGTTACCGTGCTGGCGAGCCCGCGCCCCAATGCGGATATGACAATCGTCAATGACACCCTGTTGCCAGAGTGGACTGTGGGAGAGCTGGCAGAAAAAGGCTTCAACGCGACGAGTCAGGTTGCTCCGGAAATGCCGGCAATTGTCTTCTCCCTGCAGACAGAGCAGGGCAAGCAGTACTGGTTGGGGCTCAATAATTTTTCCACCATTACCACTTATAACCGCAGCCGCCTCTACGCTATGGCGGTAAATGAATTGGCTCAGGAAATCGTCAAAGCGCGTGGAGGGAAATCCTAGGCAGAGCTTAATAGCCGCATACCGGCAAAAACTGCCAGTATCGTGGAACCAATGGCGCCACCTGTAATCAAAAACTTTCTATTTTATTAAGTAGTTTCAGATAATAGCGGCTTGGAGACGGCAACTAGTGGTTGCCGCGCGCCGGGGGGATTATGTTTCAGTGCAGTTTGCGGCGTGGGGCCCTCCTCGCCGCTTTATTCTTGATGGCCTGTGGGGGGCCGCAAACCCAGCCGGGTAAGCAAGCCGATTCAGATTTCGACAGCGTTGAGGATAGTGGTCCAGCAGCCCCGGTGGATATGCTGGCTACACCTGAGCCAACTCCTGTGCGCGAGCCCATTGGCCCAGCCGGAAACAAATCTCCCTACAAAGTAAGGGGCGTTACTTACCATGTGCGCAGTGCGGTCAAAGGTTATAAGGAGAGGGGCCAAGCCTCCTGGTATGGCACCAAGTTCCATGGCCGCCGTACTGCCAATGGGGAAATCTACAACATGTACGCCATGTCCGCGGCGCACAAAACTTTGCCACTACCCAGTTATGCCAAGGTAACCAACCTGGATAATGGCCGCAGTATTATTGTGCGCGTAAATGATCGTGGCCCCTTTGTGCATGGGCGTATTATCGACCTAAGTTATACTGCCGCTCAGAAGTTGGGGTATGTGGATAAGGGGATTGCACGGGTTGAGGTAGAAGCGCTGGACCCGGCCTCTCTGCCACCTGTGACTGAAACTATACTGGCCGGTGACGTTACACGTAGCCTGCCGCAGGATACAACGATTCAGTTACCGGAAAATACCTTTCTTCAGGTTGGTGCATACCGTAATGCCAGCCAAGCGGAGAAGATCCGTGCACAGCTGACGGCTTCAATTGACTATCCTGTTTCTGTCAGTCCTGTAACGCGTAGTGGCAAGACATTTTATCGGGTGCGTATTGGGCCAATTTCTCAGCAGAGGGCTCTGGCTACCGCTCGGGAAACCGTGCAGAAGAACCAGTTGGGTGATCCCCAGGTGGTATATGAATAAATAGCCAAGTCTGATGTTTCAACGAGCCCTGCACTAGGCTCTGGCAGTCAGCGACCGCTACTATAGGTGACGGTCAGTTGAATAGCCGTTTACAAAATACTGCGCAATGGCGCGAATTTTCTTGTATTTTGTCAACATTCCTGGCTGACGGCATTTGGTGACAGACCATGGTCGTGTATTAATCTTTTAAAATGAATATTGGGTTAACAGCCAGCCTACGAACACGAGGATTAACGAGACTCTCACCTATGATCACACGGATTATCGCCTGCTCTTTCCTGTTGCTTTGTGCGGGCCTGGCCCAGGCGCAATCACTCATTCCGGCTCCGCCCCAGCTGGCGGCCACCTCATACCTACTTGTGGATGCCAATACCGGCCAGGTGTTGGTAGAGCACGAAGCGGATAAAGAGGTGCCCCCCGCTAGTCTTACCAAAATGATGACGGCCTACATTGTCTCGGAAGAGATGCTCAAAGGCAGTATCAAAGAAGATGACAAAGTGCGTATCTCCGAGAAAGCCTGGCGGAAGGGCGGCTCGAAGATGTTCGTCAAGGTTGGCGACCAGGTTCCAGTTATGGACCTGATGCGCGGAGTTATTATTCAATCCGGAAACGACGCCAGTATTGCCCTGGCGGAGCATGTCTCTGGTAGTGAAGAAGTGTTTGCTGAGGTAATGAACCAGCAGGCAGAACTTCTGGGTATGGAAAATACCAATTTTGTTAATGCCACTGGCTGGCCCGCTGAAGGGCATATGACTACTGCCCGTGATCTGGGCATCCTGGCCCGCGCGCTGATCGCCAATCACCCTGAGCACTACGATATCTACTCTGAAAAGTATTTCAGCTATTCCGGTATCAACCAGCCCAATCGCAATCGCCTGTTGTGGCGTGACTCTGCGGTAGATGGCATCAAGACCGGTCACACTGAAGAGGCCGGTTACTGCCTGGTGGCCTCTGCGATGAAGCGTGGTATGCGCTTGATTGCAATCGTGGTGGGTACTGACAGTGACGAGAAGCGGGCTTCGGAGACTCAGAAGCTGCTAGCTTACGGTTTTCGTTATTACCAGACCCACAAGGTGTACGGCCAGGGTGAAGTCCTGCAAACCGAGCGAGTGTGGGGTGGCAAGGAGCCCAACGTTGGTATCGCAGTGGAGAAGGATATCTTTGTCACTATCCCCCGCGGTGGTGAAGAGGGTATTAAAGCTGATCTGATTGTTGATGGTGAGCTGGAGGCTCCGATTAAGAAAGGCCAACCAGTGGGCAAAGTTGTTGTGACTCTGGATGGCCAGACAGTTGCCGATGTGAAAGCCGTAGCGGCGGAGGATGTGGAGCGCGCCGGTTTCTTTAAGCGGATGTGGGATTCCATCAAGCGCTTCGTGATCAGCTTCTTTAACTAACTTCACCAAGCTTATGAGATAGGGGTGGCTGTTAGCCACCCCTGGCCAGCTCCCCGAACTCTCTGCCTACTTCCCCCTGCCACTCCCTGTCCACTGCACACTGCTCGCTGTATAATCGCCGCCCGGCTGTGCCTAAGCTTCTTCTTAATACCTGACAGCCGGACCTCGGAGAGTGGTATGAGCCAAGACCCCAATCAGCAACCCCCGAAAATTGAGTTTCCCTGCGAAGACTATATGGTCAAAGTGGTGCGGGATGCCAATGACCAAGCGCACGAGTTTGTACTGGAAGTGATGCGTCGCCATGCCCCCGGGCTGGATGAAGATCGAATTACCCTGCGCGACAGTAGCACCGGTAAATTCACCTCAATGACATTCTTTATCCTCGCTACCGGTGAAGATCAGCTCAAAGCTCTGTTTGAAGAGTTGAAAGAGCACCCAGCGGTGCATATGGTGCTTTGATGACCGTTGTGCGCAACCTCGCCAAGCGAGATTACGAGACCGTCTGGCGCGCGATGTCTCGCTACACTGACCTCCGCGATGAAAATAGCTCTGATGAGATATGGTGTGTGGAGCACGAGCCTGTATTCACCCAAGGACAGGCCGGCAAAGCCGAACACCTGCTGAATACTGGGGATATCCCGGTAGTTCAGGTGGATCGTGGTGGGCAGGTTACCTATCACGGCCCTGGGCAATTGGTAGTTTATCCACTTCTGGATTTGCGTCGGGCCAAAATTGGCGTACGTGACCTTGTGACGGCACTGGAGAGCGCCACTGTCGCGATGCTTAAGGCCTTTGGCATTGCTGCCGCCCCCCGCGCTGATGCTCCCGGAGTGTATTTGACTGAGGGCGGCCCCCGCAGTGGTAGCAAGATTGCTTCCATTGGGCTGCGAGTACGCCGTGGTTGCAGCTTCCACGGTATTGCCATCAACATCGATATGGACTTGGCCCCCTTCCACCGGATTAATCCTTGTGGATACGCAGGTATGGAAATGGTGCAAATGGCCGAGTTACTGCAAGAGACACCTACTTGGAAGCAAGTGGCAGAAATTTTTGTGTGCGAATTGTTGCGCACGCTCGAGCTGCCTTCAGCAGAGTGGCAGCCACTAGACGAACACACTTTGGCGCAACTGAGCGCGGAACAGCAGGAATTAAGTAATGGCTGAAAAACCCGATCTGGTGCCGGTAAAGCGCACCCGCCGCCTCCAGCAGGGGGAAAAATTACGCGACGGTGATAAGGTCGAGCGTATCCCAGTCAAGGTAATTGCCAGTGATACCGTTTTGCGTAAGCCGGATTGGATTCGTGTAAAAGTCCCAGCCTCCAAAGAGGTGGACCGTATCAAGAACATATTGCGCTCGCAAAAGCTCTCCACAGTGTGTGAAGAGGCAAGCTGCCCAAATCTTGGGGAGTGCTTCAGTGGTGGTACAGCGACCTTTATGATCATGGGGGAGATTTGTACGCGCCGCTGCCCATTCTGCGATGTGGGCCACGGTAAACCCAATCCCCTCGATCCGGAAGAACCCAAAAATCTGGCTGAAGCCATTGCCGCCATGAGCCTGCGCTATGTAGTGATCACCTCGGTGGATCGTGATGATTTGCGCGATGGCGGTGCTGAGCATTTTGCGGAATGCATCCGTGAATCTCGCCAGCTGTCACCAGATCTGCAGGTGGAAATCCTGACTCCGGATTTTCGTGGCCGCATGGATGTTGCGCTGGATATTCTAGAGAAGGAGGCACCGGACGTATTTAACCACAACCTGGAGACTGTGCCCCGTTTATATCGGGAATCCCGTCCTGGAGCTAATTACAAATGGTCCCTGAAGTTGCTACAGGAATATAAAAAACGCCGCCCGGATGTACTAACCAAGTCTGGTTTGATGGTGGGCCTGGGTGAGGAAAAGGAAGAAATCTTCCAGGTAATGGATGATATGCGTGAGCACGATATCGATATGCTCACCATCGGCCAGTATTTACAGCCGAGCAAGGAGCACTTGCCTGTACAGCGCTATGTCCACCCGGATGAGTTTGAAGAATATCGCCGCTATGCAGAACAAATCGGTTTCAAGCACGCAGCTTGTGGCCCGTTGGTGCGCTCTTCTTACCATGCGGATAAGCAGGCACACGGGGAGAAGGTAGGCTAGTGCAGACCAGGGGCAAGTGAAAATTTTTCATTTGCCCCTGGTAAATCTTTTGACTGAATACCTCTAAAGCTGTTTCTCTTCTTTTCTTACTTAAAATTCCGGACAGCATCTGTAAACTGTTAGAGTTTGTAGTTCACTCCTTCACATGCTTTCTTCTGTTTTTTCGCCTCTTCGTTTTCTAAGGTTTTATAAGCTATATCAATGGGCGTTTTATTTGGGGTAACAATAGTAAGAAATTTGATACTAATGTCTTTTAAAGTTGTGTATAGGTTTGTCTCTCTGTTTTAAATTGTTTATCAATTTGTACAGGTTTCTATCCTGGGAAAAAATTTAACATTTGTATGGCGGCAGGCTGCAAATATTTACACCAATTAGGGGTGCTCTAAAATCTGAAGTTTAATGTTTAAAAACATGTTGATTGCCTTATTAACTAGTGGCTCGGTTTCCTTAACTTCAGTGCTGCCGTTGCTAATCGTACAGTTGCCTAAGTCGACAAGTCACAGATTATTTCAACAAAGTTATTGAGACTTCAATTTGGCGAACTTTCCTACCTACCTCACAGACTGATCAGTCTAATTTTATCTAATAAAAAATAACTGTTTTTAGGGTGGCACAAGGAATTGCACTAACCGCATATCTTCAGTAACTTTGGATGAATAATAAGGATAAGAAGATTCTGCCTTTCTTATGTGTTGCGACTGCCATACCTTAGTTCTGGTCTTAGCCAGGGCTGACGATAGTGGTAATTTAGTTCTAAACGGTAACTAGGGTAAATACTCTGGGCGCAACATACTGCACTGATATGGTACTTAGGTGCAGTAATAACACATCAGATCACAATAAACACAATAATGAGTGAGGAAAGCGATGACCCCGGAAGAACGATACGAAAAGGTGAAAGGCCTCCAGCCTCTGGAGCTCCTCTATAAGAGAGAGGCCGAAGAGCCAGAAACAGTATTTCTCCGCCAGATGCAGCGGCGTCAATGGCGAGAATACACATGGTATGAGGTGATGGACAAAGCCCGAAGGATTGCGGGTTACCTGCTTAGCCAATTTGAGCCTGGGGATCGTATCGCGATCCATGCCAAAAACTGTGCAGACTGGATTATCGTGGATGTAGGTATCATGCTGGCGGGGATGGTGAGCGTGCCCCTATACCCTGGGCAGTCTGCGTCTTCCATGTCCTACGTCTTGCAGCACTCTGAGTCAAAACTACTTTTCTGTGGTGCCACGGATAACAATGCTGCATTGCAGGAAGTTGCAGACTCTCTACCGAGTGTAGCGATTCAGCGTTGTGAGATTCATTGTGATCAGGAACTCGAAGCGGTTATAAACGCCAGTGCACGTTACGAGGAAAGCCCGGTATTCGATGAAGACGATCTCTTTACCATTATGTATACCTCTGGAACCACCGGTAATCCGAAGGGGGTTATGCACACCTGGTCTTCAGTAATTTTTGTTGTACCAAATATGATTCGGGGTTACGGGTTTAATGAGGCTGATCGTGTTCTCTCTTATTTACCACTGGCCCATGCTGCAGAGCGTATCCTGGTAGAATTTCACTGCCTCTACTCGGGTACCCCGGTGCATTTTCCTGAGTCCCTGGATACGTTCCTTGAGGATTTGCAGCGTACTCGACCCACGATGTTCTTTTCAGTCCCCAGACTATGGACCAAGTTTAAAGAGGGTATAGATGAAAAAATTCCACCAGCATTACAAAATGTTTTACTGCGCATACCAGGATTGAGCAGCTGGCTAAAAAATAAGGTGCGTACAGGTCTTGGTCTGGACCAGGCGAGAATGCTGGTAACAGGAGCCTCGCCTATTTCTATTGAGTTGTTGCGCTGGTATGAGCGTATGGGAATGCAGATTGCCGATGGCTATGGCATGACAGAAAACTTTATCTATGGTTGCTTTGTGTTGCCGGGGGAGGAGCCAGTACCGGGTACGGTAGGCAAAACATACCATGGCTGTGAGTTGAAGATTTCTGATGAGGGAGAAATATTATTCAAGAGTGGCTCCCTCATGAAAGGCTACTACCTGGAGCCTGAGAAAACAGCGGAAGTTATCCGTGACGGCTATTACCATACCGGAGACTCGGGCTATATTGATGGGGATGGGCTGTTACATATTACCGGCCGAATTTCTGAGACTTTTAAAACCAGTAAAGGAAAATTTATTCAGCCCAGTCGCCTAGAGGGGCACTTTGGGAATGAGACACTTCTGGCGCAACTTTGTGTGCTTGGTCATGGAATGGATCAGCCGGTAATGTTGGCAACACTATCTGAAACTGCAGAAAAAATGCCTCGTACCGAAGTCAATGAACAGCTCCAAAGAATATTGGAGACAGTAAATGAACGCTTGCCTCATCACGAACGCATCAAGACTATATTTATCTGCAAAGAGGAGTGGACTCCACTAAATGAGTTCTTAACTCCCACCTTGAAGATTAAACGTAAAGTATTGGATGCCCACTACCAGTATCTATTTAAGCAGTTTGCAGATGTGGAAGGTATTGTGTGGGAGACACGAGATAGTGATAGCACTCAGAAAACAAAGGCTGATTTGCAGGCGGTGAATTGAATTTGGCTAAGACATAAACTTAGAAGCCAACATATATATGCAAAAAAGCCCGGCAATCTATTATTGTCGGGCTTTTTTTACGAATGACTTTCGATGATCAATTTAATGAGTGTAACTCAGGCAGTTGTTTGTGTTGCCAGTGTGGCCAACTTCAATACTTTCAGCGGAGCATTCAAAATCGTCATTGAACTTACAGTCTTCCATTTTGCATGCGCCAACGCCGGCAGTGCGAGAGCTGCTAGTATGTTTCGAGTTGGTAAAGAATGTATCGCAATCGGGATCTGTCCCGTGGCCAATAGTGATAGCTCTGGCATGGCAGCCATCGTCAGCATTGTAGGCACATTGAGTGGCGGCACACCTGCTGACTTCAGGCATATCTGTCGCGATAATCATGGCTGTCTTCTCCTGGTTGGTAAAAGGAGACTAGCCCAGCTTTCGGGTATGTCAACGAGAAACCTTAGATATTGTAAGGTAATAGAGAGGGGCACTCTTTTCTGTAAGAGAGAAACTCTTCCAGGAAGCGGGCCTGACAATAACAGTCAATAACCTTCTTGTATGAAACAATCTGTTGCTATGCCTTAGAGCAGTTATTCTCAGCCTCCCAGGCCATTAGCAGTAGTTCCTCTGTCTCTCCGGGCAATGTGACCCTCTTTTCAGTTTTGAGTCCGATTTTTTCCAGAAGCTTTATTGAGGGCGTATTATCTGGTCGAGTGATTGCGACAATACGCAACAGGCCTAAGGCTTTTTGGCCGTGGAGCATTATGGCCTGTGAGGCCTCCAGGGCATAGCCTTTGCCCCGGTACTGCGGCAGGAAAGCGAAGCCGATATCCACATCATCTAGACCATTACGCCTGATCAGGCCACAGATGCCAATTGCAGTTCCATCCTTGAGCTCCACTTTATAAAGGCCAAAACCATGCTGTCGGTACATAGACACGGGGCCGTTCTCGATATATTGGCGAGCCTGCTCAAGGTTACGCACACCTCGATCACCAATATTCTGTAAAAAGTCGGAGTCGTTGAGCAGGTTGAGCATCAGCTCTGCATCATCATTTCCTAGCTCGAGTAAAACCAGATTGGGCGTTTTAATTTGGAACATTCAGGGCGCACAGTTATATTGAGTTGAACGCTTATTTTGCCTTGGCAGTCAGCAGTTGGCGAGAGTTGAGTCTGGCTGTTTCGAAGCAGGGCGTGGAGAGAAGAGTGTGCCTCCCAGTTGGGAGGCACATAAACATAAAGGCTATCGCAGGACTAGAAGCGGTAGGTTACGTTGACGGAAGCCGACTCTGCCGTTGGGCGAGAAGTCACATTCGCGCTCAGTGCAATAGACTCAGCGGCTTGCCAGCGAATACCGGCGATCAGGCCCATACCGTCGTCGAACAGGCCCTGATCTACGCTAGAGTAGCTGGGCATGGCATTCATATTGCCCGCCATGGACTTAACACCAACTTCCAGAGTGTCTTCGTCGGTACCACGAGTATCTTCATACCAGAGCTGGGCGTAGGCGTTAACGGTATTCCAGCTCTTATTGGCAAAGGCGCCAAAACGCATGGTGGTGTAACGACGTTCCTGGTCTCCATAGTTCATACCCAGCGGGTCAAACTCGTTGCCATTCAAGTCGCTATAGGTGAAGCCCTCAATCGCGTCTTCGGTATAGCCATCCACTTCCATAGTTGCACGAGTTAAACCAACAAAGGGGCCGAACTGGAAGCTGGAGTAACTGAACAGATTGGCACCTGCAGTTAAACTCAGGGTGGTGTTTTCTCCGGAAGTATCTCCTTCCAGTTCTGAGGAGAAGCTATTGCCAAGAGCCAGGGCGCGGTTCACCTGGTCGAAGTCCACGTCCGTCAGGGTGGCGCTACCTTCTACGAAGAAGATATCGTGGTGGAAGCGGCCGAACAGGCTGTAGTTAGTGGAAGTGGACTCGATATCGGAGCGGGCGTTGTCCACATCAATATCGGAGCGGCTCACTGCCAAACCTAGTTCGAGATTGTCGCGCAGGGCGTAGGTCATTCCGATCAGGTTAGCATTGCTATCTCCGCTCATATCTGCGGCAAAACCGTTATCGTAATCAATGTCACCGAAGACGCTGCCCACAAACACGCCAGTTTGGGCTTGGCTATAACGAACACCGGCCAGGTTTTCATCCAGGCTGTTGGTGTGAGTGCGGGCCGCCTGGGCACCGATATCAGGCAACTGACCGGCAACCTGGGCCGCGTTAACGATAGCGGTGTAGTAGTCGGCGAGTACCTGCTGACCAACTTGCGTCGGGTGTACTGTATCGTTGAATATCAGTTTGGAGGCGTCAGCAGTATCCTGGCTGATTCCGTAAACCGGGTGCTCAATACATTCACCACCGCTACCGTCGTAACAGTACTGGCTTTGGTCGAACTCAGCGGAAAGGCCCAGCTGGCCGGCGTTTTCCAGTGCCACCTTGAGCAAGCCGGCCTGATCGACCATCAGCACGCCATCAATATCTTTGGCTTGTGCTAGCAGGCTGGCGTTAAAGGCTTCGGAGGCTGCGCTGGCTTGCTGTAAAGAAGATTCCAGCTTTGCATCAGCCTGTTCCTGAGTCATGAGGCCTGCTTCTACAGCAGTATTTAAATCAGCGGTAATCTTTGCATAAACAGCAGGTGTCTTACTGATATCGGGTACATTGGATACCAGAATATAGTTGGCGCCTGCACCAGACAGGGCTCCGGCTGCAGTTGCCAGCATGGCGGAAGCTATACCGATTTCAGCGGTAGCTTCTTCAATGCTCATCTCACCGGCAGCGAAACTACTAAAACCACTAAGCAGATCATTGCCGCCGCCATTGACCCAGTAGAGGGCATTGGCATCAGCTGTTCCAGAGGTGGTTTCCAGGTAACCACGGCCTAATGGGTGTGGGTTTCCAGAGGTACCGGTGGAGGCAACAATCGCTTGTAATGCCTGCCCGGCTTCATTTTTGGCTGCTTCCGCTTGCTTTCCAAGATCAACTGCAGCGGCCAAATCACCTTGTAATTGTGCAGTTTTCGCTTTAATTGCCAGTTGCTTAGCTTCTTCCTGCTTTAGAAGCAGTAGGCCCAAAAGCTCAGAATCTGGGTAGGCTGGACGGCCATCAGCTCCGACATGAGGCATCAGCGCACTGAGGACGTTGTGTCGGGCTGGGCTATCTTGCAATCCATTGGCTTCAAGGAAAGCTAAATAGTTCTCGGTGCCAATCACATTCATTAATACATCAGCAGCTTTGTGGCCACCTACAGCCCAAACACTACCGGCATTAAGCGCACCGCTGGTAACTTGCATTGAAACTGAGTCTTCAAGTTCCGCAGGGCTCAATGTTGGATCAACAGCTGGTAGGCAGAAAGGAGATTGCATTCCAGAGCAGGAAGCAGTCACAGGGCCCAGCCCCAGATTTTGAGAGAGGATGTTGATGGCAATATCGTTGGCATCACCACCATTGGTAAATACGTCGTAGTTGCCTACGTCGGTCAGACTGTCACCAAAGGCAATAACCTGGCTGAAAGCTGATTCCTCTGCAAAAGCAGAGGCGCTGGTCATGGTCGCAAGTGCAATAGCGGCCGCGAGGCTGCGCTTGACGTTGGGCATGGTTTTCTCCTAGTCGCGGTAATCGCACACCCAGAGGAAACATCGGGAGGAATCCAGAGGAAACAACGGTGTGCGTCTTTATTTTTTTTGTTCCTGTACCTCAAGGAAGCGTGGCAATACTAGCGGATTTGACCCAGACAATAAAATAAGTCACGGGCAAAGAGGCTGGCTGCTTGGTCACTTTAGGGATGAAGTGGCCTTGAGAGACACTCTACAAAAGTGGCGCAATAGTACTGGATGATTTTTTTTTGGTAAATACATCCTAACTTTAAAATTACTCACCTCGTTCTCCACATTGCACTTTATTTGCGTGAAGAGTCCTAAGGAGGTAAATAGGTACACTTGTATTGTACTTGTATTTTTTCTATCGCCAGGAGTTAGCTTAAAATGCACAGGTATGCAAGGACTTATCACTTGCTGATGTGTTTGAATTGAACTTAAAGGTGAAATGTTGGGCACCCGGCGACGAATCCAGATACCTCAGGATGAAATTCAATTGAGTGCTGTGCGTTCACAGGGCGCGGGAGGTCAAAATGTTAACAAGGTATCCAGTGCTATTCATTTGCGCTTTAATATCTATGAATCCTCGCTGCCAGAGAATATTAAACAGCGGCTTCTGCAAATAAGAGATAGGCGGATCTCCTCTGATGGCATTGTAGTAATCAAGGCCCAGACTTTCCGTACCCAGGAAAAAAACCGAGAGGATGCCCTCTCTCGGTTGCAACAGCTAATTGAGCAGGCTGCTGAAGTTCCAAAGCGGCGTATTCCTACCAAGCCCAGTCGCGGAGCAAAAGAGAGAAGGCTGCAAAGCAAAAATCGACGCTCTCAGGTAAAGGCGATGCGAGGAAAGATCAAAGAATAAGTTCACTTGTCAAAGTTTTTTTCATCGTTGATTGTGTGCAAAATTAATACTGCATGGCTATAGAATTGATTATTTTGAATTGAATTTAATACCTGTTTTTTCGCTAAATAGCCATTTGAATAAGAAATATAAACAAAGGAATTTTATGGGAGAGATTGAGCAGATTCTTGATTTCTTGATAGAGGTGGAAAAATTGAAAAGTGTTTTGCGTCAAACTCGGCCGGTCGGAATCAATCGTCGTGAAAATTCAGCTGAACATAGCTGGCATGTTTGTCTAGCTGCGCTGGCGTTAAAAGACTATGCCAATGAGGAGGTTGATATAGATCGAGTTATCAAAATGTTACTGATTCATGACCTGGGCGAAATAGATGCTGACGATAAGATTATTTATTTTGCTGAGACTGATAAGCAAAAAGCCAATGAGAAACAGGGGATCGAACGCTTATTGGCTAAGTTGCCAGATGGCCTAAAGGCAGAGTGTCTGCATTTGTGGCAAGAATTTGAGGCTGGTGAAACAGCAGAGTCCCGGTTTGCTCGGGCGATTGATAGGGTGCCACCACTATTACAAAACTGCCATAATGAGGGGCACACGTGGAAGGAATATGAAATAAGTAAAAGCCAGGTATTTTCCCTAAATAGCCGAATTGGTGCGGGTAGTAAAGAGCTATGGGGAGTAATAAAGGGGAAACTAGACAGTGCAGTAGAGAAAGGCTTCCTAAAATAAGACGCCTTTCACTAATGAAAATTACCAAGTTATTAGTGGTAAGGTGAGCTTGCAAGAACATCCTGGTACTCTGCTTGACGCTGGCCTAAGGCAAAAAGCAGGTCATTAATTTCAATCCCCAGCTCAGTGTGGCGTATTTTTAGTCGGGCAATATCTGCTAACAAGATAACCCTTTCATCCCGACTGGTTTCATCAAGCACAATAAGAGCGCTCATCTCCGTAATGTCATCAAGGATGTGCTCACGCTCCAATTCCAGGTCGTGAATTGTTGCTTCGAGCTCTTTTACTGCGTTGTGCGCTACGAATATATCCTGGCCGGCCTCGTAACCGCGCAGGAACAAGCCTTCCAAGTCGGCTGGGCATACCCCATTGTAGTTTTCTCCAGAGCGCCCCTCGGCAAAGCCGCGCAGCTCTGTGCAAAATAGCCCTAACCCCTCATCGCGACCACTGCGATAGGCACCGGTATTAAGCTGTACACCATGTTTCGCGCAGGCTTCACGACGCCGGCCCATATACCCTAAATCCTTGCCCGCTGCACCGTCCTCAAAGCCTACTGCTTGCCAATCCGCCATTTGGCACTCATCTTTACTCATTGTGGCGCAGCCCGTAATCAGAAGTGAGAGGGAGGCGAGAAGGATTCCATATCTTAACTGCACAGTTGCTTCCTGTTGTCTGGTTGTTAATAGAGCTTACTGACTGGAACCTGACTGTAGGCTGAAGATATGAAGAAAACCTCTGGCAGATTATTTTAAGGGTGGGCTTGGTGGTCTCAGTAGAAGAGTGGGGTAGAGCGGTAGCTCGCCTATATCGTTCTTCCAGGTTTCAAGCGGAGATGTAGCGTCAGGGGTTTATTCAAGTTGGTTGTTACGGAGTTAGTCCATTGTCCGTATTGGTGTTGCCGATTGTCCTGGAATTAATAAGTGTCAATATGCTTTGAGTGCATCTTCACTGTCAGGTAATGGAATGTAGCAGAAGAGTTGCTTATGCAATTTCAATAGTCGTTAAATTTACTTCTCTCTATTGAATGCCTCGTCTCAAAGTAGTAGGTCACAATAAGTCCCCATTTTATCTTGCCAATCTCGTTATATTCGAAGAAGTTTTACTTTTCGCTTATTGAGTATATTTTTTTACAGCAAAGATTTCATGATATTTTTTATGAGATATGCCTAGTTCAAATTGCTATTAGTGGATTTTTTATATTCTTATTTTTTTTATCTTTTATCTTTCTTAAAATTTATGATTTATTTTTTGGTGATTACTGCTAAATTATTTCAGTATTTGTTTGTATGTGTTACGGTTTTAGTTGCCAGCTATTCGAGTTGGTTTTACTTGGCTCCTCCGCGTTTTCAAAATTTGAATAATAAAAATAAATCTGGATGACCTGTAGTATTTCCTTTTAAGTCAGGTTGCGTCTCCAAATTCAATAATTTGTATGTTATTTGAATGTTGTTGGTTTTCGGCATTGCTGTTTGTGCAAGATTTTTGCATGGGTGTACGGTGCCCGTCTGTGTTTTCTTGGGTTTTGCCGATTTGCGCAGGGGGCTAAATCAATGTGGAGAAGATAATGAAAAAAATGATTCGTACATCGCTAATAGGGTTCCTGGCAGTGCCTGGTATAGCCTTGGCGCAGGAGTTGTGGATAACCATTGGTAGTGATGGCTATCAAACCCTGAAAAAAAATAGTGCATTAATGTCAAAACAGCCGCTGGTTGCACAAGGAGAGCACAATGATATAACGATATTAAAGGTAGATGAGGGTAATTTATCCGATATTTCTACCATTATGCATAATAGCCACAATCGCTGTGGTGGCTTTATGGTACATGAATCACTGGAGGAGGCGCAGGCTGCGCAGCTTTCACCGCTAGTGAGTACGGTAGAGAGTGTTGCCAGTTATACGATTGATAATGCGGATGTGGTCAGTGCATTACAAGGAAAAATCTCAGAGGCAAATATTCGCTCGACTATTGAAACCCTGTCGAGCTTTACCAACCGCTATTACACAACGACAACCGGGGTGGATGCTGCCGAATGGATTCGGGATAAGTGGCAGGATCTAACCAGCTCAAGAAGTGATGCTTCAGCGCAACTTTACAATCACAGCTGGGCCCAGCCCTCAGTTATTCTCACTATTCAGGGACAGACAGATCCCGATGAGATAGTGGTTTTGGGGGCCCACCTGGATTCAACAGTAGGGTTTGGCACCGGGGAGGGTACACGAGCACCGGGTGCCGATGATGATGCTTCGGGTATTGCAACTTTGACCGATGTGATTAATGCAATAGTAGTTTCGGACTATAAGCCGGCAAAAACTCTGGCATTTATGGGGTATGCGGCTGAAGAAGTTGGGCTGCGTGGTTCCGATGATATAGCTACAGATTACAAGAACCAGAATAAGAACGTGATTGGTGTGCTACAGCTGGATATGACCAATTACTATGGTTCGAATAGCGATATTTATATTATCGGTGATTACACCAATGGTGCCCAGAACACATTCCTTAAAGATCTGGTGCAAACCTATCAGGGTGGCCTCAGTGTCGGCACTACTAACTGTGGTTATGCTTGTTCTGATCACGCTTCCTGGCACGATCAGGGGTATGCGGTTTCCTTCCCTTTTGAGGCGACTTTTAATGGTTCTAACCCATATATCCACACTGTAAATGACACTCTTGCTAATAGTGGTGGAGATGCCAATCATGCCGTGAAATTTGGCAAACTGGCGGCAGCCTATGTGGCGGAACTGGCCAAGGGGTACATTGGCAATGATCCTGGCCCTGACCCCGATCCAGATCCTGACCCCGATCCAGGCCAAGAGCAGACCCAAAGCTTCTCGGGCAACGTGTCGCGAGGTGGTGAGGAGCACTACGGGGCATTCAGTGTGACGCCTGGCACAAATTTTGTTGCGGATATGACGGGAACAAATGATGCCGATTTATATGTGCGTTTTGGGGCTGCACCCACCTGGCGTTATTACGATTGCAGGCCCTACGAAAATGGCTCTGATGAGAACTGTACTTTACAGGTGCCAAATGGTGATAGCGAAGCTTACATCATGGTTCGAGGCTATAGTCGTCAAACGTCCAGTTTTGAATTGAATGTAACCCATACCCCGCAATAATGGCGAGTGGCCTGGGAGTGTTTCTTCTCTGGGTATGTGAATCCTATCAATAATATTTACTGGAAAATTGAAAATTTGACACACCTGGCAGCAATGACCATTAGTCAGGTGTGTCAACTATTAACATAAATAAATTTAAACGCCATGCGTTTTGGTTTCCAGAGTAACTGTTGTCTAATCAGGCGAGGGAAAATGTCAAAAATTGAGAGACTTTTAGCACTGACGCGAAAATTTTCAGAGATAAGGGTAGGCTGATATATTCCCATAGCAAAAAAGTGCTCTGTAGGTCTCATTGCGCGCAAGAATAATACTGCTCATCACTATTCAAGGTTATCCAGTGGTGTGCTGTCCAAATTAATAATGAAAAGAGAGGACGGGCAACATGCAAACCTATTTGCTAAGACCTTTGTCGCTGGCAATCGCTGTCGCACTTACGGCTCCAGGCGTCTTAGCCCAGGAGCAAAGCGAGCAGCCCCCGGCTGTCGATGACCGGGCGATGGAAGAGGTGATTACTACCGGTACACGCAAGGAGGGAGTCTCTCCCACAGAAACTCTGTCCCCAGTCGATGTGGTCGGTGGTGATAAACTGGCTGATCAGGCCAGTTTCGATCTGACAGAGTCTCTGGCAAAAATTGCCCCTTCCTTTAATACCCAGCGTTTCCCAATTGCGGATGGAACAGCATTTATTCGTCCGGTGACCCTGCGCAACTTATCTCCGGACCAGACACTGGTGCTGGTTAACGGTACACGTAGACACCGTTCAGCCCTTGTAAACTTACAACTTGCTCCGCTGGGAACGGTTAACCAAGGTGCTCAGGCTGTGGATTTTTCTACGCTGCCATCTATGGCCATAGAAAGGATAGAAGTACTGCGTGATGGCGCCTCGGCCCAATATGGCTCTGACGCTATTGCCGGAGTAGTGAATATTATCTTAAAGGATGATGCAGAAGGTTTCGGCTTTTCTGCACAAACTGGTGAGTATTTTGAAGGAGATGGGGCTCGTAACAGCTTGGCGGCCAATGCAGGCTTTAATCTCTGGGATAAGGGCTTTGTCAATGGCACTGTGGAATATTCCAAGGCCGATAAAACCTGGCGCGGCGTCGCTCGTCCTGATGCCGAGTTTGTCGGATCTGTGGTTGGAGAGGACCTGGTGCCGCTCGACGGGCTTGGCCAGCGCTGGGGTGATCCAGATGTGGAGACATTGAAATTTTTTGTAAACAGCGGCCTGGATATTAATGATGATGTCGAGCTGTACGGAAATTTTGGTTACTCAACCAACGAAACTATTTCAGACTTCTTCTATCGTGGCCCAGTACTTGACCCGGAACATCAATTTACCGCTCGCGGTACTTTACAGGTGGATATGCCCAGTGATCCTAATGACCCTGGAAGTGTCGACTATTTGCCAGATCCGGCACCACAGTCGTTGATTGATTACATTATCGGCCAGGGGTTAAACCCATCCGATTATTTGGTAGCCGATAATTCCAGCCCCAGTGGATATGTGTTGCGCAACCCCATCTACACCCAGTTCCCTGGCGGCTATAACCCCCAGTTCGGTGCAGAAATTCATGATATTTCCGCCGTGGTAGGTGCTCGAGGCGAAATGCAAAATGGACTGACCTGGGACCTGCGCGCGCGGGTTGCGGAGAATGAGGTGGAATATGTACTGAAAGATTCTATAAACCCTAGCCTCGGTTTATTGTCGCCCACCAGTTTCAAGCCGGGCACTCTTACCCAGGAAGAGTCCAGCCTTAATGCGGATTTTGTGAAACCTGTGGATTTGGCTTTTTTAGATTCGCCGCTTAACGTGGCCTTTGGTGCTGAGTGGAGAGAGGAAACCTATTCAATTGGCGCAGGTGATTCTGCTTCCACTGAAGTGGGCCCGACTGCGGCCCATTTTGGCGTCGGCTCGGATGGATTTCAGGGTTTCCCCACTGAGGCTGTCGGCAGTTACAGTAGTGAGAGTATTGCCGCCTATATTGACCTTGAAGCGGACGTAACTGATGCACTGACGCTAGGTACGGCACTACGCCTTGAAGAATATGATGAGTTTGGGTCTACCTCTGACTGGAAGATCTCAGCCCGCTATGACATCAATGAGCGTTTCGCCCTAAGGGGTACTGTAAATACTGGTTTCCGCGCGCCTACTCCCGGACAGGTAAACACCCTGAATGTCACGACAACTGCTGATTCCAGCGGTAATCTGATTCCGAATGGAACATACCCGGTGAGTCACCCGGTTGCTATGGCATTGGGCGCTGCAGAGTTAAGTCCAGAGGAATCCACCAGCTTTACCTTGGGGGCGGTTTTTTCACCGTTCGATAACACCAGCGTTACTGTCGATTACTACAACATCGATATCGAGGATCGGCTGGCCTTGCGCAACAATGCGATTGGTGATGCGGAAGTTGAACTCCTTCAGAGTGCGGGAGTTGAAAATGCGGCACTTCTGAGTGGTAGTAATGCGAACTATTTTGTCAACGCTTATGACTCTGAAATTTCGGGTATCGACTTGGCAGTTACCAGTGACTTTGAGGTGGCTGGCAATTTGTTAGTGGTAGATTTACGCCATAATCATAACCAGCAGGAAGTGAGTAATGTTGCAGAAAACACCATCAATGCCTCCAGGGTTTTTGACCTGGAAAACCAGGTGCCCAGTGATCGCACCACACTAACGTTGGATTTTGATACCGGAGATATATTCAGCGGTTATTTACGTCTGAATCGTTATAGCAGCTGGGAGTCAACAGGGGGGCTGTTTGGGCCGGGTGATGCTTCGGATACCTATAGCTATGGCAGCGAGATACTGGTGGACCTGGAGGCAACCTTCACGCTCTATGAGAATTACAAAATTGCCATCGGTGGTGAGAATATCTTTGATGTACAGCCTGATGACGAACAGGATGGAACCCTGCAGTTTCTGGGCGTAGACCAGGCATTGACCTCGCCTTTTGGTTTCAACGGCGGCTTCTGGTATTTACGTGCTAGTGCAGAGTTCTAAACAGTGGAAGTAAATAGTCTTTGGCTACTTTATTTTGTTAAGAGCTATACGTCGTAAGAGGCCATTGAAAGAAATAAACCCGGCACTTTTGCCGGGTTTATTTGTATGGTATTACATGAACGGCATACCAAATATTCTGTTAGCAAAGTGCGCTGCTGGCGAGAACTCGTGTGTTGAAATCCAGTACTATCTGCGGTTCATCGGTGAAAACCCCGTCTACACCTAGTGCGGCCAGCATTGCCAGGTCATTAGGGTTATTAACAGTAAAGACATAGTTTTTGAGTCCCCGCTGTCCGGCATCAGCCAGTAAATCTGCACTAATAAAATCCAGGTTGGTGTGTAGCGAATATGCTTGTAATGGCGCGGTACAGGCAGCTAAATCAAGGGGTACACCACTAATTAACACCCCACGGCGTACTTCGGGTAATAGGCGCAGGCATTCATACAGCTGTCTGTGATCAAATGAGGAAATAATATATTGATCGAATGTAGTGCCTTTTTCAGTGACAAAACGCCGTATTTCCTTTGCCAGTAAGGAAGCGCAATTGGGGCCTTTAATTTCAATATTTAACTGTGCGCTGCCGCCGACCAGTTCCAGTACTTCCTGAAGTGATGGAATAGTATTGCCACAAGGGAGGGGTCTTTCTCTCAAATCCTCTGGGCGCATCTCAGTAATTAGCTCACTGCCCGGGATTAGGCGTCCCAGGCGCCGATCGTGCTTTACTAGAAGTTGGCCACCCACATTCCAGATATCAATTTCAATACCCCCGACTGCCATTTCCAGTGCGTGGCCAATAGCCTGCAAGGTATTCTCGCTGGCTCGCCGCTGGTAACCGCGGTGTGCAAAGCAGAAGAGAGTGCCTGGAGTCATTACCTTTGAGTCCAATCAGTAAATTTTGAGAGCCTGCCACTAAATTATTACGAGGGGGTTATGCCGCCACCAAAGTTTATCGAGTCTATTGACCTGTAAGTATAAAAAAAAATTTTTTATAGCGCCAAGGTATGAAAAGAGGCCAAAGTAGCTCTCCGGAAAGTGCCTTGATAACTAAAAGCAAACAGATAATTAATCGCCAGCCAAGGCGCGATAGCGGCCGCGATGAAAAACCAATGGTTCGCCGCCGGGGGCGGAAAACTCCAAAACTTCGCCCAAAAGGATGGTGTGATCGCCACCTTCGATACACTGCACACGGCGGCAGTGGAAGTAAGCTGCGCACTCGTCCAGACGGGGAATGCCATTTGGTCCTTCATACCAGTGTACCTGGCCGAACTTGTCGGCCCCGCGGCCAGCAAACAGGTTGGAGACATGCTGCTGGTCTGCACGTAAAACATGCACTGCAAAGTGTTCGCGAGTGGTAAATGCTTCATAGCCAAGAGATTGCTTGTCAATGCTCCAGAGTACCAACGCTGGATCCAGGGAGACAGAATTAAAGCTGTTTGCGGTCATTCCAGCAGGTTGGCCGTTAATATCCTGGGTAGTGATGACGGTGACACCTGTGGCGAATTGACCCAAGGTATCGCGCAAAAGGCGGCTTTGTTGGGTAGATGGGGTGATGATGGGGCTTCTTTCTGTCGTCATACGGAGCTTGCTTGTACAAAATCTGTGCTAGCCGACCATTTTACGGCAAAAGCGTACTTATTGCGCGCTTTGCCTCCAATACTAGCGAAAGAAGCTCGGTTAATGGTTTGTGTGTGGAGGGCCGTCCATGATTGGCACGCATTCTTCACAGAGGCGGTCACGCGCTGAAATTGAGGAGCCGGTCAGAGCAAAACCACGTAGCTTGCCTGACGGATCACGATACTCGGCACGCACACCTTCAGAGTCTTCGAAAACTTGCCAGCGGCCTTCAGTATTGGGTTGGGGAGGGCACACAGTGGTGGGGTGCAAGGTGGTTTTTACTGCAACCGGAATGGCGCCGTAGTTCACGGGAGTCGCTTCGCCGCTCAAGGTTTTTGCCAAGGCGCGGGCACAGGCTATGAGAGGTGCCACAAAAAAAAGTTGGTGGCCGTCCACCTCGGCACAATCACCGAGTGCAAAGATATATTTATTACTGGTCTGAAGGTGTCGACTGACGCTAATACCGCGCTCGACCGCGAGTCCAGCGGTTTCTGCCAATCTTATATTTGCCTTCAAGCCCAGTGCCGCCAGGGCGATATCCCCCTGAATTGTTTCGCCGTTAACGAGTTGAGCTTCCAGCCCCCCGGAAGTACGCTTGAGGGCTTGAACAGATGAGCCAAAGTGGAAGCGTACCCCGTGCTTTTCCAATGCCCTCTGCAGGTCACGTCCAGCTTGTTCCGGCAGCAGTCTCCCAAGAGGCCAGTTAAGTGGTTCTACTACCTCTACGGCAAAGCCAGCCTGCACCAAGTCGTTAGCAAATTCGCATCCGATTAGCCCAGCACCGATAAGAATCACCCGCCTATGGCCCACCAAGGCTGTGCGGAAACGATGATAATCTCCCAGGTTATTGATACGGAACAAGTGTGATTGGGCGTCACCTTCGATGTGGGGAATAGGAGGGCAGCAGGCACCGGTGGCTAATACCAGCCGGTCATAGTGTATTTCTGATATATGCTCGCCAGTCTCCTGGTGGAGAGTAAGTGTTTTGTCTTTTGGGTTGATTTCGGAAACCCGGGTGTGCACAAGAATTTCCGCATCTAGTTCTCTGGCCATCTCCTCAGCGCTTATTTGGCTCAGTTGCTGGGCGGTTTTGCCGTGAGATAGGGAGGCAGATAGAAGGGGCTTGGAGTAGAAGGCGCCATCATCTGCAGTAATCATCAGCATGGGAGTGTGGTTGTCCAGCTTGCGAAATTCCCGCGCCAAATTATATCCGGCAAGCCCTGTGCCGAGGATTACCAGAGGCTCTCCCGTATTCGTGATTGGTTTTGCTGAGCTGGTCTCCACTGATACAGAGGAGACCAACACCATGTCAAATTCTTCTTTACTGACCCCGCATTGGGGGCAGCTCCAGTCTTCAGGAATATCCTCCCAGCGGGTACCGGTGGTGATTCCCTCTTCAGGACAACCCTTGGATTCATCGTATACCCAGCCACATACCATGCACTCCCAGATACGGTAGGTGGCTGTAGATGTTGATGGTGAAATGTTACTAGGGCGGGTGATACCTGTAGAGACTTCGCGCATTGCAAACTGGCTTTTGCTGGCACCGCATTCCGGGCAGCACCAGTCTTCAGGTATCTCCTCCCAGCGTGTGCCTGGCGCTATGTTGTCCTCGGGCCAGCCCTTAGCTTCATCATAGATCCAGCCACAGTTTTGGCATTCCCATACGCGATATTCAGACATAACGCTTCCCTGCTCGAGCCTGGGCCCCGGCTATGGAAGGACACCGGGGCTGAAATTTTTTATAGGAGCAAATATAAGGGAGTTCGGCAGGGAGTGCTGCTATTCGTTATTGCGTTTGGCTATTTTGGCTAGGGCGTTTTGGTAGGTGTCGGCAATTTCCCCCGGGTGGCTGATAGAGACGCCGAGATCGTGTACCAGGCCGTCTTCCAGGCCATAAACCCACCCGTTAACGGAGAGTTGCTGCCCTACGCGCCAAGCATCTCTCACTATGGTGGTCTGGCAGATATGGATTACCTGCTCCAGTACATTGAGCTCACACAATAGGTCTGTGCGCTGTTGCTGCTGGAAAAGGTCAATCAGGGTGTGATGCTTGTCGCGTACATCCTGGATATGGCGCAGCCAATTGTCGATCAGGCCGAGTTGCTCATTGTGCAGTGCGGCTTGGACTCCACCGCAGCCATAGTGACCGCACACAATAATATGCTTCACCTTTAAGATTTCTACCGCGTACTGCAACACTGACAGGCAGTTGAGGTCTGTATGCACCACCACGTTGGCGACATTACGATGTACAAACAACTCCCCAGGTAATAAACCCACAATTTCATTTGCGGGTACGCGGCTGTCAGCACAGCCTATCCATAAATATTCTGGGGTTTGTTGTTTCGATAGCTTGAGAAAGAAGTCCGGATTTTCCTCACGGGTAGCCTCGGACCATTGCTGGTTATTTTTCAGTAGATGATTAAGCGGGTGCAATGCAGTTGTATCCTAATGTGACCAGGTGGACATTATGGTTGCAGGATAGCGGCTTTGTTCGCGCGGGCCAAGGGGTGTTGGTCTAACCTAGATTATGACCAATATCTTGAGCTTGGTCTAAGTGTTCTAGATCCAGGTCGAAAAAGGGAGAATAAATAATGGCAAGAAAAAAAAGTTCTGGACCCGGCAGGCGGAGAGGTTCCTCGCTGCGTTCCGGATTTATGGATCGCCACCGATTGAGAATGCGCCAGTTACAGGCTAGACGTGCCCGCCTACGCAACGCCTTATCCCGCCATACTGATGGAGGTGAGATCGAGCGGGAACCTGTTCCTGAGGGCTTCAGTATTAAGGAGATTGAGGAGGAGTCTTGCTAGAAGAAGTTTGATAACGCATTTTTAAGCTATAGGTGTTATCAAGTGCCATCAGAACTTGAGCTGGTCAATAGCCGTGGAAAACTTACCAAGTCGCCAAACTATTAAAAATCTGTTTTTATTATGGGAATATTAAAGGTATGGCGTAAAGTGTAATTTTGCGCAGAGAGCTGAAAGAGTAGTATTAATGGAGTTTGTAAAATCTGAGGAAAAGGCATCCGTGCGAGTTGCGATGGCGGATTATAGAGACAGTCGCAACGGTGCAGATATTCTCGCTTTGATGGATGAGTATTCCCGCCACCCCTTTGGGGGAGGAGAACCCCTGCCTGAACAGTGCCGCAATCAACTGCTGCCCAAGCTGGCGGAGTTTCCAGGAGCTTTTACAGTATTGGCCTACAGCAATGAAAAAGCGTTAGGCCTGATTAATTGCTTTACTGGTTTTTCCACTTTTTCTTGCCAGCCCCTAATCAATATTCACGATGTTATTGTCAGCGAGCAGGCTCGAGGCTACGGAGTGTGTGCCGCTATGATGGAGTTTGTAGTGAGAGAGGCAAAAAAAAGAGGATGCTGCAAGCTAACAATGGAAGTTCTAGAGAAAAACCTCGCGGCCAAGAATGCCTACCGTAAGGTGGGGTTTAAACCTTATACGTTAGATGAGGAGTTCGGTCAGGCAGAGTTCTGGCAAAGATACCTGTAGCATTTTGGGGCTGGTATTACTATCAACCCCTACCTCCTTTTCAGGCCTCTGCGGCAATAAGGCCCGAACTGATTTTGCGCTGGTTGTGTTATTGAAGATAAATCATGGGCTAGACCTCCAAACTCGCTTGCTTTTCTTTTCCTTTTTTAGCACGAAAAAGTGCGAATAACGCGCACACAGCAATCAGCCCCACACTGAGGAGCATCCCTAAAAGAGGTTGTTGGGGGTGCTCCTCATATAGCCAGCCTCCCAGCGCGAACCCAATGGTATATCCACCGGTGTGCATTAGAGCTAAAAGTCCAAAGAGCCTGCCTCCACGTTGCCGGGATTGACTTAATAGTGCGCTGTAACCCGGCACCAGGAAAGCAATACCGACAACAAAGGCAAGTAACCCAAAAACTGCGAGAAGGCTCCCCAGGGTGGAGGAGAGAAAAATACTACCAGTGCACAGCGATGTGACCCCCAGCATAAAGCTCAACTGTGGTGCTTTGAGCCTGCGCACTAACCCCACTTGAACCAGAAAACCGCAGATTGCCACAGTAGCCAACAACACAGCGGTAGCAGAGGAGGCTCCCAAGGCGCTCAGGCCGTATAAATCTTTAAGCGCGGGCCCCATTATTACCTGAAGCTGGCCGACGCTGACTGTGCCGAGTAATGCTGTGGCAAATAAAGCCAGCGATCCCGGCGGCAAGGCTGCTTTCTCACCGGAACTAGGCTGGGATTTATTTGTGGTGGGGGGTAGGCTCAGGGTCAAATACAGAGCTGTGAGAGGTAGCAGAACAAGCCAAGCCATGGGCCACAAGTCGCCTGCCAGCAGCGCGGGTAAGGCCAGTAGCGGCCCAAGCCCTCGCCCCAGGTTCGCTGCTGCACTTAAACCTGAGAGTATCGACAAACGTTTTTCTGGTTCCCCCAATTCAACGGCCCAGGCTTGGCAGCATGGGTAAATAGCGGCGGCATTTAACCCGTAAATGATCCGGCTAATCGCCAGAGCAAACAATGCGCTACCTTCGCTGATAAGCCCCTGTGCCAGTGCAATTAGCAGTGCCACAAAGAGGCACTGAGCGAATAGGGCGCCAGTCAGTCCCGCGAGCAATACGGGCTTGCGACCAATCCTATCCCCGAGTTCCCCCCATAGTGGCCCGGCCACCATCAGGCATAGAGTACCCAGTGCCACAAGGCCACCGATACTGGCCAAACTTAAGCCGCAACGCTCAACGATCAGTGGGATTTGGGTAAGCAGCACGACCTGAGCTGCTCCCTGGCTGGCTACTATCCAGTGGATTTTTTTCTGGTGAGGGGATCGCCGCATTGGGTACTCCGCGGATTAAATGAAAACAGCTAAACGGACGCCCGCTCTGTGCAGAAATTCTCATCCGAATCATTTTTTCAAGAAAAAGCTTGAATAACGGAAATTTTACCTGCATGATTTTCTAAATACAAATCATTCGCATTTAGTATTTTCTCAGTTAAGAACCCCATTTATGAACGATCCCCAACTCGGTTCGGTTCAGTATGACCGCACTGTTGGCATGGTTGGTACTCAAGAGATATTTATGACTGATCAATACAGCCCGGTCAATGCATTTGCTGAACGAATGTCAGCCAATTGTTTCTTTAATGCGCTGTTGAGAGAAACGGGTTGCGGCACATGGCACATGCAGGAGGGTGAACAACTTCCGGATGGAATCGGTCTTCCAGCAGTAAGTATTCCCCTGCCGGCATCTAGCGCCGAACTTTGGTTGAACATTTCCTATCACAGTGAGTGTGGTAGGCACCAGTTCGCTCTGCCCATGGTATGGCGAGCGAATGATGGGAGCAGCAAGGTGATTGAGATGGCCGAGGCTGCAGAGTTGGTCGCCCAGGACTTCTCATTTTTTCCTGGCGCCACTGTGGAATCCCGAACGCAATTTACTCGCCGAGTTGCGTCCAGTGTAAAAAATATGACCCAGGCACTGGTTGCACGTAGTGCCGATACAGAAAAGTTATTTTCCTTACCCCTCAGTTTTGACGAGGCGGAACAGGCGCTTTTATGTGGCCACTCCATACATCCAACCCCGAAAAGCCGAGACCCATTTACCGATAAAGATGCCGAGTGCTACGCACCGGAATTTAATAATCGCTTTGCCCTGGTATGGCTGGGGGTTGATCCTCAATTTTTGCAGGGGGCCAGTGGCGCTGAAATTAGTGAAGTACAGTTCGCCGACTTGGTGCGTGGAGTAGATGGTGGCCCCGTAGCGCCCGAAGGGTTTGTCGCTTTTCCCGCACATCCTTGGCAGTGGCGAAAATTGTGTGAAGTCCAGAGTGTTGTGGAATTACTTGAGGCTGGAAAAATTGTAGAGCTGGGTGAGGGTAGTGAATCCTGGCGAGCAACTTCCTCTCTGCGCGCAATTTACAGTGGCAATAGCCCATATATGCTTAAATTCTCTCTCAGTTTGCGGTTAACCAACTCCGTGCGCACCCTGCAGCCGAAAGAAATGGTTCGCGGACTTGAAGTGCTGAAGGTAAGGGGTACACCGGTAGGACAGGAATTTGCCAACCGCTATCCGAGATTTCAGGTATTGGCAGAGCCAGCCTACCTGATGCTTGCCGACATTGATGGTAAGCAAATTATAGAAAGCCTGGTTATGTTCCGGGAAAATCCTTTCCTTGGTGAATCAGCAGAAAATACTTGCTTGTTGGCTACTTTGACACAGGATCACCCAGACGGATCTCCTTGCAGAGCCGCGCAATTAGTTCAGTGTCTTGCCGATGAGGAGAGTATTTCTATTGAGGCAGCCACTAAACGCTGGTTTAACGCCTTCCTCGATGCAGTAATAGAACCTTTATTGATTGCCCAGGCCGATTTCGGAATTTTGTTTGGTGCCCACCAGCAAAACTTGATCCTGTCGTTTGAAGGTCCCCTGCCTGTTGCTGGTTATTTCAGAGATTGCCAGGGCAGTGGTTATAGCCGTTTGGGGGAGCAACTTCTTAAACCTTATCTGCCCAATTTGGCGCAGGGTAGTGAAAATGTAATTGATGAGCAAATGGCGAATCGACTGTTTGTTTACTATCTCATCGTCAATAGTTGTTTCGGTTTGATTTGCGCCCTTTCCGCTGCGGGCTTAATCACTGAGCGGGAATTATTGCGTCAGTTGCGTCAACGCCTTCTATTGCTACATGAAGGTCAGCGAAGAGATAGTAGTTGCCTGGAGTACCTGCTCAATTCACCTGAGATCTGGGCCAAGGGCAATTTCCAATGTGCGGTTATCGGGATGAATGAGACCACGACCGAAGACCCGCTTTCTATCTATCACAAGATGGCGAATCCCCTGATATCGGCAGTAAAGCTTACAGCTGAAGAAGCCTGATTAATATGTGTAAAAAAACTGCAAGGATAGATTTATGACCAGTTTAACAGCTGTGCCTGAACAGTCCCTGGGGGAGCATGGTCAGCTTCCTGATGGACGCTCTTGGCAAATTGCTCCTGGTGGATATTGTTGTCAATTTAATGGGAAAGATTACTTCCAAATTGAATACATTCCAGGGCGGGATTGCGCACGAATTATTTTAACACACGGTAATGCGCAGCTCGTGGAATTAGACCTATGGTTTGATTGGCTCTTTGCACTGAACCCGGCATTACAAAACATAGATATCGTTGAAACAGATACAGTGGCAAGCCGGGTTTCCCGCAGTGGTTTTTATCAGCGTGCGGAGCTTTGGTATTGTGGAAATAACGCTGGAAAATTTCCTCTGCAGTGGGTGAAGAATGAGCAGGGAGTTCGCCATCCACTCCGTGCGGTACCACCAAAAGGGGAAGTCTATCGACGTTATTTCCACTCCCTGGGAATGGATTTTAGCTTGCGCCACTTAGACCCTCAGAAAGATTTGGAGCGCTTTACCGGCTGGATGAACCAGAGACGTGTAGCCCAATTTTGGGAAGAGGAGGGTGATGCAGACAAGCAGCGGCAGTTTATCGATACTGTTATTGAGGATCCTCATAAATACCCTTTGATCGCTTGTTTTGATGATGAACCCTTCGCCTATTTTGAAGTTTATTGGGCCCTCGAAGATCGTATTGCGCCCTACTACGATTGCCAGCCATTCGATCGTGGTGCACATATGCTGGTTGGTGACCTGCGTTATTTAGGCAAGCGTTTTGCCTATGCCTGGTTTAATGGTATTTCCCATTTTATGTTCCTTGATGATACACGGACTGAAAATTTGGTTGGAGAACCACGGGCGGATAACCGGGCGTTGCTTAAATATATCAACGGAACTTTTAGCTGGAAAAAAATTAAAGAGTTTGATTTTCCGCACAAACGCGCCGCGTTGGTGATGTGTAAGCGGAAAGATTTTTTTCGGAGCATGGGGGGAGTATGAGCGGGGACAAACACTGGAAGCTGGCAAATACAGCTCTATTGGTAAAGTCACTGGCTGAGCTTTGCTATGAGCAGGCGCTCAGTGCTGTAGTAGAAACAGATGGTCGATATTCTGTACACCTCTCCTCAGGGGTTGTTTATCGCTTCAAGGGCAAGTTGACCATCTGGGATTGGCTATTAATAGATCCATGTGACATTGAACGTATACGGGATACAGAAGTGAAGCCAGCCGATGATGCGGCACAATTTTTTATTGATGCCGCTCAGGATTTGGAGGCCTCGTCCAGTACTCTGGGTAATCTATTACAAGAACTTGCCAACACTCTGGTTGCCGATGTTGCTCTATTACAAAAACGCGAAAAATTAAATGCCCAAGCTCTGGCAAAATTGCCTGATGAACAGTTGCAATGCCTGCTGGATGGTCATCCTAAAGCGATGGTGAATAAAGGGCGTATCGGTTGGGGGGCACAAGAGTTTAATGCTTATGGTACAGAGGCTTCCCAGGGTGTTCGATTATTATGGCTTGCGGTCCGGCGGGAGCTGGTTGTTAGTGGAAATAATGATTCCTGGGACTGGCCAGATTTATTGGCAGAGAGCCTTAATGAAATACAACTGAAGCAGCTGTCTGAAGTGTGCCGCAAACAGGGTATCGATTGGCAAGCATTTTTGCCACTACCAGTGCACCCTTGGCAGTGGCAACATCATATTCGCCAACACTATGCACAACAGATTTTTCGTGGCGATTTAGTATTACTTGGAGAATTTGGTGACCAGTACTTGCCACAAGTATCACTGCGTACCCTGTCGAATCTGGATCGCCCTCGAGCCCTGCATGTAAAGTTACCACTGACGGTTTTAAATACTTCTTGTTACCGCGGAATTCCGGGTAAATTTATGCGCTGCGGTCCAGGGCTATCCGAATGGATGCAGCAGCTTTGTGAACGCGATGGCGAATTACAATCTCGTGGCACAGGAGTTTTACAGGAAGTGGCGGGGTTGCACGTACCGCACTTTCATCATGAGTTAATTGATGGAACTCCTTATCGCTACAAGGAGTTGCTCGGGGCCACCTGGCGGCAGAGTCCAGCTGGACTATGTGCAGAGGGAGAGCGCCATCTTTTAATGGCTGCCTTGCTGCAGAGAGATGCCAGCGGTAAATCTGTAGCTGTGGCTCTGATAAAAGCTTCCGGTCTCTCTGCTCATGCATGGCTTGAGCATTTGTTCGAGGCGACAGTAGTGCCTCTTTATCATTTACTGAGTTGCTATGGCATAGGCTTGGTGGCTCATTCGCAAAACCTGACGTTGGTGTTGCGTAATAATAAAGTGGTGCGTGTCCTCTTGAAGGATTTTCAAGGGGATCTGCGTCTCGCCGAAGGGGAGTTTCCTGAGCGTGCAGATTTACCGGAAGCAGCGGTGCAAGCACTCGACCAGCTACCACCCAATTACATTATTCACGATCTGTTCACTGGTCACTTCGTAACAGTATTGCGATACCTGTCCGCTCAATTAATGATAGAGATCGGATTGGAAGAGCTGGAATTCTACGCAATTTTGGCTCGGGTACTGCGCCGTTATCAGGAATCTGCGCAACAGCACAGTGCTCACATGGCGAAACGTTTCCAGCTGTTTAATTTATTCCGCCCTCACATCGAGCGTGTTTGTATTAATCGTGTGCGCTTGCGGCAGGGCTATGATGACAGCGCTGAGCGCCCGGTCCCCATCGTCGGTGGTGACCTGCACAACCCTCTTTGGCTCGCTGAGCAAGAGTCCCAACAACCCAAATCACAACCAGAAACCGCTTCCGCTTTAGAGGCCTAATCATGAGTAATTTCCTAGATCTTGCCGGTATCGGGGCCGGTCCTTTTAACCTGGCCGTTGCCGCTTTAATGCAGGATAAATTCCTGAGCCATCGTTTCTTCGACGCTAAAGCGGAATTTTCCTGGCACCCGGGTTTGATGTTACCGGGCGCCATGATGCAGACTTCCTATTTAAAAGATCTGGTAACACCGGTTGACCCTACAAACCCCTATAGTTTTTTGGCATATTTAGTGGAAAACAAGCGCTTTTATGATTTTCTCCATGCAGAACAACGTACCGTGATGCGCCGGGAATTTGCCGATTACCTGGCTTGGGCTGCACGTCGTCTGGATTGTATCCAAATGAGTAGCCGTGTTCAGAGTGTGGTGGATAATGGTGATTATTTTGAGCTGGACGTACATGGGCCCAATGGTCGTGAACAGATACTTGCTAAGAATCTGTGCGTTGCGGCTGGTAAAAAGCCAAATATCCCGGAGTGTAGTCGACCATTCCTTTCTGAAAATTGTTTCCATGCGTTGGAAATAGCTTTGCGCAACCCCGATGTAAGTGGCAAGCGTGTTGCCGTGATTGGTGGTGGTCAGACTGGTGCTGAAGTGGTAATAAATCTTCTTGGCAAACACTGGGGGCGCCCGCAGCAGGTAACTTGGGTATCCCGTCGCAGCAATTATCTGCCCCTGGATGAAACACCGTTTACAAATGATTGGTTTACCCCAGAATATGTTGAGGTATTCCGCCAGCTGAGCCCTCATCGCCGTGAAGAGGTTGTTGCCGAACAGAAACTGGCATCCGATGGGATTTCTCCAGACACGCTCAAAGAGCTATATCAGTTGTTTTATCGTCTCGTGCATCTGGAGAAGGATTCCGAACGAGTGACATTGATGCCCAATCGCGAATTAGTGAATATGTCCTGTCGCGGTGATTACCAGTTACAATTACAGAATCACTTACTGGGTGATGTAGATGGTAATGAGTGGATAAATGCGGATATCGTTATTTTGTGCACAGGTTTACGAGAGGCTCTTCCAGCCTGTTTAGCTCCTCTACAGGAGCGCATTCCTAGGGATGCAGAAGGGCGCCTGTTGCTTGATGATGCATTTGCAACAAAGCTTAATGGGGATGATAGTGAGCGTCGCCTATACTTCCTCGGCACTGGCCGTACCAGTCATGGTATTGCGGAACCGCAATTAAGTCTTTCCGCCTGGCGAGCTGCACAAGTAGTTAATGACTTACATGGCAAAGCGGTGTATGACAATCAGCAAGCAGGCAATTTGATGAAGTGGATTACCCCTGAAGCCCAGCAGATTGCGGTTGCTTAATTTATAGAGTTTTTTTTGATCGAATCTATCTTTTAATGCAGGGTAGATTCGATCATAAGCCTGGTTTTAGTTTTCTTTCCCCGTTGTGGTATCTATTCTGACTATCACTTGGCAACGTCAATAAAAATTCCCATATGATCGGTTACCGCGGCTGCCATGTCGGAACCGTTGACGCTAACCGGGGTGCTCTGTGAGATATAGTCCACCTTGATTACTCGAATGGTCTTGGTATTGTATGCGGCAACGTCATATTTTTTACTGGCCGTGCTGTTGGTACCAGTAAAACTCCGCTGGTAGGAATCAAAAGGATTTACTTCGTCCTCTGTATGTGCATCGCGAAATAGTGTGCCTGTTGCCACACTAAGTGCGCAGGGGGTGAAACTGTCATTTCCCTGGTTAGTGTCGCCCATAACAAGGTCAATAGCGCCATAACCCTGCTGAATTAGAAGGTTATTAATATTGCGATAGAAAATGACTGATTCGCTTTCCTTCTTGGCAATACTGTTAGGTACATGCACGAACACGGCATTCACATTCCCGCTCCTGATTGCAATCCAGCCCATGCCAGAGCCGAGAATCTGATGTTGAGTGGTATTGGCTGCGTGAACACTGAAGCTGTTACAGGCCTTTCCTGTAGAACTCGACCCCACCAACCCCCCAGCATGTTGCTGCATGGAACTCCATTCGCTATTGGCTCCGTCCATTTCTCCATACACTAAAAGATCACAGGTCTGACCCAGTGAGCGATACAGGTGCTGGTGAGTCTGACGAGCTTTACCTTCAATCATACTGAGAAATTGTGCATTGTTGTGCTGGCCTTTAGCCATATAGCCGTGTGGTGCTTGTGCGACCAGCTGAGCTGGGCCGTGAATTGGAACATGAGGGTCCAAACCGTCAGCCGTTGGCATAATTAGGTGCCAGCGATCCTGGTTGGCGGCTTGATGGTTGTGAGTCATACGGGTGAAATGCTGGCTGTTGGAGGCACTAACCCCATGATTGGTACTCGCGTTTGAGTTAATGGATTGATAGGCGAAAGTTGGCATAGAAGTAACTCACTTATAATCAAAACAATTTGTCTTATTTCTAATAACATTGCTGAGCGTTAAGCTAACTTTTTTTGCTTTCTACTTCGTCAATTAATTCTGGCGTTGCATTTAGATATGCCAAATATTATTTGACTGCTCTCTTCGGGACGATGAAAGCATAATAATACATTTACATTACAAATATTCGATTGAGATCAGTTTGTAATGGCCTGTATTAATCGGAATTGGACAAGAAGTGAAAAGGGAGGGAGTTACTTATTCAGGCTTTGTAATTATATGCAGAATACTTATCCGTTTTTTAAGGGGGTTAGAAAGAGGTGATAGTAATGCACAGTTAACCTGAAGATATTCATGAGTTGTGAATTTTACCCTTAAAATTAATTGCGGTTTTCACTTGTGAATACAGTTTTACTGTCTTATGGAGCCTATAGGTGGGTGTTTCACTATTTGTTATTACGTCGCCCAATTTATATTTGGTCGCTGGGCTATTATTTTATAGAGGATGAAACCCTCACAAGCAGGCGCTAAAATCTTCGTGGTCAATCTTCCATGTGCAATACTTTTTGGGTACTGAACTATCAGTCTGGTGCTTGCAGTAAGCAGGGAGGAAATCTGCAATGCGTTTGAACTCTACTCTTGCGCAAGGTCGATATCACTACAGCTGTGACGGGCGTGAAATGCCTGTGCGGGACAGCTGGCAATTGGGCCACGATTCAGAGGGGCGTCGTACCCTGGTGAGTCGACGCCTGGTAGGTGAACAGGGCTATGGAATAGAGGTTTCAGCGCTACTTTGTGCCGGCCTGGTAAGTGAGTGCCATGTCCACTGGCGCGACGAGGTGGATGAGGTAAGTGCTCATTATCGTCTAAGCAGTCCTCAGGGGTATGCGCCTCGCTTAGGGGATGAGATTGAAGCTTCCTGGGAGGGTCCTAACGGCCCCCAGCAGGCCCAATTGCTGGGCGAGTCTCGGCTGTTATTTCCTCTGATGCGCGTGTTTATGGGGCCCCTCTTAAAGACACTTGTACAACACAAGGATGGTTTGGAAGTGGTTTCTCCGGATATTGTTGATCCTTCCCAGCGGGGGAAATTACTGTCACCGAGGGTCAGCCATCGCAGCGCTAGGACTATGGCCGGAGATCTGGCCAGCCAGCGTGCACAGGATATGGGGCCAGATATTTGCGGTTATATTTATCAGGGCGATGAAGCCGAGCGGGATGCGCACTGCTACGTTGATAGTCGCAGTCTATTGGTCGGTTACGACTGGCCATCCAGTACGGGTCGCCTATGGCAGGTTCGCCTAAGAGACCTCGAGTGGTCTCCATGTCTGACCAGTCTGGTTTGTTGAGCAATTTCGCCGACTGAGTTTGCGGAAACATGCGGTGAATGGAATGGCTTTATCAGTCGCTTGAATAGCGACTATCCATATAAAGTATCCGAGTAAACTTTTTGCCCTATTTCTGTGCTTAATATTGATTCATCTCCCAACTCCTTATTTTACCGGTATTTTCTGACTTAACATTTCCTTTCCGTTATTAATAAATCGGAAAATATACTGATTTTATACTTGCATCCGGGAACTAATGCGGCAGGATTTTTTCAGTTCTCCAGTGTAAGCTTGCGTCACTTTTACTGCGTGCCAATGGGGGAGCGCCTTTTGTCCTTTTTAAGATTCGTCACTCGCAATAGAGTTAGATTTTTTGCCTCTCTGCTTGTGGTTGCCCAGTTTCCATTGAATACCGCCATGGCCAGTATTGGTGAGGAGCGCCAAGTAGAGATTAAGGAGCTGGATCAGCAGCATGAGCATGAACAGTGCCTGCAAGAACAGCTACTTATCTCTTCTGCCGATACCACCCTACGGGAAATACGCCTACTCTGTGCCGAGAGAGTGCGTGCCCAGTTGGGCATTGAGGAAGATTACTTTGAGGTAGATCCGGTAGTTGAGGAATATGCAGAGGAGCTTCCCACCGATCAGGTACTGCTGGGAGGGCGGGCCCAGGCAATTCGAGATGCAGCCAGTAACCCTTTCACCCTGGCCTCCCATAAGGCAAATTATATTTTGCCTTTCACCTACAATCCCTCCCCGGAGACAGGGGGGGTGACCGATTACGAGGACCGCGACCTGGATAATATCGAGGTACAGTTCCAGCTCTCGGTGCAGGTACCGGTTTGGCGTGGCTTTCTCGGTAGTGCCTCTTTCATGAGTGTGGCTTACACCAATCGCAGCTTTTGGCAGGCTTATAACTCGGATGATTCGGCGCCATTCCGAGAGACCAATCATGAGCCAGAGTTAATCCTGACCTGGCTCAACGACTGGAGCCTGTTCGGCTGGCATAACGTCGCCAATCAGATTGCCTTTAATCATCAATCAAATGGACGCAGTGAGCCCTACTCACGCAGTTGGAATCGAATTTATGCCAACTTTATCTTTGAGCGGGATAACTTTTCTATAGGTCTTAAGCCCTGGTATAGGATTCCGGAGGCGCGAGAGGATGATGACAATCCGGATATTGAGCACTACCTCGGTCATTTTGAATTGGGTGGGCGCTACCGGGATGGTGACCACTCTATCGCGATTATGGTGCGCAACAATTTGCGCTCAGATAATCGTGGCGCTGTTGAGCTGACCTGGGGATTCCCACTGGGAAAGCGGGTGGATGGTTATATCCGTTATTTCAATGGCTATGGTGAGAGCCTGATCGACTACGATGAGTCTGTACAGACCCTGGGCTTTGGTTTCACTCTGGCTCAGGGGTTCTAACAGCCTCTAACGGCCAGGGATGGGATCGATGGGGTTTGAAGACAGCTACCGCCTCAGTGCGCATGCGGTGATTACTAATGAAGTGGGCGAAGTCCTGCAGCTGCTGGCAACCTACGCCAATCGTAGCTGGGGGCTGCCCGGTGGGGCTCTGGACCCAGGTGAAACAGTCCACGAAGCCCTGCGACGGGAGTGTCGCGAGGAGTTGGGGCGGGATGTAGATATTGATTATCTGAGTGGCATTTATTACCACAAGGTCTATAACTCCCACGTTTTTATCTTTCGGGCCCGCTTTATCGACAGGAGGCATATCACCCTGTCAAACGAGCACTCTGAAATGGCGTATTTCCCTCTGGATCAGCTTTCCGAGGTACAGCGGCAGAGAGTCAGGGACTGCCTGGAGTTCGATGGCAGTGTGCGCAGCGCAAAGTTCTAACTTTCCACTTTTCCTTGGCAATAGATCTGGTCGGTCACCATGCATTTGGCGAATTTCGCCAAATGCTTCCCTGTCGCGGAAATCCCGCGCCTGCTCCATTAATATTTGCCCCCTGGCTTTTTAGCCGCGAAATTCCAGATCCTCCGCCATAGCTGGAGGACTTAAGAAAAGTTAATAAAATCAAATAGTTAAATAATTAAGGCGGCAGCCTGCAACAAGTTGCGGGCTATGCTGATGGATAAGAATATGGGCTTGGAATTGAAAATGCCTGAATTGGGCAACCTGAATGACAGCGCGCAGAAGCTGGAATGTCATATCGCTCTGGTGAGTGCAGACAGCAAATTGGCGGGGGACTGGATCAGTGCCCTGAACAGCACCGCCGCTCGCCATGAAAATCCTTTCGGACTGCACTTTGAAGCGGTAGCCCCCGCAGATGTAGAGCGCCTGGGGCGCGATGAAGATCGCTTACAAGCGGTTATAGTGGATGGTGGCAATGATGCTAAAGGCCTGCAAGAGGCCGACCAGTTGGCCGACCGCATCCATGCTCTGCGCTCTCAACTCAATATCTTCCTGGTGGCCCACAGTGATGTTGCCGGTGCTACCTCGCCAATTGGTGAGGCGGGGGCAGAATCCCTCGCCAACCTGCGTCGCCGCTTTGACGAGCTGTTTGATCGCCGAGAGGGCAATTTCAACCATATGTTCCGCCTGGTACAGGCGTTTATTGCCCGCCGCGCCTCCACGCCTTTTGCCGATACCCTGAAGGAATATGTATTCTCCGCACGTGACGCTTGGCATACTCCTGGTCACTCCGGTGGTGACAGCCTGCGCAACAGCCCCTGGGTTGGGGACTTTTACCGCTTTATGGGCGAGCATGTATTCAATACGGATTTGTCTGTTTCCGTACAGATACTCGACAGCCTGCTGGAACCGCACTCGGTAATTCAGGAAGCACAGGATCTTGCCGCCCAGGCGTTTGGTTCGCGCCATACCTTTTTCCTGACCAATGGCACCTCCACTGCCAACAAGGTCGTGATTCAGCAGATACTCGGTGGCGGCGGCAAGATTATTGTCGACCAGGCCTGCCACAAATCGGTTCACCATGCGATAGTGATGAATCGCTGTGAGCCGGTTTATCTGAAGTCGGTACTGCACCCTGAATTCGGCATTTATGGCCCGGTGAAGCGCTCGGATATCGAGGCGGCGCTTGATGAACATAGCGATGCGCGCTTATTGGTTATCACTTCCTGTACCTACGATGGTCTGCGCTACGATTTGAAACCTATTATCGATTACGCCCATGAGCGCGGTGTCAAGGTGCTGGTCGATGAGGCCTGGTTTGCCCACGGTTTCTTCCACCCAGAGCTGCGCCCGACCGCGCTTGAGTGTGGCGCCGACTATGTGACCCAGAGTACCCATAAGATGTTGTCGGCTTTCTCCCAGGCCAGCATGATTCATGTGCAGGACCCGGACTTCGACGAATTCCGCTTCCGCGAAAACCTGAACATGCATGCGTCTACCAGCCCGCAATACGCCATGATTGCCAGCCTCGATGTTGCCCGTAAGCAGATGGCGATGGAGGGATATGGGCGTCTCAAGCAGTGTCTGCAGATGGTGGAAACCCTTCGCCGTGCAGTCAATGAAACCGGAGTATTCCGAGCCCTCACCCGCGATGACCTGATTGCTGAGCCTCTAGCAGGTGACAATATCGGCCTGGACCCCACCAAGGTAACCATCGATATTTCCCGCAGCGGCTATTCGGGCAATGAGATGCAGATCAAGCTGTTTGATCAATACGGTATTCAAGTGGAAAAGACCACCTACAATACCATCACAGTACTGGTAACTCTGGGCAGTACTGAGAGTAAATTGTTGCGCTTGATTCATGCACTGAAGCAGCTGGCGGGGAATACTCACAAGCGTATTCATGTCGGTACTCCGCGCCGCCTGCCTGAGTTTACCCGCTTCACCTGTCTGCCGGCGGATGCCTACTTTGCCGATACGGAAGAGTTGCCGTTGATGGACAATGGGGTGGACGCTACACAGAATCTTATCGGTCGCACCAGCGCCGATGAGATAGTGCCTTATCCGCCGGGCATCCCTGTTCTGGTACCTGGCCAGGAGATTTCTGAGCAGATAGTGCAGTACTTGCAGCAGTTGTTGCAGGGGCAGAATACTACGGAGATTCACGGCCTGATTTTCCGCTCAGATGAACCTATGCTGCGTGTAGTCAAGGAAGTCGCTGAGATATCAGAAAACAAAGACAAAAAGTCCGGCGGCAAAAAGGCAAAATAAAGCCACACGAGCTATCCGGCATGGAGGCCGGTATGTTTGATCAACCAAGGATGGTATTACTGGCGGGTGCCTCGGGCGGTTTGGCTCGCGCGATCGGCGCCGAAATTGTTCGGCGCTATCCCGATATTACTTTGATGACTTTGAGCCGTGGTACAGTAGATCGGGTACCTGGACACGCCGGCGAGCGTCGTCACCTGACAGTCTCTCTCGCGGACGAGCACTCTACCAGGGTTGTCGAGACCTTCCTTTCTGAATTTTCCTCTCCGCCTGACTGGGTAATTAACTGTTGTGGATTGTTGCACGATGAATTTCATGGCCCGGAAAAATCTCTAGCGCAATGTGAGGATGATTGGTTGATACAGTCTATGCGTATCAATCTCCTCACTCATATGCACCTGGCCCAGGCGCTGGATAGAAAATTACAACGCAAGCGGCCGCTGCTATGGGTATCCCTGTCTGCCAAGGTGGGTAGTATCGGCGATAATGAGTTGGGGGGCTGGTATAGCTATCGTATCAGCAAGGCGTCACTCAATATGTTGGTAAAAAACCTGTCTATTGAATGGGGGCGCCGATTGGAAAACAGTTGTGTGGTGGCCATTCATCCGGGCACTACGGATACAGCACTTTCCAAACCCTTCCAGGGTAATCTGGCGCCGGGAAAATTATACAGCCCGGCACTGAGTGCCGGGCGTATTGTGGATGTACTACAACAACTGGCGCCCGCCGATAGTGGTAATCTGTTTTTTTGGGATGGTAGCCGTTTGCCCTGGTAGTGAATCAGGGGGTCATCAAGCCTGGCCAGGTTTCATTATCTGTTGTTCTCGGATACCCACTGTATGCTTGATCAGATGTGATGGAGTAGCGTATATAGCGCTGGTTTTTGAGGAAAAAATATGCACGAAATGTGTTCCATTGGTGGGCTGCGGTAATCTCCGTAGCATAAGGACCGAGTCCTGGCCAATTGCTGTCATTGATAGGTTGGGGGTAGCCGCTGTCAAGTTGGTCTTCTTCCAGGTCATAGCGTAAATAATTCCCGTCTTTGAGAAAGAAATAAACTTTGCTATTAGGCCATTTCAGGACAGCGCGAATTTTTGTCGCGTAGGTAGCCAAACCAGGCCAAGTATTGTTGTCCACCAATTTGGGATAGCCGGAATCGACCCGATCTTCATTGAGGTCATAGCGCAGGTAACGCCCGTCATTTAAGAAGAAATAGCCTTTGTCACTGTTGGCTTTAAATGCAGCAACAATCAGGTGGGCATAGCCGCCCAAGCCAGGCCATGTACTGTTATTGGTTATGCGCGGATAACCGCTAGAGGCTTTGTCCAGGGTTTTATTGTAGCGTACATATTGATCGTCACCGCGAAAATAGTAAGCACGTGCAGTGCTCCAGTCCAGGCCAGCAGTAATTTCCAGGGCCGATTTACGCAAAGCAACTGGGGTATCGTTATGTACGAATACATAGTCCAGGACTCCCTGTGCTTCTGTATAGTCGGTCCAGCTTTGTGAGCTAGCGTCGACGACATCAATGAACTGGTCGTTCTGGTGAATCTCCACGGGTCCGCCATCTGTGGAATACCATTTAATTGTCTTATTGTCAGCAGCCATCATTTTACGTATTCCAGGGCTGCCAATCAGTGGGTTACCATCCAGCTTCCAATTCGTTTGCAGCTCAATATCCATAAAACGCAACACCGTTGGTGCAATGGAGGTTTGGGCAGCATGGCCATAAATTCCATTGAAATCTCCATTGTGGATATCTCCAATAAACTCGCTGTGCTCAGCATTTAACGGCAAATTACTGCCAATAAAAATTGTTTTCTCGCTGGCAGTTTGTGCCCCATGCCCGCAGCCGCGAGAATCACGGCCGTGGTCTGTAGTTACAAGCACTAACCATTCTTCACCTTTTGCAATACGTGTATCTACGGCATCTAACAGAGCGCCCAGCTGAGTGTCGCTTGTGCGAATGCTTTCGTTATAGTGATTGCCAAAACAGGAGCTGTGACCGACACCATCGGGATCATCCAGGTGCAGGAAAAGGAAATCCACATGACCTGAGGCTATTTCCTGCACGCCGCGTGTGGTGACATCCGCATCGGAAAGGCCACTTAAAACCAGGTTAGCCTGTGCCAGGTCGGTAGTAAAAAAGTTGGTATTTATAGGGCTCCAATGGGATATGCTGCCCACCCAAAGGCTATTATCAGCCTCCTTTATCCGTTTGAACAAACTGGGGAATTCTGCATTTGCCAGGCCTGAGTCATTGGACGTGACTTGGTGCTTGTCAACCCAAACTCCTGTAAGGATAGTGGACCAGCCGGGGCCACTTTTAGTGTCCTGTTGACTTTGAGAGCCACTGATACCACCGGTATAAGCCTTGTGTAGAATTAATCGATCATAATTGGGGGTGTCTATATCCTTGAGCTTTTCGTACTGCAGCCCATCAACGCCAATTAGAAGTACCTTTTTATTATTCTGGGCAAAAACGAATTGGTTACTGGAAACAAACGAAATTAACAACAGGCAGGAGATAAGTGTCTTCATATCGAATATCCCGTATTTTCAATGATTTTCTGGTCTAGACCAGTAATGATAGAATAGACGATAGCTATTAAATCCCAATGAAGGGATTTTTACAGCGATACTGCAAAGAAAAGACAGCTATTTAAAAGCTAACAACTAACCAATCTCCCTCATTAAAATTAAAGAGCAAGGAATTTTTTAGGTGCGGTAAAAAATAAGTACTATCTAGTGGCTACTTCCATTTCTATGGCGTGGGGTAGCCAGTATTCAATATTATAATCAATCAGATATTCAGCAGAATCATAGCGAAGTCTTAAGATTCTCAGGCCTGGAGCACCAGCGGGTATACCCAATGGCTCTGCATATTGCAACTCCAGGTTCGCAACCTGAATATTACAGCGCTCGTGAGTGATATTTACCCTATAATTATCTTGCAATATTTCGGTAATAGATCCGGATAAATCGAAGTCAGATAATTCAGGAAAACACTCTGATGAGAGATAACTCTCTTCTACCATGACTGGCCTTTGGTCCAGGTAGCGGACTCTTCGGATTTCAAAGTACCTGGTACTTTTAGTGGCGTTAAAGGCGGAATAAATATCGTGTCTTACGGTCAGCTTACGGACCCCAAGTACTTTGGTGGTTGCTCTAAAACCCTGTTGTCGGGCCATGGAGTTGAAATTTACCTTTTGTGTCGGGTTCATCACAAATCGATCTGGTGCAACAAACCAGCCTCTGCGATTTTGTCGGTACACCAGTCCCTCACCTTCAAGACGGTTTAAACCATCTCGTAAAGTAATACGTGTGACTTGCAGCTGCTCCGCCAGCTCGCGCTCAGCGGGCAGCTTGTGATTGGCGGCCAGGCGACCATTACCGATCAACAGTTGGATATGTGATTTAATTTCTACGTAACTGGAGGACACAGTATTTCTCTTGGGTTTGATCTAAAACTCGGTCTTAAGCCTGGGCTACCAAACTGGTATTTCTGAAGTTTGATAGCCTATCAGGGGCGTTGTCCAAGAGCCAGTCGGCGATTGATATCGACCAGTACGGGTTCAAGCTTATTGATATCGTCTATCAAATAATGAGCGCCGCAATTCTCAAGTTTTTGATAAGCGCCAATACTGTGATTTCTTTTTTCCTCCTCCGAGAGTGCTTGCCAACTTCCCAGAGATAATCCCGAAGCATTTCCTGAAAGTACTACTGCAACTGTCCACATGCCGGCATTGCGCCCCTCATAAATTCCTGCGGCGGTATCATCAATCTTGACACATTGGCTGACAGACGGGATTTCCATTTCAATGACGTTCTTTAATGCAGCTGCGGGTCCTGGTCTTGCGCCCACAGCTTCATCTGCTGCAATAACACAGTCGGGCTCTAGGCCTTGTTGTTGAGTTTTTGCCAGCATGCCCTCAATCATTATGCGACTGTAACCTGTGGTGCTACCAATACGTATATTACGCTCACGCAAGCGGACAAATAGTTTTTCGGCTCCGGGTATTATTTGGCTGTGCCTATCGATTTCCTGAATCTGTATCGGGGCCAGACGGCGATATAGTCCGTCTATATCAGATTCCTGGGATGGGCGCCCATGAACCACTTGCCAGGCAGTTTGAATGGAATTTTGTTGTAGCATCTGGCGAATATGTTCTTTCTTCTCAGTACCCATTGGAATACGGGTTTGCTCTTCACTGACTGTAACTCCAGCCTCAGCAAAAATTTGCATAAACGCTTGTAAAGGGGCGCGGGAGCCAAAATCTACTAAGGTTCCGGCCCAGTCGAGGATAGCAGCTTTAAGTTGCAGTGGTTCCATGGATTATCTCCTTTTTGGTAATTGATAAGGGAGTTGAGCGGCAAAATATCTATCGACTAAGTACCTTTGAGCAGATCTTTAGCCAGTGATCCAAAGGAGCTACGGCTAAACCAGGCACTTTTCCTGAATCATCCCACTCGCGCAGACGCAGAGCATCCTCGGCGAAGGGGGTATTAAGAAAATTATCTTTTTCTTTATCTGTCATTATTTTGCCTTGTTTTTTTAGGGTTTTGTGGCTTGCTGCGGATAGCCGTGTCTCATAAATGTTATCTGTACTCATTAAAAATCTTTTAGCTTGAACATGTAGGGCGATAGGCTTCGTGACTGTATTGGGAAAACCCCACCTTTCGAGTAAATCTGCACCTATTAAGTCATGTGCACTGTAGCCTTCAGTATCCGTCCCGGGTATTTTTTCCTTTATAGCGTGGAGATGGCCGATATCATGAAGAAACGCTGCAACAGTCATTTCATCGGAGATACCAGAGAGTTCCGCCAAGGTGGCACACTGGGTAGCATGCTGTAGCTGCGTGCATTTTTCTCCAAGTGTTAAATTCCCGTACTGCAAAAATAACTGTTTAATTTTATCGACAACATTAGCTCTCATCGATTAAGCACTCATCTAGAGGGATCTTGTCCAAAATACCCTTCACTACCCGTTCCATTAATGCTGGTCCGGTTGTCATACCTTTTCCTCCAATACCGGTTATTAAATGAATATTTTCTGTTGCGGATTTTAGGAATACGCCTTGGCTACTTTCCTGGCTGTAATAGCCATTCCAAATCCTGGCAACATTTAAATGGGGTAGATTAAGAATACGCTTGGCTTCAGCTACCATCAGTGAGTTGATTTCCTGACATATTTCATAGTTCAAAGTGCCTGAGTCCTGGGCAGTGAAGTACTCATGAGAATCGCCAATGATGATGCTGCCATCGGCAGATTGTCGAAACAGAAGGTGGATACCAAATTTTCCATAGCTTGGATCAATATGGGGCTTCGGTAGATTTTTATAATTAGGGCAACTTTTAAATGCTTCATAGCGGCGTATTGTCAGACCTGTAAGCAGGTTCCCTGGTATTTTGACTCTCTTGATTTGTTGGGTGCGCAACATCTGCAATTTACTAAGCCGTAGTTGTTCTGTTTGTAATAAGTGCGGAAATAAATGACTAAGTTGATGGCCACAACAAATCATTACCTGTTCTGAAATAAAAGACTCACCTGTTGAGCAGCGAAGCTGGACCCCATTTTTGACTTCCTCTACGGCTATTACTGGAGATGCCTTTTTAAAATGTAAATTTTTCGTGTCTTCAAGTAGTTTCCAAAAATACTTCATTAGCAGGGAGCTTTCGGCACTCATTTCCTGTGGATAGTAGAGGCCACCATGGCAGTAACTCTGCTTTAGTAAATTAATTTGCTTGTGACACTGCGTCGAGGTAAGAAGCCTGGAAACGTAGTTAGTCTCACGATTAATCTCATGCATTTCCTCTAGTAGATTGGCCTCTTCTAAAGAAGAAGCCACGTAGAGAGAGCCATGCTGCCAGAGTGCGTCCGGCATTATTGTCGCCAACTTGCCATAAAGTTCCAGCGATCGTCGCCCCAGATTTCGCCATAGTTTTAGATTCATACCAGATGGTACTACTTGGCCAAAATTGCGTACCGTGGCTCCGTGAGGCTTAGTGCTGGCTTCAATTAACAGCACTTTTTTTCCGGATTTTAGTGCATGGTAAGCAGCAAAACTGCCTAATATCCCGGCACCGACAATGGCAATATCAAATTTCATAACTGCTCTATAGCCTTTTTTACACTGGAGAAGTAATAAGCCTCAACCGTGAAGAAGAATTACGGTGCAAGCGGCGAAAGAAAAGAAGTGAGAGCAGCATTAACAAAATACATGCAATACCAGTAGCATAGGAAAGTTGCTGAGTAAACTGTAACCAGTTTAGGTTTGGTTGCGCGAAAGTCTTATAGAGCATGACACTAATGCTGCCGATATAACCCGCACTATCTGCCAGATAAATCACAAATCCTGCGTTACCTAGGCTCTTGGTGCAGGCGACCAGACGTTCAAATAATAAACAGTTAAATGGAACATAGCCTATATAGAGCCCGATATTGATCCCAATCATCCAGGCAGCCCCGGATACAATATCTAACTCAAATGCGAGAGTTGAAGTTATGCAGATTGCTCCCCCAGCCGCGACTAATAGCTGGTTTAGCTGCAATGCGCGATAGTTGTTACGTACAAAAATAAGTAGCGCCAGGGATGCTAAAACTATCAGTGCCACGGGTAGAGTGCTGGTAAGGAAGATCTGGGGTGCTTGACCATGACCCAAAGCTTGCCAAAGCTCTGCAGCGAAATTATCAGAGAAGTCACGAAATGCCGTTAGGAATACATAAGCGATGATTAAAGCCAACAATCCCAGATTCGTTTCATTGACGAAAGTCCAACGCATTTCATTCGTCATTGGTACTCTTTGTTTTCGTGCACGGATGTCTGCTTGGTTGGGTTGGGGAATTCTACTGAGTGTAAATGTCGATAGAATCAGTGCAGGTAGAAATAACAAGCCCACGGTTGCAGGCATCCAGATTTCCGGCACTTTCCATTCCAGCATTAGATATGCGGCTACTGCTTTTACGGCTCCTGAAGAGACGATTAAGCTAACACATAAAATGGCGCCTAGTGCTTCAGTAAGACGACGCCCCTCTAAATAGCTGAATACTAGTCCCCACACCATTCCAAGTGGGAGACCATTAAAAAAAAGCATGACAACATTATAAGGAGCGGGGATCAATGCGAATGCTATCAAGGCCAGATGACTGAAAAGAATTAGAATTACCAGTATTCTTCCCCGCTGCAATGGCCGTAACTCTGAGACAACCTTAATCCCGATAATTTTTGAAAACGCATAACCCAGTACTTGGGAAATTATAAGTGCGGTTTTAAAGTCTAGAGTGAAATCCCAGCCGGAAATGTTGGCGTAAGATGCTGCTGCAAAGGGCTTGCGGAAAGCATACATACAAAAATAAGTGAAGAATGCAGCAACTCCGGAAAAGAGTAGCAAGAAAAGCTCACTGTTGAAATCTTCACTGGAATCAGATTCCTGTTTTTTACTGGTTTTTTCCATTTTATCGATAGCTGCCATTTGGTCTAGACCAGATTTTAGGTGCTTATGATTGCGTTTTTGTGACAGTCTTTTTTAAGTTCAATAACCATTCCAGATGGTAAAAATTTTTCATTTATATATTCGCAGGGAATATTCACACACCTGTTATACAAACGTCATAGCGACAATTTAGGATTCTGGTCTAGTCCAGATTTATGTTGATGATCGAGCAAGTTAATTTGTGTCGATAAAAATTTGCCAATCATTTTTTGATTGATACAGGGGAAGTAAAATGATTTATGTCAAATTATTGCCTGCAACGATTGCTCTGCTGGTGGGACAAGTAAATTACGCTCATGCACAAGAAAGTAGTAAGCAGAGTGTCCAGGATGATAGCGAAATAGAAGAGATTGTTGTGCTTGGACGAATGTTTGAGACAGAGTTACGTTCCCTGGAGTTACAGAGGGAATCCAACCGGATTGTTAATGTGGTATCGGCAGATGGTATAGGAAAGTTACCGGATCGTAATGCCGCAGAGGCAGTTCAAAGAGTCGCAGGCGTATCTATCGAGCGTGACCAGGGGGAAGGACGGTTTGTCGCTGTGCGTGGCCTCCCGTCCCAATGGAGTTCTTCTAGCCTTAATGGTCATCGTTTGCCATCTGCAGAAGAGGAAACTACCAGCAGGGCTACGGCGTTTGATTTCTTTCCATCGGAGCTGATTGAACGTATTGAGGTCTCTAAGGCTGTTACCGCGGATCAGGAAGGTGACTCTATTGGCGGCAATGTTAATTTTGTGACTCGTACAGCCCCTGAAGAACGCACTTTGGATATATCCCTATCTGGTGGCTATGCGGATAAAGCCGACGGTGATATTAAATCCATGAGCATTCTTTATGGGGATAGAAGTGAAGGTGGTAAATGGGGATTTTTGGCCAATGTAACTGGTTGGAGCAGGGATTGGGCAACAGATAACTACGAGCCTCGCCGTAAAGGGGAGGGAATATATCGATTGGAACTGCGGGATTATACCGGAACCAGAGATACCCTGGGGTTAAACCTTGCTACTGAATACCGATTGGAAGAAGGAGGTAAGATTTTTGCTCGTGGTTTGTATGGGACATTAGAAGATGAGGAGACACATTACAAGCACAGGTTGCGGTTCGATAAAGATAGAATGGAACTTCAGCATATCCACAATACTTTGATAACACGTATGCAAGGTGTTGAAGTTGGTGGAGAGCACTTTTTTGGTGATGATAAGCAGCTGAATTGGAATTTAGCCAGCTATGATAATGAATTCCGCTATGGGAATACACCCAATAAAGATGATCGCTCTTATTTTGTAATGCGTTTTGATCAAACGGAAGTAGGTTATGTTGGTCTGGATGATGATGGGCTGGCTTACAACCAAATCGATGGTGGTACTGACCCAGCAGAAAATATACCCACTCACCTCCCGGATGGTTTTGTAATGGACCCAACCCAGTCCAGCCTATCTTGGGTTGAACTATATAAAGTGTATGTCAACGAAAAGGATAAAGTGGTGGCCACTTTTGACTTTTCTTCCCAGTTTTCCAGTGAGCTGGAGTTAAAGTTCGGTATGAAATATCGGGACAAGGAACGGGTGTCTGAATTCTCCGATGCATTTTACATTTGGGATGAGGAAAACTATGGGCCTGCCCCAGTTCTCTCTGACTTTACCTTGTCTGATCAGCCTGGCAGAAATGATTTCCTATCAGAGTTGGATATCAACTATGACTCCCAATTCTCTCAGGTTGCTTCAATGTCTCAATTGGCGAATTTTTGGAACCAAAACCGGGATAAATTCATTTTGATTCCCGAAGAATCAGCTCTAGTTGAAAATGGAGGGGCTCTTGGGCGAAATTTTGAGCTAACAGAGAGGCACCTATCGGCTTATGGCATGGGTAATTATGAGCTTTCAGATAGAGCCATTCTTGTAATGGGATTACGACTCACTCAGACACAAACGAAGGTGGAAAGCCAGGTATTTGTTAACGATGAAGCTAATAAAGGCTATTTGGTGCCGTTTAATGGTGATAAAGAGTATTTATCCATTTTGCCATCGGCACATCTAAAATATGCGCTCACAGAGGATAGCAATATCAGGCTCGCGCTGACCAGAACCTTTGCCAGGCCGGACTTTGGTGATCTGAATCCGGGAGGGTACTATGCCGAGCACGATAATGAGTTTATAGGAGGTAATCCAGATCTTGATCCTACTTACTCTTGGAATCTGGACTTTATGTATGAGTACTATTTTAATGACTCGGGGATTTTATCTGCTGGTTTATTTTATAAAGATATTACAGATCCAATCTTTAAAGATGTGAAAGAAGGTGAATATAATGGGGTGTCAGGAGTCGATATTTATAGTCCGGAAAATGGTGAAGATGCGTGGCTGAGGGGATTGGAATTTAATCTGGTGCGAAAAATGGATTTCCTTCCCGGATTTCTTTCAAATACCGGGTTGTCGACAAATTTAACTATGCTGGATTCAGAAATGCGTATTCCGGGCCGTGATGGTGCGGTGCCGATTTCCCGTCAAGCTGATTTATTACATAATCTCTCTATCTATTATGATGATGGTACTGTCTCCATTCGCCTGGCTCAAAACCATAAGGGAGAGTATATTGAAGAGCATGGTGGCAATAAAAATGAAGACCAGTACTACGGTGCTTACACAAGCCTGGATATGAGTGCAAATTATACGATTGGGGACAATTTAGTTATTTTTGCTGAGGCCTTAAACCTTACGAATGAACCTTTAACTTATTATATTGGTGATGAAGATAGGCCAAAGCAAGTTGAGTATTATGGGGTTCGTGGCCAACTGGGCTTTCGCTATAGTTTTTTTTAGCTGATCTTTATTTTTTATTAGAAAAAACCCGGTTATGCCGGGTTTTCAGTTTAAGTTAATATATAGCTCATTTTTTATACTGAAAGTGGGTTCCCGCGTGTGAGCAATTGTTCTATATCGACTCCCCTGGGTAGGCTACCAGTGCTATGGCCGCCTTTGCCCTCCAACCTTGATAGAATAAAAGCGCTACTGACTGCCTTATCACCAGATTGAATAAGTAGATGGGCCTGCATTGTAACTGCCATTTGATCTACGATAGCGCGAGCTCGGTACTCAAACTGATCTAAATCTGCCAATTCTTTCTTTAATGAATCTAGTGCTTTATCAAAATAATTATTCTTACCTGTGCTGGCTGCCATTTCGTCCAACCAGTGATTTACTACACTGGGTGTTTTTGTGATTGCCCGAAGGACATCCAGAGCCTGTATATTGCCAGAGCCTTCCCAGATAGCATTGATTGGAGCATCTCGGTATAGGCGGGCAGTAATAAAGTTCTCGATGACCCCATTTCCTCCCAGGCATTCCATAGCCTCATAGGCATGGTGAGGACTGCGTTTGCAGATCCAGTATTTTCCCACCGCAGCTCCCAGACGAAGTAGCATTTTTTCGTGCTCCTGGTCCTCCTGATCCATAGCCCTTGCCATACGCATAGTTAAGGCAATAGATCCCTCAACTTCTAATTGCAGGTCCGCCAGCACATTGCGCATTAGGGGGTGGTCAATCAACTTTTGGCCAAAGGCTTTTCGTTGTGAGGCATGGTAAATGGCCTGAACAACTGCTTGACGCTGACCTCCGGAAGAACCGACCATACAATCGAAGCGAGTGATGGCTACCATCTTAATAATTGCGTTTACGCCTCGGCCTTCCTCTCCTAACAACCAACCCATTGCACCTCGCATCTCCACTTCTGAAGAAGCATTGGAGACATTACCGGCTTTCACTTTGAGCCTTTGGATTTCCAGGGGATTTTTACTACCATCTGGACGCCAGCGGGGTACCAGAAAACAGGAGAGCCCTCCGGGTGCCTGGGCTAGTATCAGAAAACCGTCGCACATGGGAGCAGACATAAACCACTTGTGCCCGAGCAGCTCATAGACGTTATCCCCTAAAGGGATAGCGGTCGTGGTATTAGCACGTACATCAGAGCCGCCTTGTTTTTCCGTCATACCCATCCCGATAGTTAGAGAGGACTTTTCAAAGTAAGGGCGATTACTGTTGTCATATCCTCTGCTTAATATTTTGGGGGCCCATTCAGCGGCAACAATGGGGTTGAGTTGAATTGACGGTATAGAAGCAAAAGTCATAGTTACTGGGCATCCATGACCAGCTTCAAGCTGACATTGTAAATAGTTCTTTGCTGCCCTTACCACGTTCGCTCCCGGACGTGGATCCGTCCAGGGTGAACAGTGCAATCCTTCTGAGAGTGCCAGTTGCATTAATTGATGATATGAAGGATGGTAACGAACTATATCTATACGATTGCCGATACGGTCATGGCTTTCGAATATTGGCTTGAATTCATTGGCAGCGTAACCACGTTCAATCATTTCTGGGCGACCACATACTTCTCCATAGCGCTGTAAATCTTCCTCGGCCCAGTGTCCTCCATTGATATGTACTGCTTCTTTAAGTGCTTGATCCCCCGCGTATAAATTATGGCCCGTAAGAGGGGGAACCTGATTATTGATTGTATGAGTGGATGCATGTGCGGAGGGTTGGATACTGGTGCTCATGAATTTATTCCATGCAGTTTGGGCTGAATATAGCCTATTTCTTGGTCTAATCGGTACATTCATCCCAGCTTCAAGTGCTTTATTAACACTGGGAAGTTCGTATTTAAGGTTAAATCAACTTCAAACTGATTACTATTTATACGGAACCTGTTTGCGGATAATTCAGAAAAAATTGTGGCTGTGTTTTTAGACTTATATTTTTTGTGACTTTTATTCAAAGTAATACCGTTTGCTCTATTTCTCATTTGATTTTTATTTAATATCAATTGAATAGTACTAAACGATTTAATTTATATTTTAAGATGCTTCGTGGATTATATGTGACTGTTCACATTCTTCAGATCAGAAAAATTTGTTTTTTATCAAAATTAATCTATTAATTTTGTGGACCAGTACAAATTTCTCGATATTCGTTGAATTTTTTGTGGGCTCCTGAGTCTATACCAAAGGATGTTCTATGAGGTGGTTTACAGCTGTAAATGTAATACCTTTGTATGTAAAAATGACATTCTAAATTTATGTTGGCACACTTAAGATTGAAATTTTGATATCTAGATCACTTCTTGTTGCAGGCAGGGAGTTGATCGAATAGATTTAGCTCACAGCGAAAGACGGCCATAGAATAAATAGAAAATAAGAGCAAATCAGATATTAAGTAAGATCTTAAAAGGACCGCATGTTGGGGGAACCCAGATGAATTTGCATAAGGATTATGCACGCCTTGAAGTTGTGACTCCGGGTCATGAATCCGAAGGGCCGGAAGTAGCTTTTTTAACGGCTTCTATTAATCTTCAATCCTCTATCTTTGCAGGGCGTATAGAGGATGAGTTTAGAACTAAGTGTTCTATATTCCAGCGTTTGTCAATTTCTTCGCTTGAAGAAATTATCACTGAATATCTTCTCCTGGACTGCGCAGATCTCTCATCATCCGATCTGGACCTGATTCTGCGTGACATTCATACAATTTCCAATCCACCCAGTATTGTTCTGATTAATGTAGCGGATACAACTGATTTGGATTTTGTTCTTCACTGGGAGAAGGTTCTTGGCTTGATGCCTTCGGAATGTGAGCCCAAAGTGATCATGGAAAGATTGGGCAGGATTTTTTCTGGTGAATACTGGTTTCCCAGGGATGTACTGCATAATTTTTTACGTCAGCACCGGAAGCCAAAAAAGTGGCGGGAAAAAGCGTCGAATCTCACTCAGCGTGAGACGCAAATATTGCAGTTGATATGTGAGTGTCATACCAATGCAAATATTGCAGAAGTTTTATGTGTTAGTGAGCACACGGTTAAGAGTCATCTTTATAAGATATACAGAAAGATTGGCTGTAAAAATCGCTTAGAAGCAAGTAGTTGGGCTAGCCAGAACTTATAAAATGAGTATCTATTTTTACTGCTTTAAGAGAGTTTCTCTCCTAATTCTGCTTATCTCAATCTCCCCACTTGTCCAGTCGCAAGAGCTCGAGTCAATAGAGGGTGAGGACTCCCTTCTTACTGGGCTGGTTATCGACAGTACTGTGAGCGGTATTGGTCACGAATTTGCCCGTTCTCTTTCTATTTATATCACCAGTAACCTCACGGAATTCGATTATAACCTAACCGTTCATGAGCGACCTTCAGCAAGGTGGGGTAGCGTGGTATGGGTTACCTATGAAAATAAACAGGTTTTTAGAACTGTGATCTACCCTGGGCGAAGGCGTTTTGGAGAGATTGTTGCTCAAGCAGCAACTCAAATAAATAACAATATTCGACAGCAGAGGCTGCAAGAGTTGTTCTCTCAAAATTTGGATTTGGCAGGGGATGAAATTTAATGAAAAGATTTTTAGTTACTCTCTTTACGATTATATTAATGATTCCTTTTGCAGGGTACGCTACTGAGTTGATTTACACACCGGTTAACCCCTCGTTCGGTGGCAACCCATTAAATGGTAACTATCTACTGAATAATGCGAGTGCCCAGAATAGTAAGAAAGATCCAAAAGCAGGTAAGTCACCTTATTCAGAATCTTCCTCTCTAGATAGATTCACTGATACTTTGGAATCCAGATTGTTGTCTCAACTCTTGACCGATGTAGGTAATGGAAATGATGGCACTCTGGTAACCGATGACTTTATTGTAAATATAATTGATGTGGATGGAACTTTAACAATAACTATTACAGATGCTGTCACCGGCGAAATTTCTGAGATTGTCGTAGTAGGATTAGATCCGGGAAATTAACAGCCATACTGCCATTGGATGGCATTTTTGAGGATTTCAGGGGTGGTGGTGATGTTGCCTAGAATATTGCTTGTAGTATTTATTATTTTCATAAGTGGTTGTAGTTTTTTTCAGAAAACCCGTGAGGCTCTATTTGGTCCAGGATATGAGAAGGCCACTTTAACAGATCGAATGAGCACCTATGCCGACTTGATCAATTTGCCCTCTCCCAGGGGGAAAATTGTTGTAGCAGTTTATGGTTTTAGTGACCAGACAGGGCAGTACAGGCCGGCCCCATCAAGCTCGTTTTCAACTGCAGTGACTCAGGGCGCTGCTTCTATGTTGGTGCAGGTCTTAAATGAATCAGGATGGTTTGTTACTTTAGAGCGGGAAGGACTGCAAAACCTGCTGACAGAGAGAAAGATAATTCGTGCTGCACTGAAAGAGGAAGATACAGTTCCTCCTTTTGATTTACCCTCCTTGATGTCAGCAAATATTATGTTGGAAGGAGGGATTGTCGCTTATGACACCAATATCAAAACTGGTGGAGCAGGGGCAAGGTATTTTGGAATTGGCCTTTCTTCACAGTACCGTGTTGATGAAGTGACAGTAAACTTGCGTGCTGTCGATGTAAGAACGGGTCGTGTACTAAGTAGCGTGCTTACCAGTAAAAAGATTTTGTCCCGGCAGGTGCAAGGAGATATTTACACATTTGTAGAATATAAACGTTTATTAGAGGTTGAGGCTGGGATGACGACCAATGATCCTGCTCAGCTTTGTGTACTTTCGGCTATCGAGTCTGCCGTGATTCACCTTATTGCTAATGGGGTTACTGGAAATTTATGGGCTTTGCAGGATAGTAGTGAGTTTCCTGCATCGATCTTGGATGAATACTCTGAAAGTCCGGTGAAAATTCTCTGATCTCATGAAAACAATGTAATTATTGTTGATTAATAATAATTTAATTATTCAAAAAGCTGGCAATATCTATCTGAATTAAAAGTGGTTAGGTGGCCAGCTTTTTTGCGAGTTGAACTTTTCTGTAAGTTGGTGTAATTTACGGGACTCCTGGTTGCTCTCACAGATTTTTATCTGTTTCATAGCTTTTATCTTTCCTTAATCATACAAAAGTTTTACGTTTCTGCTTATTTTTGTATAGAAAAATACGCTTTCTTCTGATTTATTCCTGTTCTTATTATTCCTATAGTTTCCTTAGTAGATGAGCTTTATATAGTTTATTTAATTTGACTGAGGAAATCTGAGTGACTGCTATTAGGGCGGCTGTTTTCTATCTGATTCTAGTTTTAATGCCCATTACATTGTCCTGGGCTGGAGATCTCGATAGTCACGATGAACTGTTATCTGGGCAAGGTGCACTTGATCTACTTCTTCAGCGGGATGATTCAATTAATGGACAGCTGGCTGAAGTAACGCAGTTAGGAGACTACAACGTAGCTGAAGTAGTACAGACAGGTCAGTACAACCAGGTATTCCTGGTTCAGGATGGTTCGTCCAATGAATCAGTAGTTCACCAAAGTGGTGACTATAACTATGCGGCTATTTCACAGTCTGGGGCTTACAACCAAGCAACTGCTATACAGAACGGTATAGATAATATTGCCCTTATAAATCAAGTTGGTTATGGAAATTCAGCCAACATCATTCAAAACGGTGATGGGCTATTTGGATTTGTCGCGCAGTTCGGTGACAACCATGCGGTGGAGGTAGTCCAGTATGACTAGCTCGCTGCTTTCTTTTTGTTTGTATTTGTTTATTTAGTCCGAGGGAGAAACATAAATGAAAAAGCTTTCACTTGCTGCCGCGATTGCAATGCTTGTAGGTGCTGGACAGGCCATGGCTGATGGTAACTACGGTGATCAACTGCAGGCTGGCAACGATAATGCCGCTGACATTTATCAGGTAGTCGAGTCTACCAATAATGCCGCTTATCAATGGCAGGAAGGTAATGACAATCTCGCTTCTACCGAGCAGTCATTTGCTGATAGTAACTTTATTGACCAGACCCAAGTTGGAAATCGCAACTATGCGACTACCAGCCAGAATAACCAGGATGGTTCACAAGCCTACACTTTCCAGCAGGGAGAGGGTAACCAGGGTGTTATTCACCAATGGGATGGTGCCAGAAACACAGCATTTGCTACCCAGATGGGCAGTGAAAACGTAATGCACCTGGACCAGTACTCTAATTCCCATGATAACACCATGGATGCTTTACAGGATGGTAATGACAATACTGCTTTCTTGCAGCAGGAAGGTGATGGCAACCTGTTTGTGAGCACCCAGGTTGGCGACTCAAACAGTGTTTGGGGCAGCACCTGGTATCCATCGGCGGATGGCTTCCTGGGCGGTCAAGTTGGTGAGGGTAACGTGGGCTTCGCTTACCAGAGCGGTGCTGAAAATACTGCAAATCTGGTGCAAACTGGAGATTACAACTACCTGGATATGTCCCAAGCGGGTATTAACAACGTTACGACCATTGCCCAGGATGGAATCGGTAACTCCAGTGTTGCAGCTCAGTATGGCGATGACAACGTAACCACTATCGCTCAGAACGACACTAATAATATTGGTGACATGTATCAATACGGCAACAGCAATACTGCTGCCCTGGTTCAAAATGGTGACATGAACTGGAGTGAGTTTTCTCAGACCGGTGATTTGAACCAGGTGACTATTGATCAGTCTGGTAGCGCTAACTCTACCTTCGGCTACAGTGAAGGCGTAGCTAACATGGTTGATATTGACCAGGTTGGCGAGCTTAACTTGGCAGAAGTTCACCAGGATATGGGCGGGGACAACATGATTGTTCTGTCTCAATCTGGCTTTGAGCATGGCGCCCACTTGGGACAGTCTGGTAACAATAACGCCACTTTTGTTACTCAATCTAGCGAGTTCAATATGGCCAGTGTTCATCAGATTGGTGATAGCAACATGGCTACGATTACTCAGAACTAACCCTGATTTTAGTTCGCCTAAACAACCCCTCCCCTTTAGGGGCAGGGGTTGTTTATTAAATAGATTGGTAGTTAGGTGAGGGTAAACCGAGAGCTAGACGCTGCGCTGGCCACTCAGGTTTAAAGTGAGCTCCAGTAGGCCCGTCCAGGGTGATTGGTGTCCAGTGCCACCCTTGATGGCGGTATCGATAGCGCGAGCGCGTAAAAGCAGAGTTTCAAGCTGGCGAGGCGCCAGCCGGGAAAGAGCGGATTGAATTAGTGGCTGACGTTTTTGAATACGCACCAGGCGAGCCAGTGGTTGGCCCTGATTGAGCTTTTCCCCAATTTCCAGCAATGAGCGAATTTCCCGTGCCAGGGCCCAAAGCACTACCGGTGCTTCAATGCCTTCACTGCGTAATCCCTGTAAAGTCGTTATTGCTTTATCGGCTTCACTGGCCAAGGCTCTATCTATTAGGTCAAATACACTATAGCGAGCGGAGCTGGTAACACTATGTTCCAGTAAGCTGACGGTAATTGTGGTGTCGCTCTTATTTAATAGCTTGAGCTTTTCTATCTCCTGGCTAGCGGCAAGTAGGTTGCCCTCCACGCGTTCTGCCAGAATTTTTACTGCTTCGGGTTCGGCAGTCAGTCCTGCAGCGCTAAGCCGCTGATTGATCCAACGTGGCATTTCCTGGGCAGGCACTGGCCAGATCTGGACTAGTACGCCTTCTTGTTCCAGTGCTTTTACCCACTTGCTGTTGAGCTGTGATCTTTCCAGTTTGGGTAGAATTAAAAGCAGAACCAAGTCCTGGCTGGCGAGGGCTGCGAATTCCTGAAGGGCCTTACTGCCCTTGTCCCCCGGTTTTCCACCAGGTGCGCGTACTTCGATCAACTTTTTCTCGGCAAAAAGCGACATATTGCCAGCAGAGGCGAGTAGAAGCCCCCAATCAAAGTTGTGCTCGGCATGGAGAAGCTCACGCTCATCAAAGCCAACCTTCTTCGCCGCCTTACGAACCTGGTCACAACACTCCTGGACCAGCAGGGGTTCATCTCCGGAAATAATATAAACCGGGGCCAGCCCCTTTTTGAGACTCTGTGGTAGTTGCTGGGGGTTGATACGCATTACTGTACAGCTACTTAGTAGCTTTTATCCTCCAGCGGGGCATTGACATCAATTCGACGCAGTCGGTCAATCATCCGGCTGATAAGTTCGCGACGCATTTCAGCACGCAGTAAGCGTTCCTCTTCGCCCTTACTCACAATCTCAGATACATCCCATTCAAGAGAACGGTAAACATCTGCCTGGGCTTTGTTTAGCAAGACTTCACCGCTACCGGTACGAACACTATAGATAGCGCTGGTGATCAGTTCGTATTCTGATGCGCGCCCCTCCGAGTCTACGGCAACTGTGAGTTTGCGTTCGATTTCCCTGTTAATAACCATTACGTAATCTGCTTCCATGGGAGTTGCAGCAACGGGAATACCACCGTTGTGGAGCAGGCGACTGAGTTCATCAGCAATATCACTGCGTGGGTTTTCGCTGGAAATATAAATAGTGCTGCCTGGAGGGAAGTTCTTTGGTGTGCCGCGTAAATGCCAGCCACAACTGGCAATGGCAAGAATGGCAATTAAGGAGATAACTCGTCTTGCGATTTTTTTCATAAACTACCTGGCTTAATCGGGCCTGAACTGTATGTGAGGCCTGAGTGAGCCGGGAGCTTATAGCTCCCGGCATTCGGGCTGCGAGTCTATTTCGCAACAATATTTACCAGTTTGCCTGGTACGACAATGACCTTGCGTACTGTGGCATCACCAATAAACTTCTGTACGTTTTCATTTTCCAGAGCCATTTTTTCCAAGCCCTCTTTATCCGCATCAGCCGGAGCATCCAGTTTTGCACGGACTTTGCCATTGACCTGGACTACCAGTGTAATGGTTGAACGTACAAGAGCCTTTTCATCCGCTTGTGGCCAAGCCGTATCAATCAATGCACTGGAATTACCCAGCACTTGCCACAATTGGTGACATATGTGCGGGGTAATTGGTGCGAGCAGTAAGACGGCAGCTTGTAGTGCTTCCCGCTCTACAGCGAGGCCCTGCTCATTATCCCGTTCTGCTAACTTACCCACTTCATTGAGCAGCTCCATAACTGCGGCAACAGCCGTATTAAAAGTTTGGCGGCGCCCGTAGTCATCACCCACTTTCTGGATGGTTTCATGGGCCTTGCGGCGCAGTTGCTGCTGTTGGTCACTCAGAGATTGTTGATCGATCTCTACATCGCTTGAACCCGCTGCGACATGACTGTGAACAGTTTTCCAGAGCTTGCGCAGGAAGCGGCTGGCGCCTTCCACTCCAGCGTCATGCCATTCCAGGGTCTGCTCAGGGGGAGCGGCGAACATAGTGAATAGACGTACGGTATCAGCGCCATACTGCTCGACTGCTGCGTGCGGGTCTATGCCATTGTTCTTAGACTTAGACATTTTCACTACTCCACCAGCAATAATCTCTTCGCCGGTCGCACGCTCAATGGCTTTGATGGGTTTCCCCTTGTCATCCCGCTCGACATCCACATCGGCTGGATTAATCCAGGTTTTATGACCGTGTTTCTCTTTATAAAAAGACTCAGCTAAAACCATACCTTGACACAGCAACTGCTTGAAAGGTTCATCGCTGTTTACCAGCCCCTCATCGCGCATTAGCTTGTGGAAGAAGCGTGCGTAGAGGAGGTGCAGGATAGCGTGCTCAATGCCGCCTACATACTGGTCGACAGGCAGCCAGTAGTTGGCGCGGTCCGGATCCAACATGCCCTCTTCAAAATCTGGGCAGGTATACCGCGCGTAGTACCAGCTGGATTCCATGAAGGTGTCGAAGGTATCGGTTTCTCGTTCTACGGCAGTGCCGTTGAACTCGTCCTTGCGCCACTCTGGGTCAGCTTTAATGGGTGATTGAACACCATCTAGCTCCACATCTTCCGGTAATAGAATCGGCAGTTTGTCCGCAGGAACCGGAATTTCCCCTCCGTCAGCTAAATTGAACATGGGAATAGGTGCACCCCAGTAGCGTTGGCGGGAGACGCCCCAATCGCGCAGACGATAGTTAGTGGTGACCCGGCCTTTGCCGGTAGCGACGAGTGCTTCGGAGATTGCGGTAAAAGCACTCTCGAAATCCAGTCCATCAAAGCTACCGGAGTTCACCAGCTTGCCTTTCTCTGTATAGGCTTCTTTATCCAGGTCAATAGGCTGGCTATCGGAAGCTTCAATTACCTGTACCATTGGTAGTTGGTACTTATGGGCAAATTCCCAGTCGCGCTGGTCGTGTGCCGGAACTGCCATTACGGCTCCAGAACCGTAATCCATCAATACATAGTTGGCGACCCAGACGGAGACTTCTTCACCAGTGATGGGGTGAATCGCTTTCAGCCCGGTATCCATTCCTTTCTTGTCCATTGTGGCCATGTCGGCTTCGGACAGGGATTGTCTTTTGCACTCAGTAATAAACTCTCTCAGTTTCGGATTACTTTCCGCCATCTCCAGGGCGATAGGATGCTCGGCAGCGAGAGATACATAAGTAACTCCCATTAAGGTGTCCGGGCGGGTGGTATAGACGTCGAAGTGATCCATGCCGGCTACAGTTGCAGGCAGGGCGAAGCTCAGCTCCACACCTCGGCTCTTGCCGATCCAGTTGCGCTGCATAGTGCGCACCTGCTCGGGCCAATCGGGCAATTTGTCGAGATCCTCGAGCAGTTCTTCCGCATAGTCGGTAATCTTGATAAACCACTGGGCTAGCTCGCGGCGTTCTACGGTAGTGCCACAACGCCAGCAGGCCCCATCTTCCACTTGCTCATTGGCAAGTACCGTCTGGTCATGGGGGCACCAGTTCACTGCGGAGTTCTTCTTGTAGACCAGGCCTTTTTCATACAGGCGGGTGAAGAACCATTGTTCCCAGCGGTAATAGGAAGGCTGACAAGTAGCTAGTTCACGGGACCAGTCAAAGCCAAAGCCAAGTGCTTTCAACTGGCCCTTCATGTAATCGATATTGGCATAGGTCCATTTGGCCGGTGCAGTCTTATTCTGGATCGCTGCATTTTCTGCAGGCAGACCAAAAGCATCCCAGCCCATAGGGTGCAATACGTTCTTACCCTGCATTCGTTGGTAGCGGGTGATTACGTCAGTGATGGTGTAATTTCGCACATGGCCCATGTGCAGCTTGCCGCTAGGGTAGGGGAACATGGACAGGCAGTAGAATTTTTCCCTGCCGGTGTCTTCCTTAACCTCGAAGCTTTTCTCTGCCTCCCAGAATTCCTGGGCAGAAGCTTCGACTGCGGAGGGGTTGTACTGCTCTTCCATCGATTGGGGACCTATACTCTGTGATCAAAAATTTAAGGGGAAACCGTTACATATATTGGATGGGACTGCTTATGATCTGCAATCCATAGGATTGATCGCGATCAATTGCTGTCTCCAGGGCATCCATTAGGATGCGTAAACGCGAGATTATAGGAGGGATACCGTGACGAAGGAACCAAAGTTGCCGCCGAAGGATGATCTAGCCGATGAGTTTCGCGAGGATCTGGAGAATCTGGTTGAGGGTGAGCTGGCAGTTGAAGACCTAACCGCGAATAAAGTCGCCTTCCTGCGTGCCTGGTTAAAGGATGACCTTCATCGTGCTTCTGATTATCTCCAAGGCCTTGGCGGCGAGTTGCGTACATTGGAAGAGCGCAGTGGCGATTGGCTGCTGAATGCGGCAGACCCGACGGAAACGGCCTGGCCCAACCTGATGCGCTGTATTCGTGAGGGAAAACCCTGGGCCCTGGCTGGCGAATATGTGGGTGCTGATGAGGAGCTGCAGTGCTTGGGGTGTGGCTACCGCGCTCTCCCACCAGAGAATACACAGATCACACCGTGCCACCGCTGTGGCTATGGTTGCTTTCGACAAATAGAGGGCGGTCTTGAATATTGATTGAATTTCATACGTTTATGACCAACCTGCTAATGCCGCCTTTGGCACCTATGTTGGGGTTAGTGCTGGCGTTTTTACTACGATTTCTGCCTGAAGGATCCCTGCTGGGGAAAGTTTCCCTACCGCTGGCACTGGTTTCATTTGTTGTGCTCTGGATGAGTGCCACTCCGGCTTTTTCGAATTGGCTGGGAAAGCGCCTGGGGGCTGCACCGGACCTTGCCGGTTTTTCTCCTGAGGCAGTCATAATCCTGGGTGGTGGGCGCTATAGAAACGGGGAATCGGGCAGTGAACGTCTGTCGGCCGCTAGCCTGGAGCGTGTTCTGTGGGCTGCTGAACAGGCGCCAGGGGGGGTGCCAATTTTGGTTTCCGGAGGGCGTGTCTATCGAAATGAGCGAGCGGCTGAGTCTCAAATGATGGAGTCCCTACTGGAGGGAAAATTGGCTCGCTCTGTGAGTTGGCGTGATGATTGCAGTCGTACTACCGCAGAGAATGCAGTAAACAGCGCTGAGATATTGCGTGCAGCGGGTGTGAAACGTATTGTCCTGGTCACCCACTGGTGGCATATGCCCCGTGCAGCAGCTGTGTTCAATAAAGCCGGCTTAGAAGTACAGCCGCTTCCTGTTGGCAGCGCTGAAGAATTGTTGCCGCGGGCACAGGAGGGTTTGCTACGCTGGGTTCCCAGTGCGGCAGCCCTGTTGCAAACACAGACTTACTGGCGGGAATTACTGGGGCAGGCGTGGTACAGCATTAGGCCATTGCCGCCAACCAGGAAATGTTGAGGAACTTTTATATCAAAGGAATTTCAGAGGCCTACAGGATAAGAGGTAACAGGCGTCGAGCAAGAGAAAGTACTCTTGAATGCTAGTTGCACCGGATTTAGGATGACTGGCGCCACAGGACTAACCCACTGATTATTTTTTAACATGGAATGGCGACTGTGGATTACAAACATAACAATAAACGAGATAACCTTAAGATGAAGGGCATCCCGGTTTCTTTTACTCCCATCCAATTACACAACCGCTTGAATCGAGCGGTTTGGGTTGGCTTCAAGCGCGTAGAACAGGATGGGCGAACTCTATTATTTCTTAGTGCCGGCGCGGAGAGTGGCGCTCAGCTCAGCAAGAATTTTGAAACCTTCGCCGGGCAAATTGTCCGCGAGTACCGCTTTAACCCATCAGAGGTGGAGTTTATCGAGCTGCGCGAGAGAGCCGGTGAATCCCAGTGGTATCGATGGCACGCCCAGTGGGTAGGGTCCGCACCAATGGAGTGCCACGGGGATTTGGTAACTAGCGAATCCAGTCGTCGCTACCTATCGGAGGCGTTGGAGAGCAGTATGGCGGCTGCCTGAAGCTGTGCCCTAAGCCTGCGCTCTATTGGCTGCATTGCCGCCGTTCAGAAGGTCGGCAAGGGCCTGTTCCAAAGTGGGAAACTGGAAACTGTAGCCGTTGTCCAGAGCGGTGCGCGGCTCCACCCGCTCACTGGCCAGTAGCAGCTCCTCTGCCATATCTCCGAAGAGTGTTTTAAGCAACCACGCAGGCGAACGCATAAAGGATGGACGATGCAGCTGTTTGGCCAGCAATCTGGAAAAGCTGTTATTGGTTACCGCTTCGGGAGCACTGGCATTGAATGTTGTGCACAGGTGCTTGTCAATCGCATGTAGCATTAACCCCACCTCATCCTCCTCGTGAATCCAGCTCATCCAGTGTTCCCCGGAACCCATGGGCCCACCAAGACCAAGGCGGAAAGCTGGTAACATCTGTGGCAGGGCTCCGCCACGGGTGGAGAGTACAATAGCAGTGCGGATGATCCCGACACAGATTCCTGCTCTTTGCAGGGGAAGTGTTGCCTCCTCCCAGTCGCGACATAATTGAGCAGAAAACCCTCCTCCGGGAGGACTGTCCTCCCTAAGAAGTTCGCCACCACGGTCCCCGTAGTAACCAATTGCTGACCCGGAAAGGAAGTAATCTGGACGTTTCCTCTGAGTTAGGGCCCAGCGCACTAACTTCTCTGTGGTTTTTAATCGGGAGTTGCGAATTTCGGTCCTGCGCCTCTCACTCCAACGGCGGGAGATTGGTTCGCCCGCCAAATTTACTACCACATCAACTGCGTGTTTAACCTCTTCGGGTTCACTAATTGCTTCGACCGCCTCCCCGCAGAGTGTGCGCACCTTATCTGGCTGGCGGCTAAGAACTGTGATTGTGTCGCCGCGGGCGAGCCAGCGTTGGCAAAAAAGTCTGCCTATCAGGCCTGTGCCACCACTGATTAAACAATGCATACAAAGGCATCCCTGCCAAATTTTTACCGGTAATTTGAATGCAGCATAGCAGTCCGGTGCTGCTGGCGGCCGTAGGGTTGGTCCTGGCCAAGGAAGAATATCTGGGCATGGGATTGAGAGAGTGAATTTGGGGTCGGTTTACTGGTCAGTGGCCTCACCGGTGATAGGGCTACCGGTCTTAACGGCCTTCTTACGACGTAGAATGATTGCCAAGGCCAACATTGGCAAAGCCAGGGCAAATACAATAGAGATCCCGGCCAGCATAAATGGGGTGGAGCCGCGCATGGCACGAATGTCACCGGTCATATTGGCTTGCTCAAATTGTGGCAACTGCTCAAGGATCTGCCCGCGGGGGTTCACTATTGCCGTCATTCCGGTATTGGTGCCGCGTACCAGATAGCGACCAGTTTCCAGGGCTCGCATCTGTGCCATTTGCATATGCTGCAATGGGCCGATGGAATCACCAAACCAGGCGTCGTTGCTAATGGTGAGTAGCACCTGAGCGGAAAGGGCGCTACTGGCTACCAGACGTGGGTAAACGATCTCATAGCAAATTAATGGTGCCCAGCTGGCCCCTCCGGCATTCAGTGGGCTTTGCTCATCAGGCCCTGAGCTAATGAAGGAAGTGGGCAAATTAAAAAACTCGATGGTACCCCGGATAAAATCTTCCAGGGGGACATACTCACCAAAAGGTACCAAGTGACGTTTATGGTAGACACTGGGGTTCCGGCCATATACTGCAGCTGAGTTGTGTATGACATTGCCACTCTGGTCGGGGTCGCGTCTGTCAAAGAGAATTCCACTGATCAGGTCGATTCCGGTTTTTTCTGCATTGCGCTGTAATGCCCGCATTAGATTTGGAGCTTGGCCATAGAGCATGGGCAGTGCGGCTTCAGGCCAGATAATCACATCCACATCTTTGTCACTCAGGGCACGGGTGCCGTCTTGATAGCGGCTGATGGTTTCACCGCGAAACTCGGGCAACCACTTCTTTTCCTGTGGAATATTCGCCTGCACCAGGCCGACTGTGATAATTCCGCCTTCAGGGCGAGTCCATTCTACATTGGCCAGGGTGGCACCTATTGGCCAGGTAATTAGCGCGGCACCGAGCAATGCTATATGGCTGCGTTGTTTGAGAGGCACCAAACGACCACTGACTGCCAGGGCGAGTACTGCTGCGCTGAACGCGAGTATTAAACCGACGCCGTAAACACTCAGTACCGGGGCCCAGCCCGACAACCAGGTTTCCAGATGTGCATAACCAGAGAATAACCAGGGAAATCCGGTGAACATCCAGCTGCGGAACCACTCGCTGATAAACCAGAGGGCGGCAAAGGCCAGGGCAAAGCTGAATTTGTTATCGGTAAAACGGCCAAGGAAATAGAAGGGAGCGGCCAGCAATGCCGCCATCAGGGCAACGAATCCACCGGTAAGGGCCGCTCCTAATGGGGGGTCGGCGTTACCGAAGTTTGTAATAGAAACGTAAACCCAGGAGCCCCCGCTGGCAAACAGCCCCAGGCCAAAACAGAACGCCAGCCACAGGGCGCGACGCCCCTTTATTACCTTTCCCCCTGATGCTTGCAGGTAAACCCATGCAAGCAGGGCCAGGGACAGCAGTCCGCATACCCAGTAATTAAACGGGGCGAACGACAGTGTCATTAAGCCGCCGGCAGCGGCGCTGGTGATAGGAAAAAGTAATCTTCGCATAAATTCGCTTAGCTGATGCCGGACACAAGTGCCAGCGGATCGAATCTCTCTACCCCCAACACAGAGCGGGGAGCGCAGTCTTTGGCCCTCTCCCGGCGGTGGTCTGCGAGGAGTCGCGTCCTGGGTCAGTCCTCTTCTGGTGGTTTGCGCATATGCGCTACGCGCAGTAGGTGGATCTGTCGGCTGTCTGCATAAAGTACCCTGAACATAAAGTCGCCTAAACGGGTGACCTCATCGCGGCCAGGTAAATGACCGAAAGATTGCATAATCAAACCGCCAACCGTATCGAATTCTTCATCGCTAAATTCGCATTCGAAAAATTCATTGAACTCTTCAATAGGGGTAAGCGCTTTAACGATATAGTCATTGTCGCCAACCCGACGGATAAAGCTGTCTGCTTCTTCTTCGTCGGTTTCATCTTCGATTTCACCGACAATTTCCTCAAGAATATCTTCAATCGTGACAACGCCGGAGACTCCGCCATATTCGTCGATCACGACCGCCATATGGTACCGGTTCTCGCGGAATTCGCGCAGCAGGATATTTAGGCGTTTACTTTCGGGAATAATATTGGCGGGGCGAATAATATCTTCGAGCTGGAATTCGCCGACGCCTTTGAGGAGTAAAGGCAGCAGGTCCTTGGCCAGAAGAATTCCGCGGATATCGTCAATGCTTTCACCGACAACCGGGAAGCGGGAGTGGCCTGACTCAATAATTTTGGGCAAGAATGTTTCAGGCTTGTCCTCCAGTCCCACCACCACCATTTGCGAGCGGGGAATCATGATCTCCCGAACCTGCTGGCTGGAAACGTCCAGGGCACCCTCAATGATGGATAGTGCCTCAGCATCGACCAGCTGGTTGTCAGCTGCGTCTTTAATAATATCCAGCAATTCATCGCGGGATTTTGGCTCAGCAGAAAATGCGCTGAACAATTTTTCCAGCCAGTTTTTTTCACTCGATCGGGGTTTGTTTGAAGAGTGACTACTTGGGGGCTCGTCAGTGGTCATGGAAGTGGCCATGCTCCGGGTATCTCTCGTCTCTTGCTAATTAATTACAGTTAATCGGTAACTTTGGCTGGGCCTGGGTAGTTACCCCGCCTCTTCCAAAGGGGCATAGGGGTCGGCATAGCCTAGCCCTGTCAATAGTTTTGTCTCCAGCTGTTCCATAACCTCGGCCTCGGCGTCTTCTATATGGTCATAGCCCAGAAGGTGCAGTGTGCCATGGACCAGCATATGTGCCCAGTGCGCCGAGATCGATTTGCCTTGTTGGTCCGCTTCCATTTGTACAACTGGTGCACAGATCACAAGGTCTCCCAACAAGGGGAGATTCAGCTCCGCTGGAAAGTCGGTATGAAAGGATAAGACGTTGGTCGGTTTATCCTTACCTCGATACTGGCTGTTGAGCTGCTGGCTCTCCTCTTCGTCGACAATACGCACAGCGAGTTCCGCTTCTTCACGGTGGTCGGTCAGTGCCGTGATTATCCAGGCGCGAATATCTTCATCGGAGGGCAGGCCTGTACAGCGGCTGACCCGCTGTACATCGAGAGTTAAATCAATCATATGGGTACGACGAAACCTCAGGCGGCATTCTCGCCAGCCTTGTTGGAGACGTCCATTTCCCGATCAGCCTCATGGATATCGTAAGCTTCCACAATACGCTGAACCAGTGGGTGGCGTACCACGTCTTTGGCGCCGAAATGAGTAAAGCTGATACCGTTGACTTTGCCGAGCACTTCAACAGCGTGGCGCAGGCCCGATGCCTGACCGCGGGGCAGATCTACCTGGCTGGGGTCCCCTGTGATTACTGCGGTGGAACCGAAACCAATTCGCGTCAGGAACATCTTCATCTGCTCGCGAGTGGTGTTCTGGCTTTCGTCAAGAATGACAAAGGCATTATTCAGGGTGCGTCCCCGCATATAGGCCAGTGGTGCTACTTCGATCACATTGCGTTCGATAAGCTTGCCAACCGTCTCAAAGCCGAGCATCTCGTAGAGAGCGTCGTACAGGGGGCGCAAGTAAGGGTCTACCTTCTGGCTTAAATCGCCAGGCAGAAAACCCAGTTTTTCCCCGGCTTCCACCGCCGGGCGCACCAGCAGAATGCGCTCTACCTGGTCCTTGAGCAGGGCCTCAACTGCGCAGGCCACTGCCAGGTAGGTCTTGCCGGTGCCAGCTGGGCCTATGCCGAAATTGATATCATTGGACTGAACGGCATGCACATACTTGCGTTGATTCAGCCCGCGCGGGCGCACGGAACACTTCTTAGTGCGAATTAAGACTACTTGGTCGACTTCTGAGGAACCTTCCTCATCGCCTTTATTGAGCAGTTCCTCGACGCCTGCCTGCTGCAGGGCCAAGTGAATCTCATCGGGCGTAAGGTGGTTTTGGGAGTCGGTTTCCTTGTAGAGAAAGCTCAGCAGTTCACCTGCAGCCTTGGCAGGCTTAGGTTCGCCATAGATGGCAAATTGGTTGCCACGATTGCGGATCTCAATATCCAGTCGTTGTTCAATTTGGCGTAGATGTTGGTCAAATTGGCCGCAGAGATTTGCGAGACGGCGGGCGTCGTTGGGTTCGAGAGTAATGCTGTGAGCTAGGGTATGAGTTTCCAAATTGGTTTCCGGCACCTTAATCTGTAGGGTTCATTGCTAGGGTATACCCATTTTCCCCGTATGGGAAAGTCTTGAGTGCTACCAATAGGTTCTAACTTTACCTGATTTTAATTACGTCTTGTAATTTAGCCAGGTTATAAGGGGCAGTTTGGCGGCAAGATGTGTTTTTAAAAAGCAACTTGCCGATGGTAAGGCTGTCCGTAGTGGCTTAGAACAGAGCCTCTTCCAATTCTGAAGTGACCAGTGTGCCACGTAATGAGTTAGGCAAGGCCTCCTCGATTACCACATCGGCAAACTTACCGATCAATGCCAAGTTATCGGCACGGAAATTGACTACACGGTTATTTTCCGTGCGCCCTTGCAATTGTCCCGGGTCTTTCTTGGAGACGCCTGTGACCAGAACCCGCTCAGTATTGCCCACCATACGCCGGGCGATGGCTGCGGCTTGCTGGTTGATACGGTTTTGCAGCAGCTGCAGGCGCTCTTTCTTCAGGTCTTCTGGAGTGTCGTCCGGCAAGTCTGCTGCCGGCGTACCCGGGCGCGGAGAGTAGATGAAGCTAAAGGAAATATCGAAGCCTACCTCCTGGATCAGGTTCATGGTGGCTTCGAAGTCCCTGTCGGTTTCACCAGGGAAGCCGACAATAAAGTCAGAAGACAGGCAGATATCCGGGCGTATCTTTTTCAGGCGGCGGATCTTGGACTTGTATTCTAAAGCTGTGTGGCCGCGTTTCATGGCCATCAGGATACGGTCTGAGCCACTTTGCACCGGAAGGTGGAGGTGGCTAACCAGTTCTGGTACCTGCGCATACACATCGATCAGGGCATCGGAGAACTCAACCGGGTGTGATGTTGTGTAGCGAATACGGTCGATACCATCGATTGCCGCTACATAAGTAATTAGCTCGGCAAAATCTACCTCGTGACCGTCTTCACCAGTGGCGCGATAGGCATTTACATTCTGGCCCAGCAGGTTGACTTCGCGTACTCCCTGGTCCGCCAGGTGCGCAATCTCTTCCAGTACATCGGTAACTGGACGGCTCACTTCCTCTCCGCGGGTATAGGGAACCACACAGAAGGTGCAGTACTTGGAACAACCTTCCATAATAGAGACGAAGGCGGTAGCGCCGTCAGCTTCTGGTTGGGGCAGTCGGTCAAATTTCTCGATTTCAGGGAAACTGATATCTACGACGACCACGCCATTTTTCTGCTCTTTGGTTTCCATCATCTCTGGCAGGCGATGCAGGGTTTGCGGACCGAAAATCAGGTCGACATAGGGCGCACGCTTGGCGATTGCCTCGCCTTCCTGGCTGGCCACACAGCCTCCGACGCCGATAACCAGCTCGGGGTTTTTTTCCTTGAGGCGTCTCCAGCGACCCAGCTGGTGGAATAGTTTTTCCTGGGCTTTCTCGCGAATAGAACAGGTATTGACCAGTAGCACATCCGCCTCTTCAGGGTCGTCGGTGGGTACCATGGCGTGTGACTCGCCGAGCAGATCGCGCATCCTGGCGGAATCGTACTCATTCATTTGGCAGCCGTGGGTTTTGATGTATAGCTTTTTAGCCGGTGTATCGGACATATTGTGCCTGATTAAAAACTGGTCAATTAAACGGGTGGGGCATTATAGCGACAGGACCAGGCACTGCATAGATGGCTATATTAGCCCTTGAGAACCTGTGCTATTCTTGCGCGCTTTTTCGGGCTTTGCCCGCTTTCTGAACAATTTCGAGCTTCGGGGTATTCCCCATCCTGAGAAACTTATGGCCAACCCGATATATAAAGTGATTTTCCACAACCAGAGCCAGGTGTATGAACTCTATGCCCGGGCTATTTATCAGAGTGATATGTACGGCTTTATCGAAGTCGAAGAGTTTGTATTTGGGGAGAAGGCCCAGCTGGTTGTAGACCCCAGTGAAGAAAAGCTGAAAACAGAATTTGCTTCGGTAACTCGCTCCTATATCCCGATGCACAGTATTGTGCGTATCGATGAAGTGGAGAAAGAGGGAACTGGTAAAATTGTCGAGGTTAAAGGCGATAAAGTTGCGAAATTCCCCTTTGCGCCGCCCATTCGTCATCCTCAGGACACCGAATAATCTTCCCTCCTTTTACCGAGTCAGCGGGCCTTGGGCCAGGCTGATTCGGGCGCCTAAAGCCCTCGCAGTCTAGCGGGTTTCACTGCAATATAAGCTTCAATAAAAATCCTCGTGACTGTCATCAAATCGCTGCAAAGTGATTGCCAGGGCGATCAGCGACCTTATTTCCATTGCTTGATCGCAGCTTGCGAACTATCGCCTGCAATCCTGGCTGAGTGGAAATGAGCTGAAGTTCACTCCCATTCTGTTGGTAGAGGCAATTGATCGCAGCTAATAACTGGTCAAATGCTGGAACCTTTCTATGAGCAATCGCTACCGCGCGCTGTGGATATCCGATGTCCATTTGGGTAGTAGAGACAGTGAGCCCCATCGTTTGGCGGATTTCCTGGCGCAAAATCGAGCCGAAACGGTTTATCTGGTGGGTGATATTTTTGATATGCATGCCCTGTCCCAAGGGCGAGGCACCTGGTGTCAGGCATCCAGCATGTTATTGGGGATGCTCTCTGAGTTGAGTAATGAGATTCCGGAAGTGATTTATGTCCCCGGAAACCACGATGCACCCATGCGCAGCTGGTCAGGTAAGCGCCTCGGCAATATCCGTATAGAGCGTGACTGGGTACATACGGCCTGTAATGGTCGCCGTTACTGGGTCACTCATGGGGATCAATTTGAACACCATATAAAAATGCACCCGGTGAGCTATCACATTGGGGATCGCAGTTATTACCTGATGCTACGTTTTAATCGTTGGATAAATTACTGGCGCAGCCGCTTCGATAAGCCTTGGTGGTCCCTGGCCAGCCAGATAAAAAACCGGGTGGGCGCGGCTAGGCAAATGATGAGCGACTTCGAAGATATTGCCGCGATATCAGCGGTAAATCGTGGCGTGGATGGTGTGATTTGTGGACATATCCATCGCCCCGCGCTACGGGAAAAAAAGATCGGGGAGGGCATTGTGACTTATGCCAATTGTGGTGACTGGGTTGACTCTATGAGCGCGGTGGTTGAACAGCACGACGGTAGCTTGGAGTTGTTGCACTGGTACAGGGCACCAAAAATTGCCAGCATAATGACGGAGGTGGTGGCAGCATGATCCAATTGGAAGCACTCCTACAAAAAAATGCTTGGTATAGCGCTGCGCCGCAAAAACCAACCCGTAAAATTGTCTCCGCAACTCTGAAAAAAATCTGTTGTGAAGAGCGGATTGTGGAGTTTGGTCGAAACTATCCACATCTGGGAGGGCTTGATTTTATTCGGCAGCTCTTTAGTGAATTGGATTTTCGCTATGAACTGAATCCCTCTGAGCTGGAAAGGATTCCGGTCAATGGACCGCTGGTTATCGTAGCCAACCACCCGCTGGGCAGTCTCGATGGGCTCGCTCTGATTGATATGGTGGCCCGGGTGCGCAAGGATGTCCGTGCGGTGGCAAGTCAGTTGCTGTGGAATATAAAACCGTTACGCCCCTATTTCCTGCCTGTGGATAATTTCCGTGGACGCACCCGTCGTGCAGATGTGCAGGGAATTTATGAGTACCTGGAAGAAGGGGGGGCGATTATTATTTTTCCCGCCGGGGAAGTATCGCGCTTTAGCCCGCAGGGGGTGCGTGACGGTCGGTGGAATCCGGGCTTCGTGCGCTTCGCAGAAAGAGTCAATGCACCAATTCTTCCTGTACAGGTGCTCGGCAGAAATTCCTGGTGGTTTTACGGTCTGTCCATGCTGAATAAACCTCTTTCAACACTCTGGTTGATCCGGGAAATGTTTAAGCAGGAGAGACGCGGTATTGATATACGGATTGGCCATCCGCTTGAGGCGGAGCATTTCCGCAGCTGGCCGCTGACCCCTCGGGCCCAGGCGGCACTTTGGCGAAAGCATGTTTACAAACTGCAGAGTTCGCCGGCACCTCTTGGTCCAGAATTGATTGCGCCGGCTGAATCTCAGTCGGAGGTGGCGCATGTAATTGATAACTGTGAGGTGTTGGCCGAACAGGGAGCGTTTTCTGTACGTCTTTACCGGCAGAGGGCAGATTGTCCAGTGATGCGAGAGTTGGCAAGGGTGCGTGAGGTAGCTTTCCGTTCCGTGGGTGAGGGTACGGGGCAAAGCCGGGATTGGGATTGCTTTGATGCTCACTACGATCATCTGCTTTTATGGGACCATGAGTATCAGGTAATTGCAGGGGCCTATCGCATAGCAAGTACAGAGTCTCTGGGCGAGAGTGAAATTTATAGCAGCACTCTGTTCAATTACCCTCTGCCACCCAGTCAATGCCTGCCTGGGTCGGCAGAGTTGGGACGCAGTTTTCTGCTACCTCAATATTGGCGCGGGCGCGGCCTCGATTTACTGTGGACCGCGATCGGCCAGTGGGTGTTGCGCAGTAAAGTGCGTTATCTTTTCGGACCGGTATCAATGCCGGGAACATTTTCGGTGCGTGCCAAGTCCGCAATTGTGCGCTATTTTTCCCATTATTTTTCCCCAGAGAATCCTCTCGGTGATGCTCGATTGCCTTTCTTACAGGCTGGTGAACCCCTGCCTGATCTTTCGGGGGATTCTGTTTTGGACATGCGCCAGCTAAAGCAGGTGCTACGTGAAGAGGGGGTGGTTTTGCCACCTCTTTTTAAAAAATATGCTGCCTTGACCAAACCGGGCGGAACCAGTTTTCACGCTTTCAATATTGACCCGGAATTCTGTGATTCTGTTGATGGACTTGTGGTGGTGGACCTTCATTTGGCTGACGAGAAATTCGCTAAACGATATTTGGCTAGCTGATTTAATTCTTCAATAAAAAGGCGGCCCTATTGGCCGCCTTTTTATTGGTATTTTCTACGTAGCTGTATTTAAGGGTTAAGCCAGTTTCTGCAACTGTTGTCGTATGCTCGCAAGTTTTACACAGAGAACAAATACAGCCATGGCGGTGTCGAGTTCGTCCAGAGGGGGGAAGCTTGGTGCAATACGGATATTGCTGTCTTCAGGATCCTTTCCGTAGGGGAAGGTGGCGCCTGCTGGTGTAAGTTTGACTCCGGCATCGGCAGCCAGTTTTACCACCGCTTTTGCACAACCCGGGCGGGTATTGAAAGAAACAAAGTAACCACCCTCGGGCTTTTCCCATCGACCAAGGTCGGTATCGCCGAGTCCATTTTGCAGGTGTTCCAGCACACACTCAAACTTAGGTTTGAGAATATCAGCATGTTTATGCATATGGTCTTTTAAGGTCGTGTGCTCGGCAAAAAATCGGGAGTGGCGTAGCTGATTTACCTTGTCTGGGCCGATGGTCATAGCCTGCATCTGCTGTTTTAAAGAATCCAGGTTGGCGCTACTCGCACTGACAAACGCGACCCCAGATCCCGCGTGGGTCACTTTGGAGGTGGAAGCAAACTGCAATACAGAATCTACGGTGTCATTTTCCAGAGTTGCAGAACGGATGCTGGGGAGGCCCACATAGTGACCGAAATCGTGCACTGAATAGGCATTGTCCCAGAAAATACGAAAACCAGGGTTTGCGATATGTCCCAATTGTGCCAAGCGCTCGACGGTTTCTGGGCTGTAAGTAATGCCTGTGGGGTTGGAGTACTTGGGAACGCACCAGATGCCGATTATATCGCCATCTTCCTTGACATGTTTTTCCACGGCATCCATATCGGGCCCTCCCTCCCCCATGGGGATATTAATCATGCCAATGCCAAGTTGCTCACAAATTGTAAAGTGACGATCGTAGCCAGGTACTGGGCATAGAAATTTGGGCTCTTTTAATTCCCTCCAGGGAGTGGTGCCGGCAAAGCCGAATAGGTAGCCGGTCATAACTGCGTGATACATCAGAGTGAGGGAACTGTTACCACAGGCGATAACCTCCTCTGTGGGTACCTGCAACATGTCAGCACCCAGCTCACGCGCACAGGTGAGGCCAATCAGGCCACCATAATTACGAGTGTCAGTGCCATCGGCGGCACGATAATCGGCAGAGAGAATCCCATCAAGCTTATCGGATAAGTTCAGTTGTTCCGCTGAAGGTTTGCCCCGGGTAATATCCAAGTTCAGTTCATGTTGGCAAATGCGTTCGTAGTGGGCGCTTAATTCCTTTTCCCATTCCGTAAGTTGGGCGCTATTAGCGGATTCAATATGCACGTAATTTCCCCTGGCAGGTCACTGGAGTTGGCGAGCTTAGCAGCCTATATGCAGATTCGTCAGCCCTGTTTAGGCACAGAATGAATAGTTTCTTTTGAATCTACTTTGGTTCTAGGAATTGGGGCTGTTATTAGGGGGGGATGCTATTGACTGGCGAGGGTGCGGAAGTCTTGTGCATATTCTCTCAATGTATTGCTGAGATGACTTCTTTGCGCTGGGCTGGTACTTAATAATATTTGCTTGGCCAACTCACGTGCTTGCTGTTTGCGTTTCTCTTGTGCCTGTTGATATTGTGGCGACCAGAGCTGCTCTGGATTCAGGAGTAGGCTACGCAGTTTGTCCAGATAATCCGTCGGCTTTGTTCGCAATAACTCCATGGCTTTTGCTTGCCAGAGTAGCCTTTGCTCACTGCGTTGCATGGGGTTGTATTCCATCTTGGATACCATAGCCGCAATCAGGTTTTTTTGTTCTTCTGTCAGGCTGCCAAGCCACCGGACGCTTTCCTTGCGGATCTGCTTGTCCCGTTTACGTCGGATTTTTTCTGGGGACTGCTGCCATTTCTTCAGTTTTTTTTGATCTTCTTTCAGAAGATTGCCTTGTAATTCATCAACTTGCTCATCATTGAGCTGCGCGGCAATAGGCAATAGTAAGTTGTAAGCATTTTCGCTGGCAGAATTTAGGAACAGCTCAACCTGTTTCTCCACAGGCTCCAACTGAGGATTCTCCAAACCGCCCTCATCAACTCTGTCTGCCAGATTGGTGAGGAAATCGGCGTAGCGGGGTAGCTGTGTTTGCCGGTGCCACCGGAAGAAGCTTTGTAATGCAGCTTGAAGTTCGCCTTTCTGTATCCTGTCCAGATTAACGTAGTCGTTAGCCTTCCAGCGTATCCAGTAATCGACGTTGTTGTAGACAAATTGAATACTGGAGCAGCTACTGATTAATAGAAGGGTGACAATTAGCGCGACATTGCGCCAGAAAACAAATGTTGGCGTACCAGCTGGCTTTGCCATCGACTCTTTCCTGTGGAAATTGTTCGGCCGCTGCCGATGGGTCAATCCCAAGCATAGATGATGAACTATTGGCCTGTGATGTGGCGCCTTAAAGATTGTGCATACAGTGAATACAGCACCTTGCTGGCAGGGGTATATGCTAATGGCAAACCATAGTGCTAATTAGGTATGGCCTGTGTGTGGCCAGCATTTAGACTAGTTGTTGCAGCACTGTTTTTTTGTCCTGTGCAAGGCGCAAAGCCGCGCAAAAATATCATCGCGAGTGGAGTTCGGCATGGCTACCACCTTAATGGAAGTCGAGGCTCGGGAGGCTCCGGCAAGAATTGCTGAGCAGCTACAGAATAATGCAGGGATTATGGCGTACCTCGGTGAACGCCTGCGCGCGCAGCCCCCGCGCTTTGTCATGATTGTGGGGCGCGGGTCCTCCGATCATGCCGGCGTTTTTGCTAAGTATCTGATTGAAATTGAAACGGGGACGCCTACCTTTGCTGCGGCACCCTCTGTTTCCAGTGTTTATGGGCGAAAGCTGAAGTTGGAAGGCGCGCTTGTGCTGGTGATATCTCAATCGGGTCGCAGCCCGGATATCCTTGCCCAGGCACGTATGGCAAAGGAGTGTGGCGCCTTTACCGTGGCATTGGTGAATGATGAGGAGGCGCCGATTGGGGATATTGTCGATCAGGTGGTCCCTTTAAAGGCAGGGCCGGAAAGGGCTGTGGCGGCAACCAAAAGTTATCTGGCGACTCTGTCTGCTGTTTTGCAGTTGGTGGCATTCTGGACTGGAGATCAAGCTTTAAAAGAGGCTCTGGAGAAATTGCCTGATACTCTGGAGGCTGCCGTACGCGCGGATATCCAGCTGCGTCCTGAAGATTTGGCTGCGGTGCAAAATCTGGTAGTACTCGGCAGGGGGCCCGGCTATGGAATCACGCGTGAATTGGCGCTTAAGCTAAAGGAAGTGTGCAACATTCATGCAGAGTCTTTCTCCAGTGCTGAGTTTTTACATGGCCCTGTCACTTTGGTTGAAGATAAATTGACCGTGGTGAATGTCCCCATTGAAGATGAATCTTTCAGATGCCATAGCGAACAAATCGATGACATTATCCGGCGGGGCGGTGCCCTGATTAATTTGCATGTGCCGAGTAAAGGTGTGCACCCGCGAGTAGCGCCATTGGCACTATTGCAGCGCTTTTATATTGATGTTGCCCATGTAGCGGTGAGCCGGGGTATTAATCCAGATGAACCCGCGGGGCTGAAGAAAGTTACCCATACCGTGTAATAATTTGCCCGTAAACCCGCCGTGGGGAGATTAAGTGAGGAGGGGAGCGTGGGTTTTGCCCTGGTAGCAGAGCGATTATTTGATGGTGAGGAGATCCTTGAGGACGTGGCACTGGTTGTCGGTGATGACGGGCGAATTGTTTCTCTTGGAGGTGTTGCGCCAGCACACGCCCAGTATGTCCACGGCTTGATAGCTCCGGGTCTAGTGGATATACAGGTTAACGGTGGTGGTGGTGTACTGTTTAATCAGGAGCCTAGTGTCGAGGCACTGCGAACAATAGGGAAAGCTCATGCGCAATTTGGTACCAGTGCATTTCTCCCCACCTTGATTACTGACCGTCTCGACGTAATGCAGCTCGCTGCCAGTGCAGTCAGCGAGGCCCTTCGGCAGGAAATTCCTGGAGTTATCGGTATTCATTTTGAGGGGCCACATCTGAGTGTGCCTAAAAAAGGCACCCATGAGCAATCATTTATTCGCCCTCTGAGTGATGCCGAATGGGCCCTATATGCACGCGACGACCTGGGAATAAAAGTTGTTACCCTGGCTCCGGAAACCGTACCGGTGGAGGATATCCATCGGCTGGTATCTATGGGAGTCTGTGTATGCCTGGGGCACTCCAATTCGGATGGGAAAACCGCGCTTGCTGCGCTGGAAGCCGGAGCGACAGGGTTTACCCACCTATATAACGCCATGTCGCCACTGCACTCACGCGAACCGGGTATGGTGGGCACAGCCTTGATCAGGGATGAGGCCTGGTGTGGCTTGATCGCCGATGGTCATCACGTTTGTGTCGAAGCAATGAAACTTGCCTTAAAGGCCAAGCCCCGAGGCAAATTAATATTGGTTACTGATGCGATGCCTTTGGTGGGCAGTGATGCGCTTAGTTTTCCACTGTTTGATCGGGTGGTGACTCGGGAGAGAGATAAGCTGACCTCCAGTACCGGGGAACTGGCCGGCTCGCACTTGGATATGATTGGTGCAGTACGCAATATTTGTCGCTGGTGTCATTTGAAGATTGAAGAGGGGTTGCGCATGGCAAGCCTCTACCCAGCGCAGTTCCTGGGCCTGCATATGGGCAGAATCTCACTTGGCAGTAGAGCTGACATGATCCTGCTTGATAAAAATATACAGGTACAGAAAACCTGGATTGGCGGTTACCAGGTTTTTACCAGGTAACCTCAGTGTTTGCTGAATTGGGAGGAGTCATCTTCTGGCATTTTTTTGCGGAGCGGCTCCAGTGGATTCACGCACGACCAGCTTTGGGGTGAAGTAGCAGCCAGTATTGCTTTTCTGCTTAGTTGATTTTGCGCCATTCTTTTCTTTTATGCCCTTTTCCTCACAGCTCTTGAAGTGAATACGCTCCAGGGCCAGTTCCGCTGCGCGCTGGGCGATTTCCTCGTTAGGCTGGTGAGCGGTGGTGAGTTTTGGCCATGTTTGGCGTGAAAAAGGGCTATCCTCAAAACCGGCAATAGACAGCTGTTCTGGAACGTCAATATTGAGCATGCGTGCGGCAAACAGTGCGCCAGCGGCAATCTCATCATTGCCGGCAAAAATTGCTGTCGGCGGTTCGCCAGACTGCAACAGCTTAGTGGCACTTTTTACGCCGGAATCAAAAGAGTATTCCCCCTGTTCAACTAGCTGCTCATCGAAAGGTAATCCAGCATTTTGGAGGGCCTTCTTGTAGCCCTCCAGGCGTCCCTGCGTGGAAAAGTGCTCAGTACCCCCGCTTAGGTAAGCAACGCGTTTGTGCCCAAAATCCAGCAGGTGTTGCGTGATTGCAAAAGCGGCGGCGGTGTCATCGATCAGGATGCAATTACTTTCCGCCACTTTATGGCCGTGAGATGAGACAATACGTACAAACTCTACATCCATAGCTTTGAGCGTATTGATTACCTCCTGGCTTTCTGAAAATGGGGGGGTTAGCACCAGTCCCGCGACTCTGCTCTGCTCCACCAGGCGGCGCAACTCCTCATGAATGGTACTGGATTGGGCATTGCTGGGGTGTATCAGCAATTCGTAGCCCTGTGCCCGACACGCATCGAGTATGCCATTTTGCATATCGATGACGTAGTAAGCGTTGGGATTATCGTAGATAAAACCGATTGAGTAAGAGTGTGTTCCGGCCAGGTTGCGTGCAGCCAGGTTGGGGCGGTAATTCAGTGCTTCCACCACCTCGAGAACCCGCGCTCTGGTGCTTGAGCGAACTGAGGGTTCATTGTTTATGACCCGTGAGACGGTCTTTATCGATACGCCGGCTCGCTCCGCCACGTCATTGATGGTGACTTTCATTGATATCGATCCTTCCTGCGGGAACTCTCCCTTGAGACTGCCTGGTTACTAGTTTGGCAGTAGTTGGCCCTCGGCCTCCACCAGGCAAAGATTCTAGCAGTGCCTTACCGTCATTCACCGTTCAGGTGCCTGAGCCTTTTTAGGCTCACCCTGTGAATACCTTTAGTTTGTGTAAATTTCTTACAGTTTGACTGCCGTGTCGATAGTAGCGACTTTGATTAACTCGCCGTTACTCCCTTTAAGATTGGTATTTTAGAGGTGTATGACGCCATTTTTAATGTACTTAGCTCTTTCTCCTGAATTCTATGTGTGAGTACTTGAATTTTTTTGTAGTTTTACTACATAATTGGCGCAAATTAAGGTTGGGCTGCCTTTAAGTGGGTTTTGGAGGTTCGCTGGGCATTAAAAGCTTCTACCCCGGAACAGGGGAGGAGGTGGCTGCCACATAGCCCAACTAACATGCCAGCTGGCCAAGCTGAATATTGCAGGCTGTGGAGTTTTGGTCGGAAAGTGGATGGTTTTCAGTAAAACGGTGCTCTTAGAGGCTAGGAACTGGTCTCTTAGTTACAAACCTATTTTTTTTATGAAATAAATTTTTAATCTTTATCGCAGTGGCGCAAATAGATTTTTTTACTTTTAGCGCTGTTGCCGGGTGATAGATCTGCAGCCGCACTACAACCGAATAGTTGGGATGGGACTCCCTCAATTGGACTGCCTATTCAAGGATGGATGTTTAGCGGTGGTTGAAATATCGCCGGAGTACGACCTGGGCTAATTGGGCCTTTGTCGGTGTTAAAGCAAAATTAATACGGAATAGTCATGGTTCACAGCAAGGTTCAGGCAGTTACCGATCGCATAACCCGGCGGAGCGAGGAAACCCGTGCCCAATATTTGGCACAGGTTGAAAAAGCGCATATTGAGGGCCGGGCGGCTGCGCACCTGTCGTGTGGCAATTTGGCCCATGCAATTGCGGCCTCTCCAGAAAAGGAAAAGCAGCTTATCGCCTCAGGGCGAGGCCCTAATCTGGGGATTGTAACCGCCTATAACGATATGCTTTCAGCGCACCAGCCCTACGGTACCTATCCCGCACGCCTCAAAGAAGCAGCGGCTCGTCATGGTGCCACTGCCCAGGTAGCAGGGGGGGTGCCCGCCATGTGTGATGGTGTCACCCAGGGGCGCCCGGGTATGGAGCTGAGCCTTTTTTCCCGCGATGTGATTGCCATGTCCACAGCCGTAGCCCTGTCCCATGATGTATTTGAGGGCGCTATGTTCCTCGGCATTTGTGACAAGATTGTGCCCGGCCTGGTGATAGGTGCCCTGGCCTTCGGTCACTTGCCATCCATTTTTATTCCTGCAGGCCCAATGCCTACGGGGCTTTCCAATGCAGAAAAAGTTCGAGTGCGTCAGCTCTATGCTGAGGGCAAGGTTGGTCGTGAAGAATTACTGGAAGCGGAGAGCGCCTCTTATCACAGTGCTGGTACTTGTACTTTCTATGGCACCGCCAACAGCAATCAGATGCTAGTGGAAATTATGGGGCTGCAGTTACCAGGCAGTTCTTTTGTTAATCCGGGGACTGGTCTGCGTGATGCCCTGAATGAAGCCGCGGTGGCGCAGCTAGCCCAAATTACTGAGCCCAGTCAGCACACACCAATCGCTAAAATTCTTACCGAAAAGGCTTTTGTAAATGGTGTAGTTGGCCTTCTGGCTACAGGCGGCTCTACCAATCATACCTTACACCTAGTAGCTATGGCCCGCGCCGCAGGTATTCAGCTGACCTGGCAGGATATGGCAGATCTCTCTGAAGTGGTGCCCTTGCTGTGTCATGTGTATCCGAATGGCAGTGCTGATATCAACCACTTTGCTGCGGCTGGTGGTATGCAATTCCTGATTCGTGAGCTGCTCTCCGCGGGGCTCCTGCACGGCGATGTACACACAGTACTGGGCGACACCGGACTCAAACCCTATTGCAATGACCCCTTCTTTAACGATGCGGGTGATGGTGTGGTATGGCGTCCAACTGCGGAAGAGAGTGGCGATACTTCCGTTATTCGCCCGGTTAGTGATCCTTTCTCTCACCACGGTGGCCTGCAGTTGCTCGAGGGTAACCTGGGACGCAGCGTGATTAAGGTATCGGCGATTAAGCCGCAGCACCTCAAAGTCAAAGCCCCCGCAATTGTCCTGCATAACCAGGATGAACTGTTGGAGAGGTTCAAAGCAGGTGAGTTGGAACGGGATTTTGTTGCGGTTGTGCGCTTTCAGGGCCCTCAGGCTAATGGCATGCCGGAATTGCACAAATTAACTCCGACCTTGGGGGTGTTGCAAGACCGCGGTTTTAAAGTAGCACTTGTTACCGATGGGCGCATGTCAGGAGCTTCGGGGAAAGTACCTGCAGCTATTCATATGTCACCAGAAGCGGTTGAAGGTGGCCCCATCGCCAAGGTGCGCGATGGCGATATTATCGAGCTGAATTCGGAGGCTGGTGTTCTGCAGGTACATGTGGATGAAGCGGAATTTGCCGCACGTGAAGCTGCACAGTGTGATCTGTCTGAAAATGCACGGGGCATGGGTCGAGAACTCTTTGCCAATATGCGCGCGATCGCCAGTGGTGCAGAGAGCGGTGCCAGTATTCTTTACTAATTAACGCGGTGCTTATTGGCACTGCAGAAATACGAGCTTAGAGCGAAATTTATGCTTAACCCTTTTGATATGGTGTTGTTTGGTGGCGGTGGCGATCTTGCGTTGCGCAAGTTAATACCAGCCCTGTACCGCGCATACAGGGAGGGCAGCCTGGTGGATGGTTGCCGTGTTCTTCCCGTATGTCGCCGCCGGGAAGATGCCGATCAATATTTAACGACTGCTCACCAAGCGCTAAAGCAGTACTTGCGTGAAGGTGAGTACAGTGATTCCAGTTGGGATGGCTTTAGCCAATTGCTGCGTCCAATAGCATTGGACATCGCTGTTCCCAATGAGCAGTGGGAGCATCTGGCAGATATTCTCGGTACAGATCCCGAACGGGTACGTATTTTTTACCTGGCAATTCCTCCTGCGGTATTTGGTCCCTGCTGTGAAAATCTCTCTATCAAGGGATTGATTAGCAAAAACTCCCGAGTAGTTGTTGAGAAACCCTTGGGTTATAACGCGCAGACCTCTGACGAAATTAATAGCAAGATTGCCAGTTACTTCCCGGAAAATAATATTTTCCGCATTGACCACTACCTGGGTAAGGAAACTGTACAAAACCTGCTGGCGTTGCGTTTCAGCAATGTACTGTTTGAGCACTTGTGGGATGCCAAGAGCATTGATCATATCCAGATCAGTATTTCTGAAACCGTTGGTCTCGAAGGTCGCGCCGGTTTTTATGACGAAACCGGAGCCTTACGCGATATGGTGCAAAACCACCTGTTGCAGTTGTTGTGCCTGATTGCAATGGAATCGCCTAATACCATGTCCGCAAAAAATATCCGTGCGGAAAAAATTAAAGTGCTGGAAGCCTTGCGCCCACTTACCGGATTGGAAGTGGACAAAAATGTAGTTCGTGGACAGTACATAGCTGGTGACATTGATGGACAGCAAGTGCCTGGATATCTGGATGAACTGGAAGGCGGTGTCAGTTCCACGGAAACATTTGTCGCAATCCAGGCGCATATCGATAGTTGGCGTTGGGCTGGCGTGCCTTTCTATTTGCGGACTGGCAAGCGTATGGAAAAACGTTGTGCAGAAATTGTGGTGCAGTACAAAAACGTATCCCACCACGTCTATGACGAAAGCGCCGGCAAAGTTATTCCCAATCGCCTGGTTATTCGCCTGCAGCCCGAAGAGAGCATCAAGTTGGTGCTAATGGCCAAGAAAATGGACAGCCTTACTACTGAACTACAGCCAGCGGAACTGAATTTAACTCTTTCGGATACTTACGACAGCTTCCACAGCGATGCCTACAAACGTTTGATGCTGGATGCAGCGGCGAATAATTCGGCTCTGTTTATTCACCGTGATGAAGTGGCAGCAGCCTGGGCTTGGGTCGATCCAATTATTGAACACTGGCGAGAGACTAATAACCAGCCAAAAGATTATATCGCTGGTAGCTGGGGTCCGAAGGAATCTAGTGAATTACTGGCCCGTAGTGGCCGTCACTGGTTTAACGCCAAGTAATGATTATGGGGTATGACTGGCTAAATGCGGGCATGTCTCCTCTAAAAAATGGAAATCTCCATGGCTGAAGAAAAATTTTACTCAGATCGAGAACGCCTGGTGCAGGCACTGGTTCACGACTGCGCCAGTGAGCTGCAAAAAGGTATAAAAGATCGAGGGCAGGCCACATTTCTGGTTTCTGGTGGTAGTACTCCTGAACCGGTTTATCGGGAGCTTTCCAAGCGCCCTTTGCCCTGGTCAAAGATAACCGCCGCCCTGGTAGATGAACGCTGGGTAGATAAATCCCACAGTGGTAGTAACCAAGCATTTATTGAAAACAGTTTAATTCAAAATAATGCGGCGGAAGCCACTTTGTTGGGCATGAAGAATCTACATGCCACTGCTGCTCAGGGTGAGGCTGATTGCGAGCGCGCTTATGCCGAGCTGTGGCGCCCTTTCGATATTTGCATTCTGGGAATGGGTAGTGATGGTCATACCGCCTCACTATTTCCCCATGCACAAGGTCTTGAGGATGCTTTGAGTCCAGATTCTGAAAAATTATGCAGTGCAATTACCGCTAAGCAGAGTGAGGTTACCGGTACAAATACCGAGCGCATGACATTGACTTTGAGTGCAATTTTACAGGCTAAAAATATCAAACTGCTAATTACTGGTGAAGAAAAACTCAAAGTTTATCGTGAGGCTTTACTAGGCAGTGATGAGATGGAAATGCCGGTGCGCAGTATCCTCAAACAGGGGCTGAAACCAGTCACTGTCTATTGGGCACCTTAACGAACGATTGGAATTGATTGATGCAGAAGAATATCGCCGACATTTTGCAGGCTGCTGGCGTTGTCCCAGTGCTGGTTATAGAACAGGTTGAAGATGCTCTACCTTTGGCTACGGCACTGCTTGAAGGTGGTTTGAATGTTCTTGAGGTGACTTTGCGCACAGAGGCTGCGCTTGGTGCTGTGGAGCAAATTGCCAAGCATTTACCAGAGGCACATGTGGGTACAGGTACTGTATTAAATAGCGATGACCTGCGTCGATCCACTGATGCCGGAGCCGGTTTTATGGTTAGCCCCGGAGCTACAGAGCAATTGCTGGCTGCGGCTGATGGTAGCGATGTGCCGTTGTTGCCTGGCGCAGCCAGTGCATCCGAGGTAATGCGCCTTTTTGAACGCGGCTATAGGTACCAGAAATTTTTCCCGGCCCAGGCCGCCGGCGGTGTGCCCATGTTGAAATCTCTCGCGGGGCCACTGGCTGAAGTCCGATTCTGCCCAACCGGAGGAGTTAGCCCGGATAATGCAGCGGACTATCTGGCCCTGAATAATGTGGTTTGTGTGGGGGGGTCCTGGATGGCATCCAGTAGCCTGGTACGCGAGAAGAACTGGGCTGAGATTACCCGCCTGTCAAAGCAGGCTGCGACATTGAAGTCTTGACCTAGCACTGACCTGGACTGGTGCTAGCTCCTGAAGAAATGATTTTTTTATTCGCAGGAGTGATCGTCCAGCAAGTTATGGATGGCTTGTTACATTTCCGAGTTAATTGTCACAAACGTTCGGTAAGGTGCATCCGTTGATGGGTGCAGCATGGAAAACCAGAAGCTAATAAACAGGGTAAAGCCAGATGAAAATTAAAATTGCCATCAATGGTTACGGCCGTATCGGCCGCAACGTCACCCGAGCCATCTACGAGTCCGATTATAGTGATCGTATTCAACTGGTTGCGATTAACGACCTCGCCCCGGTGGCATCCAATGCGCACCTGACCCGATTTGATACCATCCACGGCCGCTTTGGCACGGATGTGAAAGTAGATGGTGATGCACTGGTAGTTGGTGGTGATCGAGTGCAGGTGTGCCAGGAGCGAGATCCGGCCAAGTTGCCCTGGAAAAAACTCGGAGTGGATTTGGTGCTGGAGTGTACTGGCCGCTTCACCGATAAAGCCTCCGCTTCTGCACACCTCGAAGCAGGCGCCTCTGCGGTGCTCATCTCTGCGCCGTCAAAGGATGCTGACCTCACTGTTGTTTACGGAGTTAATGACGCCAACCTGACCGCAGATCACCGCGTGGTTTCCAATGCATCCTGCACTACTAACTGTCTGGCGCCAGTGGCCCAGGCGTTGCACCGCGAGCTCGGTATAGAGCGCGGCGTAATGACTACGGTACACGCCTATACCAATGACCAGAACACCCAGGATGCTGTCCACGCTGATATTTATCGGGCGAGGGCTGCAGCTGACAATATGATTCCTACCAAGACCGGTGCAGCCGCCGCTGTTGGCCTGGTGCTACCTGAATTGAAAGGGCGCCTGGACGGTATGGCTGTAAGGGTTCCGGTAAGCAATGTTTCCCTGGTGGACTGCCAGTTTATTGCCGGTCGCGACACTACGGTCGAGGAGATCAATCGTATTATGCAGCAGGCAGCGGAAGCCAGTAATGGCGTTTTGACTTACTGTGACCAGCCACTGGTATCGGTAGACTTTAATCACACCAGTGCTTCCAGCCACTTCGATGCCAATCACACTCGTGTAAATGGCAATTTGGTGAAAGTGATGGCCTGGTATGACAACGAGTGGGGCTTCTCCCATCGTATGCTGGATACCAGTTTGGCCATGGCTGCGGCACTGCAATTGGACTTGCCTGTGGCCGAGTCGGCCTGATTCGATTGAGCGGAACGCCGGCTTAGTGCCGGAATATAGGTGCGGGATAACCTATAAATTCGTCTTGTACTTTAAGGGCTGGTAAAAACCATCAGGGAATAAGGTTGGCCAGTCCAAAGAACTTTTTTCAAACTGAATAGCTGACGGGACCATATGATTCGCCATACAAAAATTGTCGCCACCCTGGGACCCGGCACAGACAAACCCCACGTAATCGAGGAGATGATTCGTGCCGGGGTTAATATTGTGCGCCTGAATTTTTCCCACGGCTCCGCCGAAGACCACCGCCGCAGGGTGGAAGAGGTGCGCGAAGCCGCTACAGCACAGGGTAAAACTGTGGCTGTGCTGGGGGATTTGCAGGGACCCAAAATACGCATAGCGCGCTTTGCCAACGGTAGCGTTGACCTGGAAAATAATGACGAATTTACTTTGGATCTCGACTGTCCCCCCGAAGGTGGTGATGAGCACCGTGTTGGAGTTGATTACCCTAGCCTGATTAGTGATTGTGAGTCTGGCAATATCCTACTTCTGGACGATGGCAAGATCCGCCTTGAAGTAACTGGTACCACACCGAGTAAGCTTTATTGTCGGGTATTGCAAGGCGGCAAGTTATCTAACAACAAAGGCATCAATCTTCTTGGGGGTGGCCTTTCCGCACCGGCTTTGACAGAGAAAGATTACCGGGATATTGAGCTGGCCGCTGAGCTAGCGGTAGATTTTCTCGCGGTGAGTTTCCCTCGCTGTGCGGAAGATCTGGAAACTGCTCGCAAGGCTATGCAGGCAGCTGGCAGCCAAGCAGCGATAGTGGCCAAGGTAGAGCGCGCTGAGGCAGTTGCTGACAATGCGGAGATGGATGCATTGATTCTTGCATCCGATGCCATCATGGTCGCTCGAGGCGATCTCGGGGTTGAGATTGGCGATCCGGCCCTGGTGGGTGTACAAAAGAAATTGATCAATCGCGCTAATGCGCTCAATCGTGGCGTGATTACTGCGACTCAAATGATGGAGTCCATGATCACCAGCCCGACACCCACCCGCGCAGAAGTGATGGATGTTGCCAATGCAGTGTTGGATGGTACAGATGCTGTGATGCTCTCTGCTGAGACCGCTGCGGGTGATTACCCGGTGGCGGCAGTGGAATCCATGAGTGAGGTGATTGTGGGTGCTGAACAGTATCTTGGCAGTGTCCCATACACCCCTGAGGAGCATGGTGCCTCCGACCGTATTGACACGGTCATTGCCCAGGCTGCGATTGATGTCGCCTCTCGAGTGGAGAACCTCTGTGCCGTGGCTGCCCTGACAGAATCAGGGCGTACACCACGGATGATGTCACGGGCCAATACTCGCCTACCTATTTATGCAATGACACGACACCCGAATGTTGCGCGCCAATTGGTATTGTTACGTGGTGTTGAGCCCATCAGCTTTGATCCGGCGGCGGTTCCACTGGGGCATCTTACCGAGTCCATTATTGAAGTGCTCAGTTCGCGTATTGACCTACAGAAAGGGCAGAGAGTCTTGATCACACAAGGTGAACGCTTGAATGTAGGTGGGCATACCAGCTCCATGCGTATTAAAGAGATCGAGTAACCAATTATTCGGTGTAAGCCATCACCTGCCCTGAACCCAAGAGGGCTGGTGATGGTGCAGCAGTTGTTGATGTAATTTAATGGCTGTGACCTCAAAAAATTTTCCTGCGCTTTTTTATTCTTTTCTTATATTTTGGTTGTTATTTGCGCAAAAATATAAGACTACAGTTCCATATTGTTTCCTTATTTATTGATTTTTTGCTGTTCTAGGCAAATAAATATGTTTATTGCCTATTAAAAAACCACAGCATTTTCAGGGCTACTTATCTTGTGTATGGGTAATTCTGCGGCAGGGCTTTGCTGCTGAATTATATTTTCCAATAGAGCTCTTTCTGTAAATTATCTACGGTTGTTAACTCCGAAATAAAACAATTAAACTATTTTATTTGATTATTTCTTTTTTCCCTGGGTGTTAAACTGACTCCTTGGTTTGTCTTATTCGTGTAATAACACTTATCTATCCCAACCAGCCTATTTGCGGTAACCTGCTTCAACAGGTCGCAATTTCAGGTATCTCCTGCCAGTAGCTTTGGCCTCACCTCATCCTAGTGCCGGTGAATTAGAACTATTGGCGAGTAGAATTTCCATAAGCCAGAAAGGCGGTGATTTTCACTATTTAAGATTTCACAAATTGCGATTACCCTAATTCAATATGTTTTCTAGGGGTATTCAACCGTGCGGAAAACAGGGTTTTTGATTGCAAATTGAGCAAGTCAAAGGTGAATCCGGCTCTTTGAGTTGGTATTCCCAATGCCGAGACCAAAAATAAATCAAGACGATTTATTGGGTCAGGAAATGATAACTAGAGGCTGGCGCACAGCGGGCTTACGGCGTTTGAAGGATTATCCATGCAGCTAAGTGTCGAGAACAGGCAAGGCGTTCGTTATATGGTCAGAGTTGGTTGGGCATACCAGATGGGCATTCCCCTGAAGGTCAATGCCAGCCAGCTGTTGTCCATGTTTGATGATGCTGTAATCCAGGAGATTCACGAACACTTCTTTGGCATGAATGGTATCTCCTGTAATGCGCTGAGTGTCAGTATTCAATCAAGCCAGGCGGGCACTGTCTTCTTAGGGCCACTGAGTGAAGCGCCCGGCCATCTTTCCAGTCGAGAACAGGAAATTTACCTGGCCCTGATCCAAAATCGCCTGATTATTGAAGAAGCCCCGTTTGCAGCCACGGCGCTTGCTGATAAGCAGTCAGAGTTGATTGCCAAGATTCGCATGGGGCTGCAGCAGATTATTGCCCAAGAACGAGCTGAGGCAGCGCTGATCCAACAGCGTCACGAGCAGCGCTCCACCTTAGAGAAAGTGGGTGCCTATATTGATCGCGGTGCTACCGGCTTAGGCAATGCCGCTTGGGGCCTGGCGGTTTGGGGCAAGGACGTGATGGAAGTAGCTGCGCTAGTTAATCCCATGCGCCAGGCCAGGGAACTCAGCACGGCAACAGCAAACTACCTTTTGTACGATAAGAGCTTCGAGGAATCCGGCAAAGAGTACCTCTCTGCAGTGCATCGGGAAGCCGTTGATGTGCTTGGCTTTGATCCATCCAAGATCACCAAGCAGCAGCTGGAGCTGGCCCTCGAAGTGGCCCAGGTGATTTATGACGAGCCGGCACTACGCGATACGATTTTCCGTTTTGCTCAGGATTATGTAAAAGCCCAGCACAGCCTCGAAATCACCGAGATGGCCGGTGGTGGTGCATTCGAGATTATTCTTACTATCGTCTTGGCTGCAGTCACAGGTGGTGCCGGTGCTGTGGCATCCCTGGTTAAAAATGCCCGTCTGCTGAAGGCTTTCCGCGGTATTGGCGATTTGATGCTCGACTTCGCCAAGCTGAAAAAGCAACGTAATCTGCTTTCCAAAAAGCGAGGTGGTAATGCCAAGGGTAATGGAGCCAGCTTTTCCGACCTGAGCTCTTCCGATGCAGCCGCCCCATCCAATTCGAATGGCCCCTCTTCGAGCAGTTCGAGCTCCAGTGGCAGCTCCAGCAGCTCTGGTGCTAATAACAGTAACCAAAGCGGAAATAGCTCTGGTAATAACAGCAATAATTCTCAGGCTAGCGATAGCAGTAAGACCAGCCAATCCAGCGAAGCGGATAAAACCAATAGCCATACCGGGAAAAACCATAACGGAGATAGCTCCCAATGTAATGGCAAGGCTTGCGAAGGCGGCGAACCTATTAACTTAAAAACGGGTGAAGAACGCCTTACTTTGGTCGATGCCGTACTGGATGGTCCACTGCCACTCACCGTGGCGCGCACCTACCGCAGCAGTAATTCCAAAGACTTCGGCCTGGGCCACGGCTGGACCCACACCCTGGGTGAAAAGCTGGTGTGGCGCCCGGGTAAAGCAGTGCAGTTCCACGATGCCGAAGGCAGGGTGATCAGTCTGCCTGCTCCAGGAGACAGCGGCCGCAGTCACAACGTAGTGGAGCAGTTAAGCCTCACCCGCATTAATGACGATCACTGGATAGTGACTCCTTACGGTGCCCCCAAAGGTGTACAAAAACACTTTAAAGCCACCGGAGATAAAGGCTCCCTCAAGCTTGCAGAAATCCGCGATGGCTACGGCAATTATTACCTGTTCCACTATGTCGACGAACGTCTGATCTGTATCGAAAGCAGCATCGGTGAAGCCCTGCATATCAGCCCGCCGCCAGGGCAGCCAAACAGCCAGCGTATTGGTGAGCTGAAAAAAGAAACCCGCGACGGCCGTATTAAAGTACTCGCAAATTATGAGTACAGTGGTGAAGGGGACCTGATCAAAGCCATCGACGCCGACGGACACAGCGAGCAGTACCAGTACCATCAGCACGTCATTAAGCAGCGCACCCTAAAAACCGGCTACCGCTTCCACTTTGAATGGGATGCCGAAGGCCCCTCCGCCCGCTGTGTGCGCCAGTGGGGCGATCCTATCGATGGGCAGGATACTTACAATTACCAGTTTGCCTGGGATGATGATGGCAAGGGCGTTACCGTTACCGACACCCGCGGCGGTAAAGAGCGCTACCGCTTTAATGACCGTGCCCTACCAATCTATCACCGCGATCCGGAAGGTGCAGAGACTCTCTATAGCTACAACGACCTGGGTCAGGTCACCCGGGTACAGCTGCCCAGCGACGATGGCAGCCTGCGCGAAGAAATTTACCAGTACGATAATCAGGGTCGCCTGATACAAAAGACCGATGCCGCCGGCAACAACCACCGTATCGAATACAACGGTGAAGGCCTGCCCGCAAAAGTTACCGACCCCGCCGGTAATAGCTGGCAACGGGAATACAACGAAAATGGCCAGATCGTTGCCAGCAAAGACCCCCTCGGCAACAGCACCCAATACGGCTATAACCCTGTTGGCTTAATCGGCAGCGTTACCGACCCTCTCGGCAATACCACCCGCTACCTTTGGAACCCCGAAGGCAATCTTGCCGCGATCAAAGATCCCATGGGCCGCGCCCAGCACTACCGCTACGACGGTGCTCGTCGCCTGGCTGAAGTGCAGCATGCTCCGGGCCAGATAACCCGCTATGAATACGATGCCCAGGACCGTATCCATGCGGTGACCACCCCAGACGGTGCCCGGACTCAATACAGCTATAACCCCCAAGGATTGCTTGCCGAAGTCATTGACTCTGAAGGCCGCAGTACCTGCTACGCTTACGACGGCCTCAGCCAGGTTAAGACCCGTACCAACCCGGACGGCAGCCGCCTGGAATATCACTATGATGGCGAACGCAACTTAATTGGCCTAGCCAATGAAAATGGCGAGCGCTACCAACTTAAATACGACCTCAATGAACGCCTGATTGAAGAAGTTGGCTTCGATGGCCGCGTTACCCGCTACGCCTATAACCGCGCCGGCCATCTGGTAAGCTCCAGAGCCGTAACCGACACAGACAGCGGCAAAGGCATCGACACCATCTTCGAGCGCGACCCCTTCGGCCGCCTATTGGAAGAAACCACCCCGGACGGAATCACCAACTTCCGCTACAATCGCAGCGGACAACTTATCGAAGCAGAAAATACCCACCGCAAACTGCGCTGGGAATACGATGCCAATGGCCGCGTTACCACCGACTGGCAGGGCAAAGATAAACTGAGCCACCAGTACGATGCCGCCGGCAACCGTATCGCCACCACACTACCCGATGGCGAGGTACTTAACTTTGCTTTTAACCCCGCCGGTCAATTCCAAAGCCTGCACCGCCGCCCCTTAGGCAGCGATACCGATCAGCTGATTACCAGTATCAGTCACGACGAACAGGGCAGGGAAAGCCAGCGCCAACACGGCAACGGACTGGAAAGCCAGAGAGACTACGATCCACAAGGCCGCCTGCACAAGCTGCGCCTGGGCAAAAGCGGCAATGCAAACCAGAGCCCGGTGTCCGATCCCACCCAGGACACAAGCTCAATTCTGGAGCGCAGTTACCAGTACAACAAAGCCGGCCAGATCGCCAAAATCGAAGACAGCCTGCGCGGAACCCGCAGCTACCACTACGACGCCCTGGATCGCCTGACCCAGGTAGACGGCCCCAACCCTGAATATTTTGTGCACGACCCCGCACACAATATTCTCGCGGCCGGCAACTCAAAAGACGAAGCCAAACAGCAGGCCAGTGCCACCCAGGTCAAAGGCAACCGTTTAGCCTTCCGCGGTGATACCCACTACCGCTACGATATCCACGGCAACCGCATTGCCGAACTACGCGGTAAAGGGCAAAAACTGCAAACCCGCTACCACTACAACAGCCGCCAGCAGCTGGTACGTGTAGAAAAGCTCAAGGTAGAAAAGGGCACAGAACAGTTCCAACAGGTGATCCACTACCAATACGACCCCCTGGGCCGTCGTATTGGCAAAGTCACGAACAGCGAACTAACCGACTTCCTCTGGGATAGCGATGTTCTCCTGCAGGAAAGCAAAACGGACAACCAAACCAAACAGGATCTCAGTACCCGCACCTATTACTTCGAACCGGGCACCTTTAAACCGGTTGCTTTAAAGGAAAGTCAGCAAGATAAAGAGCAGGTCTATCACTACCATCTGGATCACCTGGGAACGCCTGATACCTTGACCAGTCAGGAAGGTGAAGTGGTCTGGAGCGTTACCTACAAGAGCTATGGCAATATTGCCCTGGCCCATGAAAATCAGATAGAGCAGCCAATCCGCTTCCAGGGGCAGTACTTCGATGAAGAGACCGGGCTGCACTACAACCGGTTTAGGTATTATGATCCACAGGTTGGGGAGTTTACTCAGCAGGATCCGATTGGGTTGTTGGGGGGGGTTAATAATTATCAGTATGTGCCTAACCCAATAATATTTATTGACCCGTATGGCCTAAAAGCTAAGGATTGTGGAAATAACCCTAACGGCTACTCTACGAATGATGTTGATCAGCATGGGCGCCTAAGTCCAGGAAAAAATAGAGCTGAAGGCTATAAAAACACTAAAAATGATAATTTCGTACAGTCGCATCACCCAGTACAAGATAAATGGGCTCAAAAAAATGTCGAAGGCTACAACAGAAATGATGCACCTGCTGTTCTTTTAGAATCGGCATCAGGCAAACCACATGCGAAAATATCTGCATCTCAGCGAGCACGTCGCAGAACGATGAAAGTAGATGGTGTAGATCCATACTCAACTTCTATTGGTGAAGAGTTCAGCACCGGATATAGAGAGATGATTGATGCTGGAGTGCCTGAAAAAACGGCACAAAAAGCAATTAAAGACAGTTATAAATATTTTGATTCTTTAGGAGCTTTTGAATGATAGACCTAGATGCTCTAGATGATTTTGAATCTTTTGGTTCTGGTGTGTCTGAAACGCAACTTCAAAAACTGGAAGATGACTTGAAAATTAAACTTCCTGATGATTATGTGGCGCTAATGAGGAGGACAGATGGATTTGCGCTTGGTAATGGTCTTACTATTTATAGGTCTGAAGATCTCGTAGAGAGAAACGAAACTTTTGAGGTGTTCGAATATGCCCCAGGATATCTTGCTATTGGAGATGATAGTGGAGGGCTTTCTATCTTAATTAGCCTGTCAAATGGAAAGGTGTATTCAGTTGATCAAGGAAGCATGGATGAGGACGATATGGAGATACTGGGGAACAGTCTGTTTGAATGGCTTTCTGCTGGGGGATTGTTGGCAGAAAGTTAGTTTATTAAATTAGGTACGATTCATGCCGATTTTGGGACACCCAATGATTGTAAGGATAGAGAAACGTAATTCGGGACACCCATTGATTGGGAGGAGCGTCCGCCCTCAACCTTCGACGCTAGGCCCTACGCAGGTAAAAATGACGCGCTGTCGCCTTGCTTTCGTTTTAGCTTCGAACAAGAGCTGACAGTCTGCGTAGCTTGGCGGGAGTCTGTGCAAGCTCCACGCCAGACGCCATTGCCCTTTCCTAGCCATGCCTCTCCAGGCGCGCAAAAAACGCATACCTCCCCTATGAAGGGCTGACAGGTTATCAGAGGTACCTTACTTGCGAGGTCAGAATAAATCAAAAATTTTTATGCAGATTCCTTGGGATATTGGAGGAGTTGAAGTTGTATCCGAATCTCCAATTGATGGGAAGTAGCCTTGAATAAAAAGCTACAGAGATTGGTAGCTCTTCTCGAAAATAGGAGATGTTTTGGTTGCTGAAGGCGAATTGAACTGGATAAACGGAATTGGCTTTATTGTTAGGAAAATAGATTCTCAGAATTGAGGTTGTGTCGAGCACATAAAGAAAGTGAAATTTTTGAGTCTATGTATGCTGGTTACGGAGGTTTTTGAGAATTTATGATTTGGTGAGAGTATTTTCATGGGCGTAAAAAAGTGAATCAGTATTTTGAGAGTTTGATAGATGCAGTTTAGATTATTCTCCATCCATGACGTTTTTTGCTCAAATTCTAGAAGATTGAGCAATTTAATATTATTCTTTAAGCTGGAATTTTTTATATAGGATCATAATGGAGGTTTATTTGGGTGGTGCTTTCTCAAAATCTTTAGGTTAACTATTTTTTATTCTTCTAAAACCTCATATCTATTAACATGGTAGGGTAGTTAAAATAAAAAAAGTGCTGTTAGTGTTGCCAATCCAGATTCTGGAAAAAATATATTTAATGTGTGCTCATTTTTTTGAGTTTAAGGCTTAATAAAGTTATAACGTAAAGGGGGCAATTGTGAGATGCGACCTATATGCATCTTTAGTGGTAGCTCGGAAAGAGGGTATAAACCAGAGGCAGCTGGACTATAAGAATTCTGAGTAGTATTGTAAAACATACTGAAGGCTAAACAAATTTAGCAGTTTCGATTCCACCCCTAAAAGGTACCAGGATCATAGTGTTGGACAAAAGACTGGATAATGTTCAGCTTCATTTGGTGAAGGTGTAGTCCAGTCCTGCTCCCTGATGGTTGAACTCTAGTAATATTTAGAGAGAGTATGCAAAAACTATAATCAACTTAGAATAGCTTAGTGTTATCCGGTCTGGGTTGAGCATTTCCTATTGGCAGACTCTTTTATTAAACGGTTTCTATTGGTCAGTTCTAGTTTTTTTGGATACGCTTGTAAATTTCCTCGCGATGAACAGGTAAAGATTTGGGAGCTTGTATTCCTATCTTCACTTGGTTACCTCTAATCTCCAATACTGTGATTGAGACATTAGCCCCAATCCTTAGGTTTTCGCCGGTCCTGCGCTTCAAGATCAACATATTCGTTTCCTATTTAAACTCTAACCATGGGTAGACCTTCCGGGATGAGAAGGCTTGGAAAGTAATGCTGGCAGGAAAGGAAGGGTGGGGCACGAGAACGGTAGGCGTGAAATAAGAAAAGGCGGACGCTACGCTCCCAGAGCTTGGAAAATCGCTCCAAGCTACTGAATGTGTTCGCCTTTATTGAAGACGAGCAGGTTTCTAGCGTACTATGCATATAGCCACTTTGATAGGTAGGTTATCAATTTGGTTAGCTGGCCCCTGGTGTTGGTAGCACCTTGGGTCAGCGCCTTTTATCTGTACTTACTTCACGCTAACGTTCTCCTTAGAGAAAATGTGTCATTTAAAAAGATCTTAGGTATCTTTAGTTATCTTTAGTTATTTGGGGGTATGAACTCATAGAGGCTTGTTCGAGTACGGCCCATATTGCTGATCAAATTCTATTGATTTTACGTAGTTTTGATGCTGAAAAAAACTTAATAAAATTGAATAAGATTATTTGGGCGCCTATTTTTATTCATGTCGTCTCTCGATTAGAAAATTTCTAAAACTCGCTACCGCTCCAGCACAACAAGCTGAACGGCCCTAGGATTGTTGGCTGTGTAAGTGATGGCCTAAATAACTGCTAAACCTTTCAGGTCCAATAATATATTAAGCGGTCCAGGCAATAATTAAATAACTTGCCATTCCATACATCACTAAAAGACTAACTCATAAATAAGCCACGCAAATTGTTGTTGCCTGTACGGTAGGTCAGTATGACCAGGTCTGGCTACGGCGAATCCAGGAAATGGTGGCAATTATGGAAGGAAAAGCCAATATGAATGGCAATACAAAGGCAGCAAAGGAGTAAGTATTTTCTGTTAAATTACGATGAGCATTATGGTCTCTCTCTAGCTCCTGCATTGCTAGTTCAGATGTATCCTTCTGGCTGAGACCACTTTCTTAGTATTCTTCCGGAGTAGCGTACATCTTGAATTTTACTCTGGTTATCTCTGTGGTTGTCATTAATAAGCTGTGATTCACGATTAAAATTAAAGCCGCACTAATGATAATGCATATCTGGGTTTTCGAATATATGCCAATTTCAATAGCATTTATATCAATAAAAAAGGTTAATTGGTGTAGAGCCGAGAAATACGGCAAAGGGGCAGGTGATGATAATTGCTGAGATTTTTGTTTGTTTGGAATTTGGCCCCACCTTTTAATTGCTCTTTTTGTTGGAGTTGCGGTGGCTCTTATATCTATGGTTGTTTAAATATTTTGTGTTGTGTTCAAGGGTTGTATTTGTTTTGGGTATAGCTTGCCGATTTTAATAGGTCCCTTATTTTTGCTTTGAAAATAATTTCTCTTGAAACTATTTTTCCTGTCATTGGTGTATTTTTTATTTTCCTTTGTTGGTTGGGTTTTTTCCCGCTTTATGGGGGATTGGTTTTTTATGTCGAACTTGCCGCCCTATAAAAGAAATTGATGTCATTATCACGCTTTTGAGATTTGGTACTATTGACATGAGTTGGTTTGAGAGTGGAAGGTGATCGGGCTGTCTGGGGTTATCAATTTAATAAAAAAAATTAAGGTTCCGGTTATGAGAAAAGCTAATCTTTCAACTTCAATAAAAGCTGCATTATCTTTGTGTTTGCTAATATCACCTGCTGTCGGTTTTGCTGAGAGTGATTCTTCGATTGAGCGTGCTAATGACAATGCTAAATTTAAACGTTGTGGCACTAATCATCCTTCTGTTCAGGAGGCTGCTTTGAAAGAGCAGCATTTTACTGCGCTGCGTGGACAGTCTCGTAATATAAGCAGTGGAGGTCATACACTACGTCCAGCTGGCTCTGTAACTATTGATGTGTACTTTCATGTTATTACTGATAACGCAAATAATGGTTCGCTACCCAGCAATGTAATTAATTCGCAAATGGCGGTGCTTAATGATGCTTATGCGAGTACACCATTTACTTTTAATCTGGTTTCAACTTCAGTAACGGCCAATAATTCTTGGTATAACGTTGGTTATGGTTCCTCCGCAGAGCGCGCTATGAAAAGCTCATTGCGTGTTGGTGATGCGGGAGACCTGAATATCTATGTGGCTGATATCGGTGGTGGCCTACTTGGGTGGGCAACTTTCCCAAGTAGCTATTCCTCAGATCCACTGGATGATGGGGTAGTTATTTTAACCGGTTCTGTGCCTGGCGGCGATGCTGCGCCTTACAATGAGGGCGATACCCTTACACACGAGGTTGGCCACTGGTTAGGTTTGTATCATACCTTCCAGGGCGGCTGTGGTGGAAATGGGGATTATGTCTCTGATACTCCTGCAGAAAGGTCACCGGCTTATGGGTGCCCAGTAGGCAGGGATTCCTGTACAAGGGGACGCAACGCAGCCGGTCTTGATCCGATTACAAATTTTATGGATTACACGGACGATAGCTGCATGTACGAATTTACAGAGGGGCAGGCCACTCGCGCTGATGAGCAAAGCAGTACCTATCGCGGCCTATAATAATTTTTCGGGGGGATTATTCCCCCCGATACACTGACAATTATGAACAGCATCCGATTATTTATCCTATGTGCCTTGATATTGGTGAGTACGTCTAAGGTAACTGCCCAGAGGCTCGCTGTGCCAGGTTATGTCACTTGTGATAGAAATCAGTTGACTTCCTGGCAGGGAGAGGTGACAAAATTGGTGCGTGAAGGAAACAGTATTAAGGTATGGATTTCCACTGATTACGACACTAAAGAATCATTAGTGCTGACAATGCCTAGCTGGAAAGCACTTTTAGGGCAGTTCCGCCTACAAGGGAAAGAGTTTCTGGCGAGTGACTGGGGAAAAGTGACTGATCCACAAGCAGGACTTAGGCCTGGGGTTCGAGCAGTGATTTGGTTATGCGAGAATAAGGCCTATCCCGCTGTGATCAATTGGCAACCTCCACCAGAGTAGGCACCTGCATGTTTACTTTTTGATGTTTACTTTTTGTGTAGTTAAGATTTAAATAAAATTTTAGTGTCTCCTTAATTAATTCACGGAAACCTTTTATGATGATTAGTAATTCTTAAATCAAAGGTTGCAAGCCGTTGAAAAGTAATCCCTCGATAAGGTTCGGAAAGCTGGCCCTGTATCGAGAGATATTCTCGGAGCTTATGATTTTTTTGGTAGATTCAATTCCAGGGGTTCCCATCAATAAATCGATTTCTTCCACCGTACAGCATTTTTGCATTTCCGTTTGCACGAAAATCAACATCTCCCCTATAAATTAGTTCTCGATATGGGCTGCTGGAGCTAACGGCATAATCCTCAAGTTCAACGCCTTGCTTGAATATAAAAATAAACATATGAGTGGCACTATTTTTATATCTATCTTCTGAGAAAAAAAGAAGGGTGTGGGCATCGCTTGGGCTAAAGCACTGTGTTGAAGGCGTTAAATAAACTCCAGTTTTAGCAGACAGACCCCGGCGTGTCCTGTCTGGGGTTCCTTTAATAAATTTGTCTATCATTAAGATCCGATTAAATCCAGCTTGACTTGTGTAGTGAATATATATTGGGTTTCCCCCTTCGGATCCTCTATTCATAAGAACGTCTACTAAAGGCGAGGCTCCTCCAGTTGGATAAATTTTGTTTCCTATGGGATTGTTTGGCATGTTTATCTCCTTGTGTGATTTTTATATTTGGAAAGAAGATAAAATAACTGGATAGGGTAGTAAAGTTTGAGCTTAACTACTTTCAAAAAATTATTTTGACCAACAGAGGGTCCCTTGGTTAAGGGGTTAATATTTTTTAAACTTAGAACTGGCTCAGTTTTTTGGTATTCCCTGATCCAAGAACCCAGCATCGACACCAAACCAAAAGCTTCCATCTTTGTTGTCGAAATACATATATCGAATGTTTCCTCCACTGGGTACGGTAGTTTGGCTGACAAATTTTTGTGTTTCTATATCAAAAGCAAAGATGATGTTAGGAATATCGCCGGTATCTGCTACCCATAGCCGGCCTTTGTTATCCATTGCGGTTCCGTAGGGGCGAGGGTTTTCAGTGGGGAGCTTCCACTCCTTGAATTCTTTTGTGCTGGGCTTATATCTGCCAAGATAGCCCTCTGGATAGTCTACATACCAGATATTGTTGGAGGTATCGATTTCCAGCCTACGAGGCCGAGCGTTCGGCCGGGGAATTGAGATTTCGTTTACCGCCATGGTTTTAGGGTCTACCCAAGCTAATTTATTCGTACCAAATAGGGCAACCCAGGGGCGATTTTGTGAATCTACCTTGATTCCGTAAGGACGTGCGTTGGCCGTTTGAGGTGTGGCTATTTTCACTTCTCCACTATTGACATCCAATATGCCTATGCGGTTGCTCTGCTGGGCTGTAAACCAGATGTTGCCATCATGGTTGAAAACCAGTGTATGTGGATCATTTACGCCTTTAGGCATTGCGTATTGAGTGATTTTACCTGTCTCTGCATCCATACGCCCAATGTGAGCATTGCGGTTGCCTGCATACCAGATCATACCCTGTTTATCCACTATCAGATTATGAGGGTGTGTTCCTTCAGGAACCTCGAATTTTTTAAATTGCTGATCGGATGGAGTAAATCGACCGATATAGTTGCCGGCCTGCCCACAGAACCAAACTTGCTGTTTGTTATCCACATGGGGGTCTCTGGGCAGCCCCTGCCAGGGTACTTTCCACTCGTTTAACTTGAGCCCGTCTGGCAGTTTATTTTCTTGTGCCTCAGAAGTTAATGGAGTAGATAAGAAATAAATGGCGCAGATAGCGATTTTTAGTGACAGCGTATGAAGTTTTGGGTAGATATTCATATGCCAGTTCCAATGATTAAGCCGTCAAGGAGAATTTATGTGTTTATACCCTAGCATGGAAATATATGTGAGCTGAGTCCTGGTCAAAGCATAGGTGATAATTGGTGCTTATTTATAAAGGTTTACAAAATCGATATTTCGCAGAAGAGCGGTTTCAAACAGCCAGTTAGATGTCAGGAATATAATCGGTACACCCAATTATATTCACGAGGAGAGACTAAAGTTCCAGAGTTCCATTTGGCGAGTTCTTGTTGAGTTTGTGGGGCTCAATTGAGAGGAGTCTTGTCTTTACAGCTGAGTAGAATTAACAGGCGGTTTTTCGGTACCTGGCAGTCATATTACCCTCAATTTACACGTCAACGTGGTATAGCGTATATTGCTGCCCTTATTGTAGGAGTCCCGCCATGTTACAACGCCTCCGTCGACCGGAAATTCTGCTGTTAGTCCTTGCAGCCTCAATGCCACTGTCTTTTTCTGTCTGGAATACTCTCCTTAATAACTTTGTGATAGCCAAGGCTTCATTTACCGGAGCTGATATTGGCCTGTTACAGAGTGTCAGGGAAATACCCGGGTTCCTGGCGTTTACAGTGATATTTGTATTGCTACTTATCCGGGAGCAGCGCTTAGCACTTCTCTCACTTGTAGCGACCGGGATTGGCGTGATGCTGACCGGTTTTTTTCCATCTCTCACAGGTTTATTACTCACGACATTATTGATGTCGATCGGCTTTCATTTCTATGAAACCCTGCAAACCTCTCTGGCTTTGCAGTGGTTTCCAAAGAAGACTTCGGCAATCTGGATGGGGCGTATGGCCGCTGCAGGTTCATTTGCAGCGCTTCTAGCCTATGGTCTGGTTTGGTGTCTGATGGACTTTGCCGGTTTAGACTACTCGTGGGTTTATATGATCGGCGGTGGCGTCACTGTTCTTATTGCTTTGGCTGCCTGGGTACTTTTCCCGCAGTTTCCTCAACCCCATAGTCAGCGCAAGCAATTAGTGCTACGTAAGCGCTACTGGCTTTATTATGCGTTAACGATGATGAGCGGCGCGCGACGACAAATCTTTATTGTCTTTGCCGGTTTTCTAATGGTGGAAAAATTTGGTTATAGTGTTGGCGAAATTGCTGCGCTCTATACAGTAAACCACCTGCTCAATTTATATATCGCGCCAAAAATCGGTCAGTTTATCGTAAGGTTTGGAGAGCGCCGTATCCTTACTTTGGAATATATCGGTTTGATACTGGTTTTTGCCGGTTATGCTTTAGTGGAGAGTGCGATAGTAGCTGCGGCGCTCTATATTATTGATCATCTGTTCTTCTCTATGGCCATTGCAATCAAAACTTACTTCCAAAAGATTGTGGATGAGCGTGATATCGCCGCATCTGCGGGTGTTAGTTTCACTATTAATCACGTTGCAGCGGTTATTATTCCGGTTCTATTCGGCCTGCTCTGGCTGACCTCTCCTGCTATGGTGTTCTTTGCCGGATCTTTGATGGCTCTGGTCTCTCTTGGTTTGGCCCAACTAGTGCCGGAGCAACCTGGACCAGGCAATGAAGCGCGCCTGGGGCAGGGGGTGGCTGCAACTTAGCAGCTCCCTACTAATTCTAGGTCGGGAATTTTAATAAATAGGAATTCTATATGCGTGTAGCTCTCTTAATAATGATATTTACTCTGCCGCTAAGTACATTTGTAAATTCAGAGACAATCTCTGTTGGTGAATATCATATTGAATATGAGATCAAAGGCTCTGGTGAGGCCACCTTGTTTCTCGAAGCCGGGGGTTCGGCCGGGATGCAGGATTGGGATTCCATCTATGATGACTTGGCGAAGCATGCACGAGTAATACGTTATTCTCGTGTGGGCAACGGAAAATCAACGGCCATTAAGAAGCATTTTAGCTCTGAGGATTATGCTCAAGGAGCCAGGGCTTTATTGGCGGCTTTAGGGGTTAAAGAGAAAGTTACTTATATTGCGCACTCCTATGGTGCTCATGTAGCCCGAACTTTTGCCGCACGGTATCCTGAAAGAATGGCAGCGTTGATGCTGATAGAGCCTTCTTCCGAGCATGATGTGGATATTATGCGATCGCTGAATTTGGAGTTGGCCGAAGAGCAAATTGCTCAGGTAAAACTGGATGATATGAGGAACGGCATGTCGAATCAGTACCTGGACTTTTGGTCTAAACGCCCTTTACCTGATTATCCACAAATCCCCGATATACCCGTCACAGTAATTGCCTCCATTAAAAAGTATGACAACCCTCCTCTTCTTTTCTTTACTGATGAGGCCCGGGATAGGTGGGGGGAGTTGCATTCAAATTGGGCCAAAGCGTTTCCACGGGGTAAAGCTGTTTTGACTGAGAAGAGCTATCACTATCCTCAAAATGATGAGCCCGAAATGGTGGTGAAAGAAGTACTAGCGCTGATTTCCAGAGGTTATAAATAACGGATTAGGATAAATAGGAGACAGATAAGGTCATTTCATACCACTGGTTTCGACAAATTGTCGCCTTGTTAAGTTAGTCTACATTTACCCACTTTTCTAAATATATAAAATGGGAGCCCTAATAAATTTAGGGTTTTTATTGTGCTTAAAAAGATTGCTCTGGCCTTTTCAATTGCTGTTGCCGCCACCAGCTCTGTATACGCAGATAACGTTAATGAGGTAACAGAAAATTTATCCGATGCAGAAAAACTGTATGGTTTATCTCTCTACTGGAAAGAGGTTAGCTATAACTTCGCTTTCTTCGATCAGGTTCCTGAACTGGACTTTGATGCAAGGTATCAGGAATTTATTCCGCGGGTTTTGGCTACAGAAAACACTTATGAGTATTATCGTGAGCTAAAGCGGCTTAATGCACTCCTGCAAGATGGCCATACCAATATTTATTACCCTAAAGGTATGTCAGCCAAGTACCTGGATTGGCCTGCTGTTCGCTTGGCCGAAGCTGGCCATCAAGCAATAGTTACGGGGGTCGAGAAGGGGGTGGAGTCCGTGATTCCACTGGGCTCTGTTGTCGTTTCGGTAAATGGGCAGGATCTTCAAGCCTATTTAAAGGAGCAGGTAATGCCTTATATTGCCAGCTCGACCCAGCATATTCTCTGGAGTACTGCGGTTCGGGATGCCTTGGATGGTAAACCGGATACCACGGCAGAATTCACTATTGAGACTCCAGACGGCAAAGTGAAAGAGGTTCAGGTTAAACGGGATGCGCGTGGTAGGGAGGTTGAATATACGTCTATTAAGCAGCCTGCCTCCAATGGTGAACTTTTTGAGTTTAAATGGCTGGAAAGTGACATCGGCTATATAGCTCTAAATGGTTTTCACGATCAAGCGATTATTGATCAGTTTAAATCTCACTACGATGAGATTGTTAAGTCCAAAGGGTTGATTATTGATCTGCGCTTTAATAATGGAGGTAACTCTGCTTATGCCGGAGAGATAATCTCTTACTTGGCTGATCGTATTTTACAGGGTTCTGTTTGGAAAACCCCCAAACATATTGCGGCTTATAAAGCTTGGGGATCATTTGCCAATCAGTTCGAGCAATTTGAGAAGTATCGCCCCTATGCAGAAGGCACTATATGGGAGTTTGGTGAAGACTCCGGGGATATAGTTGAGCCCAAATTGGATAGTAACCACATAGTGCCAACCTATGTGTTGATCGGCCGAAATACCGTTTCAGCAGCTGAGGACTTCCTGGTATATGCAGATTCTCTCGAACATTTTACTACTGTGGGTGAACCAACTTATGGCAGCACGGGGCAACCTATGTTCGTAGACCTCCCAGGAGGTGGTACTTTCAGGGTGTGTACCAAGCGGGATACCTTCCCCGATGGCAGGGAGTTTGTTGGCTATGGTATTAAGCCGGATATCCTGGTTGAGAGTACGCTGAATACGGTGCGCTCTGATAAGGACGAAGTGCTCGAGAGAGCGCTGAACGAGCTTAGGGTTAAGCTTTAATTCCTCCCTGATATGAGCTGGTTCGCGATTATCGATTCCGTTCGACGGTCAGGTTCCTCCCATGTATTTAAGGGAGCCCCTTGCTGTTGTGGATACTGTGCGTCATAGATTTTGAGGGTGCCTGCAACAGGGGCTTTTATCAGAAGGTGCCATTATTGGTTATTTGCCGTTTCTATGGGGGTCTAAAGCCACTATTGGCACTGCTGTCTTGAAAACTGTCCCTATAATCGATTAGTTTTTGCTTTAAGGCATTTACAACAGGCTTTGTTTGCCTGTTGGCTCGCTTACCTGTTTAATGCTGGCTTTGGTTTCCGGCGACGGCGGGAAAGCGTTTGTCATCGTTAGTGCGCCGATAAAGTGGTACGTTAGGGTATCTCTGAAAATTAAGTAACTATAAAAGTAGCTAGGAGTTGTACTTATGGCACAGATTAAAGCTTTGGATAAAAAGGCACATGCCAACCTGAAACTCACCCAAGACATTACTTTTGACCATGTCAGCGGCAACCACATTCTGCCTTTGGTAGTTCAAGAGATTGTTCAGGCGGCCCAGAGCTACCCGATCCTGTTTGTGAAAGATCAGAATACTGAGCAGTTTAAAGTGGTTGCCTTAACTGGTCTGCGTCCGGGGGAGAACCTGTTCTCCGGCTCTGAAGGTTGGAATGGCAGCTATGTTCCTTTGCAGGTTCGCACCTACCCGTTCGTGCTGGTGAAAAATCCGGAAAATGCCGATCAGGCGGTTCTCTGTATCGATGAAGATTCCAATATGCTGAGTGAGTCTGAAGGTGAGCCGTTGTTTGATGGTGAAGGTGAGCAGACTGACTACCTGAAAAACCGTGCCCAGGCAGTGATTGAAACTGCCCAGCGTGTAGCGGTTACCGAGTCGTTTATTGAGTTCCTGGTGTCTAAAGACCTGTTGACCCAGAAAAAACTGACTTTGCGTGTGAGCGAAGATGATAAGCCTTACGATCTGACTGGTTTCTTCGTGGTTGATGAGGAGAAGCTGAACAATCTGTCTGATGAGGACTTCCTTGAGTTGCGTAAGCGCGGTGCTTTGCCGGCTATCTACGCTTCTATGATGTCCTCCATGCAGGTTCAAAGCCTGATTCGCCGGAAGCGTCTGAACTGATCCTGTTCCGCCCGGCAGCTGTGGTTGTCGGGCGGCCTATAGTCGTCAGATTTTCGGGATGTAGTTATCAGCATTCTGTATCCCGCCTTGATCCCTTCTCCTTGTCGTACCACTATTAGCGCCCTCTGACGTTTTAGCTCGCGAATAATAAGATGAAATACCTAGCGCGGCTTTCCCTCCGCTACTGGTTTGCCTGGTTGGCGGTTTTCTACGGGGTGTGGCTGTTTCTGATTGTCCAAGGGGACAATCTGACATTGGCCCTGGAAAACTGGTCTATGGCATTGGCCATGGCGATTGGCAGTTATGCGGCTGGCTCTACGCCGATGGGTGGCGGTACCGTGGGGTTTCCTGTCTTGGTGCTGCTGTTTGATATGCCGGCCAGCCACGGTCGTGATTTCAGCTTTGCTGTGCAATCCATTGGTATGGTCAGTGCGAGCCTCTTCATTCTTTGCCGGCAGCAGCAATTGGCATGGTCCATGTTGCGCGGAGCCCTATTGGGGGCACTCCTGACAACACCCGCAGGAATTCTGCTGTTTGCACCACTGATTCCCGAGCTGTGGGTAAAACTGTCTTTCGCCGTGCTTTGGGGCAGTTTCGGAATATTTCACTTGTACCGACTTAGCGAGATCACCGACTGTGAGCATGCGGGCGACCCTCAGTGCCCAACAGATTTTCGGGTGGGCTTGTTATTGGGGGCCTTTGCAGGTTTCAGTGTTGTGGCAGTCACTGGTGTGGGTGTGGATATGTTGGTCTATGCAGCTCTGGTGCTGTTGAGTCGCGTAGACCTCAAGGTGGCTATCCCTACTTCGGTAGTGATTATGGCGTTTTGCTCTGTGCTCGGGGTACTGGTGAAGTCTTTGGTCGGAGACTGGCAGCCGGGTGTATTTGGCAATTGGCTGGCAGCGGCGCCGGTGGTGGCTCTGGGCGCCCCCCTGGGTGTCTTTGTGGTTGGCCTGATTGGGCGCAAGCCCACGCTTCTGATTGTGGCCTTCCTGTGTGTGGTACAGCTTGGGTGGACCTGTATGTCTGAGGAAGAGGCTATGCGCGGTTATGGTGGTTGGCTGGTGCTGTTGGCATTACTGATCTGCCTGGCGGGTTTTGAGTGTTTGCGGGCTCTGGGGTTGCGCCGGGAACAGAACAGGCAGTTATCGGCTGGCTGTCAGGATCTGGTGGGTGAGCGTGGTTCAGTGGATACCGACCCGGTGCTTGTACAGGGTCTTAAGTAGTTACTGTTCTAGCTAGATAGAGGCGAATGGAGCTGTACTCTGAAATCAGCACGCTAGTTTTTGGATTGCTGCCCTGGACTGGGCCTGAAGAATAAATTTTGGAAGATGGCTGGGGCGGAAGGATTCGAACCTTCGCATGACGGGATCAAAACCCGCTGCCTTACCGCTTGGCTACGCCCCAGTTTCAAGACCCACAAAGAATAGTCTCTGTGGTTTGAAATGGTAGCAAGGGGGAGACTCGAACTCCCGACCTCAGCATTATGAGTGCTGCGCTCTAACCGGCTGAGCTACCTTGCCATTTCTTTTGTTGCCTCGGCCTTACCGAGGGCGCGCATTATTAATCGATGGGCTGGGTGTGTCAACACCTTTTTTGTATTCTTTTCAGTTAGTTAGCGATTTTTTTTATCTGAACCCAGGGGCTTGCTGGGGTGGCGCCCGGAACTGATAGCGGCAAATGCCGAACCCGCTACTACGGCAACGGCGCCAGCCCAGCTGATCCAGTTCAGAGGCTCAACAGCAATATAGTCCGGCCAGATACTACTGATCAGCGTACTGAGCAACAGGGTGATCACTGGCACTAATGACAAGGTAGCGCTGACACTGGATGCCTCCCAATTTGCCAGGGCTTTACTGAAGGCGCCGTATGCGATCAGGGTGTTTGCAGTAAGGAAGGCGAGCAGGGCCCACTCCAGCCAGCCGAGGTGGGAAACCTTCATTGGATCGGCCATTGGCAGGAAGCACAGGGTGCCTGCGATATAAATCACTACCAGTAGGTCCTGAGGTGTTGCCCTGCTCAAGATTTTCTTCTGGAAGAAACCGTACACAGCCCAGGTGACAGCGGCAATCAGGATATAACCAAGCCCGAGCAGATAGTCTCCACCCGCACCACTGGTGAGTTCTTCCAGGCGCTGGTTGAAAAACAGTAGCAGGCCGATCACCACCAGAGCTACACCACCCCATTGGCGAAGGGAAAAACTTTCCCCCAGCCAGAGCACGCTGGAGATAAGCAGAAGCAGGGGCGCCAATTGGATAACCATCTGAGCGGCACCAGGGGTGATGTAATTCAGCCCGCTGGCATAGGCGAGATAGTTTACCAGGAGGCCGATTACAGCCAGCAGTGTGAATGGCAGGAGTATGCGGCTAAATAGTGGTCGCAAGTTTAGTGCGCGCGCCTGGCCGTAATAGAGCCCTGCGAGCAGAGCTGCACCGGCAAAGCGATACCAGGTGGCGGTACCAGGGCTGATATGCCCGAGGAGCCCTTTGAGGGCGATGGGCAGCGTCGCCCACATAAATATGGTGACCAGGGTCAGGGGCAGGCCCACTTTCCAGTTTGATTGCGCCATTGCTTCTACGCTGATGGGAAAAGCCTCCCCTCTGGGGGGAGGCGAAAAAGGGAGAGGGTATTAGACGTTAAAACGGAAGTGGATCACGTCACCATCGGCAACAATGTAATCTTTGCCTTCCAGTCTCCATTTGCCGGATTCCTTTGCGCCAGCCTCACCATTGTTGTTGATAAAATCGCTATAGCTGACCACTTCCGCGCGGATAAAGCCCTTTTCGAAGTCAGTATGGATCTTGCCCGCCGCATTCGGCGCGGTAGCTCCCAGCGGAATGGTCCAGGCGCGCACCTCTTTTACACCGGCGGTGAAGTAGGTATGCAGGCCCAGCAGTTGGTAGCCGGCGCGGATAACACGGTTCAGCCCGGGTTCTTCCATACCCAGTTCTTCCAGGAATTCCTGTCTCTCATCGTCATCCAGCTCGGCAATTTCCGCTTCAAGCTTGTTACAGATTGGCACCAGTACCGCATTCTCTTCGGCGGCGATGGCAGCAACGGCATCCAGGTGTGGATTATTCTCGAAGCCGTCTTCGTGCACGTTGGCGATATACATGGTTGGCTTAACGGTGAGCAAGCTCAGCTCGCGCAGGTCTGCCAGCTCATCCTCGGAAAGGCCGAAGGAGCGCAATGGTTTGGCTTCATCCAGGTGCGGCTGGATTTTCTCCAGCAGCGCTTTCATCTTGATAGCGTGCTTGTCCTGGCCTTTAGCCGCGCGGGTAAAGCGCTGCAGAGCTTTTTCAACGGTATCCAGGTCGGCGAGGGCCAGTTCGGTGTTGATCACCTCGATGTCAGCAACAGGGTGCACCTGATTGGCCACGTGGATTACGTTGTCATCTTCAAAGCAGCGTACAACGTGGGCGATGGCATCGGTCTCGCGGATATTGGCGAGAAACTTATTGCCCAGGCCTTCGCCCTTGGAGGCGCCCGCAACCAGCCCGGCGATGTCCGTGAACTCCATCGTGGTCGGAATAACTTTCTGTGGCTTAACGATTTCCGCCAGCTTGTCGAGGCGGGTGTCTGGTACCGGCACTACGCCGGCATTGGGCTCGATGGTACAGAAAGGGAAGTTCTCTGCATCGATGCCCGCCTTGGTCAGTGCGTTAAATAAGGTGGATTTGCCCACGTTAGGCAGGCCGACTATACCGCAAGTAAAACCCATGGTGATATTTTTCCGTTTGCCTGAGGCGCGAAGCGCGCACTCTGCTAATTGCGTTTGAAGTCCGGTAGTGATTGCGCTGGCGGAAGTCTGGGCAGGCTGGGTAGCGCGGCCGCTGAATGATCCGGGCCAGTCGGGAAAATACCGGCAATTTGGCGCAGCACACTATCGAGATTTCCGGAGCAAAAGGCAAGCTACCCGGGGGGATCTATTTGGCGGTGTGCAGCGTTTTCATGGCTGAGCCCCAGTCGCCAGTGGCGGCGGTGGGCAGTACGTCGATCGAGCGATCGATGGCATCAGCCAGTGTTTCCTGTTCCGCTCTGGGAGCTCGCTGGAGTACAAACCGGGACACTTCGCTCGAACTGCCAGGGTGGCCGATGCCGAGTCGCAAGCGCATAAAGTTTCGGTTGTTGCCCAGTGCGGCAATGATATCCCTCAGGCCATTGTGTCCGCCGTGACCGCCGCCGGCTTTCAGGCGCGCGATACCGGGGGCGAGGTCCAGCTCATCGTGAGCGACCAGTATGGCTTCCGGGGGAATTTTGAAAAAGTTCGCCAATGGGCCGACAGACTGGCCGCTGCGATTCATATAGGTGGTGGGGATCAGCAACCGGATTTCCCGGCTGCCGATCCGCACACGGCCTGTGAGGCCGTGGTATTTGCTGTCCTGGCTGAGCTGGGTGCCATGTTGGCGGGCCAGCTCGACAACAAAATCAGCACCGGCGTTGTGCCGTGTCCGATCGTATTCCGGCCCGGGGTTTCCCAGGCCGACAATCAACTGGATCGGGGTATCCGGTGCCGCAGCCAAGGCGATTACTCTTCGCCTTCGCCAGCTTCGGCTTCAGCGTCAGCTTCAACGGCGCCGCGAGGCTTGTGGATAGACGCTACAACCAGGTTGTGGTCTTCGCCGTGGCTCAGGTCTGCAGACTCAACGCCTTCTGGCAGTTTCAGGTCGGAGATATGCAGGATGCCATCCAGCTCCAGGTCTGCCAGGTCCACCTCAATGAACTCAGGCAGCTTGCCAGCAGGAGCATTCACTTCCAGCTCGGTCAGGGTATGGGAAACGATACCGCCGGCTTTAACGCCTTTGCTGGTGTCTTCGTTAAGGAAGTGCAGAGGCACTTTAACGTGTACTTTGGTGCTGGCAGAAACGCGCTGGAAATCGATGTGCAGAAGCAGCTGCTTGGCGGGGTGGCGCTGCAGATCGCGCAGGATCACTTTCTCTTCTTTACCATCGATGTCCACGGTCAGCATGGAAGAGAAGAATGCTTCATTTTCCAGGGCCTTGAACAGGTCTTTTTGCAGCAGGGATACGGATTGCGGCTCAGCTTCACCACCGTAAATGATGCCGGGTACACGGCCTTCCAGGCGACGCAGGCGGCGGCTCGCACCTTTCCCTTCATCGCTGCGGGCAATGGCGTTCAGTTTGATATCAGACATGGGTTAAACCTCGGGTTGTCTGTCCAGAGAGACCTGCGACCGGACCGCTCTGGCGTTTGTGTAAATTGGGCTGTTGGGCCCAAAAGTAATCGCCCGGCGGTGCCGGGCGGGCGCGTATTCTACGGGAATCAGAGCCAAAGGCAAAGTGCCCCGCATAGCGGGACACTCTGTGTTTATTTGGTATGCATTCCCATTCCGGTCTTAACGGAACATCGCGGAGAGGGATTCTTCATTGCTGATGCGACGCATGGATTCGGCCAGCATTGCGGACAGGGTCAGCTGGCGAATCTTCGGGGCCTTCTCCATCTTGTCCCCCAGGGGGATGGAGTCGGTCACTACCAGCTCGTCCAGTACGGAGTTGTTCAGGTTACTGATGGCGTTACCGGACAATACCGGGTGGGTACAGTAGGCAACTACCTTCTCCGCACCATGTTCTTTCAGGGCGTTGGCGGCATTGCACAGGGTGCCGGCGGTATCGACCATGTCATCTACCAGCAGGCAGGTGCGGCCGCTGACTTCACCGATGATGTTCATCACTTCTGCGACGTTAGCAGCCGGGCGACGTTTGTCGATGATAGCCAGCTCACAGTCGAGGCTCTTGGCCACTGCGCGAGCGCGCACAACACCGCCGATATCCGGGGATACTACTACCAGGTTCTGGTACTTCTGGCGCTCGATATCGTCGAGCAGTACAGAAGAGCCATATACGTTATCTACGGGCACATCGAAGAAGCCCTGGATCTGTTCAGCGTGCAGGTCGACAGTCAGTACGCGGTCGATGCCCACGCTTACCATCATATCGGCAACTACTTTTGCGGAAATAGGTACACGCTGGGATCTTACGCGGCGATCCTGGCGAGCATATCCGAAGTAAGGTACTACGGCGGTAACGCGGCCAGCAGAGGCACGGCGCAGGGCATCTACCAGAAGGATCAGCTCCATCAGGTTGCGGTTGGTGGGTTGGCAGGTGGACTGCACAACGAAAACGTCGCGACCGCGTACGTTATCGGTAATTTCAACTGCAATCTCACCGTCGGAGAAGCGCTTAACCGCAGCTTCGCCCAGGGGGATCGCCATATGGTCGACAATTTTCTGTGCCAGTTCCGGGTTTGCGTTGCCGGTAAAGACCATTAAGTCAGCCACTGCGAGTTCCTTTGATTCTGTCTTGATGTGAATTGAAGTGTAGATGCCCGCATTTTCCGCTAGAAGTTGGGATGCGATAGCATCATTTTTATACTCGGGAATGCAGGGGGGAGCGAAGCAAAGTTGGAGTAGATTGCTGGCTTGCCCTGGTCATCCAGGTGATTGCTCTTAGCTTTGGGGAGCCTCCAGGTTGTCGAAAGGTGTTTGCCAAAAAGCTTGCCTGTGACATCTCTGTAAAGTTGGAGGGAGGCTGCTCTCAGACCTATGCGGATGGCCCGGGCCGGCTGGGTCAGTGTCGACTGAGACATGTCGGAACCGGTTTTTGCTTGCGCCACAGCATACAAAAGAAAATGGCTGGGGCGGAAGGATTCGAACCTTCGCATGACGGGATCAAAACCCGCTGCCTTACCGCTTGGCTACGCCCCAGTATTTTTCCTCAATCTCTTGAGGCTAATTTCGCGAGCTTCTGATGTACAGGTGAAACCTGGATACCATTTGCTATAAAACCCTGCCATTTTCGCGGTAGCCTGGCAAGTGCCGATTTGGCTGCTTGCTCAGTTTGGAAGGCGGTGAAGACACAGCTTCCAGTGCCTGTGAGTTGAGCTGGTGCAAATTGCTCTAGCCACTCTCTGGCATCGCGAACTTCAGGGTAGAGACTCTCAACCAGTGCCTGGCAGTCATTACCGGAAAAAGCTTCCAGTTTTTCACTGCTGAGCGGCGTTTCTGTGAGCTGCCCCTCGCGAAGGGCCGCTAATGTAATTGCGACAGAATCTCTTGTCAAACGCGAATCGTGAAAAATTTTTGCAGTGCTCACTTCGCAACCAGGAGACACCACCAAGTAGTGGCGTTTTTCAGTGATAACAGGAGTTAATTTTTCCCCAACGCCTTCGGCCCAGGCAGTATGTCCGCGGACAAAAAGTGGAATGTCGGCACCGAGTTGGCGGCCCAACTCGGCCAGGGTATCCATAGGCAGGTTGCAGCGCCAAAGATGATTAAGGCCCAATAAAGTAGTGGCTGCGTCACTACTGCCCCCGCCGATACCCCCACCGTGCGGTAGTTTTTTAATCAGGCGAATATGTGCACCAGGCAATTTTTCACCGGCAAGCTTGGCTTCCTTTCGAAGAAGCAGGGCAGCCCGGTAAACCAGATTGTCCCGCTCGGCTACATCCAGTTCACCGGCATCTACGCTGATGACATCATCAGCGCGTGCAGAAAACTCCAGTTCGTCACCGTAGTCGAGTAATTGGAAAAGGGTTTGCAACTCGTGATAGCCGTCGGCACGTCGGCCAAGAATACGCAGGGTCAGGTTCAGTTTTGCGGGGGCGGGTAACTTCAGCATGCGTGGTGGTTGGGTCGGTTAGCTTTGTTTGGCCCATGATACCCGCATGCTGAGGTTTCGGCATTTAAAAACCCCAGTCCTTGATAACCAGGGTTACATTCACAGGTCCGGCGGCGGCGTTGGTTTGTGCCTTGATGCGGGTGGGCAGGGTGAAAGGCCCATTTTGACGATAGTCGCTAAAGCTGAGGGTCCAGCCAGATTGCTGCAGGCTTTGCAACAGTCCCTGATCATTGTGTCTTTCTGCACCCCTGGGCCCGGGAGCAGGCAGACCTCGTACCCAGTAAAACATTTCACTGGCGGGCAGTGGCCAACCCAGGGTTTGCTCAGTGAGTTGGGCTGCGTTGCGCGCGACAACCGGGGCCTCATCACCGCGCACCAAGCTGACGCCGCCTGCGGAGCCGGAAATGACTGTAGTGCCGGCACCAAGCGGGCCACTCAGGTGAATACGAAAGTTTTGCGCACCGCTTTGCTGCCATGTCAGGTTGGCGCTGCCATTATCGGCCGGCGAGCGCACCCCGAGCTTGCCCTTAATCGTCCACTGCTTAAGCTGTGCCACCGATGTGGGTGTTGCAGTTTCTTGTGGGGTATCGGCTGCCGGTTGTTCCTTGGCTTTTTGCCCTGCACAGGCTGACACCAATAGAGCGAGGGTGGCCACCAGTAAAAAATAGAACTTTCGTGTAACGGTGGTTTCAGTTGTCAGATGCATGCTGTTCCAGTGTTTCTTTAATTTGTAAACGCTTCATTGCGGCCGGAATAATTTTGCTCTGGGGGTTGAGCTTCATTCCATCCCTCCAGATTTTTAAAGCTCCTTCACGATCGCCCTGTACCCAGAGCACTTCTCCCAGGTGCGCAGCAATCTCGTGATCGGGTAGTTTGTCCATAGCCTGACGTAAATACTTTTCCGCAGCAGAAAAATTACCGAGACGGTACTGGACCCAACCCATGCTGTCGATAATGGCTGGATCTTCGGGCTCCAGTTTCAGCGCTTTACTGATCAGCTCAAAAGCCTCCTGGAGGCGGGCATCATCATCAATCAGTTTATAGCCCAGGGCATTGAGTACAGTGGCATTTTCGGGGTCGCGCTCCAGCAAGCTGCGCAGGTCATGCTCGAAGGCAGTGGCATTGCCAAGTTGGTCGTTGAGAAGTGCACGCGTGTACATCAAACGACCACTGCCACTCATTACTTTTAGTCCCTGCTCAACCCGCTCCAGGGCTTTTAGTGGTTCATCATTTTTTCGCAACAATTCGACCTCCATCAGGAAAAAATGTTCTTCCTGTCGAGGGTGTTGTTGGCGAAGTTTGGTAAACCACTTTTCATTTTCATCATGCTTGCCACTGGTTGCGAGCAGCTTTGTGCCTTTGGTAATGGCTTCCACATAATCGTTGCCGGGCTCCACTTGGCGGAAGTGTTTCACGGCAGTGGCAATCTCTCCTCGCTTTTCGGCCAGGCCGCCAAGATAAAAATGTGCTGCTGATTCGTGTTGTTCCAGCTCCAGAAGTTTATCGAGCAGTGGTTTGGCCAAATCCAGCTGATTGGTTTCGTATTGAATCAGGGCCAGTGACAAGATTAGGTTGCCGTCTTCAGGTCGTTGTTTGACCAGCTCGGCGAATTGCTGGCGCGCCAGTGCAAGGTCTTCGCGTATTAGCAGGCGCGCATATTGGAGGCGCAGGCGAGTCTCATTGGGGTGGACGCTGACCAGTTTTTCCAGGAGCTCAATGGCTTCACGCCGCTTGCCCAGGTCCACCAGCAGATGGCTCTGTAACAGTGGAGCATCCAGTTGGTCTGGATGACTCTCCTGGATACGGCGCACTACTACTAGTGCCTGGTTGTATTGCTCGGTAGCGCGTAGCACCATTGCATGGGCCAGTGCCACTTCGTCGTTGTTTGGGTACGCCCGCGCCAGCCTGGCAAATTCTGCGCGTATCCGATCGTCGAGCTTTTCACGGCCAATGGCTGTGGCGGCGAGGGATTGCAGCGGTGCTTTGCCTCCCAATTTTAGAGCCTGCTCCGCGTGGACCATGGCCTCTGAGAGTTCTCCTGCAAGAGTTAGCTCAGCAGTGAGCGCCAATTGGGCATCGGCATTGTCTGGTTCCAGCTCAACCCAAAGCTGTGCTGAGCGCAGGGCAGCCTGACGGGCATTCAGGAAACGGGCGATACGTGTGGCTCGTTCGGCGACGCCGGCGTCCTTGGTAACTTCTGCCTGGTGGTAGTAGTTGGCCAGTGCTACATCATACTGTTCACGAATACCGGCAACTTCAGCCACCAGAAGTGTGTAGAAGGTATCGATAGGAAAAGCGCGGGGTTCGCTCTCTGGGGAGGCGTCGGCGCCATCCTCTTTTAGGTTCTGAGCCACTGGTGGTGATTTGGCATCAGTAGCTGCCTCTCGGGGCTGAACCTGGGCACAGGCTGCCAGCAGCAGGCAGATGGTCAGAAGCAGGGTGGCCGAGGCATTATGATTTGAATCGGGCTGTCGGGGTGGGAGCATAGATCGTGTCCATACGTTGCTGCGGCGCGTAAGCTGTATACGAGTGGCGTGTTTTAAACGATTATCGCCATATAATTCTAGTCGCGAATCCGCTTCTGGACGCTGGGTCCCGGTCCGCTAAGTCAAATCAGCGCGCAATTAAACCGTCTCCCGACCTTGCAAGCAAAGCGGCGGCCCGTGAAAATGCGCCCCCTATACGGATGATGTACTCCTAGATTTATAGCCGACGGAACTCTATGCCAATTCTTACCCTGGGGATCAACCACGATAGTGCACCGATAGAGGTGCGCGAACGGGTCGCCTTTGCGCCCGAGGTGATGCCCGGTGCCCTGGGGGATGCGCGCAAAGCGCTCGACTGTCGGGAGCTTGCGATTCTATCCACTTGCAACCGCACCGAAATCTACGGGAACCTGGAGGCGGAGCCTCTGTTGCGGTGGTTGGCAGAATACCACCAGATACCGCTCGAACAACTGCGGGGCTGCAGCTATGCCCACACTGGGGAAGCGGCGGTTCGCCACATGATGAGTGTTGCCTGCGGCCTTGACTCACTAGTTCTGGGCGAACCGCAAATCCTTGGCCAGATCAAGTCTGCTTATGCTGTGGCGAGGGAGTCTGGCAGTGTGGGTAGTGAGCTGCACCGGGTATTTCAGCGCGTGTTCACTGTGGCAAAGAAAGTTCGTACCGAAACGGCTATCGGCGAAAACCCGGTGTCTGTGGCCTATGCTGCCGTTTCTCTCGCTTCACGCATTTTTACCGATCTGAAAAAGCAAACCGCACTTTTGATTGGTGCGGGCGAGACAGTAGAGCTGGTTGCGCGTCATTTACTGGATCAGGGCATCAAACAACTCATTGTGGCCAACCGTACCCTCAGTCGTGCGCAGTTGCTGGCAGAGAATTTTGGTGCTGAAGCGATTCTGCTTGCCGATATTCCCGAACATCTTGCCCGCGCGGATATTGTAATTAGCTCTACTGCCAGCCAACTGCCAATTTTGGGTAAGGGAGCAGTGGAGTCGGCTTTGCGCAAGCGTCGTCACAGCCCGATGTTTATGGTGGATATAGCGGTACCGCGGGATATAGAGCCCCAGGTTGGTGAACTCGATGATGTATACCTCTACACCGTAGATGACTTGCGCGGAGTGATTGATGAGGGCATGCGCTCTCGAGAGAGGGCGGCAGAGGCGGCGAGAGAAATTATTGAAGTCGCCGCGGCAGAATTCTCTAAAGAGAGTCGGGCGCTTGGTGCAGTGGATACCATCCGCAGCTATCGACAGCGTGCACAGCAAATCAGCGGTACTGAATTAGAAAGGGTACTCTTGCAACTGGATAAGGGTGAGGATCCTCGCCGCCTGATGGAGCAGTTGGCCCGCTCACTGACAAATAAATTAATCCATGCGCCTACGATCAGCCTCAAAAAAGCGACAGCTGAAGGCGACCTGGAGCGGCTGCGCATTGCCCGCGAAGTGGTTGGGTTGGATGACCTTGCCGATATCGAATCAGAGAAAAAACACAGATGAAAGAATCGCTACTGAATAAACTGGAAAACTTGCAGGAACGTCACGAGGAAGTGTCGGCGCTGCTAGGTGATGCCAGTGTGATTTCCGACCAGGATCAGTTCCGCGAGTTATCGCGGGAATACTCCGAGCTGGAAGAAGTGGTCAAATGTTATGGCCGCTATAAACAGCTTAAAGAAGATATGGCAGCTGCGCAGGAGATGCTCGATGAGAGCGATCAGGAAATGCGTGAAATGGCACAGGAGGAGCTGCGCGAGGCCGAGGCCCAGGTGGAACCCCTGGAGCGTGAGTTGCAGACTTTGCTGCTACCCCGCGACCCCAATGATCGCAAAAATGTCTTTTTGGAAATTCGTGCAGGCACTGGCGGCGACGAGGCGGCAATTTTCTCTGGTGATCTATTTCGCATGTATTCGCGCTACGCGGAGAAGCAGGGCTGGCGTATTGAGATCGTCAGTGAGAATGCCGGCGAGCATGGAGGCTACAAGGAGATTATCACTAGAGTGGCCGGTGAAGATGTGTATGCCAAGCTGAAATTTGAGTCCGGTGCTCACCGTGTGCAGCGAGTTCCGGAAACGGAATCCCAGGGGCGTATTCACACCTCCGCCTGCACAGTGGCGGTGATGCCTGAGCCCGATGAGCGCGATGCTATTGAAATAAACAAGGCCGACCTGCGTGTGGATACCTATCGCGCCTCGGGTGCCGGTGGCCAGCATGTAAACAAAACTGACTCCGCTGTGCGCCTGACCCATTTGCCCACCGGAATTGTGGTTGAGTGCCAGGACGAACGCTCTCAGCATAAAAACAAAGCCAAGGCGATGGCGCTTTTACAGGCCAAGCTTTCCAGTGAACAAGAGGCCGCTGCGGCACAGGAAATTTCTGATGCGCGCAGGAGTCTGGTTGGCAGCGGAGATCGCTCCGAACGCATCCGTACTTACAATTATCCCCAGGGGCGGGTGACTGACCACCGTATTGGCCTGACCTTATACAAACTCGATGAGGTGATGCAGGGTGCTCTGGAGGAGGTGATTGGTCCGCTACGCACTGAGCACCAGGCGGACCAGCTGGCCGCTATGGGGCAGTAGTTGAAGTTCAGTGTGACGTTACTGGGTAGAGTTTTCCTATGAGCAGTGTGAAGGGTAATCTCGCCCGTAGTGTTGAACTCACTAATAGCGAGTCGGCTCGTCTCGATATAGAAGTGCTGCTTGCACATATTCTCGGCCGTGAGCGCACCTGGCTCTATACATGGCCAGAATATGAACTCACTACTGCCGAGCAGTATGAGTTTGACGTATTGCTTGTGCGGCGTAAAAACGGCGAGCCGGTTGCACATCTAACCGGTGAGCGGGAGTTCTGGTCGCTCATTTTAAAAGTCGATGCCTCTACCTTGATTCCCCGCCCTGATACCGAGCTGCTGGTGGAAACAGCCCTGGCACTTTGCCCTCAGAGCACACTGCGAGCGCTCGACCTGGGTACCGGTACTGGAGCTATTGCACTGGCGTTAGCTTCTGAAAAACCTGGCTGGCAAATTGTGGCTGCGGAGAAATCTGCAGCGGCGCTGGCACTGGCTGAGAGTAATCGTAAACGGCTTGGCTTCGGCAATGTGCAGGTTTTGGAGAGTCATTGGTTTGCACAATTGCCACCGCAGCACTTTTCATTAATCGTCAGCAATCCCCCATATATTGATGCCGCCGATCCCCATTTAGTAGAAGGGGATGTACGCTTTGAGCCGCGCTCGGCCCTGGTGGCAAAACGGGAGGGGCTGGCAGATATAGAGCTGATTGCTGAGCAAGCCGGAGATTTTCTGGATGAAGATGGCTGGTTGTTGGTAGAGCACGGTTGGCAGCAAGCGGAATCCGTTCGGAAGATTTTTATTGCAGCGGGGTATAGGGATGTTGAAAGTCGCAGGGATTATTCCGGCTGGGAGAGAATAACGTTGGGTCGGAAGTAGCTGTGGCCCGGCACTAAAAAATAGTCTGGAGGACTGATAGGGAGGGAGTCTATGCACGATCACGTCCACCACCGCAACGGCAATGGTGCATTGCGCCCACTCGTTATTGCCTTGCTTCTCACACTGAGCTTTTCAATTGTTGAGGCCATCGGAGGATGGCTGTCGGGTTCCCTTGCTCTGCTCGGGGATGCCGCCCACATGCTCACAGATACATTTGCCCTGGCGCTTGGAGCTATTGCCGCGGTGCTGGCGAAGAAGCCTGCGGACCGTGAGTTGTCTTTTGGCTGGGGGCGTGCGGAAGTACTGGCGGCAGTGACCAATGGTCTGATTATGCTGCTGATTGTCGTGGGAATTTCCTTTATGGCCATCAACCGCTTGCGTAACCCGCAGCCGGTACACGGTAGCACCGTGATGCTGATAGCTACAGCAGGCCTATTGATCAATATCCTGGCGGCCTGGGTATTGTTACGGGGGGAGCGCACGCTCAATATTCGCGGCGCACTGCTACATGTGATGGGAGATATGCTGGGCTCAATAGCAGCTTTAGCGTCGGGGGCAGTGATTTATTTCACTGGCTGGGTGCCGATTGACCCTTTGTTGTCGCTGCTGATCTGCTTCCTGATTCTGATTTCATGTGTGCGCCTGCTGCGCGATGCCGTAGATGTTTTGATGGAAAGGGTGCCGCGTGAACTGAGCCTGCCAACAGTGGGGGAGACCCTCGTGCAGGTTACCGGAGTGCGTTCAGTACACGACTTGCATATCTGGCGGCTGGACTCCAGTACCATCTCTCTTTCGGCGCATATTGTGGTGGATGATCTGCAGGCTTGGCCGGCGGTGTTGGAGCGCTTGCGGGAGACCCTGATCAAGCGCTTTGGTATTGATCATATTACCCTGCAACCGGAGCCTATAGCGCAGGAAAGTATCACTATTATCGATAATGTCAGCGGCGCTTAGTCCTCTTCGCCCCGCAACTTCGCTGGGTTTTCAGTAGAGGGGGCAGCTGCTGAAGCTTTGCTGGCTTTGTTGTGGGTGTTTTCCTTGGCAGGCCCTTCCGCGACAACTTCCTGAGGCTGGCTGATCTGCTCCTGAGGGGCCTGGATGCCGATATGGTAGGCGGCGAATCCGGGCTGCACTACCTGGTCCAGAGCCATACCAAGTACTCTTCCGTCGTGCTCTGAACGTATCTCGGTACGCACATTGGTAATGGGGTTGGTGACTGTACCTAGCAGGTCTCCTTTGCGTACGAACTCACCCAGCTGAACTTCACTGAAAATAATGCCGCCATTGGAGGACCGCTGCCAGGTGGAGTTGTAATACACGGGCTCAGGATCCCCCCACAGGCGGAACTTACTTACCATTCCCAGCTGGTTAAGCAGGGTGCGAATACCTTTCACACTGTGGCTGACAGAGCGTTCATCCAGGACCATGGGTGCGCCGGCTTCCAGGGTCACTGTGGGGATGCCCGCCTCCACGGCTGCTCGGCGCAGTGTGCCCTTGGCCCCGGCACTGTGCAGTACCACGGTAGAGCCAAAGCCCTTGGTCATTTTTACAATTTTTGGATTGGTCAGGTCGCCGCGTAACTGGGGCAGGTTGGTGCGGTAAAAGGAACCTGTGTGCAGATCAACCACTGCATTACAGTGGGTGATCACTTCGTGAAAAAAAGAATTTGCAATGCGAGAAGCGGAGGAGCCATTGGGATCACCGGGAAAATGCCTGTTGAGGTCGCGGCGATCCGTGAGATAGCGGGAGCTGCGGTGGAAACCCTGTAAATTGACAATAGGTACCCCAATAACCGCACCGTTTAGCTGCTCAGCATCCAGGTCATACATAACCCTGCGCACTGTTTCGACGCCATTTAGTTCATCTCCGTGAACCGCAGCGGTAAGGCAGAGTACCGGTCCGGGCTTTGCTCCATTGACCACGAGTACAGCAGTAGGGCTGTAAACCCCCTCAAAATGCTGGCTGGGTGACCAAGCCAGGCGAGTGGAGGTGGCTGGAGGTACCTCGGCGCCGAGCAGGCGAAGGGGTTTGGCCTTTTCTACCTCTATGGAAATATTTCCCTGGGAGCTTGGGATTGCCTTGGATACCGGCTGAGCAGAGGGGTTGGTTTCCGGCTCTTTCTTGGTGGTGGGGGTAACTTCGAGCTCGCCGATTGGTTGATCCAGCTGCAGATTCTCTGCCTGTGGGAGAGATTGCTGCTCCGCGCTTTTCTCATTCCCTGTAGTTGCCGGTACAGTTTCTGTACTGTTGTCGTCATCACTGGCTCCTGTCGGTGGGCCTAGCTCTGAGATAACTGGCTGATCCAGCTGTAAGTTTTCCGCTTTGGGCACGGCCTGCTCCTGTCCCTTATCCCCCTCACTCAGGGCTGTGGCCTGGGTCGAGGTAAAAAATAGGGCGAGGCTAAGCAGGCGGTGCGGCCTGGTCAGGGAGAGGCGCAAAATCATTCGGTACTCCGGTCAACTTCGTATGGCGGGCTGTGCTGATTATTGGCTGGTGTTCAGCACGCTTGGGGACTTGGAGCGCCAGTATAGTCAAAGCGTTCCCTGAGAATGTGATACATCGCCAACTACAGGGGCTATCTAGCGCGTGCTATCGCTACACGGCTGGTATGCCTAAATCGTAGTATCAGTAAAACTGAAGCGGTTCCGAGGCCAATACACACACCGGTCCAGTAGCCGTAAACACCCCAGAAATTTTCTCCCAGCCAGTAGGCGCTGGGGAGGCCAACCAACCAGTAGGAGAACAGTTGGACATACATGGGAACCCTGGTGTCTTTGTAACCCCGAAGTGCTCCCCAAGTCATAGCTTGGGCGACATCCACCAACTGGAAGGCGGCGCAGAGCAACAGCAGGTTTGTGGCTACAGCGATAATTTCCGCATTATCTGTGTAGGCTTGTACAAACAGGCTGCGCAGAGTAATTAACAGCAAACCGGTCCCCAAGGCATAGATTACACCGGTACCGATGCCCACTTTGCCAGTAAACATCGCCCGCTTTGGGCGGTCCTGGCCGAGAAGATGCGCTGTTCGAATGCTAAGTGCTTGCGCTAGTGCCAGTGCCACCAGGTAAAAAATCGAGCCGACATTCATGCTGATCTGGTGGGCAGCTACGATGGCTGCACCATAGGGGGCCAGTAAAACTGTCAAGCTTGCGAAGAATGTTACCTCGCCAGCAGCGCCCACGCACACAGGCAGGCCTACCGCGAGCAAATGACGCAGGGTTGGCCAATGGGGTTTATCAGGTATTAACCTGAGCTTTAAGGAGTGATAAACCGGGTCATTACCTGCATGCCAGAACAGTGCCAGGGCAATAAGACAGCTGACTGCAGCGGTGGCCCAACCACAACCAGCGCCGCCCATGGCGGGAATGGGGCCAGCACCAAACACAAAGAGGATATCCAGCGGAATATTAAGCAGGGCGGCAGCTAAATAGATGCGCATGACCGGGCGCACCTGCCCCATACCCTCGCAGTAACCGCGCAGTGCGGTGCCCAGGGCAAATGGTAGCGTGCCGGCGGTGAGAGCCAGAATATAGCCCTCTAAAACCTGGCGAACTGGTTCTTCCGTATCAATCCACTGGCTCCATATTGGGACCGCAAGCAGCGCGAGAAGTACGAGTATCCCGCCAATAAGGGCAATCCACAGGGCTTGGTGCAGTTGCTTGGCACAGCCTTCTTCATCTCTTCCGCCGCGTAGGTGGGCAACTGCTGGGGATACTGCGGCAAGAAGACCGATCAGGGTTACAGCGCATACTGCCCAGATGCTGGAGCCGAGCGCCAAGCCCGCCAGGTTCACCTCACCAGCGCGGCCGGCAACAATAGTATCCACAACCCCCATACTCACTACCGCCAGGTTACTGACCACTAGTGGTCCCCCCAGCGTAGTCAGGTGGGATAATTCGGTGGAGATGGCGCGTCGATAAAGCTTAAACAATGGGTGAACCAGATTTCTTGGAATAGTGCCTGTGGATAACTGTGAGATACCAGCCAATTCCACCAGAAGACTGTGGCAATACAGTTTTTATCGAATTGACCGGCTTTGCCAAATGGCCTTAAAGGCTAGGTGGGGGGCTGAAAGGGAAGTACAGCACAGGTAACCCGTCGCCAAAAAGGTCGCTTATTCTACGGTGAAATCTGTTCTTCGCCCAGCGGTTAGGAGGGGATTTCCTGCAATAGTTTGGCGACTGTTTGCGCCGCATTGATGATACAGCCATGGCTCTCGGCAATTTCAAGGTAATGCCACCCGGGGATTTTGCGTGCCTGTTCGCCACTGATGTTGGCAGGGGGGTAATAAGGCTTGGTGCAACGAATATATGTACAAGGCGGCCCTTGTGCCGGGGCTTGGCTCAGTTGGATTGGGTCCAGGTAGGTTTTTACCGGGTGTGGTGTCATATGCCTACGCAGCCAGTTTAGCTCCTGTGACTTCTTAATCCCCATCAACCTCGGGTCCATCGGCATAAAGCAGCGAGTACCTTGAGTCTCTTTTGCCGCGGCTAACCGCCGGGAGCGTATTTTTTCTGGCAGCTGTTCAGCAAAAGCGTGGCCGGGTAGTGGAATAGCGCCATCCAGGTAGACCAGGCGGCGAATACGTTGCGGCATGGCATCTGCGGCACCAGTAGCGGCCATGCCGCCAAAGCTGTGGCCTACCAGGATAACCTGTTCCAGCTCCTCGAATTCAATCACATTTACCAGGTCCTGGATAAATGTATCCATCCCTATGGATGGGGATAGCAAATGGTGTCTTTCGCCTAAACCTGTCTGCGTGGGGGTGAAAACCCGGTGCCCGGCGGTTATCAGGTGCTGTACTACGCGGGCCCAGCACCAGCCCCCGAGGAACATACCGTGGACAAGTACATAGGTGTTCACCCAACTGTCCTCATATTGCCATTGAAGGAACAAGCATAGTTGGCTGTGGCAGGGACTCTCTTGTAAGAGATGCCGTATTCGCTCGACTAAAGTGAACAAATACAGCAAAGAGAGTGATGATAATGAGTGGTGCGATGAATACCCTGAGCAACTGGTACGGTTGCTTTTTGCATTTCGTGCACAAGATTGACTGGCTTGGGCCTCTAGCGTTACGAATCTACCTGGCACCCATATTTATTTTGGCCGGGCTCAACAAAATGGGCAGTATTGATGAGGTGGCTGCGTGGTTTGGCAATCCTGACTGGGGCCTGGGCCTGCCGGCGCCAATGTTTATGGCTTGGGCAGCGGCGCTGATTGAATTCTTTGGTGGTATTGCCATTCTGTTTGGCTTTGCTACCCGCGTGGTGGCGATTCCACTGATGTTTGTAATGGCAGTGGCTGCGATCACCGCGCACTGGGAGAATGGTTGGTCGGCCCTGCCGGATAAGACGTTAGTGGCTCCTTGGGAATGGCGTGAGGATTTGATTGATGAGGCCATTACCCGTAAGGAAAGGGCGGTTGAGCTGTTGAAGGAGCATGGTAATTATCAATGGTTATCCGAGGCGGGCAGTATCACTGTCCTGAAGAACGGTATTGAATTCTCCGCAACCTATTTCATTATGTTGTTGGCGCTGCTCTGCAGCGGGGCCGGGCGCTTTGCCAGCCTTGATTATTGGCTGTGCCGCCATTTTAGCAGGCGGGAATCCGTCTAGAGTGATGGTATACTCGCCGATTATTTGAACATTTGAGCGAGTATTTCACTTGATAGGAAAGTTGTTCCGTCGTTCCTCCTCTAAAGAGGATAAGAGCCCACGCCAGGGAGATGAGCGCTCCAAGCGCCGCAAAGATGACCAGAATCCAGCGGATCGCGCCTCAAAAGGCCATTCTGCTCGGGACAAGTCTGGTCAGGGCGAGGGTAGGTCGCGCCGGAGCGGCGGTAAAGCTTCCCACAAGGGGCGCCAGCGCAGTCGCAAACCCAAGGTGGAGATTGCGGTGACACCTTGGTCACTGGATGACTTCCAGGTTCCTGAACAAGAGGGCAAGGTACGCTTTCACGATCTGGGTTTGCCCCCGGAACTGATGCGGGGAATTCACGACCTGGGCTTCCAGTATTGCTCCCCTATCCAGGGGCGCTCCCTGCCGCATACTCTGAATGGTCACGATTTAGTCGGTAAGGCGCAGACGGGTACTGGTAAAACGGCGGCCTTTCTGATTACTGTCATTGAAGACTTACTTCGCCACCCCTTCGAAGGCGAGCGCTATGCCGGTGAGGCCCGTTCACTGATTATTGCACCTACGCGTGAATTGGTGATGCAGATCGCTGATGACGCCAAGGCCCTGTGTAAGTACACGGGCCTGGAAATCCATACCCTGGTTGGTGGTATGGATTACGACAAACAGCAGCGCAACCTGAATGAGCGTTTGGTGGATATCCTGGTTGCCACGCCTGGGCGCCTGCTGGACTTTGTCGGTAATCGCGATTGTTATCTGGACCAGGTAGAAGTCCTGGTAATCGATGAGGCGGATCGCATGCTGGATATGGGATTTATCCCCCAGGTGCGTAGAATCGTGCGCCAAACTCCCCGCAAAACTCATCGCCAGACGATGTTTTTTTCTGCCACTTTCACGCCCGAGGTGGATGCACTGGTTGAGCAGTGGACCGATGATCCGGTAATTGTGGAAATCGAGCCTGAGCGGGTTGCCACAGACAGTGTGGAGCAGCATGTATACCTGGCCGCTAGTGAGGAAAAATATGCGCTGCTTTACAACATCCTACAGCGCGAGGAAGTCGATAGTCTGATTGTATTCGCCAACCGCCGCGACCAGTGCCGACGACTGCACGAACATCTCCTTGCCCACGGTATTGCTGCTGGTTTGCTCTCAGGGGAAGTCGCACAGAACAAACGTGTGCGCACCCTTGACGACTTTAAGTCGGGCAAGACCAAAGTCCTTGTGGCAACAGATGTTGCCGGACGTGGTATCCATATCGATGGTATCAGTCATGTAGTGAATTTCACTCTACCGGAGGAGCCGGAAGATTACGTGCACCGAATTGGTCGTACAGGCCGGGCGGGCAAAACAGGTACCTCTATCAGCTTTGCCTGTGAAGATGATGCCATGCGCCTTGAGCCGATTGAGCAACTGTTGGGCCAAAAGTTGAAATGTGAAGTGCCGCCGGAGGAACTATTGGTAGAGCCCCCGCGAGTGAAAATTCAGCGAAGCCGTGAGGATAGAGGTAGCCGCAGTAGCGGAGGTCACCGTCGCCACCGCCGGCATTAAGGCGTTAAAACCCAATACAAAGCATATCTATCGATACTGAGAGTTAGTGGTTCCAAGGTTTTGAGTAGTATTGGTTATCGACGCGATATCGACGGGTTGCGCGCTTTAGCGGTTCTGCCGGTAGTTTTTGCCCATGCAGGGCTAGAAGGGTTTTCAGGTGGATTCGTCGGTGTCGATGTTTTCTTTGTGATATCTGGCTACCTGATTACCAGTATTCTGGTGAGGGAGGTTGAGGCAGGTAGCTTCTCCCTGGCAAATTTTTACGAACGGCGCGCCCGTCGCATCCTACCTGCCCTTTTTGCTGTCTTAATAACAACGATTGCGGTGGGGTGGTTTGTTTTACCGCCGGAGCCTCTGAAAGAGCTTGCTCAATCGGTGCTCGCTACAGTCCTGTTCGTCTCGAATATATGGTTTTGGCAGAGCACAGAGGATTATTTTGGGGCTGGCGCAGATTGGCAGCCTCTCCTGCATACCTGGTCCCTCTCGGTTGAAGAGCAATTTTACCTGGGTTTCCCTCTTTTAATATGTCTCTTGGCTGCCCGAGGGCGCGGCCCGATGTGGCTTGTTGTGGCGGGAATATCACTGCTTTCTCTCGGCCTTTCAATCTGGGCCACCAGTGCACAACCTTTTGCTAATTACTTCCTTACTCCAACTCGGATATGGGAGTTGGGAATTGGAGCGTTAGTAGCACTGGGAGCATTTCCGAATGTGAAGCGGGCTTCGCTTCTGGAGCTGGCAGGGGCGCTCGGCACCTTAATGATCCTCACCAGCGTGTTTTTATTTGATGCCTCTACTCCCTTCCCGGGTGTTGCCGCTTTATTGCCTTGTGTGGGCACTGCCACGCTGATCTGGGCCGGCAGTCAGCGACTAACAGTGGCCGGCTTTCTTCTATCGTCGCGGCTTCTGGTTTCGGTAGGCTTGATTTCCTACTCTCTATACCTTTGGCACTGGCCTGTGTTGGTTTTGTTTAGGTTTTTAAATGGCTCGGCTGAGCTTCCATTTGAAATAGCCACAAAGGCAATCCTGGTGTCGGGGGGGCTTGCCTGGGTGAGCTGGAAGTTTGTGGAAGCACCTTTTCGCCAGCCCTCCGCGCGAGGGGTATCAAAACGTGGCCTGGCAAACACTTTCGGTGTAATGGCGATGCTGATCGTTTCTGTCTCCCTGGTAATCAATGTCAAAAAGGGTGTGCCTTCCCGTCTTCCCGAGCCATTATTTGCCACCTATCAAAATGCCAAAGAACGAACGTCTAAAGAGCGTCGCTGTATGGAGCGTTTACCTGAAGAAGGGCTCTGTGAATTGGGTGAGGCGAGCAGTGGAGCCTCAGTGGATTACCTGCTCTGGGGGGATTCCCATGCAGGTGCGTTTCTGCCTGGTTTTGAGCACTGGCTGAAAGTAAAGGGTTATCGCGGTATTGTGGCTGCAAAATCTGCCTGTGCGCCACTCCTTGGTATTGTTCGTCTAGAGATGGGCGCTATGCATGGATGCGATACTTTTAATGCCCAAATAATGGAGATGCTGGAACAGCGAAAGGATGTGAAGACCGTAGTTTTAGTGGCGCGGTGGGCACTGGTAGTGGAGGGGAGTCGTTCCGCCGGTGAAAGTGGCCCGCCGGCAGTAATGGGGTTGGCAAAGACGGCATATGAAAAGCCCTCTTCTGGAGGAGCTTCTGTGAATAATTTTGAGCTGGTTGCCCAAGGTCTCCATCAGACTGTTGCTCGTATCCGTGCGAGTGGGCGTGAGGTAATAATTGTGGAGGGAGTCCCTGAAATTTCTTTTTCTGTTCCGCTTGCCATCGCCAGCGCCGAATTTATCGGCGCACAACTGCAGGGCGCTCCGACCAAGAGAGATGTAGAAGAGCGTAATAAGAGAGTTACAAGAATCTTTAATAGTCTGGGAAAGGAGTTCCAGATAGAGCGCGTAAGCTTGGTGCCAGAATTATGTCCATCTCGATGCCAGATTCAGGTTGATGGGGAGCCCCTGTATCGTGATGATGATCACCTGAGCACTTTTGGCTCAATACGCTTGGTCCCGCAGATGATGGATAGTATCCCCAATGGTTAGGCCTTGATGCCCGCTAGTAATAAAGTTACTGCTGTCATGAGTCTACAAAGATACTGTCTCATCGGCGGGTAGGATTAGCATTGGGATAATAGCTGTGCGTCTTCAGCCCTCTTCAATCATTTAAGTTTGTTTTTGAATTAAATTGGATACTGTTGCTCCAATAACACACAGGGTGCAGTTGACCCTGGGGCGTGTCAGCATTCGAAAATTTCTCCCTTACATGAAATTGTTATAGTGCGAATGCGGACTCTCTCCCCTCATCCATAAAATTGAGTCCAGCTTTTACAGCACATCCTCAAGCAGAATTTACAGCAGTTGAGGAGTGAGGGAGTCGAGTTTCTATCCTTAGGGAAAAGAGGAAACTTCTATGGCTACATCGACGTGTGCAAAAAAATGGCCGATTGACCTTTTACCTGAATCAGCGCCTTGAGATCTTCTCAGCTGAGCGCCTCGGTTTAAAATTAAGCTCTTCCAGTAAGTTATTGGAGCATTCTGGGTGCGCTTTCCCAACCTCAATGAAAATATCGAGATTTACTATGACTACTTTTCAGAGCTAAATCTGTGTAGAAAAGTATTCGGCAGGGACTCCTTACCTATTTGTGGCAGGCATTAAGGGTCCCGTGGGCTTATACGATGCGTTGTTAGTAAACCGAATTCAGACACTGCTAGCTGGAAATTTATGGTCCCTGTCCTGGAAGAATTGGATGGGTTGCCTCATTGACGGGTTTAGACAGCACATATTGCCCGGATGCAAAAAACCTAGTATCGCTTAGCTCAAAGAAAAAAGTGCTCAGAAAGGTAAATAGGGATGCTGCAGAGGTTTGATTCAGGGCTCGGTATCGAGCCCCTGAGGCTAAAGTTTAAGTAATGCTTTTACTTGAAGAGTTGCTTTGCTGTTGGGTAGGGAAGCTATCTGTACCGGGATCACCCTCTTGTCGCAGGCGTTCAATCCACAGTGCAGTGCCACCGGCTACAGCTGCTGGCATTACAAAGATATTCAGGATCGGCACCATCTTTGCCAACATCACTGTGCCACCAAATGTGAGACTGGTTAGTTTACGACGGCGCAAGACACTTTTAAGCTCATCAAATGGCCGTTGGTGATTGTCGAGGGGGTAGTCCACATATTGGATGGCCATGGACCAGGCACCCCAGACAGCAGTTAATACTGCTGGGATAATAATTGTCCAACTGGTGACCGTAGCCACCAATAAAATAATTAGCCCCCAGAATATAAAGTAGCCCAGCTTACGCAGTTCTCGGCCAAGGGTGCGCCAAATCATTTGCAGTAACGGCTCTGCCGGCGGTGTCTTTCCGGTGAGAAGCTCCTCTACCTTTTCAGCCAGAATACCATTGAAAGGTGCGGCAATAATATTGGTAATTACAGCAAACAGATAACCGTAAACAAGAAAAAAAAGAAACAACACCAGGAATGCAATAATCCAGGCAAGCCAGCGAAAAATGCTGGCGGCCCAGGCGGCACCTTTGGCCATGATTGCTTCCCACCAGGACATATTCGCGGTATCGACAGGGGTGTGAGATAGCAGGCTGCCAATATAGTCGCTGAGTCCTCCCAGTTGCGAAATCATGATGCCACTGATAATGATAAACAGCACCAGATTGATCAGTAATGGAACCAGGATAAAAGGGCGCAGTTCGCGCCGGGTTATCAGGTGCACACCGCGCACTAGCGCGTCGATACCGTGGATGGGGTTTGAAGTCATAAATTTACCTCTTACCGGTGCGGCGATAGTCTTTATTGTTCAGCGCCGGCGGCTTTCAGTATTTCACCGTACTCTTTACCCTGGCGGTGCTCTTTAATTCGGCTCAATAGGGTTTTACCATCGGGGCCAGGGCTGTTGAGGTCTTTCCCTTCGGCAAGAAATAGTTGAACAAAGGAGGCAAAGCTCTCTGCTTTCATACTGCGGTAAGCACGCTCAAGCAGGTGGTAGTCGAGGTTTACTCCCTTGGGGGCTTCTCCAATCAGGAAGCCGGCAATACGCTCCTTATCAAAAACTTCCCCGAGAACTTTTTGCTTATCTTTTTTCTGGCTCAAAATTTTTTCCTTACTGCTGTCTTTACTGCCGGGATGTTACCCAGCTCAAGTATTCAAGGGTTAATAATTAAAGCAGGGCGTCCAACTTTTCCTTGAGAATTTTGTTGATCATTTGTGGGTTTGCCTGACCCTTGGAGGCTTTCATGATCTGGCCAACAAAGTAGCCCATCATTTTGGGACGCTTTGATTCGTCAGCTCTACGGTAATTATCCACTTGAGCGTCGCTTGCGGCGATAACTTCATCCACCATTTTTTCGATGGCGCCAGTATCAGATACTTGCTTCAGGCCGCGTTTTTCAATGATGTCATCAGCGCTGCCTTCACCTTCACAGATTGCCTCAAACACCTGCTTGGCAATCTTGCTTGAAATAGTGTTGTCTTTTATACGGGTAATTAGGCCTGCCAGCTGTGTAGCGGAAACGGGGGACTCGGCAATACTGATTTCCTTGCGATTTAGCAGCGCAGCCAGCTCACCGGTTATCCAGTTGGCGGCCAGCTTGGGTTCGCCGCAGGACTTACATACAGTTTCGAAATACTCCGCACTGTCGCGATCCTGGGTCAGTTGATCGGCATCATATGCAGATAGATTGAATTCGGACTGGAAACGCTCGGCTTTGGTATCCGGCAGCTCCGGCAGTTCCTTGCGCAGCTGTTCAATATATTCTTCGGTGAGTACTACCGGCAGAAGGTCCGGGCAGGGAAAGTAGCGATAGTCATTGGCAACTTCCTTGCTGCGCATAGAGCGGGTCTCATTTTTGTCGGCGTCGTAGAGACGGGTTTCCTGCTCAATACTGCCGCCGTCTTCGAGGATATCGATCTGGCGCTCTGCTTCCACTTTGATGGCCCGCTCAACGAAACGGAAAGAGTTGATATTCTTTAGCTCGGTGCGGGTGCCCAGTTTTTCCTCACCTTTTAATCGCACGGATACATTGGCATCACAGCGTAGGGAGCCCTGGGACATATCTCCATCAGAAATTCCCAAATAGGTCACGATGCTATGAATTTTCCTGAGGTAAGCAACTGCTTCGGCAGCACTTCGCATATCGGGCTCGGATACAATTTCAATCAACGGGGTTCCGGCTCGGTTGAGATCAATTCCAGACATGCCATGGAAATCTTCGTGTAGGGATTTACCTGCATCCTCTTCAAGATGAGCATGGTGCAAGCGCACTTTTTTGCTGCCTCCATCCTCCAGGTGAATTTCCACTTCCCCTGCTCCGACGATGGGCTGTTCCAGCTGGGTAGTTTGATAGCCTTTGGGTAGATCTGGATAGAAATAATTCTTACGTTCGAAAACGGATCGTTTGCTAATTTCCGCATTCATTGCCAGGCCAAACATTATCGCATAGCGAAAAGCTTGTTCATTGGGTACTGGCAAGGTACCGGGCATGGCCAGATCTACAGCACACGCTTGAGTATTGGGGGCGGCGCCAAAACGGGTGCTCGCACCGGAGAATAGTTTTGATTCGGTGGAGAGCTGGACGTGAACTTCCAGCCCGATAACGATTTCCCATTCCACGATATTTCTCCTTATACGGCGCTGGCTTTGTGCCAGTCTGTTACCTGCTGATACTGGTGCGCAATATTAAGCATGCGAGCCTCATCCAGGTAATTTCCGGTGATCTGCAGACCTACAGGCATATTATTTACAAGCCCGCAGGGGATAGACATTCCAGGGAGGCCTGCCAGGTTAGTGGCGATGGTATAAATATCTTCCAGATACATAGCAACCGGGTCGGCGCTCTTGGCACCCAGTTGGAAAGCGGGGGAGGGGGTGGTGGGTCCCATTATAACATCCACTTTTTCAAAGGCCTGCATGAAGTCCTGCTTGATCAGGCGGCGTACCTGCTGGGCCTTGTTGTAGTAGGCATCGTAATAGCCGGCTGACAAGGCATAGGTGCCCACCAGGATTCGGCGTTGGACCTCTTCGCCGAAGCCTTCGCCCCGGGAGCGCATGTACAGATCACGCAGATCGGAGGGCTGTTCACAGCGATGCCCATAGCGCACACCATCGAAGCGGGACAGGTTAGCAGAGGCTTCCGCCGGTGCGATGACGTAATAAGCGGGAATTGCCAACTCAGTGTGCGGCAGGCTGATATCGACCAATTCAGCCCCGAGTTTTTCAAATTCTTTGAGAGCATCCTGCACCCGGACAGCGGTATCACCATCGAGCCCCTCGCCGAAGTACTCCTTGGGTACACCAACTTTGAGCCCGGTGACGGAATCATTCAGTCTCGCGGTATAGTCCGCTTGGGGGCGATCCAGGCTGGTGGAATCTTTTGAATCATGGCTGGCCATAGCGGATAGCAAATAGGCTACGTCTTCTGCATTGCGCGCGATAGGACCGGCTTGATCCAGGCTTGAGGCATAGGCGACGATGCCCCAGCGGGATACACGGCCATAAGTGGGTTTCAAGCCGGTCGTATTGGTCAATGCTGCTGGCTGGCGAATAGAGCCGCCGGTATCGGTAGCGGTGGCTCCCGGGACGAGGAGGGCTGCCACTGCGGCTGCTGAGCCGCCTGAAGAACCGCCGGGTACGTAATTAGTGTCCCAGGGATTTTTTACCGCGCCATAGTAGCTGCTTTCGTTGGAGGAGCCCATGGCAAACTCATCCATATTGGTTTTGCCCAGGGTAACGGTGCCAGCCGAATTCAGGTTTTCCACGATTGTGGCGTTGTAAGGCGGAATAAAATTGTCCAGCATTTTTGACGCGCAGCTGGTGCGAATGCCCTTGGTGCAGACAATGTCCTTGTGTGCGATAGGAACGCCACACAAGGCAGGAGCTTCCCCGGCAGCGAGGCGCTCGTCGGCCGCTTTAGCTTGGTTGAGGGCGAGCTCTTCAGTGACAGTGATAAAGCTGTTGTAGTTGCTATCCAGCTGCTGGATACGCTTGAGCAAATGTTGGGTAAGCTCAGTACTGGAGAACTCTTTACCCCGCAATCCGCGAATGATCTCGGCGATAGTAAATTGATGCATGATATTCCCTTAAGGCTTTGGCGGGATCAGATGATTGGCTTTCGAGTGGGCTTTGAAGTGATGGGTCCCGGCTCAGTCAATCACCTTGGGTACCAGATAGAGCCCCTCATCTGACTGAGGGGCCAAAGACAGGAAACTATTTCGCTGGTCGGTTTCGGTTACCGCATCGGCACGGAGGGTTTGCACCTCATCAAGGGGGTGTGCCATGGGGATTACACCATCGGTGTTGATGGCCTGCAGCTGGTCTACCAGTTGTAGAATGTCACCAAGGCGGCTGCTGACTTCCTCTATGGTTGCGTTGGATATGGCGATGCGGGCTAGCTCGGCCAGCTTTTCTACGGTTTGTGTATCCACGGCCATGGCGATGGAACTCCTCCAGCTTGAGTTGCGAATCAATGCTTACCCAGACGCATGCCGGGCAGAACCGGCAAATTTAGCACAACATGCTGTTATTCTCATCGGCCCTGGCAACTCGGGATTATTGCAATCGATTAGTCCAGCTTCAGCCTTGCTCTGAACCGGCGCCATTGTTAGAGTTTGCCGAATCCTGCCGGGCGGTGAGAGACTCCGGTGTGTTGCGTAAATTCCGATTCGAAATGCGGCTCGGAACTCAGAATTATTTGCGCGGACTAATTAGGATTTATATCCATAAAATAAGCCGCGCCCGCAGTGCCCGACCTGGGGGCTGACAATTAGTACAAGGTAATCGAATTCCATGTTTAAACGTTTGCGGGGTATGTTCTCCAGTGATCTCTCCATTGACCTGGGAACCGCCAATACGCTGATTTACGTTCGCGATCGCGGCGTAGTTCTCGACGAGCCATCAGTCGTCGCTATTCGTCATTACAATGGCCAGAAAATCGTTGAGGCCGTCGGTGTAGAAGCCAAACGTATGCTCGGCCGAACTCCCGGTAATATCACTGCTATCCGCCCCTTAAAGGATGGTGTTATCGCCGACTTCCAGGTAACTGAAAAAATGTTGCAGCACTTTATTAAAAAAGTGCATGAAAACAGCTGGATGCGCCCAAGCCCGCGTGTGCTGGTATGCGTGCCCTGCCAGTCTACCGAAGTGGAACGCCGTGCGATCCGCGAGTCTGCGCTTGGTGCTGGCGCCCGCGAGGTGTCCCTGATTGAAGAGCCTATGGCCGCAGCAATCGGTGCCGGCCTGAATGTGGAGGAGGCGAGTGGTTCCATGGTGGTAGATATCGGTGGTGGTACCACTGAGATTGCCATTATCTCCTTGAACGGCGTGGTTTACTCTGATTCAGTGCGTATTGGCGGTGATCGTTTTGATGAGGCCATCGTCAACTATGTGCGTCGTAACTACGGCAGCGTTATTGGTGATGCCACTGCCGAGCGCATCAAAGAAGAGATTGGCTGTGCCTATGCGGGCAGTGAGGTACGTGAGATCGATGTGCGTGGTCGTAATCTGGCGGAAGGGGTGCCCCGCAGTTTCACCCTCAATTCAGATGAAATTCTCGAAGCCCTGCAGGAGCCATTGACTGGTATTGTACAAGCAGTGAAGAGCGCTCTGGAGCAATCGCCCCCCGAGCTTGCTTCGGACATTGCTGAGCGCGGTATGGTGTTGACCGGTGGCGGTGCTTTGCTTCGCGATTTGGACCGATTGCTGATGGAGGAGTCCGGTTTGCCGGTAATTGTTGCAGATGATCCTCTGACCTGTGTGGCCCGTGGTGGCGGTAAGGCCCTGGATATGCTGGATCGCAGCCGTTTGTATCTGATGTCAAACTAAGTCAAGTAAGGTCGAGGCAGTGTTCCGATGAGAATAGCGGGGCCGTCTTGGCAGTTAGTTTCACGTTTTAGTGACATCCGATATATATTGTGAGAACAATAAGCATTGATCTTTATAAAGGGGGCTGCCCTTGAAACCGCTATTTACCCGCGGCCCCTCCCAAGAGACCCGCCTGATTACTTTGGCTGTTTTGTCAATCGCCTTGTTTGTAATCAGCTACTCTACCGACTGGTTCCACACTATCCGTGAGCGGCTATTCGATGCCGTCGCCCCTCTTTATTGGATTACCGGTACCCCTGAGAGAGTGACTGATTGGGCCGGTGAGCAGTTTCGCTCCCGTGATGAATTGCTCGAAGAAAATGACCGCCTCAAGCGCCAGGTATTATTGCTGGAGCAACGCAGCCAGTTATTAGCAGCCGTAAAGGCGGAAAATACCCAGCTCAAGGAGCTGATGAACTCGGCTGAGATGGTTGATGACCGTGTGCTGGTCGCCCAGATTATCGGCGTGTCCCCTGACCCCTTGGAGCATGTCCTGCTTATTGATAAAGGCAGGGATGACGGTGTCGATGTGGGCACACCGGTGATGGATGCAGGCGGCTTGCTCGGGCAGGTGATTGAAGCCGGAAATTCATTTAGCCGGATTCTGTTGATCACAGATTCCAGCCACGCCATCCCGGTACAGGTGTTGCGCAACAGTATGCGTACCGTAGCCGAAGGTACTGGGGATCTGTATCGGCTTAAGCTGCGTCACCTGGCCAATACCAGTGATATTCGCGAGGGAGACCTGCTACTGAGCTCAGGCCTTGGTGGTCGCTTTCCGGCAGGTTACCCGGTTGGAGAAGTGATGTCGGTCACTCGTGACCCGGGCAAGCCTTTTGCGGAGGCTGAAGTGTTGCCCCGCGGCCGCATGAACCGCAGTCGTTTTGTGCTTGCGGTTATCAGTGACAGGGGGCAGGGCCTTGCAAGCGAGTAGCCGCTGGTTTATCGCCGCTACCATTTTTCTGTCAATGCTGCTGGTAGTAATGCCCTTGCCTCAACAGTGGCTCTGGTTTCGCCCGGCATTTCCCGCCCTACTTATCATATTTTGGGTTTCGCGGATGCCCCAGTCTCTCGGTGTGGGTTTTGCTTGGCTGGTGGGAATCCTGGAGGATCTGGTAACTGGAGCAAGTCTCGGTACCCATGCTTTGGCCCTCGCTGTATTGGCGTATTTCAGTCTTTTGACCTACCAGCGCACAAGGGTCTTCAACCCGGCTCAACAACTCTTGTGGGTTTTTGTCCTGGTGGGTATTAATCAGGTAGTAGGAAACTGGGTGCATGGGTTGGAGGGAAAAACAGTGCCTGGACTGACCTTCCTATGGCCCGCACTTACTACGGCATTATTGTGGCCCTGTGTTACCCCTCCTTTGCGAGGCCTTTGTAATCGCCTTCACATTCGCTGACTGAACCGTCAGATTGTAAATCAATGTAAAAAATTGATCATTTTTCGATCGATATAGCTATAATCAGCCGCTGGCCCACAGGGAATATGTAGTACAGTGACAAATACCACCACATCAAACCGTCTCCTGCTCGCCTCGGGTTCCCCGCGTCGCGCCGAGCTTTTGACGCAGATAGGCGTCTCTTTTTCCCAGTTAACACCTGCTGTTCCCGAGCAAAAGCAGTTGGCTGAGACTCCCCAGGAATATATTCAGCGATTGGCCCACGATAAGGCTACTGCTGGCCTGGGGGGCGTGGAAGGTGTATGGGCCCTGGGCTCTGATACGGTGGTACTCGCCGGGGACAAGGTGCTGGAGAAACCGAAGGATTACGCTGACTTTGAATCCATGATGTTGTCTTTGTCCGGTACTGAACACTCGGTATTGAGCGCGATCTGTCTGCGTAGTTGGGAGCGTCAGTTTAGCCGCGTGGTGGAAACACGGGTGCGCTTTCGTCACTTGTCGAAGGCGCAGATTGAAGCTTATTGGAGTACTGGTGAGCCTGAAGATAAAGCCGGAGGCTATGGTATCCAGGGAATGGGCGCCGCACTGGTTGAGTCTATTAGCGGTAGTTATAGCAATGTGGTTGGGTTGCCCCTGGAGGCACTGGTTCCCATGCTTGAGCATGCGGGTATCCCTTACTGGCAGGAGAACCAGTCTTGAGTGAAGAGCTTTTAATCAATGTTGCACCTACAGAGACCCGCGTTGCCCTGGTGGAAAATGGCGTACTGCAGGAGGTCTATCTCGAGCGTAGCGCGCGAAGAGGAATAGTTGGCAATATCTACAAGGGCAAGGTGATTCGGGTTCTGCCAGGTATGCAGGCGGCATTTGTGGATATTGGGCTGGAGCGGGCTGGATTTATCCACGCTTCAGATATAGCCCCTTTAGATGATGAGGGGATGGAAGCGCGGGATGCCGAAGTGGCAGATATCCGCGCTTTGGTACGCGAGGGACAGTCCCTGGTGGTGCAAGTGGTCAAAGACCCGATAAGTAGTAAAGGTGCGCGCTTAACCACTCATTTGTCAGTATCTGCGCGCTATCTCGTGTATATGCCCCAGACTCGCCATATTGGGATTTCCAATCGTATTGAGGATGAGGGTGAGCGTGAGCGTTTGCGCCAATTGGTAGAAGCTGCTGTATCTCGTCTTGCCGAAGACGGGCTTTCAGCAGATGGCGGGTTTATTTTGCGCACCGTGGCTGAAGGAGTGAGTGAAGAGGAGTTACTCAGGGATATCCCCTTTCTTTATAAGTTGTGGGGCGAGCTGGATCAGCGAATCAACGAGCGCCCTGTCCCCTCGGTAATCTACGAAGACTTACCACTGTTTATGCGCGCATTGCGTGATCTTGCGCGTCCCTATACAGAGAAGATTCGTATAGACTCCCGCGAGGCACATGGTCGCGCCGCGGAGTTTGCCGGCAAATATGCACCGGAAATCGCTGGCCGTCTGGAACACTATCCCGGTGAGCGCCCACTGTTTGATCTCTATGGTGTGGAAGAGGAAATTCGTCGCGCATTGCAAAATAAGGTGACTCTGAAGTCAGGTGGGTATCTTATCGTCGAGCAAACGGAAGCGATGAGCACTATTGATGTGAATACCGGCGCATTTGTCGGCCATCGAAATCTGGAAGAAACTATCTTCAAGACCAACCTGGAGGCGGCGACCGCAATTGCCCGGCAGCTGAGACTGCGTAATCTAGGAGGCATCATCATTATCGACTTTATCGATATGAAGGACCCCGAGCACCAACGCCAGGTATTGCGAACACTTGAAAAAGCACTGGAGAGGGATCATGCCAAATCCAGTATCACCGGTGTCTCAGAGCTGGGTTTGGTTGAGATGACGCGCAAACGCACGCGTGAATCCCTCGGGCAGATACTTTGTGAGCCCTGTCCAGTATGTGAGGGGCGTGGCACATTGAAAAGTGCTGAAACAGTCTGTTTTGAAATTTTTCGTGAGATCATCCGTGAGGCGCGCGCTTACGACAGCGAAAAAATTATGGTGCTGGCAAGTCAGGTAGTCATAGACCTTTTACTCGATGAGGAGTCGGCTAATGTTGCCGACCTGGAGGAGTTTATTCGCCGTCCTATACAGTTTCAGGTTGAGCCTATCTATAACCAGGAGCAGTACGACATTGTTCTTGTGTGAGTTACCAGTTGTTTTTCCTCTGATACCTGGCAATGAATGCAACGGTGTTCATTGTCTTCGTGCGCTCAGGGGAGGGTGGTAATGGTTGTGATTCGCTGGCTCGCCCGCAAGTTTTGGCTGCTATCGGTTAGCCTGGTTATTGCCCTGGCGATCCTGGTTCAGACCGGCCGCTTGTTGTCCCCTCAGGTCGAAGAGTACAGACCGCAGATCAGCAGCTGGCTGTCAGAGCAGCTAGGGGTAACGGTGCAAATGGACCGGATTTCCCTGCGCTGGGAAGCCCTGGAGGTAGCACTGCAGCTAGATGGTTTACGCTTGGGGGAAAATGGTGAGCTGCGAATGGGGCACGGCCTTTTCCAGCTGGACTTGCTCGCCAGCCTTTGGAATCGCGAATTGGTGTGGAAAGATCTTCAAATGCACACTTTCGCCGCCGGCCTCAGCCGGAATGCACAGGGAGAGTGGCGCCTGGATGGCTTTCCTGATATTTCCCTGAAGCCTGATGGTAGGGTGGTTGCCGACCCCAAGGCAGCGGATCCTGCGCGATTGTTCCAGCTCAGCCCCAAGATCCAAATTCAGGATGCTGCAATCACGGTTCGGCTCCCCGATGACCAGCTGGCCGAGATTAACCTGCCGCAGATACTACTTGAAAACCAGGGTGATTTTCACCGCCTCGTAGCCCGTGCGTTTATTTCCCGTGAGGGAGAGATTGAGGATACGCATTCTGAAACCTTGCGATTAGTTCTTGAGGGGCGCGGTAACCCTCGGGATAAAAAGCGCTTCTCCCTGCGTGGTTATATGCAGCTCAATGAGCTGTTACTGGATGAAGATATCGTTACCCTTCTGCATGAACTGACTCCACTGCCGGATCGCTTTCACTGGCATGGGCGCAAATGGGCAGATGGTCGCTTGTGGCTTCACAGCGATGCCAAAAATGGCTATCGCCTGGTGGGGCAATTAGACCTCGCCCAAGTCGAGAAGCTGGACAGCGTACTAGATGACAGTGCAGAAGCCACTATCGCAAATGACCATGTTATGAAACCGCTGCGGGCTTTCTCCGGCGATCTATCTGGACATTGGCTGCCCGGTGAACGTTGGCGCCTGGCTTTACAGGACATCCAGATCGATTGGCAGGATCTGCAGATGCCGCCACTCAATTTGCAGGTCAGCAGTGATCAGCAGGGATTATCTATGAGTGCCGATGTTGTCGATCTGGCGGGCTGGAGCGATATTCTCAAAAACCTGGATGTGCTCGAAGGGGCTGCTGATGATTGGTTGCGAGCCTTGGAGCCTGGAGGTGAGTTGCGCCGGGTCCAGCTGTTGCGCAGCCCGGAGGGGGCGGTCAGTTTGCAGGCCAACCTGAAGGGTGTACAAGCCAAGGCATTCCGGGGGGCTCCTGCGATTACCAATTTGACTGGTTACCTTGAGCTTGAGGGTGCAAATGGCAGGGTAGAGCTAGATGGCTCAGCTTTTACCGCACACTTCCCAAATTTATATCGAAATACTTTTTCATTTGACCAGGCCAGTGGCACTGTGGCTTGGAACCTGGACAGGGATGCAAACGAGATCAGCATATTGTCTGGTCCTCTACGGCTTGATGGTGCTTTAGGGGAAGTTAATGGCCAGTTTATGTTATCCCTGCCTGTCAAAGCTCAGAGCCGACCGACAGATCTAGTGTTGGCTCTATCTTTACATGATGCTGCCGTTACTACCCAGGAACAGTTGGTACCAACGACTGTTAGTAAGGATCTACGCGACTGGCTCAATAAAGGACTGGGTGCAAGAAATTCCGGGCGAGTGGAGAGTGCTGCATTTATCTATCGAGGCAGTAGTTATCGAGCAGATGGAAAAGAGGAGTCACTGCAGGCTCTTGGGGCTCATCGTAATCGCCAAACTATACAGTTAGCAGCGGATTTTACCGAGGCTAGCTTGAAGTATGCTGAGGAATGGCCTTCAGCTAAAAATGTCGATGGGCGCTTGTTACTGAATGATGGAGCTGTTTCTGTTGGTGCGGTAAAGGCCAAACTTTGGAACATTGATGCCAGCGATATTTTCGTTGCAGTTGCCCCCCTTGCCGGGAAGGGATCGCGCTTGGATGTGCAGGCCCAGCTTTCCGGTCCTGCAGCTGATGGCCTCCGGCTTCTCAGGGAGTCCCCTCTGCGTCAGCAGTTGGGTAGTGGGTTTGATGATTGGCATTTGGCGGGAAATATTGCCGGCCAGCTCAATTTGACTCAAGCCTTGGGGGGAGCTGACCTGAATAGCAGCCAGCATGTAGATTTGCAGTTAAGTGATGGAGAGCTTGAGCTTAAGAACCTTCGTCTGCAGACACAGGAGCTGTCTGGGGATGTGATTTATGATAGCGAGAGAGGGCTTGCAGGTACACGGGTCAGCGGCACACTTTGGGGCAGACCTGTCAGCGCACATATCCGTCACTTTGGTAAGGGAGCTTCCAGGGACACACAGGTTGTAGTGGATGGTAATGCCGACATTGAGTCAATTTTTACCTGGAGCCAGCGACCCGAGCTGAAATGGCTGGATGGCGATATGGACTACCAAGCCCTGATCACTATACCTGCCAAAGCAAAGGAAGCCCCCTATGCAGCAGTTTTTGAGCTTACCTCCAACCTGGCGGGTATCAATGTCAACTTACCTGAACCTTTAGGTAAACCCGCTGAAGTAAAGACCAATTTTGTTCTGCGGGCGCCGATTGGTGACCAGGGCAGTTTATTCCACCTGAACTACGGTGAACATCTCCAGGGGCAGTTCTGGCTGGTACAAGGGGAACTTGATCGTGCCTCTATCGCCCTGAATGCCGAAGCTAAGCTCCCCGCCGAGCGTGGGTTGTCCATCACCGGTGATATTTCCAATATCGACCTACCCCGCTGGGAGAAGTTACTGAGTGTATATCGTGAAGCCCCCCCCTCTGCCGGAGATGGTGTTCTAAAACCTGGAGTTGAGGTTCTGGAGGAGCAGGCGGCGAGTGTATTCGACTCTGGCAAACCGGTTACCACCATAAATCTCGATGATCAAATAGCAGCTTCCGCCGAAGTTTTACCAGTGAGTCTGGATCTCAGTACCGACCGCTTGCAGTTGGGGGCTGTTGATATTGAGCATATTCATGTTACTGGCAATGGTGTGGGGGCTGATTGGAAGCTGGATTTCGATAGTGAGATGGCTGCAGGCGAATTGAAAGGCACTTTGGGTGGAGAGACACCTCTGAAGTTGCAATTGGCCCATTTACGCTTGCCTGCCCTTGAGAAAAAGAGTGAGCTTCAGCAGGACCCCTTCTCTCTGGAACCCTTCGCTGAGGAGGCCCCTGATCCATGGGCAGATTTCGATTTCCAGGTCTTGCCGGCTATTGATTTTAGCACTGAGAGCTTGCAGCTTGGTGATGAGGAGCTGGGGCGCTGGTCCTTTAATGTACGCCCCTCCAAAGAGCGTTTGGTTGTCAGTGATATTCGCGGTAGTGTGCGTGGTTTCCGTATTGAAGGGCGCGGCAAAGGTGGGGAAACTCTTGGTGCGCAGTTGATGTGGATGCGCGATGCCGAGGGGAAGAGTTCTTCCCAGTTTATTGGTCGCCTGGCGGCCGATGATCTCGCTGATATCCAGCGTTCAATGGGACATGAGCCTCTTATTGAGAGCAAGTCCGCCAGCTTTGATACCGCCTTGCGCTGGGACGGATCTCCAGCCCTGGTCAAAGGCAGTTTGCTCTCTGGGGAGCTTAAGATTGATATCCGGGATGGGCGTTTCCTTCGCTCTACAGGTACGGCTGGCTCTACGGTGTTGCGCCTGTTATCTCTTTTTAATTTCGATACCTGGGCGCGTCGTTTGCGCTTGGATTTCTCTGATCTTTACAAGAGCGGTATGGCCTTTGATCGGGTTCGCGGGGAAGTGGTTTTTGAAGGGGATGGACAGCTGTTGATTGCGGTGCCTATTCAAGTGGAAGGGCCAACCAGTGAGCTGCAGATGGCTGGCAGGGTGAACCTGTTGCGCGAGGACCTAGATCTTACCCTAGTGGCAACTTTACCGGTAAGTAATAACCTTGCTCTGGTCGCTGCACTGGCAGGAGGACTTCCGGCTGCTGCAGGGGTATATCTAATTAGTAAGGCTTTCAAAAAGCAGGTGAAAAAAGTGGCCAGTGTTAGCTATCGTATCAGTGGCGACTGGGCAGATCCACAAATGCGTTTTGAAAGGCTGTTTGATGGCGGTGGTGCCGAGCGCCAGGGGGCTGCCTCATTAAAAGATAAAGCTGAGGCTGTGGAGGAGGTGGGCTCGGGGGGGCCATCTACGCTGCCAATAAGTACTGGTGCAGGAAGCTAGCTGTTACGATTTTTCTGAACTGCATCCACTTCAAGGCGCTCTAATCTTAGGATAACGGCAACGCGCTAGAGAATGGAGTTTTGCAAATGACGAAATCTCAAATACTCGGCCCCCTGTTGGTGGTAGCCGTGGCATTATCGGCATGCTCCGAGGCCGATGACCAGCGTATCCAGACGATGACCGTAGGAGAGGCCAAGGAGAGGATCTCCGAAGGTAAGGGGCTGGAACAGATTCCCAAATCGGTGTGGAAACAGATTCTGCCTGAGGATCGTTACAAGGTCCTGTGGAAAAAGGATACTGAGCGAGCCTTTACTGGTAAGTTACTCTACAACGAGGAAGAGGGGACTTATGTAACAGCTGGTTGCCGCCTGCCGGTGTTCAGCTCAAAGCACAAATATAAGTCAGGTACCGGCTGGCCCAGTTTCTGGGATGTGGCATATCCGCAAAATATAGTCTTAAAAGACGATTTTAGTTGGGGCCTGCGCCGTACAGAAGTGCTGTCAAAATGTGGGGAGCACTTGGGACATGTATTTAAGGATGGTCCGGCACCGACACAACTGCGTTATTGCCTGAACTCCCTTGCCTTAGATTTTGAGCCAGCGACTGTAAACAAGCAATAATTAGCGATTGTTGCTAAAGGTCTTTCTGGGATGGTGGCTTGGTAAGCTGGGAGGGACTCGGGGCGGGAGAAATACCACCCCGGGCAGCTACTCTGGGGTATCAGGTATCCTGCATAAAAAAGTCGCGTAAGTAGCGGAACAATTTACGCTGATTTGTGGGGGGCTTATTGTTTTTAACCTCTCTTTGGGAGTCCCTTACCAACTGACGCAACTGTTGGTGATCCACTTGCGGATACTGATCAAAAAAAGAACCTTGGGCACTGTTCCCACCTTCAAGCAGGCGCTTGCGCCAATCCTCTGCCATTTTATCGAAGTGCAGGTGACGTTGGTCCCGCTCTTTGAATTTCAGCAAAACTGCCTCAATAGCTTCATGATCGCTACTGCGCATAAGTTTGCCGATAAATTGCATCTGGCGGCGGCGGGCCTCGTTAGATTTGATTCGTGCCATGGTATCTATGGCATCGCGCAGATCTTCATCCAGTGGTACTTCAGCAAGTTGGGCCTTAGATAGCTCAGTCAGTTGTTTGCCCAACTCCTGTAATTGGTGCATTTCCTGTTTGACCTGAGTTTTACTCTTTGGCAGGTCATCCTCATAATCATCGTTTTCGTACATCTCAAATTCCGCACGTTAACCGGGGCTTTCCCGATTTTGCTCTAACCAGAGGCATTGTGCCACTGGGATATTTCACGTCTCAGCCAAAATACCAGGTGGCAAGGCCGAGGAAAGACATAAACCCTACAACATCGGTGATGGTAGTCAGGGCTACGCCACCTGCCAGCGCTGGGTCAATACGCATAGCTCGCAAGGCTACAGGTAATATTGCGCCCGCCGATGCGGCGGTAAGCAGGTTAATTACCATAGCTGCGACAATGATAATGGCGATAGTGATATCGCTAAACCAGAGTGCGGCAATAACCCCCATAACCAGTGACCAGAGTAAGGCATTCAGGGCAGCTGAGCCCAGCTCGCGGGAGAGTAGCCAGTTCAGGTTACTTTTACCAATCTGTCCGAGTGCCATGCCCCGGATGACTACTGTGAGAGTTTGGCTGCCAGCAACGCCCCCCATACTGGCAACGATCGGCATTAACACTGCAAGTGCCACCACTTTTTCCAAGGTATTTTGGAATAAGCTGATAACCCAGGATGCGAGCAGGGCAGTTAGGAGGTTTATGCCCAGCCACAAAGCTCTCCTTCGAGCCGTACGCCTTACCGGGGCAAAGGTGTCCTCTTCTTCATCAAGGCCGGCCAGACTCATCAGTGAGTGATCGGCATCTTCGCGAATTACATCCACAATATCGTCAATTGTGATGCGGCCCAACAGGCGGTTATCCTCATCGACCACTGGCGCGGTGATCCAGTCGTACTTCTCAAATAGTCGGGCAACTTCGGTGTCGCGCATATCTGCAGGGATAGGTTCTACGTCGGTATTTACAACCTCGCGAACTGTTACTGATGGATCTGTAGTCAGTAGCTTTGATAGTGGCAGTAACCCTATGTACTGTCCCTTACGATTTACTACGAATAAGCTGTCTGTGGATTCTGGCAGTTGCTCGTGGCGACGCAGGTAACGAAGAACCACATCTAGGCTAAGGTTAGGGCGCACAGAGATGGTATTGGTATCCATCAGGCCGCCGGCGGTGTTCTCATCGTAGGCAAGAACACTTTCCACTCGCAGTCGGTCGGTCTCGCTCATAGAGGAGAGAACTTCCGAGACAACACGCTCGGGAAGTTGCTGGAGGATATCAGCGATATCATCCGCATCCAGCCCCTCCATAATCTCCACCATCTCCTCGGTATCCATGGTGTCGAGGATCTGGCTGCGCACCTCATCTGTCAGCTCTTGGAGTACCTCACCTTCTACATCTCGCTCAATTAAATTCCATAGTACCTGGCGAATGCGGGGAGGGGAGCTTTCTAGTAACTGGGCAATGCTCTGGGGGGTCAGGGTTTTGAGCATGCGCCGGACTTCCTGCCCAGTGCCGCTATCGAGCGCGGCAAATAGCTCGCTGAGCTGATTTTGGGCGCGGAATTTAATTTCGGCTTGAGGTGGGCTGGACACGACTAATCCTTACTACTTAGCGGTGATTGCGGGCTGAGGTCGCTTGGGATAAGTGGCGATTTTATGCCCATGGCGGGACTCTATCTAGAGGGGGCTATTTTTGCAAACTACTCGGCTTCGCCAAAGCGTTCTGATACCAAATCACTAATAGCGCTCACTGCATCGTCTTCGTCACGGCCTTCAATCTCCAATTCAAGTTCCGTTCCCTTACCAGCGGCTAGCAGCATAAGCGCCATTACACTCTTTCCGTCGACTGATTTGCCCTGGCAGTGTACTTTGACATCTGCAGAGAATCGCGCAGAGGTCTGGGCGAACTTACTGGCTGCGCGGGCGTGTAGACCGAGCTTGTTGATAATGGTGAGGCGCTGTTTTTGCATAAGTGCGTCTAAGTTAATTGGATGTTACTTCTGCTCACGATGCCGGATCTGAACGTTATTAAACTGCTTTGAAAAAATCTTGGCCAACTGCTCCACCATATATACAGAGCGGTGGCGACCGCCAGTGCATCCAATGGAGATGCAGGTATAACTGCGATTGCTTTTTTGGTAGGAGGGCAACCAGTTATTCAGGAAGCTGGTGATATCCGCCTGCATTTTACCGGTTTCAGGGTGGCCTTGTAGGTATTCGGCAACCTCGGGGTCCAGGCCGGTTTTCTGTCTCAGGCTTGTCTCCCAGTAAGGGTTTGGCAGGCAGCGTAAGTCAAATATCAGATCCGCATCTACGGGAACCCCGTATTTAAAGCCAAAGGATTGGAAAAGGATTGCCATGCTCTCTGACTTTTCACCTACTACCCGGTTTTTCACTAGTCCACGTAGCTCGTGCAAACTGAGATTGCTGGTGTCTATCACCATGTCCGCCATCGCAGAGATCGGTGTGAGTAGTTCCTTTTCCTGGTTGAGTGCTTCTAGTAGGTGGGTGCAGTCATTGCTGAGAGGGTGTTTCCGCCGGGTTTCACTGAAGCGCTGAACTAACACTGGTTCACGGGCGTCGAGGAAAATAACATCGCACTTTACGCCGTTTGCACGCAGGGATTCAATTACCCGTGGGGCCTGTTTGATATCCTGCCAAAGATTTCGGGCGTCGACGCCAAGAGCCAGCTGAGTATCCCCTTCTGCCGGTTGCTCGTGAACCCTTTTGACCAGTTCTGGTAGCAGGCTGGTCGGTAGGTTGTCAATACAGTTAAACCCTTCGTCCTCTAATAACTGAAGGGCAGAGCTTTTTCCGGAACCAGAACGGCCGCTGATAATAACCAAGCGCATGGGTGTCCCCTTTCTAAGGTCTGTGTATCACTGATTTTTAAAATAACTGCATTGTGATTGATAGTGACAGAGTGGTTGTCATCAACATTAGCATTTAACTTCAGTTTACCCATGGGCTGGTTCACTACCTGGATCACGCGGCTGCAGCGCTATCTATGGCAAGTGCGTAGAGTTCGTCGCTGGTCTTGGCCTGGCGTAACTTATCTCTTACTACGCTATTGGAAAATAGCGCTGCTATCTCGGCCAGAGTTTCTAAATGCTGCTGTTCCGCATCCTCGGGGACTAGTAGAACAAATAACAAATCAACAGGCTGGCGATCGATGGCGTCAAAATCAATTGCAGGCTCAATGGTACAGAGAACGCCAATTGGTTCTTCACAACCAGGCAGACGGCAGTGGGGGATCGCAACCCCCTCCCCAATTCCAGTTGATCCCAAGCGTTCTCGGGCAATCAATTGGTTGAAGATGGTATCGGAATCATGTTGCGGGTATTGTTCGGCAATAGCCTGGGCAATATTGAGCAATAATTTTTTTTTGCTACTCCCCGCCAGATGGCAAAGGCTCAGGCGGGGAGAGAGTAAAGCTTCCAGTGTCATAGTTCAGCGGTGGTTCTGCAACTTCTCTTTGTGCTTCTTCAGTTGGCGGTCCAGCTTATCAGTCAGAGCGTCAATGGCCGCGTACATATCCTTGTCTTCCGAGCCGGCACAGAGGTCGTGACCATTTATATGTACTCTGGCCTCTGCTTTTTGGATCAATTTTTCGACGGATAGGATAACCTGAGCGTTAGTAATATTGTCGTAATGCCGAGAGAGCTTCTCCAGCTTGCTTTCGCAGTAGCTGCGCATTGGTGAGGTAACATCGACGTGGTGACCACTAATGTTGATCTGCATGGATTTCTCCTAATCGGGTGCATCACATACCGGCACGTCTCCCTTTCGGGTCGCAACCCTACTAGGAAGTGGCCCAGAATGGAAGGATACACTCAAAGTTTGGAGTTTGGTTGCAGAGGGGTGAAGTGTGGTGCCAACGAGTTTGTGACCCAGGTTCTTAAGTTGGTCTAAAAATCATATTTGTGGATCAGACCAGGCGTTTTCGCTCACTGGAAGAGGGAATTCCCATGGATTCCCGGTATTTTGCTACAGTGCGTCGCGCTACCTTAATGCCTTGCTGATCCAGTTCCTGGGTGATTTTGTTATCTGAAAGGGGCTTGCGAGGCGTTTCCGCATTTATAAGTTTGCGAATTAATGCACGAATAGCAGTGGAAGAGGCGTCTTCGCCAGAATCAGTGCTTACATGACTGGAGAAAAAGTATTTCAACTCAAAAGTTCCGCGAGGAGTGAGCATGTACTTTTGAGTGGTTACCCTGGAAATAGTAGATTCGTGCATGCCAATGGCTTCAGCTACATCCGCCAGTACCATAGGGCGCATGGCCTCAGGTCCCTCTTCAAAGAATCCCTGCTGTTTTTCCACGATGCAATTGGCGACCTTGAGCAGAGTCTCGTGGCGGCTCTGTAGGCTTTTTAAAAACCAACGTGCCTCCTGTAAGTGGTCGCGCAGGAAGTTGTTATCTCTGGAGTTGTCTGCCCGCTTAACCATGGAGGCATAGTGACTGTTAACGCGAATTCTGGGGGTGATCTCCGGATTTAAGTTTGCCTGCCAGCCTAGCTCCCTACGTGAAACAATAATATCCGGGGTCACATAGGTGGCTTCCTGCTCAGCGAATCTCTCACCTGGATTAGGATTCAGGGTTTGGATCAGCCGGATGACCTCGCCCAGTTGGGCTTCATTTAGACGTGTGCGCCGACTTAACTGACGGAAATCCCGCTTGCCGAGAAGGTCAAGGTGGCGCTGGATAATACACTGGGCCTGTTTTAACCATGGAGTCTCACTGGGGAGCTGCTGTAACTGCAGTAATAGGCACTCTTGTAAATTACGCGCTCCGCACCCAGCAGGCTCAAATTGCTGGATAGCCCTGAGCACAGCAAGCACCTCATCCTCCCCAACAGAAAGGGAGTATGCAATTTCATCAAGAGGTGTGCATAGCAAACCATTAGGTTCTATGCCATCTATCAGATTTTCTCCGATTGATTTGTCCAGCTCGGAGAGGGTGGTCAGGTTGAGCTGCCATCGCAGGTGATCCTGTAGACCGTCCGTAGAGGTATTGCGCTCAAAACTGGGGTCTTCGTTCTCGGTGCTACCGCTGTGGCTGGTGTAGACGTCATCCCAGCGTGAATCTACGGGAAGCTCTTCAGGAATGCTTTGACTCCAGTCACTCTCGATGAGATCCCGCTCCTCTACGGTATGCTCAGTAGGGGGGGTGGCCTGTTCGTTAATAGGCTCCGCTTGTAGCTCTGAGATATCTGCGCTGGAAGCTATTTCGTCAGTTTCAGCCTCCAGCATCGGGTTGCTATCCAGGGCGGCTTGGACTTCCTGTTGTAAGTCCAAAGTCGAAAGCTGCAATAGGCGTATTGCCTGTTGCAACTGAGGTGTCATGGTCAGCTGGGTACCGAGCTTTAGTTGAAGAGACTGCTTCATATTGGGGTGCTGCAGGCTGAGATCACATGGAGGTATAAATAACCTCAGATGGCGCAGACTACCCCGGCCTAAAAAGTATTACAAGCAATAAGCATGCCGGTTAGATTGGCTGCCTTATTGTTAAGTAGCTCTTTCGGCGATTAATTTTGTCAATATTCAAGATGTCTGGTGACAAATGTAGCGATCTGTCTCTAAATGGTAAATTCATGTCCCAAATAGACTTCGCGTACCTGCTGGTTGGCCAGCACCTCATCTGGAGTGCCCGCTGCAATAATATGACCCTCACTAACGATATAGGCAGTCTCGCAGATATCCAGCGTCTCTCGCACGTTGTGATCGGTAATTAAGACGCCGATTCCACGATCTCGCAAATGGCGGATTATCTCCTTGATGTCATTGACGGAAATAGGGTCCACCCCAGCGAAAGGTTCGTCCAGCAGTACGAAGCTGGGGTTTGTTGCTAGGGCGCGGGCAATTTCTACCCGACGGCGCTCCCCGCCAGAGAGGGCCATTCCCAGACTGTTTTCAATATGTGTGATATTGAACTCCTGGAGTAGCTCCTGTGCTTGCTGTTGGCGCTCGGCGCGGGTTAAGTCTTTGCGGGTTTCTAGGATGGCTAGGATATTATCCCGAACGGATAGGCGGCGAAAAACAGAGGCTTCCTGGGGGAGGTAGCCAATTCCCTTTCTGGCGCGGCCATGCATGGATAGCCGGGTTATATCCTCATCATCGATCAATACCTGACCAGCATCAGCCTGGACCAGGCCAGCAATCATATAGAAGCATGTGGTTTTACCTGCACCGTTAGGCCCGAGGAGGCCGACGACCTGTCCGCTAGAGACACTGACGGATACGTCCTGAACGACTTTTCTTTTCTTGTATTGCTTGGCTAGGTGTAACGCCTTCAGCGTTGGCATAGTATTTACCGAAATCTGTCCATGTTGCGAGCACAAACGCTCGCCGGTGAAGAGGGTGATAGATGAAATCTTTACTTTTTACGACTCTGGGTAATGTCTTTACTGGCTGCCGTCGTTGCTTGGAGTCTGGCTTCCATCTTTTTTCTCTGGCTGCCAGATCATCTCTATCCGTTTGCCAGCTTGACCCTGGGCGCTCATTTGTTCGGTAGTTAGGTCGTAGTCAATTTTCTCTGCGGTTAAGGTGTTGCCGTCACGATCTACGTAGGCCTTCCCGGTAAGTTGTAGCTCTTCAGAGGCGACTGCATATTCGATGCGCTGAGCCCGTGCTTTTATCGGGTTCTCGCCTTCCAGTATTTTCTGTTGGAAGCGTGCAGGTTTGCCTAAGGCAATAACACGACTGATTTCCTTTTCCGGGGTGAAATAAACCTCTACTCGGTCCGCCTCTATCTTTAAAGAGCCTTGGGTTATCACTACGTTATTGTTGTAAACCACTAGGTTGCTGCTTAAACCCGCATTCATCGCATCCGAGCTAATATTTATGCGCTGTTGGCGGTCTTCGGGGAGTGCGTTTGCCATTGACGTCGCAATCAGAAGCATGGTGAACGCGGAACTCTTGACTAGGTAGTGGCAAAGTTTACTTGGGATCATAGTTACTCTTTACATCGGATAGGATTTCCACCCGGTCTTCATTCAGGTATGCGCGCATTCCCTTTCCTTTAGTCTGGTTAGGACCCGAGCTAATAGTAACAATTTTGTCTGTTTCGGCGAATTCCTTATCCGGCAAAATAGTGATGCTTGATGTCTCCAGTTTGATACCACCAGGAGAAGGGAGTTCATCAATTTCTACATCACCACTTAAAACAACACGCTCACCACGGTTGTATGCTGCTCCCTGCCTGGACTCAGTGCGCCACTTCGGCTGGTCTTCCTGGAAGAAAAGCATTCGAGGCTCGGTGAGTTCGGCCCTGTCTCGGCGCTTGAACTGGTAATAGGTAATTTGTTCTGCATCAACTCGGTAGGCTAGATTTCCTTCCTCATTAAAATGACGAGTTTTGGCATCGCGGATTATCAAATCGGCAGCACGGCCCTGTTGTTGAGGCGTTGGACGGATTCCCAGCAACTGCTCCGGAGGGCTTTCGGAAAACCAGAGTCCTGCGCTGATGAGCGCTACCACAAATAAAAGTGGCAACCAGGTGCGCATCACTGCTCTCCGATATAAGGTGCTAAGGCTGCGTCAAAAGTACCCTGGGACAGCATGATGCGATCACAGACTTCACGGACAGCGCCCTCGCCACCTCGGGAACTGGTTATCCACAAGGCGCGGTCTTTCACAGGAGGAGCAGCATTGGGGGGTGCGATAGGGCAACCAATATGCGTCATCACCAGCAGGTCCGGGTAGTCATCGCCGATATACGCAATATCTTCAAGGCGACAGGGCTCATCAGCGAGTAGCTCTTTTAGTGCTGCAAATTTGTCTTCCCGGCCTTGGATCAGCTTTTTAATACCTAGGTCATGAGCGCGGCGTTCGACTACGCTGCTGCGCCTGCCTGTGATGATGGCTACTCTCACTCCAGAGTTCTGCAGCATTTTAATTCCATGTCCATCCAGCGTATTGAATGTCTTGAGCTCATTACCGCTATTGTCAAAATATAGTTTGCCATCGGTTAGGACTCCGTCCACATCCAAGACCAACCAGCGCACCTTTTTAAGTGCAGAATTCAATTCTTTTTCAGAAATCACCGGGTATTCCTTACATGCTGTGATGGGCGATATTTTTTCGCTCAGTAACTTTTGATTATCTCAGATTACTCCGGCGCGGAGAATATCGTGCATATGTAATACGCCGATTGGGAAGTGTGCTTCGTCTTCTACGACCAGTGCAGTGATTTTGTAGTCTTCCATGATCCTCAAAGCTTCAGCAGCCAGGGTATCAGCTGAGACTGTTTTAGGTCGGCGGCTCATCACCTGTTCCATAGTGGCTATGTCCAACTCTATTTTTTGGTCAATAACACGGCGTAGATCACCATCAGTGAAAACTCCGAGAAGTTCTCCTTTGGGGTCGACAATAGTTGTCATTCCGAAGCCTTTACTGGTCATCTCTAATAGGGCCTGGGATAACAAAGTATCAGTATGTACCTGGGGCAACTCATCACCTGCATGCATTACATCTTCTACTTTTAATAGCAGGCGTCTTCCCAGGGCACCGCCTGGGTGGGAGAACGCAAAGTCTTCTGCAGTAAAGCCTCTGGCTTCTAATAAGGCTACAGCCAAGGCATCGCCCATCACCAATGTGACAGTCGTTGAGGAGGTGGGGGCTAGATTCAGGGGGCAGGCTTCAGTTTGTACAGCAATGTCCAGGTTGACGTCGGCCGCTTGGGCAAGGGGGGAGTCTCTTTTACCCGTCATACTGATCATTGGAATACTGAGTCGCTTCAGCAATGGAAGCAGAGTCAGCACCTCTGCGGATGAGCCTGAATTGGAGATGGCAATTACCAGATCGTCGCGGGTTATCATTCCCAGGTCCCCATGGCTGGCCTCGCCTGGGTGAACGAAAAAGCTAGGGGTGCCTGTGCTGGCCAGTGTGGCCGCCATTTTACGGCCGATATGCCCGGATTTCCCCATGCCGGTAACAATAGCGCGTCCACGGCATTGTAAAATCATTTCACAGGCGCGTTGAAACTCACCGTTGATTCTTTTTTCCAGTTCAGCAACGGCTTCCACCTCCATGCGAACGGTACGCCGTCCTGCTTGTAACACTAAATCTTGGGTCATTGAGTACCTCTGGTTAAGCACTTTTGTTTGTCGGGGATATTGGTCAAAGTAGTTCTTCGCCTATGGCGCCTAAATTCACTTGCCAGGCTCTGGCGCCGGTGGCTTTGACCAGGTCACGGCTGTTGTCGTGCTAATCTATATTATTAGCGGGTAGCTGGCTCTGTAAGAGTCCAGAAATTGGCTCAGGGCATTAAATGACACGCTCGCACACCGCCACAACTCCGGGCGCGGCCATGGTATAGTCTGCCGCCGCCGCTGTCAGCTCTGTCACTCAAAGGACGATCGACAAGGCCTCAGGGGTTCCTATGGGACTTAAGGGCAGTGGCATCGTCATGGCACTTATTAAAGCCATGTGCGTCCAAGGAATGATTTGCTAATTGGAGATTATTTGTGAATACATCATTTTGGGCTGGTCGGTACGATTTCTCCCGGTGGCTTAGTTTTTTACTCTTCGCGTTAGTGGTTTCTGTCGCGGCTCCTGTGGCACACGCCAACCAAAACCCCTATAACATGATCGAGGGGGTTTCCCAAAAGTTGCTGGGTGTAATTAAGACAAATTCTCAGTACGCTAATTCTGACCCCCAGAGATACTACAGTGCGGTTGAGGGCGTTCTGGACCCAGTGGTGGATTTTGATTTTATTGCGCGTGGTGTTATGGGGCGTTATGCCAAGCAGGCCACGGCGACGCAACGCTCCCGCTTCACCAGTACATTCCGTCGTGACCTGGTGGCAACCTTCGCACGTGGTGTGGCAAATTTTGGTAATTTGGACGTGAAAGTTGTCAATCCTGGAACCCTTCCCTCTGGAAATCGGGTTAATGTTTTACAGGAAGTGCGCAGTGAAGAAGGCATCACCAAAGTATCCTATACCCTGGTACGTAATCGTGCGGGACAGTGGAAGTTGATTAATGTCATTCTGAATGGCGTCAATCTGGGCAAAACTTTTCGCAGCCAGTTTGCCCAGTCCATGCAGACCTACGGTGATATCGACAAGGTCATATCCAACTGGTCTGCTGGTGAAGATGTTGTCGATAAGGTGAGCTAGTTAGCGAACTTGGGGCGCGCAGCTGCGCGCTTTCCCCGATTCAAGTACACTTGCGTGCTGTTTTCTAACTCAACGCAAATCCCGCCTATGCAACCAGATGAAATCAAAGCCCTGATTGAGGGTCATATTCCCGAGAGTAATGTCGATGTCACTTTTGAAGGCAGTCACCTGCTGGTAACTGTGGTCAGTAGTGCCTTTGAAGGTTTGAGTCGCCTAAAAAAGCAGCAACTTGTTTATGCAGCGCTCAATGAAAAAATTGCCGATGGTACTCTTCATGCAGTACAGATGCAGACACTTACTCCAGAAGAAGCCAGTCGTTAACCTGTCACTGTGAAAACAGCGACTCCCGAAATATGAGACCGAATGGATAAGTTAATAATAGAGGGCGGCAGCCCTGTATCCGGTACACTGCGAATTTCCGGCGCGAAGAATTCTGCGCTGCCTATTTTGGCTGCTGCCCTGTTGGCAGATGGCCCGGTACATATTCACAACCTGCCGCACCTTAATGACATCACCACTATGATCACCCTACTGCGCTGCATGGGTTGTGATGTCACAATTGACGAAAAGCTAGGTGTAGAGATAGATCCCCGTTCAGTCAATGACCTGACAGCACCCTACGAACTGGTAAAAACCATGCGGGCATCAATACTCGTGTTGGGGCCATTATTAGCTCGCCACGGGGTGGCAAACGTGTCTTTTCCCGGGGGATGCGCTATCGGTAGCCGTCCCGTAGATATCCATCTCAAGGGGCTGGAGGCTATGGGCGCCGAAATCGCAATTGACGGTGGTTTTATCCGTGCGCGTTCCAACGGCCGCCTCAAAGGTGCCAATATCGTCATGGAAAAAGTGACTGTGGGCGGCACTGAGAACTTGCTAATGGCCGCGGTGTTGGCGGAAGGTACAACCGTTCTGCACAATGCGGCGAGGGAACCCGAGATTGTCGATTTGGCAGAATTCCTGATCGCCATGGGCGCGCAAATTGAGGGTGTAGGCACTGATACTTTACGTATTCACGGAGTTCCAAAGTTAGCTCCCTGTACATTTACTGTTATGCCCGATCGCATTGAGACAGGCACCTTTCTGGCGGCTGCTGCAGCTGCACGGGGTAAAGTACGTTTATTGCACACTCGTGCTGATATTCTTGATGCCGTATTGCTTAAATTTGAGGAAGCTGGTGCGCACTTGAGTTGTGGGGATGACTGGATTGAGCTGGATATGAAGGGGAATCGCCCCAAGGCTGTTAGCTTTCGCACGGCACCTTATCCGGCATTTCCCACAGATATGCAATCTCAGTTTACTGCGATGAATGCTGTGGCTGAAGGTAAAGGAGCAGTGGTTGAGACCATTTTTGAGAATCGCTTGATCCAGGTGCATGAGTTAAACCGCATGGGAGCCAATATTACCCTGGAAGGTAATACTGCTTTTGTTACTGGTGTGGAGAAGCTTAAAGGGGCTCCTGTAATGGCCTCTGATTTGCGTGCCTCGGCCAGCCTGGTAATTGCGGGTATGGTGGCTGAGGGTACTACTACTGTGGATCGTATCTACCATATTGACCGTGGCTATGAATGTATTGAGGAAAAATTACAGCAGCTGGGGGCGAATATTCGCCGCGTACCCGGTTAAAGGGAAACTCGCCGCCTCTTTTCTTGAGGCGGCTGCCAGAAAATAATCCGGCCTTATCATGACTATGCAAATCACTATCGCTCTGACCAAGGGGCGAATCTTGCAAGAAACCCTACCATTGCTCGCTGCTGCAGGGCTGGAACCACTGGAGGACCCTGGCAAGAGTCGTAAATTGATTTTCCCAACCAACTGTGACGGTATTCGCCTGTTACTTCTTCGAGGTGTTGATGTGCCTACCTATGTGCAGCATGGCGCTGCGGATATGGGAGTAGCTGGTAAGGATACCCTGCTCGAGCATCACTCAGATGGCATCTATGAGCCTCTGGATTTGGGAATTGCTCGTTGTCGCCTCATGGCTGCTGGTGTGAAGGGTGCAACTTTGCCTAGCGGTCGGATTAAAGTGGCAACTAAGTTTGTGGAGAGCGCCAAGCGCCATTACGCTGCCAAGGGGCGTCAGGCAGATATCATCAAATTATATGGTGCAATGGAGCTGGCTCCACTAATGGACCTGGCTGATGAGATTGTAGATATTGTCGATAGCGGAAATACCTTGAAAGCCAATGGCCTGGAGGCTCGTGAGACTATTGCGCATATTAGTAGCCGTCTGATTGTCAATAAGGCAGCCATGAAGATGAAGTACAAGCCTATCAGCGACTTGATTGAGAAGCTGGCAGCGGCAGTTGCATAAAGTGAAAAAGTCTAGGAAATCATGACTAAAAAGAGTATTCGCCGGCTGAATGCCACCGCTGATAATTTTGATACAGAGTTGAAGCAGCTTCTGTCCTGGGAGACGGTGGCTAGTCAGAGCGTTGAGGCGACTGTTGCGGAGATACTCCAGCAAGTACGCAATTGTGGTGATGCTGCCGTCATCGAATATACCAATCGTTTTGACAGTCGCGAGTTAACCTTGGCGGAAGAGTTTGCACTTGACTCATCCGATTTATTTGCAGCACTTGAGCGTATTGGTGCTGATGAGCGTGAAGCTCTGGAGACTGCCGCACAGCGAGTGCGTGAATATCACAAGCATCAGCGGCAGGAATCCTGGCGTTATACCGAGGCTGATGGGACTGTACTTGGCCAACAAATTATGCCGATGGAGAGGGTTGGTATCTACGTACCCGGTGGTAAGGCCAGCTATCCGTCGTCCGTATTAATGAATGCGATTCCGGCGAAGGTTGCGGGCGTCGATTCCGTCATCATGGTAGTGCCCGCTCCTGAGGGGGTACTTAACGATCTGGTTCTGGCAGCTGCGGCAATCGCAGGTGTTGACAGGGTGTATACCATTGGTGGGGCTCAGGCTGTAGCTGCTCTTGCTTATGGCACTGAGACAATTCCTGCTGTGGATAAGATAGTGGGTCCCGGCAATGTTTTCGTTGCCGCTGCTAAACGCGCGGTGTTTGGTCATGTAGCCATTGATATGATTGCGGGCCCTTCGGAGATATTGGTGATTTGTGATGGTGCTACCGATCCCGATTGGATCGCTATGGACCTTCTATCTCAGGCTGAGCATGATGAGCAGGCCCAGTCGATTTTGTTGTGCCCGAATGTGGCATTCCTGGACGCAGTGGAGGCCTCCCTGCAGCGCCAGTTAACCGACCTGCCAAGAGCAGAAATTGCGGCTAAGTCCCTCGCTGATCGTGGGGCTTTGATACTGGTTGACTCTGTGAAGCAAGCATTGGAAATTTCCAATCGCATAGCTCCTGAACATCTTGAGGTTTCTGTAGCAGATCCAGAGTCCCTTCTCCCACAAATTCGCAATGCCGGTGCAATTTTCCTGGGGCGCTATACTGCTGAAGCTTTGGGAGATTATTGTGCGGGTCCTAATCATGTGCTGCCAACCAGTGGAACTGCACGTTTTTCGTCGCCACTGGGTGTGTATGATTTCCAAAAGCGCAGCTCTGTTATTTATTGCTCTCCTGAGGGCGCCGATAAACTCGGCCGTGTTGCCGCTACTCTTGCTCGTGGGGAAGGCCTTGAGGCCCATGCGCGCTCGGCCATCTATCGGGTAAAGCGTTAAGTTGCCAGCTTGCCCTCTTGTGCAAATAGTTTGTCGGAAGGCATAAGATGAAAAAAACACTTCTGTGCTTTGTCGCATTACTGGTTGTCGCCTGTGCGACAACCAATGACTTCGTAGTTGCCGATTATATGCAGGACCCACAGAGTCTGCCGCCTGTCACTTTGTTTGCCAAAATACCAGAGCCAGACTTTGAGCGGCGTTGTGATGAGTTTGCCAATGGATCTCTTCTTAAGCACTGCCAGTTCGATGTGATTGATTATCAGGAGTTGCACAGGGAGCTCGAGAGTTCGGGCATTTTTGATTTGGTCCTGCTGGGTGAAGATGAAGTTCCGTACCAACTGCTCATTACTTCAGCTGGATATTTGGAGGAGGGAGCAGAGGATATCGGTGGGGCCGTAATCGCAGGTGCAACGATGATGCTGGCTCCCTTGAGTACGAGCCGTGATATACATATTGATGCAACACTCACCTGGCACGGCCTGCCATTAAGGCGCTATCAGTTTGAAATTCCATTTACATCAAGAATAAGTCTACTCACCCCAGCCGGAAAGGCCGATCGGGATCTTGCAAAGGCAGTTGCATCAGAGTTGATATCTCGCTTGCAGCAAGATCAGGTCATGGCCCCAGAGTTACTTTTCCAAACGATAGAGGCCAGTGACTATCACCAAACTCTCAATTTACCGGAGTCAGTAGGAGAGTATGTAAGCAATCCTTTAGTTCTGGCTAATCATCCCCTTTATGGTGCGCAAACTCGTTATGTGCACCGTCAGTTTCACTTTGACTCTGTGGATGTTTTCGTTTATCCAATACCTAACTGGAATTGGGAAGACCCAAAGTCAGCGCAAATTCGAGAGGTCGAAAGGATTCGGCGGGAATTGGCTCTAGTTGAAAGGGAGGCGCGTTGGCAATCCCTGGATCTCGGTGAAGAGGTTTCTGAGATCTGGAGTGTTCATGGAGAGGCGACTCCGGTAACACGTCTTTCCGGTCATTTCCTTGCAGCAGATGGGGAGCGTTTTGACACACACACTTACCTGTTTGTGCGCAAGGATAAATTTATCAAGGTTCGTGCTTCTTTTGCCGGAGTGGGGAGGAATAGGGCGGAGGTGGAGGCATTTGCTCGTGGGTTAATTGCGAATGCAGGTGTTCCTAGTGAATCCAAGTTTATGGCAAAAGTTCGTGCGAATTGGCGTGATAAGCAAGTGGTTAATTAACCTGAATTGAAAGAGGCGGTTTTCTTTTTGACCGCCTCATATGGCATTTAGCTCTCAGTCGGGATCTTAGTGGCTTGCCAGGCGATCACTTGCCACTCGCCATTTCGTTTCACAAAAGTGCCTGTGTTGAAGAAGTGGCTGGTTTCCTTGCTAGAGGTATCATTGGCCACCAGCTTAAAAGCAATGACGGCAGTGTCACCCAGTAAGCGGATATCTACATCCTCTGCAGCGTAGCTTGTTGTTACAGGTTCAGTTGAGCTGCTTTCCATCCCCTGTATTATTTGGCTCTTACCAAAGCGTTTGCCCGATGAGCTTGTGTAGATCAGGTCCTCGGCCCAAAAACGTTTATGGACTTCTGTACTATTAGCGGCACCAGCAATAAAGTTGTCTAGGAGTTTCTGTAAATCTTTGCGGTCATCGGCCTGAGTCTGCCCAGCAACTAGGGCTAGAAAAATAAACAGAATGGCTGCACGCATATTTGCACCTTCCAATGGTTACTCAGTTGTCGTAGTGGTTTCTGGTTTCACAGAAACTGTTGCTTCCACTGTGTGGGAGGCACCTTCGCGGGTAAAAGTGATCGAGATGGTATCTCCGGGGCGGAGTGTAGCCATAGTTGCCTCACCTTGCTTACCATCGCCAATTGGCAGGCCATCAATATGGGTAATCACATCCCCTGGCTTGAGGCCTGCACTATGAGCCGGGCTCTCGTTGTAAATTGCGGTGATCATGACTCCGCCTGAGGAAGAGAGTTTGAACTCGCGAGCCATCTGTGGGCTGATGGCACTGGCTTCGATACCGAGCCACCCCGGCACCACACGACCATAAGCGATAATATCCTGCATAACTTTGAAGGCGATATTAGCGGGAATTGCAAAGCTAATGCCACCGGAGTAGCCGGACTGATTGAGGATAGAGGTGTTAATCCCGAGCAGGCGACCGCGGGAGTCTACCAGTGCTCCACCGGAGTTGCCGGGATTGACAGCGGCATCCGTCTGCAGGAAGTTTTGCAGATGGCTGCCGGTTCCTGAGTTCTCCAAGTGACGCCCTTTGGCACTAATAATCCCCTGGGTGACCGTCTGCCCGACCCCGAAAGGGTTGCCTATGGCCAGAACGACATCGCCCACTTGGGCTGACTCTGGCTCACCAACAGAGATAGAAGTGAGTCCGTCGAGTTCAATTTTCAAAACTGCTAGGTCAAAGTCAGCATCGCTACCGACCATGCGGGCCTGGGCTTCGCGGCCGTCGGCTAATAAAATGACTATGGCGTCTGCCTGATCCACTACGTGGTGATTGGTAAGGATGTAACCGTTGTCGCTAACGATAACTCCTGATCCTAAGTTTGATTGCATCCTTTCCCGTTGGGGAACGTTCATATTGTCGAACAAACGGCGAAAAAGGGGGTCATTAAATAGTGGGTGCTGTCGCTGGGGCAGGGCCATACGGGTGTAAATGTTAACCACAGCAGGTCCTGCAACATTGACTGCATGGGCATAGGATACGGGGCCCTGCCAATCTCCGCCTTTGGGGGTTGGAGCAGTGCCACGCAATTGCGGGAATATAACTAACAGCAAGGCCGCCATGGCCAGGCCTACCAGAATGGGTAAAGCCCAGTCTTGTAAAAAGCGATTTTGGGACACTCTCGACTCCTCTTTGCGCTGATTATACACACGTCTTGGAATGGAATCGCCGGGAGGGGCATTTTGCTGTCTTTGGCCGAGGAGAGACAAAGGAGATTTATGATTGTTTATGTTAGTAGATATGGGCCTTTACTCATGGTTTTAAGGTTGATATGCGAAGTGTTGGGGTGGAGATGGCAATATAAGGTCCATACATAGCTGGCCTAAGGAAACAGCTCTTTTATTGGCTGTTGCCTCTTATCTGTAGGTTTATCTGCTGTTCTATCGTTTATGGCCCAATCTGTTCGTGGGTTATTATATGTTTCCGTGCCTATCTCAAAAATCAAATTTGTAATGTAAAATTTTGCTTTCAAAGCAAAGGCTTTATGCCCAGTTAATTGCCGTATACAGAGCTTCTTAAGGCTACTTTCAGATCGTGCTCTCGTGTATCTAGAAGCAGCCTAAAAGGCCGCTGCTATATTTTGTTGATCCAACTCACGTGGTGCCTCCTTGATAGGAAACTACAAGTTAAGTTGGCTTTGTGAATGGAAGCCCCCCTCCTAAATGCTCCTTTAAGTCCTTTGCCATCACTGTTCAATTTTGATGTTTGTCGCTTTTGGATAGCACTTTCTCCTTGCGCCTTCCCATGGGGGAGGTTAACCAGATTTTGGAGGGTAATTATTAGAGTGGACTGGCAGGGTCTATAATCCCGTCTCCTGTGATGGGCTGGCATTGGTCGCATCCTGCAAGTGCGTATAATGGCCCGTCGAAAATTTAAGACTAACCGGCAATATTTGTATTTGGAGACCAGCATGTCCCTAGTTCGCCCCCATGGCAGTATTGAGCTGCAGCCGCGCTTTGTGTACGACAGTGAAAGGCATCACCAACTGATGCATGAAGCGGAGTCGCTGCCCTCGATTGTGGTCAGCTCTGCCGCGGCGGCCAATGCAGTGATGTTGGGGGCTGGTTACTTTAATCCGCTGCACGGCTATATGAATCTGGCCGATGCGCTGAGTGTGGCTGAGACCTTGCGCACTGTTGATGGTCTCTTTTGGCCGGTTCCTGTCTTGAATGTGGTAGAGGACTGCGATGCTATAGAAGGTGCTTCCCGGATTGCATTACGTGACCCCAATGTTGAGGGCAACCCAGTGCTGGCGGTAATGGATGTAGAAGCCATTGAGACCATTACTGATGAACAAATGAATAGCATGGCTGAGCAGGTATTTGGCACGCTCGATGAAAAACATCCTGGCGTTGCGACCTTTAAGTCAGCTGGGAGGAAGTTAATTTCCGGCCCAATCGAAGTGCTCAATTTCAGCTATTTCCAGAATGATTTCCCGGATACTTTCCGCACGGCTGTGGAAATTCGCAATGAATTTACCGAGCGGGGCTGGAATAAGGTGGTTGCCTTTCAAACACGCAACCCGATGCACCGAGCCCATGAAGAATTATGCAAAATGGCGCTGGAGGCTGTGGAAGCCGATGGTGTGCTGATTCATATGTTGCTGGGCCAGCTAAAGCCAGGGGACATTCCAGCGCCGGTCCGGGATGCATCAATTCGTAAGATGGTGGAAGTTTACTTCCCGGCAAATACTGTAATGGTTACAGGCTATGGCTTCGATATGTTGTATGCGGGCCCTCGCGAAGCTGTACTGCATGCCGTTTTCCGCCAAAACTGTGGCTGCAGCCACTTGATCGTTGGGCGCGACCACGCGGGTGTCGGTGACTACTATGGTGCTTTTGATGCCCAGACTATTTTTGATGGAAGGGTACCCGAGGGTGCATTGGAGATTGAAATCTTTCGTGCTGACCATACCGCCTATTCAAAAAAGCTGAATAAGGTCGTGATGATGCGTGATGTGCCGGATCACTCTAAAGAGGACTTCATTCTATTATCTGGTACCAAGGTGCGTGAGATGTTGGGTAATGGTATCGCTCCGCCCCCAGAGTTCTCTCGCCCAGAGGTGGCGCAAATTCTCATGGATTACTATCAGAGTTTGTAAAGTTTCCAATTAAAAAGGCGGGTTATCCCGCCTTTTTAATTGGGTTATCAACTGAAAGCTCTGCCGAAGTAACAGTTGATGGCTAAGTCTAACTTCCTGCGTGTGCCTCTTTTTCCAGGCCGTAATCCTCCGCAAGGGTACCTTTGGCTCCAGGCTCCTTGGGAGCCCAGTCTCTAGGGGGCTCCATATCCTGAAGTTGTTTGTCATCCTCCTTCAGCTTGCCGCTCCCGGCTTCGAGCATTTGTCGACCGATATCCTGGCTGGAAAGGCGCAGAGCGCTGTTGGATAAATACTCGTGAATTTCCTTGTAGCTTTCGGTTAAGTTGTGAACGAGCTGGGATGTCTGGTCAAAGTGCTCGTTTACCTGGAGCTGGAAGTCCTCCATTTTATTATTGGCTTCCCGCAGGCGTAGCTCGAGTTCCTGAGTGCGGTCGACGCTGCTGCGTCCGCGGACTGCGAGGAATGCCAGCAGGGCGCCCAAGGTCATGCCCAGGACGCCGACTAGAATTAATACCGATGTAGAGTGCACTTACTACCTCCTCAACTTGCTGTTATATGGCATTGGCGATCCGTGATGGATGCCGGCGCGGTAGTGGCACCGCCCCACGCCTCGGGTAGTCCCCCTCAAGTGACTATCAACCCCATGTTAGCGGACCCAGTATACGCGATTATTAACCCGACAATTAATACTGTTGGTAAATTGCGACACGCAGGTTAGCCTGCAGTTCCGAATTGCCGCTGGCTCCTGGCGAATTGCACTGGGTTGAGTAGGTGGGCCTAGGGCTGATGGCGGCTTCTCTGCTATCTAGGCGGCGCTATAGTGAATTTGATAGAGTGCGCGCCAGTAATACAGTTGTTGAAGAATCTTCCTTTATGCCTCCTGCCAACCCGTCATTTTGTTCCCCGATAGCGCGTTATGAGAATGATCTGCAGCGCCCGGATTTTATTGAGGACCCCTCGCAGCGAGCGGCGGTGCAGGAGTTGCAGGATTTGCATCGGCGTCTGGTCGAGAGGGCTGAGCGGGGCATTATTGGGAATCTGTTTGCCCGCCTTCGCAGGGCGGATGTCGGTCCGGAGCGAGGGCTTTACTTTTGGGGTGGGGTGGGACGCGGTAAGACCTATTTGATGGATGCATTTTATGAGTCCTTGCCTTTCCCCAGGAAGCAGCGGACTCACTTCCACCGTTTTATGCGCCAAGTACATGGGGGCTTAAAGCAGTATGCTGGGGAGAAAAACCCACTGGAGAAGGTGGCCGATAAGATCGCGAACCGGGCCCAGGTCCTGTGTTTTGATGAGTTTTTTGTGTCCGATATTGCCGATGCCATGATCCTTGCAGGTTTATTGGAGGCCTTATTTCGTCGCGGGGTGGCCCTTGTGGCTACCTCTAATATCGAGCCAGAGGGGCTCTATAAAGATGGTTTGCAAAGGGCGCGCTTTTTGCCGGCGATTGCGCTCCTTCAGCGTCATACCAAAGTGGTTAATGTTGATGGAGGTACCGACTATCGCTTGCGTACCCTTGAATTACTGGAGCTTTATCATGCACCTTTGGATGACGCTGCGATCGCAAATCTATCGCACAGCTTTACACAGTTGAGCGTGGATGGCTGTGAGGTTCGAAGCGATGTGGATTTACAGGTGGAGGGGAGGCCTATTCGTGCACTTAAAGTAGCTGATGATGTGGCCTGGTTTGATTTTGCTGACCTCTGTGATGGGCCTCGTTCGCAAAATGACTACATCGAACTGGCGCGGGAGTTTCAGACTGTGCTGCTCGCTGCGGTGCCCAGATTTGATGAAAGGATGGATGCCCAGGCGCGACGTTTCATCAATCTGGTTGATGAATTCTATGACCGTTGCGTCAAATTGGTGATCTCGGCGGAGGTGTCGGCCGATCAACTTTATGGTGGGCGACAACTGCGATTTGAGTTTGAGCGCACTGTTAGTCGCCTACTGGAAATGCAGTCCCGCGAGTACCTGGAGCGGGCGCATCGCCCCGACTAATGACGCCTCGTGACACGTCGAAATATCGCTTGAAAAGCGAGCACTCCTTTTGTACTATCCGCGCTCTTTTGTGGGACGGCCCCTAATTCAGGGGGTCATATTACAGGTGTTTATAACATGAAGACATACAGTGCCAAGCCAGAAGCGGTAAAACGCGACTGGTACATTGTTGACGCTGCGGACAAGACCCTCGGCCGTATTTCTGCCGAGATCGCCCACCGCCTGCGCGGCAAGCACAAGCCTGAATATACGCCCCACGTGGACACTGGCGATTACATTATCGTAATTAATGCAGAAAAGGTTCGCGTGACCGGCAATAAGGCCAAAGACAAGATCTACCACAGCCACTCTGGCTACCCCGGTGGTCTCAAGTCCATCAGTTTTGAGAAGCTGATCGAGAAAGCGCCCGAGCGCACCATTCAGAGCGCCGTAAAAGGCATGCTGCCGAAGGGTCCTCTGGGTCGCGCCATGTTCAAGAAGCTGAAAGTATACAGCGGTAGTGAACATCCTCACACGGCTCAACAGCCGACTGAACTGGCGATCTAAACGGGAATAAATCTGATGGCAACTACTCAATACTACGGTACCGGCCGCCGCAAGACCTCTACTGCTCGTGTATTTATCGTGCCTGGTGAGGGCAAGATCACTGTAAACGGTCGTACCCTGGACGAATACTTCGGTCGTCAGGTGGCTCGCATGATCGTGCGTCAGCCGCTGGAAAGAGCCGATATGGTTGAAAAATTCGATGTTACTGTAACTGTAAAAGGTGGCGGTTCTTTTGGTCAGGCGGGTGCTATCCGTCACGGCCTGACTCGCGCCCTGATGCAGTACGATGAAGCGCTGCGTCAACCGCTGCGCGCCGCAGGTTATGTTACCCGCGACGCTCGTGAGGTTGAGCGTAAGAAAGTCGGTCTGCGCAAAGCGCGTAAGAAGCCGCAATTCTCCAAGCGTTAAGCTTTCTTTTGGGCCCGGCATCTGCCGGGCTTTTTTATCTCCGGCATTTGGTGTGTTGAGCAGTGCTTGTGATGCTTTGCTCGATTTCTCGCTGTTTCGCTGCGTAATTCCCGACGTTCCTATGTCTTTGCCTTGTATCAAAATGGCATTTTCTTTAACATTGCGCGGATTTGTATCCGCTTGATTTGTGGGGTTTATTCGCGCGGGCAATCTGCCGGAGCGGGACTTCTTTCAAGACTTTTTGGGTTTGGGCCAGCGCATCTCCGGTGTATCCGGGATCGCTGTGATGGGAGAACTACGTCATGAGTGATGACGGTGTAAATGTAGGACGGCGCCGTTTCTTAACCGCTGCCACCTCAGTTGTTGGTGGTGCGGGAGCGGTTGGGGTTGCCGTTCCCTTCGTCGCTTCCTGGAATCCGAGTGCCAAGGCAAAAGCTGCTGGTGCTCCGGTTAAATACAACATTAGCAAACTTGAACCGGGCCAGATGGTTACTGTTGAGTGGCGCGGCAAGCCGGTCTACGTAGTACGCCGCACCGATGAAGTGTTGCAAAATCTAGAGAAAGTGGAGCCGCAGTTGCGCGATCCCAACTCTGAGGAATCTATCCAGCCAGATTATGTAAATCCGGAAAATCGTTCTATCAAACCAAAGTTGTTGGTTCTGGTTGGCCTGTGTACACATTTGGGTTGTGCACCTATGTACCGCCCGGAAGTGGGCGCCGCCGATTTGGGTGGTGATGAGTGGATGGGTGGCTTTTTCTGCCCCTGCCATGGTTCCAAATACGATATGGCCGGCCGTGTTTACAGCGGTGTTCCTGCACCTACCAACCTGGAAGTTCCGCCTTATTCCTATGAGAGCGATGAGGTAATCGTGATTGGTGTAGACCAGGAGGGCACTGCATGAAATGGCTAGCAGATTTCGGTGACTGGGTAGATCAGCGTCTGCCGATCTACCAGGCCTGGGATAAGCATATGGGCAAGTACTATGCGCCCAAAAACTTTAATCTTTGGTACTTCTTCGGCGTATTCTCACTGCTCGTACTGGTTAACCAGCTTCTGACCGGTATATGGTTGGTGATGAGTTTTAATCCTTCGGCTGAAGGTGCCTTCGCCTCTGTTGAATACATCATGCGCGATGTGGAATGGGGCTGGCTGATTCGATACCTTCATTCGACGGGTGCATCTGCTTTCTTTGTGGTTGTGTATCTGCATATGTTCCGCGGATTGATGTATGGCTCTTATAAGCCGCCCCGCGAGCTGGTGTGGATCTTTGGTATGTGTATCTACCTGGTGCTGATGGCTGAGGCCTTTATGGGCTATGTATTGCCCTGGGGTCAGATGTCTTACTGGGGTGCCCAGGTAATTGTATCCCTGTTCGGTGCAATACCCGGTATTGGCGATAGCCTGGTTGAGTGGATTCGCGGTGATTATCTGATTTCAGGTATTACGCTGACTCGCTTCTTTTCCCTGCATGTTATTGCACTGCCGTTGGTTCTTGTGTTGCTGGTAGTCCTGCATATCCTGGCGTTGCATGAAGTGGGTTCTAACAACCCTGATGGTATCGAGATTAAGAAAAATAAGGACGAGAACGGTATCCCCAAAGACGGCGTACCTTTCCACCCTTACTATTCTGTACATGACCTGGTGGGTATTGCGGTATTCCTGTTTATCTTCGCCACTGTTGTGTTTTTCTTCCCTGAGATGGGCGGTTTCTTCCTGGAGTACGCTAATTTCGAGGAAGCAAATCCACTGAAGACCCCTCCCCATATTGCACCTGTTTGGTACTTCACGCCGTTCTACGCGATCTTGCGTGCGGTAACTATGGATATTGGTCCTCTTACAGCCAAGTTCCTTGGTTTGGTGGCTATGGGTGCGGCCATTGCGGTGCTGTTTGTACTGCCTTGGCTCGATAAGAGCCCCGTACGTTCCATCCGTTACAAAGGTTGGCTGCCAAAAGGTTTGCTCCTTTTGTTCGCAGCGGTATTTATTATCCTGGGTTACCTGGGGGTTAAATCTCCGACCCCAGAGCGTAACTTCCTGTCTCAGGTGGCGACCCTGTTCTATTTTGCGTTCTTCCTGACCATGCCGGTCTGGACGAATCCAAAGGAGCGCAAGGGAGTGGGTTCCTGGGTTGTAAGCATCGGCTTCGGTGTACTGTTCCTGTGGATGGCAGTGGCTAACTTCTCGGTAAATACCTTTATGGGAGTAGTGACTGTTTTGTTGGCAGCTTTCTTCGCCTTGCTGCCCTGGATTACTAGCCGCGATGAGGTATACCCAGAGCCTGAGCGTGTAACCAGCCCATCTGGAGCAAAAACATTCGGTATTCTGTTTATCGGTATTGTGGTTGTTGGCCTGCTGACCTTTATCCCAATCAAAGCGGTAGGCGCTGAGTCCAGTGTTGAGCTGGACCCTATTAGTATCGACCTTCAGGACAAGCCGTCTTTGCAGCGTGGAGCCAAGTACTTCGTCAACTATTGCATGGGGTGTCACAGTGCCAACTATTCCCGCTGGGAGCGTGTTGCTACAGATCTGGATATCCCCAAAGAGCTGATGATGGAGAACCTGATCCTGGGTAACGACAAGATCGGTAACCTGATGCAGATCTCCATGCGCCCGGATGACTCCAAAGTATGGTTCGGCGCCACGCCGCCGGACCTGACGCTGGTTGCCCGCTCCCGCTCACCGGAATGGCTCTACACTTATCTCCGCAGTTTCTACAAGGATGACAGTCGTGCTACCGGTGTGAATAATCTGGTATTCCCCAGTGTCGCCATGCCGCATGTATTGATGGAGCTGCAGGGCTTGCCGGAATGTGCCCCTGGTCCTAAGCGCGACCATGGTAAGATCGTGCGCGATGAGCTGGGTAACCCGATCATGGACGCCGATTGTGGCAGCCTCAAGGTTGGTAGTGTGAAGGGTTCCATGAATCCGGAAGAGTTTGATCAGGCTATGTATGACCTGGTCAACTTTATGGAGTACATTGCAGAGCCAATGGCAGAAGATCGCAAGCGCATTGGTTTCTATGTGCTGGCGTTTATTTTTATATTCTTTATCTTTGCCTGGCTGCTGAACCGCGAGTACTGGAAAGACATACACCACTAAGATTCGCAGGTTTCTTTTTGATGGGTGGTGGAGATACTCTGCCGCCCTTTTATATTTTGAATAAAGGCCGGTGTTTGTCGGCCAACAAGTTTGAGGTAGTTTGAACATGGGTGTGCCTACCAACAAGCGCTCCTCTATGACCTTCTTCTCTGATGGTCGCAGTCACTATAGCCATCGGGTGCGTATCGTACTGGCAGAGAAAGGGGTGTCCGTAGAAATCATAGATGTGGACTCGGATGATAAGCCCGCCGAGCTCGCTGACCTCAACCCCTACAATTCGCTGCCGACTCTGGTTGATCGCGATCTGGTGCTCTTCGAAACCAAGGTTATGATGGAGTATCTTGACGAGCGTTTCCCACACCCGCCGCTGCTGCCCGTTTACCCGGTTGCGCGCGCTCAAAGTCGCCAGATTATGCATCGTATTGAGCGCGACTGGTGTCCGCTGGTGGATAAAATTCTGGCAGGAGGCAAAGATGCTGCATCCGCCCGTAAGGAGCTGCGTGATAGCTTGGTTGGCATTGCGCCGATGTTTACTGAGCTGCCGTACTTCTTCAATGAAGAATTTTCCCTGGTGGATTGCTGTATGGCTCCACTGCTCTGGCGTCTCGAGCAGTTCGAAATCAGCTTGCCCAAGACTAAGCAAGTGAAGCCGCTGCTGGATTATATGGATCGCCTGTTTGCCCGTGAAGCGTTCCAGCAGAGCCTTACCGAGTACGAACGGGAAATGCGTTGAGGGTAGTTAGGTGAGTAAGCCGGTCATGACCTCCAATCGCCCATATATTTTGCGGGCATTTTACGAGTGGATTACCGATAACCGGTGCACTCCCTATATTCTTGTCGATACGCACCTTTCCGGGGTGCTGGTGCCACAACAGCATGTTAATGATGATGGGCAGATAGTGCTAAACATCTCTGAAAGTGCTGTTGCGAGGCTGACCATGGATAACTATGCGATCAGGTTTAATGCGCGTTTTGGTGGGGTTCCCACTGATATCCAGGTTCCGGTTGGCGCGGTAGTTGGAATTTATGCTCGTGAGAATGGCCAGGGTATGGTGTTTGAGGCAGAAGAAACCCCAGAACCGCCCGAACCTACCCCGCCCACCAGCTTGGGCAAAAAGTCGGTGAAGAAGCCCGCATTGCGCGTTGTGAAATAAGCTCGGCTTTAAAAAATTTCTAGGGGCAGTTTTGCCCCTTTTTTATTTTTTCTTTTTGTTTTCGTCGGTCTTCTCTTTTGTGCGCCTAGTCTAAGAAATTACTGTTATCAGGTGCGTATAATTCTCTGTTATTTCTTGCTCCCAATTTACCATGCCGTCGTATTTGCAGTGGCTGCGTTTTAGCTGGTTGCCCGGACTGCTCCTGATTTTGCCACTTGCCCAACATTTACCCTGGCTCGATCTGGCGTCCCTGAACAATGTCCAGCTGCCTTTTCTGTTATTGGTAACAGCGCTGCTGCTCAGTTTATTTTATCGCTCAAGCCGAGTTGGTCTGGCCGCATTACTATTAATGTTTTTCTATGGGACGATCAGTCTCGAAATACTGTTGAAGCAGGATTTTTCCCTCTATCTGGGGTTGATCGCCCTCAACTTGATGTTATTTAGCTGCAGCCGCGACCGTAGCATATGGAGTAATTTTGGGGTCGCTTGGCTGTTGATCCTGGGTGCACAGGGGATAGCCCTATTCTGGTTGCAGAAATATTATGGGCCGTTAGCTCAGATGTTTTCTTTGCAGCATCTGCCTGCTTGGCTATTGGCTCTTGACCGGTTTTCCCCACCTTTACCACTCTTGGCCTGTATGGCGGCCTCACTTGGCGCATTGGCACTGCTGGCTCTTTACCCCGGGCCCACGGCTGTGGGGTTATTCAGCTGCATCTTGCTTACGTTGTATGGAGTCTGGAGTGGGATGCCTCTGGTTCCTTTAATGTCAGTAGCTGGTTTCCTACTTATCTTTTCGCTGCTGGGTAGCAGCTATGAGCTGGCTTTCCGCGATGAGTTGACCGGAGTCCGGTCTCGGAGGGCTTTCAGGTATCGGATGCTCACTCCCGGCCGGCATTATTCTATTGCCATGATTGATATCGATTACTTTAAGAAATTGAATGATCGCTTTGGTCATCAGGTCGGTGATCAGGTACTGCGAATGGTTGCTACCCAGATTGCTCGAAATACGTCAGGGGAATTATTTCGCTATGGGGGGGAGGAGTTTGTGCTAATTATTTCTGGTCGTGACCTTTCAGCCGCAGAAAGACAGCTGGAGCTTATTCGGGAGAAAATAGCGGCCTATCCCATGCGCTTGCGCTCTGGAGGACGTATTTCCGGTCCTAAATTGTGGCGTTCTGAACGCCGTTCAGATCAACAGATTAAGGTAACCGTTAGTATTGGCCTCGCTCAGAGGGGTAAGGAGTTCAGAGGGCCTGATACTGTCCTTAAGGCCGCTGACCAGGCCCTTTACAAGGCAAAGCGGGGCGGCCGGAATCGCGTCTCTGTTCGCGCTTGATATAAATCAACCTGATTTAAAAGTGGCGCCTAATTTCTTATTCGCATTGGTTAATTCCGCGCCGTCCCCCGATACTGCAATGCAGGGTATTGAAGGGAGTTTCAGCGTGCGATTACTCAGTCACACAATCGGCATTCTTACTAATCCTGAAAAAGAGTGGAAAGCCATCCGAGCGGATAGACATTCTTTTTTCCAGGTTTTCGTGACCCATGTTCCATTTCTGGCTCTGATCCCTACAGTTGCCGGCTACTTTGGTGTCACACGGGTGGGATTTGAGGTAGGGGGGCATCTGGCCAAGTTGACTCCGGAGAGTGCAGCAGTTTTGTCTATAGTGACCTACTTTGCGTTACTGGTCGGAGTCTATTGCCTTGGGGAATTTATTAACTGGATGGCGAGGTCCTATGGTGTCGAGGGTGATGAACCTACACGCCATTATGAAGGCACCGCGCTTGCGGTCTTTATCACTACGCCAATTTTCCTCGCTAGTATTGTGGTTCTTTTCCCCCACCCTTGGCTTACTATGGCCGCCGTGGGCATTGCGGGGATGTACTCAATCTATCTGGTATTTGCCGGTATCCCAATTTTGATGAAGATGAACAAAGAGCGGGCATTTCTTTATGCCTGTGCGGTGCTCACTGTGGCGCTTGTCATGATGGTTACTGTCTTAATTACTTCGGTAATTTTGTGGAGCGTAGGAATAGGCCCTGTCTATCAGCATCACGTTTAATAAATAAGTGGAAACAAGCCGGCAATGCCGGCCTGTTGGTTAGTCGACCCGATTTATGGCTGCGCTGGTAGCAGAGGTGGCATTGGGCAGTCCAAGCTATCTGCTACGGCCCGGAGCAATTCGATTTCCTCTGCCTTGATCACCCCGTTATGGCTTAGGGTTAGTACCATTGCCTTTAACAATGCCGGTTTATCCAGAGCTTTCATCTGTCCTGCAATGGCGATGGCCTTGTCGAGCCGCGGTAAATTTATATCCTTGTGACTTGGCAGTGGTGTGACCTCTATACCCAAAGCCTTGAGGCCTTGCTCATAAGCCCTTTTGGCAGGTAGATACTCACTATTGCCCGAATGGGCGATAGCGGCGAGAAGGAAACAGTTGGCATCTTTGCTGGCTCCCTTTTTATTGGAAAGCCGCTGTCGGTCAGGAGAGCCCTCCAGTGCGTGCATCAGTACCCGATATAGGGCCCACTCCCAAATCTCAATTTTCCCATCGCTGTGCAGCAGTTTGATCAGGTTTCTCTTGAATACTTGATACTGCTGAGGGACCAGTGCTCTCAGTGCGGGAACACAAAGATCCAACAGGGCCAAGCGTGCACTATTGGGCAGGCTTTCCAGCTGTGTCTCCAGTTGTCGCATTTCCCGCACCACTGCTGGATGGGCAATTTTATTGAGTAGTTCGCGTTGTACTTGCCGCTCTGCCCCGTCCTTGTGTAACAGCAGGTGATAAATCAGCGCGCGTGCGGCGAAGGGGTCATGAGCTGCCTGCTGAAGTCCAGAGGGAATAGATTGAAGCAGCTGGCGTCCGTATTGCACCTGTTGTTCGCTCGGGTTGGCAATGCTGTTATCTACAGCATCCAGCGCTGCCTGGAAGGGTGCGGATTTTGCGAAAGTGGATACTTGCGCGGACTCAACAAATGCAGGGGGCTGTGATTGTGAGGCGTTATTAGTATTGTCGGGGTAAAGGCCATTCCAGCTGGGGTCGAGTCGGGTGATACGATCTGACAGAGGCGGATGTGTGGCGAAGAGGTTAAATAGCGAACGCTTCATGCTATTGGCAAAAAACATATGGCTGTATTCCGCTGCCCTGCCGCTGGTCAGAGTCGATTTTGAGCCGTAACTGCCAATCTTTTTTAGTGCGCTAGCGATACCTGTATTGTTCCGGGTAAATTGTACTGCAGAGGCATCTGCAAGGAACTCCCGTTGGCGACTAACTGCAGACTTAATCAGGTTGCCGAAGAAGGTTCCTGTATAGCCCACAACCATTAATGCTGCGCCGAGCCCAAACAGAGCCGCACGCCCTCGGTTTTCTCGATTGCCAGGGTAAATTCCGCGAACCAGCCAATGGCCGAGCAGGCCAATAATCAGGATACCGTTCAGCATTCCTACGATACGGATATTCAAACGCATATCGCCATTTAAGATATGGCTGAACTCATGTGCCACTACACCTTGCAGTTCCTCTCGATTAAGGTTTTCAACGCAGCCTCGAGTGAGGCCGATCACTGCATCGGTGGGTTTGGAGCCCGCGGCGAATGCATTGATCGCATCATCCTCAATCAGGTAGACATCCGGCACAGGGGTACCTGAGGCGATTGCCATTTCCTCTACAACATTCAGTGCGCGTTGTTCGTTGGAATTCTGTGGAGCAATATTGAGCTTGCGTCCGCCGAGGGATTCGGCCACTGCGCTGCCGCCGGCGTTGAGTTGGTGCAGTTTATATAGGCTGCCGAGGGCGACAATGGCAGCAATCGTCAGGGCGATGGATATCACAGTTTGCCAGCCCAGTAATTGCTCGATAGTACTGAATGAAAAAGGCTGGCCGCGAGAGAGCGCTATCGCTGCGGCAGCGACTAAAGTGGTCAGGGAGATCAGCAAAACTACGGCTAGAGCGAAAAGCCCTACAAGCAGGAGGCTGTTTCGTCTGGCGCGATCCTGGTACTCAAAAAAATTCATCGCTTAAAACTCGATACGAGGTGCTACCTGAGCGGCATCTGAGTCGGCAAATTCCAGCAGTTGGGCATTGGCGCGATGCCCGAAAAAACCAGCCAGCAATACTGGCGGAAAGCTTTGTTTGTATATGTTGTAATTTGTGACCGAGTCGTTAAATGCCTGCCGTGCAAAGGCAACTTTATTCTCAGTACTGCTCAGCTCCTCGTTGAGTTGCATCATGTTCTGGTTGGCTTTCAGGTCCGGGTATGCCTCCATTACTGCAGTAAAGCGTCCCAGGGCTCCATTCAGGGTGCTCTCTGCACGGCCAAGTTTGCCGATGGCAGTGGCACTTGACGGGTTTGAGGCTGCTGCCTTGAGATCGCTGATGGCGGTATTGCGCGCAACAGTTACGGCTTCGAGGGTTTCCCGCTCGTGTTTCAGGTAACCTCGAGCAGTTTCCACCAGGTTGGGGATCAGGTCGTGGCGCCGTTTCAGTTGTACCTCTATCTGTGCAAAGGCGTTCTCATTGCGATTTTTTAGGGAAACCAGTCTGTTATAAATCCCTACTCCATAAAACAAAAGTGCAGCAATAACCACCAGCACGATAATGCTCGATAACTCCATAAGTCCTCTCGCCACTTTTTCTTATGATTGGCGCCGATAGTAACACGCTCCATCTGCCGGGCGACGCTAGTAGTGAAACTGGCTCTGGCGGAGCAGGGTAGTGCTTCGGCTATAATGCGGCGACTATAAAACACAATTGCCGCCACAGCAGAGAGGGCGGTGTAGAACTGGGAGCAGACAGAATGAGTGATGTAACTTCAGACCCCGTAGTGATCGTCGGAATGGCGAGGACCCCGATGGGTGCCATGCAGGGTAGCTTATCCTCCTTGAGTGCCCCACAGTTGGGCGCAGCGGCAATTCGTGCGGCTCTGGAAGATGCAGGGGTAGCCCCCGCAGATATCGATGAAGTCCTGATGGGTTGTGTGCTTCCAGCAGGTGTGGGACAGGCGCCTGCGCGCCAAGCTTCGCTGGCAGCAGGTATTCCAGACAGCACGCCCTGTACTACCGTCAATAAGGTGTGTGGTTCTGGTATGAAGACTGTGATGATGGCCCGGGATGCGCTGTTGTTGGGGGAGGGCAAGGTCATTGTTGCCGGTGGTATGGAAAGTATGAGCAACGCCCCCTACCTTTTGCCTAAAGCCCGTTCCGGCATGCGCCTGGGGCACGGTGAGGTTAAGGACTCCATGTTTCTCGATGGCCTTGAGAATGCCGAAGACGGCAAATTGATGGGTGCTTTTGCTGAGGGTACTGCGGATAAGTATGGGTTCTCTCGTGAAGAGCAGGATGCGTTTGCCCTGGAGTCCCTGGCTCGTGCCCAGGCAGCAATTGAAAGTGGTGATTTTGCCCGTGAAGTTACCCCGGTAACCATTGCTTCCCGGCGTGGAGAGGTAGTCGTCAGTGTAGATGAGGCTCCAGGCAGTGCTCGTCCAGACAAAATCCCGCAGTTGAAACCGGCTTTCCGCAAGGATGGCACTGTCACTGCAGCCAACTCCAGTTCTATTTCCGATGGCGCTGCGGCATTGGTACTGATGCGAAAAAGTGAGGCTGATAAGCGCGGACTCAAAATATTAGCGGTTATCAAAGGGCAAGCTCAGTTTGCCCGTGAGCCCGAGTGGTTCACTATTGCCCCAGTGGGTGCCATGCATAAGTTGCTGGAAAACACCGGTTGGTCTGCTGCCGATGTTGACCTGTTTGAGATTAATGAGGCTTTCGCCGTGGTAACCATGGCAGCCATGCGTGAGCTGGAACTCCCCTGGAATAAGGTTAATGTGAACGGTGGCGCTTGTGCCCTAGGCCATCCATTGGGTGCCAGCGGTGCTCGAATCTTGACCACCCTGTTGGCCGCTATGGAGAAGCGCGATGTTAAGAAGGGCATTGCTAGCCTTTGCATCGGTGGTGGTGAGGCCACGGCGATAGCTATTGAGCGCCTGTAACTTTGGCTTAAAGCTTCACCAATAAAAAACGGAGGCTTAGCCTCCGTTTTTTATTCGGATATCAAATTGTTAAATGGGGTACAACATCACTGTATCAATTGATGTACTCCACGGCTTTTACGACCTTTTGTACTCCACCAATTGAACGGGTTACGCCCGCAGCGCGTTCTGCTTCCGCCGGGGTCAGAAGCCCCATCAAGTAAACCACCCCATTTTCTGTTACCACTTTGATGCGAGCCCCATCAATTTCCTTATCTGCAAGCAAATTGGTTTTCACTTTAGTTGTCAGCCAGGCATCACTGGTGGAGGCGAGAAAGGTGACTTTGCCGCGTACCTGTGTCTCGTTGTACACCTGTCGTACGTTCTGAACCTGCTCAGCAGTGCGGCCGGCAAGCATGCGAAGTTCCTGGTTGGGTACCTGGCCTGTGAGCAAAACCACCCCATTGAAGGAGGTTACGTCAACATTTGCTGCTTTCAGGTCGGGGTGGGCTTTGTTGATATTCACTGTGACAATGGTTTCGATTCTCTCATCATCGATATAAGTTCCCAGCGAGCGTTTCCCTGGGTCTTGCTGGATGGGGCCATCGTGAGTGGCCTCCATAACTGTGCTGCAGCCGCCAAGCAGAGAGGCTATGGCAAGCGCGGCCAGAAGGCATTTTCCAACAGAAGATAGTTTTGTTTTCATGGTTCAGTCCTCATAGCCACCGAACAGGCTGCTGTCGATCAAGTCGCACAGGCAAAAAATAGTCAGAAGGTGTACTTGGTGTACCTCTGCTGCGACATCGGAAGGCACGCGCAGTTCAATATCGTGGTTATCCAAGAGGGCAGCGCAATCGCCACCATCTCCACCGGTGAGGGCCAGGATTCCCATGTCGCGGTCTCGGGCGGCGCGCATAGCTTGTACCAAGTTGGAGTCCCCGCCATCGCTACTAATTATTATCAGCAGGTCGCCGGGTTGGCCAAGAGCGCGTACTGGATGGGCGAAAGTATCCGCACTGCCATGATTTTGTGCGACGGTGCCCATGGAGACACCGTCACTATTGAGTGCCATTGCTGGCAGGCCGGGGCGCTCGCGTTGGAAGCCGCCAGTTAATTGCGAGCTGAAACTCTGCGCCAGGGCGCCACTGACACCATTGCCGCAAAGAAGTATTTTGCTCTCTGCTAGCAGTGTGTGCACCACCATCTCACTGGCCTCCGCAATCAGGGGCGCCAGTATCTCACCGGCGTTCATGGTGGCTTCCAGACTGTGGTGAAAAAGGGTTACGACTCGCTGTTCCATTGTGTCCTTAATTCAGGCGAACCGCAGTTCGCCGTAACTTGGCAAGGTAAATCTCGGTTTTGCCTTAGGCTTCGAAGGCGTTCTTAATCCACTGAATGTTTTGCGCATCGCCGTCTATGGCAAGGACATCGAAGCGGCAGGGACAGTCCAGTTTGTGCTGTTGTAAATAGCTGTGCGCGGTGGCTAGCAGCTTTTGCTGCTTACGAATATCCACGCTGGCTCCGGCACCGCCAAAGCGACTGCTACGGCGGAAGCGCACCTCCACAAACACGACAGTATCGCCTTCACGGGCGATAAGGTCTATCTCTCCGTGACGACAGCGGTAATTGCGTTCAGTCACCGAGAGCCCCGCGCGTTGTAAGTGAAGCGCTGCGGCACCCTCCATGCGTGCGCCGACAGTACTGGCTGGACGCTTAAAGAGCTTCACTGTTTCCTGTCAGCTGGCCATTGTCTTGAGGTATCGACAGCGGCTCTACAGTTGTTATTGGCACAGGCACCCCCTTCTCGATTCGTGCCCACATCTGTTCTCGCACAATGCGGCCATCAGCACTCAGACTGAGTGCCCCAGTGAGACCATGTACTTTCTGTTGCGGAAACTGGCGCAACATGGGAAGGCGTGGGTAGAGGCGGAATGCATCGGCTCCCAGAGCGTATAAACGGGCAAATGCTGGTGCCGGAGCGGCTTGTTGCTCTATGTCTTGCTTGGTCTGGTTATTCTCAAATAACCAGGGCAGGGCGGTAAAGCGTACGCCGTTAATATCGCGGTCACGATTTGGATTGACACTACCGCCAAAAACATGGGAGGTGGCATAAACCGGTAGGTCGCCGGCGTAGTAGTAGGTCAGCATAGGATTGAGTTGGCGGGCCTGTTGGGGCAGGGCTGCTACAAACACCATATCGACATCATCGCGGCGCCGTGGGGTGAACTCCAATGGCGCGGCCAAACGGCCCTGCAGTTCCTTTTTGCGCGCTTTGCTGGCTGGGATTAGTAAAGCATCACTAACCAGGCTGGCAAACTTGCTGTTATTGGAGAATGTCTTGCCAATACTGACTGAGCCGCCGAGATTTTGCCATTCCTCCCGGAATGCTTCGGCCCCCCGTTGACCCCAGCTGCTATTGGTGGTGAGTACCATTGCCTGGCGGTGGCCCTGACGGTAGGCATGTTGGGCGATCTGACGGGCTTCGTCCTCAACAGCGAGGCCAAACTGCACTAGGTCATTGGTGAGTCGTCCCTGGTCACCATAGTTTAGCGCCAAGGTGGGTACTGGCAGCTTCTCTGTCGCCAGTAGGTTGGAGACTTTGCTCTTGTCCAGGGGGCCAATAATGAACTGAGCGCCTGCATCCACGGCATTCTGGTAGATTTCCTCGAAGGGCTGCTCTGTGCCGGTATCGTATACCATGACCCTAGGAGTGGCTCCTCCGGCGTTCAGGGCTGTGTAGTGTGCTGCCATAAAGCCATCGCGGATCGCGCGACCGGCACTGCCAAGTGAGCCGGATAAAGGCAGTAGCAGGGCGATGCTATCGGCGCGTTGAGCCGCTAGCCGTTCGAGCAGCTGTAATGCTTGTGGTGGATGTGTGTTGGCGCTATGCGCTGGCCAGCGCTCACGCCAGCGGCTAAGGGCGGTAAGTTGTGAGCTGATATCAGTCTGAGTATCTCGACCCAGTAGCGCCAGCTGATACCAGCCGCGCATCTGGGTGTCGCTGCTTTTATTGGCGCGATTCTTTAATTCACTGGAAGGTAGCTGGGTAAGTAGTTGCCATAAGCCATTGTTGTTCTCAACGATCGCGCCATCAGACTTCACAAGGTAAGAAATCTCACGTCGCTCACTAATGGCGCTGTCGAGATTACCAAGGAGGCCCCAAAGGTCTGCGCGCAAGTTGCGTAAGGGTAGCGCAGTCGACTGTGGCAATTGCGCCCAAGCACCCTCAAGGCGTGGAGATGTAGCTAAGTCCAGGGCTTCGAAGAAGTCATCGCCATCGGCAAGTAAACTGCCATACACCTGTGCATAGCTGGCATACAGGGTGTTATCCAGCTGTTCGGGAATAATTTTCACAACAGCTTCTTTGGCTGACTCTTTCTCTCCCAGCTCGTATAGAATGGCGGCCGCCCGAAGGCGCTGCTGGTCCCGCGCGGGAGCCGGCAAGGTCTCGGCGCTACGCAGTAGGCGAACGGCATCGCTGCGGCTGGCTTTGTGGCTGGCCGGGTAGGTGGGCTGGTAAGCCCCCGGTCGGGAGGCTGGAGTTTGGCAGGCGGTTAAAGCCAGTGCCAGTGCTGCCGCAGCCATGCTGGTGATCACAGTAGACGTGCGCCGGGAAGAGGCGGACATATTCTTCTCCCGCAATATTTATATTTGGAGTGAACAACTATGGGGTCGGATCAGGCGATGCTTTATATTGTCGCTACGCCTATTGGTAATTTGGCCGATATGGTACCGCGAGCTGTTGAAGTTCTACAATGTGCCGACCTGGTTGCGGCGGAGGACACACGTCACAGTCAGAGACTCTTTTCCTATTTCGATATTGAAACGCCCTTGATGGCGTATCACGACCACTCTGATGACAAGCGCACTGGCCAGATTTTGCAGCGGCTTGAGCAGGGGCAGACGGTGGCGCTGATTTCTGATGCGGGTACCCCTCTTATTTCAGATCCAGGTTATCGTTTGGTGCGAGAGGCGCGTGAGCGGGGAATCCGTGTAGCGCCGATACCTGGGCCCTGCGCCTTTGTAGCTGCTTTGAGTGCTGCAGGCTTGCCTAGTGATCGCTTCAGTTTTGAGGGGTTTCTGCCGGCCAAGGCCGGAGCCCGGGAGCGGGCTTTGCAAGAGTTAGCTGGTGCTACCCGCACGCTGGTTTTTTACGAGGCGCCACATCGAGTTGCGGATACCCTTGAAGCAATGGCAAAAGTGTTTGGTGCTGGGCGTGAAGCAGTAATTGCTCGTGAGCTTAGCAAGGCATTCGAGACTTTCCGCCTTATGCCGCTCGGTGAGCTGGTCAGCTGGGTGCGCTCGGATGCTAATCAGCGGCGTGGCGAAATTGTCCTGCTGGTACGCGGAGCCGAGCGTCGCCTAGTCAATGAGCTGGATGCGGAGGCGCAGAGAGTGATGTCGCTACTCCTTGCGGAGTTGCCGCCCAAGAAGGCTGCGGCTATCGCTGGGGAAATTACCGGCGTTAACAAGAAAGAGCTTTACAATTGGAGCTTGCAGCAGAAATAAGGCGCGGGCTTTTCTTTGTAATTAAGCTTTGCCTGTTGCAATCCCGCTGTCGCCTCATTACTCTTCGCCGCGAGCTGGCCGGGCAATCGCTGTCACCTTGTGTGATGGAGGAAAGTCCGGGCTCCATAGGGTGGAACGCCAGGTAACGCCTGGGGGGTGTGAGCCTACGGAAAGTGCAGCAGAGAGTAGACCGCCGATGGCTTCTTCGGAAGCACAGGTAAGGGTGAAAGGGTGCGGTAAGAGCGCACCGCGCGGCTGGTAACAGTCCGCGGCATGGTAAACCCCGTTCGGAGCAAGACCAAATAGGCCCTCTATAGGTGTGACCCGCACTGAGGGCGGGTAGGTCGCTTGAGGTGTCTGGTGACAGGCATCCCAGATGAATGATTGTCCTCGACAGAACCCGGCTTATAGGCCAGCTCATCCATTCCCGAAGCCCGGCAAGTGCCGGGTTTTCTCTTTTCTATAAATCCGGAACCCTGTTTTTGACGCTTAATTCATGTGGCGAGGCTGCAGTGCGACTATGTGGCGTGTGTCACACGACTTGAATTGTTAGTTTAAAATAATCGATCATTTTGTGAGTGAGTGCTCGCACTAATTTGTTGATATGTGAAGATGATATTGGCGCCACTCGCCAAATCTATTCTGTAAGCCGCGAGTTTACTGGGGTTTATGGGGACTTTGGGGTCGATTTCCTTGACTTTGCGATACCCAGTTTTATAGTGTCAAAGGTGGGAAAAAGTGGAAAATCGTGGAACTTTGTGGTTTATTCGCAGCCAGTAAGTGGGTGTTTACATTGCGCGAATAAAGTTTGGGTTTTCCCGCTAGCAACCTGCAAAGGTGCAGTTCGCTGCGATAGGCGTAATTGATAGCGAGTGAAAATCTCAAAGTGTATTTGGGTAGCCATGCAATCAATATGGATGCCAAGGGGCGTCTGGCGATACCAGCGCGGGTCCGCGACCGGCTGCTGGATGACTGCGCCGGTTGTTTGGTGATTACTGCGCATACAGAGGAGCGTTGCTTGCTGGTTTACCCTGCGCCCCAGTGGCAGCAGATTTTACCAAAGATAGAGTCCCTACCCAGTTTTAATAAAGTGGCGCGCCGCGCCCAGCGTCTTTTAATTGGCTATGCCTGCGAATTGCAGGTGGATGGTAATGGCCGGGTATTGATCCCACCTACCTTGCGTGAATACGCCGGGCTGGAAAAGAAGCTGATGCTGGTAGGGCAGGGAAAAAAATTAGAACTTTGGAGCGAGGAACGCTGGATGTCCTGGCTCGATGACAGTGAAGATGAGGAGGGAATGCCAGAGGAAATGGCATCCCTCTCTTTATAAGGAGTACACGGGGTGTCTCAAGAATTGCATCGCAGTGTGTTACTGCGCGAGGCCGTGGACGCCCTGATTACTGATCCAGACGGCTTTTATATCGATGGGACTTTTGGCCGTGGTGGCCACAGTGCCGCAATCTTGAAACAGCTAGGTCCCAAGGGACGTTTGCTGGCCGTTGATAAGGATCCACAGGCGATTGAATACGCCCATCAGCGCTTTCAGTCTGATTCACGTTTTTCGATCTGGCACGGCTCTTTTGCCGATATGGACAGTGCGGCGGCTGAGCAGTCGGGGCGGGTCAACGGCATTTTATTGGATTTGGGCGTCTCATCCCCGCAGCTGGATCAAGCTGAACGCGGTTTTAGTTTTATGCAGGATGGGCCACTGGATATGCGCATGGATACCAGTCGTGGTCTCAGCGCAGCCCAATGGGTGAATACCGAAGATGAGGCTGAAATGGCCAGGGTCTTCAAAGAGTATGGGGAGGAGCGTTTCGCTCGCCGTATGGCTGCCGCTATCGTGCGCCGCCGGGTGGAAAAGCTCTTTGAGCGAACTTTAGATTTAGCGGAAGTAGTCAAAGCGGCCAATCCCGCCTGGGAGAAAGGCAAGCATCCCGCCACCCGGGTTTTTCAGGCAATTCGTATCCATGTTAATGGCGAGTTGGATGATTTGCAGAGCGCGTTGGATAAATCCCTGCAGCTGCTGGCTCCGGGAGGGCGGTTGGTCATTATCAGCTTCCATTCGCTGGAGGATCGCATGGTCAAGCGCTTTATTCGCGAGAAGGAGCGTGGCCCGCAACTGCCCCGGGGGCTGCCGGTAATGGATAGTCAGATCGCCAGGTCTCTGCGCTCTCTGGGTAAGGCAGTGAAAGCCAATGAAGTTGAGGTGGATGAGAATCTGCGCTCGCGCAGTGCGGTAATGCGGGTTGCGGAAAAGCTGTCAGGGAACTGATAGCAATGCGGGGCAAACTTTTGATCGGGCTCGGGTGTTTGTGGTTGGCCGCGATGGCTTCAGCCCTGTCTGTAGTTTATTCAACCCAGCGCAGCAGAGAACTGACCGCTGAATTGGGTAGAGCACAAAAAGCTCAGGATGAATTGCGCTATGAGCAGGAGCGTTTGCTGTTGGAGCGAGGAGCCTGGTCTGCCTACAGCCGCGTGGAAAAGGTAGCTCGCGAAGAATTAAAAATGCATGTGCCAGCTCCATCTGATCAGGTGCTGGTAACGGTGGATTGATATTAAGAACTACAAGCCTTAATAGATTAGGCCCCGTGGTTTGTATGTCTTTGTGCTTTGAAGAGTGGCACCAAAATAAGCATAAGAATTTTGAGCGTAAAGGGTTTTAGGCGGGTTGTTCAAGAGAGCCCTGAAGGAATTTGATTTCAAAGTGAAAAAATAACGCCAACTGGAAAAATATGGGCGCAATCAAGAAAAAGCAAGTTCAACCGGGAATTGCCCGCTGGCGTTTTGTGCTGGTGGCAGCTCTGTTATGCCTGCTTGCAGTGGCTTTGGTGCTACATCTGGCGCGCTTGCAGGTTGTGCCCGCTGCAGAACGCGGTTATCAGTTTCTACAGGACCAGGGGCGTGCGCGGACTATTCGCACGGAGGAAATCGCTGCTTATAGGGGCTCCATTGTCGACCGCAACGGCGAACTACTAGCGGTCAGCACACCGGTGCATAGTTTGTGGGCAAACCCCAAGCTTTTGAAAGAAAGTGGTATTAAAAAGCTTGATGAGTTAGCCCGGGCCCTTGAGTTAAAGCCATCTAAATTTGCCACGCGCTTGGAAAAGTACCGCAATAAAGAGTTTATGTATTTGCGCCGTCACTTGACCCCTGAACAGGCCGGCAAGGTACTGGATCTCGGGCTTTCTGGGGTTTATAGCAAGAAAGAATACAGACGCTTTTACCCTGCTGGGGAGGTGGTTGCCCAACTTTTGGGTTTTACCAATATTGATGATCGTGGCCAGGAGGGTCTGGAGCTGGCCTACGATAAGTGGCTTTCTGGCCAACCTGGTGCACAGCAAGTAGTAAAGGATCTAAAAGGCCGCACTGTCCAGGAGCTGGCCATTCAGAGAGAAGCACAGCCAGGCCAGGATTTGCGCCTGTCCATCGATATGCGCCTGCAATACCTGGCTTATCGTGAGTTAAAGCGAGCTGTTGCTGAAAATGGTGCTGCCTCGGGTTTTATGGTGATTCTCGACACCCATAGTGGCGATGTGTTGGCGATGGCCAACCAGCCCTCATTTAATCCCAACAACCGCAAAGGCGTGAAGGCCTCAGCCATGCGTAATCGCGCCCTAATCGACCAGTTTGAGCCCGGTTCCACGGTAAAACCCTTGACTGTGTTAGCTGCTCTGGAAACCGGGCGCTACAAACCTCACACCCAGATTGATACCAGTCCTGGCTATATACGTGTGCCAGGCAAAACCCTTGTTGACCCGGTTAATTATGGCAAGTTGGATCTCACTCGCATTATCACCAAGTCGAGCCAGGTTGGTATCACAAAAATTGCCTTGGATCTGGAACCAAATTCGCTACGGGAACTCTTTTACCGCCTGGGCCTGGGAGAGGCAGTTGGCAGTGGGTTTCCTGGAGAGACACCGGGCATTCTGCCAAGCCGTAGTCGCTGGCACCCAATCGAGCGGGCCAATTTTGCCTTCGGCTACGGCTTAACAGTAAATGCTGTGCAGTTGGCTCAGGCCTATAGCGTGCTGGCCAATGCCGGGCTCAAGCGGCCAGTCTCCCTAGTGTTATCTGGGGATAAAGTCGATGTTGAGCCCGAACGGGTGATTGAAGGGCCGCTGGCGCAGCAGGTAACCGCCATGTTGGAGACGGTTATTGGTGCTAGTGGTACGGGGCGTCGAGCCAAGGTGGACGGTTATCGTGTTGCTGGTAAGACCGGCACGGTGCACAAAGTCGGCCGCAGAGGTTATGAAGATAGTCGTTACCGCTCGGTATTTGCTGGCTTTATCCCTGCTGACAAACCCCGCCTGGCTGCGGTTGTAGTTATTGATGATCTCAGCCATGACAAGTATTCCGGTGGTGAAGTGGCGGCACCGGTATTCGGATCGGTAATGGCTGGAGCTATGCGCCTGCTGCAGGTACCGCCAGAGCAAGTGGAGCCCGCGGAACGACAGCTGGCCGCGCAGTTAAGCGAGAGAGGTTCAAAATCGTGACTCAGCGCGAAAAACAATTTATTTCCCTACAGGAATTAGTGCCAGGTTATGCGGGTATCCCCGATATTGCCGTTAGTGGCGTTGCCCTGGATAGTCGCAAGGTAAAAGCCGGCGATGTATTTATGGCGCTGCGCGGTTCTATCGTTGATGGGCGAGAATATATTGACTCTGCAATTGAGGCTGGCGCTGCAGCAGTGCTAGCTGATGGCGATACACTGGAATGTAAAAGCCGCGGTGACATTCAGATTGTCAGTGTGCCGGGTTTGGCCAAGCGTGTTGGTGAGATTGCCTCGCGTTTTCATGGAAACCCCAGTGGAGAAATGCATCTGGTTGGGGTGACCGGTACTAATGGTAAGACTACTTGTGCCTACCTGACTTCTCAATTATTGGCCCATCATTTTGGCAACGCCGCTGTGATTGGCACCATTGGTAATGGTATTTGGAATGACGGGGAAATTGAGTTACAGGAAACTGGGCTCACAACGCCAGACCCTGTGTATCTGCAGGCAGACTTTGCCAATTTTCGGGATCGTGGAGTACGAGCTGCGGCAATGGAGGTTTCCTCCCACTCCCTTTCCCAGGGGCGTGTGCATGGTCTGATTTTTGATACGGCTATTTTCACCAACCTTTCCCGCGACCACTTGGATTACCACGGCAATATGGCTGCATATGGTGCTGCCAAGGAAAAACTGTTCGGGCTACCGAAGCTGAAACGCGGCATTATCAACTTGGATGACCCTTTTGGTGCCCAGCTGGCAGAGCGCTGTAAATTGCGCGGCCTGCGTGTGCTGACTTACGGACTGCAAGCTGGTGACCTGCATGTGACCGATCTTTGCCGTCATGAAAAGGGCTTTTCTGTTGAACTCGATTCACCCTGGGGGCGTGGTGAATTAAACGCGCCCCTGATCGGGGATTTCAATATTTACAATGCACTCGCGGTAGTTGCAGCGGCGGCATCTGCAGGCATGCCGTTTGAGGAAATTCTCGCCGTTTTTCCCACTATAAAAGCGGTGCCTGGCCGTATGGAGCGAGTACAGGTAAAGGGGGCGGATGAAGTGGGAGTGTTAGTGGATTATGCCCACACCCCGGATGCTCTGCGCGCTGCCTTGGCTGCTGCCCGCCCATACTGCCGAGGCAATTTACTCTGCGTGTTTGGCTGTGGTGGCGACCGGGATAGCGGCAAGCGTGCATCCATGGGGCGCATTGCCTCAGAGATGGCCGATCGTGCAATTGTGACCAGCGATAACCCCCGCAGTGAAGAACCACAAAAAATTATCGACGATATTCTTGAAGGCGCCGCCAATAATATTGAAGTGGAAATCGATCGTGCCAAAGCTATCGCCCAAGCTGTCGCAGCGGCACAACCGGGGGATATCGTCCTTATTGCAGGCAAAGGTCACGAGGATTACCAGATTATCGGTAGTGAAAAAATTCATTTCTGCGATCGAGAACATGCTGCGGCAGCACTGCGTTTGCGCGCTGGCAAGTCTGCGCAGGCTGAGGGTATGGAGGGAGAAACCCAGTGATCAGGTCTTTGTCCCTGCAGGATTTACAGGCCCGTTTTGGCGGTGAGCTGGTTAACGGTTCCGTGGAGTTTTCGCAGGTGTTTACTGATACCCGGAAACTCAATCCCCAAGCTTTGTTCGTGGCATTAGTGGGTGAGAACTTCGATGCGCATGATTTTGTAGGCGAGTTGGATGGCCAGGTATTGGGGTTAGTGGTTGATCGCGAAGTCCCCGGTTGCAGCTTGCCGCAGTGGAGGGTGGAGGATACTACTGTAGCCCTTGGACAGATTGGCCTGATGTGCCGCGAACAGTTTACGGGACCGGTAATTGCTATCACTGGCTCTTGTGGCAAAACCACTGTCAAGGAAATGCTCTCGGCTATTTTTTCCCAGCGCCACACTCCCTGTGTGACCAGGGGGAATTTGAACAATCAGTTCGGCTTGCCAATGACCCTCTTTGGCCTTTCTGATCAGCACGATGTACTGATTCTGGAAATGGGGGCCAGCGGGCCTGATGACATCGGTTATTTGTGCGGTATCGGCAAGCCTCTGGTCAGCGCAGTCAATAATGTGATGCCTGCCCATGTGGAAGGCTTTGGTTCGGTGGATGCCATTGCTAGGGCAAAAGGGCAGATTTACTCAGGTCTGGAAGTTGGTGGTACTGCAATTATCAATGCCGATGATAACTATGCGGATTACTGGCGGCAGCGCATGCCGGAAGGTGTGCGCACTTTGGAGATAGGTCTCTCCAATCAGTGTGCGCTGTACGCTGAGAATATTGAGTTGGATGCAACCGGCTGCGCCGCATTTGACTTGGTTATTGAGGGTGTTACGCACCCAGTTAAGTTGCAGTTACTGGGCGAGCATAACGTTCACAATGCCCTTGTTGCTGCCGGCTGCGCTTTTGCCGCAGGCATCCCGGCTGCGGAAATTGTTCAGGGGCTGGCAAATATCAGCGGGGTATCCGGGCGTCTGCAGGAGCAGCCAGGCATCGCCGGAGCGACGGTGATTGATGATAGCTACAACGCAAACCCGGGTTCAGTAGGGGCCGCTATAGAGCTGCTCGCGCAACGGCCGGGTAAGAAAATTTTGGTATTGGGCGATATGGGTGAATTGGGCCCTGACGCCGAGGATATGCACCGTGGTGTCGGTGCCCTAGCGCGCAAGCGGGGGCTTGATGCGCTATTTACTTTTGGGCCGCTGGGTACTGCCGCCAGTATGGCTTTTATCGAGGGGCGCCATGAGTCTCTGCGCAATTACCGGGAAAGAGAGCTGCTGATCGCGGCTGTGACTCAAGAGCTTGACAACAATACTACCGTACTGGTGAAAGGTTCTCGCAGCGCTCGAATGGAACTGGTGGCGCAGGCACTGCTTGGCAACAGCAGAGGGGAGATGTAATGCTGCTTTGGCTGGCGGAATTATTACAACAACATGTGAGCACCTTTGCGGTGTTCAATTATTTAACTGTGCGCGCAATTCTGGCAGCACTTACTGCCTTGGGAATTTCCCTGATTGTTGGGCCGCGCATGATCAACTGGCTCAATCATTTACAGGTTGGGCAAGCCATCCGTGACGATGGCCCTCAGAGCCACTTAAGTAAATCGGGTACACCCACTATGGGCGGTACACTGATACTTGCCTCTATTTTTTCCTCTGCACTATTGTGGTCGGATTTGGGTAACCGCTACGTATGGGTAACCCTGTTGGTTACCTTTGTATTTGGTGCTGTCGGTTTTGTCGATGACTATAAAAAAGTTGTACATAAGAACCCTCGCGGCTTAATTGCCCGGTGGAAATATTTCTGGCAATCCATTGCTGGCTTGGGCGCTGCGATTTATCTCTATATGAGTGCAACAAGCCCGGCGGAAACTCAATTTTTTGTGCCTTTTTTCAAGGATGTTGCCATTAACCTGGGGCCAGTGAGCTTTATTTTACTGACTTACTTTGTCGTAGTCGGCTCCAGTAACGCAGTCAACCTTACCGATGGCCTGGATGGTCTAGCCATTATGCCAACGGTAATGGTAGGCGGAGCCCTGGGAATTATTGCTTACTTATCTGGGCACGTTGAGTTTGCCAATTATCTGCATATTCCCGCAATTGCCGGAGCTGGGGAGTTGGCAGTGTTTTGTGCAGCTCTGTGTGGCGCCGGGCTCGGTTTTTTATGGTTTAACACCTATCCCGCCCAGGTATTTATGGGAGATGTGGGTGCGCTGGCACTGGGTGCGGCACTGGGAATCATTGCGGTAATTACGCGGCATGAAATTGTACTGTTCATTATGGGTGGCGTTTTTGTAATGGAAACAGTTTCTGTCATCCTGCAGGTGGCGTCATTCAAACTGACTGGTAAGCGTATTTTCCGCATGGCACCGCTGCATCATCATTTTGAATTAAAAGGTTGGCCGGAACCACGCGTAATTGTGCGGTTTTGGATTATCACTGTGATCCTCGTATTAGCCGGGTTGGCAACACTCAAGCTTAGATAAAAACAAATGAGCCTGATCGCGACTTCTTCGCAACAGAAAGTGGTAATTGGTCTTGGCGCTACCGGAAAATCGGTGGTGCGCTATCTGCTGCGTCACGGTCACACACCTGTGGTTGTCGATAGTCGTGAAAAGCCGTCGGGATTAGATGCTTTTTATAAAGAGTTTCCGCAAGTGCCGGTGGAAACCGGAGCGTTACGTCCAGACACACTGCTTGCAGCCAGCTTAATTATTGCCAGCCCAGGCGTTGCCCTGGCTGAGCCTGTGTTGCAACAAGCTGTGGCCGAGGGTATTCCCGTGATTGGGGATATTGAGTTATTTGCCCAAGCGCTTATACGTGAAAAGTCTACCGCGAAGCTAGTGGCAATTACCGGCTCCAATGGCAAAAGCACGGTAACCACCTTACTTGGCAAGATGGCTGAGGCGGCAGGTGTCGATGTGCGTGTGGGGGGAAATATTGGCGTACCGGTATTGGATTTACTTCAGAAGCCTTTGCCGCAATTGTTCGTTTTGGAGCTTTCCAGTTTCCAATTGGAGACGACCTATTCGCTAGCGGCAACTGTCGCCACGATTTTGAATATGAGTGCGGACCATATGGACCGCTACCCCAGTATGGTGGAGTACCACCGGGCCAAGCAGCGGGTTTATCGCGGTGCTGAACAATTTGTTGTCAATCGCGCTGACCCCCTCACTCAGGGGCCCTTGTCACGAGAGAGACGTGAGTGGACTTTTGGCCTGGACCAGCCTGATCTTAATCAGTTTGGTGTGCGTATTGTCGATGGGCAGGGTTGGCTGGTTCAGGGTACTGAGCGACTGCTGCCGATAGAAGCAATGGCCATGGTGGGCAAGCACAATGTTGCCAATGCTCTCGCAGCGCTCGCACTGGGTAATGCTGTTGAATTGCCTATGCAGGCAATGCTTGGAGTGCTGAAGACCTTCCGAGGGTTACCACATCGATGTGAGCGGGTGGCCGACCTGGATGGGGTTATTTATGTCAATGACTCCAAAGGTACGAATGTGGGCGCAACCCAGGCGGCGCTGGATGGCCTGGCAACGGAAAGCCGTAAAATAGTATTGATTGCTGGTGGCGATGGCAAGGGCGCTGACTTTTCTGCATTGAGCAGCAGTGTAAATACACTGCGTGCAATGGTTTCTATTGGTGCCGATGGCGATAAGGTCGCTCAAAGTTTTGCAGACGAGTGTGAAATTTGTCGGGCTGAATCTATGGTGGATGCCGTCGCTCAGGCTCGAAGGCTGGCGCATAATGGTGACTACGTATTGCTGTCGCCGGCTTGTGCCAGTTTTGATATGTATCGTAATTTTGAAGCCCGAGGCGATGATTTCCGCAATTCGGTTCTCGCACTTTGTGAAGCTGGGGGGGCTGGATGAACGAACTCCCGGCACCTTCAAATAGGCGAGATTTCCTCGATGCCCTATTGCCGCTCAGTGTACTGGCACTGGTCAGTATCGGAGTGGTGATGGTCGCTTCTGCTTCTATCGCGTTTGCGAGTGATATTTATGCGGATCCCTGGTATTTCCTTAAGAGGCATTTGGCATTCCTGGCGATAGGTGCTGTGGTGGCACTGGTTGTGAGCCAGATTCCGTTGGCTATTTGGTCGCGCTTGTCATGGCCGCTTTTACTGTTTTCCTGCCTGTTACTGATTGTCGTATTGGTGCCGGGTATTGGGCGTGAAGTAAATGGTAGTCGTCGCTGGTTGGTTCTTGCCGGGATTACCATCCAGCCTGCCGAAGTGGCCAAGTTTTGCATGCTGGTATTTTTTGCGAGCTTTTTGACTCGCCGTAACAAGCAGTTGCATCACTGGAGCAGTTTTATGGTTCCGGTGGTTATTTTAGGCACTGTTGCACTATTGCTGTTATTACAGCCGGACTTTGGTTCTGTGGTAGTGCTTTCCGGTACAGTGCTTGCAATGGTTTTTTTGGGTGGGGCTCGGTTGCCACACACATTCCTGCTGGTAGCGGCAGCGGCCTGTGGACTTGCCTTGATGGCTCTCACGAGCCCCTACCGCTTGCAGCGACTACTGACATTTTTAGACCCTTGGGGCGACCAGTTTGCCAGTGGCTACCAGTTGACCCAGTCGTTAATCGCTTTTGGTCGGGGAGAGTGGTTTGGTGTAGGTCTTGGTAATAGTGTGCAGAAACTATTTTATCTTCCCGAGGCGCACACCGACTTTATTTTCGCCATCCTTGCCGAGGAATGGGGCATGGTTGGCGGCCTGGTGGTAGTTGGTCTTTTTGTGGCATTGACCTACTCGCTACTGCGTCTTGTACGTACGGCTTTGACTCAGCAGAAATTCTTCGCAGCACTATTGGCCTTTGGTATGGCTGTGCAGTTGGCTGGACAGGCTTTTGTAAATATGGGGGTGGCTTCGGGTTTATTACCAACCAAGGGACTGACCTTACCTTTCGTCAGTTCCGGTGGTAGCAGTTTAATAATTTGCTGTGCGCTACTTGGATTGGCATTGAGAATTCGCAGTGAATTGCACGCGCAATCAGATGGTGGTAATGCAGCCCTCGGTCTTTTCAGGCAGCTACCAATGTTCGGCCTGGCACGTTCCGGCGGCACCATGAGCCATGGGGAGGCAGTGTAATGTCCCAGAGCGAAAAGATTTTTCCCGGCAAGAAATTTTTGGTAATGGCAGGTGGTACCGGAGGGCATGTCTTTCCCGCATTGGCGGTGGCTAAGGCCTTGCATGATCAGGGTGCCAGTGTTGAATGGTTAGGTACCGAGCGCGGAATAGAAGCGCGTTTGATTCCCGAGGCGGATATCCCGCTACATTTTATTCGAGTGGAGGGGGTACGTGGTAAAGGTAAACTGGCCCTCTTAAAGGCACCATTACAGATAATACGCGCTGTTTCTCAGGCGCGCGCAGTGATTAAAAAAGTACAGCCAGACTTGGTGCTCGGTTTTGGAGGGTTCGCGACAGGCCCTGGTGGTGTGGCTTCAAGGGTTTGCGGGGTTCCGCTGATTATCCACGAGCAAAACGCAGTGGCGGGGACTACTAATCGTTTACTATCCCGAATTGCCAACAGGGTATTAGAAGCTTTTCCCAGTGGCCTGCCCGGTGCTGTACAGGTCGGCAACCCTGTGCGCAGTGAGATTGCCTCCTTACCGGAGCCTCAGTTGCGTATAGGCACAGAGTCACCTTTGCGCTTGCTGGTGCTGGGAGGCAGCCTGGGAGCAGTGGCTATTAATGAGCTGGTGCCCAGGGCGATAGCTCAATTACCAATTTCTCTGCGGCCGCAAGTAGTACATCAGTCGGGCGAGCGCCACTTGGACTTGGCTCGGGAAGCGTATCGTACTGCAGGCATAGAAGCTGAGGTTGTACCTTTTATTTCAGATATGGCTGAAGCTTACAGCGCAGCGGATCTGATTATTTGCCGGGCAGGTGCTTTAACTGTATCTGAAATTGCCGCCGCAGGAGTAGGCGCAATTATGGTTCCTTTCCCATTTGCTATTGATGACCACCAGACACGCAATGGGGAGTGGTTGCAAAGTGCGGGGGGGGCTATTGTGGTTCAACAGAACGCAATGGATGTACAGGCGCTTTCCATGTTGTTACAGGAACTTCTTTCGAGTCCAAAGAAACTACTGGAGATGGCTGTGGCCGCACGGCGCGCAGCTAAAACGGATGCGACTGAGCAGGTAGTGACTGCCTGCAGTGAAGAACTGGCTTTGGCCAGATAATTAATAGTAAGTGGACGAAGGTTAAGAGAATGTCTTCTGAGCGTACAAACGCAGATAAAAGTTACGCTGTTCCTGCGATGCGCCGCATCCGCCGTATCCACTTTATTGGGGTTGGTGGTGCTGGAATGAGCGGCATCGCAGAAGTATTGCAGAACCAGGGCTATGAGGTTTCCGGTTCTGATTTGCGTGAGTCACCGGTGACAGAGAGGCTGCGTAAACTCGGTGTCGAAGTGCAGATAGGGCACAGTGAGGCAAATATTCAGGGCGTAGACGTTGTAGTGAATTCGTCAGCAGTACATGGGGATAACCCTGAGTTGATTGCTGCCCATAACAAGCGTATTCCGGTGGTGCGTCGGGCAGAGATGCTTGGTGAGCTAATGCGCTATCGCTATGGGATTGCTGTTGCTGGGACTCACGGCAAAACTACGACAACCAGTTTGATTGCTGCGATTTTTGCCGCAGATAAAAAAGACCCCACCTTCGTTATTGGTGGTTTGGTCAATGCAGCTGGAGCTAACGCGGCGTTGGGTGAAAGCCGATACCTGATTGCTGAGGCGGATGAAAGCGATGCTTCCTTTATTCACCTGCAGCCTATGGTAACCGTAATTACCAATATTGATGCGGATCATATGGAAACTTACGGCGGCGACTTCGAAAAAGTGAAGCAGATCTTTATCGATTTTGTTCACAACCTGCCATTTTATGGTCTTGCCGTGGTCTGTGGTGACGATGCAAACGTGCAGGAAGTGATACCGAAGTTTTCGCGCCCAGTGCTCACGTACGGTTTTTCTGAGGGCAATGACTTCCGTATCGTCGAGGTAAACCAGGAACCCTTAAGAAGCCACTTTACTGTCCAGCGCCCTGGTGGTGACTTGTTGCGGGTATCAGTCAATACACCAGGTATCCATAACGTACTCAATGCTACTGCAGCGATAGCCGTTGCATCTGATGAGGGTGTCAGTGATGAGGCTATCCGCAAAGGGCTGGATGGTTTCCAGGGAGTGGGGCGTCGCTTCCAAATCTACGGAAATTTCTCAGTTAGTGACGACGGTAGCGCAGAAAAAGTGATGCTGGTGGACGATTATGGCCACCACCCTCGAGAGGTTGCTGCGACGGTCAAGACTGTGCGTGATGGTTGGCCTGAACGGCGACTGGTAATGATCTACCAGCCCCATCGCTATACGCGGACCCGGGATCTTTTCGAAGACTTTGTTCAGGTTCTGTCAGAGGTGGACAAACTAATTTTGTTGGATGTATATAGCGCGGGTGAATCGCCAATCCCAGGTGCTGATGGTCGTACCTTAGCACGCAGCCTGCGCAATCGCGGTCAAGTTGATCCAATATTTGCTGAGACCATCGATCAGGTTCCACCAGTGTTGGCGGATTTGTTGGAGCCGGGAGACATAGTTTTGACTCAGGGGGCCGGGAATGTCGGAGCTTTGTCCCAGAAGTTGGCACAGTGGCGCCTGGGCGAGAAGACTTCCGAGGCTTAAGGTACGGTGAAGTCTGCAAAAAAAAAGCTAACGCGAAAGAAAGATAAGCCAATTCGCGGAGCTAGCCCCATGGGGGGCGACGGCAGCACAGGCAGAATTAACTGGCGTCCCTGGTTGCTGTTATTACTGGTGGCAGGCTTGGTTATTGGGCTTGGCAGTGGAGGATTGTGGTTGTGGCAGCGCCTACCAGCAATCCAGCTGAGTGAAGTGGATACACTGGAGCAGGTTGAGGTTCGTGGCACTTTTAATGCGGTGTCTGAGGAGCAATTAAAAGAAATTTTGTTGCCCTATCTCCAGGCTGGTTTTTTTTCCGCAGATATTCGGGCGATGCGCTCTGCGATAATGGCCAACCCCTGGATTACTTCGGTGTCGATTAGCCGTCATTGGCCTAAGGGTGTTGTGGTTGAGGTGACAGAGGCTCAGCCATTAGCAGTTTGGGGTAAAGCGCACTTACTGGTAGCTAGTGGAGCTTTACTACCGCGCCCAGCGCATATGCGTCTCGGTGCATTACCTGAACTTGCTGGGGACGAAGAGCTGGTTGGACAAATTATGTCTCAATACCAGGCTCTCGCGGGTCTTTTAACTACGCGGGATATGGAAGTAAAACGCTTGTCATTTGATGACCTTGGCGGCTGGCACCTGGAGTTAGTGTCGGGAATTGAATTAAAACTCGGGCATGATGCGTTACTGGAGCGGGTTAACCGCTTCCTTTTCCTGAGTCGTGGCTTGCTCGCGCCGCATTTACATAAGATAGCGGGGGTGGATACCCGTTATGGTAACGCGGTTGCGGTTCAGTGGAAGAACGAAGAAAAGTAAACAGGGATGCAGCGAGAGCTGCTGTTGAAAGTAAAGTTTAAAGGCGAAGCTTGTATCCAGGTGGAATGAATAAACAGACCCTGGACGCAGCCGAGCGAGGTTGGAACAAAAATGACACAAGTATCCGATCAGCGCATGATTGTAGGACTGGATATCGGCACATCTAAAGTAGTCGCCATTGTCGGTGAGGTCTCGGCGAATGGTGAACTCAATATTGTCGGTATAGGCTCCCACCGTTCCACCGGAATGAAAAAGGGTGTAGTAGTCAATATTGAGTCAACGGTGCAGTCCATTCAACGCGCAGTAGAAGAAGCAGAGTTAATGGCTGGTTGCGAGATTCACTCAGTTTATGCCGGGATTGCCGGCAGCCATATTCGCAGTCTCAATTCCCACGGTATTGTTGCCATTAAAGACCGGGAAGTAACCCAGCAGGATCTCGATAGGGTAATTGATGCGGCTCGGGCAGTGGCTATTCCTGCTGACCAGAAAATTCTACATACACTGCCTCAGGAGTACCTGATTGATAACCAGGAAGGAGTGAAGGAGCCGCTGGGTATGTCTGGCGTGCGACTGGAAGCGAAAGTACATCTTGTCAGCGGTGCTGTTAATGCAGCTCAAAATATTGAGAAATGTATCCGTCGCTGTGGCCTTGAGGTTGAGGATGTCATTTTGGAGCAATTGGCCTCCAGTTATGCCGTACTGACTGAAGATGAAAAAGAGCTGGGAGTGTGCATGGTGGATATCGGTGGTGGCACCACTGATATTGCAGTCTTTACCGGTGGCTCGATTCGCCATACGGGTGTCATTCCCATTGCGGGAGATCAGGTCACCAATGATATTGCTATGGCCTTACGTACTCCGACACCGCATGCAGAAGATCTGAAAATTAAATATGCCTGCGCCCTGGCAAAGCTTGCGCGGGAAGGTGAGACCATCAAGGTGCCGAGCGTTGGGGATAGAGCGCCCAGGGATTTGTCTCGGCAGGCGTTGGCTGAAGTCGTGGAACCGCGTTACGACGAACTGTTTACTTTGGTTCAAGCAGAATTACGTCGCAGTGGTTTTGAGGACCTGTGCGCAGCAGGTGTAGTTTTGACTGGAGGCTCTTCAAAAATGGAGGGTGCAGTTGAGCTGGCTGAGGAAATTTTTCATATGCCGGTGAGGCTTGCAGTACCTCAGGGAATTTCTGGATTGACTGATATTGTGAGCAATCCAATTTACTCCACTGGAGTTGGATTATTGATGTATGCGATGCAGCAGGAAGAGGCTGCAGAGGGCAGAATGCAGCCTGCGCGTAACGATAATCCGTGGTGGGATAAAGTAAAGCACTGGTTTCGCGGTAATTTGTAATAGCGTGCAACCAGAATTAGCCGTCCCATAAGGGATTTTTTTTAGGCGTGGCTGTAAAATTCGACATGAGCAAGAAAGGGGAACAGCGATGTTCGAGCTAGTTGATAGCGTACAGGATAAACCTGTCATCAAGGTAATAGGGGTCGGCGGCGGTGGCGGCAATGCTGTTAAGCATATGATGGCCAACGACGTGGAGGGTGTGGACTTTATCTGCGCAAACACTGACGCCCAAGCACTGAAAGATATTCAGGCGCAAACAATCCTGCAGCTTGGCAACACCATTACCCGCGGCTTGGGTGCTGGAGCCAATCCCGATATTGGCCGTCAGTCAGCACTGGAAGATCGCGATCGCATCGCTGAGGTTCTGACAGGTGCAGATATGGTATTTATCACCGCAGGTATGGGCGGTGGTACTGGTACTGGTGGTGCCCCAATTGTTGCTGAAATTGCAAAAGAATTAGGTATTCTCACCGTCGCAGTTGTTACCCGCCCCTTTAAAATTGAAGGGCGTAAGCGCACTGTAGTTGCCGAGGAAGGTATTCTTGAACTGCGCGATAAAGTCGACTCCCTGATTACCATCCCTAATGATCGCTTGCTGGAAGTATTGGGCAGCAAGATCACTATGAAGTCTGCCTACAAAGAGGCTGACAATGTTTTACTTGGTGCGGTACAGGGTATTGCTGATCTGATGATCCGCCCCGGTATTATGAACGTGGACTTTGCCGATGTGCGCACAGTTATGTCTGAGATGGGCATGGCGATGATGGGCTCCGGTTCCGCTATCGGTGAAAACCGTGCCCGAGAGGCAGCGGAAAAAGCTGTGCGCAGCCCATTACTGGATAACGTGAATCTGTCCGGTGCCCGCGGTATCCTGGTGAATATTATTACCGGCAGCGAAGAAGCCGGCTGTCAGGAGCTGACTCTGGGTGAGTACTCAGAGGTTGGTGAGATTGTTCAGGAAATCGCTTCCGACGAAGCTACTGTTGTGATCGGCACCGCGGTGGATGACAAGCTCGGAGATGAGATGCGAGTAACCGTTGTGGCAGCAGGTTTGGGGGAGGGTACCCCGGCAGTTCGCCCTGCTAAGGTGGTGGACAACGCTCGCCGCGCAGATGCGCGAGAGGTGCGTGAGTCTCGTGAGTCCCGCGATATGCGAGAGAGCCATGGCGCAGCTGGTCTGGTGTCCCGTGAAGCTACTGACCCTCGCCCCCGTGTAGAGGTTGAGCGTCCCAAGCGACCAGCACCTGCACTGAATCCTGCTGATGCGGATATGGAGTACCTGGATATTCCAGCCTTCCTCCGCCGCCAGGCAGATTAAGTGTCGGCACCACAGTGGCAGTACACCGCTCATGTCCGCCCGATTCCCGGATCGGGTGTCGCTTCTGTGGTGCGGCTCACCCTGAGTTTGCTCGGATTTTAGTGTAAGCAGTTTTTTAAATAAGGCTTCCTTGGGAATCTTTTAGACTGGCAGGTCGAAAAAAATAAGATAATTAACAATTTTTTACAGTGCTCATGGAGTTTGAGATCTTAGAATGCTGTCTTAGCGACTAGGATGTGGCGCTCCAATCTTTGCTTGGGCTATCCTTTAAGGTAGGTGGCGGATGTTGTAGTGACCACCCCCTCATAATTGGTATTGGCGTCGCAATTATGCTAATATCGGCGGCTTGCTGCGCATTAGGCGTAGACCACCGACTGGGAAAAGATAGTTTCATGATCAAACAGCGCACGCTTAAGAATGCTATTCGCGCCACTGGCGTAGGTCTGCACACTGGTAAAAAGGTTGTCCTAACCCTTAAACCAGCGCCCGTAGACACCGGCATCGTGTTCCGTAGAACCGACTTGGACCCGGTGGTTGAAATAGAGGCCCGTGCAGAGAATGTTGGGGATACCCTCCTTTCCACTACCCTGGTAAAGGGTGATGTACGTATTGCTACCGTTGAGCACCTTCTCTCGGCCATGGCTGGACTCGGCATCGATAATGCGGTTGTTGAGCTGTCTGCCCAGGAAGTGCCGATTATGGATGGTAGTGCAGGCCCGTTTGTATTTCTGATTCAGTCCGCAGGTATTCAGGAGCAGTCCGCGCCGAAGAAATTCCTGCGTATCAAGAAGCCAATTACAGTTGAGGAAGGCGACAAAGTTGCCAGCTTCCTGCCATTTGACGGCTTCAAAGTGTCCTTTACGATCGACTTTGATCACCCGGTATTCCAGGGGCGTAACCTGACGTCTTCTGTAGATTTTTCCAGCACTTCTTTTGTTAAAGAAGTGAGCCGGGCACGCACCTTTGGTTTTATGCACGAAATTGAATACCTGCGTTCCAAAGGATTGGTTCAGGGTGGATCAGTGGATAATGCTATTGTGATCGACCAGTACCGTATTCTGAATGAGGGTGGGTTACGATACGAAGACGAATTTGTGAAACACAAAATTCTCGATGCTATTGGTGATCTGTACCTGCTGGGCACCAGCCTGATTGGTGAGTTCAAGGCATTCAAATCTGGCCACTCATTGAATAATAAGTCCCTACGCCACCTGATGACCCAGAAGGATGCCTGGGAAATGGTGACCTTTGAGGGTGAGCAGGAGGCTCCTATCTCCTACATAAAGCCAATACTGGCAGTATGATCCTCTCGCGAAAAGCCGGCACGACATTGCCGGCTTTTTTACGTGCCTGATTCACAGAGAAGCTATTGGCAATTCTGGTATCCTTGGGTTAATTGAAGTCGCCAGATGATTGGCATGAGGTGTAGCGTACAGATAACGTCTCATATCAGTGGTGATCAAAATTAGAATATGTCGAACTTCTTCCGCTTACTATGAAAGTAATCCTGGTCAATGAGCGCGGTGCAACCCGCAGTTTCAATTTCGGTGGCCTGAGCAAAGCTCTACTGAGCTTGTGCCTGCTCGGCCTTCCGGTAGGTGCTTTTTTTCTCGGTGCAAACCTGCCTGTAGCTAAAACAGACCTGTTTGATGCGCGCACTGCTAAAGCTTGGGAGCGCGCTCTGCGCAAGCAGCAGGAAGAGATTGCGGAGGCTGATCAGGAGGCACGTGAACAGCTGGTGGCCTTAACGGTGAAGCTGGCTGAGCTGCAGGCCCGCCTTACCCGTCTGGATGCCCTCGGTGAGCGACTCACTGCGGCCGCCAATCTCGATGAAGGTGAGTTCGAGTTCAGCGCGGCGCCTGCTATAGGTGGACCTGAAGATCCGGGCATTGCTGGCGCTTCTGAACTCCCCTATCAGCCCCCTGAATTTATCGATGTTATTGGTGATCTGTCGCATCAGGTTGACGATCGCCAGATGCAGCTCAATACCCTTGAGTCCCTGATGGCCAACCTGAAGCTTGAGGACGAGCAGTTTATTGCCGGACGTCCGATCACCAAGGGTTGGATGTCTTCCCGTTATGGGTATCGTACCGACCCATTCACTGGGCGCCGTACTTGGCATAAGGGTGTTGATTTTGCTGGCAAGATGGGCTCCGATGTGGTTTCCGTCGCTGCTGGTGTGGTGACTTGGGCAGATGAGCGCCATGGCTATGGCCAGTTGGTAGAAATAAATCACGGCAATGGTTATTCAACCCGCTATGGCCATAATAGCGAGCTTAAGGTTGGCCTCGGTGATGTGGTAAAAAAAGGGCAGGTTATTGCCCAGATGGGCTCTAGCGGCCGCTCTACCGGCCCACATGTTCACTTCGAAATCTTTAAGAATAATCGCACGGTCGACCCGGCCAGCTACATCCGCCGCACAGGCAGATAACAACTATTCTTCCTTTACGCGTAATTGCCGGCAGCTTGGCATAAGAGTTGCCAGCGGTTGCGCCTTCCTGTTTACTTGCACCCCACGCATAAAGGAGTGTCGGTGCAACAATCTGCCCAGAATTGGCGCCGACAGCGCACATAAGATAAGTGGTTTCTAGATAATGATTGGCAAACTGATTAAATCGGTCTTTGGTTCAAAAAATGACCGCGAGCTGAAGCGTATGCGACGGATCGTGGAAAAGATCAATGCATTGGAAGAGGATTTCCAGAAGCTTGATGACACGGCCCTTCGCGCCAAAACAGATGAATTTAAAAAGCGCATAGCGGATGGGGAAACACTGGACCAGCTGTTACCGGAGGCTTTCGCTGCGGTGCGTGAGGCCGGCCGTCGCACCTTGAGTATGCGTCATTTTGATGTGCAGATGATTGGTGGTATGACTCTCCATGAAGGCCGTATCGCAGAGATGCGTACCGGTGAAGGTAAGACACTGGTAGCGACCCTGCCAGCTTACCTGAATGCACTGGAAGGCAAGGGTGTGCATATTGTTACGGTAAACGACTACCTGGCATCCCGGGATGCCAACTGGATGCGCCCTGTCTTCGAATTCCTGGGCATGAGCGTGGGTGTCATTGTCTCCCAGCAGCACCCGGATGATAAGAAAGCTGCATATCAGGCTGACATTACTTACGGCACCAATAATGAATTCGGATTCGATTACCTGCGTGACAATATGGTGTTGCGTAAAGAGGATCGCACCCAGCGCCCGCAAAACTTTGCGATTGTCGACGAGGTAGACTCGATCCTCATCGACGAGGCGCGTACGCCGCTGATTATCTCCGGTGCCGCGGAGGATTCCTCCCATCTTTATATGGCCATGAACAAGCTGGTTCCTCAGCTTGAGCGTGCGGAAGAGGGGGGGGAAGGTCACTACACGGTAGACGAGAAGACTCGCCAGGTAGAGTTGACTGAACAGGGCCATTTGCTGATCGAAGAGTTACTGTCCCGCAGTGGCCTGATGAAAGAAGATCAGTCCCTCTATGCGCCCGGTAACCTGGGCTTGCTGCATCATGTTCACGCGGCTCTGCGTGCGCATGTACTGTTTAATAAAGATGTGGATTACATCGTGCAGAATGGCCAGGTGGTGCTGATTGATGAGCATACTGGCCGTACCATGCCAGGCCGTCGTTTGTCTGAAGGTTTACACCAGGCGTTGGAAGCGAAGGAAAACGTTCAGATCCAAAGTGAGAGCCAAACTCTGGCCTCTACAACTTTCCAGAATTTATTCCGCTTTTATCCAAAGCTTTCCGGTATGACCGGTACTGCCGATACCGAAGCCTTCGAATTCCAGCAGATTTACGGTCTGGATGTGGTAGTAATCCCTACCAACAAAGATATCCAGCGGGAAGACCTCAACGATTTGGTCTACCTGAGCAAAGAAGAGAAGATGGATGCGATCATTGAGGATGTGAAGTTCTGCCGTGAAAAGCAGGCGCCGATCCTTGTCGGTACAGCGTCTATCGAAACCTCTGAAGAAATGTCGCGCATGCTGCAAAAGGCCGGTATCCAGCACCAGGTCCTGAACGCAAAATACCATGAGCGCGAAGCGCAGATTATTGCCCAGGCTGGCCGCCCTGGTGCAGTTACGATTGCCACAAATATGGCCGGTCGTGGTACTGATATTGTCCTGGGGGGGAACTGGGAAGCCGAAGCTGCGGAACAGGCTAAAGAGAAGGGCCGTGAGCTGGCAGAGAATGAGATTGCTGCAGTAAAAGAAAATTGGCAGAAGCGTCATGACCAGGTAATCGAAGCCGGTGGCTTACATATTATCGGTACCGAGCGCCATGAATCCCGTCGTATCGATAACCAGTTGCGCGGTCGTGCCGGGCGTCAAGGTGACCCGGGTGTAACCCGTTTCTACCTGTCTCTTGAAGATAATCTGATGCGTATTTTCGCCTCTGACCGGGTGAAAAACTTTATGCAGATGCTGGGTATGGAGCGCGGTGAGGCTATTGAGCATCGCATGGTTTCCAACGCTATCGAAAAGGCCCAGCGTCGCGTTGAAGGTCGCAACTTCGATATCCGCAAGCAGTTGCTGGAATACGATGATGTGGCCAATGACCAGCGCCAGGTCATTTACAGTCAGCGTAATGAGTTGCTGGAGGCGGACCAGATTAGTGACACCATTGGTGCGATTCGTGAAGATGTTGTCAATGAAATCATTTCTGCCTCGGTGCCCCCGCAGAGTGTTGAAGAGCAGTGGGATATTCCTGCACTGGAGAAACAGCTGGCGGGGGAGCTGGGTATCGAGTTGCCGGTACAGCAGTGGCTGGATGAAGACCGTACTCTGCATGAGGAGAGCTTGCGTGAGAAAGTGATTGCTTCAGCCCAGGAAGCCTATGCAACCAAGGTCACGCGTATCAGTGAATCCTCTGGTGATGAAAATTTGATGCCGACAGTCGAGCGTCAGATTATGTTACAGGTGCTGGACCAGCTGTGGAAAGAGCACCTCTCCAGCATGGACCACCTGAGGGCTGGCATCGGTCTGCGTGCGTATGCCAACAAGAACCCCAAGCAGGAATTCAAGCGTGAGTCCTTCCACCTGTTCCAGAGCATGCTGGAAAACCTCAAGCACGAAGTGGTGCGAATCCTCGCCCATGTAGAGCCGATGACCCGCGAGCAAATGGATGAATTGGAGCAGCAGCGCCTGGAAGAGCAGCGCAAGCAACAACTGGACTTGCAGCATGCCGCGGCTTCCGCCTTGCCCGAGAGCGAACCACAGCCACAGGCAGCGTCTGTGCCTGAGCGTCGCGGGCCAAAAGTAGGCCGTAACGATCCTTGCCCCTGTGGTTCCGGTAAGAAATACAAGCAGTGCCACGGCAAGCTGGCTTCCTCTCCGCAAAGCTAACGTCTTGGACGAGTTTTAGCGCGTAGATAGAGGCATTTAGCCCGCAAAGACCCCGCCATGAGTGGGGTCTTTTTTATCTCTTTTCAAAATATTCTGCGGCTAGATACTTTTAATCCGCATTAAGCCCTGAATTTATCTTGCCCAATCTTCGTTACGCTTTAATAATGACGCTCTTTTAATCACTACTGGCCTCCGAGAGCGCTTGCTCCCAGTTGGCGCAAAAGTCTTACTGTTATGTCTAGCTCATTACTCCCCCCAGTTAAAGGGGTCCGCCTCGCCAGTGTTCCAGCTCGAATAAAGGACTGGCAGCGTGACGATTTGCTTTTGATCGAAATCTCTAAAGAGGCCTCGGTTTCAGCCACTTTTACCCAGAACTCTTTCTGCGCAGCGCCTGTGGTTGTGGCGAAGGAACATATTTCCAAAGGAAACGTGCGCGCTTTGCTGATCAATGCGGGCAATGCCAATGCGGCCACCGGGAGTCGAGGGCTTAGTGATGCCCAGGCCTGCTGTGAGGCTGTGGCCAGGGCGATCAATATGCGTGCTGAGCAAGTGTTGCCATTCAGTACTGGTGTGATTGGTGAACATCTGCCGCTCCAGCGTTTGCTGGATGCGATTCCCCGTGCTGCCGAGCAGCTGTCAGATAGTGGATGGGACGGTGCTGCGAAGGCCATTATGACCACGGACACTCACCCAAAAACAGCGAGCCGAACCCTGGAGATTGGTGGCGAAGAGATTACTGTCGTCGGTATCGCCAAAGGCTCCGGCATGATCCAGCCAAATATGGCGACTATGTTGGCTTATGTCGCTACAGATGCGCATGTTGCGCAGCCACTGCTTGATAAGATGGTTAAGGAAGCGGTGAATGCTTCTTTTAACAGGGTCAGTGTGGATGGGGATACCTCAACTAATGATGCCTGTGTGCTTATTGCTACAGGAGCGACTGGCAGCCAGATTGAAAACAGCGAAGATCGGGCTTATTCCGCGCTGATGGGGGCCATTACCCAGCTGCATATAGAGCTGGCGAAGGCGGTTGTTAAAGACGGTGAAGGTGCAACCAAGTTTGTCATTGTACAGGTTGAGGGTGCTGCGAGTAGCGCAGAGGCATTGCGTGTTGCTTTTGAAGTTGGCGAATCCCCCCTGGTAAAAACCGCGCTCTATGCCTCAGATCCCAATTGGGGGCGCCTGGTGATGGCGATTGGTAATGCAATCCCGGAAAGCCTGGATACCACCAAGGTCAATATATACCTGGATCAGGTACAGGTGGTGGAAGCCGGAGGGCGCTCAGTAAATTATCTTGAAGAGCAGGGTGAACAGGTATTTTCCAAGCCTGAATTTACTATTCGAATAGAATTGGGCCGTGGCAACTGTAGTGAGCATGTCTGGACCTGTGACTTCTCCCACGAGTATGTCACCATCAACGCCGAGTACCGTACCTGAGGAAGTTGTAGTGACCAGTGTTATTCATGTTGCTGTTGGGGTTGTATCTCGTGATGATGGCAAAATCCTGATTGCCCGCCGCCCGGACCACTTGCATATGGGCGGGCGCTGGGAGTTTCCCGGTGGCAAGGTGGAGGAAGGGGAGAGTGTGCAGCAGGCGCTCTCCCGCGAGCTGCGTGAGGAAGTGGCAATCGAGATAACTGAACTGGTTCCTCTGGTGGAAATTCGCCACGAATATCCAGAAAAAACAGTCTTGCTGGATACCTGGCAGGTAACGGCGTTTACCGGGGAGGCTATGGGTCAGGAAGGGCAAGAGACTGCCTGGGTAGCCGTTCAGGAGTTGGATAACTTTCAGTTTCCCGATGCCAACCAGGCGATTATTGAGGCGATTAAAACCGCTGCGCCATTCTCTTAAAGGTCAGCAAATAAATCAGCTCGGGCCAGTTAGGCCCAAAACTTAGTTGCGGCGCTGCTTGGTCGGGTCCAGGTCGTCACTTAGAACGTCATCATAAATAGATTCACCTGGAATCTTATGCCCTTCGCTGGCCCATTCGCCCAAGTCAATCAGCTTACAGCGTTCACTGCAAAAAGGCTTAAATGGAAACTTATCATTCCACTCCACAGGCTTTTTACAGGTGGGGCAGCTTAAGGTTGGGGTTTCTTTACTTTTGGACATATTAACTTGGAGTATTACTAATTCAGTTGTGTTTAGTGGTGGCCGCCATTTGTAAGTACTTTTGATGCAGTAATTCAACTTGGCCGCGCAGCTCCGCCAGGCCGGCAGAATTGTCCAGCACATCATCGGCTTTATCCAGTCGTTCCTGTCTGCCCAGTTGTGCCGCCATGATTTTGCGAATCTGCTCTTCGTGATTGTTATCCCTTGCAGTGGCCCTTTCTACCTGCAAGTTCTCTGGCAGATCCACCACACAAATCCTGTCCACCAGCTGGTACTGGCCGGATTCAATTAAAAGGGGCGATTCCAGTATCGCATACTGGCTTGGGCTTTGTTCCAGGGAGCTGAGGATCTCCTCCCGTATCAGAGGATGTAGCAGGCCCTCCAGCCAGGCTCTCTCTTCAGTATCCTCAAAAATCAGGCTGCGCAGCTGCGCTCGGTTCAGTTCGCCATTCTCAAGTAAAATCCCAGCGCCGAAATGCTGGGCAATTTTCTCTAGTGCCGGCTTGCCGGGCTGTACGACTACCCTGGCAGCCCAGTCTGCATCTACCACATGGATGCCCAGCTCACGAAAGCACTCAGCGGCGGCAGATTTTCCACTGCCAATACCACCAGTTAAGCCTACCCGGAACAATATGTTGCCTCCTTGAACTAAAAAACTGGGGTTATAAACAAGAAACCCGGCCAATGCCGGGCCGGGTTTATGTTAAATCACTTACTCTGCTAGAGCTAACTGAGAAGAGTTTTCAGTTTGCGAGCCCCGAAAAGTTCAAATACCAACCGATGATCTGATCTCCCCATAACATGGCAATCCAGCCCGCTCCAGCCAAATAGGGGCCAAAGGCGATTGATAGTCTATGGTCTCGCCCTTTGGCCAGGCTCCAAGCAATACCTGCAATAGCGCCTACTGCGGCAGAGAGTACTACCACCAATGGTAATATCTGCCAGCCAAACCATGCCCCGATAGCGGCGAGTATCTTGAAATCCCCAGCTCCCATACCCTCTTTGCCGGTGACCAGCTTAAAGATATGGAATACAAGCCACAGTGACAGGTAGCCAGCAATTGCACCGATCACGGCGTCTTGCAGGGGGGCAAATACCCCCCACAGGTTGATGAACAGTCCCCCCCAGAGTAACGGCAGGGTAAGGTTGTCTGGCAGTAGCTGTTTATCAAAGTCTATGCCGGTGAGAGCGATCAAAACCCAGGTAAACACACAGCCAGCCAGTGCCTGCCAGGTAAAGCCCAGTTGCCACACAATTACTGCGGTGAGAATCCCTGTGATCAGTTCCACCGTGGGGTAGCGTCTGGAAATCGCTGTGCCACAGGAGCCGCATTTACCACGTAGAAATAAGAAACTGATTACCGGTACATTCTGCCAGGGTTTGATTTCGGTTTTGCACTTGGGGCAATGGGAGTGGGGCAACACCAGATTGAACGGTTTATTCAGCTCCTCTTGCTCGGCTTTGTCAGGCTTTGTGTCAAAGTAGCTGTAAAAATCCCGCTTGTATTCGCGCTCCATCATTACTGGCAGGCGCAGAATAACGACATTGAGGAAACTGCCTATAAGTAGGCCCAAAATAAAAGCGCTGCTTAGGAGCAGCGCTGGGTATGAAGCTAACGTTTCGAGCATCGTATTCTTTCTTATACTACTTGACCTAACTGGAAGATAGGAAGATACATGGCAATCATCAAGCCGCCAACCAGAATACCCAAAACTGCCATGATCATTGGTTCCATAAGAGTTGTAAGGTTGTCCACCATATTGTCGACAGCCTCCTCGTAATAGTCGGCAGCCTTTCCCAGCATATCGTCCAGAGCTCCGGACTCCTCACCAATGGCTGCCATTTGTACCAGCATGGTCGGATATAGGCCAGAGGAGCGAAGTGCCGCATTGAGGGGGATACCAGTAGCTACAGAGTCTCTGATCTTAAGCGTTGCCTCCTCATAGAGGCTATTACCCGTAGCACCAGCCACAGACTTTAAGGCATCAATAAGAGGGACACCGGCAGCAAAGGTAGTAGATAGGGTACGCGCAAAACGTGCCGAAATGGAGTTGTAGGTGATTATTCCCAGAATGGGCAGTTTCAATATTAGGCGGTCGAAGAACTCAGCCACTTTTCTGTTGCGCTTTTTGGCTTCGATAGTGCCGCCGATGCTGATTACTACAGCGAGCAGCGCAAAAAACCAATTTTCCTGCATCCATTCGGACATGCCTACTACCAGCTGGGTAAAGGCGGGCAGATCTGCCCCAAAGCTGGAAAAAGTCTCTGCAAATTGGGGGACAACTTTAATCAATAGAATTGAGGTGACTACAATCGCTACCACCATTACCGCAATGGGGTAAGTCATCGCCTTCTTGATTTTTGCTTTTAGAGACTCCGTCTTCTCTTTGTAAGTAGCAATCCTATCCAGCATTGTTTCCAGTGCACCGGATTGCTCACCAGAGGCTACCAGGTTACAAAAAAGATCATCAAAGTAGAGAGGGTGTTTGCGCAGTGCCTCCGCAAATGCAGTGCCCGAAGCCACATCATCACGGAGTTTGAAAATAAGCTCCTTGACACCCAGGTTATCCAGGCCATCGGCAACGATTTCAAAGCTTTGCACCAATGGAACCCCGGCCTTCATCATAGTGGCCATCTGCCGGGTGAATAGAGCGATATCTGCGGGCTTTACTTTCTTTTTGCCAGCGCCAAACAGGGGCTTTGGTTTTTTTTGTACCCGGTTCGCTATAATACCTTGTTTGCGTAATTGGGCTTTTACTAGTGCGGGGCTGGTGCCATTTATTTCCCCTTGAACCTTGGCCCCTTTACTATCCACTCCTTTATAGATGTATGCAACTGCTGTAGCGTTGGCCATATTTGCTTTTCCTGCTTTTTATCTCTTATCTCAGAAAAACCTGAAATTTCTTGTACTTCTTAACTCTATTGTTCGTGAGTGTAGAGCTTCAACTGGGCGAAGATCCGAAAAGTTGAAGTAGTGTATGCTAATTAACTCGCTCTAATGTTTCTTTCGAAAATAGATGCTAATTCTCGGGTACTGGAACTAATTTTGATCAAAATAAAATTCAGGCTCCAGAGCTGTGCTGTTTAGGACAAAAAGGTTTTCACGAGTCGTAAAGGGCTAATCTTTAGTCACCCTGTTTGCCTCTTCCAGGCTGGTGACACCCATCACAACTTTGCGCAGTGCCGATATCCTCAGATTATTAAAGCCCTCTTCGCGGGCCTGGTCCGCAATCTGAATCGAATTGCCGCCCTCCATTATAATTCTGGAGATGCCATCGGTGATGCGAACCACTTCATACACGCCAACGCGTCCCTTGTAGCCCTTGGAGCAATGCTCGCAACCAACGGGCTGGAAAATCGCCCACTCACTTTTAGGAATTGTAACTGTAGCGAAACCTTCCGCCTCCAAGACCTCTGATGGCAATGTCACCGGTTTCTTGCACTCATTACACAGACGTCGTGCTAATCGCTGTGCAATAATTACACTGACAGAAGTGGCGATGTTAAAAGTGGGAACCCCCATGTTCATGAGGCGTGTCAAGGTTTCAGGAGCTGAGTTGGTATGTAGCGTGGAGAGCACCAAATGACCGGTTTGCGCAGCCTTGATTGCAATTTCCGCGGTTTCCAAGTCCCGAATCTCCCCCACCATAACAATATCTGGATCTTGCCTTAGGAAAGATCGCAATGCCTCGGCAAAGTTAAGCCCTACCTTGGGGTGTACATTGACCTGGTTGATGCCCTCCAGATTAATCTCGACTGGATCTTCCGCAGTGGATATATTGCGCTCTGCGGTATTTAGGATGTTAAGGCCAGTATACAGGGACACGGTCTTCCCTGAACCTGTGGGGCCGGTTACTAAAATCATTCCCTGAGGCTGGGCCAGGGCGTCCATATAGATTTGCTTTTGCTCATCTTCATAGCCGAGCGCATCAATTCCCAGTTTGGCAGAAGAGGGGTCCAGAATACGCAGAACGATTTTTTCTCCCCAAAGCGTAGGCAAACTGTTAACCCGGAAATCGATCGCCTTGGTTTTGGACAGCTTCATTTTGATACGGCCATCCTGTGGAATACGCCGCTCGGAAATATCCATTTTGGACATTACTTTCAGGCGGGCTGAGAGGCGGGGTGCGAGCTGGATAGGAGGTTTGGCTACCTCGTGGAGTACGCCATCAGTACGAAACCGGACCCGGTAGGATTTTTCATAGGGTTCGAAATGGATATCTGAAGCACCCGATCGTATTGCGTCGAGCAGTACCTTATTGACAAAACGCACAACAGGGGCCTCATCTCCGCCGGGGTCATTATCATCAACCTCGCTTTTCTCATCTCCACCAACATCCAGAGCATCCAGCTCTTCATCGTCCATACCCTCCAGGCCGGCACCCATATCACCGCTGTCGGACAGATAGTTTTCAATGGCCTTGGCCAGTTTATCCGCCTCAACCAATACCGCGTCAGTGCTTAGGCCAGTATTGAAGTTTATCTCATCCAGGCCGGCCAGGTTGGTGGGATCAGCCACGGCGATAAACAGGCGATTGCCGCGTTTGTATAGTGGTAGTGCGAAGTGCTTGCTGATTAATTTCTCATCGACAACATCCTTGGGGATCAGGTCGAAGTTATAGCCACCCAGGTCAAACAAGGGGGTACCAAAGGCCTGGGAGGCGATATTGGCCAGCTCGCGGCTCTTGACCAGCTTGGCCTCCACGGCATGCTGGGCAAAGGTCTGGTTCTCCCTGCGCGCAGCTTTTATGGCAGAAGTTGCCGTTGATTCATCGAGAACCTGATCTGCGACCAGGCGTTTGGCCAGACCGCTAAGGGAGGAAGTTGTCATTGATTACGCTGCCGCTAAAATTACCTTGGGCCAAGTATTGAGAATGGGCCAGTTTATTGCCCGCCCTGTGTAAACCCAGGCGTATAAAAAGAAGGAAGGTAAAATATAGCGAATTACCGGGCGCGAGCCAAACATCACTATGAGTATCATGCAAGGCCCTGATAAGTACATACACATACAGAAGATGACAAATTTTGTCATAACTGGGCAGCTGCTGTCAGCGTTAATGCTATAGCACTACGCACTTTCTAGTGGGAAGTGATGGGTTACTCACTGACAACTCTTAATTTTCCTTACAGCTTGCCAAACTTGGCACAGTCCTTGTATCTTGTTCCGGGACTTCCTCACGGGATTCACCATTATTTAAAAGTCTGTATGGAGACGGTTACAATGAAAAAGCAACAGGGTTTTACACTGATTGAATTGATGATCGTGGTAGCGATCATTGGTATTTTGGCGGCGGTAGCACTGCCGGCTTACCAGGATTACACAGTGCGTGCACGTGTTTCTGAAGGCCTGGGCTTAGCATCTGCTGCTAAAGCCACCATTGCTGAAAATATTGCGAATAATGGCGGCGCTCCAGCGGCTTCAGGCAACTGTGCAGGCGTGAATACAATAGCAAATGGAAGTGGTAATGTTCTAACATTGAGCTGTACCGACTCATCTGGTGCTATCGCTATAACTATGGGAGCTAAAGCTAATTCTGTTCAACTTACACTTACTCCCACTTCCGCTGCAGGTAGTAGTAGCGTAACTTGGGCTTGTGGCGGCGTAAAAGCAGAGAATCATAAATATGTTCCTTCTGAGTGTCGTAATGCTTCTTAATGTACAGTAAAGATTTACTGCTTTATTGAAAGATGGACCACTTTAGTGGTCCATTTTTATTTGAAAATCCTGCTAATAAAGAACTCTTTGCTGTTGGCTGCCTTGCACTAGCAAATAGTATTAAAAATAATAATGGCACTACTTTATAAAATATTACCTGCTCGTGATTCAGCTTCTACCTTGCATGGAACTGATTTCTGTCGTGAGAGTAAATATGGTTGGTTTTGTGTTGCCATTTGTTCATTATGGTTTTTTCTAACCATTAATCCTCTCCATCTGTTGATACTGGATCTCGGTTCGGGTTATTACAATTTTAAGAGGTTTGTGCAGGTAGCATTGATAGGGATTGCGACCCTATTGGTTTTTTTTAGAGAGTACAGGGTTGGAGTTGCCAAGACTCTCAATCTTAGAGGGTTGGTTCTGCCCTGGCTGGCTTCCTGCTTTTTTATATTTGGCTCCGCAGTCTTTTCTGATAATAAATACCATTCTATTTTAGAGGGTCTCCACTGGTTGATGTTACCCTCAGTTTTTTTTGTTGGCATTTATATTGCCAAGGCAGGTCTGACTCAAAGGCTTTTGGGTATTTATTTGCTCGTCCATGGAATGGTAGTCTTTAAAGGCCTACTTGATTTGGGGTTTGAAGTTTTTGTAAGTGAGTCTTTGCGTGCGGGAATGATATTTTCTTCTTTTGGTAATATCCGTTTTTTTAATCAGGTGCAGGTTTTTATTATTCCGCTTCTGCTGATATTTGCTTCAAGAACAAAGTTTTATAGTCTGGCGTATTTATTCTTATTTGCTAATTTTTTGTTGGCCTTTGCTAGCGGTGCCAGAGGGTTGCTGTTGTCGATTATTGTAACTGGGTTGCTGTCGTTTGTTTTTCTTAAGCCTTGGCGCCGTCAAATTCTATATGGTTTGATTGTATGTGCTTTTGCTTATATGGCGTACTTCCTGATTTTGGAGTGGCTGGGTAATGTGGGTCATATTTTCCGTACCAGTACCTCCGGACGTCTAGCTATTTGGTGGGAGTTGTTAAGCAAACTTTCAACTTTGAATATCTTTTTCGGTAATGGGGTGGGCGCTTACACATTCCGTGACTTTGTTTATTTTTTTGGGCATCCCCATAATAGCATTCTGCAGTTTTTATATGAATGGGGGGCTATTGCTACGCTTTCGGCGGTGGCTGCCATACTTTGGGTGTGTTGGACTTCTTATCAGCAGCTTAAGGGTGATGACGATAGTACAAAAAAAGATATTCAGGCCGCCTTACTTTATGCCTTGTGTGCGGCATCTTTTTATTCCCTTTTCAGTGGGGTTTTTGTGATGCCTGCACCTCAGGTGCTGTTCTTTTTGTTTATGGGGCTGCTCTTAGGAGGGGCTAATCTAGAAGGCCATAAAGTTCTGAGAGTAAATCAGTCGGTCAGCGTTGCTGTGCGATTCTTGTGCGCTATTTGCTTAATTGTGTTTGTAGATCTTGCAGGGAAATACCTTGTTCAGCAGGCGGGACAACAGGAGCAAGTCCGCGGCCCAAGATTTTGGGGGAATGGAGCGCCACTGATTTTGTCGGATTACTAAGATCTAACTTTAGTTAGTCTTATTTTATCGGCAGCATATAATCTTGGTGAATTATTCAGTTAGGTGTTGAGTGCTTGCCCAGAACATAATCATACAGACATGAATGCTCATGTATACAAGAGTGGGATTTAGTGAAAGTTTCTTGTTTTCTGGCTGGATTTATAGCTGAGACAGGTAAGCCTATAGCCAATCAGGTGAATGGTTTGGTAGTTTAAGTTGTCAGGGTCTTTGACCAATTGTAACTTCCCGCTTACCTCTAAAATATTCCCGCGCGTAACCTCTCTTTTATACCGTACCTGTTGCTGTTTGTGGATAATTATATTGGCGCTTCCTGTCTCGTCCTCTAAGGTTAAAAAAATGATACCTGTGGCACTTCCCGGTCGTTGTCGGCAGGTAACCATACCAACGATAGTGATATATTGTTCGTTTTTACAAAGGGTAAGATCTTTTGCGCGAATACAGTGTTCAAATTGCTTCTTCCGACGTAGTTGGGCAATCGGATGTTCATTTAAACTCAGCCCTGTGCTGGTATAGTCGCTATCGGTGGCATCTTTTACTATATAGTGTGTCTGGTAATTGTCCCGGTGAGTGTCTTGTACATCGCCCAGGGATAGCCAGCTATCTTGAAAACGATTTTGTGCAAAACTTTGGAAAGCATTGGCTTTTGCCAAAAAGGTGATTTGTTCATTATCCAGTTCGTAACATTGTTTAAGCTGAATTATTGAGTGCAGCCTTTGCTTTCCCCTAAGCTTGATAATAGCTTTTGCCGCGGTTTTCTTCAGGCCCTTAATCAAGCGCATCCCCAAACGAAGGGATGGGTGAATAATGTCTGGTTTATTATGAAAAAATTTCGATTGCTCTCGAGGTTCCAGGTGATGATCCCAGTAGCTGTAAAGTACATCAATAGGCAGCACCTTTACTCCATGCCTTTGCGCATCGTAAACAAGCTGTGCCGGTGCATAAAACCCCATAGGCTGGCTATTGAGCAGGCCGCAATAAAAAGCAGCTGGGTGATGAAACTTAATCCAGGCAGAAAAATAAGCCAAGAGGGCAAAGCTGGCGGAATGTGACTCGGGGAAGCCATAAGATCCGAAGCCTTTCATTTGGTTAAACAACTGTTCGGCAAAGTCAGCCCTATAGCCATTCTCCAGCATACCTTTAACCAACTTGTCTTTAAATTTATAGAGATCTCCATTTTTTCCCCAGCTGGCCATAGCGCGGCGCAATTCATCTGCCTCGCCCCCGCTGAAGCCTGCAGCAACCATGGAGAGCTGGATAACCTGTTCCTGGAAGATCGGTACGCCGAGGGTGCGCTCTAATACTGGTCGTAAGCTTTCATGGGGGTAGCTGACGGCTTCCAGACCCTGCTTACGTTTCAGGTAGGGGTGTACCATGCCACCCTGGATTGGTCCTGGGCGAACTATGGCGATTTCAATGGTGAGTTCATAGAAGCTGCAGGGTTGTAGCCTGGGTAACATACTCATTTGCGCGCGGGATTCTATTTGAAAAACCCCGACGGTATCTGCGCGGCATATCATTTCGTACACTTGCGGATCTTCAGCCGGGATATCCTGCAAACGTAGTTTGGGGCCATAGAGGGAGATATAGCTCAGGGATTTGCGCAGGGCGGTCAGCATACCCAACGCGAGCACATCTACCTTCATCAATTTTAAGTCTTCAATATCCTCTTTATCCCACTGCACCAGGGTGCGGTCTTCCATTGCAGCATTTTCAATAGGAACCAGCTGATAAAGTGGCTGCTCGGTAATAACGAAGCCTCCTACGTGTTGGGAAAGGTGTCTCGGGAATCCATATATCTGCTGCAATAGCAGAGGTAGGTTTTTACCAGTGGTGCTGTTTGGGTCTATGCCGACCTTTTGCATCTGCTTTGGGAATTCATCGAGTGAGTCCCACCAGGCACGCTCCGCAATAAGTTGTTCTATGGTGGCTGAACCTATACCAAGCGCTTTACCAATATCCCTAAGGGCACTTTTAAAACGGTAAGTAATCTTACTGGCGGCAAGACCGGCCCTGTCTCGACCATATTTTTGGTAAATATACTGGATGACTTCCTCGCGTCTTTCGTGCTCGAAGTCTACATCGATATCTGGCGGCTCATTGCGCTCACGAGAGATAAAACGTTCAAACAAAAGGCCGATTTTATGTGGGTCAATTTCAGTAATAAAAAGGCAGTAGCAAACAACTGAATTAGCGGCAGATCCTCGCCCCTGATAGAGGATATTCTTATCTCTTGCGAACTGGACAATATCGTAAATTGTGAGGAAGTAGTGCTCATACTCCAGTTCGGCGATCATGGATAGCTCTTTTTCGATCAATATATCAATACGTTCTTCCGGTCCTTTAGGCCAGCGAAATTTTCGGCCCAGCTTTACCAGTTCCCGTAAATAGCTGGCTGGAGATTTATCTTTTGGGATAACTTCAGAGGGGTATTGATAGCGGAGTTCACTGAGACAGAAGCTGCACCGCTCTACGATAGCTATAGTTCTATAGATAGCCTCTTCAGGGTAAAGCCTTTCAATATCTTCAAGACTGCGTAAGTAGCGCTCAGCATTCTGTTGGAGTTGGTATCCGAGTTCATTCAGGGTGCAGTTGTGAAAATTGGCATTGAGTACATCCTGTAAGGGCTTTCTGCTGCGACAGTGCATCAAAATGGCATTGGTGGCGACAAGGGGAATGTTCTCTTGCTTTGATAGCTGGGCAAGATCCTGTGCCAGTTTATTACTATCTGCATTTAAAAGGTTGCTGTAAGCAATATATAGCCGGCCATCAAAGTGTTGCTTGATAGGCTCGGGTATGCTGACTTTTTCAGGTTCTGGCAACCAGATTGCAATAGTCTCGCTGCAGATTTTAAGTAAGTCTTCCTGAAAAATTTTATACTGGCCTTTCTCTGCTCTTAATCGAGAAGTGGAGATAAGTTGGCAGAGTTCACTATAGGCACTTTTGTTTGGGGCAAGTAGAACGGCCTTTCCGCCATCTTGAAGGCGAAGATAACTTCCACAAATAAGTTTGAAGGGCGTTTCCCGTTTTTTTCTGTCTTTTGAATTCTCTTGGGAAAGATTGATGTTTTCAAGTTCCTTATAAGCGCGAACTATACCGGAGAGGGAGCACTCATCAGTTATTGCTAGTGCTGAATAACCTAGATTGTAAGCCTCCTGTATCAATTCCCAGGGATGTGATGCACCCTGCAAAAAAGAAAAGTTGCTTTGGCAAAAGAGTTCTGCGTACCTCATGCTGATGCTCTTTGATATTTAAAATTGAAGAATGTTCAGCTTCTTTTTTTAAAAAGGTTAAGTTTCTTTTCTGAAAATTTGTTAGATATGAATTGTCAATAATTAAGAGAATATGCCGTGTAAAAACCACTCTTCAGTTGTCAGATCCTGGAATATCCAACAAAGACTGCCGTCCTGGTCTTTAGCTATATAGTAGTCTCGTCCATGGCGGCCATGCTGCCACCAGTAGCCATCAATACGTTCAGGGCCCTGTAGCAGCTGTAATTCACTATGATGAAATAGTTTTTGATTGCGGCTGAGTAATTTGGTAGGGCGGGGAAGCAACCAGGAGGGGCGCGGTGCTTTTATTGGTGTCAATTGGTGAGTTTTTTTCTTTGAGCTGGTTTTTATTAGCAAGCTATCGGCGCTCTGCCAGGCCTGCTCGGGAAGGTAGCTCTCTTTCAGGGCAATACCGGAGATCGCTTGGTGTCCAAGACGGGCCTTGAGTTTGTCCAAAAGTTGAGAGCTGCGCTCGCCTTGGTTGCCTGCATCAAAGAAGTCCTCTCCGAACTCTTCTTCCACTAACGGCTGTAGTTGCTTGCTACTCAAGCGCAGTGTTTGTACCGGGCACTCCAGGGATACTCTTTCAAACTGCAGCTTGGTAAGCGCTATTAAGCGCTGTGGGTCTAGCAGTGGGTGTGAGACTTCCACGATGAGTTCCTTGTTTTTTCCTTGCCCATAATCCAGCTGCCAGTGTAATTGCTGGGTATAAAGCTGGCGGCGTTGTAGCTGCTGGCATAGCTCTCTAATCAGGCGGCCGGCGGGGAAGAGCAACTGTTCACTGTTATCCAGTGGATCGGGAAAAAATAATTCGCTATCGAACCGGGCGGGAGGGTTAAAGTTGGGTACGGGGTCCTGACGGCTACCATTTAAACGTGCCAAATAATCTACAAAATGACGACCAAAACGGGAGCCCACTTCGGATAGGGGAATGGCAAGCAATTGGCTTACTCGCTTAATACCACAGGCATATAGTTTGGTAATGGTTTTATTGTCGCAGTCGAGTAGCTTGCTCGGGGAAAAACTAATCCATTGTTTCCACTGTTGTGGGCTGGGGGCTACACGAGTTTCTGCCAGCCACTGGCGATGTTCTCTCAGTTGGCTTAGCATCCGTGCGGCACTGGGGCTGTGTCCGAGTCCCATAACACTGCTAATCCCCATTTGGCCCAGCTCATTCTGTAACTGATCCAGAAAGGCCCTGAGGCCACCATTCGCTTTCAGGCATCCGCTGAGCTCAAGATTCAAGCAGGCTGGGTCACTGCTTCCGTTTTCTACAGTGTTGGCAGCCTTGGGGGAGACGACTGGGGTAAAGCTGTAGCCCCACTGGGCCAGCCGTTCGAGTTGCAGTTGCTCTCTCTGTATATCCCGCTCTAACAGTTGAAGGTCTGCGCTCAGTGCGCAGGCGGTAGCGATACTGAGGCCTGGCTCAATACCGAGATCAGTGGCTGTTTTACTGCTCTGAACAACAAGTTGCTTCTCGACCACGGCGAGAACGCCTGGCTGTGTATCTCGACCCTGGGCGCGGATGAGGGCTTCAAGAGGAAGCTTGGGAAATTGGATGCAAAGCCAAAGCATGAGCTGGACCTCGGGGCGATGGTCAATGTATTGGCCTGTCACGACGAATCAAATTGGCGCCTCGGGCCAAGTGCAAAGACTGGCCGCCAGTGCCTCCCCGTTGCTTTAATAAATTCACAGCCAGTTGTTCCCCATCACTGCCTAGCTGCAGGCGCAGGCTGGCGGGAGAGGGGTTTTGGGATTCAGATATAGGGCGGAAATGAAAGTGCAGGCACTCCCCATTGCGAGCTGCCAGTTGCAGACGCCGCAGTTCCTTATCCTCTAAAGTATGATTCCCTTGCCAGCTCAATAAGGCACCACAGCTTCCGGATTGTAGAGATTGCTCCACCGCCCAGAGAGTATCCTTATGTCCCCGGGGGTGTATAAGCAATAAATTTTCCAGTTGAATGCCACTTTGAGCCAGTGCCGGAGCGTAGGGAATAAAAGGCGGACTGACCAGTATTACCATTTGTCCTGCTTGAGTCAGCTGGGCCAGAGTTGGCAGTAATAAGGTCATTTCGCCAATACCGGTTTGATTGAGCAGAAGTTCAGTAGTGGCATTGCGAGGCCAACCGTGGCCTCTGAGAACGGCATCCAGGCTTCTGAAACCAGTGGGGATACCGCTGAGAGGGCGCCGCTGCTCATTGGCTGCCTGCCAAATGTCCGTTCTCGCCAGTATCTGCTCTAGATTTCGGCGCTCAGACTGATGCTTTAACTGCTTGTTTTGAAAGAAGTTTTCTGCGCTATTCACGGATTCCGCCACTCCATTCAGGCCCTCCTACCAACCTGAAGCTGGCAAAGAGCTGTATGCTTGTACAGTATTACTGTTAATTTATACAGTAAATAATTGAGGGCAACAAGGGAGGGAGGGGTTGATCGGCACTTTTTTGCACAGCCTAAACCGGCTATGATTCCGCCTCTTTTGTTGAGTACTGATTATTCTTTTTAGGGGGACGGAGTGAGTATCAAGTCCGATAAGTGGATTCGCCGGATGGCTGAGCAGCACGGCATGATTGAGCCTTTTGAGCCGGGCCAGGTACGTCATGGCAATGATGGCGACAGACTCATCTCCTATGGCACTTCTAGTTATGGTTATGATGTGCGCTGTGCCCGTGAATTTAAGATCTTCACCAATGTGCACTCTGCTACCGTGGATCCCAAGACATTTGATGAGAACAGCTTTGTCGATGTCGAGGGCGAGTACTGTATTATTCCGCCGAATTCCTTTGCCCTGGCACGTACGGTGGAGTATTTCCGTATTCCCCGCTCGGTGCTGACTATTTGCTTGGGTAAATCCACTTACGCGCGCTGTGGGATTATCGTCAATGTCACTCCGTTGGAACCCGAGTGGGAAGGGCACGTGACCCTTGAGTTCTCAAATACTACTAATCTGCCGGCGAAGATCTATGCCAATGAAGGCGTGGCACAGATGCTGTTTTTCGAATCTGATGAGGTCTGTGATGTGTCTTATGCAGATCGAGGTGGTAAATACCAGGGGCAGCGTGGTGTAACCCTGCCCCGGACCTGATCGCCAAGGGCGATTGAGCTGCATAAGCTATCTTTCCATGTCTGAAATATCCAATAGCCAGTTGCCTGAGTGCGTCGATGTATTGATTATCGGTGCCGGGGCAGCGGGATTAATGTGTGCTGCCACAGCTGGGCAGCGTGGTCGCAGTGTGCTGGTACTGGACCATGCGAATAAGGTCGGTAAAAAAATTCTGATGTCCGGTGGTGGTCGCTGTAATTTCACCAATCTCTATACCAGCGCTGAAAATTTTTACAGTCGTAATCCCCACTTTTGTAAATCCGCCTTGGCACGTTATAGCCAGTGGGAATTTATTGCACTGGTTGAAAAATATGGGATTCCCTATCACGAGAAAACTCTCGGCCAGCTATTCTGCGATAACAAGTCCAAGGATATCGTCGACCTGCTGCTAGCTGAGTGTCGTGCAGCCAAAGCACAGATTCGCACCCGTTGTTCTGTATCCACGATAAAGGCGCAAGCCGCGGGCTATCAGGTGAAAACCAGTTTGGGCACCGTTACCTGTGAGTCCTTGGTAGTGGCTACAGGTGGTCTTTCGATTCCCACTATGGGGGCTACAGGGTTTGGCTATGAAATTGCCAGGCAGTTTGGCCTGGACTTGGTTCCCACTCGTCCAGCGTTGGTACCTTTTACCCAACACAAACGCCAGCTGGAACGGCAAAGCACTCTGCCGGGTAGTGCTCTTGAAGTCTCTGCCTCCTGTGGCGAGGGCAGTTTCCTAGAGCAAATGCTATTTACTCACCGGGGGGTGAGCGGTCCAGCAGTTTTACAGGCTTCCAGTCACTGGAGTGAAGGCAAGGAAGTTGTAATTAATCTTGCCCCTAACCATAGCCTGCCTGACTGGCTACAGCAGCGTCGCCAACAGAATCCGGAAAGCCATTTACATAGCGTATTGGCCGAGATCTGGAGTAAAAAGCTGGTGCAGTATTTCCTGCAACGAGAAAACCTCTCCAGCCGCCCCTTGAAGCAATTTGGGGACGGTGAACTTCGCGATATGGGTAGCAAGCTGCAAATCTGGAAACTGGTACCCGCGGGCACCGAGGGGTATCGCACTGCCGAAGTTACCTTGGGCGGGGTGAATACTGAACAGATTTCTTCGCGCACAATGGAATGTAAAACCCAGGCGGGGCTCTTCTTTATTGGGGAAGTGCTTGATGTGACCGGGTGGTTGGGAGGTTTTAACTTCCAATGGGCTTGGGCTTCAGGTCATGCTGCAGGGGAGGTTGTCTAATGGCGTCCGGGAACAGTAAAGAGTATACACTCCTAGCACTATAATCTTTGAATAAGTGACTGAAATTATTTAGAGGCTGTAACCCGCTGGTTTATAAAAGCTTTTATTGAATTGATGCCGCCGTCACCTATTCAAATTTACAAGTCTCTTGAAGCTTGTCGAATAGATTCCAAAGTATAGCTTCCACGCCCAATGACGTAGTGGTTCAGCTCTGTGTCCTCTGGGCTTCAACAGTCTCTAGGACCGTGTGACGGCTGTTAAGTGAGCTATATCTATCTGACTATGAACTATTTGTGGCAGTTCTCAGGGAAATGAAAACAGCGATCGGCGGAAAGTTTGGAAAAGCCCGACTATCCGATGAGCTCACCCGGACGACTAAAGGTTCCCAACTCCCTTCCTTTTCAGTGGAAATAAATACTGTTTTTTTTTGTAGGCATCACTGTTACACGCTGTGAAGTTGGTCGATTAAAATTTGGCATAAGACCAAAATTATTGCCAGGTCAGGCATAAGTTGGCAGCTATTTTTACTTATACGAGCCATTGCACTTCATGGAATTTATTTTAACCAATCACAGTTTTCTATTATTTTTAAACTCTTATGAGAGATCTCCGCACTAGCCAATTGTCACGGATGGTAAATAAAAGCTCGCCGCTGTTTGGTAAGTGGGGATAAAAATTGATTTTTATCAATTCATATCTCTGGTTGGTAAAACAATATGCATTGTAATGTTCGATGAATAAATTACTTCAGGAGCACTTTAAAAGTATTGCTATCGATATTTTTTGGTCAAATTAAAAATAAGTGACACCATCGTTTTAAGTAGGTAAAGCTTAAAGCAACCTCTAATGATCTATGAAGAATAAAACTCCAACTAAAAATTGGCCACGTGAAAATTTTAGAAATATGATTCCTGTAAGGGCTTTGTAAACTTAAGTTTAATTTTTTGTAAAAAATAACAAGCATTTAATACTTTAATGCGATGTTGATTGGTTATACCAAATTTGAAATTTAAAATTATATGAGAAAAAATGTGACATGGTCATCTATTTTGGTCGTGAAAGTTTTATTTTTGCATTGGCGGCTTTTATTTTTTTTTCACCTCTGTAATCTCTGTTTTTAAGTTGACTGCTATGTTTGCTTGAAAAAATTCTGATGTCCAAAGATGTAAAATTGTAGGTGTAAAGAGTTTCCATCACCTTGCAGATGATCGGTTAATAAATTCAATTAAATAAAGCATGAGTGCCGAGAGTTGAGATTTTAACTGTAGAGGGGATGCTATAGGTGTTGTTCATCTGAGGGTGCACAGTGAAGGGGATAGCTGAAAGATCAAGACGTTATTTGCCAGGTGGAGGTATTTGCCATGGTGGAGTTTGAAATTCGCACCGATGTTTCGTTATAAGATTTAATTCTATGAATATCTAGAAAGGTGAAGCGGTTGCTCAAAATGATAACCGTTAAGTGAGTTATGTGTGCTTTCTTTTTATAGTTAAGGGTGAAATTTCTCCACAGAAAAAAGTATATGACGGTGTTTTGTAATGAAACTGTATATTTTGAATGATAATTTCATCTGAGTTAGCTAGAGCATAGTTTCTTCATAAGGTAATAAGGTTATTATCGATTCATTGCAGGATGCTGTGAAATATTAAAGTGTTGCAATTTACCAAGCCTGAGTTGGTATATAGTAATAATGTCAATATGGCTTTAAGTGTCGGCCATATAAAATTATTTTTATAAAACGGAAGAGTGTAATGCATATTCTTATTGTGAAAACTGATAGTTTTCTCATAAAGAAGAACTAGTCGCTTGTCTGTGACTCTCGTGCAGAAAACACTCTAGTTGTGAATTGATTTAAATCAAGAGTACATTATGTAAGATTTAATTTTTTGTACTGACAGGATTCCTTTTTTGTTGATCTGGAATTTTCATTCTGGTAGGGATTCCTTTGTATTTTAAATTTCACATAGTGGTTAAAGGTATTTAATAGATTGTAAAGTTGGTTTCTATTGTTGAATAAGGATTGTTGATATGCTCGATGTTCTTGTGCCAAGTCAAACCAATAACCTGAATTTTGTTTCAGCTAATCGCATCGTAAGCCCGAGAAAACTCTGGTCCGCCTATCCTGTTAGCGTTGATGTGGCTGATTTTATTCAGCGCTCCAGGCAATCAATAACCGAGATTTTACATGGGAAAGACCCGCGATTTTTAGTAATTGTGGGGCCTTGTTCAATTCATGATATCGATGCCGCCAAGGAATATGCGAGTCGCCTCAAGTCCCTGAGTGACAATTACAGTGAAAATCTACTAATTGTTATGCGGGTTTATTTTGAAAAACCAAGGACGACAGTTGGCTGGAAAGGATTTATCAATGATCCTAAGTTAGATAGCTCCTTTGATGTGGAAGCTGGTCTAACCGCCGCCAGAAAACTATTGATCAACCTGGCGGAGCTTGAAATTCCCGTAGCAACGGAAGTATTGGACCCGGTAACACCTCAGTATCTGGGAGATTTAATAAGCTGGGCGGCCATCGGTGCCAGAACCACTGAGTCACAGACCCATCGTGAAATGGTTAGTGGGTTATCTATGCCGGTTGGATTTAAGAATAATACCGATGGAAATATTCAGGTAGCCATGAATGCCATGAGGTCTGCGTCTGGAAAACACAGTTTTCTTGGAATCGACTCAGATGGAAGAATTTCAGTGATCAACAGCCTGGGAAACCTGAATACTCATATTGTTTTAAGAGGTGGGGAGAATCCCAACTACGAGAAACGAGCAGTCGAAGAGGTAGCTCGCACTCTATCCGAAGCAAGGCTGCCCAGTAATTTGGTAATTGACTGCAGCCATGCAAATTCCAATTACGATTTCAGGCAGCAGAGGGTGGTTGTCGATAACCTTATTCAACAACTAAAACACAGTAATAGCTCAATTGTCGGATTAATGTTGGAAAGTAACCTTAATGAAGGTAAGCAAGCCATTCATTTACCAAAGGATATAATGAAATACGGTGTTTCAGTCACCGACGGCTGTATTGGTTGGGATGAGACAATAGATATCATTTCCCAGGTTAATGACGTTTTTATCCAGCGCCAGTAAAAAATATTTCCATTTATCTCAAGTTGAACTCTAGCCGGTATTTGGAGCTAACCTGTTGGGCTGATATCCATTTGGCCTTAAAGTTTGGATGTTCTATACGAGGTTGGTTCGGTTGAAGTTAAATGAATGCCAGGACAGGAATATTTCGATATAGATTAAATATTCTATTCAAAATATATCGGGCCAAATAGAATTTAAGGATATTTTATGAGCGAATATGATCATGCTGATTTCAATGGTGTGTATGAAGGCAAATCATTAATCGGGAGTGCAGAAATAACGAGCGTTCCCTGGGAAATCGGAGTACCGCAACCCGCGGTTTGCGAAATTCTTGATAGAGCTCATCCCGGTCGCCTGTTGGATATCGGCTGTGGTCTTGGTCGAAACGCAAAAGCAGCTGCTGATCGAGGTTATCAAGTGATAGCAATAGATACTTCTTCTACAGCGATTGAGAAATGCCGGGAAGTATATCCTGATTCCGGCATATCGTTTGAGGTACGTGATGCTTGCAATACGGGTTTGCAGTCGGGGTTCAACTTCATTTTGGATTCGGCAGTTTATCATGCGATACCTGCAGATAAGCGCATCGCCTATTTAGAGGAAATGCGCCGACTGGCCACAAAAGAAACGGTTTTTCATTTGATTACTTTCGCACCCTCGAGACTAGGAATGCCCAAGCCCCTGGCTAACGAACTATCTGAGATTGCAGCTAGTGTTGAGGCCAGTGGCTGGAGCATAAAGTGTGTGGACAGAGTTGAATACAAAGGGAATGCTGCCGCTATTGAAGACTTCCAGAGAAAGAAAGGGTTAAGGATTGAAAAGGATAGTCATGGCAGGACAAGACTACCCGCATGGCATTTAACCCTTCAAGCTTCCGTATAGAAATTCACCAACAAGGAAAAAGAAGAGTGAAATATAAGCACATTTCTTTTGTTGGGCTATGCCTTGGTTTTTTTATTGTCATGATGGATATGACCACTGTGCCATTGATGTACACAACTCTGATGGATGAATTCACGGTCAGTCCAGCCAGGGTTGCCTGGGTCAATAATATTTATCTTATCACTTATGCTGCATCTATTCTTTTGGGGGGGCGGCTCGGAGATTCGGCAGATAGAAAAATTGTATTAATAGGTGCACTTCTGGTTTTGGGTTTGGGGGCTGCGATTAGTGGGGCAGGACAAACCTTTGTAGAGGTTATTGTTGGGCGTGCATTGATGGGAATTGGCGCTGGCTTTTTGACATCTCAAAGCATGGCCTACATTTCTATCCTCTTTGCTAAAGGGGGACGGGGGACAGCGTTAGGGATTTGGGGTGCAGTTGCAGGAATTGCAACTGCTACCGGCCCGGTGATTACACAATTACTATTAACGACTGCGGATTGGCGTTGGGTAATGTGGATTAATATTCCTTTTGTACTGGCCGCTTTAGTTATCGCCCTGCGGTGTTTGCCCGGTGATCCCGGTAGTGGTATCCGACTATCGGAAACCTTTGCCAGTGCAGTTTATGGGCTCTGTTTGGCTGGTGTAATTATAGGTATTCACTATATCAGTGTCGCGGGGATATTACGGGGAGTAGGTATAGCTTTGATATTAATCGGAGCTGCAGTCATTGCTATTTTGATTCGCAAAGAAGTGAAGAATAAAAGTGCTTACATTTTATCCCCTGAGTTGTGGTTTGACGGTACTTTTTTCAGGATCTGTTTTATTTCGGGATTACTGGGATTAGGGGTCGCTAGCTTCTATTTACCATTAGCTTTCCTCCTGGATGTATGCATGAACTTTGGTCCAGTGGCTATCAGTGTACTAATGATGACAATCGCCCTGTCCAACGCCGTGGTGGGCCCCTACGCTGGCCATCTATCCGATCGTATAAAACCTGAAGGAATAGTTAGAAGTGGTTTGATGTTATTTGCTCTTGCCAATGGGTTACTGGGTTTTATTGGTGTTCTTATGCCGGGAGGAACAGTCACTTTTATAGCGCTTTTCCTGGTCATGATGATCGGAGGGGCGGGTACCGGCCTGGCCTTTGCACCGCTCGCCAACTTGGCACTTAGCAGGGTTAGCTTTGAGGCTCTGGGGCGGGCCGCAGCATTTTTTAACTCTATACGTCAGGCGTTGAGTGCTATGGGGGCAGTTATAGTGGCAATTCTTTTTGACTGGATTGTACGGCTGAAATTAGGAATTGATCTCGAGATAACTGCTACCAATCTCCGGGAGTCTCCGGGTATCACGGGATTAGCAACGTTGGTGTGCTTCCTATTGATTGCTCTGGGCTTATCAGTTGCGGCCTATCTGTCTCGAGACAGTAGGCAGGATTCAGTACAGGGGGAGGTTTTAAATACATGAATATTTGGGTGCTAAGTGGATGTTCAAGTGGGCTGGGTCGTTGCTGGACAGATTCGATCATTAGGGATCGTGGTGAACCGGTTATTGGTATTACTCGCTCTGATAATGCTGCTAGAGCAATGTTGGAGGAATACAAAGATCTCTTTGTGCCGTGTATTGCAGATGTCAGAGATTCATTCACACTAAGCGAAAAATTACATCAAGCGGTTAAGGAAGTTGGAAAACCAACGCGGGTAGTCACTGCTGCCGGTTTCGCACAATTTGGAACACTGGAGGACTTATCCAGCGAGCAAATCAGGGAGCAGTTTAAAACGAATGTTGAGGGTACGCTTAATGTAATTCGGCCACTAATACCAATGATGCGTGAGGGCGAAGCGTCACGAATATTACTGGTTTCGAGTATGAGTGGTGTGGCCTGTTGGCCTCTTTTAGGTGCATATCAAATTAGTAAATATGCTATTGAAGCTATAGCCGATACCTTGCGTCTTGAACTACAGGATTTTGGAATTCAAGTGGGTTGTATTGAACCCGGCCCCCATAAAACCGGGTGGGCGACGACTTACGCCCGCCGCCAGGAAACCCGGTCCGAATATAATAAACAAGATCTTGTCAGTCGATCCTCATGTGGCTACACCATTAATGATCCGGCAGCGAGTCTGCCCTTCTTTTGGAAAATGTTTGATTCGTCAGTGATGCCTAAACGTATGGCGACATCGCCTGAGTTTGTTGATTTTGCCATAAAAGAGGCACAGGAAAAAATTAAAGATTGGAGATCCGCGCATGTCGATTAAATTGAATGCTTCACCACTGTCAAGTACTGACAACGATATTGAAATTGAGAGAGTAGTTAGTACTTTTTCTGAGGGGGATCGGGAAGAGCTGTCGAGTGGTTTGATAGAAGTGCTTGGTTCCTCTGACATCGTAAAAATCCTGGATGAAAACAGAGATTCTGGCCCGGGGTCATTACGTGAAGTTCTTCGTGTTTGCCGAATTCTCGGGAAGACCGATGCATCTCTAGCATGGATTGCCGGTGTATCCAATTCAGCGTGGACTATGCGTGGTTGTTTTCATTCGCTAGAGGCACAGCCCTACTCCATGGAGCGGAATAAAATTCTGGCCATGGTACTTGGGCGACCAGGGTTGCTGAAAAAAAATCCCACATCGAATCAATGGCTTCTAAATGGTGAATGGCGATACGCATCAGGATCGACCTATGCCAGTTATTTTTTCTGTCTGGCGACCGTTGAAGGTGCGGATACCCAAGATATTCAAGTGGTCGCTGTTCCCGCAGAGCAGCTGGATGTAGCTGCAAGTTGGAACTCAGCTGGCTTGCGAGGTACGCAAAGTCTCACAGTGCGGGCTAGGGATATTGAGATCCCCAATAGTAATGTGGAGAACTATTCTCATATTCTCTCCGGTGAGAATCGTAGGTTAAATGCATTAGCTGGCAGGGAAGAACATGCATCCTACGCAGGTCTTTTCACTGGTGTACTGATGAATTGCCTGGTGGGTTCTATGCTCGGCGCGACAGAAGCAGGTTTGGAGTATGTTGCAGCCGCTGCCGGAAAACACCCTGTTCTTGGTAGTACCTATACATCAATGAGCGATTCGGGGGCTATCAGGTCTGAAATAGGGCGACTTTGGAGCAGTTTTGATATCTACCAGCGGGCAGCGGAATTTAATGCTGACACCATTGACCATGCTGCGCGAAAGCCAGAAATAACATTAACGACTGAAGATCGGGTTGCTATTCGTGGACGTGCGACACAGATCATGCGTGGTTGTTTGTCGATTGTTCAAGACCTGCTTTGGATATATGGAGCTTCGGGACTGGATAAAGGCAGCCCTTTGGAACGAATCTGGAGGGACGTTAATGTGGGAGCCCGCCATGGTGGATTTTCCAAATTTGTACCAGAAGAAGCCATTGGTCTATCAAGAGTTGAGCGTGATCCTAAAGAGCTTACGCGAATGTTTTAACCCGTTTATTCATTAACTTTAGTTAAAAATCCGTCCTACGAATATCGCGTATTTAAGTGGGTACTTGGGAATACTGTTTAGGTCAGAGGTCGTCCTGTTCTGTAGAGCCTAGCCGTGACAGTACAACTGTTTAAGCAGAAGAAAGAGTATGGAAGCGTATAGAGAAACGGTGATGAAGCTGGGTTTTGGGCTACAACCTGTAGTTGAGGCATTAAATAAAGCCCTGGAGGAGAATCCGGAGGCTCCTGCTGTAATACATAACGATAAGGTGAGATCATATCGCCAACTCTGTGAGTCCGCACAAAATATTGCTACCCAATTAACAGAAATGGCTATCTTACCGGGTGAGCGCCTGGCTTTGGATATACCTCGATCCATAGCGCTATATGAGTTGATGCTTGGCTGTTTGATCGCGGGCGTATCCTTTATGTCATTACCCCGGGGCTTCGATAAATCCGAACAGATTCAGGAAGCTAAAAGAGCAAATTGTGTGGGTATCCTGACAGATACTGAATTACCACTTAATGGTGGCCTTTCATTAAGAGGAATTGGGACCTTCTGGAAGTTACCCGAATCAAACCGGGGTCTGGTAAGAAGTGATATCGCCGGTGATGAAGTCTATTGCGTGAGAACCTCTGGTACAACAGGTGAACCCAAAATTGTACCTATTATGCGTGGCCAGCTCTCCTCCTTTTTGGAAAATTCCCAAAAAGCATTGAAAATTGACCTGTATGCTAAATGGTTGTGGACTCACGATCTCTCTTTTGACTACGCGATATGGGAAACCTTTGGATGCTTGGTGCATTGCGGGTGTCTGGTAGTTCTGGATGAAAATAAAAAGCGTGACGCCAGATCTACACAAAGGTTGATGGCTAAAGCGGGAATAAATGTATTGTCGGTGACGCCCTCTGAATTCCGCTACCTGTTCTCCAGTGAAGCAGGATCTGTAAATTGGGAGGACTACCCTTTAACGGAAATCCTATTTGCAGGAGAGAAGCTCTCAACCAGTACTTTTTCATCCTTCTTTAACCAGTTAGACAAAGCGAAGGTGAGGCTAATTAACGCCTACGGACCTTCGGAGACAACGGTGTTTTGCGCAACTCATGTTGTCACCAAAGGTGACCTGGCTCTGGAGTCGATACCTATCGGCAAGCCTTTTCCCGGCATTAAATTTGAATTGCTGAATTCTAATGATCTGGAAGCCGAAAATTTGGAGCTCAATGGAGCTGACGTTCAGGATTTGGAATTCGGCGAGCTTAAAATTTGTGGTGCACAAGTATTTGCGGGCTATGAAGGTGGAGAGCCTCTAACCGATGGATATCAATCTGGGGATATATGCCGGCTCGACGAACAGGGCAGATTTGTTTTTATCGGCCGATCCAGTGGTTACCAAAAAATTAACGGTTTTCGTGTAGAGCCATACGAAATTGAGGAGTATTTACAGTCCCATGAGAAAGTAGATGAGGCTGTGGTTTGGGTCGAGAATACCAGCAATCAAGGAGATCTGTTATTGGCCTGTGTTAGGGGATGCAGAGATGTTGAACTATCAACGCGGGAGCTACGACTGGCCTGCTCAAAGCTACCGCCTTACTTAAGGCCCAGTCGATATAGATTGTTTGATGATAAACAATGGCCGATTAACGAAAGAGGAAAAACCGACAGAATGTCGTTAAGGAGGAGTATGTATGAACAGGAAGAGTACTGATCAAAAAGCGCTAATTCGCGAGGTAGAGCAGCTCCTAAATGAAACGGACGTTCGGCCAACTGATAATTTTATTGAACTGGGTGGGAACTCATTCCTGGCACTTCAGCTCGCGATCAATTTGAAGGACAGGGACAATATTGAGGTTGATGTGGCTCGGCTGTTAGGTAATACCCTGGAATGCGTTTTGATAACGACTGATGTAGAACGTGACAAAACTCAATCTATTCAAACGATCTGTGGAGAAACTACTGTGGAGGTCGTGGAATGAGAATGATTGGACTTGGCCATGTCCTGGCTAAACCTCATCGATTGGAGGATTTGGACCATCCTAATGAAATGCATCTGAGGGCAATTCGACACGCCGGATATGACAAATATTGGGTGCACAATGGCAGTGTCCGAGAGTTCGGCGCTCAGGCTGTCGTCAAAGCTTTAGATGAGTCAGGATATAGCGTCGATGATATTGGTTTTATAGTTGGTGGCCAATCCAATGTACCAGATTTCATTGGTATCGACTTCGCATGCCAGATTGGTGCTGAGTTGGGAGGCCTACAAGTAAAAACCCTAAACCTGGTGGAAGGCTGTGGCTCCAGTATCAGTGCCTGGATTAGTGCTAGCGCCCTGATAGACAGTTTGGAAGTGGGGCAAGTGGGTGTGATTGTGCATGCCCAACGCGTTAGTGAGCCTCACCTTGACCGGTTCGGATTAATGAATGCGATTCTCACAGATGGTGCTGTGGCTGCCATTGTGAGCAAATCTGATTCGCCGACGAAAGGGTGTAGTTTTTACTATAGGGGAGGTCGTGATATCTCTGAAACCCGCTTCGTGGATATGATGCGAATCGAGCGGGGTGGAGGTCTAAATCCGGTACTACTGCCCAATCATGACAGTCGCGAGGACCAACTCGGTCGTGAAAGGGTAATGGATCTCTATCGTTTTTCCGGTAGTGATCTCGAAGGTTTTCTGAAACTACGTGCTGACAATACTCTTCAAATGATTGAATCCTGTATGGCTGAAGCGGGGTGGAGTTTAAAATCTGAATTTACCCTCTTACATACATTAGAAGGTCGGCAAAGTATGGAGAGTCTGGCATCAAGGCTAGGGATACCATTGGATAAAACCAACGCAGATCTAGTGGCGGAAATCGGCCATATGGGCAGCGCTGAGCAATTAATTTCTCTCGATATCAAGCGGAAGCAGGGAAAGATCCACCCAGGTGATCGGATTGTGCTGAGCGCAATTTCAAGTGGCATGAAGTGGGGATGTTTTTTACTGGAATGTGAAAACCCCAATAAATAAAAATCTGACTAGATCAAAATAGGGATGTTGGATGTCTAGTGACTTGATATACCTGAAAGAAGAAGCCTATTTCGAACCTTTAGTTAATCACTGGTTTGCATGGTCTTATTTAATTCCGCCGGTTCAGGCCGCACGTTACATGGCCATTACGCACAAAAGGATTATGTCTTCTTTTGTTGAAAATGCCAGAGTTCACATTATGGCAGCACAGGTGCCTGCTCTTACGGGTGGAGAATTTCTTAATGCCCGAGCTGACCAGGTGGAAGATATTAAATCACTGTTGCTTGAACTGGAAAATCAACTTACCGATGTACTAGAACTTTCTGAAGCGGTTGAAGAACTGGATAAATTAACCCGTGCCCATAGTGACGGAAAATCGATTGAATACCTGTATAAAAAAATTCCAGAGCCTCTTAGGGGGTTCATTGAGATTGTACAGGACATCAACCACAATCCAGGTTATCGTTTAATAGAACCTTTACTCTATCATTCAAATCACTATCGAAAATCACTACAAAGCGTTTACTTTGGTTTGCTTTCCAGGGTGGGGGAAAGACCATTCTGTTTCTCTACCCCCCGTCTGGCCGATGAGAATCATATGCAATGGATGGTCGATTTCTGCACGCCAGAAGTAGACTTAATTGTTAAATCACGTACAGAAGGAATAGTGCGGGAAGTAGTTGAAGCTATATTTTCAAGAACCGAAGTGCGTGGCGGACTACATTACAATGAATTGTTTACCTCGCAACCGCCGACAAGACGTCATAAGCCAATATCTGATGTTGGAGTAAAATTAACTTTTCTCGGTCATGCCTCATTTATGCTGGAAACCCGTTCGATCAATATTTTAATAGATCCGGTAATTCCTGTTAGAGGTGAACATTATGCCGATGATGTTATCAGTTACTCTGAGCTACCTGAGACAATTAACTATATCTGTATTACCCATAATCATCACGATCATTTCAATCTGGAAACTTTACTACAGTTACGCCATAAAACAGATAAATTGATTCTACCCGTTAATAATGGTGGAACAATAATTGACCCCTCCATGAAACTAATCGCCCAACAGCTAGGCTTTAAGGTGATAGAGGTGGGCGACATTGAAGAAGTTGAAGTTCCTGATGGAAAAATAAAGGCGATACCTTTTTTGGGAGAGCACGGCGATCTTAATATACGTTCAAAAACCGTTTGGTATATTGAGCTTATGGGTAAGAAATTCTTATTTGGCGCCGATGCCACTAATAGCGATCCAGTAATGTATCGCCATGTTCATAAGTTGGTTGGGGATGTTGATGTTCTGGCTATTGGCATGGAATGTGTTGGGGCGCCTTATACATGGATTTATGGTGCGCTTAACACTAAGCCTGTGAGTAAAGATATCAGTCATTCACGCCGCCTAAACGGCTCAAATGCTGAGCAGGCATATCATATGGTTGAAACCTTCAACGCCCGGCAGGTTTTTCTTTATGCCATGGGATTAGAACCCTGGTACAAATATTTTATGGGTCTGGATTATAAAGATAATTCAGAGCAAATTATTGAATCTGACAAGATGATTAAGCTATGCAGCGATAAAGGAGTAGCTTGCCAGCGACTGGTAGGAAAAAACGTTACTTTTTACTGATAGAGCATCAACGGTGTTCCCTTCGTAAATTTGTTCTACATCATAGGAGATGACTACATGACTCAAGATGAGCAAAGACAACACAATCGTCGTATTGTTGAGAAGTATATGAATACCCAGGGACAAGATCGATTAAAGCGTCATGAACTGTTTACTGAAGATGGCTGCGGAGGTCTTTGGACCACCGACACTGGTGAGCCCATTATGATACGCAGCAAAAAACTTTTAGCGGAGCATGCTGTATGGTCTCTCAAGTGCTTTCCTGACTGGCTTTGGTTCAACATTAAAATATTTGATGGCCAGAACCCGGATTTCTTTTGGGTAGAGTGTGATGGCAAAGGCCGTATCTGTTTCGAAGGGTATCCAGAAGGTTTCTATGAAAATCATTTTATCCATAGCTTTGAATTTGAGAACGGTAAAATAAAAATTCAACGTGAGTTTATGAACCCCTGCAAGCAGTTCGAGGCATTGGGTATTACTGTGCCTCAGATTGTTAGGGCAGGCATACCGGCTTGATTTAGATTGTTTCAAGGGCGAGCAGCTTATTTTGCAGCTAAGCCAGAATTATTTTCTTCTTGAAAATATATAATTAAGAGATTACGGCAATTTGGGGCGGGGCATGAGCATTCCAAGAATCGAGAATTACACACTTCAAGCGTCGGATTTAAGTGCAGACAATATTGTTAATTGGAGCAAAGTAAATAGTCGCAGTATTTTGCTGGTTCATGACATGCAGCAATATTTTCTGAAGATGTTTCCGAACCCTCTACGTAGAGCACTGATTGAAAATTGTCAGACGCTGGTTTTGTACGCAAGAAAACATAACATACCAGTGGTTTATACGGCGCAATGCGGAGATATGTCGGAGAAACAGCGGGGGCTTCTTTTTGATATTTGGGGAAAGGGGATGAGCAATAGTCCTGAGCATACCGCTATTACTGAGGAAATTGCACCTAGGGAAGAAGACTCGGTGCTGGCCAAGTGGCGTTATAGCGCGTTCCATGCCACTTCCCTTGATGATATTTTCCATAATACACACCGTGATCAAATTATTATTTGTGGTGTTTTCGCTCATATTGGGGTTCTCGCTAGTGCTGTCGATGCTTATTCAAGAGATATAGAGGTCTTTCTCGTTCAGGATTCTATTGCTGACTTTTCCAAGCAGGACCATTTGCAAACATTAAATTATGCGGCGGAATGTTGCGCTAAAGTATTGCCAACAGAGGAAGTATGCCAATGACCTTTGATGGCGCCGCCAATGCATCGAATGTTTTACAAAATGTTATTGATGGTCATTATGATGCCTATGCATTGGTTTACCGACCCGAGCGATATAAACAACCGACACTTGAGGTTTTGACGGGAACCGAGCGCATACTGGAAAATCTGGCTGAACTGGAACTCATTCAGGAAGAGCAGAAAAATACATGTCGTTGGGGAACACTTGTTGTTACCCCATATCGTCAGATTGAAGAACGTGGTTTTACAGTTATCGATGATCAAGTGCCTTTTCGGGCACTTGACGTTGATCAATATAGAACAATACCGCTCGAAACAGGCCTGTCTGAATTACCGGATGTCCCCGTCAATCTCAGAGATGCTCACTTTATACCCGATGATGCAAGTTATGAAAATATAGTAAGGGCAGTGATCGAACAGGAAATTGGAACGGGAGAAGGAGCAAATTTTGTAATCAAGCGTACTTTTACTGGTGAGCTAGCTGATTACAAGGATCACGTTGGGTTGACGATTTTCCGCAACTTGTTAAAGCAGGAAAAGGGAGCTTACTGGCTATTTTTTATCAGAATGGGCGATCTTACTTTAGTAGGCGCCTCCCCGGAAATGCATATAAAACTTAATTCGAAATCGCTTTCCATGACGCCTATCAGTGGTACCTACCGATTTCCTTCCTTGGGTCCGACCCAGGAAGGACTTTTGGAATTTCTGAATAATGGCAAGGAGGAAGATGAGTTATCAATGGTTCTTGATGAAGAACTGAAAATGATGACTCATATATGTTCTTCCGAAGTCATTGCAAAGGGTCCCTATCTTATTCAGATGTCCCAATTAGCTCATGTTGGTTACCGAATTGAAGGTTCCACGGATTTGCCACTTTCTGAAATATTGAAGCGATCGATGTTTGCACCAACGGTAACTGGCAGTCCTCTTGAAAATGCTACCAGGGTGATAGCCCGCTATGAAACCAGTGGGCGTTCCTACTACAGTGGTTTTGCAGCGATGATCGAAAATAATGATTGTGGGACTTTGCTAGACTCGGCAATTCTTATCCGTACCGCTGAGATATTAAAGAGTGGAGATATGAGAGTAGGAGTAGGTGCTACTTTGGTACGCGATTCTGACCCTCACTCGGAAACTAAAGAAACAGCGGCGAAAGCTGCTGCACTTCAAGCTGCCATGGGTGTCAGTGCAATGGATTCCCTGGCAAAGAAGGAGTGTATTGGCCAGTCTCTACTTAATAGAAATAAACGCCTATCCAGTTTTTGGTTGAGTGGGACTTCAGGTATGAACGATCCTACTTTGGAGCAGGATGAGAGACTTACAGTTGCGATTCTTGATAATGAAGATGCATTCACTTCAATGATGGAGTACCAACTGCGCGCTGCAGGTTTAAAGGTTAAGGTCGTGCCCCACACCTTAATTAATTCAGTTACAGATTCCGAACTTATTATTGTAGGGCCAGGTCCTGGTGATCCATGTAATCACAACGATCCACGGGTTGTTGCCAGTCGACGTGTGATGACTGAAGCTTGGGAAAATAATCAACCTTTTGTTTCTATCTGTTTTGGTCACCAGATTTTATGCTCGCTTCTAGGTTTACCGATAAAGTCACTTGAACAGCCTAATCAGGGGCTGCAGAAGCAGATTTCTATCTTTGGAAAAACAGAGACAGTCGGCTTTTACAACACATTTACTGCGATATCTGACACGGATTATATCGAAAGTCCGGTAGGTAAAGTACGTATTTATCGTGATCCGGGGTCAAACCAGGTTCACGGGTTACAAGGGCCCAACTTTTGCTCGATGCAATTCCATCCTGAATCAGTATTGACAATGGATGGCTTCAGAATTCTGAGGGATGCCGTTTTATCAATGAGGGTTGAATGCGTATTGAACTAGCCTGGTGGGATCTTGATGATAATGATCCCGCGCCCGATGAGCTTAAGGGCTGTTTAACCGATGAAGTTCTCAAGGAATGGGAGCTTGTGCCTAATATGATAACGAAGCTTTGGCTTGTCTCAGAGGACACTCCCCGCTGGGGTGCTTTAATGATCTGGTGTGGAGATAAACCTAATCTCTCTGATATGCCACCTAATATCTCAGCGGAAATTATTAACAGACCGCCTGATCATCGAATAGCCTTTGATGTGTGCTTTGAAAGCAAACCAGCTGGATAGAAATTCATAGGGCATAGCATCAAAGAATGGCATTAGCCCTTTGCAGGAACTGCAACGCAGTAACCGTGACCTTTAAGGCCCACTCTTCGGGGCTTGCGGAGCGATTCACACCCCGCATTGCGACTTCTTGAAAGGTCTAGATATTCCTGCGAAGCCGCGCCTTAATTTTAAACCACTCTGCAAGCCAGAGGCATCACGGAGTTGTTCAGAGGCTCCTTAATTTGGTTAGAGTTTTCAGTATTCGATTAATGGAATAATAAAATGCATAGATACACTGTTGTAAACGCCTTTGGTAGAGAACCATTTACTGGTAATCCCGTAGCCGTTTTCTTTGATTGCGATGACCTGGACAGCAATAGTATGCAGAGAATTGCGGCTGAACTTAACCTTTCAGAAACAACGTTTATTGGAACCCCGAGCAAAGGTGGTGATGTCAATGTCAGGATTTTTACGCCTGTCAATGAACTGGATTTTGCGGGGCACCCGCTGTTGGGCACCGCATTGGCTTTATCGAAAGCAACTGATCTTACGGAATTAAAGATCGAAACCAAAAAAGGCCTTTTTAACTTTGCAGTGCAACCCGTTAAAGAAAATCCTTTCTCAGCTTACATACAAATGGAGCAGCCCTGCCCGGTAATTTCATCCTTTGATTATCAAGAGGCATTACTTGAGGCGCTTGGAGTGAGGCGAAGTACATTGCCGGTAGATATGTATGATGTGGGGCCCAGACACGTCTTTGTCGGGGTGGATAATAAGGATGAGCTTGCCCAAATCAGTCCTGACCTGAGGAGACTATCAGATTTCCACAATATGGCAGCGCTCTGTTTTAGCCCGGATATAGGAGACAGCTGGCGACTTCGTATGTTTTCTCCAGCCTATGGTGTTGCAGAGGATGCGGCTACAGGTTCTGCAGCGGGGCCATTGGCACTGCATCTTTCGCGTTATGGATTGGTAAAGTTCGGTGCAGAAATAAAGATCACTCAGGGGGTGGAAATGGGGAGACCTTCTCGTATGAATGCTATCGCCAATATAAAAAATGACTCCCCTTTCCTCAAAGTTGGTGGCTATGGGTTTCAGGTAGCTACTGGTCAATATTTTATCTAGGAAGGAATTATGAGCAGTACTTTTGAAAGCATGACAGGGAAAGTGGATCAAAGCTTTTCTGAATACAATACCCCTCCTAGTGACCCCATGTCTCTTGCACGACAATGGCTCCAGGAGGCTATCGATAACAAGGTTCGTGAACCTCGGGCGATGGTAATGGCGACAGCGAACCTCTCAGGCGCTCTGTCATCGCGAGTCATGGCTATATTGGATTTTGCGACCATTGGTATCATCTTCGCCACACACAGCTGTAGCCGTAAAATAAAAGATACCGAAGAGACCCCCTTTGCTTGTGGACACTTTTACTGGCGCGAGCTTGGTCGCCAGCTCTCCGTAAGTGGGAAAATTAGGCAGCTCGATCGAGAGCGGGCAGTTAGAGAGTGGGACGCTCGCCCAATACCTCTGCACGCGATGTCGACGGTTTCTCATCAAAGTGAGCCTTTGGATTCCTATGATCAACTGCTAGCTGCTGCGCAAGAGCTTGATCGTGTAGGCGCATTGCCTTGTCCCGAGAGGTTTTCAGTGTATGTTCTCGAGCCTCAAGCAATCGAGTTTTGGTCGTCGAGTTCTAATCGGCTTCACAAGAGGTTGCGATTCGAACGGGATCAAACGGAGTGGAAGCATATACGACTTCAGCCTTAGTCACCTACTCAACGGAGGAACATTCCTATGGAATCACCTGACTTCCAACGTCATTTGGCTGACATTTTGAACTGGCATTTTTCGCCGGATACCGGCTCTCCATTTTGGTTATCAATGCGCAGTCAACTTGATTTTGATCCAGTTAAGGATGTCCGATCATTGGCCGATCTGTCTTTATTTCCTGATATCAGCCAGTTGCTTCGTGAGATAGCGATTGAAGATCTGCAACCTAAGGGACTGGCCGATTATAGGCTTGCCGGGATATTTGAAAGTGGCGGGACAACGGGGACAGCCAAACGGGTTGTTGCTTATGAGGAGTGGCTTGAGCAGGTGGTTAGTTGGCGTTTGGAGGGATTTGAAACCTCAACAGATAAGACTCCGAAAAATACGCTGGCAATTATACCGACGGGCCCTCATATCGTAGGAGCCATCAACCGTCGTCGTGCCAGAGCTTTTGGTGGGCAGTGCTTCACTGTAGATTTAGATCCCCGTTGGGTAAAAAAATTGATCCAGGCAGGAAATATGGAAGGTGCCAGGGACTACTCCGATCATCTTATTGACCAGGCGGAACCCATCATTGCTACACAAGCTATTAAATATCTTATTGCAACACCGCCTTTGTTAGAGGCGATAGCGCGTCGCCGCTCCTTAGCTGAAACTCTCAACAGTACCCTTGAGATGATCACTTGGGGAGGAACTCATATGGATGTAGACACACTAGATTATTTGAAAACGATGGTATTCCCTGATGTCCCTATAACAGCGAGTTATGGAAGCACTATGATTCTTTCGGAGACCAAAGCGCGGATTAATCAGGACTATAACGGATCCCCTATCTTTGACAGCTACGCACCTTATGTCATTTTGGAGGTGGTCGACCCAGAAAGTGGAAAACCCGTTGAGTACAATGGGCGAGGACAGGTGGTGATGAATCACCTGAGTCGCTTTGCATTTTTCCCCAATATCTTTGAGCGTGATACGGCAGTGCGACTTCCCACTTTAGGGAATTGTCCCGGTTCTTCTGTCAGTGATGTAAAACCCGTTGCGCAGGTCTCCGGTAAAGCAGTGATTGAAGGAGTGTATTAATGGCAGCGCTCACTAGTGATGTCCGGAAAACTCCTTTTGAGCAACAGGTACTACAGGTGGAAGCACGTTGCCTAGGTGCTTCTCATCATACCAGGCGAAGGCAGCCGATAATGGATGTATCTGATCGCATCGTTGGTGAAAGTGCGATCGTCCCTACCGTTTATATACAAGATAAAATCGTACAGATGCGGAAAGGGGAATCACTAACACTTTCGCAACGCTATGAGCGATTAGCAAAGGCTGGCCAGATATATAAGGAAGCAAATTTAGCAGGCCTGGAACCGGACGCCTATATTTCGATGGTTGCTAATGTAACGGGGTTGCAGAAATCCCTGGTGGCCGAGTCTATGACTCACATTTCTCATAGTCTTAATAATATGCTCGGGATTATGCAGGCCGCTACCCCAGCCGGCGCTGTTTGGGATTACCGAGATTCCGCCGCCAGTAACGGTTGTAGCTTGTTGTCACGTCGAGGGGATGTTGTTTCAATTATTGCGGCAGGTAACGGTCCGGGTGTCCATGGCCTTTGGCCCCAGGCTATTGCTATGGGATACCGAACCATGGTCAGACCTTCATCCCGCGAACCCTTCACTGCACAGAGACTTATTTGCGCTCTTGAGTTGGCGGGGTTGGAACAATACGTTGCTTTGATCCCGACTGATCACAGGGGGGTAGATAGCCTGATTGAGCTAAGTGATCTGGCAATAGTTTATGGTGGCCCAGAGGTTACTACGCGGTATGGAAGCAATCCTAAAGTTCTAGTCCAAGGTCCGGGACGATCGAAAATGGTTGTAGGTAGGGATGTTGATCATGAAGAGGCTGTCACTGTTGTTGCTGAGTCTGTTTTATCACGAGGTGGTGCGGCCTGCGTCTGCGCCAGTGCAGTATTGGTGGAGGATGACCCCTATGGCTTTGCTCATCGGCTAAGGCTTGAACTAGAAGTTCGCGCGAAACTGCAACCCCTTACCCTGGGTAGAAGGCGGGAGGTTGATGCATATATGAATCTATTGCAAGCTGAAGAAAATCCATGGCTATATGATCATACTTCAACTAATGGGTACCCCTTAAAACCCCATGTTACCTTAGTTGAGAGTGCTACCGATGCCAAGGTCCAGCGTGAACTGCCATTTCCCTGTATAACTGTTGCACCTTTTAATCGGCAGGAAGATTTTAGTGCATTATCTGGCTCTCTTGTTGTTACGCTTTTATCCCGCGAGAAAGAACTAATTCACCGAGTACTATCGGATGCTTCCATTTCCAATGTTTATATTGGCATTATTCCCACTACCTGGATGGATTATCGGGTACCTCACGATGGCTATTTAGCTGATTTCTTAATGTGTAATCGGGGACTTCGGGTTCACACTCAATGGTTAAAATCCAGTTAGCAGAATAGAAAGCAAATTTAACAGCTTGTATGTGAAGTGGTAATGAAATTTGGAATGATCAAGGAATATTAAAACTTTTTCAGGATGAAAGATATGATAGTAAAATCGAGTAACAATTTATTGATTTGTCGAGTAATTGGAATATCAATTTTAATCCTAACCATAACCAATAGCGCGACAGCCAACATGAACTCAGTCATGGACGAAGTAGTAGTTACGGCAATGAAGAAAACGACGGCGATTAGTATTCAAGATGTTCCTACAGCTGTCACCGCATTTGACAATGTTCAACTAGAAAATAGGCATGTAACTTCTTTGGGTGACTTGGGATACAGTGTGCCGAATGTATCCCTTGATGATATTGGTACTTTTCCTGGATATGCAAATTTCTCCATACGTGGACTTGGTATCAATAGCTCTATACCTTCTATTGATCCAACAGTTGGTGTTTTTGTCGATGGTATGTATCTGGGCATTAGTGGTGGTGTGCTTTTTGACAACTTTGATCTACAGAGCATAGAAATATTGCGTGGCCCTCAGGGACTTTTGTTCGGTAGAAATGTTACTGGCGGTGCAATTCTATTAAATACAACAGTCCCAGGTGATGAATTACAAGCTAATGGGCGTTTTGCTCTTGAAAGTGGAACAAAAAAGATCACTAGTGGAGTGCTGTCTGGACCGGTAATCAACGATCTTTTAAATGCTAAGATTGCCGCCTATTACTCCGACGATTCTGGGTGGTTTGAAAACACACACACCGGTGACCGGCATGGTCGCTCTGAGACCAAAATTATTCGTCATGCATTAAATGCTTACCCTCTGGATGGACTACAAATGATCCTAAAGTTGGAGTTGGGTCAAATGGAGGGAGATGGTCCTGCCAACCAAAACAGGGACATTGCGGCATTGGGCGAATTCGACATTCAAATTGATGAGCCCGGGTATTCCGATGTTGATTGGAAAAGCGCAGTATCGGAGAGCAATATCAATATTGCACTTGGAGATGGTGTTCTCACCAACGTTTTTGCCTGGCGTCAGTACGAAGCCGGTACCTTATCGGATATTGATTCTTCTCCAATTATAGGTGCTCATGCTGAAACATGGACTGACCAGGAGCAATTCAGTAATGAGCTGCGTTACTCAGGTACTTTTAACTTAGTAGACGTGACCGCGGGTATCTATTACTTTACTCAGAATATTGACTATATCGAAGACCGGTTGGTGAATACTGGAGCGTTACGTTTAACTGGTGGTGGGGATCAGACCTATAAAACTTTGGGCTTTTTTGCTTCAACAGATTGGCACTTATCTGAAAATTGGCTATTGAATGCAGGTATTCGCTTTACCAACGAAGAAAAAGAAGCGGCCCTTGCAGATCTCGTGCCTAGTGGATGCAGCCTCATGAGACAAAGTTGTAATGTGACGTTCAATGACAATGAAGAGTGGAAAGCCTATACTCCAAAATTTGGGTTTCAATGGGTACCAGATGATGATACTCAGGTTTACGCTTTTTGGACTCGCGGATTTCGCAGTGGTGGCTACAATTTCCGTAATAACGATACCACAATTCCTGGCCCATTCGATCCAGAAAAACAGGATGCCTATGAGGTTGGTGTCAAAAAAGATTTCTCAAATACCACACGAGTTAATTTATCGGCTTTCTATAACGAGATTCACGATCTTCAGAGGGAAATTTCCTTTATAGGACAGGATAATGTTACTTTTCAAACAATAACTAATGCTGCGGATGCACAGATATTGGGTGTTGAGTTAGAAAGTCAAGTATACCTATCGAACAAAATTTCATTTACTGGTCATATTGGATATATGGATGATAAATATACACATATATTTTATGATCTTAATGAAGATGGGGAAATTAATAGTTTTGATAAGAAGCTGAGCCTGCCGCGTTTAGCTCCTTGGAGTTATGGTGCCTCGGTAATCTATTCCCAAGATATTGGCTCTATTGGCATTTTCAGTGGCAGTGTTACTTTCAATCACCGGGACAGACAATTCTATGACGATAACAATCGCGGTGTGCTGAGCGCGGCAGATATGCTCGAAGTGAACCTTTCGATAGAACCAGCTGATGGTGGCTGGAAGTTTTCGCTTTATGGCCGTAATCTTCTTAATGAAGTAACGGAAGGCCTTAATACCAGTATGCCAATTTATAGCCAGGAATCGACATTTACAATTTTAAATAAGGGACGAATTTTCGGTACGGAGTTTGTTGTTAATATTTAGAGTTGTAATTTTCCAATGCTCGAATTTTTGACTGTGCAATGTAAGCAGCGACCTTAGTGTTTAAAATATATTGATTTTGTTTGATTGTACGCTATTAAAATTTATTTATTTATTTATTTTCTATAGATATCAGCATCCAGCGATAAAACTATTCTTGCTGCTGATTTTTAGGCCTTGTATAATTAATTTGGTACAGGATTTTTTAACCTGCTTTAGGGAAGTGAAGTTATATGATTAAAGTATCCCCCAAACCTAATCTTCAACTTATCTACGTGTCTGATATTGAACGTTCAACGGGCTTTTACAAAATGCTTTTCAATTCAGATCCGATATTTTCCAGTCCTCGTTATGTGGCATTTGCAGCGGATGGCGAAGCATTATTTGCCCTTTGGACAGGGGGAGCAGAGCCAAATGCTGATACCCCTCGTTTCTCTGAGATTGGTATTATGTTGCCTTCTAGTGAAGATGTAGATTCTCTTTATGAGAATTGGCGAGAGAATACCGAAATCAAGTTTGCGAAAGAACCTTACAATGAGGTCTTTGGCCGTACTTTTCTTGTTGAAGATCCAGATGGCCATATAATTCGAGTATGTCCTGTAGATTAAGTACTAAATAATATTCTGTGACGAGTTTTGTGTTTTCTTCGTCTAATTGAAGTTCTCACAAGGTGCTTGGTTTTTAGCGATTTCATGTGTATTTAATCAAGTTGCACTGCAGTTGGAGTAATTGATTGTCCATTGCAGTGCATTTGTAAAATATGATTGGCTGTGTGGGTAGAAACTCCAACCTCCTAGCCAGAAGGATTCTCGTAGGCAAACAATTCCCTTGTGAATACTGGAATTGTCGATTGATAAAAATCAATTTCCGAATAAGATCAAGATCACAAATTTAGAGAAAGTGGTTGGGAGATGTGAAGTAGGAAAATGACTATTTTGAATGCAATTGATTACCGTTAAGCCGATTGATTTTAGAGGCAATATTGCGGTTCTTAAGTTAGACTGCTCATTTTTTTTGAGAGTTATTCTGGGTAGAATGGGACCCATACCGAATACCCGGAGTCTAGTTAATTTTATTCGTAACACCACTAAGCAAGTTTTTATTAACGTTATCCTCAAACAATTATCCAAAATTAAAATCTTAATCCATATTGATAAGGTTGATGAATCTACATATATAGGGCGTTATAGTTTATTAGGTCTTTCCAGTAAAAATTCTCGGCTATTACCAAGGCATAGAGAGAATTACATTAATGCACCGGTATTTAAATTTTACACTTAAGAAAGAAGTTGAAAACAGGTATTTTGGTAAAAATTAATATTCAAAATGTCAGTTGATTTTACGGTGGGCTCTATTCATTAAATCGTAAAGCTTCTGACTGCCAATTAGAGTCTTTACTATTGATGCTTCAGTTGATAGGTGGAGTCAAGGTTAACCTCTCTGCCAGCTTCGCTCATAAGCCTCTCATTCAAGAGATTTAACTAGCTTTAGAATATTAAGATTAAGTAGGCTTTGTATGTTTATGGGGCTCTTAGCTTTAAAGAAAGAATAGAAGTTGACTGTTCGGTCAATTGATTCTTAGTCATATGATAAAAGCTTGTATATGCTTGCCAAGATTAACGATGAATAGTTATAGTACGTCTCATTTTAGTGTGGCCTAGGCTCCGCTCCGGAAGCATACATTTGCTAGTTTTTTAACTGGAGTTCAGTTTTTATTATTCCAAATGATAGTTAGAATTCAAAATATGATGTGTGAAAATATATGGGAGATGTAATCCCTTTTAAAAAGAAAACTGCCTGGCAGAAACACAAGGGGAAAACCCTGTGTAGAGAGGGTTTCCATAAATGGAAGGTGATCACCGAGCGTAAGTTTGATGTTAAACAGGGAAAGCTGGTCACTGAGTATCGTTGTGAGCGCTGTGGAAAAAATAAGACCCGGTTACTCTAAGGATGTTTCCCACCGGTAATTTCTGTCCAGGTTGAATCAATGTGATTAGACAGCTCCTTTAATGGTTGGGGAAGCGTCTTTTCTTAACATTAAGGGTGGGGGCGGCTTTAAGCTGCACCCACCCGTAGACCATTATCTACTGACTGTCTGTTCCTGTCCTGGATCGATAGCAGTAAATTAGTAGCGATAGTAGCGACCGCGATAACGATAGTAGTCTCTACGTTTGCGCTCCCTGTCGTAGAGATAGCCGGCTCCAGCCCCAATAACTGCCCCTGCAGCGGTACCGCCTGGACGTCCGCCGCTAATCAGGGCGCCGGTAACGGCCCCAATGCCAACCCCGGTGCCTATTCGGCGGTCGGTATCACTCATATTGGCACAGCCTTGGCCTCCCAGGCTAGCGCTGAGCACAGCTGCCAGGCTGAGATATTTAATAGCTTTAATACGCATAGGCACCTCTGTTAGTAATTGCCTGAGGTATAGGAACGGCGGATTAGGCCGAACAATTTCGGAGCCAGTGTAAGGTGGGCAGAAAGCAGCAACAAATTTCCAGGGCGAGAGCTTGCTATAGCACAAAAGTGAAGTTTTGTCGGATTTTGATATGTTTGAAAAACAGTACCTAATAGAGGTAGCGCGGACGCCGATGCCTTTTGGCAAATATACGGGGCGAGCGCTTATTGATCTTCCTGAAGAGTATTTGCTCTGGTTCTCCCAAAAAGGATTTCCCGAGGGTAGACTGGGGCAACTGATGGCGTTGACTTTGGAAATCAAAGTTGAAGGGTTGCAGGGGCTTATCACCCCATTAAAGCAAAGTAACACTTGAAAAGCTTTTATAAGTTTTTCCTATTTGTCCAAATTCTTAAGTGCAATATGTATCTTCTTTGATATCCCTCTTTGGGTGACTAATATATTAATGCCTAGGTGTGCTTCGCGGAGCGAAGTGAAACAATAAGCGGTCCGTAATGGAGACTGGACTTACCCGGAAATAGGCCCACAGCGGGTGACCACTGGTCTGAATGATTTCAGCGAGGTTGCAGCGGGAGTAGAGCCAGTCAATTGAAAGAGGGAGCGGTCGAAATGATTTCGGCCGCTAATTAATTGTAAGCAGCTCAAATTTAAGTCGCTGATCTCGGTCCGCGAAAGCGCTCAATTCGCCCAACTCTTATGAGTTAGGTGCTTAGTTTTCCTAAAAAATTTGATTGGTTGGAGATTGTGCGAAAAATCAGAAATAAAGTAGGGCTTGACGGGCCCAAGTACTGATGCGTTGAGCATAGGAAGGCGTAGGGGCCCAATGAAGGCCCCTTTAAGATTGTGCTATTTTTAAGTCAGAGCGGGATACGGATAACTACACCACCCATAGTTTCTCCGAGTTCAAAGTTGTCTCGTGGACTGTCCACATGGTCATTGTGGCAGCTGACGCAAGCGGGGGATACGCCGACATCAGCATAGACTGCAGTAAAGTATTCTGTGTCGCCCAGTTTTTCACGGCCGTAAAAATTCTTACCTGGGTTATCGATTACATACTGTAGCCCTTCTTTTTCCATATCGGTGCGCGGTTTATTCTGCTTGTTAACAGGCCAAAGGGATAGCAGGGCATAGTTAAAACCGGAGTCTTTTTCTGCAACACGCTCGGCTCCCATACGCATCATTTGCGCGGGTAGCGGCAGTAATTTTTTATCCTGCCAGTGTTCGTCAGCGTCCAGAATTTTCTCTTCATTCTGCAAACGGTTAACTACCTTGTTGGTGTAGTTTGCTCGATCCGCCTCAATCACGGCAAAGATGGCATCCGCCATTCGCTCGGGCGCAACTCCCTGATTTTTTTCGCAGCCAGTGAGCAGTGCCAGTCCGGCGATAAAACAAGCGGCAATACGCATAGTGTTCCCCTCCTATTGGGATTGTGTTTGCTTATTTTTGCTGTTGGAAATCTTCGCAATACGGTCACGAATCAAGTCAAATGTCTCGTGTTTATCCGCAGGTTTATACTTGAAATTCTGAGAGATCAATTTTTTGTCTGCCATTGCTGCCAAGGAAAACTCAGCCCCATGGCAATTTAGGCAAACCGGTAACATTTTTTCGTTGGGGCGGAGATTATGGTTCTGGTTGTGATTCACCACGATTTGTTCACTATGGGCTTCCCGTGGGAGATGGCAGCTTGCACAGCTGGCACCCTGCTCGGGGTTAGACTCCCACGCATTGAAATGGGGGGACTCTTTATAGGCCAGGCTGTGCTCATCACTATGACAACCGAGGCATGCCTCTACTGCAGCATATTGCAGGTCTACTTCGTGAGGGCCGTGACAGCTGATACAGTTTAACTCACCTGATGCATTACTCTGCATAGGAGTCCTGGCCAGTTGAGGAGACATGGCGCCGACCTGTTCAGCAAAATTTTCGGGCAGTTTGGAAGAGAGGCGCATGCCATGTTTGCCTTGGGTGAAAGACTCTTTCTGCTCGCTGTGACAGCTGGCACACTGCTCAAGAATTTCCACACTGTTAAATTGCATTTTCCCGTCAGCGTGGCAGCTGGTGCAATTCACGTCTGCCTGAGCGTGAGCGCTTTGCGCCCAAGCAGCTGCAATTTCTGTACTCCTACTTTCAACTTTCAGGTCAGCATGAGTCAATTGCAGCGGTTCTTTGTTCGGGTTTTTCCGCAACCAGGCAGCCATTGCGGTGCGTGCTGGCAGTTTTGCCTCATCAAGAAGGTCGGGTTGCCCAACATGGGCAATCAGGAAGTCCTCATAGAGAGTGCCATTGTCATGATAATTATGGCAGCCGGCACTGGCACAGGTTTCGAAGCCCATACCCTGGTGACTACTGCGTTCCTCGGCAATATCGCTATGGCAGTGGAAGCAAAAATCCCCGGCTAGGGTTACACCCATTTCACGAGTAATTTCCTGCTTGTGTTCTGTGTGACAACTAATGCACTGACGCGCATCAAGAGTCTCTAGTAATTGAGCATTTCTGGGATCGAGAAACTTCTTCCGCGGATGGGAGTCGTCGGCGAGCTCCAGTTCTTCCGCATGGCAGTTCAGGCAGGACTTCTGGATTGCATCTTGTCCAGCAAAACCATCTGCGTGACAGGAAGTACATGCGAGTTCTATTTGATGGTGCCCATGGGTAGGCTCACCGGTTACGAATAATGACTTATCGGCTACGGTTAGGTTGTACGCAGCCAATGAACCAACAGTGAGCGTCAGCAACAGGCCGTAATGCCAGAATTTAAATTGATAAGATTTCATTTAGAAGTAATAAACAGCGAGAATATGATAAGCAAGGAGTACCGGCAGCGCCCAGAGCAGGGCGTAGTGAATGCGAGACCACCACTTGCGGTGTTCGCGCAGCCTGAGATCCGTCCAGTGATGATTGCGAGCCATAAAGACACCGACCAGTGAGCCGGTTGCAGTTACCCCCAGAAACACCAACATCAGGACCAGATTGAGATTTTTCCCAAGGCGAAACCCTGTATGCACTGCAAGTGTTGCAAGGGCGACAACGCCAATCAAACTGTGTGCGTAACGCCAATGGTCCATATGCCCGAGAGTTATTTTTTTCCAGCGCTTGCGTACACTGAGAGCGGCAGTAAATATACACAGCACTAATATGCTGTAACCGCTAACCTGCTTCCAGAAATTGTCATACCACAATTTGTCCCAGAGTTGTCCCGATTGTACGGTGTCTGAGACTGGGGGGGAGGGCATCAAAAATGCCAGCGCTATGAGGAGTAATGATATGAGCGAGGTAATTAGTATACCTTTGGCATGGCGCATCACCAGGTTGGGAACAGGAGCATCCAATAACTCTGCCATCAGAGGGCGACAACTGCCGCATACAGAACCCGCGGTGGTGGCCTGCTGTAACTCGTTGAGAGTGCGCTTGCCATCAGAAATGGCTTTGCAAAGTTCCCCTTTACTGACTGAATTACATTGGCACACCAGATAGCCATCAGGAAAATCCTTGATGCTATTGGTTTTTTTCTTGCCAAATAGACGCCCCTCACTTTCGAAGTCACTGAAGGCGCGTTGACTAATTTTTTCTTCCTGGGCCACGGCTTGGCGCAGACTACTGGCCTCATCCCAGCTACCAATATAGACGGCGCCGAGGATAAGCCCATCCCTGACGAACAGGCGCCGGTAAATTCCCTTGAAGCGGTTGCGGTAGATGTAGCTCTGTACATCATCCCCTTGCTTGAGATTGTCCGAGGCGACATCCCCAATAATTGCACAGGGAATATGGGCAATTTTAAGCTGGATATCGGTGTAACTTCCGGAGTAGGGGCGCTCTAGCACCTCACCGCCATGATTGCGGCGAATATGTGAGCAGCAACTCTCAGCTTGTTCATAACCGGGGCGCACCAGCTGATAAACCTTACGGTCATGCTCAGCACACTCTCCAATTGCGTAAATGTCGGGATCGGAGGTTTGCATCCACTCGTTAACAACAATTCCCCGCTCGGTTTCCAGACCGCTTTGTTGGGCGAGTGTGACCTCAGGCTGGATACCCGTACATAGAACTATGGCATCTACGTTCAGGTACTCACCATCAGAAAACTGCAGAATGTTGTTTTCTTCGTGCTGCTCAATCGCCTTAAGGGCATCGCCGACTTTAAGTTCAACGCCGAGTGCTGACAAGGAGGACTTCAGAAACTCCTCTCCCTCTTCACCAAGCAGGCCACTGAGTAATTTACCGCGTGATTGTAGGGTGACGGAATTTTTTGGGGTCTTTAGTGCGGTTGCAGCTTCAAGCCCGAGCGCACCGGCGCCGATAACGCAAATGTCCGCGTGGCGCTCACGTAGGGCAATCAGGTCATTCGTGTTACGCAGACTGCGAAATGGATAAACACTGGGTAGGTTCGCTCCGGGGATTTGAGGAATGGTCGGATTGGAGCCTGTAGCAAGGATCAGCTTGGTATAGGGTTGTATATTGCCCTCGGCATCGGTGACCGTTTTGTTTGCGCGATCAATCGCCACAATTTTCCGATCGATATATTCGGCAAGCCTGTGATCAGTCTTTCCGAGGATTGGGTTGTCGAGCTCCTCCCGATCCACATGGCGAGAGAGATATTGTGAGAGCTTTACTCGGTTATAAGGTGATTCTATTTCTGCTCCATAAATAACAATTTGAGCTTCGTCACAGAATTCCAGGAGTTTTTGTGCGCAGCGGACCCCGACGGGCCCGGTACCCACAATCACATAAATCGGATAGCTGCTATCACTGGTGTGGGTGCTATCTGGCGTATATTGTCGAGCAGCTGAACTTTCTAGTTCAGTCATATTTCCCCCAAGTACTCCGGCTTTTACTACTGGCCTTTTTGTCATTCTTGTTTTTAAGCCACAAAGCTATCAGAACTTCTTAGACCAATATCCCATCACGGAAATTTTTTTTAAATTCTAATTCCCCTATGTTTAAACAAAATTAAATAAACGTCTAGTGTTGAATAAGAATGACGATAGAGAATAGGAAGTTAAGGGAGGTCTGGATGGAAAGTTTTATTAAGTTATTGTAATTGCGCACTTTTTTGGGGCTTGCCCAAATTGCAAATAAGTAGAGCAGGTGCTTGTTCGATGAATTTTGACAAATTGCTTTAGTGGGGGGAGCCTGTAAGAAACTATTTTCTAGTGAGTCTTTGATTAAGTGGAGATGCAGTGGTGCTTTATTTTCTGAGGGTTGGGAAATTGCGCCCCGTCCTTGTGGGCCGCAGTGAAATTCCCGTGGATTTTTATTCAATAAGTTGTTGCTTACTCAGCGGCTTGCGCCCAATTCCTGTAGAGCTGAAGTAACAGTATATTCCACTGATTGGAGAAGCTTTTGTCAGGAGGGTTGGTAAAGAACGTAGAGTTCTTTTTCTTCCAATGCAGTACGGCGAGTAAGTGCTTCGCCAATCTTTTGGTAGTCCATCTTAAAATCGCGAACCATCTCTGGAGTAAATGCCTCGTGGTTGTAGCGCTTACAGAATTGCACCACAGCATTGGCAATTTCGTTCATGTCAGTACGAAAGTCTTTAACTACCTGCAGCGTGTGGGCATCGCCGGCCAGTGCTTGTTCCAGATAGACATAGAAACGCACGTTTTCCTTGATCAGGTGCGCTTGAAAGCCAGACTTAAACTGGGTTAATAGTTGCGATAGCTGGCGGTAGTTCTGTTTTTCAAAACCCTCAGACCACATACGCTGAAAAATTCCGATCAGGTGACGGTGATCGTCTTCCAGGGCTTTAATTAATGTTGGGTCATAAGAGATTGTGCGGGCGCCCTTGGAGCCGGCATAGGTACTGCGGGTGTATTTTTCTTCCAGGTCGGCAGACTCTTCCGACTTGCTACTTCGGAACATACCGGAGATAAAGCTAAGCATATGCTGTGCCCTTAATTAGTATTGTGGTTTTGTGTTTGTACGAGTAAGGAGTTCCGCGGATGGAAAGTAACTGCCGAGTGGGAACGCAGTGTTATTTCGCTATGGCCGGGGAGCGGCGGATTTTACATTGGATGACAGCTTATTTACTGCCAAATAGGGAAGGGGATTTGAGCAAAATTTAAAAAATGAGGTACGCGTCACATTTTTTGCGTGAAACCACTATTGCGCTATTAAAATTGTGTTGAATATTTATTTGTTCAAGACGCATAAAAAAGCCCGGTGATACCGGGCTTTTTTTGGGGAGCTAATTAGCGCTGTTCCAGGGGGACATAGTCGCGCTGAGTGTAGCCAGTGTAGAGCTGGCGCGGGCGGCCAATCTTGTACGGGTTGGAAATCATTTCATTCCAGTGGGCGATCCAGCCTGCGGTGCGGCCAGTGGCAAAGATTACGGTGAACATATCGGTGGGAATACCGATCGCTTTCATAATAATGCCAGAGTAGAAGTCTACGTTCGGGTAGAGCTTTTTCTCCACGAAGTAATCGTCCTCAAGGGCGATTTTCTCCAGCTTTTTGGCGATCTTCAGCAGCGGATCATTCTCTGCACCCATAGCACCCAGAACTTCATCACAGATGCCTTGCATTACGCGGGAGCGCGGATCGAAATTCTTGTAAACGCGGTGGCCAAAGCCCATCAGGCGGAAGGGGTCGTTCTTGTCTTTGGCGCGTTTAACAAACTCATCGATGCGGCTCTCATCACCGATTTCCTGCAGCATGTTCAGTACAGCTTCGTTGGCTCCACCGTGTGCAGGTCCCCACAGGGCGGCAATACCGGAAGAGATACATGCGAACGGGTTGGCGCCGGAGGAGCCGGCCAGGCGCACAGTAGAGGTGGAGGCATTCTGCTCGTGGTCTGCGTGCAGCAGGAAGATGATATCCATCGCCTTGGCGACAACCGGATCGACCTTACTGGTTTCGCAAGGGTTGCCAAACATCATGTGCAGGAAGTTTTCGGAGTAGCTGCGGCTGTTATCCGGGTACATGAAGGGCATGCCTTGGGAATGCTTGTAGCACATGGCAGCCAGGGTTGGCATTTTTGCGATCAGGCGGTGTGCGGAAATTTCACGGTGCTGTGGATTGTTGATATCCAGGGAGTCGTGATAGAAGGAGGCGAGGGCGCCTACTACGCCACACATCATGGCCATTGGGTGGGCGTCGTAACGGAAGCCTTTAAAGAAGCTAACCAGGGACTCATGTACCATAGTGTGAGACATGATGGTGTCTACGTACTTCTTTTTCTGCTCGGCATCTGGCAGTTCGCCGTTCATTAACAGATAGCAGGTTTCCAGGTAGTCGGATTTTTCTGCCAGTTGTTCGATGGGGTAGCCGCGGTGCAGCAGTTGGCCCTTGCCGCCATCGATAAAGGTAATCTTGGATTCACACGAGGCAGTGGATACGAAGCCCGGGTCATAGGTGAATAAGCCTTTGCCGGTCAGGTTACCGACATCGACAACATCTGGGCCGAGGGTGCCAGATCGTACGGGCATCTCTATCGCGCCGTCGATACCATCGACTGTGAGTTGCGCTTTTTTATCGGACATTGCGGACTCCTAAAACTGTTCTTATGGCGGCCTTTTCCTAGGATTTTCGGGTGCTGGCAGCCTTTTGAGCGGGCCAAACTTAAGTGCCGGGCCTCAAATTGTCAAACCAAAAGGAGTGGACGGTCAGTCTGCGGGCAACAGGATATCTGGCGACAGGGCGGGCCTGTAGAGCTTTTGCCTGGAGTGAGGCGTGAAAATCTGCGGAAATCCCGCGGCGCCAAATGACAGGTCATGAAGACCGCCAAAGCCGGCAGTTTCCCAGGCGTTCGTTGTGTTTTGACTATTGAATGCCTATAATCCGCGCGGCTTGCGCCATGGTACGGCTACTTTGTACAAGGCTTCAACAGGTCGAGTGCAAAGTGATCAGCAAGCAGCTCGTCCCTCCATTGAAAAGCTAACGGGCGCCCGGTCGTTCAGGGCAACAAGGTGTTTTTCCTGTGAACAAAAACAGACCTGTCAATTTAGACATTTCCACTATAAAGCTTCCCGCTGCCGCTTTGGTTTCCATTTTGCATCGAATTTCTGGCGTTGTGCTCTTCGCCGTTGTAGCGCTTCTGCTCTGCATGCTCGATGCCAGTCTGGAATCAGAGCAAGGCTTCGCCGATGTCGCGGCAGCATTTAATAGTATTCCAGCCAAGCTCATCCTATGGGCCTCTCTGGCAGCTCTTATATACCATCTGGTGGCGGGTGTGCGTCACCTGTTTATGGATATGGGTATGGGTGAGAGCCTTGAGGGCGGCCGTCGCAGTGCTATTACGGTGCTGGTGGTGAGTGTAATCCTTATTCTTTTAGTGGGAGTATGGTTGTGGTAAGAACAGTAACTAGCTTCGGCCGTAGCGGCACTTTCGACTGGCTCTACCAGCGAGTTACCGCAGTGATACTGCTCGCGTATGTCCTCTTTATAGTGGGCTTTATCTTTTTCACTAAAGACTTTGGCTACCAAGCCTGGTCTGAGCTGTTCGCCCAGCGCTGGATGCGCGTATTCAGCTTGGTTGCTCTGCTTTCCACCATTATTCACGCCTGGATTGGCCTCTGGTCCGTGGTTACCGATTACATCACCAATCGGATGATGGGCGGTAAAGCCACTGTTCTGCGCTTGTTCGTAGAAGTGGTTCTGGCTGCGGTTGCCGTGTTGTACACGGTGTGGGGCATTGAAATTCTTTGGGGTGTATAAACAATGGCGAATATGCGTACTATTTCTTTTGATGGGATTGTAATTGGCGGTGGTGGTGCTGGTATGCGCGCTGCCCTGCAGATGGCCCAGTCAGGTTACAAGACTGCGGTAATTACCAAAGTATTCCCAACCCGTTCTCACACAGTGTCCGCCCAGGGCGGTATTACCTGTGCGATCGCCAGCTCCGACCCCAATGACGATTGGCGCTGGCACATGTACGATACCGTTAAGGGTTCCGACTATATCGGTGACCAGGAAGCGATCGAATATATGTGTTCCGTAGGTCCGGAAGCCGTGTTCGAACTGGAGCACATGGGCCTGCCGTTCTCCCGTACTGAAGAAGGCCGTATTTACCAGCGTCCTTTTGGTGGCCAGTCCAAAGACTTCGGCCGTGGTGGTCAGGCTGCCCGTACCTGTGCCGCTGCTGACCGCACCGGCCACGCGTTGCTGCACACTCTGTACCAGAACAACGTAAAACATAAAACCGAATTTCTGAATGAATGGTTTGCCATTGACCTGGTGAAAAACCAGGATGGTGCCGTTGTTGGTGTTATCGCCATGTGCATCGAAGATGGCGAAGTGGTATTTATCAAGTCCAAGGCGACCGTATTCGCTACCGGTGGTGCCGGTCGTATCTTCGCTTCCACCACCAATGCACACATCAATACCGGTGACGGTGTCGGTATGGCCCTGCGTGCCGGTATGCCGGTTCAGGACATCGAGATGTGGCAGTTCCACCCAACTGGCATTTATGGTGCCGGTGTTCTGGTGACCGAAGGCTGTCGCGGTGAGGGTGGTTACCTGATCAACAAAGACGGCGAGCGTTTTATGGAGCGCTACGCCCCCAATGCGAAAGACCTCGCGTCCCGCGACGTTGTAGCCCGCTCCATGGTGCTGGAGATCCTCGACGGTCGCGGTTGTGGCCCGGAAGGCGATCACGTATTCCTGAAGCTTGATCACCTGGGTGAAGAGCTGCTCAACAGCCGTCTGCCCGGTATCTGTGAGCTATCTAAGACCTTTGCACATGTCGACCCGGTTAAGGCGCCGATCCCGGTAGTGCCGACCTGTCACTATATGATGGGCGGTATTCCCACCAACGTTCACGGTCAGGCCCTGACCCAGGACGCTGCCGGCAACGACCAGATCATTGACGGCTTCTATGCCTGTGGCGAGGTTGCTTGTGTATCCGTGCACGGCGCTAACCGTCTGGGTGGCAACTCCCTGCTGGACCTGGTGGTATTCGGACGGGCTTCCGGCCTGTTTATCGAGAAGGCCCTGCGCGAAGGTATCGAGCACCGCGAAGCTTCCGAGTCCGATATCGAAGCCGCTATGGCTCGTCTGAACCGTCTGGAAACCAACGAAACCGGCGAGAAAGCTGCCGACCTGCGCAAAGAGCTGCAGGGTGTGATGCAGAATCACTTCGGCGTATTCCGTCGCGGCGACTACATGGCAGAAGGTGTGAAGAAGCTGGCTGATCTGCGTGGGCGTATTGAAAATGTGCGCCTGGACGACAGAAGCCGCGCGTTTAATACTGCCCGTGTTGAAGCCCTGGAGCTGCAGAACCTGTTGGAAGTTGCTGAGGCTACTGCAATTGCCGCGGAGACCCGCACTGAGAGCCGCGGTGCCCATGCCCGCGAAGACTTCCAGGAGCGCGACGATGAAAACTGGCTGTGTCATTCCATGTATTTCCCGGCTGAGAAACGTGTCGGCAAGCGTGCGGTAAACTTCGCACCGAACACCATGGAAGCCTTTGAACCGAAAGCTCGGACCTACTGATTCGGGAGCGGAATAGAGTATGTTGAAAGTAAGCATTTACCGTTACAACCCGGAAGCCGATAAAGCGCCGTATATGCAGGACTATGAGCTGGACACCAAGGGCAAGGACCTGATGGTGTTGGATGTTCTGGAGCTGCTGAAGGCCGAGGATCCGACCCTGTCGTTCCGCCGCTCCTGTCGCGAGGGTGTGTGTGGCTCCGACGGTATGAATATTTCAGGCCGCAATGGCCTGGCGTGCACTACGCCACTGTCTGAAGCTGCCCCTAAAGGTAAGCTGGTCCTGCGTCCGCTGCCCGGCTTGCCGGTAATCCGCGACCTGGTCGTGGATATGGAGCAGTTCTACGAGCAGTACAAAAAGATCGAGCCGTACCTGCAAAATGACACTCCGGCTCCGGCGATTGAGCGCCTGCAATCTCCAGAAGATCGCGAAAAGCTTGATGGCCTGTACGAGTGTATCCTGTGTGCCTGCTGTTCCACTGCCTGTCCGTCTTTCTGGTGGAATCCGGATAAGTTTATAGGCCCGGCCGGCTTACTGCAGGCTTACCGCTTCCTGGCGGACAGTCGCGATCTGGCCACTGACGAGCGCTTGTCAAACCTGGACGATCCTTTCAGCGTATTCCGCTGCCACGGTATCCAGAACTGTGTGAATGTGTGTCCAAAGGGATTGAACCCAACGCGCGCCATTGGCCATATTCGCAATATGCTGCTGACGCGTGCGGTATAGGGGAATCCGGGTCATTAATCGACCCGTTAGGGGCCACTTGTAGTGGGTCCGGTGCCAGGTAAGGCGCTTATCTAATGATAAAGCCGGTGAGAACCGGCAACTAATTGAAAAGGGGAGGTGGCTTTATGCGCCTCCCCTTTTGTGAGTGAAAGGAAAGCGCAGTGGCTTAGGCAAATAAGAGCCCACTGCAATCGAGGTAGGCATCAAAATGCACGAAAGTACCATGGAGCAGCTGTGGCGTAGCTCCCATATCTCCGGGGGCAATGCCGCCTACGTGGAGGAGCTTTACGAGACCTATCTGCACGACCCCAACGGTGTACCGGAGGAGTGGCGCAATTACTTCGACAGCCTCCCCCGCGTTGGCGGTAGCAGCGACGTTTCCCACGCCGCAGTGCGCCAGCACTTCGAACTGCTCAGCAAGCATCGCGCCCGCCCTGTGGCGGCACCAGGCTCCGGTTCCGGCTCTATTAATCTTGAGCACGAGCGCAAGCAGATCAAGGTTCTGCAGCTGATCGATTCCTACCGCCATCGCGGCCATAAGAAAGCTACCCTGGACCCGCTCGGCCTGATGGCCCGCGAACAGGTGCCCGACCTGCAGTTGAGCTACCACGGCCTGACTGAAGGTGATTTCGATACGACCTTCAATACCGGTAGCCTGTTCCTTGGCAAAGAAGAGGCGACCCTGCGTGAAATCGTAGAGGGCTTGGAGCGGACTTATTGTGGCAATCTGGGTGCGGAGATCATGCATCTCTCCAATCTGGAAGAGCAGCAGTGGTTCCAGCAGCGCCTGGAGCGCAGCCAGTCCAAGGCCAACTTTGGCACCGATATCCAAATTGAAATTCTACAGCGTCTCTCTGCCGCAGAAGGCCTGGAGCGTCACCTGGATTCCAAATACCCAGGCACCAAACGCTTTGGTGTGGAGGGCGGTGAGAGCCTGATCCCGATGATGGATGCGCTGATCCGCCGCTCCGGCACTTACGGGGTGAAGGAAATTGTGATCGGCATGGCCCACCGCGGCCGCCTGAATACCCTGGTGAATATCCTCGGCAAGAACCCTGCGGATCTGTTCCAGGAGTTCGAAGGTAAGAAAACCCTCGATACCTCTGGTGATGTGAAATATCACCAGGGTTTCTCCTCCAACGTAATGACCCCCGGTGGTGAAGTTCACCTGGCCCTTGCCTTTAACCCATCGCATCTGGAAATCAGTGCGCCTGTAGTGGTTGGCTCTGTGCGCGCCCGTCAGGACCGCCGCAAAGATGCTGCTGGTGAGAAGGTAATGCCGATCAATATCCATGGCGACGCGGCTTTTGCCGGCCAGGGTGTTGTGCAGGAAACCCTGCAGATGTCCCAGACCCGCGGTTACTACACCGGTGGTACTGTGCACATCGTACTGAACAACCAGGTGGGCTTTACCACCAGCAAGCGCGAAGATGCCCGCTCCACTGAGTACTCCACCGATCCCGCCAAAATGATCGATGCACCGGTGCTGCACGTGAATGGCGACGATCCGGAAATGGTCGTATTGGCGGCTCTGCTGGCTGTCGATTACCGTTACGAATTCAAGAAAGACATCGTCATCGATCTGGTCTGCTATCGCCGTCGCGGTCACAACGAGACCGACGACCCATCCGGCACCCAGCCGCTGATGTACCAGACCATCCGCAAGCACAAAACCACTCGCACTCTCTACTCCGAGAAGTTGGTGGAAGAGGGCATCCTGGACAAGGTTGCAGCGGACAAGCTGGCGAACGACTACCGCGATAAGCTGGATGCGGGTGAAGATGTGGCCACTGGTCTGGTTAAGCAGCCGGACTCGTCCATGTTTGTAGACTGGAGTCCCTACCTGGGCCACGACTGGCAGGTGCCTGCAGACACCGGTTTCGCAATGCCGAAACTTCAGGACGTCGCCAATCGTATGACCACGGTGCCCGATGGCATTGTGATGCAGCGTCAGGTTTCCAAGATTTATGATGATCGCCGCAAGATGGCCGGTGGCGCCCTGCCGCTTAATTGGGGTATGGCGGAAACCCTGGCCTACGGCACCCTTCTGGAAGAGGGTTTTATGGTCCGCTTTACCGGTGAGGACGTGGGCCGCGGAACCTTCTCTCACCGCCATGCGGTAATTCACAGCCAGAAAGACGGCCAGAGCTATGTGCCTTTGCAGCATATGTTCGAGGACCAGCCGCCTTTCTACATGTACGATTCCCTGCTGTCTGAGGAAGCGGTACTGGCATTCGAATACGGCTATGCCACTACCACGCCAAAATCCCTGGTGGTGTGGGAGGCTCAGTTCGGTGACTTCGCCAACGGCGCCCAGGTCGTGATCGACCAGTTCATTACTTCCGGTGAGCACAAATGGGGTCGTATGTGCGGCCTGGTATTGATGTTGCCACACGGGTATGAAGGCCAGGGTCCGGAGCACTCCTCCGCGCGTCTCGAGCGCTTTATGCAGCTGTGTGCCGAGCACAATATCCAGGTGTGTAACGCCACTACCCCGGCACAAATCTTCCACTTGCTGCGTCGCCAGGCGGTGCGCCCGATGCGCCGCCCGCTGGTGATTATGAGCCCTAAATGGATTCTGCGTCACAAGCTCGCTACTTCCAGCTTGGAAGAACTGGCTGAAGGTCGTTTCCAAAATGTGATCCAGGACCAGGGGGTGGACCCGGCAAAGGTTAAACGTCTGATCCTGTGTTCCGGCAAGGTGTACTACCACCTGCTGGAAGCGCGCATGGAGCGCGAACAGGAAGATGTGGCGTTCGTACGTATCGAGCAGCTGTACCCCTTCCCGGACGAGGAGTTCGTGGATGCGGTATCCGCATTTAAGAACATTAAGAGTGTTGCCTGGTGTCAGGAAGAGCCTATGAACCAGGGCGCCTGGTACCACAGTCAGCATCACTTGCGTCGCCTGCTGGCGGAAACGCATCCGAAGCTGGACCTGGAATACGTGGGCCGCGCCCCGTCGGCGGCACCTGCGGCGGGCTATATGTCCACCCATTTAGAAGAACAGAATAAGTTCATCAACGAGGCGCTGACCGTCAAGTAACGGGCGGCAGTATTTTAAGCAGAGACAATCTCAGGAAACAGGAAAAATGACGATCGAGATTAAAGCGCCAACTTTCCCGGAATCCGTTCAGGACGGTACTGTCGCCACCTGGCATAAAAAACCCGGTGAAGCCGTGTCCCGCGATGAACTGATCGTGGATATTGAGACCGACAAAGTGGTACTGGAAGTGGTTGCGCCGGCAGACGGCGCTCTCTCCGAGATCATTAAGGACGAGGGCGACACGGTTCTCTCCAATGAAGTGATCGCCAAGTTTGAGCCGGGTGCCGGCGCCGCTGCCGCTCCGGCGGAAGCAAAGGCCGAAGCACCTGCTGCTGAATCTGCAGCACCCGCTGCCGGTGAGAAAATCGCCATGCCGTCCGCCAAGAAAATGGCGGCCGAAAAAGGCGTTGATCTGGCTGGTGTGGAAGGCACTGGTAAAGGTGGCCGTGTTCTCAAAGAAGATGTCATGAAAGCGGGTACTGCACCTGCAGCTGCTGCCCCCGTCGCCGCTGCCGAAGTGGCTGTGACCCCGGGTGAGCGCGTAGAGAAGCGTGTTCCTATGACCCGTATGCGCAAGCGTATTGCCGAGCGCCTGCTGGATGCATCCCAGTCCACCGCCATGCTCACCACCTTTAACGAGGTGAATATGAAGCCGGTCATGGACCTGCGTAAGAACTACAAAGACCTGTTCGAGAAGACCCACAACGGTACTCGCCTGGGCTTTATGGGCTTCTTCGTAAAAGCTGCGGTGGAGGCTCTGAAGCGCTACCCGGCGGTGAACGCGTCTATCGATGGCAACGATATCGTTTACCACGGTTACCAGGATATCGGTGTAGCGGTTTCCTCGCCGAAAGGCCTGGTTGTGCCGATTCTGCGTAACGCCGAAAATATGGGCCTGGCGGATATGGAAAACAATATCCGCGATCTGGGCGTGCGCGCTCGCGATGGCAAGCTGTCTATTGAAGAGATGACCGGCGGCACCTTCACCATCACCAACGGTGGTGTATTCGGTTCCCTGCTGTCTACTCCGATCCTGAACCCGCCGCAAACTGCAATCCTGGGTATGCACAAGATCCAGGAGCGCCCAATGGCGGTAGATGGCAAGGTGGAAATCCTGCCGATGATGTACCTGGCGCTGTCCTATGACCACCGTCTGATCGATGGTAAAGAAGCGGTTGGCTTCCTGGTAGCGATCAAGGAAATGATCGAAGATCCAGCGCGTATCTTGCTCGAAGTTTAAAAAATAAGTTCTGGGGCCTATGGGGCCCCTCGATCACACTGCATTAGAAATATCTGGAACTGATCATGTCGGAAAAATTTGACGTAATCGTAATCGGCTCTGGTCCTGGTGGTTATGTCGCTGCCATCCGTGCCGCTCAGCTGGGCCTGAAGACTGCTTGTATTGAAAAGTGGAAAAACAAGGAAGGCAAATACGTAAACGGCGGTACCTGCCTGAACGTAGGTTGTATTCCCTCCAAGGCACTGCTGGACAGCTCCTGGAAGTACCACGAGGCCAAAGACGCTCTCGACGTGCACGGCATTGAAGTCGGCAAGGTCAAGATGGATGTGAGCAAGATGATCGAGCGCAAGGGCGAGATCGTTAAGAAGCTGACTGGCGGCGTAGCGGGCCTGTTCACCGCCAATAAAGTGACCTCCATTTTCGGTACCGGCAAATTGCTGGCGAACAAGAAAGTGGAAGTTACCGACGACGAAGGCAACAGCACTATCTACGAAGCCGAAAATGTCATTTTGGCTTCCGGTTCTGTACCGGTAAATATTCCGCCTGCTCCGGTAGACAATAAAATTATTGTCGACTCCACCGGCGCTCTGGAATTCTCTGAAACGCCCAAGCGTTTGGGCGTTATCGGTGCCGGCGTTATCGGTCTGGAGCTCGGTTCAGTATGGAACCGCCTGGGCTCTGAAGTGGTTGTTCTGGAAGCGATGGATAAGTTCCTGGCGATCATGGACCAACAGGTTGCCAAAGAATCCCAGAAGATCTTCAAAAAGCAGGGCCTGGATATCCGCCTCGCTTGCCGCGTAACCGGCTCCGAAGTGAAGGGCGAGGAAGTGGTTGTTACTTACCAGGATAAAGATGGTAAAGAGCACCAGGAAACTTTCGACAAGCTGATTGTTTGCGTTGGCCGTCGTCCTTACACCGAAGGCCTGTTATCTGAAGATGCCGGCGTGAAGATGGATGAGCGTGGATTCATCTATGTCAACGACCTGTGCATGACTTCTGCACCGGGCGTATGGGCGATCGGTGACGTGGTACGCGGTCCGATGCTGGCGCACAAGGCTTCTGAAGAAGGTGTTGTAGTCGCTGAGCGCATCGCCGGTCAGAAGCCAATGATGAACTACGACGTGATCCCCAATGTTATTTACACTCACCCGGAAATCGCTGCGGTCGGTCGTACCGAAGAGCAGGTGAAGGCTGATGGCGAGCCCTACAACGTAGGCAGCTTCCCGTTTGCGATCAACGGTCGTGCCATGGCCGCCAACGATACCCAGGGCTTTGTGAAAATCATTGCGCATGCGGAAACTGACCGTGTACTGGGTGCCCACATCGTTGGCCCATCTGCTGCCGATCTGGTTCAGCAAGTGGCGATCGCGATGGAATTCGGCTCCAGCGCCGAAGACATCGGTATGACCGTATTCGCACACCCGACTCTGTCCGAGACCGTGAAGGAAGCGGCATTGGGCGTAAACGGCCATGCGATTCATACCGTAAATCGCAAGAAGCGTAAGTAAGAAGTTTTTTCGATGTCGGGGCACTAATTATTCATTAATTAGCTGCCCCGGTTTCATTTGCGAAGTTCAAAATTTGCAACGACGGAAATTTTGAGTTTTGTCTTTCAGGTGCAGAGAGATCTGCAATTAGTAAACACATTTTATATGTGAATTGGTATTGACTATGAACTTGCATGAGTATCAGGGCAAACAACTGTTTGCGGCATACGGATTGCCGGTTTCCAAAGGCATTGCAGCGGAAACCCCGGCAGCGGCAGTAGCAGCGGCTGACGAAATTGGCGGTGATAAGTGGGTAGTAAAGGCCCAGGTGCACGCTGGTGGCCGCGGTAAGGCTGGCGGTGTAAAGCTGGTAGATTCCAAGGCAGAAATTGAAGAGTTTGCCAGGAAGTGGCTGGGCGAGCGTCTGGTAACTTATCAAACAGACGAAAATGGCCAGCCAGTTTCCCGTATCCTGGTTGAGAGCTGCACCGACATTGATCAAGAGCTGTACCTCGGCGCCGTTGTTGACCGCTCTACCCGTCGTATCGTTTTCATGGCTTCCACCGAAGGCGGCGTTGAGATCGAGAAAGTAGCGGAAGAGACCCCGGAAAAAATCCTCAAAGCCACTATCGACCCGCTGGTGGGTGCTCAGCCTTACCAGGCACGCGAGCTGGCTTTCAAACTGGGCCTGAACCCGACTCAGGTTAAGCAGTTCACCAAGATCTTCCTCGGCCTGGCAAAAATGTTCCAGGAAAAAGATCTGGCCCTGCTGGAAATCAACCCGCTGGTAATCACCACCGAAGGCAACCTGCACTGCCTGGATGCCAAAGTGGTTATCGACAGCAACGCGTTGTACCGCCACGCGGACCTGCGCGAAATGCACGATCCTTCTCAGGATGACGCGCGTGAAGCGCACGCTGCCAAGTTCGATCTGAACTACGTAGCGCTGGATGGCAATATCGGCTGCATGGTAAACGGCGCTGGTCTGGCCATGGGTACCATGGACATCGTCAACCTGCACGGCGGCAAGCCGGCTAACTTCCTGGATGTTGGCGGCGGCGCCACCAAAGAGCGTGTTGTTGAAGCGTTCAAGATCATCCTGTCCGACGAGAATGTCAAAGCGGTATTGATCAACATCTTCGGTGGTATCGTTCGCTGTGACATGATCGCCGAAGGCGTTGTGGGCGCAGTAAAAGAAGTAGGCGTTAAAGTACCGGTTGTTGTGCGTCTGGAAGGTAACAACGCAGACCTGGGCGCCAAGGTTCTGAGCGACAGTGGCCTGAACATTATCGCGGCTACGAGCCTGACCGATGCGGCTCAGCAAGTGGTTAAAGCTGCGGAGGGTAAATAATCATGTCAGTACTGATTAACAAAGACACCAAAGTAATCTGCCAGGGCTTCACCGGCTCCCAGGGTACTTTCCACTCCGAGCAAGCGATTGCTTACGGCACCAAGATGGTTGGTGGTGTAACTCCGGGTAAAGGCGGCCAGACTCACCTGGGCCTGCCGGTATTCAACACCGTGAAAGAAGCGGTAGAAGAGACCGGTGCAGAAGCTTCCGTAATCTACGTACCTGCGCCTTTCTGTAAGGATTCCATCCTGGAAGCGGCCAACGCTGGTATCAAACTGATCGTTTGTATCACCGAAGGTATCCCGACCCTGGATATGCTCGACGCTAAAGTGAAGTGCGACGAGCTGGGTGTGCGCCTGATTGGCCCGAACTGCCCGGGTGTGATCACTCCCGGTGAGTGCAAGATCGGTATTATGCCGGGTCATATCCACAAGCCGGGTAAAGTGGGCATCGTTTCCCGTTCCGGTACTCTGACCTATGAAGCGGTTAAGCAAACTACCGACTACGGCTTCGGTCAGTCCACCTGTGTGGGCATCGGTGGCGACCCCATCCCGGGCTCCAACTTCATCGATATCCTGGAAATGTTCCAGAATGACCCGCAGACCGAAGCGATTGTTATGATCGGTGAGATCGGTGGTACTGCTGAAGAAGAAGCGGCGGCTTACATCAAGGAAAATGTTACCAAGCCGGTCGTTTCCTATATCGCCGGTGTAACGGCTCCTCCCGGCAAGCGCATGGGTCACGCGGGCGCGATTATCTCCGGTGGTAAAGGCACCGCTGACGAGAAGTTCGCTGCTCTGGAAGACGCGGGTGTTAAAACCGTGCGCTCCCTGGCTCAGATTGGCGACGCTCTGAAGGAAGTTACTGGCTGGTAAGAGCTGGGTAAGTACCTTGTCTGTGAAAAGGCCGCTTCTTTCGAAGCGGCCTTTTTTATTTGATCTCAAAAATATTTCAGGAATGTTTTTCTATTTGGATTGGAAATAATCAGCCGGATGTTTGCTGAGTACCATATAAACCATATTTTTGACCGTGATTGCGTCCCCGCTGATAAAGGATAAAAGCCGTTAATATAAGCAGCATGAGTTCCGCGACTGGACCCGCATACCATATTCCCACTTCGCCCATGAGTGGGGGTAAAATCAAAATGAGAGGCAAAACGAAAACGTAAGTTTTTGCAATTCCGAGAATGGCGGCACGTTTGGCATCGCCTATAGCCTGGAAAAATGTGCTGATCATCATGAGTGGTCCGGCCAAAAAATAGACCAGCGTCATCATGGGCAGGATACGTGCAACCTCTGTAATAATCTGTTTATCGCTGACAAATAAGGCTCCCAAAGAGTCTTTCAGTATTAACACGCCAAGCTGTAAAGCGAGGCAGTAACCGAACGCTACTGTTAAAGCGATATTGATACTGCTGTCGGACCGAGACCAGCTTTTAGCGCCAACATTATTGCCGATCAGAGTCTGAAATGCCTGGCTCAGCCCGAGAAGTGGCAGGAAGATAAAGGTCATAATACGGGTAGTGATCCCATAGGCTCCTACTGTCGCATCGTAGTTACTAACCCCCCAGGCCTGGATACTAAAAATTACAGCAATAGATGTGAGTGATACACCGATGTAACTTAAGCTGGATGGTAAGCCCAAAGATAGGTATCCAGGCCAAAAATCACGCCTGCTTGAGATCCGGATAATCTGTGTATCAATCACCGTGCGGCCATAATGGCGATAGCACGCCACTATCAAAAGGGCGATTGCCTGTGCAAGGGCAGTGCCATAAGCAGAGCCGGCCACCCCCATCTCCAAGTGCGCAATAAAAATATAATTGAAAATAATATTGAGCATTACCGACGCAAGGGAAACCATCGCCATTAGCGACAGTTGCCCTTCGCATCGCAAAGTATCGGAATTCACAGAACTGATAAACAGAGTTGGGGAAAGGAAGATTAATATCGTTAAATAGGTGTACCCCATCCCTGCTAGATCTGCTGAGCCATTGGCAACTAATAGTGTTAATTGTTTACCCCAAGCCACAAATAACAACATCAACACAGTGCAAACCACCAGAGCCAGTGTAATAGCTTGGGAAAATGCCTGCCTCGCTTTATCTTTTTCTCCCGCGCCGAGTAATCTGGCCAATACACTCGAATATCCGCTGGAGATTAATGAAGAAAGTGCTACCAGTAACATAAACATTGGGAATGTTAAGGTTACTGCGGCTAATGCTTCAGCTCCTACATATTTCCCCAGGAAATAGGCATCTAATAGGGTAAACGAGCCGTTTACCAGCATTATCAGAATAATAGGCGCAGCAGTCTTAAAGAAAACCGGCAGTAAGGCGCCATTAACAAAAATATTGTCGTGTTGATGAGTCATAGTAAGTTCACTTTACAAATTGCCGCTGTGCATCTCTGCGACCTCATTAAACTTACTCAATAAAAGTTGTTTGAGGTCCTCAGGCCAAAATTGAATGGCTTTTTCAAAGCCGACCTTGCTGTTTCTGTACAGTGCACGACTGGCCTCTTCGAAGCCTGGAGTATCTCCTGCAACTAACAGCATGAATCTATCGAGTTGATGCTGTTTTGTGGTGATTCTCTCCTCAAGCGAAACGTGCTTTTGTGCCTGCTCCACCAGCTTACGAAGAGTGGCAGAAGCACCGCCAGGCTGCTGACCCAGCCATTCCCAGTGACGGGGAAGCAGGGTAACCTCCTTGGGAATAACGCCTAACTTGGGGCGTCCACGTTTAGTTTTCGGGGCCGGTACATCCACCGATAAGGCTGCCAGTACTTCCTCGGTATCTCCGTGCCAATCCACCTCTATCCGTTTACAGCTATCGGCTTCAAAGACCATGGGCTCATGAGTTGTGCCCATACTCTTCACCCGGCGCACAATTACTTCCAATGTCCCCCGCGCAACAATCTGTTGCTGGTCGATAGCGATATAGTCAGTAGCCAAAGTATTTCTCTATATTTACCCGGGTTAAATATTTATGTCCGGGTAAATATAGTGCATTGATCACCATATGTACAAGGAATGTTTCTCTGCATGGCCTCTGCCTTTGATGTGACCCAATGGGGAAGGGCCTCCCAAGCTGAGGTTGACCGCTTTGCTCGCGCTTAATTTTTGTTTACATGTCAGTGATATACACGGTCTAGGAGCACTCCTATACTGCGGAAAAACCAACTGTTTAGGAGTGGACATGGCCAGGGCTTTAATCGGTGTTATCGGCGGTAGCGGTCTTTATGAGATGCAAGGGTTAACCGAGGTGGAGGAAGTCCAGATGGGGACCCCCTTTGGTGGCACCTCGGATGCAATTGCCTGCGGCAAGCTTCATGGTATTCCTGTTGCTTTCCTTGCCCGCCATGGACGCGGTCATCGGCTGATTCCCTCCCAGGTGCCCTATCAAGCCAATATCCACGCATTGCGCCAGTTGGGCGTACGCTATGTTCTTTCCCTTTCTGCCGTGGGCTCCCTCCAGGAAGAGGTGCGTCCACTGGATATGCTGATCCCGGATCAGTTTATCGATATGACCCGCAAACGGGAGAGTACTTTCTTTGGCGATGGTGCTGTAGCCCATGTTTCCATGGCTGATCCGGTATGCCCTGCTGTGGCGGATAGCCTGGCGCGGGCTTTTGCCAATACCCAGGGAGAAGAGCCGATCAGGTTGCATCGAGGTGGCAGTTATATCTGTATTGAAGGACCCCAGTTCTCTACCCGAGCTGAGTCGCACTGGTATCGCAGTATGAATGCTTCGGTGATCGGAATGACCAATATGCCGGAGGCAAAACTCGCCCGCGAAGCGCAGATGGCTTATGCAACTCTCGCCATGGCAACAGATTATGACTGTTGGCACCCTCGGGAAGAGGCGGTGACAGCGGACGTGGCTATCGCCAATTTGCAGCAAAATGCCGCCCGTGCTCAAAAGATTGCCGCAGAGGCAATCCGCTTGCTCGGTACTGAGCAACCTGAATCCGCCGCCCATACTGCATTGGCGAGCGGGTTGGTGACACCTGTCGATGCGATGCCAGAGGAAAAACAAGCTGTAATAAAGCCGCTACTTACGCCGACAGAAGCAGTGCCTGAAGAAATGGAGCACTGAGGGGAATGCACGAAACATTACCGTTACTGGAAATATCGGACTTCCCGGCGATTCGCCGTGAGGCTATTGAAACCCTGCAAATAAATATCGGTTATCGCTGCAACCAGAGTTGTGTGCACTGCCATGTGAATGCAGGTCCCAATCGTACCGAGATGATGTCGGACGACAATCTGGAGTTACTACTGGGCGTTATCAAGGCAAGGGGGGTGCGAACCCTGGATATCACTGGGGGTGCACCAGAGCTCCACAACGGGTTTCGGTCTTTGGTGAAAGCTGCACGGGCGCTGGGTGTGCATGTAATAGATCGCTGCAATCTCACGATACTATTTGAGCCAGGACAGCAGGATACAGCAGAGTTTCTCGCGCAGAACCATGTGGAAGTGGTTGCCTCTCTACCCTGCTACTCCATGGAAAATGTAGATAAGCAGCGAGGCAAAGGGGTTTTTGATAAAAGTATTGCCGGATTGCAGAAGCTAAATGCCTTGGGCTATGGCAAGTCGGAAACTGGCCTTCAGCTTAACCTGGTCTATAACCCCCAGGGTGCTTTTTTACCCCCGGAGCAGGAGGGCCTGGAGGCAGACTATCGACGAGAGTTGGCCGCGCATTTTGGAATTGAATTTAATCACCTCTTTGCTCTCGCCAATATGCCCATCAAACGCTTTGGCTCCATGCTGATTTCCAAAGGGCAGTTTAAAGACTATATGACGCTGCTTCGGGAGAGCTACTCTGCATCTAATCTTGAGGGCGTGATGTGTCGCAGTCTGGTGAGTGTTGACTGGCAGGGGAATTTATATGACTGCGACTTTAACCAGCAGTTGAATATACCAGTGCCAGGCCGATTGCATCTGCGTGATTTACTCGAAGCTGATCTTAAAGATTCGGCAGTTTGTGTGGCTGATCATTGCTATGGCTGTACTGCGGGGCAGGGCAGCAGTTGCGGTGGGGCACTGTAAGGGGATAGGGTTTAATAGCCGGAGGGCGGGAATGCCATGAGAAAAAAAATACTGCTGCTGGCGATTATCGTGATATTGGTGATTGCTTTTTACGCATTTGATTTACACCACTGGTTGAGCCTGGAAAAGCTGCAGGAAGGCGGTGAGCAGTTTCAGCAATGGAAAGCCTCATCGCCATTTCTGGTGAGCTTCCTGTTTCTAGTTTTTTACATTTTGGTAACCGGTTTATCCTTACCCGGTGCTGCGATTCTCACTATTGCCGCGGGTGCTATTTTTGGCTTGTTGTGGGGCACTGTCATTGTATCCTTCGCTTCCAGTATTGGAGCCACCCTGGCGTTTCTGATGGCCCGCTATTTATTTCGTGACTATGTTCAAGAGAAGTTTGCTGTACGCCTGCAGGTTGTAAATAACGGTATTGAGAGGGAGGGCGCCTTTTATCTTTTTGCTTTGCGTCTCGTACCAATCTTCCCATTTTTTCTGATCAATATTCTGATGGGATTAACCCACCTTCGAGTCTGGACATTTTATTGGGTGAGCCAATTAGGCATGCTGGCGGCTACGATTGTTTACGTTAATGCCGGCACACAACTCGCTCGTATAGACAATCTGAAGGATATCGCTTCTCCGCAATTGTTATTGTCTTTTGCCCTATTGGGTATATTCCCGCTATTGGCAAAATACTTCCTCAACTGGCTTAAACGTCGCCGTGAGGCCAAGTGAGTGACTCCAATGAGAAAACCCAAAAAGTTTGATCGCAATATCATTGTTATTGGTGCAGGCGCTGCGGGCTTGGTGAGTGCCTACATTTCTGCGGCGGTAAAAGCCAAGGTGACTTTGATCGAGTCGGGAAATATGGGCGGGGACTGCCTGAATACCGGCTGTGTGCCCAGTAAGGCGTTGATCAAATGTGCTCGTGTGGCACACTCCGCGCGCACTGCGAGTAATTTTGGTGTGCGCCTGCCGGAACCGGAGATTGATTTTCCCGGGGTGATGCGCCATGTGCGTGAATCTATCCAGCAGATTGAGCCTCACGATAGTGTGGAGCGTTACTCAGATCTCGGTGTGGAAGTAATAAAAGGGTACGCGCGATTAGTAGATCCCTGGACAGTCGATATCACGTTGCATAGTGGTGGTGAAAAGTCCCTACGGGGACGAGCCATTATTCTGGCCACCGGTGCTGAACCTACAGTGCCACCATTCCCCGGCCTCGACACGGTTAATTATCTGACTAGCGAAACACTCTGGGATAGGTTTGCTCAGTTGAATAAGGCACCGCATAGATTGGTATTACTGGGAGGTGGTGCCATCGGTTGTGAGTTGGCTCAGGCATTCACCCGCTTGGGGTCAAGAGTTACCTTGATAGAGCGAGATGAACGTTTGCTCCCCCAGGAGGACCACGAAGTGTCGCAAGCTGTTTCCCTGGCATTGGAATCTGAAGGAGTGTGTCTTCTCACTGGGCATGAGGCGGTCTCTTTTACTGGAAGTGAAGATCGCCGAGAGGGGGTATTAAACTTGCGTAATGCCGTGGGTGAAACACAGGTGACATTTGATGAAGTTATCCTGGCACTTGGCAGGCGTGCCAGGACTAAAGGGTTTGGATTGGAAAAACTGGACTTACTGCAAGATGGTAAATTGACAACGGATGCCTTCCTGCGCACTCGTTACCCCCATATTCTTGCAGCTGGGGATCTCGCGGGCCCATTTCAGTTTACCCATATGGCTTCGCACCAGGCCTGGTATGCAGCAGTGAATGGCCTTTTCGGCGATATCAAGAAATTTGCTGTGGATTATTCACTGGTACCTCGGGCAATCTTTATTGATCCAGAGGTGGCCAGCGTTGGGCTTAGTGAGCATGAGGCGGAGCAGTGTGCTATTGCCTATGAGGTAACTTGCTACAACCTTGATGATCTGGATCGCGCTATCGTGGATGGCGCGGCACGGGGTTTTATTAAAGTGCTTACAGTACCGGGTAAAGATAAAATACTGGGTGTTTCAATTGTTGGTGAGAATGCTGCGGAGCTTATAGCCGAGTTTGTGTTTGCTATGAAGCAGGGTTTTGGACTGAATAAAATCCTATCTACCATTCATATCTATCCGACTATGACTGAAGGCAATAAATTTGTTGCAGGAAACTGGAAACGAGCCCATGCGCCCAAGGGGTTGTTGCGTTGGCTCGAAGTGTTTCATCGTTGGAGACGGGGTTAGTGCAGTATTCTGTTGTAGTTCCGTTGTTGAATGAGCGGGAGCAACTGCCCGATTTAATTGTGCAGTTAAAAGAACTTAAGGCTTTTACCAGCTGTGAAATTATCCTGGTGGATGGTGGTAGCATTGATGGCAGTGTGGAAATTGCTACTGCTGAGGGGTTCCAGGTAATTACTTCCCCGCGCGGCCGAGCCTCGCAAATGAATGCAGGTGCAGCCATTGCCTGTGGGAACTGGCTGCTGTTTTTACACGCTGATACACGCCTGCCCCAGGGTGCATTGAGTGCGGTTGCATCGGCAGTGGCTCAGGGAGCAGAGTGGGGCCGCTTTAATATTCGTATTGAAGGGCGGAGTTTGTGGTTTCCCCTAATTTCCAACCTGATTAATTGGCGTTCACGTCTAAGTGGTATCGCCACTGGTGACCAGGCGATTTTTGTCCGGCGTACTCTTTTTGAAAAAATTGGCGGTTATGCCAGGCAGCCATTGATGGAGGATGTTGAGCTAAGTCGGCAGTTGTTAAAAATAAGCCGTCCCTATTGTCTCCATCAAAGAGTCTCAACCTCTGGGCGACGCTGGGAAAAATTTGGGGTGTTGCGCACGGTATTGCTGATGTGGCGCTTGCGTTTTGCTTATTGGCGCGGCGTGCCTGCAGATACCCTGGCTAGGCGCTATGAGTAGTCGTCTTTCGAGGAAGTTCCTGCGCCTTGTGGTGATGGCTAAGGCTCCACTGGCTGGTTATGCCAAGACCCGTCTTATTCCGGCACTGGGGGAGCAGGGAGCCGCGTCGCTTGCGGAGAAGTTGTTGCGCCATACCCTTGAAGAGTGTGTGAGAGCTGAGCTGGGACCCGTGGAGCTGCATGTGACACCTGATCCGTCCCACGCTTTTTGGCGGGGTTTCCCATTGCCTGCGGGAGTCACTGTTTATGGGCAGTCCCAAGGCAGCCTTGGTCAGCGCCTTTGGCATGCTACGGGAAACGCACGAGCATTGGGGCAGGGGCTTCTTTTGCTTGGTACCGACTGTCCGTCCCTTACCGCGCAGCGTTTGCGAGCTGCTGCAGAAGAGCTACAGGTGTCTGATGCGGTAATGTATCCGGCAAAAGATGGTGGCTATGCGTTATTAGGGCTCAAGGAAATACAGGTGCGGCTGTTTGAGGATATTCACTGGAGTACTGAGGTTGTTGCCCGGCAGACTCTGGATAGACTTTGGGAGTGTGGAATGAATTGCCAGCGCCTGGAGGCGCTGGCAGATATTGATGAGCCGGGAGATTTATCTTTTTTGCCAGAAGGTTGGCGGGACTTAATACGGCTGGGCTAGAGTGCCGGAGCTGCGCTAGCTTCGGCTTCTATTGCGCTGCCGTCAGCAAGAATTTCGCGATTTGCATCATTGGCTGCAGCCAGGCGTTGCTCCTCAATACGACTGCTCCAACTCAGCAGGGCCTGGTAATGGCGGATATTCTGCACATAGGTTACCGGCTCCCAGCCACGTGCGTAGCCATGTTTGGTGGTCTTGTAATACTGACGCTTGGCCAGCAGAGGCAAATGGTCGCGCACATCGGGCCACAGATCCGGGTTGCCGCCCATACGTTCGGTGAGGACGCGGGCGTCCTCAAGGTGGCCGTAGCCCACGTTATAGGCTGCTAGTGCCATCCAGGTTCTGTCGGGCTCACGAATGCGCTCAGGCAGTTTATTGCGAATTTGTACTATATAGCGCGCACCTCCCTCAATGCTCTCCTCGGGATTGAGCCGGTTAACACCGAGGTCTTTGGCGGTATTCAGAGTAAGCATCATCAGGCCACGGACTCCGGTACGGGAGCGCGCGCGTGGGTTCCAGTAGGACTCCTGGTAACTGAGCGCCGCCAACAAGTGCCAGTCCAGATCATACTGGTCTGCCACTTTCTGCATCGCTCCACGCCACTTTGGTAAACGCTCTTGGCTGCGCTTGGCAAATGCCTGGGCGCCACCGACATTCAGGTCGCTGACATGGCCAAAAAACTCTTCGCGCAGCTGCGCAATCATGCCATTGGTGTTGGCGCGCAACATAAACAGGCGGGCACTCTGGTAGAGGCTGTCATCGTCGCTTTTAGGGAAAGCCCAGGAGACCGGTTGGAACTGAGTGAGATTGAAAGCAACAGCGGTGTTTGGATAAAGGCCGCGGTGTACCGCATAAGCATTGGAGTCCACTACTGCGTAGCTGTACTTGCCCTGTTGTACCATCTCTACCAGCTCCATTGCATCCACATCAGACACTTCTTCCCAATCTAACAGTGGGTAGCGCTGGGAGAGTTTTTTCAGTTCCTCCGCGTGGGCACTGCCGGCGATTACGGCGACAGTCTTGCCCTCCAGGTCGCTGGTCTTTCGTGGGCGCTGCTCACCAACACGATAAATAACCTGCTGGCGGATTTCGAAGTAGGAGGGGGTAAAGCGTACCTGTTCACGGCGCTCCGGAGTGACGGTAAGGCCAGCGGCAGCGAAGTGTGCACCCTCTTCCGGGTCACGCAGGCGCTCAAACATTTCGTCTAGATCGTGAACGTCGCGAATTACCAGCTTGACGCCGAGCTCTTCGGCAAAGGCCCGCAGCATTCCATATTCAAAGCCAGTGGGATTACCGGATGCATCTTCGTAATATGTAGTGGGGCCATTTTGTGACAGCACAACCAGCTCACCAGAGGCCTTGATCCGCTCAAGAGTACTCGGTGCTTTGCTGGCAACTAACAGGGAGGCGCAGCATGACATGGCCAGCCCTTTTAACAGGCGGCGGACATAGCGCAGCACGCGGCTTTTCATCATCATAGGCTGTCCCCTCTAGCTCGTCCGTTAGTTTTATTGCTGTTATGCCTAAGGCCCGGTGAAGTTCGGTTCGCCAGGGCTTTTATGGCCAAAGCTGGCACAGTCCGCCAATTTTACATTATCCGGCGTCAATCTGCCCAATTTGGCATTTGGACACTGTGATCTATGCGCTTGAAAACCCTGCCGGACTTTTGTAGGAGTTTTCTTTCGCCTCTTGTTTAGGAGGTTTTAAGCAATAAGTTTGCTCGCCTTTTGAACATATTGATTGCTAATTGGTTCATGTATATGCAAGTGGTCGGCGGGTGTGTTGGACTGGCGATGCTTCAGGTACAATTGCGCCTCTCAAATTTTCGGGGCCTTGTGCGATCCTTCTTTTGCACATTTTTTCTCATTCAGACAAGAGGCAACCTCCCGCAATGCTAGTTCTGCGTGGTGCTCCCGCACTGTCGAAATTCCGCCATAAAAAACTGCTCAATCAACTGCGCGCGCTGCAACCGACCATAGACGACCTCTACGCTGAGTTCGTGCACTTTGCAGATAGCGACTCACTGGATAACAAGGAGATGGCGCTGCTTGAGCGGCTGCTCCAATATGGTCCGACTGAGGAACAGCATGAGCCCAAAGGAGAGCTGATCCTGGTGGCGCCTCGTCCGGGTACTATTTCCCCCTGGTCTTCCAAGGCCACGGATATTGCCCACAATACTGGACTGACAAAAATCCATCGCCTGGAGCGGGGAATTGCCTACTACCTTACTGGCGTGGAATTAACTGACGCTGAACGCCAGGCTCTGGCTTCACAGCTGCACGATCGCATGGTTGAGGTGGTGTTTTCCGGCTTTGAGCAAGCGGAGCAGCTGTTCGTCGAAGAAGAACCGCGCCCATTGCGCGGAGTGGATATCCTCGAGGGCGGCCGCGAGGCGCTTGAGGATGCCAACGTTACCTTGGGCCTGGCTCTTGCCGAAGATGAAATTGATTATCTGCTCACCAGTTTCCAAGAACTGGAGCGTAATCCGACTGATGTAGAGTTGATGATGTTCGCCCAGGCGAATTCCGAGCATTGCCGCCACAAGATCTTTAATGCCTCCTGGACTATCGACGGCGAAGAGATGCCGCATTCCCTGTTTGGCATGATCAAGAATACCTATCGTAAAGGAGGTGACAATGTATTGTCTGCCTATGCCGATAATGCCGCAGTTGTGGCGGGCAATGTAGCCGGTCGTTTCTACCCCGATCCGGAAAGCAAGGAATATAGCTTCAGTAATGAAGCTATCCATATGCTGATGAAGGTGGAGACCCATAACCACCCTACAGCGATCGCACCTTTCCCCGGTGCCGGTACCGGTGCCGGTGGTGAAATTCGTGATGAGGGTGCGGTGGGTCGCGGATCCAAGCCGAAAGTCGGTCTGACCGGCTTTACTGTTTCCAACCTACAGATTCCCGGCTGGGAGCAGCCTTGGGAGTCCAATTACGGCAAACCCGAGCGTATCGTGACCGCCCTGGATATTATGATTGAGGGTCCCATCGGCGGTGCGGCATTTAACAACGAATTTGGTCGCCCAAATATCTGTGGTTACTTCCGTACTTTCGAAGAGAATTTTGACGGCGAGCGCCGCGGCTATCACAAGCCGATTATGCTGGCTGGTGGCTATGGCAATATCCGCGAAGAGCATGTGGAGAAGCCCGAATTTTCCCCTGGGGCCAAACTGGTAGTGCTGGGTGGCCCGGCCATGCTGATTGGACTTGGTGGAGGTGCCGCTTCCAGTATGGCCAGCGGCTCCAGCTCTGAAGATCTGGATTTCGCTTCGGTACAGCGCCAGAACCCGGAAATCGAGCGTCGCTGCCAGGAGGTTATCGACCAGTGCTGGCAGCTGGGTGAGAGTAATCCCATTGCTTTTATCCACGATGTGGGGGCGGGTGGTTTGTCCAACGCTTTCCCCGAACTGGTGAAAGATGGCGGTACCGGCGGCAATTTTGAATTGCGCAATGTGCCCTGCGATGAGCCGGGTATGAGCCCGCTGGAAATCTGGTGTAACGAATCCCAGGAGCGCTATGTACTGGCGGTTATGCCGGAAGACCTGGAGCGCTTTGAGCAAATCTGTGAGCGCGAGCGCGCGCCTTACGCCGTTGTTGGTGAGGCCACCGAAGACAAACACCTGCTCTTAAATGACAAGCAGTTCGATTCCAAGCCGGTGGATCTGCCGATGTCGGTACTGTTCGGCAAGCCGCCGCGCATGCACCGCGAGGCAGAAACTCGCCAGGTGGAAACCAAGGCGTTTTCCACTGCCGATATCGATCTGAATGAAGCGGCTGAGCGGGTGCTGCGCCTGCCTACAGTGGCTAGCAAGAGCTTCCTGATCACTATCGGTGACCGCACTGTAACCGGCCAGGTTTCCCGCGATCAGATGGTCGGACCCTGGCAGGTGCCGGTGGCCGATTGCGCGGTAACTACCGTTGCCTATGACAGCTACGCCGGTGAAGCCATGTCTATGGGTGAGCGCACTCCGGTGGCATTGCTGGATGCGCCGGCCTCGGGCCGCCTGGCCGTGGGTGAGGCAATTACCAATATCGCCTGTACCCCAGTGAAGCAACTGTCCGATATCAAACTCTCCGCCAACTGGATGTGTGCTGCGGGCCATCCGGGTGAAGAGGAAAAACTCTATCGCACCGTGGAGGCGGTGGGTATGGAGCTGTGTCCCGAGTTGGGCATTACCATCCCGGTGGGCAAGGACTCCATGTCTATGCGTACTGCCTGGGAGGAAGAGGGCGAGCAGAAAGCGGTTACCGCACCGCTGTCTCTGGTAATTTCTGCCTTTACTCCGGTAACTGATGTCCGCAAGGCAGTGACACCGCAGCTGCGCACCGATAAAGGTGAGAGTGAGTTACTGTTTATCGATCTGGGTGCCGGCAAAAATCGCTTGGGCGGTTCCTGTCTGGCGCAGGTCTACAACGAGCTGGGTGACAAGCCCGCAGACCTGGATGATGCCAAGAAGCTGAAAGGTTTCTTCGAGGTGGTACAGCAGGCTCTGAATGAAGACCTGATCATGGCCTACCACGACCGCGCCGACGGCGGTCTGTTTACAACCCTGGCGGAAATGGGCTTTGCCGGCCGCGTGGGTATGGATGTGGAAATCTACGAATTGGGTGAAGACCCGATTGCGGCGCTGTTCAGTGAAGAGCTGGGTGCGGTATTGCAGGTTCCCGCCTGTGAAGCGGATATGCTGGTACAGCGCTTTGCCGCTGTGGGTGTACCCACCCACAAGATCGGTTACCTGAACAATAACGAACACCTGTGCATCACCAATAACGGTGTTGAAATCTTCAAGCGCTCCCGTGCTGAATTGCAGCAGATCTGGTCGGAAACCAGCTTCCGCATCCAATCCCTGCGCGATAACGCCGAGTGTGCCGAGCAGGAATTTGCTGTAATCGCCAAAGAAGACCCGGGCCTGACAGTAAACCTCACTTTCGATATCAACGACGATATCAGCGCACCCTATATCGCTAAAGGTGTTCGCCCGAAAGTTGCTGTACTGCGAGAGCAGGGCGTGAATAGCCAGGTGGAAATGGCGCACTCTTTCCACCGCGCTGGCTTTAACGCTGTCGACGTACATATGAGTGACATCCTGTCTGGTCGTGTCGCTTTGGATGAGTTCAAGGGTTTGGTGGGCTGTGGTGGCTTCTCTTACGGCGACGTACTAGGTGCTGGTGAGGGGTGGGCTAAAACCATCCTGTTTAACGATCGTGCCCGCGATCAGTTTGAGGGCTTCTTCAATCGCAACGATACCTTCGGCTTGGGGGTGTGTAACGGTTGCCAGATGTTCTCAGTGATCAAAGAGCTGATTCCAGGTGCGGATCACTGGCCGCGCTTTGTGCGAAACCTCTCTGAGCAGTATGAAGCGCGCTTCGCACTGGTGGGCATTGAAGACTCACCTTCCGTGTTGTTTAAAGGTATGGCGGGTACTTACATGCCGGTTGCCGTTGCTCACGGTGAGGGGCGCGTGGAGTTTGCCGACCAGCAGGCGCTGGAGAAGTGTGAAGCTTCCGGTACTATCGCGATGCGCTACCTGAATAACAAAGGGGAAATCACCCAAACTTACCCGGCCAATCCCAACGGATCGGTCAATGGTATTACCTCCCTGAGTTCTGAGGATGGCCGCGTGACTATTATGATGCCGCACCCCGAGCGTGTTGCCCGAGCTGTCAGCAACAGCTGGCATCCAGATGAGTGGAAAGAAGATTCCGGCTGGATGCGCTTGTTCCGCAATGCGCGGGTGTTTGTCGACTAAGTCAGATCTTCTGTCGGTGGTACTTTTCGGATGGGTGGAAATCCCAAGGTGCCCCGATGTTTGTCGTGGCGACATTGTCGTTGTCGCCACGATTTCCCTCCTAGGCTTTCACAGTTTTTAAATGTCCATGGCGCCTAATCCGCCATGCCAGAAGATGACTTGATATTTCCTGCTACACTTAAACGATTATTCGAAATAACTTTTTTCGCTATGGTGCAGTTATCTGTATCGATTATTGAATACTTTTCTGTTTGCTATGGGTGCTTGCAGCGTGGAAGGGCACTCATCATTCCCTCTCAATTTATCTTTTGTCCGCCAGTTTCTAACCAGAGCGGATCACGGCAGTACCCAAAGCATTTTTCCCCATTTAGCAAAAGTAATTAAGGAGATTGTCATGGCGTACAATGAAACATTGGCAGAAAAAGTGCGCAACCTACTGCAGGGAAATCAAGGTCTGAGTGAGAAACAGATGTTTGGTGGCCTGGCATTTATGTTAAATGGCAATATGGCTTGTGGTGTAGTTGGGGAAGAGCTAATGGTTCGTGTTGGGCCGGACAATTACCAGGATGCATTGGCGGAGCGCTATACCAGGCCAATGGATTTTACCGGCAGGCCCCTTAAAGGTATGGTGTATGTTGAAGAGGATGCCGTTGCGGAAGATTTGGATAACTGGGTAAATCGCGGTGCCGAGTTTGCCGGTTCTCTGCCTCCCAAGTAATTTTAACATAGCGAGGCCAGCATAACGGTGAGAAAAAAGAGCCGACAATTGCACTCCGGTTCTGAAGCTTTATCTGCTATTTCCCCTCAGTAAGCCTTCTCGCTAAAAAACACTGTGCCATCTACAATCAGCGCCGAGCACTTTTAATAGAAGCCGTAGGAGATTGCTGTGACACTCGGTCGCGGTATTCGCTAAGGGTATCGATCATGTATTTTATCGAATTAAATAATGGTGTGGAAATTCCCCAGATTGGAATGGGAATGTCCGCGCTGGGCAGCTGGCAGCAGGATGATGAGTACGTCACTGATGTTATTTTAAAAGCTATCGCTATTGGCTACCGGTTGTTTGATACCGCTTCGATTTGCGGAAATGAGCGGGCATTGGGCCGTGCAATAAAGGAGTCTGGCCTACCCAGGGAAGAACTTTTTATTACCAGTAAAGTTTGGGATACGGAACAGGGTGGGACAAAAACCCATGATGCCTTTGCTCGGAGCCTAGAGCGATTGCAGCTGGAATACCTGGACTTGTATTTGATTCAATGGCCTGTTCCCGCTTATACGCGTGAAACCTGGGAGGCTATGGAGGCATTATACCAGCAGAAAAAGGTAAGGGCGCTGGGCTTATCAAATTTTCGCAAATCGGATATCGAGCAGATTGCGACCTTTGCTGAAGTGCGACCGGTTATTAATCAAATAGAGTTGCATCCATACTTTACTCAACAGCCTTTGGTCGATTACTGCCAGTTTCACAAAATTGCTATTGGCTGTTGCTCTCCTCTAGGATCGGGAAGTTGGAGCGGTGTGCCTCTTGCTGAAAAGCCAATTGTGGATCCGGTGATAGCCGAAATCGCCGATAAGTATTCAGCTACGCCTGCACAGGTAATTTTGAAGTGGAATATCCAACAGCACCGTATTGTAGTGCCCAAATCGGAGTCCTTAGAGAATATTAGGACCAATTTTTTGTTGAGTGATTTTAATCTGAGTAATGCAGATATTCAGGTAATAAACAGCTTGAATTGTAATAAACGTTTTGGTGGTGACCCGGATTATGTACATAAAATTAATATGACTTTAAAAGTGCCGGATTAAGAGAGAACTTAAGAAATTTACAACTCTACTGATTTTGATGTCAGGTTCTTTGTTAAATTAAATTTTCTGGATTTCTCCATTTCAATCTTGATGTTTAGAAGTTATCTTGCGCAGAATTTCATAACTTGCAATAGCGCAGGCCGATGTCACATTCATTGAGGAGTTAACTCCCTGCATAACTATATGTACAGTTGCATCGGCTATCTTCAATAATTCCTCACCAATTCCATCTTTCTCCGAACCTAGAACCAAACAGATCTTATCACCCCCGGTAACTGGGGCATGACTTAATTCAACACTATGTGATGTAATTTCCAGGCAGATAATTTGATACCCCTCTGTTTTCAATCGTTGGGCAGTTTTTAGGGCATCATTCTCGTATTGATAGGGGATCTGCTGTTCTGTTGAACGGGAAACTTTGCGGATCTTGGAGTTTGGCGGTACTAGGCTCTTTCCTGCCAGGTAAATTTTCTCCACGCCCAAAGCATCGGCAATGCGAAAGAGCCCCCCCACGTTGCTGGGGGTACGGATGTCAGTGGCGAGGTAGCAGAGAGAAAACTTATGTCTGCCAGGTGAATGATCGTTGTGCTCTTTTTGCATGTTACTACTGCTGAAGTTCTTTGCCAGGTCCCTAAAATGTTTCAGGGGTGTTCTATTGTTGATGTCTGTGAGCCTATTTTGGCTTCTACGTGAGATCTACTCTGCAGCTTACGCATTCTCTCCACCAGGGAGGGTTCGCGACTGGCTTTCTGGTTTTGGATCTGCATGGCCTGGCGGTAGACTTTGTCCGATACAATAAACTCTTCGGCTCTTTGATTGATTTCACTATAGCGGGTGTTTAGCTCGGAGACCTTGTTGGAAAGGTGCTCGAGGTCGAGGATGCGGTCGAAGTAGAGTGCTATCAGGCGCTCACACTCCCTGGCAATCGCCAGGTATTCATTGCCTACTTGACGATGACCTTCGTAGTTCTTTTTGAAATTGAAAAAAGTCTGAATTCCCCCCAGCAGCGCCGCTATTAATGCCAGTGCAGCGCCAGTCCATTTGGTCCAGTCAGGCAGTTCAGCATTGATCAGGGAAAAGAACAGGGAGCCTAAGAACAAGTTAACTACTACGATTGGTACACCGCAGAGCACGTGCAGGTTTCGGCCTTTCATAGAGGCCCGGAAGTGGCTGTGCTTACACAGGTGTGCGTTCCAACGCAATTTATCCAGTACTTCAACTGTATTGGGTATCGAACTCATGAATCCCTTCCGCCTGTTTGCACTCACTTTGAGGGTGATAGTTTGCCGGATAATCATGATATGTACAGGAAAAGGGAGGGGAGGAATTATGGGCGTGTATGTTTTATAGGCAAGTTTTGTGTGGGGCCCCGTGTAAACAGTAAGTGAGTACCTGCCGAACAAAGCCCCAGTCTCTTGGCGTGGGATCAGAAACTATAGGTTACGCCCACTGCAGAGAAGTTGGCTTTATCATCTTGAATCTCGTAGACAGTGTGCTCCAGGCTAATACTCCAGTCACGAGTGGTCCAATTCACTTCCACACCATAGTAAGGGTTGCTGCCGCTATCCTTTTCATTGTCCCAGCTGTAAGACCTATAGTAGGGTTCTACCTCCAGCAGCTCACGATCACCGTTATACCAGTTGAGAGTACCGGAGGTCTCACTTTGGCCGCTATTGTTTTCACACCACTGGTGAACACCAAGGCGAATACCAGCATTTAGGTTTTGCTGAATTGGTGCTGTGAGAGCTAATCCTACGCTATAGGAGTTATATTCAGCTTCCTGTTTACTTTTGTAATCATAGTTTTCCACTATGAAATCATCATCGTCAATGTACCATTCGAGGCCGTGAACATTAGATTCATAGTCTCTGCGGATACTTCCCAGATCAGTCATACCCCCCTCAACAGCAATATAGCTATTTACCCGGTAGCCAAAAATAAAGGCATAACCTGTAGAACTAAGGTTCTCTCTAAGTGCGTAGGAGCTTTCTGAATCGAACTCTGTATGGCCGAGTGAAGCTTTCAAGTAGAAAGGTTTTTCTTCAGCGTAAACGCCGGTGCTGGCCAGCGCAATAAGGGTAACAAGAGTGGTGTATTTCAAAGGGTACCTCTAGAAGCAGATGCTCAAGCCTTTAATCAGTGCCTCCTACAAAATAATAGGGTTCGTTGAGGTCCCTGGCTTATGTGGAGGTCTTTAGCTTTTGCTTGGAAAGAAAATAACAAAATAATAAATTGTCACTATTGTACATTTGCGCCTGATTTACTAAAAGTGCCTCATTTCCAATTTGTAGGCCTGTCGGGCTTTCCTGGTAAGTGAATATTTGCTCTTTTGATGGCATTGTTGTTATCGATTGAGTGAAATTTAAACAGCGACTGATAGGGTTTTGTGTACTGCGGATACTTTTGGATTTTCTTATCTCAAACTACTGCGCTTAGTGTCTGCTTTCTTGTATTTTGTGTGCCCACCTGGAGGGCTGAGGACACCGAATCTGATTACCCGAAAGGATAGATAAACCAATAACAAATTTACCCTTACGCATTTTGGGGGCAGGTATGTCGATTGCGCGGCAGCGCTTCATAGTTCTGGGGCCATTGTTGGCAGTGGCTTTCTACTTCTTTTTATCCATGGTAGGGATGCAGTATCTGCCTGCAGTTACCGCAGCAATTACGTTGCTGACGGTCATCTGGTGGATTACTGAGGCCCTGCCTATTCCCGCCACGTCTTTGGTACCTTTTGTGCTTTTGCCCTTATTTGGAGTTGCAGACCACAAAATGGTAGCAGCCTCTTTGGGCAGTCATGTGATATTACTGCTGATGGGCGCATTTATTTTATCGAAGGCCCTGGAAAAGAGTGGTGCCCATGAGCGCCTTGCCCTCTATATGCTGCGTCTCTTTGGGGTCTCCAGTGGCCGGCGCTTGGTTTTGGGTTTTATGCTGGCTGCCGGGTTCCTCAGCATGTGGATTTCCAACACTGCCACAACCCTAATGATGTTACCCATTGCTTTGGCAATCCTCTCCCGCATAAAAAATGAACGTCTTACTATCGCATTAATCCTTGGTATCGCTTACGCAGCCAGCCTCGGGGGGGTGGGCACGCCCCTTGGGACCCCCCCTAATGTGATTTTTATGGGAATCTATGAAGAGGTGACTGGCAGGGAATTCAGTTTCTTGGGTTGGATGAAGGTGGGAGTACCGGTTGCCCTGGTAACTTTACCAATAATGGCTCTTTGGCTAACCCGTAATGTGCATCTGAAAAATAAAATTGAACCGCCGGTGATTGGAGAGTGGCGGGCTGAAGAAAAGCGCACACTGATAGTTTTTGGGGTGGCAATCTTTTTTTGGGTTACGCGCAACGCACCATTTGGTGGCTGGAGTGATTGGCTGGGAATTGGGGCTGCTGGGGATAGTACGGTCGCCCTCGCGGCAGTGGTAGCCATGTTTATGGTACCGAATGGCAAAGGGGGGCGTCTGCTGGATTGGCAGACTGCTGAGACAATCCCGTGGGGAATGCTACTGCTTTTTGCTGGTGGTATTGCCCTTGCCAAGGGCTTTACTGCCTCAGGGTTGAGCGACATGCTTGGGAATGGGCTCTCATTCCTGACTGCAATGCCGCTGTGGTTGATGTTGGTTATTTTGTGTCTTGGGGTTACTTTCCTGACAGAGATTACCAGTAATACAGCTACGGCGACTTTACTAATGCCGATCCTCGCTGTAGCGGCCACCTCCGCAGGTTTCGATCCCATGGTGTTGATGATTCCCGCCGCTATGAGCGCAAGTTGTGCTTTTATGCTGCCAGTTGCCACGGCGCCTAATGCCATTGCCTATGGCACAGGAAAGGTGCGTATGCAGGATATGGTGCGGGAGGGTGCAGTGCTGAGCGTGACCGCTTCACTCATTATTGCGGGGATGTGTGGATTGATATTGGCATAGAGCGGCTGGCAGTTGCTTTTTTGATCGTCTGGTCATGTATTTTGAATAAGAAAATGGAACTGTAGAGGAATAAGAATCAATGAAAACCACCACCGCGACGTTAGTATTCGCCCTGGGCCTTGCCGCTTGTGGCAAGTCCAGTGATGAGACAGCTAACGCTAATTTAGATGCAATAACACCTTCTGAGCAGCCATCGGCTCCAGTTGCTAAAAAAGTGCCTCATAAGATGATTGTGCACGGTCATGAGCGTATAGATAACTACTATTGGATGCGCGATGACGAACGCAAGGCTCCAGAAGTCATCGCGCATCTTGAGGCGGAAAATACTTATACTGATACTGTTATGCGCCACACTAAAGAGTTGCAGGAACTACTCTTTGAGGAAATGACGGGGCGACTGGAGAAGGATAAATCAACTGTACCTGTGTACCACAATGGATACTGGTATTACACCCGTTACCTGCCGGAAAAAGAATATGCTATTCATGCACGCCGTAAAGGTAGCCTGGAAGCTGCTGAGGAGGTGATGCTGGATGTCAACCAACTGGCGAAAGATTCAGGTTATTTCAGTGTTGGGCGCCTAGGGGTGTCTCCCAGCAATAGGTTGTTGGCATATCCGGAGGATAATGTAGGGCGTCGTGTTTACACTATTCGTTTCAAAGATCTGAAAACTGGGGAATTGCTGCCTGATAAGTTGGAGAATGCCTCCCCGGTAGCTGTTTGGGCTAACGATAACCAGACAGTTTTCTACATTAATAAAGACCGCCAGACCTTGCTTGGTTATCAGGTAATGCGCCATAAGTTAGGGACGCCGCAAAGTGAAGATGTCGTTGTTTATGAAGAGCGTGACAAAGCATTTTATACTTGGATTTCCAAATCAAGAGATGGGGAGCTGGTGAGGATTCACCACAGTTCCACAACCAGCAGTGGCCAGTCAATCCTGGATGCTAACGCCCCGCTCACTGACTTTTCACCTTTGCATCCCCGCGAAGAGGATCATGAATATTCAGCTCTAAAGCTGGGAGATGAATTTTATATCCTGACCAATTGGCAAGCTGAAAACTTCCGCTTGATGAAAGCTGCACTGGCAGATGCTGCAGATAAGTCTAAGTGGCAGGAGGTGATACCACACAACAACGATGTTTTATTGGAAGATTTCACCTTATTTAACCATCACCTTGCTGTGATAGAGCGAAAAGCTGGTCAAACGGGTCTTAGGATTATCAATCTCGAGAACAATAAAGATATTCAGGTAGGTTTTAATGATCCAGTATATAGATTGGGTCTGAGCGCGAACCCCAACCTGGATTCTAATAGCGTACGGGTATCTTATTCGAGTTTGACGACACCAAATAGTGTTTATGAGGCCGAGCTAGATACCGGTAATCTGGAGCTGCTTAAGCAAGATATAGTTCCTGGTGGCTTTGATCCAGAGCACTATCAAAGTGAAGGCATTCTGATTACTGCCCGCGATGGGGTAAAAGTGCCGGTATCTCTTGTGTATCGGAAAGATAAATTCCGGCAGGATGGTTCTAACCCTTTACTGCAGTACGCTTATGGCTCCTATGGTAGTACGGTGGACCCCTGGTTCCGCTCTTCTGTGATTTCACTGCTTGATCGCGGCTTTGTATTTGCGATTGCTCATATTCGCGGCGGCCAAAAATTGGGGCGGGCTTGGTATGAAGATGGAAAGATGTTCAATAAGAAGAACACTTTTACGGACTTTATCGATGTAACCAAAGGCCTTACTAAGATGAAGTATGGCGCTCCAGATAAGATATTCGCTTCAGGCGGTAGTGCCGGTGGTCTGTTAATGGGGGCCGTCGTGAATATGTCTCCGGAGTTATATCGGGGAGTGACTGCGGCAGTACCATTTGTCGATGTTGTGACCACTATGCTGGATGAGTCTATTCCTCTGACAGTCAACGAATATGATGAATGGGGAAACCCGAATAATAAAGATAGCTATGAATATATGCTGTCATATTCACCCTACGATCAGGTGAAGGCACAAGACTATCCCAATCTGCTTGTAACTACTGGCCTGCATGACTCCCAGGTACAGTATTTTGAGCCTATGAAGTGGGTGGCTAAGTTACGTGAGTTTAAAACTGATAAAAACCGGCTGCTGTTCAATGTAAATATGGAGGCCGGACATGGCGGCTCTTCCGGTCGCTTTCGCCGTTACCATGAAACTGCTTTGCAGTATGCCTTTTATCTGGATCTCATCGGGCAGGAGGCAGTTGCTGTACCTGTAGAGTAACTGGAGTCTCACTTTAAGAAACGCGCACTTCTCCACTTTGAGGATGTAGCGAAAGTTGCAGCTTGGAAATAAGGGAGGCAAAGCTTTTGGTAGGCTTGCTTCCCTTTTCTAATTCAAGAGAGAGTGAAATTTACTTATTTGCGGTAGTCAAGCGGTGGCTTGCGATTGCCGAGAAGGGGGATGTACTCAAAGCTCTCTCCACGCTTATGGCTGAACTCTTGCTTAGCCTGTTCCACCAGTTCAGGGTACTTCAGTAATTGAATTCCAGTGAGTGCCAGGGTTTCTGCAGCTAAAAGCATCCCTTTGTGACCAATACTTGTCCCTCCTGCCGCTACGGCCTGCCAGGTATGGGCTGATGTGCCCGGAACCCAGGTTGCGGTGGTAAAACCGCCTGTAGGCACATTCCAACTTACGTCCCCCACATCGGTGGAGCCGGGGAAGGGGGCCTCGCTAGGGTTATAGTCGACAATGTTTTCTTGGTCACCGATTTGACGACCGGGGCGGTGAGTAAGTCCCTCCAGGTTCTTGGCAAATTCCAATTCATCGGTTGAGTACTGGATACCGCCAAATTGCCGCATACTGGAATCGATAAGGCGATTCAGCGTTTGGTTTGGTAGAAGACTATGGTTACCATGAATTACCTCCCACTCCACTTCAGTACCTGTGCCTTGGGCGGCAGAGCGCGCTATCTCTTCCACGCGTGACCATACTGGCTCTAGGTCTGCAGCACTGCGATCACGTACATAGTAAAAGACCTCTGCATTGGCTGGAACGACATTGGGTGCCATTCCACCATTTGTAATTACATAATGAATGCGGGTGCTGTCTGGTACATGTTCACGCAACATGTTTACCATGAAGTTCATAGCCTCGACGCCGTCCAAAGCGGAGCGGCCATGTTCAGGTGCAGCGGCTGCATGGCTGGCAATACCCTTGAAACGAAATTTTGCAGACTTGTTTGCCAGGCTGGATTGTGGGTGAGCTTCATTTTGGTCACCCGGGTGCCACTGTAGAACTATGTCGGTATCTTCAAAAGCGCCAGCTCTTACCATATAGACCTTGCCAGAGCCTCCCTCCTCAGCTGGCGTACCATACAGGCGAATCTCACCGTCCGTGTCAGTTTCCTGTAACCAACGACTGAGCATAACCGCTGCTGTTGTTGATCCAGCGCCAAACAAGTGATGTCCACAGGCGTGCCCAGCGTTCTGCTTCTCAATCGGGCTATGGTAGGGCACCGCTTTTTGGGAGACTCCGGGTAGCGCATCCATTTCTGCCAGTAGTCCAATGGTTGGTCCTCCTCGTCCCTGTTTAAAGGTGGCGACGAAAGCAGTGGGTATGTCTGCGATACCCTCTTCGATCCTGAAACCCGCAGCTTTCAACTGAGCTTGGATGGCCGCACTGCTGAGGGTTTCCTGATAACCTACCTCGGCCAAACTCCACAGGTGATCAGCGAGTTCAATAGCCTGGGATTTCATCTGTTCAGATTGGCTGCTAACCCAACTAGCATCCTCTGGTAGTGATTCAGGCCCTGAAGCATCTGCTGTAGCAACTGAGATAGCAAAAATAAGGGCGGGGAGTGTACGTCGGACCATATGGAACTCCTGCTGTTATAAAATAGATATTCAAGAAAGTAGGTGTATACAAAGTATCAGTTTGGGGAGAGTTTTTCTCTGTTTTCATTAGTCAGGTGAGTCCTAATTTACTCACCAGAAATCAGGCTGGGAGTGAGTCCCTATTTAAAAGTCTCTTGTCATTTTACTAGTCGTCCTTGCTTTAGGCTGATATAAGTCGGTATGAATTTTTACGGAGTATTTTTACATGCGTAATTTTTTAGATATTGAGGCTCCGGTAATTGATAGATTTGGAGGAGAGTCAGGCCTTGAAGCAAGATTGACAAAACCCAAGGCGGCGGAGCAGATCCAGTCTATTCCCAATAGTCAGTGGCTATCTGCCGCCTCAAGGGCTGTTTTTCAGGCGGGATTTAGCTGGAAGGTGGTGGAGAAAAAATGGCCAGGTATTGAGAATATCTTTCATGGGTTTGACCTATCTTTTTGCCGGTACTTGCCGGAAGAGGTACTTGATGACCTGATGCACCAGGAGGGAATGATAAAGCATTGGACGAAAACACGATCGATACCAAGGAATGCAGATTTTTTTTGGCAGCTGTCTAATAAGCACGGCAGTCTGGGAAGCTATTTTTCCAGCTGGAATACAGCTAATTATATAGAGAATCTAAAGTATCTGCGCAGGGGCGGAGATAGGTTGGGAGGTAAAACTGCTCAAGTATTCTTACGCCGAATGGGGGTAGATACTCTGGTTTTTGCTAGCGATACCATAAGGGCGCTTGTCAGGGAGGGAGTAGTGGATAAATCTCCCTCTTCAAAAAAGGACTGGGCAGCATTGCAAGAAGCAATTGAAACCTGGCAAATGCAATCCAATCGCAGTTTGAATGAAATTAGCCAGATATTGTCACTATCTGTAGGGTGAGTTTAGGGGTGCTGGATAGGGGGTGGTGATAGCTATCCAGCGCTTCATTCAGATACCGAAGTCAAGCCCTTATTCAAAGGCTGATTTATTGGGTTCTGGACTCAGACTGAATTCTAAAATCTACTGCAAGATCTGCTTCATATAGAATCTCATCAAAGGAAGGTTCCTGCTCGAAAGAGTAAAGGTCATCCTGTTGTACTCTGGAGCCAGTGACTACGACTTCCTCAATAGCCATGGCACCACCGGTGGCTCGAAAGTACGTGTTATTTTTCCGAATGCCGACGGGTATTAGTTTTACACCCAAAGCCATCTCATAGTCGGTTTTCTGTTGTAAAATATTTTGTAGGGCTTGAGACTGTACCTCTTTGTTGGTCTGCCTCTCTTTTGAATGCTCAAATGCAGTGTTTACAATCATAACCTCTTTATTTTGATCTGCGAGCCGGGCGACAGCTTGTAGCTGATCTTCTCCCTCTATTGTAATTGCTACTCGATTCATTACTTTGTAGCTGTTAGGCCTTTTGCCTAGCCAGCCAAATTGTGGAGAAGAAGAAAATCTGGAGTTCTTGATTTTATCTTGATCAATGCCTGTTGTAATGAGGCTCTGTCGGAGCTTTGTACGAAGAGAGTGATTTGCTGTGATGGCATCTGATAATTGTTCTTCTTCGGTAGTAACGACTAAGCTGATGATGGCACGGTCAGAATAAGCGGTTTCTTCAGCGCTACCACGGATTGTGACAATATTGTCTGCAGGATATAGGATTCCGCGTAATTCTTGAGGAGAACCCTTTATCTCTGGTTCGGCTACGCAGATATTGGATAGAAGAAAGGTAAATAACAGTAGCATCCTGTTCATTTTGATTTCTCACTTTGAAAAGTCGTTGTTGGTGGGCTTATATTAAAAATTAGCTGAAGTTGTAATTATATTTGCAAACCCCTCCGAGGTCATTAATTAGTCATAAGTGACCAAAATCACTAAAAACTGATTTAAATTGCCAAAGTGTGACAAGTTGAGTGTTAGGCGTTCTGGGGAAATAAATTCTGATTTTTATCAAATAACTTTTCTAGATGACTTTGGGTCACCCGGGGGCTAAGGAAAGTCTTTTTAGGGAATTTTTCTGGCTAATTTCATCTATATAAAAGCTTTTATCTATACTTTTTCCAGGTTTTTATCCTATGCATATTTATTCCTCAGGCTTACTTTGAACCAGTAGACACTTTTTGCTTTAGCTACTTCGCAGAAAATCGATTGCATAGCCTTTAAGGTCGGCCGTTGTTTCTAGGTGGGACAACCTGGCTAGGCCCAGCCAATAACTATATTTGTAGCGACTTTCTGGAAGAGCAGAACTCATGGGAACATTATTTAACAAGAAATTACTTGCAGTTACCTTAGTAACACTTCTGACCGCCTGTGGTGGGGGTGGCGGGGGAGACTCATCTTCTGATACTGACCAACCTGCAGGAGATGGTGGTAGTGGACAGGGTTCCGGAAATGGGCAAGGAGGCGCAGGTGATACGCCAATATCAGATAATGTCGGTACTTCAGTGATGGTCGGTGATGTAGAAGTCACTGAGCTTGGATTTGCCACTTTGACAGCTGTGGATGTGACCTTGCCTGATGCAATGAATAACGCCAAAGAAGTCTATCAAATGGCTCATTATATTGCTCGGACAGATGGTGAGCAGAATGAAAATGACATTGATATCCCTATTCGTAACTATGTAGCTACCTGTGCGACGGACACCGAGATTCCCCGAATGTTTGTCTCAACAACTTTATCTGAGGGGACCAGCGCTGACGATACCACCTATGGTTCCGTGTATGAACTAAAATATAACCCCGAAACCTCCAGCTTCGACCAGACAGGCAATGCGACAATTTTAAAACAATGTCATGAATCCCATGGTATTGCCGCGAGCAAAGATTGCTCCCGAGTGGCAGTACTTTGTAATACAGATTACCAGGCGCATGAACGCTACGAGGTTCAAGGGGACCTTGTGGAGCAGTATGGTAGCGGTTGGATGACAATGGAAGATAATATTGACAAAATTGAAGCACGAATTAGTAATGAAATTGGCTTAATGGTGGCCACTAATCATGGAAAATTCATTGATTTCTTCACTGAGCACCCGACATTAAAATTTGATGATTTTCTCCCCGGTTTGAAAAGCACGTTCCCTGATACTGATTTCGGTGAATCACCTTCCTTCACTACCATTAAAGGTGCTGAAATGCAGGAGGAAATGGAATATATCATAGATAATTTATCCTCTGCCGATCACGATGCTCTTCTACAACATATTCGTGACAATGGTTACAAATATAATGATCAGATATGGCTGCTGGAGTGGGAGAGCGAAGCTCTGAGTGAAACGCCCGATGCTTATGTAGTAAATAAAATGCATGGCGGATCTCATGTGGGAACAGAAGAATTGGTTTACGTGGATACAGATAGCCAGGGGAGGTCTAGCTATGCTTTCTCGGCCTCAGCCCGTGTATTCGATAATGAAGGGGACTCACATTATTCTGCGGGCTTAACGGTTATCAATCGAAATGATTGGTCGCTGAATATGAGTGGTTCGGATAATCGCGGTTGGTATTGGGCTTGTGGCGATGGCCATGTTGTCAATATCCGGGCATTCTATAATCCCGATAATGAGAAATATGGGGCTCTATGCACTAGCGACTGGAATGACTGGATTGGCAGCACTCACGGTCAGCTTGGAACTATCGCGATTAAAATGGAAACCTCAAGTTCGAGTTCTGAAGGCTATTTTAACCATTTTGTACCTTCAACCGCGGCAATGGTCTCCAATGGTGGAGGGCATACTGTTGTGCCCCTGGATGCAGATACTAATTTGTCATTAATTGTCTCTCCAAAATTTATTGCTGATGCCGATATGGATCGGTTTCTACAAGATGAAGTGGGTGTAGACCCTAGCAAAGAGGGGCCATTTGACGAGGAGTGTTCAGATTATGATGAAAATAACTGCTTCCTCTCTTATATGTCTTACAATTATTGGTACCCAGAGAAAGCCCAGTTTCCTTCAATTGAGCGTCAAGGACTTTATTCAGGAGATGCTCTGGATCCTTCCTCTCTGACACGCATTGGTATTGCTAAGGTCAATGGTAGTGGAAGCATTAGTGGGCAAGGCTTTAAGTGGCTGGTAGAGGATAATGATTGCCAGGTTAGTGATCCTCAGTTAGTTGACTTAAAAAATGGTCGTTATTTATTCGGATATGCCAAGTTCCAGTGTATCTCGGATAACTTACCCTTTGATCGAATTTATAGCCCAAAGTCATTACGTCTCTTGGTTCCCAAGGCCTACTATGTGATGGAAATTGATGCGGACTTGAATGTTCTTGAAGGGCCGATTCAGTTGCCTAATCATGGTTGGGGTGGATTGGATGAGCCTATGTATATGGGTGGTGGCAAGGTAGCTTGGAGTTACATCAAGAACCCAACTTTTGAAAACTATGGTGGTGGTCAGCAGAATACGTGGCAGGCGATGATTTATCACTCAAAAAGCGTTAACTAATTCGATTGTAATTTGATCAGCAGTTTTAATTTTCTGCGCGCTTTTTATAGAGGGTTTGTTGACTAAAAAGGGGGGGAAGCCCCCTTTTTCACATTTGCTATTTTTCGGCCTGGTTAAAATTTGGACAAAAAATCTATCCAGATGTGGGGTTCTTCCTGTGCGGTCTGTTTGATTTACCAGGGCTTTGGTCAAGATTTATAAGTTTTTTAAAATATATTTGGTTAACTGCCTGAATTCTTGCCTTCTGACTAACTGGTCTGCAAGCATGTCGCTCCGGGTTCTCGTTTGGCGCTTGAAGTCCTATTACCGCAATATCTTCTCCAGATAAGTTTGCCAGTCCAAAAATAGTATTCCGGCCAATAAAAATAATTTTTTGGAAGTGTGAAGTGGGGCTGGGAAAAAATATAAGGATACAACAATGACATTCTACAAACGATTGGGTGTAAGTCTCTCTCTTGCACTTGCTGGGCTCATGGCGTCAGCTTTTGCAGCAGCTGACAACTGCTATATTCTCGTCCATGGTCATGGTACCGAAGGGCATATTAAACAGCGCACTGATTCTCAAGGTAAGCTGGAACAGCCAGCCCTGGATTATTGGAGCGAGGCCTTCTTTGATAAATACAATGGTAGTAATTTTATCCAGCAGTTGCGCATGAACGGTGGCAACTACGGAGTAGTTGGATATAACTCCACCGATGAGGGTGAAATGCCCTATTGGCATGATGGTACAGCAGGTGAGATTGCCCGGCAGATCATTGATATTCGCAGTGGTAAGGGAGATGGATACCAGCATGATAATCAGTGTGAAGCCGATGATACCTTTTGGGTGATTGCTCATAGCCAGGGTGCGGCGCAAATGATGTACCTCACCGGCAATGCTGTACCCGGATCTCCTTACTACAATCGCGCTTATAACCAGTTTGACACAAATACTGTTACTGAAAGCTCAAAGGTTTGTACTGGCAGATGGTTCTGGAAGAGATGTAAAACCGAAACCAAGACCTATAACGTAGCTGGTTTAGATGACCGTTATGCGGTTGAGGTTGACTTTAATAAAGCGATTAGTGGTATTGCTGCAATTTTCACTACTGGTGGTGCTATTACCGGCACAGAATTTGTCGATCGGCTGTGTAACGGTAGTTGGATAGAAAGCGTGGTCAATGATCTGTTTATAGGTCGAGAGTGCTCAGCGGTGCGCTATCTGCAGACAAATGATGTTTATGCGGTGCGTAACTATGTAGGTACAAATTTGGCTGCACCGGTTTATACCATTGGCGGTTATGCGGGCTTCCCTGGCATTGCAACTGCAAGTTCCCTGTTGTTGGGCGGTGAAGACGACGGTTATATTAACCTGGCGTCTCAGATGAACTGTTCTGGCTCAGGGAAGCGCAACCTCTACTCAAACCTGAAAGAATACAAAACCTTCCTGGGTATCGCATACGGTAGCGCGATCTTCTCCTGTGATAATGATCACAAAGGTACTGCACGCTCTTATAACCTGGCGAGCCTCTATACTGACCATGATGCTCAGCGTAACGGCGGTATTATGGCCCCAGACTACACTGGTATCCCCGGTGGCCTGAACTGTGGTGCCGGTAAAAATACGGCTGGTCGTATTGCTGCCTGTACAGAGTAATTAGCTCATCGTTTTAAAAAGCCCGCTTTTAAGCGGGCTTTTTAGTTTGCGGGAATCACATATTTACTGCTATTAATTTTTAGCTCTAGTGATCCTCTGCCACTTGTAAATTGTTCTCTGCTTTCATACGAGATACTTCGATCTCTTCCGCAAAAATCTCATGGATGCCGAAACGGTAACTGTCAGTACTGTTTGCCGCATGGGTACCGCCCGGAATCGTTGTAAATGCAATGCGCCAGGGAGTGTTCTCTCGTTCTTTCCAGTGCTTATGCCAGGAGAGTGCATCATTGCGTAGGTTTGGCATGTCTTTAGAGCCACTGGTTACTACCAGAGTCAGATCCTCTCTTGTCGCTTGTACAGGTTCCCTATGGAAAAACTCCTGCTGTGGAAGAAAGGTGGCGTTACTAGCTATCAAGCCTTGAAATAAGTCGGGCTTAGTAAAGGCCGTGTACAGTACAAAATGCCCCCCGCGGCTTTGACCGAAGAGAACCCGTTGCTGAGGGTCTACCGCGTAGCGGCTTTCAACTGCTGGCAAGAGCTCCTGCTCTAGAAAGTTGAGAAACTGTGCTGCACCGCCGTACTTAAGTGTGTCACTGTCACTGGGTAGCGAAAAGTCAAAACTGCGATGATTGATCTCGGGTTTAAATGAGCCGTATGCAATACCTACGATAATCGCCTCGGGGGCGTAATCGTCGTAATGCATAAACAGGTGATTAGTAGCCAAAATTGGGAACAGGGAATCCCCATCGAGGAGATAAATTACCGGGTAAGTTGTATCCTCGTTTGAATTGTAGCCCTCAGGCAGGCGAGTATAGATATGGTAGGGGCGCCCAATAATCGTTGAATCCAACTTAAAGTAGTCCCCTTTCAGGGCAGGCAAAAACTCGAGTGGTTGGGAATGACTTTCAGGAGAAGAGTTACTTTGGTGGTTAGCAGGGCAGCCACTTAGCAGTCCGGTTGCTAGTAGCGTTGATAGAAAACGAATAAGGGGCTTTTTCATCGAGTCTCCTATACTAACGGTGGGATTCATTGGTTGACTAGGTCTCTACTTATATTCTCAAGTGGGGTGCTAATGAGCAATATAAAGCTTGCTTCTGGTAGAGATTTCCCTTCCATAAAGGTACAGCGACTTGGCGGAGGTGAGTTGGTGCTGGGGAAGCCCGACGGTAGTTTTCATTGGCAGATGGTAGTCGCTTACCGAGGTAAGCACTGCCCTCTTTGTACCAAGTATTTGCGTGTATTGAGTGTGCTACTACCCCGCTATCATGCGGAGGGTATTGACGTGGTTGCTGTCTCTGCCGATACCGAGGAAAAAGCTTCTCTGCATATGGAAACAATTCAGCCGGGATTTACTATCGGTTACGGTTTATCAATACCCCAAATGCAGCAGCTTGGGCTCTATATTTCAAAACCCCGCTCCCCAGAAGAAACAGACAGGCCCTTTGCTGAACCGGGTGTTTTTGTCATCAACGAATCAGGAAGGCTGCAAATAGTCGATATTTCCAATGCACCTTTTGCAAGGCCTGACTTGCAAACGCTATTGGTGGGTATCGAGTTTATTCGAAATCCTGATAATCATTACCCAATTAGGGGAACATATTAGGAGTTTTTAAATACACAGCTAATTTGGGGAGACTGCTTTTTGGATTAAAAGTTCATAGTAAAGTTAGAGGTCTTGAATTTAAGGGGGGAGGGTAGTGATGAACGCTTTGCTATCTAAAGTTAATGATTCCAAGCTTACTCTAATTGCTAGTAGAAAATTTATATTTATTGATGGCCTTAACAAAAAACTATATCTGTTTATGGTAGAGAGATTATTACTCAGTATCAATTTCTCGATAAAGCGTTTGTTACCCTACATGATTGGCGGTCTCTGGATCAGGGAGTTAATATCTATCTGCTCTCTATAGGGGGAGTTGTGGATTTTACTTTGAATTCGGATGTCGACTTGTGGGGAGGTTTGGATGACGTAAAAGTTATCTAGCCGAATACTATTTGCTTTGCCGAATTCTTTGCGCTGGCGACTGCGCTGCTATGAGTGAGCAAAGCCGATTTTTATATCTTTCTACGCCTTTTGGCTTTTGGTGGTGTCGAAACTTATTTCATTCCTGATTTTCATTGCAGCGTCTCAAGTGAATCGTATATATAAATATCAGGCGGCGAATCTGTAAATGTCTATTTCCTAAGCAAGAAAACAGGTGTTTAGCCTGTTATCTTACTTTTATTCAATGGAATTAAGCTTCTTTGTCAGATTATTGAAACGATAGCTTCAATATGAATGGCTCATTTAGAAGTTGTTCAGTTCTTCCCGCAGATCGACCTCTAGCTCCTCTGAGTTAGTAATCCATACGCTTTTATCCGACGCAGGAAACACACCTATTTCAATGCCGTCACCTTTTAAGCCGGAAAGCCACTTCTTTAAAAACTGTGGTAAGGGAATACTTTTAGGGGTGAGGCCTGCTTCATTCTCAGCATAGGCTTGGGCAAATTCAGCGCTTGGCCATACTGGTAGATATTCAAAGCCACCGTCTTCATCGGTGTGTATTTTAAGAAAGCAATTTTGGCTATCGATCAGTATCCAGATCTCCCGCTCTTCTCCGGCTATGCTCAGGAAATACTCATAGCGATCTTCACAGCTCAAGGTAGCAATATCGTTCAAATCAGGGGTGTTCATAGGGAATTCACAATCATAAATTTAAGACGGGCGGCTACGACAGACAGCGTCTTCTTGGGGGTTGAGTGCAGCTAGTATGAGTTATTATGCGCCAGTTTTGAATCTTGTCCAAACTGTTTAACCTATTGATAGGCGTCAATGGTGATCTATAAGGGCTTTAGTGGAACATAAATCTAGTTTGAGGGAGGTAGTAAGAATAGGGACTCACTATATGCTGTATTCCCAAAGTCACTATCTATACATGGTGATTGCTATTGTTATCTGACTGTACATATCTCAAAAACAATCCTCTCGATGTTTCACAAAGGCCTCTTGAGCACATCTTATTTGGCTTTTCCCCCTGTTTATTTAGGTTCTCCCCCCGTTCACAGCTTTCTTCTAGAACACTTTCCTTCTACCCCCTAACTTTGAGGTTTTATTTAGGTAAGGTAGTTAACATGGAAAATCAAAGACAAGTATCAAGTCATCAAAGCAAAATTAATGTACTACTAGCATTAAGCGTACTTTTTTTGGGCGGCTTAATGGGGCTTAAGAGGGATACAGTTGAGTTTGAAGAGATTTTTGTCGAGCGAATCAATATTGTAGAAAAGAACGGATTAAATCGTATGGTTCTAGCAAACTCAGATAAGGCGCCAGGGGTCGAAAGGTATGGGCGAGAGGTATTTCGATCAAAGTCCTCTAGGCCTGGGATGATTTTTTACAATGATGAGGGGACTGAAAATGGGGGATTTATATTTCGAGGAAGTCAGGACGGTGGTATAACTAACCATGGGTTACATCTATCTTTTGATAGATATAATCAAGATCAAACTCTAATGGTGCAACACATTGAAAGTTCTGATTATATGGTCACGGGCCTTACAGTAATGGACCGTCCTGATCAGGATATGGATTTTGATCTGTCTAAGGAGTTTAGTGAGGCTAAAAGGCTTGGCGATAAAGAGCGAATAGCATGGTTAACAAAGCGGTATAAAGAAGAAAAGCTTGGCGGGACTAGAAGGGCTTTTTACGGTACCCTAAATGGTGATTCGAAGCTTCAGCTAAATGATATTGATGGAAACAAACGTATTCAGCTAATGGTTACCAAAGATGGTGAGGCAAAATTAGAGTTTCTCGATGTCAATGGTCAGGTTATTATGCGTCTTCCGCAGTAAATAAATAAGTAAAGTATAAAGATGAGCAAGGCAGCCATTATTTTTTTGACGACGTGTTTCTCAATTTTGGTTGTCTTGTACTCTGCTACAATAAAAGCTACTCCGGGAAATGCCATCGTTATACATTATGATGCACCAATTTGGATTGTATTGCAGTGCTTTCTCTCTCAATGGTTATCGTTGAAAGTATATGGCACGTTAATACCAAGTAAAAAAGAGGATAATATATCCATCCAATTCTTCCTTGCAGTTTTTGTAATTAGCGGCTTTATCTACCTTTTCCTGGCAATATTTCTTACTTTGTCTTTGGAGCTGTTCTTTGGTATCCAGGAGATAGATAAAAGACATGTGTCCTTACTTGCGTTGAGTTTGATTTTTTTACATGTTTTAAATTGTGGTGCAGTTATTTCCTTTAAGCTAATTAAAGGGGTTAATGAGCAACGTCTAGATTTGGAGAGAGTGCAAAAGTTACTTTTGGAGAAGCAGCTTGAAGCCATGCAGCAGAAGCTGGATCCTCATTTCTTATTTAATAATCTTAATGTTCTGTCGGCACTTATAGGTTCCAATCCTGAGGTAGCTGATGAGTTTCTAGATAAATTTACAAATATCTATCGCTATGTCTTAGAGTGTCAAGATTTCAAAACGATAAGTCTTGATCGTGAAATTACTTTTGCAATGGATTATATGTCATTGGTGGAGCAAAGGTTTTCTCATGCGTACAAATTAGATGTTGAATGTAGAAGAAATACTTTATATCAACATGTAACTTTACCTTGCTCTCTTCAGTTGGCGCTGGAAAATGTAATCAAACATAACCAGGGGGATAGGGAGAATCCTTTATGGGTTAAAGTAATAGTGACTGATCACTGGCTTGAGGTGAGAAATAAAATAAGGCCAAAAGTTACAACGGTTCCTTCGGGAAAGTTAGGACTAATAAACCTGAGGAAAAGATCGGAGATGATCCTAGGTAGGTCAATAGAAGTCATGCAAAAGGATGGTGAATTCATGTTGCGCCTTCCACTAGCCTGTAACTAATGTAATCATTCGATGAATATTCTATTGATTGAGGATGAGCCGTTAACGGCCGAGAAACTAAAGAACTATATACTGAAGTATAACTCTCAAGCCAAAATCTTGGGTCCGTTGGATAAGGTTGAAAAGGTTCGGAGATTTTTCCTGGAGGAAATCGAGTTAGATCTTATATTCTCAGATATAGAGCTGCTCGATGGGCCGGTGTTTCACGTTTTGAGTGAGATTGATTTACCCTGCCCGGTTATATATACCACCGCCCATGATTCCTATTGGATGAATGCTTTTCAAAATATGGGAATTGAATATTTACTTAAGCCATATTCTTACAAGCGTTTTACCGGTGCTATGCTGTCTTTCGAGCAGTTAAAGAGTAGTTTTTCAGATAAAAATTATGCCAAGGAAGAGCCGGCTGGCGGCGCTGGATTTAGATATAGATTTCTATTGAGAAAGGGCAGAGGTGTAGAGGTTTTATGGGTAGAAGATATTATTTGCCTAAGGGCTGAGCAAGGAATTATTGTTGCGCACGATAAAAAAGGGATGATTCACCCGTTAGTGCAACAGTCGGTGACTGATCTTGAGTCCCAGCTGAACCCTCAAAAATTTATTCGAATCAATCGTAGCGATATTGTCAATATCCAGTATGTGCAGCGCTTTGAGGCTTACGGTAAAGACACTCTCGCCGTTCATCTCTCAGGTTTGAACGAACCTCTCATAACTAGCAAGACAAGAAGTTCTGCTTTTCGGCGCTGGCTTGATAGTTAAACTTAGGCAGAAGTATTTGTGGGGTGAATACTAGGGAGAACCTTCAGCAGGCTATTATTAGGATAAAAAAAACGGGCATCAAGCCCGTTTTCAATACTTCTCTTCCTGTGAGCGACTACTTTCTCCTTTTTTAGTAATTCGCTTACCAGGAGGCGCTTACCACTGTAGTGCGCCACCGGTTTGATATTCAATAACCCGGGTTTCGAAGAAGTTTTTCTCTTTGCGCAGGTCCATGATTTCAGACATCCACGGGAATGGATTCTGGGCACCTGGGAACTGCTCTTTCAAGCCCAGCTGGCTGAGGCGGCGGTTGGCGATAAACTGGAGGTATTCCTCCATCATGTTCGCATTCATACCGAGCACACCGCGGGGCATGGTATCGCGGGCGTAGGCGACCTCGAGTTCCATACCTTCGAGAATCATTTGGGTTACTTCCTGTTGGAATTCTGCAGTCCACAGGTGTGGGTTTTCCAGCTTGATCTGGTTGATCACGTCGATGCCGAAGTTAAGATGCATAGACTCATCACGCAGAATGTACTGGAACTGTTCGGCAACCCCCGTCATTTTGTTACGGCGACCCATAGACAGTATTTGGCTGAAACCGCAGTAGAAGAAGATGCCTTCGGTGACGGCGTAGAAGGCGATCAGGTTGCGCAGCAGCTCCTGGTCGGATTCAACAGTGCCGGTTTTGAAGTTGGGATCACCGATTGCCTGGGTATGGGAAAGGCTCCAGGCTGCTTTCTTGGCAACTGCAGGCACTTCGCGGTACATATTGAAGACTTCACCTTCATCCATGCCCAGGGACTCAACACAGTACTGGTAGGCGTGAGTGTGGATAGCTTCTTCAAAAGACTGGCGCAGCAGGTACTGGCGGCACTCCGGGTTGGTGATATGGCGGTAGATCGCCAGCACCAGATTGTTGGCAACCAGGGAGTCTGCGGTGGAAAAATAACCGAGGGAATACTCCACGATGCGACGCTCATCCTCGGTGAGACCGTTAGGGTCTTTCCACATGGACACGTCTTTGTTCATGTTGATTTCCTGGGGCATCCAGTGATTGGCACAGCCATCCAGGTACTTTTGCCAGGCCCAGTCGTATTTAAAGGGCACTAACTGGTTGAGGTCAGCGCGGCAATTGATAATACGCTTTTCATCCACCTGGATACGGGCTGCGCCCATTTCCAGTTCTTCCAGGCCAGGAGCTGGGTCCATATTGGCAACTGTTGCCCGTGCAGCTTCAACAGCTGTGGAGCCACTTTGGGCCGCAGGCGACGCCGGAGTGGCTGTGGGAGCTGTTGCTTCCGCTGTGTAAGAAGCACTGGGTTCTTGCACAGCTTTCGCCTGGGTCTCCGGCGCCGGTCGCGGTTCGGTTGCTTTCTCAGGTTGTTGGGGCTTTGTTTCGAAGTCGTCCCAGCTCAGCATAGTTGGCCCTTTTGATTGGTCTCGGTATCGAAAGTTCGATATTAATTTTCTTCAATCTTCCTGGCGCGATACTCGCAGGGAGGGGCCAGGGGTGATGTACCGGTTTTTTTCCGGCAATAATTCTTTGGAGTAGGTATTTTCTACCTGCCCGGGCACAAAATTACTGTGCCAGATCAATTACTGCTTTGCTTTTTACCCGTATTTTTCCGGGTTTTAGAGCCTGGGAAGGCTGCTTGGGCAAAGGAGTTCCGATGCTTAAAGTCGGTGTATTACAGCAATTTTGTATTTTGCACTTTGGGAAAATTCCTGTTGCTTGCAGGTCGCAGACGATCCCCGGCCCGTAACTTCTTCCGGCTTTTTGGTACCGGGCGGGCCGGGGTCGCTGCGCATGGTCATGCCCGCACGTGCGGTTACGACGCTCTCCCCCGAGAGTTAGTGCAGCCCCTTAAAAAAGGGGCAATAATTTTACTGACAGGCTTCGCAATCCGGGTCGTCCAGGGAGCAGGCCTGAGGTACCGCAGCTGGAACCGGTGCCGCCTGTTCAGCAGGCTCTGCAGCGGCCATGCCGTTACTTCCGTGTGCGCTTACCGCATTTAAGGTGCCGCTGTTTACGGTGGATTTCTCTGTGGTCGTGGCAGCCAGGGCGCGCAGGTAGTAAGTGGTTTTCAGGCCGCGGAACCACGCCATGCGATAGGTCAGGTCCAGCTTCTTGCCATCGGCACCGGCAATATAAAGGTTCAGGGACTGGGCCTGGTCGATCCACTTTTGGCGACGGCTGGCGGCGTCCACAATCCAACGCGGTTCCACTTCAAACGCGGTGCGGTATTTCGCTTTCAGGTCTTCCGGTACGCGATCGATTTTCTGTACGGAACCCTCGTAGTATTTCAGGTCGTTAACCATGACCTGATCCCAAAGGCCGCGATCTTTCAGATCGTGTACCAGGTAGGGGTTCACTACGGTGAATTCGCCGGACAGATTCGATTTCACATACAGGTTTTGATAAGTCGGTTCGATCGACTGGGAAACCCCGGTGATATTGGCAATGGTCGCGGTAGGGGCGATCGCCATCACGTTGGAATTTCGCATACCCTGAGATTTTACTTTTTCGCGCAGGCCGTCCCAGTCCAGAGTGGAACTGGTGTCCTGTTCGATAAACTGCTGGCCGCGCTGCTCAGCCAGGATCTGGATAGAGTCCAGTGGTAGAACACCCTTGCTCCACAAGGAGCCTTCGTAGGTCTGGTACTTGCCGCGCTCGGCAGCCAGATCGCTGGAAGCGGAGATGGCTTCGAAACTGATCGCTTCCATGGTGTTGTCGGCGAAGGCGACGGCTTCGTCGCTGGCGTAGGCGATGCCGGCTTTGTACAGCGCATCCTGGAAGCCCATCAGGCCCATGCCTACCGGGCGGTGACGCATGTTGGACTGTCGTGCACTTTCAACCGCGTAGTAGTTAATGTCGATAACGTTATCGAGCATACGTACCGCGGTTTTTACGGTATTGGCCAGCTTGGTGCGGTCGAGTTCACCGTTCTCACCAATGTGTTGAGCCAGGTTGACGGAGCCCAGGTTACACACGGCGATTTCGTCGTCGGCCTTGGTGTTGAGAGTGATCTCGGTGCACAGGTTGGAGCTGTGTACTACACCGGCGTGCTGTTGCGGGCTGCGCAGGTTGCAGCTGTCTTTAAAGGTAATCCAGGGATGGCCGGTTTCGAACAGCATGCCCAGCATCTTGCGCCACAGGTCGAGTGCGCGGATTTTCTTGAACAGGCGCAGCTTGCCTTCGGCAGCCAGTTGTTCGTAGTGGTTGTAGCGCTCTTCGAATGCGGTGCCGAACAGGTCGTGCAGGTCCGGGCAATCCGCCGGGGAGAAGAGGGTCCATTCTTTGTCTTCGAACACGCGCTTCATAAACAGGTCGGGGACCCAGTTGGCGGTGTTCATATCGTGGGTGCGGCGGCGGTCGTCACCAGTGTTCTTGCGCAGCTCGAGGAATTCCTCGATATCCAGGTGCCAGGTTTCCAGGTAAGCACACACAGCGCCCTTGCGCTTGCCGCCCTGGTTGACCGCTACTGCGGTGTCATTGGCCACTTTCAGGAAGGGCACAACACCCTGGGACTTGCCGTTGGTGCCTTTGATATAGGAACCCAGGGAGCGCACTGGCGTCCAGTCATTGCCGAGACCGCCGGCCCACTTGGACAGCATGGCGTTATCGCGGATAGCACCGTAAATACCGTGCAGGTCGTCCGGTACCGTTGTCAGGTAGCAGGAGGACAGCTGCGGGCGCAGGGTGCCGGCGTTAAACAGGGTCGGGGTGGAGCTCATGTAGTCGAAGGAGCTCAACAGGTTGTAGAACTCTACCGCGCGCTCGTTCTTATTTTCTTCATTAATGCTGAGGCCCATGGCGACACGCATAAAGAAGATCTGCGGCAACTCAAAACGAATGTCATCGCTGTGCAGGAAGTAGCGGTCGTACAGGGTCTGCAGGCCCAGGTAGGTAAACTGGTGGTCGCGTTCGCCTTTTAAAGCTTTGCCGAGTTTTTCCAAGTCGAAGGTGGCCAGCGCCGGGTCCAGCAGGTCCAGTTCGATACCCTTTTCCACGTAGGTGGGCAGGGTGGAGGCGTAGAGCTTTTCCATCTCGTGCTGGGTGGCGCGCTCTGCAACGCCAAGGAAGCGCAGGGCTTCTGAGCGCAGCTTGTCCAGCAGCAGGCTGGCAGTGGCAAAGGTGTAATTGGGCTCCTGCTCAACCAGGGTACGCGCAGTAATCACCAATGCGGTATTGATATCGTTTTCGGAAACACCGTCGTACAGGTTTTTCAGCGCTTCACTGAGGATGGCGTCGGCGTTTACATCCTTGAGGCCCTCACAGGCTTCACTGACAACAGTGCGCAGGCGCTCCATATCCAGGGGGACAAGGCTGCCATCGTCGAGTTTTACACGAATACTGGGGTGGGCATCGATAGCTTGCTCAGTTTGCTGAGCGGTTTTCACTTTCTCAGCGCGCAGACGGGCGTGCTCTTCGCGGTAAAGTACATAGTCGCGCGCAACCTTGTGCTCGCCGGCGCGCATCAGGGCCAGTTCTACCTGGTCCTGAATTTCCTCGATATGAATCGTGCCGCCAGAAGGCATGCGGCGTTTGAAGGTAGAGCTGATCTGGCCAACCAGTTCTTCAACTTGTTCGTGGACACGGCTGGACGCAGCGGCGGTGCCGCCTTCAACAGCGAGAAAGGCCTTGGTAACGGCGACGGAAATTTTACTGTCGTCGTAGGGGACAACGGTACCATTGCGCTTAATTACGCGGATTTGTCCCGGTGCAGTAGCGGCCAGAGTGGTGCCGCCAGTAGCCTGGTCGCTTGAGGTGCCCGACTTTTCCGCAGGCACGGTTTGAGAGCGCCCTGTCTCTGTGTGCATGTAAATCTCCGAAAGGTTGTTTTGTTGTCTGTCCGCGTGTGTTCACTAGAACAGCGGCCACTGGACTACGTGGCATGTGCGGAGCGGGTCCATCGCATTCAGTAATTTCTCCCACTCTGTGGGGGATACTGGAAACAGGCGGCTTGATGACCGGCGCACAGTTAAGGTCTGCCGGCTGCTGCCTGCGGCGGATAATTCCTTTCCGCCCGCTTACCTCTGATTCTGCTTTGAAAAAAGCAGCGTCTGACGCCCACCGCCAAAAAGTGTGGCAAGGCGCCGGAATTTGCCCCTTGAATTGGGGATGCCCTTAGCCCTCTACCCCAATATATAGGGGTACGGCCTCGAGTGCGCTACAAGATAATGCGGTAGGCGGGTCAGTTCAAGGCGAATAACTTTGTAGTTGTTTGTGGATAAATTGTGGGTAGGCTGGTTGAGTCAGTAGCCACTTCCGCGGCAGAGCCCGCCATAGCTGGGCTGCATGGGATTAGGCACTTCGGGAGTGGGTTAAATACAAGCTCTTACAATTTTTTTTAATAGCGAAGGCGTTCTAAATTAACAACGGCAATAACCATTTTTATATGACCGTAATTTGAGCAAATTGGTACTAAGATGATCAACTTTGTGGCGTGAATTTAATGTTGGCGCGGGCTTGTTTATTAGGTATGCATTGGTGAATATTTATCTAAATAATGAATTTAGTGTCACAAGTGTGAGCAGCTAGATGAATTATGCGTTACGTGACAGGGACCGAGATAAAGTGGCTGGGCATTTCCGGTCGATTGGTGGCAGTGGATGGTTGTTCAAGGTGGCCGGTATTGCGAAATGATGCGCAACCGGCCGGCGCAAAAAATACTCAGGCGCTGTACTCCTGAAGAAACTCCATCAATGCTTTCTGTGCATGTAAGCGATTCTCTGCTTCGTCCCAGACAACGGAGATGCTTTCATCTTCCAGCAGCTCGGCACTTACTTCCTCGCCGCGGTGGGCAGGCAGGCAGTGCATAAAAACTGCGTTGCTTTTGGCGTAGCTCATCAGTTCATGGTTTACCTGGAAGTTGTCAAAAGCCTTGGTGCGTACCTGCTGTTCCGTTTCCTGTCCCATCGAGGCCCAGACATCAGTGCTAACCCAATCGGCTGTACGCACCGCCTCTACAGGGTTGTGCACAACTTTTACCCGGTCGCCAGCGGCGGCGACTATTTCGGCATCCGGTTCATAGCCTTGGGGGCAGGCGATCCGCAGCTCAAAGTCGCACAGGCGAGCGGCATTGATGTAGGAGTGGCACATGTTATTGCCATCGCCTACCCAGGCTACCACCTTGCCCGAGGGGCTGCCTCGATGCTCGACAAAAGTCTGGATATCGGCGAGAAGCTGGCAGGGGTGATAACTGTCAGACAGGGCATTAATGACTGGTACCCGTGAATGGGCGGCAAAGAGCTCCAGAGTCTTATGGCCAAATGTGCGGATCATCACCATATCTACCATGCGTGAAATCACCCGCGCACTGTCCTCAATGGGTTCTCCGCGTCCAAGTTGGGTATCCCGCGGTGACAGGAATAGGGCGCTGCCGCCCATTTGCGCCATACCGGCCTCGAAGGAGACCCGTGTACGGGTGGAAGATTTTTCAAAAATCATTCCCAGTACCTTACCCCGGAAAAGGTCAGTGGTTATGCCCTGGCTGCGCAGTGTTTTTAGCTCGATTGCGCGCTCAATAATTTGTTTTAGTTCCTCTGAGGACAGATCCATTAGGGTGAGGAAATGTCTGGTTGCCATAAGCTGCTCTCCTTAATTGGTGCTTCAGACTGCTTGCAGCGCAAATTGTTGAATCAAGGTGCTGATATCACCTGCCAACTGCTGGCACTCGGCGTCGGTGAGGGTGAGAGGTGGTAATAGTCGGAGTACATTGCCTGCTGTCACGTTAATCAGGATTCCATATGCTCGGGCCTGCTCAACCAGTTCTGAGCAAGGATGTTCCAGCTCTATACCGATCATCAGGCCGAGACCGCGAATTTCCAACACTGCAGGGCAGTCTTGTAGTTGCAGTTGCAGAGACTGCATTAGCTGTGTGCCAAGCTTTTCGGCACGTTCAAGTAACCACTCACTTTCCAGTGCTTCCAATACTGCGAGGCTGGCGCGACAAGCTAAAGGGTTACCGCCAAAGGTGGAGCCGTGACTGCCGGCGGTAAACAGGCTTGCAGCTTTCCCTCGGGCCAGGCAAGCGCCGATAGGTACCCCGTTTCCCAGTCCTTTGGCTGTGGTCAGTACGTCCGGGACTATACCCGCGTGCTGGTAGGCAAACATCCTGCCGCTACGGCCGTTGCCAGTCTGTATTTCATCCAGCATTAGCAGCCAGTCATGTTGGTCACATAGCATGCGTAGTTTTGGCAGGTAATCTGCAGCGGGTACACGGATTCCGCCCTCGCCCTGAATCGGCTCCACCAGCACGGCGACGATATCGTCATACTGTTCGGCCAGGTGTGTAACTGCGTCAATATTATTAAACGGGACCCTTAAAAAACCCTCTGGCAGGGGGGCAAAACCCTGTTGGACTTTTTCATTGCCTGTTGCTGTGAGGGTCGCGAGGGTACGGCCGTGGAAAGCCCCCTCCATCACAATAATGCGCGGTGTTGATAGTCCGCGTTCGTTGCCAAGTTTACGCGCTAACTTGATTGCGGCCTCGTTGGCCTCCGCCCCGGAGTTGGAAAAGAATACGTTGTCCATGCCCGACATATATACCAGTCGATCGGCCAGCTGCTGCTGTGCCGGAATGTTATATAGGTTGGAGACGTGCAACAGGGTATTGGCCTGGTCCTGAATGGCCTCGGTTACCTTAGGATGGCAGTGTCCCAAGCCGCATACGGCGATGCCGGAAATAGCGTCCATGTATCGTCGACCCTCGTTATCCCACACATAGTTGCCTTCCCCCCTGACCAGTGTCAGGGTTCTCTCGCCATAGTTGTCCATCAGTGTGGGGGTGCTCACTGCGGGTTCTCCTTAATTCCAGGTCATCGGCTTCAAAATCTTTGCCGCAGAAAATTTTGTATTGGTGTGTTCATTCCGCATCTATTACGGATTTGACAATACTACCACAAGCTTTGTGTCGCGTGTGCTATCCATTTGAGATAGCCAAGCGGGCGATATTTCAGGTAAGACATGGCGTTTTTTTGCTTCGAGCTGGGCTGTGGGTACTTATTCCTCCCTGCGCTGGGGTACAATACCGGCCCGTGCGCAATGGCTGGGTGCCGATGCGGAACACACGATCATTTTTTGCTTCTACCACCTGAGGTTTCTCAAGCTTATGGATACACTGGAGAACATCAAACAGCAGATTGCTGACAACGCCATCCTGCTTTACATGAAAGGTAGCCCTAACGCCCCCCAGTGCGGCTTTTCCATGCGTGCTTCCCAGGCGATGATGGCCTGCGGTAAGCGCTTTGCTTATGTGGATATCCTATCTAACCCGGATATTCGTGCCGAATTGCCGAAATATGCCAACTGGCCGACTTTCCCTCAGCTGTGGGTAAAAGGAGAGTTGATTGGTGGCTGTGACATCATTATGGAGATGTACGAGAACGGCGAGCTGAAAACCTTGATTGATGAGGCGTCAGCGGAGGGCGAAGGCGAAGGTTAACTTTCGCTTTTGTTCCAATGTTTCTGTCTGGCGAAAGCGACAGTGCATTGTGAGAAAAAAAACCGCAGCGGAAACTGCGGTTTTTTTATGCCTGTGAGAAGACTTTAACTACTTGCCTGAGTGGCCGGCTGCAGTTTCCATTTGAGTTTGCAGGTAGTTTTGAATGCCAACTTTGTCGATCAACTCCAGTTGGGTTTCCAACCAATCTACGTGCTCTTCCTCAGACTCAAGGATTTTTTCCAGTAGCTCGCGGCTGCCATAATCGCGTACTGATTCGCAGTAAGCGATAGCTTCACGTAAATCGGGAATGGCTTTGGATTCGATTTTTAAATCACACTTGAGCATTTCCTCGGTGTTTTCACCGATTAGTAATTTACCCAGGTGCTGTAGATTCGGAATACCCTCCAGGAAAAGAATACGCTCGATCAGCCAATCGGCGTGTTTCATTTCATCGATGGATTCGTGGTATTCCTGCTTGCCAAGCTCTTTTAACCCCCAGTTGTCGTACATGCGAGCATGCAGAAAGTACTGGTTGATTGCCACAAGCTCATTGCCGAGCACTTTGTTTAAATGTTCGATAACCTTGGGATCGCCCTTCATAGCTTTTGCTCCTGTGGCCCTGCGAGCTCAATATGGCCAGCAGAGAATTCCTAATTGTTAGTCGCTGATAAGTAGAAATAAAAAGTTACTAAATAGGTTTAGTCACTAAAGTCTGCGGCTGACCGTTTTCCCACATATTATTTTAGGGTGGCAACTGCAATCCGGGCCGAGTTTGCGTTGCGATTTGCGGCAAGTCAAGGAAAAATATTTGTTGCAGAATGCAGGAAAAACAAGGGTTTAAACATTAATTTAGCCGAAAATCGCAACGAAAATGATTCCTGTTTAGGTTGCATATGTGGGAGATACTTAGTTGCAGATATAAATAAAAGTTGATTAAGGCGATAGGCCAATTAGAAAAGAAATGCGATTTTCAGGAAAGTGTAATTCGATAAATAGTAAAATATGCAGCGTAATTTATAAGGGGGCAAACTAGGTAGAGGCGCTCGGACCTGGTATTAACTTTTGCCTTAATGTTAATTGATCCCGAATTAATCCGTATGCTAGAAGAAGGGCTTAAGGCGGCATGGCCAGTGCGCGGGCTTGGTGTAATAGAGCGCAGTAGAATATGGAATTCAAATATTCGAATGTCAGGGCTGCTTTCACAGGCAGGAGTGTAAAGTTGAGAGAAGTTCCTACCAACTTATCGTGAAGTGACATTATTCACTAGGATGAGATCACTGACCGGTGGGGGGTGAGTAGGGCAATAAGTAAAATACGTATATATAGATTGATTAACTTTTTACTGCACGGCTATATCAGTGTAATTGCTACTCTATAGGTACCCAGTAGCACTAACTGCCTGAGATTGTGCTTGTATCCTGCTACGAAGGTGCCAGAATTTTTCTCTTATACCGTAGAGCCCATACCGCTAATGCTGTCGCCAGTCGTTAATTTCAGGTTGTTATCGTTTTGATCATAGAGGGCGAAATCAACCGGTTTTAAGTACCTATAGAATTAATGGCAATACTAAGCAGTTTTCCTCTCCCACAGGAGATAATCTATGCGTCGAGCCTAAATGCAAAGCGTGCCGAGCACCTGTGATAAAAATGTGATGATTCGGTGATCAATATTGGATATTTCCCCCTTAGCTTAAAGGAGGCTGTTTGGCCCTTTACTTATAAAAGCTCAGATTTTGGGGATAGCTATGAAAATAAAATCCATTCTCGGCACCTTGGCATTGGCCGCTATGGCGACGGGAGTTCAGGCACAAACCACTTCAGTAGTCGTTACGAATCTTACCCACGGCATCTATTTCACACCGCTGCTGGTTTCAGCCCATGTTGATGAGTTTCATCTGTTTGAAGTTGGCTCCGGTGCGAGCCCAGAACTGCAGATGATGGCCGAAGGCGGAGATATCAGCGGCCTTGCTGCCGTTGCCAGCGCAATGGGGGCAGTCAATATGGAAACAATGGGATTACTGGCTCCTGGCAGCAGCGTAGATATTGAGGCGTTTGACACCGGCAGTAATGGGTTTTTGTCTATCACCGCCATGTTGCTGCCAACTAATGATGGTTTTGTTGGGCTCGATGCCTGGGAAATTCCTACTGAACCCGGTAGCTATACCCTATATCTCAATGCCTATGATGCCGGCACCGAGGCTAACAATGAGTTAGTTGTTGAGGGCAGCGGTGCACCCTTTGTTGCAGGTATTCCAGCCAGCCCTGATGGTAATGGTGGTGTCGGAGGTACTGGTGTCACCTCAGAAGAAGTTAACCAACTGATTCATATTCACCGTGGCAACGTTGGTGATACCGACCCGGATGCTGGTAACAGCGATCTGGATGCGCGCATTCACCGCTGGCTTAACCCAGTAGCCAAGGTTGTTGTAACGGTTCAGTAAGTAAGCCAACGGGAGAAATCATTATGAATAAAACCAAGTTGGGCTCCTTACTGTTGCCTCTGGCCATCACGGCCTTGCTGGTCGGCTGTAGCAATGATAATAACAGCCGCTCCAACGCGACAGATAATCCTGCACCGGCCCCTGACCCCGTTACTATGGGGTTTGAGATAACAGTAACCAATTTAACCCACAATCAGCCGCTGTCGCCGGTGGCAATAGTGGCCCACGATAGTGCCTTGCATGGCTGGGTCGTTGGTGAGCCCTCCAGTGCTGGTCTCGAGTTGCTCGCTGAAGGTGGTGACAATAGCGAATTCAGGATGGAACTGGAGGATTCCGGCGGTTTCGCTTCAATGAGTGCGGAAGCACCGCTTGGTCCCGGTGCCAGTGAAAGCCTCAGCCTGGAATTTGCTGAACAAGAAGAGGTGCTGCTGACGATTGCCACCATGCTGGTCAATACCAATGATGCGTTTAGCGGTATTACTCGAATTGATGTGTCATCCCTGGCGGTGGGTGATTCTTTACAGCGCCTGGCTCCGATATATGATGCGGGTACTGAATTCAATAGCGAGCTGGTGGGTACTATCCCAGGCCCCGCCGATGGTGGTGAGGGTTTTAACGTAGAGCGGGAGGATGTGAATTTTGTTTCACGTCACCCTGGGGTTGTCAGTCGGGCAGATGGTTATGCTGAATCGACTTTGGATCAGTCTCATCGCTTTGATCAAACAGCCATGCTTCTGAGTATTACCCGAATAGAGTAACAATTACGCTGCTGGTGCGACAAATAGCCTGAGACCCGAGTACAACTCCTCCTCTGGGGGAGTTGCCAGGGGAAGAAGGCCAGAAATGGTGGGGCACGCATGAACAAGCGTATTCTGATAATCGAGGATGATCACGACATACTCCAATTGTTGTGCATGCATCTGGAGAGCTTAGGTTATTCGGTAACCGCCTGTGATAACGGTGAGCAGGGGCTGATGAGAGCCTTAAACCAGAAATTCAATTTGTTGCTGTTGGACCTGACGTTGCCGGGCCTGGATGGGGTGGAGATTTGCCGTCGCCTGCGTGATGTCGGTAGCGCCCTTCCAATTCTGATGCTCACCGCACGTAACTCTGAACTGGATCGGGTATTAGGGTTAGAGATGGGTGCCGATGACTACCTATCTAAACCGTTCGGTATGCGTGAGATGCAGGCACGGGTAAAAGCCTTATTGCGTCGCTCTGAATTCAATGCCCAAGTAAGTAGCAGAAACAACCAAATGATCACCTGTGGTCGCTTGCATATCGACTGTAGCAGGCGGCTCGTAAAGCTGGACTTACAGCCACTGGAATTAACTGCGCGGGAATTTGACCTTCTCTATTATCTCGCAAGTCACCCTGGTCGAGTGTTTAGGCGAACGCAAATTCTGGATGCAGTTTGGGGCTATCAACACAGTGGTTATGAGCATACCGTGAATTCCCATATCAATCGCCTGCGCAACAAGTTAGAGCAAAATCCTTCACAACCGGAATATGTACTGACAGTCTGGGGAGTGGGCTACAAATTCAATGATGCCATTATTGCGTGATGCTTTTTATCGCCGCCTGATCCTGTTGCTGCTTTGTAGTTTCATAGTTGTGGGGGTGTTTTTCTTATTGCTTATGGGCTGTGTAGTTGCAGCCTACCAGAGTGAAGTAGCGCAAAACCTACACCGGGATTTAGCTCGACATCTGGCAGAGCAAAATGCACTTTTTGTCGATGGTCAGCCAGATAAAGAAGGTCTTTATCACCTATTTCACGACCTCATGGTATTGGGGCCAAACTTTGAATTCTACCTGTTGAGCCCTGAAGGCGAAGTCCTTGCTTATTCTGCCGAGCCGGCAAAGATAAAGCGTCAATTTATTGACCTTGACCCTATTCGGGTATTTCTAGATAGATCGACGGGTATTCAGCGAACAATTTACGGCCCAGACCCTCGTGATAGTGAGCGCCTAAAAGTATTTTCCGCAGCTCCAGTAGAGCGGGATGGCCAAATGCTAGGTTACATGTATGTCATTATTGGCAGTGAGCTATTTGACGATGTGGTTCAGGGAGTTTGGCAAAATCATCTGCTGCGCTGGGTGGCAGCGGTTTTTTTAGGATGCCTGATACTCAGCTTGATTGCCTCCCTATGGGTGTTTGCACTGCTTACCCGTCCTCTGCGAAAGCTCACTAGAGATATGCAGCATTTTCGCGCTGCCGGTCTGCAAGGGGATTTGCCATCAACCTCCTGGAATACTGAAGAGAATGACTTGGTTCAACGCCTTGGAAGTGCTTTCAATGAATTGTCTACATCGTTAAAGCAGCAGTATCAGAGTATAAAGACCATCGATGAAATGCGTCGTGAATTACTGACCCATATTTCTCATGACCTGCGTACACCGCTCTCATCGTTACAAGGGTACCTGGAAACCTGGCTGATCCGGCGCGAAGAGCTAAACCCGGATGACAGCCGGCATTATGTGGAAACGGCTTATCGCAGTAGTAAGAAAGTGAATCGGCTAGTGGAGCAACTGTTTGAATTGGCATGCCTGGAAAGTGCTGATGTGCCGATGAAGATAGAGCGGGTTGTACTGGCTGAATTAATTCAGGACGTACTGCAAAAATTTACTATAAAAGCGCTCGAGCAGGGTGTGCGCGCAGCGGTAATACCACAGGATTCAAGTATCGTCGTCTATGGTGATATTGAAAAGCTGGAACGGGTTTTCTCCAACCTGGTAGAAAATGCCCTGCGTCACTGTGGCTCGGGTGATGAGATTATCGTGCAGCTGCGGCCACACGGTGACCAGGCCTCAGTGAGTGTGAAGGATAGTGGCATGGGGATTCCCGTTGATGACCTGCCTAATATCTTCGACGCACACTATCGGGCTGCTAATAGCAAGAAAAGCAGCCGTGGGCTGGGAGGACTTGGGCTTGCAATCACCAAAAGACTGTTGGCTTTGCATCGAGCCGATATTTACGTGCGTAGCAGGGAAAACTTTGGCACCGCTTTTGAATTTCAGCTGCACCGCCGTTGGGGCGCGCCATGCGGTCATATGGAAGAGTCGGACTATTGAGCGCAGATTGAGAGAGAAGAAGTGGAGTGGCGATCGCCAAGGGGGCGATCGCAGGTCGAAAGAAGAAATCAGTTGGCGGAGTAAAACAATCCGTTGTTGGCAGAGTTAATCATTCCTCCGCTCATGGTCTCGTCGATGATCTCTTTGGTCTGTTCTGCACAGCGGCCACACTGAGAGGAGACACCCAGTTGGCGCCTCAACGCCTTAACAGAAGTGGAGCCATCATAGACTGCCTCTTTGATTTGGCGGTCGGTTATACCTTTACAGATACATACATACATCGTTGTGGGCTCTGGTCGATTTCTGTTCAATATTAGACTTATGTAAATCCTATTGCAATTGAGAATGAGTGTCAATAAGATTTCAGAAAGAGTATAATTTAGTCACTTTGATCTTTTTTTACTCCTGCTGATGGGTATTCCTTCCCTTTTGTGGTTCAGTTCACGCATAGCCATTCTGCTATCAGGCTGATTTAAAAAATTTATGGGCCTGTAATAGGTGGGTGTGTATCATAGCGCTCCACTATTAATCCCTATTCGATTTATAGCTGTTGCGTATAAATTGAACACTTCACTCTTTATCAACAACCCATCATTGGATTGAGGAGGTTTTCATGGCAGTTTTGGTAGGTAAGCCGGCTCCGGATTTCACCGCTGCAGCGGTATTGGGTAACGGCGAGATCGTCGATACTTTTAACCTGAAAGAAGCAATTGAAGGTAAGAAAGCAGTAGTTTTCTTCTACCCGCTGGACTTCACCTTCGTATGTCCTTCTGAGTTGATCGCTTTCGACCACCGTTTTGCTGAGTTCGAGAAGCGCGGCGTTGAAGTAATTGGTGTTTCCATCGACTCCCAGTTCTCTCATAACGCATGGCGTAACACCTCGGTAAATGACGGTGGTATTGGCCCGGTTAAGTACACCCTGGTTGCTGATGTTAAGCACGAAATCTGCCAGGCGTACGACGTAGAAGCAGATGCTGGCGTTGCTTTCCGTGGTTCTTTCCTGATTGACGAGGAAGGTATGGTTCGTCACCAGGTAGTCAATGACCTGCCGCTGGGCCGTAATGTTGACGAGATGCTGCGCATGGTTGACGCTCTGGCGTTCCACCAGGAGCACGGCGAAGTTTGCCCCGCTGGTTGGCAGGAAGGTGACAAGGGTATGAACGCTTCTCCGGAAGGTGTAGCGGCTTACCTGAGCGAGAACGCCGAAAAGCTTTAAGCTTAGGGCCCTCGCTGTGGGGGTATCCCCACAACGAAAAAACCGCCGAGAGGCGGTTTTTTCGTTTATATAAGTGCCATTGTATTGCTTTATGGAACTGGCATAGGTGTCCGCGCGGAGTCTGAGATTAGCGACTAGAATTCTGCAGTCAGTCCTGCGTGGCGCCTAAATAGAGTTTTTGCCCGCTGGCTGCTAGTCTTATCTGCAAGTACCGGATTGCTTTGGCGGCTCGATTTGCGTATGAGACCTGCAATTCTTTCAAATATCGTCTACCACCTACGTGCCGGGAAGGCGCGTATTTTTCTCTCGGCACTACTTCTGTGCGGGCTGTCCCTGCCTGCGCGGGCAGTGGATATTGACGCCAGGGCCAAGGCATTTGACCGCTACTTTCGCCAGATGATGGCGGGTAAGTCAATTCCTGGGGGCGCTTACGTTATTGTCGATGGAAACCGCGTGGTCGCCATGGATACCTATGGCGTGCGGATCAGGGGTAAGGCCGGCAAAGTGGATAACGACACTGTGTTCCGCCTGGCTTCTGTCTCAAAAACCTTTGCGGCGAGCATGGCCACCATTTTGGAGCACGAAAAACGCTTCAATTGGAGTGACAAGGTAGTCAACTATGTGCCGGATCTGAGCTTCAAAACGTCAACCCTATCGCGGCAATTACAGGTAGAGCATTTGCTCAGCCACTCTTCCGGCCTGACTCCCAATGCGTACGACAATTATCTTGAGGACAACAAGCCGCTCAGTAAGATATTGCCGAAATTTGCCAATATTGATCCGCGCTGTACCCCGGGAAAATGTTACGGCTACCAGAATGTGCTATTCAGCCTGATTGAAGATGTGATTTTCGAAGCAACGGGTGTGTCTTTTGCCAGCCAGCTTAAACAGCGCATCTTTGTACCGCTGAAAATGCAGAATGCCTCGGTGGGCTGGGAGAGCTTTATGGCCTCCGATAACCGCGCTGCGCCCCATGTACAAACCGGCAGCGGCTGGCGCCCGGTTAAGGTAGAGAAAGAGTATTACTTTGCCGCTCCGGCAGCTGGCGTTAACGCCAGCATCTCCGATATGGCCCAATGGCTGAAGGCCCAAATGGGATATTACCCAAAAGTGCTGTCCCCGGAGATGATTGAGGATATGACCACCGAGCGGGTCGCTACTCAGCGCCATATGCGCCACCGTATCTGGCGGGACTACCTGTCTCATGCCGGCTACGGCCTGGGCTGGCGTCTGTATACCATCGGTGATGACCGTATTATTTATCACGGGGGTTGGGTAGCTGGTTTCCGCGCTGCGGTGGCCTATTCAGAGAAGTTGAAGATTGGTATCGCTATCCTGATGAATGCGGAGTCTCGTGTAATCTCCGATCTCACCGCCAATTTCGTGATCGATATTACCGGCAAAGGCAACTCTGCCACAGTAAAAACCAGCGGAGATCGTTAATCTCCGCTGGAGGACCTCTTATCCCTCCCCTTGAAACCTGCCAGAAGGGCCTCATATCTGCTCCCTGTTCCGATTGACGTGTATGGGGAGACTTACTAGATGACCGTTGAGGCCCAAAAAGAGAGCCATGGATTCCAGACGGAAGCCAAGCAGCTACTGCACCTGATGATCCACTCGCTCTACTCCAACAAGGAGATTTTCCTGCGCGAGCTGGTATCCAATGCTTCTGACGCCGCTGACAAGTTGCGTTTTGAATCGCTGTCCAAGCCCGATTTACTGGGCGAAGATGCAGACCTGCGCATTCGCATTGAGTTTGACAAGGAAGAGGGCACGCTCACCATTACCGATAACGGTATTGGTATGAGCCGCGATGAAGTAATCGAAAACCTCGGCACCATCGCCCGCTCTGGCACCTCTGCATTTATGCAGCAGCTGACCGGAGACCAGAAAAAAGATGCGCACCTGATCGGCCAGTTCGGTGTGGGCTTCTACTCAGCATTTATCGTCGCTGACAAAGTCGACGTATTCACCCGTCGCGCCGGTTTGAATGCTGACCAGGGCGTGCATTGGGAGTGCCACGGTGAAGCGGAATACTCCGTGGAAACCGTTGAATGGCCCCAGCGTGGCACCCGAGTGGTTCTGCACCTGAAAGAGGAAGCGAAGGAGTTTGCCGATAACTGGCGCCTGCGCTCCATCATTAAAAAGTACTCCGATCACATCGCCATTCCGGTGGAAATGCTGAAAGAGGAAATGCCGGCTGCGGAGGAAGGTGAAGAGCCGAAAGAAGAGAAAGCGCCAGAGTTTGAAGCGGTAAACGCTGCCCAGGCCCTGTGGACCCGCCCGCGCTCCGAAGTGAAGTCCGAGGAGTACAAGGAGTTCTACAAGCATATCTCTCACGACTTTGATGACCCTTTAACCTGGAGCCACAACCGCGTAGAGGGCAAACTGGATTACACCAGCCTGCTTTACATTCCTGCGCGCGCACCGTTCGATCTGTACCAGCGCGATGCCGCTCGTGGCCTCAAGCTGTATGTACAGCGCACCTTTATCATGGACGATGCCGAGCAGTTCCTGCCGCTGTACCTGCGCTTTGTGAAAGGTGTTCTGGATTCCAACGACCTGCCGCTGAATGTATCCCGTGAAATCCTGCAGAAAGATCGCAATACCGATGCGATCAAGAGCGCGCTAACCAAGCGTGTACTGGATATGCTGGACAAGCTGGCGAAGAAAGATGGCGATGAGTATCAGAAATTCTGGGAGCTGTTCGGCAATGTACTGAAAGAAGGCCCAGCTGAAGATTTCTCCAACAAAGAGAAAATCGCCAAGCTGTTGCGCTTCGCCAGCACCCACACCGATACCGAGAAGCAGGATCAATCCCTGGAAGAATATGTAGGTCGCATGAAGGATGGCCAGAAGGCGATCTACTATGTGTGTGCCGACAATTTCGCTACAGCCAAATCCAGCCCCTACCTGGAAGTATTCCGCAAGAAAGGTATCGAGGTACTGCTGCTCACTGACCAGGTGGATGAGTGGTTCGTGGGCCATATGAACGAATTCGACGGCAAGCAGTTCCAAGATGTCGCCAAAGGTGCGCTGGATCTGGGTGAAGCCGAGAGCGATGAAGACAAGGCCGAACGCGAAAAAGTCGAGAAAGAGTCCGGTGCTCTGGTTGAGCGGGTACAGGACGTTCTGGAAGGCCGCGTTGAGTCCGTACGCGCTACTACACGTCTGGTGGATTCTCCGGCGTGCCTGGTAGTGAGCGATCAGGATATGGGCCCGCAGATGCGTCGTATCCTGGAACAAGCCGGCCAGGCCCTGCCAGATGCCAAGCCGATCTTTGAAATCAATCCGTCCCACCCGCTGGTGCAGCGTCTGGATCAGGAAGCGGATGAAGATCGCTTTGCGGATCTCACCAATATCCTGATGGACCAGGCTAACCTGGCGGCAGGTAACCAGTTGGCGGATCCGGCAGATTATGTGCGCCGCCTGAATACGCTTCTGCTGGAAATGCACGGCTAAGTAACCATGGCTTACGGGCTCGCCCTGTAAGTCCCGCGCGCTAAAATCTGCAACGCGCCAGCGCGCTTTTGATGTACGGCCCCTGCGTAACCAACCCACCAGTTTATTGGATGGGTGGTTAAGCAGAGGGCCGTTTTCTGTTTTTTCCGTGTTGTTTTGCAAATTTACGAACAAATTCCCGTAAATTGAACCCTTTGGGCTTGGAGGGTCATACCTCTATAATCCCAGGCCACGAGAGAAGCTTTATCGGTATCACTATGCAAAAGGAAACTTCCAACCCCCTCTCCATAGCCGTATTGGGCGGCGGCAGTTTCGGGACCGCAATTGCCAATATCGTAGCGGGGAATGGTCACGACACCCGCCAGTGGATGCGGGATTCGGAGAGTGCGGAAGCTTGCCGGGAAACTCGGGAGAACAGTAAGTACCTACCTGGTGTAGCTTTACACCCGGAGCTTTGTATTAGCAGCGACTTGCACGAAGCTGTGCAAGGCTGTGACATTGTGTTTGTAGCAATTCCCAGTAAATCTTTCCGCGAGGTGGTACGCCGCGTAGCGCCGCTACTGAAGCCGGGCACCATGCTGATCTCCACTACCAAGGGTATTGAGCACGATCACTTCCAATTAATGAGCGATATCCTGCGCGAGGAAACGACTGGCATGCGTGTAGGTGTGCTGAGCGGGCCTAATTTCGCAAAGGAAATTGTCGCGGGCCACTACACAGCTACAGTAGTTGCCAGTGAAGATGAGGCCTTGTGCAAAGATATCCAATCAGCCCTGCATTCGGAAACCTTTCGGGTTTATTCTAGTAATGATGTGTTCGGAGTAGAGCTGGCCGGTGCCCTGAAAAATATTTACGCGATAGTAACCGGCATGGCCGCAGCACTGGACCGCGGGCAAAACACCATTAGCCTTTTAATAACCCGCTCCCTTGCCGAAATGATGCGCTTTGCCGAGGCGATGGGCGCAGATCCCATGACATTTATCGGTCTAGCCGGTGTTGGCGACTTAATTTTGACTTGCTCTTCCGATCTCAGCCGCAATTATCGCGTGGGTTATTTGGTAGGTAAGGGCAAACCCCTGGATCGTGCTGTCGCAGAAATCGGTCAGGTGGCCGAGGGCGTAAACACTGTTCGCCTGATAAAAAAGAAAGCTGATGAAATGGGCGTCTACATGCCCTTGGTTTCCGCGATTCACGCCATATTATTTGAAGAGCGACCGATCCCAGAGGTAATTCGTAATTTAATGTCGGGCGCACAAACGTTTGATGTGGCCTACTCGGCCAAGCCTTGATGGAAGCCTCTTATGAAAAATGATGAATTGAAGCGCAACCTGACCTCCGGTAATCAATGGGTGCGACTGATCTATATGGTGCTGTTTGGCATCTGTTTGCAGATTGCCGGCTGGGTACTGTTGGCTGTGGTGGTGCTGCAGTTCCTGTTTTCGATTATCGGCGGTAAGTCTAACGATAACTTGCGTCGTTTTGGCGATCAGCTCGCCTCGTATATCTACCAGGCTGTACAGTTTTTGATTTACAACTCAGACGAGAAGCCCTTCCCCTTTGCGGAGTGGCCGGAATCCGATGTAGAAGATCTCTCCGGTTATGAAGGAGCTGAAGAAGTCTCTGCGGAGGTGGTCGCTACAGAGGAAAAAGCTGAACCGGTCAAGAAAGCGGAATCAAAAAAAGAGGAAGAGGCTGAGGATGCCATTATTCTCGGTAGTGATGAACCTGCCGATGATAAAAAGCCTGAGCTGGTAGAAGAGGGTGCTGATGAGCCGCCGGCTTCTTTTGCTGAAAAGAAAGGCGAATCTGACGAGCGCGGCGAGAAAAACTAGCTACCTGCTCAGCTCTAATTGAGGCTATGTCAATGCAATTGTTTATCCTGCGCCATGGCAAGGCCGAGCCGATGCTTGGCAATGATGCCGCTCGCTCCCTGACGGAACGTGGGCGCAAGCAAGTGGCGCAGGTATGCAAAAAACGCTCAAAAGAGTTATCGGCTGTGCACGCTATTTGGGCCAGTCCTTTTGTTCGAACCCAGCAAACAGCTGATATTGTCTCCGCTCATTTGGGCCTGCCCGTTGTTACCGAGCCACTACTAATCGGGGATAGCAATCCCCAACAGTTGCTTGACCTTTTGCAGGAGCAGGATAACTTCCCCATTCTATTGGTTAGCCACCAGCCGTTGGTTGGCAGTCTGCTCAATGGCCTTTGCGGTAGCGGTAATGAGCATCCCATGGGTACTTCAAGCCTTGCCTGTGTGAGTGCTGAAGTTTGGGCCAATGGCTGTGCTGAGCTTGATTGGCTGCAACACGCAGAGTAGGCGCCATTTAATCTTCCTCCCATGCTTGCACCTAAATCACTAGCTCGCTGGTGCCAAGTGTCATTGCAGTTATGACAGAGCAGTAGCACCATCTTGTCTTATCAAAACCAGTTACCCAGTGGAATTACCGCTTATGAAGCAAAGCGTCGCCAGCGAAATCACCCTCGAGTTTGAGAGTAAAACTATTGCTGCACGGCAGTGGGGTGACCCCTCTGGTGAACCAGTTTTGGCCTTGCATGGCTGGCTGGATAACTGTGCCAGTTTTAATCGACTTGCCCCCCTGCTTGAAGGAATTAACCTGGTTGCCATGGACATGGCTGGGCATGGCCGCAGCTACCATCGTTCTCCTCATGCCAATTACAACATCTGGGAGGAGGCTGAGGATATTATCGGTGCCTCGGAGGCTCTAGGTTGGCGAAACTTTTCCCTGCTCGCTCACTCACGAGGAGCCATTGCGAGCGTGATTACCGCCGGGGCTTTTCCCAACAGGGTAAAGCGCCTCGCATTGATTGATGGCTTGGTGCCCCCGGCCACAAAGGATGAGGAATCGCCGGATATCCTTGCCAGGGCCATCGCCCAGCGCGCTCGTTACAGGCACCGCAAGGCAAAGGTATACCCGACCTTTGAGGGAGCCGTGGAAGCTCGTATGAATGGCCTCTTCCCACTTTCTGAATGGGCTGCACGGGTTTTGGCTGAGCGTGGAACTCGCCCCTTGGACGGTGGTTTTACCTGGAGTAATGATCCCCAGCTGATGGCGGCTTCCACCGCGAAGCTCAATGAAGTGCAGATTCGGGCCTTTCTTTCACGGCTCAGTATGCCGGTACGCCTGGTTCTGGCGGAGGGGGGGATTACAAATATGATTAAGAAGCTGCGCCCAATTCTGGCTGATTATGAGAATATTGAAGTGCGGGAGCTGCCTGGCAGTCACCACTTGCATATGGAGGACGGAGCCGAGGGCATTGCGGAGTGGTTTGGGCCTTTCTTGCGCGGCGAGGCCGACTAATGAGCTAGAAGGGCACGCGCTTTGAATAGCAGCTGGGGTCCATTTCCCGCACTTCTACCGAGACCGCAGGCACGCCATCGGCGAATTGGCACAGGCAATTGAACACTGCCGAGCTCAGTGCTTCTCGCTCCCTGGAGCTGCGGCCTTCCAATAGCCGGATTTCGGCATGGATAAAGCTGCTGCCATTATCGCCGGCGATAAATTGTTCGTAAGCCTTGGCACGGGTCTTGATGTTGTGCGATGCAAATAGCCCGGAGCGGTTCATTGCCTCCTGTGCGGAGCTGACCAGGGCGGCAACGGAAATCCTGTCTTCCAGATTCTTCGCATACTCTATGATCAGGTGGGGCATAGCAATTCACTCCGTGAACATTGGCGGCTCTTTTTGAGCCGCGATGTGCTGGTGAGTCGACCCTGTTACTGGCGGAGCAGGGAGAGGAACTCGTTGCGCGTAGCCTGGTTACTGCGGAAAGTACCGAGCATTGCCGAAGTCTTCATCACAGAGTTCTGTTTTTCCACCCCGCGCATCATCATGCACATGTGTTTGGCTTCGATGATAACACCGACACCGGCAGCACCAGTGACGTTTAGCAGGGTCTCGGCGATCTCGACAGTAAGCTGCTCCTGGATCTGCAGGCGGCGCGCAAACATGTCGACAATACGTGCTACCTTGGACAGGCCAACAACCTTGCCATTGGGAATATAGGCTACGTGGGCGCGGCCGATAAATGGCAACAGGTGGTGCTCACACAGGGAATAGAGTTCGATATCCTTAACGAGCACCATCTCACTGCAGTCGGAGGGGAAGAGTGCATCGTTGACCACGTCTTCGACGGTCTGTCTGTAGCCGCGGGTCAGGTATTCCATGGCCTTGGCGGCGCGCTCAGGGGTGTCCTTGAGTCCTGGGCGTTGCGGATCTTCGCCGATTGCTTCAATAATTCGCGCGTAGTGTTCGTTCATGCTGCTCTTTCCAACATCTCAGCCCGAAGGGCGGGTGCGCTACCCTAAGCGTTTGTAACCCGAGAGTAAAGATCCGCGCGGACCCAGAGGCCTGTTGACACCAGTTTGATAGCCAGTGCCAGGGGCCATTTTTTGTTCAGGAAGGCAGATGGAGTGAGGCCTAGTTACTCTATTTAAACGACTGATAAAGTAGTTGGGTAGATAAATAGCCTAGGTCCATTGGGTACAGCTATAGAATTGCCACAACAGAGGCCATCCAATGAGTGACAATAGGCCCTGATGAGATACATAGTTAAGGATAGATTCGATGATAGAAAGGCGTGAATCCAGCCTGCACGAGCTGACCACGGTTTTGGACTACATTCGCTGGGGCACCAGCAGATTCCATGAGGCTGGTCTTTGGTATGGTCATGGCACCGATAACGCCTGGGATGAGGCGGTATTGCTTGTCACCCACGCGCTGCACCTGCCACCTTATAGTAAGCCGGAGATATTGCAGGCACGCCTGACGATGGAGGAGCGTCGCGATGTGCTCACTATCCTGGAGCGACGCTTTACCGAGCGGGTACCAGCTGCCTATTTGACCCATGAAGCGCACTTCTGCGATATGACTTTCTATGTGGATGATCGGGTGCTGGTACCTCGATCGCCTATTGGGGAGATGATACGGCACAACTTCCAGCCCTGGCTCAAGGTAGAGCCCTTGGCGATTTTGGATCTTTGTTGTGGAAGTGGCTGTATCGGAATTGCCTGCGCAGAAGCTTTCCCTGAAGCGCGGGTCGACCTGAGCGATATCTCTGAGGGTGCCATAGAAGTTGCGCAAATTAACATTAATCGCCACAACTTGAATGAGCGCGTGCGCGCTGTACAGTCGGATCTTTTCGCCGGCCTGAAGGGGTTCAGCTATGAGCTGATTGTCTGTAACCCGCCCTATGTAGATGCTCGTGACCTGGCAGAAATGCCAGAAGAATTCCGCGCAGAGCCAGAAATCGCCCTGGGTTCAGGAGAGGACGGTTTGGATTTTACCCGTCGCCTGTTGCGAGAGGCTGCCAATCATCTGCAGCCAGAGGGTTTGCTGGTTTGTGAAGTGGGCAATAGCTGGGAGGCATTGGAACAAGCTTTCCCCGAGGTACCCTTTATGTGGCCTGAGTTTGAGGATGGAGGCCACGGTGTCTTTGTCATCAGCCGCGAAGAACTGCTCGCTTACCAACCTTACTTCGAAAAAGAGTAATTTCTTTTGCCAACCTGGCAATCTACATTGTCGGGTTCGTTATTGGAGCCAGATGCGCGGAGCAATTGTGCTTTTTGTTCTTGGCCGCGTGCTGGGCCCCGGGGTTCCTTTATAATGTGCGGCTTCACTTGAGGCCAACTCCTGTTTAACCACCTACTAGCTGGAAAAGTCGTCTATGTCGGGCAATACCTTTGGCAAGTTGTTTTGTGTCACCACCTTTGGCGAAAGCCATGGGCCCGCCCTGGGCTGTATTGTTGATGGCTGCCCTCCGGGCCTGGAGATTAGCGAAGAGGAGATTCAGTTAGAGCTGGATCGCCGCAAGCCCGGTACTTCCCGTTATACCACCCAGCGCCGCGAGCCCGACCAGGTAAAAATACTCTCCGGTGTTTTCGAGGGGAAAACCACCGGCACGCCCATTGGCCTGTTAATTGAAAATACCGATCAGCGCTCCAAGGACTACAGTAATATCGCCGAGCAGGTAAGACCGGCCCATGCCGATTTCACCTACTGGCAGAAATACGGCATTCGTGATTACCGTGGGGGTGGCCGTTCTTCCGCCAGGGAAACTGCTATGCGGGTTGCCGCCGGGGCCATCGCCAAAAAATGGCTGAAGCAAAAATACGGCATTGAAGTGCGAGGCTACCTCTCTCAACTGGGCCCGATTAAGGTACAAAAACTGGATTGGGAGCAAGTGGAACTTAATCCCTTTTTCTGCCCGGATGCAGAGCGAGTTCCTGAAATGGAAGCCTATATGCAAGACCTGATCAAAGAGGGAAATTCCATTGGTGCGCGCATCTCAGTGCACGCCAGCGGTGTACCAGCTGGCTTGGGTGAGCCTATTTTTGACCGCCTGGATGCAGACCTTGCCCACGGCCTGATGAGTATTAATGCGGTAAAAGGCGTGGAAATTGGAGCGGGCTTTGACTGCGTGGAGCAGAAAGGCACCGAGCACCGGGATGAAATCACCCCAGAGGATGGCTTCCTATCGAATAATGCTGGTGGCGTGCTAGGGGGCATTTCCAGTGGTCAGGATATAATTGCCCATATCGCTCTAAAACCAACTTCTAGCCTGCGTATTCCAGGGCGCAGTGTCGACCGGTCTGGCAACCCTATTGAAGTAGTTACCAAGGGCCGCCACGATCCCTGTGTGGGAATACGTGCGACACCTATTGCGGAAGCCATGATGGCTCTTACACTTATCGACCATGCCCTGCGTCATCGCGCACAAAATGGTGATGTAACACCTGGGTAATTCGAGCGCTCTTGATCTTTAGCTATAGGGATACCGCAAGAGCCGGTATCCAGTGCCTTAGCCGTTAACATACAGTAAAGAAATTAAGGAGCCTCTAATTTAACCCAAGGCCCTATTAAAATAGTTAGCTCCGGTCTCCTTAATTTTATTAATACTAAGAAGGCGGCCTGAGGGGCTTAATACGCCTTTGTTACCACGATTCACTACATGGGTGTAAATTTCAGTAGTGTTAATGTCAGAGTGCCCCAATAATTCCTGGATAGTGCGTAGATCGTAACCAGCTTCGAGTAAATGTATGGCAAAGCTATGCCGGAATGCGTGGCAGCGTGCCGGTTTGTTGATTCCCACTTTTCTCACAGCACTATTTACTTAGCGCGTCAATGTGGATGAGTGTATATGGTGTCTTCGGTATATGCCTGAATGGGGACATTTACTGATAGTGTTAGCAGGAAACAGGTATTGCCAAGCAAGTTGTTTGGCGGCTCTGGGGTATTTGCGATCGAGTGCATCCGGCAGATAAACTAAACCGTAGCCGGCCAGTAAATCCTGCTGATGAAGAAGAGATACATATTTAACTTGACGTTGTAGATCTTGGATTATTCCCTGTGGAAGAAGGGTAGTTCGATCCTTATTTCCTTTTCCACCGCGGACAAAAATATTATTGCTACCAAAGTCCACATCTTTTATTCGGAGAGATAGTAATTCGGCACTACGAAGCCCTGAGCCATACATCAGCTCAGTCTGTAATCTGAAGACCCTCTGTAAATGACTAAGAACCGTAGCCACTTCTTCACGACTGTAAACAACAGGCAGCCGCCGTTGCCTCTTGGCAATCGTAAAATCCAAGTCTGGGATGTTCTTACCTAAGAACTGCTTGTAGAGATAAGCAATAGCACTCAATGCCACTCTTTGAGTATTGGATGCGCAGAGATCATGAACAGCGAGATGGGTAAGGAAAGTCTCAACTTCAGCCGGCCCCATACCGGCAGGATGCTTCAATCGATTAAAGTGAATAAACCGCTTTATCCAATGCGTGTAAGTTTGCTCTGTTCGGTACGATAGTCCCTGCTTGCGAATATGCTGACGTAAAATATCCATAAAACGTTCTGGTTTAGGGGGTAGCTTAGGGCGAATATCATCCATGATAATTTCTTTCAGCTGTTTTTTTATACAGTATTTGGTGTTTTTCTGGATTGTCAATACCTAAGATCAAAAGCAGCTGCACATATCCACAGTAATATGAGCGTTAACTTATTGATTTTGAATGATTTACATCTGTGATCAAAAGCAACAAAATAACAAAATATGATGCAGCTGCAATATATCCACTTGAGTATTACTATGTCATTGACGCCCAACTCCCTGATTTATAAATATCTTTCCTGGCTTTGGTAATTTCTTATCTTGGGATATATTGTCAGATGATATAATGCAGCTGCTTTTGAATACACTGTTAACATTATGAAAATCATCGAACTTAGATATCGCGGAAATGGAGTTGCTCAGATAATACTTGGGGGAGCCACAATAGCGGGTGCTTATCTGTTTTGGGCTTCATCTATGAATCTTGAAACCCTGGCCTTCTTCAGCATATCTGTTGGCGTTTTTGGGTTGGCCTTCATTTTACTTGGGCTGAAGACACTTCGGTATAAGCCACTTCCAATAAAATATGGTAATGGTGAGGTTTGGCTTCCAGAGAATGTTGGCTCAAGAAACTATGTAAAAATAAAGGTTCATGAAATTCAGAAGGTTTTCATAAAATCACATGTTCCTAATTATATTAAAACCCTCGAGGTATTTTCGGCGGATGGAGCATCGTCAATTTCACTTGAAGCAATACCAAAAATTCAATTAGGTGAGCTGCTCAATTACCTCGGAGAGCACCAATGCTAACAATCGCAAGCAGTATGCTACAGCCCTTCGGGCCTCCGCGGGACGCCCAACGCCATACACATTATGTGCGAGTCGCTACGCTCCCAGTTTCGCGTAAATCGCGCATAAGGTAATCCGCCCCTGCCGTGGGCGTTAGGTGCTCGTACATATGAGAATCTTCGTATTACTTTTAAGCCTTATTTTTTCACCTGTACTATTCGGTGAAAGTACTGGCTGGAGTACATATATTAGCGAGTATGGCTGGGCTACGGTTTCCGATACACATCAGGGAGAGCGTTCACTCTCAGAAGCAATCGCTCTTGTTCCTGATGACGTTTGGCTAAAGCACTTTCGAACATTCCCATCGGGGGAGGATGTTAAAATGCAAAAGGAGCTGCATAATTTCCTAGTATCAAAATATCCAGAACTTCACAATGAAGCCTTAGCGTCGGCTGGAAATATGCACAATCCTAAGGTGGTCGCTTTACGCGCAGCCTTTCAAGAGGCGTTGATGTCAACAAGCTTGGTCACACGAATTAACGCATCACTCAAGTCGAGGTGCGAGCGCATTACATCGGCCAGCTTCGAGAAGTTTACAATTCGTAAAAACGGCAATCAGCCTACCTATAATGCTATGGTTTGGCTTAGTTCCGAAAAATGCACCCAACAAGGCGATCAAGACTGACGGCTATTCCGTCGCTTGTTTATGTGGCGGTCGCTACGCTGCCACAACACAATCAACTACATAGCCGCAGCTTACCGCGACGTTAGTAGTCATATGGAAGTTTCGATATTCAAAAAGGTATTGTACGGGATTGCCCCAGAAGTAGGTGCTTCTTTGGGGAAGGTTATTTCGCCTGAAGTTATACCCAATTTCCTTGCCTGCCAAATAGAAACGAGAAAATTCTCTTTATATATACTCTGCTCAGAAAATAATGATTGGGCATTTGTGGAAGATTACGATCCAGAATCCTGTGAGCTAATTTTTATTAATAATGAACTTATTTCCTCAAAGCTGAAAGATATTTATAATATTAAAACTCTCACCAAAGAAGAGTTAAACCTTCCTTTTAAAGCAACCAATAGCATGCTTGAATCTGATATTAAATACTGGCGACCTAAAACAATGGGCGAAGGGTTATTCAATTGGTGGGACTGACTACTAACAAGCGCAAGCACTCGGATCAAATTTACGCTGCGCTCCAAATTGCCCGGTGTTGCGGGCGTTAAATTAATAAGGGAATACGGATCATGACAAGAAAAATAATCATCATAAAAATTGAGACTGAAGAGATTATTACAACTGATCAAATAAGCCTCGGCGGGCTTAATTATGATCCACAAGATCAAGAATGGTTTGATCAGGCTTGGGATAATGCCATTAGCGATGGACTGGTTAATAGTAATGATAGATCTAAGTACAAAATTGTATTTGCATAATCCCAAATTTAACAAGTGCATCAACCACCGCCCACACAAGGCGTGGGCTGGACGTCCGCAAGCTACGCTTGCTCCGGCCCATTAGCTGAGCGTTAAGCAATACTATGAAAATTGAAGCGCATATTACAAAGAAAGACCTTATAAACCTAAGCTGCTATTTTTTTTCAAGAAGCAGAGGCACCTGGATATATTTTATGGTGCTATTTCTCGGTATGTTCGTTTTTTTTAGCTACAAGGATGGATTTACATTTTCCATTAAGAGTACGCTCATTGGAGTTGTGTCCAGTTTTATTGGTGCACTTGTAGCCACACTGATAGCATGGTTATGGAACTTGGGCTACATCTTGCTTATGTCTAACTCTAAATCGGGCGTATTAGGTAAGCATGAATACGTTATCACCGAGGAAGGGTTATCCGAGAGCACCGAAGCTAATGAGGCGCTTATAAAGTGGTCAGGTATAGATGATGTTAAAATCAATAAAAATTACATACTAGTCAGAGTAAACCAGTATCTATTCCACATGTTACCAAGGCGTTCGTTTAGCTCTTTAGCTAAATACGAAGAGTTCGGTAATATACTTTCTAGTAGGGCTAGTGGAAATGCTTAACAAGGGTAGGCAAAATCACCCGCAAAAAACTCGGGCTGGACTCGCTAACGCTCGCCTTTGCTACCGGCGTTATGTGTAAAGTAGGGAAGTAATAATGAGTATAGATAAAGAAGATATTCCAGACTTCTCTGGTAAATGTATTTCAATGTGTTTGACCGACTCGGAATGCAGACATGATTTGGACAATCCACGCTTTGAATATCAAGGTGGAAAACTATTTATTGTTGGTGAGGTTCCAGTTGGATGTAGTGAGTCAGGTTGGGATGCTGGTCATGTTGGCGCAGCTGAATGGACGCAAGTTAGAAGCTATGTACTTTTCGATAATTTTGAAGCGTATACAAAAGCAGTAAAAGTATCTGAGTCGTATTACGAAAATAGTGACGAGAAAAACACATAACAAGTTACTGCATCCGACCACCTATACTACGCTCCCTTTATGCTGTACGCTACGCTAGCACAAAGCGGCTCCATTCCGGTGGCGACTGAGTAAGGCGTTAAGCATCAAAAACATGGAAGCTCTCAAAGAACTTGAAGAATGGTATTTTTCTCAGTGCAATGAGGACTGGGAACATACCTATGGCATTGAAATCGGTACTCTTGATAATCCAGGCTGGTTTCTAAAGGTAGACATCACCGATACAGATATAGAAGAAAAGGAATATGAAGGTTTTTCCTACGGTGTAGGTGATGACGCCGAAGCGAGTGGGAACGACTGGATTATTACAAAACTAGAAAGCGGTAAGTTTGTTGGCTATGGTGGCCCTCACAAACTAAGCGAGCTGATAAAGCTCTTTCTAAAGTGGGTAAAAAATGCTTAACAAGCCGCAGCAATCGCTCCCGTTGGTCGCTGGGACAGCCAAAACGCTTCGCTTTTTTGTCTGCCCCTGTGTCGGGCGTTAAATTTCATCATGGTTATATTCGCAGTTACAAGAAATGGCTACACAGAATTAGAGCCAATAATTAGATCGGCGCTGTATCCAGTATGGGTGGGCGATGGCGTGCTGAATGAGCAGGAGATAGATTCGCTACGATCAAGCGATATCGACCTGACTAACTTCAACTATACAATAGATCCTAGCGATGATAGCGCGCTAGATGAAGCACTAGCCACGATTGCAGAGCACCATCCAAATGAACGGGTTTGGCTAGAGTGCCTACCCTAAATTTAACAAGGCGCACAAGCGGGACAAAGTGCTGCGCACTTCGCCCCTTCGCTTGGCGTTAAGGCATATGCAGACGGAAAGAAATACGAAATGAGAACTCTTGCTACAGCCTTGGTGCTATCCGTTGTTTTGAATTTGTACTTGATTTATTGGTTTATTGATAAAAGTTATACGATAGAGGCGGTACCTAAATTGAGTGCCGATGTCCGCATTCTAGGGAAGTTTATTAGCCAAAAAAGCACCAAGGAATCAGTAGCCGCTATATTAGAAAGTGATCTACCTGACATTAATTTTGAAGACTCAAAGTCTATGGATAAAAATTACGAGACACAGATCCGGCTTCAAAATCAGATAGTGTTCTATTTTGATGAAAATGAGCAACTTGTTGCCGTAGACCACTGGGGAGCTAAGTTATCTCCGCTATGGCAGAAAAAGCCTTAACAATCGTATGTTGTCGGACTGGTTTTCCACTGCGCTCCACCCAGCCGCAAATACGGGCGTTAGAAGTCTTAAACACGTAGAGCTAAAAATGTATTCGAAAAAGGTAATTCTATTAGCGGCAAAAGCTGCGTTTTTAAGCATCGCGTGGGCGGTTGTGGTGATTGGTGTGCTCTCGCTCTTTGCTGTGAGTGAAATGTCACTATTTGAAAAATCAGTCTTCCTGCTCGGATTTCAAATATTAGCTTGGTTATTGTTCTTTGGCGCATGCATACTATTTCATCGCCGTAGAATGCAAGATTCGGCGTTCAAAGATTCTTTTCTTTCAAAAGGAGATAAAGAACGCGGCCAAGAGCTGGGTACATATTTGGAGGGGTGGTAGTGTACCCAACTTCTAACAATCACAGGCAGTTTGCGTCGGCCCCTGACGGGGCCTCTGCGTGATCTTGCCCCGTTTTAACGGACACCAAGGTCAAACAGACGAGGTGTCTTATGCCGAAATACAACAAACCTAGAAAGACTTGGCAGTATTCAAACGAATTCAAAGTGAAAGCGGTAATGCTTAGCTTGATAGAGGGCATTCAAGTTAAGGAAGTGGCTGAAACTCTCGACATTCACCCTTTCATGCTGTCACGATGGCGAAAAGAGTTTCAGGAAGGGAAGATTGTGGCAGATAAACGAAGAAAGCTTACTGATGTAGTCTCTAGAACAGAAAAGGAACTTTCTAGGGTAAAGCGTTTAGAGGCGGAGAATCGTAAATTAAAGCAGGAGCTTGATTTGCTAAAAAAGTGGCAACGGTTTCTTGCAGAGGAACATCAGCAAGATATCGATTTATCCAGAGGTTCGGATCAGCATTAGGTATCAAAAGAACTTGTCAGTGGCTAGGAGTATCGCGCAGTGGCTATTATGATTGGCTGAAGAGGCCGCGATCGCACCGAAAACACCAAGATGATGATCTAAAAGTTCAGAGATTCAAAAGATTTCGGATGACTCTGCAGGGCGCTATGGTATTCCAAGAATTTGGAAAGCCCTGCTGACCAAGGGCTATGAAGTTAGCCATAAGCGCGTAGCCCGGCTGATGCAGGAATTAGGAGTCGTAGCCAGAGTTACGAGAGTGACACGTAGGGCACCAGGAATAATGCGTTTCCTAGCCTCTGGGGAGAATCTTAGACCGGAAGGAGCTGTGCCTAAAAGCAAGAATCAAGTTTGGGTTGCTGACATAACTTACCTTAAGGTTAAGGGTCAATGGCAGTACTTGTCAGTGGTGATGGATTTGTATTCTCGCCGAGTAATCGGTTGGAGTTTAGACACGAAGAGAGCAACAGAATTAACCCGAAAAACCCTGATGAATGCTGGAAGGAAAAGAGGATCACAACCGGGGTTAATATTACACACGGACAGAGGTGTAGAGAACAGAGGATCCGAGTATCAAAAAGAGTTGGGAAGATATGGAATCCAGCATAGCTTGAGTAGAGCGGGTAAATATACGGATAATACTCATATGGAGTCGTTCTTCCATAGCTTAAAAGCTGAACTGATTAGAAAAACTAGCTTCCAGACAATGAGCCATTTAAAGTATGCTCTGGCTCGATATATTAATGATTTTTACAACCGTAAGCAGCTGCATTCAGCTTTAGGCTATCAATCATTAATAGAATATGAGCGAATAGCAGTATGAAAAGTAGTGTGTCCGTTTTATCGGGGCAAGATCACCTTTCACTCAAATTGCTGGTACAATTACGTGCTAAGTCCGCAGGCCACTGTGGCCGGCGTTAATTCTACTGACACCTTGGCTCACTCTTTTTTAAACGAGCTGTTAAACCACTGGTATAGAAGGAGCTAATTATGGAAAGCATGGAATTCAATACCCCAAAAGTCGTGCTCTACACTTTCGCTACCAGTCCATACGGTCTTAAAGTCCAAGCTTTTCTCGCTTTTAAAAAGATCGCTTACGAAATTGTCTATGTATCTCCGTTTAATATGAGGGAAACACTTCCGATGGGGCATACCGTGCCTGTTTTGACAATTGATGGTGAAAGCAAAAATGATTCACAAGAAATAGCTCATTGGCTAGATGAACGCTTCCCGCAGCGTCCCCTGTACCCTGTAGACGGTGATCCGTGCATTAACGAACTTGATGATTGGGTCCAGCATTGCATGATTCCTGCAAATTTTAGGTTTGCGCGACCGACTTTATCGCTAGCACTTCCTGTGCAGCTGATCAACGCTTGGCGCCTCGGTTGTGCCATGAATCGCACGGTACCAGATAACGCAATCGGTGCATGGCGTTTTGTATGGCCTCTAGTCCTTCGGTGGGCTCCTTTTGTCCGCAGGGAAGCTGAAAATGCTCCAGGAAACAGCATAATGGCTGCTGCACGTCATGTCGGTGCACGTTTGAGTAAAGAGCTTGAGAGAGGTCCTTTTATGTGTAATCGCAGTGAAGTGAGTGTTGCAGACCTCTCTGTCTATGCGCTCCTTGCTTTTGGTTATGAGGCTGGGCTTACAGGAGGAGACGGACTTTTCCGTCGTAGTCGCATACGAGAATGGGCGCTACGTGTGCAGGGTGAACTCGACCCTTCATTGCCTTTGGTTCCAAGCCAGATTCAAGCTAGAAAGCTAGGAAGCTGATTGCAACCTTTTTAATATCTGCCCTCCCTCTAAGGGTTTGTATGGAGGGTAACTACCAGTCTTCTATCTCGAAAGAAATATGAGATGTCCCTACAAATTAGATGCTGGGAAATTAACAAGTTAATCCAGGCGGGCACAAAAACCTCCAGTTTTTATTCCGCTGTTTAAAGCGTTAAGTACCTAGAGTATGGGGTAGCAATGCCACAGAAAGTTGGATTCATTCATCTGCTGTTTGCTATTTTCACGTTAGCCTATTGCGTGTTTGCTGTTGTGAGTGGCAAGGTATCTGTCTATAAACGAGCTGGTCTCTCAGAAACAATCAGTATTGATGTTGAACCAGAACGGTTTTGGGGTGTCGTGTTACTTTATGTAGGTATGGCAGTAATTATGGTTATACTAAGTATAAAAAAGTACTTTCCCAAAAAACTCTATGAACTTATTGATTTTGGTATACATTCTAAACTATCTATTTTACAAGTTATATTTTTAATCAGCTTTACCGCTTTAACGTACAGCACCATTTTTTGGTTGGCTGGGGTGTTGGCAAATACTTAACAAGCGACTATGGTTGCTCGTCAAGTTTTTAAGCCATACTTGCATCCCAGTAAGTGTTAATTTTCACCATCGTATTCAGGATCGTAATCTGCTTTCTCATGTGGGCAATCAGAGCGATCTTCTTAGATTTACCAGCGTCGTCTAATCGCTTATACATCGGCTTTAGTTTGGGATGATGTTGTATGGCCGACATACTGGAAGCAAACAGAACCGTACATATTCAATTTGCAATTTATGAATTAGGAAATTTTCTGGTTTAAAAGATTTTTACCATGGATTAGCTGAAGTAAAATCTTCCAACGCTGTTGGGAAGTGAAGAGGTGTGAATGTATAGAAATCCATATCAGAACTTTATTCAATAAGGATGGATAACGACTTTCATTTTGGAAGATTCTGCAAGTATCCGATTGCTGCTTATATTTAGTATGGAGTAGATGGAAAATTTATGGTTAGATTGTTTGACTGATTTCGGATAAAGTTGGCTGATTATCAGTGTGAAGACTAAGCAAGGAGGTATTAGTTCATGGATTTAGATATACCCACATTCATTTCTTCTTTAGGCGTTTCTTCACTCACTGCTATATGGTTGACTAAGTCACTAGTTGCTCATAGATTGGAAAAGGATCTTCAGAAACATAAAAATGAGCTAGATAGATCTTTAAGTGATTTTAAGAGTGTGCAAGATGGCCTAATTAGAAAGGATGTAGAAGTATACCTGAAGGAGAATGAAGCTGATATAAGATACAATTTTGAGGCGAGGGCCAGGTTGTATCAAGCTATTGGTCCCCTTAAGTTCCAGCTTCTTCTGGCTGCCCGTGATTTTAAAGCCAGAGTTACGAATATTCCGAAAAAACCCTATAAAATTGATTTGAATGGCCATTATGGAAAAAGCACCATTTACAGGCTAGCAAGACTGCTCTGTTTGTCAGAGCTGATAGAGAGTAAAGTTGCTTATGCTGATTTTGCTGTAGATGAGTCTTCTGTTAAGTTGCTTGAGTTCAAAAAATCGCTATTTCTGATGTTGTCCGGTTCAAAAATAACTAGTCATCACCCAAATGCTAATTGGAAAGTACAAAAGGAGCATATTTTCTTTGATACCTTATCAAGTATAGGAAATGCGCTTACCATTAATGAAGGCGAGTCAGTAGCGAGGTGTATGTCTTTTTCAGAGTTTACAGATGCCCTAAAAGAATATAATTTTGTTGAGAAAATTTCCCCCCTTGTTAATGTTATGTCTGGGCTATGTCTTAGAGGAACTCCAATCCTCTGGGTTAGGCTTTCTTGTGTTGCAGTGCTCTGTAATGAATTAATAGAAAGTTTGGGACGATCAGTCGGGTTTAAATATAAACCTCTTGATCTCAGTGCTCTTATTAGAGAAAGTAATGATGATTTCGTTCAGCGTAAAGCTAATAAATATGTTGAGCTATGTAATGAAACTATGAGTGAAGGTCTTTAGGGGGTATCAACACTCCCAATAAGGTACAGATTTATATTTCCATTTATAAGTTTGCTCCCTTCGCTGAAGGGGATCTGGCGGTGCAAATATCAAACACTATCTTCTATAGTTGCTGTGAGCTGCCAACTGCTTAGTATACTTTATTTGGTTTTTTTCGCAGAAAATTAATAAGATGGATAGATCATTTTTTATAATTTGAATTGAATATTTATTGTGTTCTTGGTTGCTGATGGTGATTGTTCATAGGCACAGACTGTAAAACTATGCTGTTCTACTTGATTCAATAGAATTTAACTTATTATCAGAGAGTTTAGCATCCTGACCTAAATAGCGTATGCTAAAGAATTTGGCTGTCTTTCTCTTTTCCTAAGCTTACTAAATGTAGCTGATTATTTTGAATTGTTAGTTCGGTTATTGATGTATACTCTGGTCGAAACTGTTGAATTTTTTGGCTTTTATGAATATAAGCAACGATTGAATTTATTACCATAAAATGACAAAAAACTATAGTATCTTCAGTAATGCTAAGTAAATATCTCTGAATTCCATTGCGCCACTCTTTTTGCTGTTTATCACTTATAGTCCATTCTTTGTTCAGAAGAGAGCGTATCCATGGTAGGCGTTGACTTGATAGAATACCTTCGGGTGTTGGTATCTCAGTAACTAAGTTGACCACTTCTATTGAAGCGCCCCATATTCTTGCTAGGGGTTCTGCTGTCTGCTTGGCTCGCAGCTTAGGGCTGCTCGTGATTTTCAATCTTCCTTGAATAGCAAGTTTTTGAGCTAACTCTTCAGCTTGTATAAATCCTAACTTGGTGAGGGGTGGATCAAGGATATTATCTCCTTTAGCTGCCTCACCATGTCGTGCAAGTAAAATTCTGGGCATGTTATTTGGGATTATAGATACTGGTTTAATACTTCATCTGGTATATTTTGCCATAATGATAGCAGTTCTGCTGTATTGAAATTCGTGAAATGTGGATGATTACCGATACGCTGGCTTTGCTTTCCTGTAAATATTGGCCAGTTGTTTCCCGGGTTGCCACATTCAGCGAAGTTCAGCCAGGCTTCTTGCATACTTTTACTTAAGGTGTGCGGGGCTGGCTCATCGCGATATAATTCCTGTAAAGACGCTTCACCATGAGTACCAAATAGATAGGCTAGTTCTGCAGCATGACACGCACCCAAAAAGGGCTGTGCCGCTAATGGTTGGGCGAAATGATAATGGAAACTTTGTCCTTTATGTTGGGTTAGATACCTAAGCCCTGGTAGGGTAAAAACCATATCGGTCAACATCAAATTCCAGGTTTTACTCCATTCTGGCCAGGGATTATTTTTAATAGATAAAGCCTGCTGGTAATAGTAATCAATAATAGGTTTTAGTGTGCTCTCAGGTAGCAGCCATTCTAACTTTTTGCAGATTGAGTGATAATTCAGTGTGAAAGTTTCAGGGTTTGTAACACTAAATAGATTCCACTCTTCTAGATTACTGCCAAGAAGAATTGGATGGGCTGTATTAGTTTTAATGTTTACTAAAGACGGTCGTCTTTTTCTTAATAAGCTTTCGTCTAGCACCGGCTTAAATGGAAGTTGCCCCCAGTTTTGTGTCATGCGTGGATCTTTAAGAATTTCGCTTTGTGCCTGAAGAAGTAACTTTGTAGAGCATTTGTGTATTGGTATTCCACCGCTTATGTTATTAAGATGCTCGATGAATGCTGCTGCCATGTTATTGGCTCTGGAAATCGAATGAGCAGCCCTTGGGTGGCCACTTTGTACAATCGCTCGAGAGTATAAATTATGATATTCAGTTACCTCTAATAGAGAGATGATGCTCATTGCGCCGGCAGATTCACCAAAAAGAGTGATATTGTTAGGATCTCCGCCAAAGGCTGCAATGTTATCTCTCACCCATTTGAGCGCTGCTATTTGATCCAATAGACCTTCGTTGCCAGTAGATGGGATTTCAGAAATGTCCTTTAAACGTAGAAAGCCTAGAGCGCCAAGACGATAATTGAATGTCACAATTATTGCTCTACCGCTTGAGGCAAGATGGCACCCATTATATATATCTTGGCAGCTTGACCCCATATAGAAAGCTCCACCATGAATCCAGAGCATTACAGGTAGCTTTCTTCCTTGGTTTATAGGTGGCGAGAAAATATTTAGATAAAGACATTCTTCTCTATCAGGAATCTCTCCATTTTTTCCCCGGACCTGCATCAGGTTTGAGGGATTTTGTGCAGCTGGCGTTCCAAATTGCGCTGCATCAAATGGCACACTCCAATTTGGCATTGGTTCGGGTGCTTTCCAGCGGAGGTCGTTAATTGGGGGACGAGCATAGGGTATACCTAGAAATTTATAGGTTCTTGTAGCTTCGTCTACTTTGCCAACAATCGGTCCAGCGGGTGTATCAATGACAGGTGTTGACCTCTTATTTGTGAGCTTTCTAATACTTGGGTCCGTTGTCATGAGTAGTTTTTCCTACTGTATTTCTCTCTAACGTTGCACTTATTTAGTCGGCGTTATTCTTCAGACTTTCCTTGAAATCATTTTAATTTACGTCCATACAAAAAGAGTGTGTGGAAAAAATTTGGCACAGTTATTTTCCGGAGGGATCCTGGCAAGGAGATGCATTGACGAATCTAGTCACGGATGGGCTCAAGGTGGGGAATTTTCCGTCTTTTAGCTCAGGCCATGAACAGTGTATTTAGGAAGTTGCACCGTTTGAAGTTGGTGAGAGCATGATCGTAAAAATCTTTGACAAGTCTACGGGCTTGATTGCTGAGAAGCCACTGGATAGCTTGAAGTTAACCGCGACAGGCTTGGTTGAATTGCCGGTAGATCCAGACGAGATAGCTTCGTTATCTCAGGAAGGAAATGACCTAGTAATAGTTTTAAAGACGGGTCAAATCTTCACTTTATTTGGTTTCTATCATGAAGACAGTGATGGAGATCATAGTGAGTTGACTGTAACTGGGGGTTCAGAGCCCTTATTCCTTGCGGCTTCGGGGGGGTTGATACCAGCTTTTACCGTAGCCGGCGGCCCAGCTGGTGAGCCTCCTCCCCCTCCTCCCCCTGCCGTTCCGTGGTTTGTCCCTGCTTTGATTGCTCTCGGTGTTGTTGTCATCGCTGTAGCATCAAATGACGATAGTAACCGTGGGGGTGGCTTTGTGCCTCCGGATTCAGATGCGGACGCAGATTCGGATGCCGATGCGGATGCTGACGCAGATGCCGATGCCGATGCGGATGCTGACGCCGATGCCGATGCCGATGCCGATGCCGATGCCGATGCCGATGCCGATGCCGATGCTGATGCCGACGCGGATGCGGATGCTGATGCCGACGCGGATGCGGATGCCGACGCAGATGCCGACGCGGATGCCGACGCAGATGCCGATGCCGATGCGGATGCCGATGCGGATGCCGACGCAGATGCCGATGCCGACGCGGATGCCGATGCCGATGCGGATGCTGACGCCGATGCCGATGCCGATGCCGATGCCGATGCCGATGCGGATGCCGACGCAGATGCAGATGCCGACGCGGATGCCGATGCCGATGCCGATGCAGATGCGGATGCTGACGCCGATGCCGATGCCGATGCCGATGCCGATGCGGATGCGGATGCCGATGCCGATGCCGATGCGGATGCGGATGCGGATGCGGATGCGGATGCGGATGCGGATGCGGATGCCGATGCGGATGCGGATGCCGATGCCGATGCCGATGCCGATGCCGACGCGGATGCCGACGCAGATGCCGATGCCGACGCAGATGCCGACGCGGATGCCGATGCCGATGCCGATGCCGATGCAGACGCGGATGCCGATGCCGACGCGGATGCCGATGCCGACGCGGATGCCGATGCCGACGCGGATGCCGACGCCGATGCCGACGCGGATGCCGACGCAGATGCCGATGCCGACGCAGATGCCGATGCGGATGCCGATGCCGATGCCGATGCCGATGCGGATGCCGATGCGGATGCCGATGCCGATGCCGATGCCGACGCCGATGCAGATGCGGATGCCGATGCCGATGCCGATGCCGATGCGGATGCCGATGCCGACGCGGATGCGGATGCCGACGCAGATGCGGATGCGGATGCGGATGCGGATGCCGATGCGGATGCCGATGCCGACGCGGATGCCGATGCCGACGCGGATGCCGATGCCGACGCAGATGCCGACGCGGATGCCGATGCCGATGCCGATGCCGATGCCGATGCAGACGCGGATGCAGATGCCGACGCCGACGCCGATGCCGATGCTGACGCAGATGCGGATGCCGACGCGGATGCCGATGCCGATGCGGATGCTGACGCAGATGCCGATGCCGATGCCGATGCGGATGCGGATGCGGATGCAGATGCAGATGCCGATGCCGATGCCGATGCCGACGCGGATGCCGATGCGGATGCCGATGCGGATGCGGATGCGGATGCCGATGCGGATGCGGATGCGGATGCCGATGCCGATGCGGATGCCGATGCGGATGCGGATGCCGATGCGGATTGTGATGCTGACGCCGATGCGGATGCGGATGCGGATGCGGATGCGGATGCGGATGCCGATGCGGATGCTGATGCGGATGCGGATGCGGATGCGGATGCGGATGCGGATGCGGATGCCGATGCCGATGCCGATGCGGATGCCGATGCGGATGCCGATGCCGATTGTGATGCGGATGCCGATTACGACTATGAGGGTGGTGAGCTACCGCCGGGATTCCCGGATTTGGAAATAGATTTTGACATTGATGAAATCATTTCCCTGGAAGCTATTGCGATCCCCAGTGTGTTTGAGGAGTATCTCGATACCGTTGGATATGCTTCTGCTTCAAAGGTTGAGGAGTCCGTCAGTGATGGAAGCGAGCAGGAAGGTTCTGCCGGGTTGGGTATGATGCAACTGGCTGAGCTTGAGCTGGACTTTGTTGATAGTGGTGTTGATAACCACTATCAACAGGTAATGACTGCAGACGGGTTGGCAGAGTTTGCCAATGACTATCAGCGGTTTGACTCAGTAGAAGAGTCCTTACTGGATGAGTTACTAGATTCTGGTGATCGGGATATTCAGCTGATAGAGCTCAATCTTTCTTATGATGTATCTGGACAATCAGAGCATCAGACGACTGTAACAGATATTGGTTCTCTAACCAGTCCTGAAAATTATGCAGTCATTGAAGATCCGATGGGAGATATATGGCAGCAAAATGGATTTAGTGATATGTGAGGTGAGAAGTTCAAGTTAAGCAAAAAAACCGGGCTAAAAGGCCCGGTTTTTTTTGAGCTAAACTTTTATGAGGCTTGGGAAAAGTCTTGCTTATATGGCTTCTTAATTCCAGGTTGTGGGATCTCAAAACTGTCAATGACAAGTGTGAAAACATGGATGTATTAAAAAAACTGTCATTTTTTGCACTCTCTATCCCTTCTCTATTTCTATCCGAAGTAGTCGGAGAGGAAGTATTTGTCAACTCTGTATCAGCGGAAAAAACAATTGTCGGGCACGGGGAAGGGCAAGATAAGAGAGCAGAAAATGTTACTTATCGAGTTTATAAGGATGAGGTAGCACAAAGTGAGCTCAGTATATTTGATACTGTTCACCGAGCGGTTGGTTGGCATCCATCAATTGCAGAATCGATCGGCTATCTCTACCAGCAAAGACAGGGAGTTAAAGCAGCGAGATCCGCTTACTTTCCACAATTGAGTGCTGGGATAGTTGCTGGTGAAGATACCGAGTACAAGCGAGAAGGTGACGGACATGCAATTCAGTTAAACGTCACCCAAATGCTGTTTGACTTTGGGAAAGTTTCCAGCAATGTAAGACAGGCTAGAGCGGGCGTGCGACGATCCCAAGCTCAAATTTTAAAATCGATAGAAGAAGTAGCTAGACAAACTGCTAAAGCAACTATAGAGGTACAACGATATCAGGCTCTATTGCAGAGCTCTGATGAGCAGGTTGATGGGGTGTCTGCTATCGCAAATCTTGTAAAGATTCGAAAAGAAAAAGGTGCTAGCTCCAGATCTGATGTTCTCCAGGCCCAGTCGCGAATTGACGCAGCGCAAGCGTCCAGGCAACAAATTCAAGCTCTTTTACGTAGGTGGAGAAGTACACTGCAGAATTTAACGGGGCTAGATGAAAAGTTTAGTGTCTCCATGTCAGTACCAGATGATGTGACTCAGGCTTGTGACTTGGATTCTTTTGACCTATCTGCGGTACCTGAGGTGCTTATTGCTGAATCTTACAGGGCAGAAGCAATGGCGCGCCTGGATGAATCTAAAGCAAATGCATGGCCAACCTTCTCATTAGACGCCAACATTAACCAGTACCTTGATCAGGATTACGTTGATGCGAATGCTTTTGACACGAATGAAAGTGCAGTTTTCTTCAATGTGTCTATGCCGATTTATCAAGGAGGTAAAATTTCGGCCGGCAAAGAAGGCGCTGGTTTTGCACTCTTATCGGCAGATGCAGCGAAAGATTCAATACGGTTATTGACTATACAAAAGTATCAGGAATCCCAGGAAGAGGCTGCCGGGCTGATGCAAAGCCTCAAAGCTTTGAATTCCAGAGAAAGTGCGATTGCTGAAACTCGGGATTTGTATAAACAGCAATATGAAGTACTCGGTACCCGTACTTTACTTGACCTGCTCAATGCAGAGCAGGAATTACACCTGGCACGCATAGAAAAGAACAATACTATTTTTGATCTTCACCTCCTTAAGATTGATTGTCTGTATAGTCGCGGTGGATTACGTAGGGCATTCAGTCTTGATGGACGGCAAATACAGGGTGTGGAGGTCCTTCCTTGAGTGAAAACAGTAGTAATGTTTTAAGATCTCTCGATGAAAGTGAAGGAATAAAGACTGGCACTATGGATTTTGAGCCATGGTGTGAAGCAGTAACCTATGTGGCTCGCCACTATCGAGTGGAGTGTTCACCCGAAAGTATCCGAATTTCCGGACAATGGGATCAGAACTCTCCAGTGGACCACACACTAAGAAGAATGGCACGTCAGGCTGGTTTGACGATAAAGTTTTGTACCCTAAAAGATACTGATATTAACCCATGGCGCTTACCACTCGTAGCTCAATTGCGTGGTGGCCAGATAGCGGTAATTGAAACCATTTCCAGTGACTTGAACGTTGGATTTATGCTGTGTGGTGACCAGGGGCTTAAAAGTACTTTACCTCTAGAGAAGATCAGCAAAGATATTGTTAGTCTGATAATCCTTAGGCCGAGGCAAACAACAAGAGATACCAGGATAGATGATTATATTAAAACAGATAATCAACATTGGCTTCGTAAAATAATACTTAGGGATATAAAACCCTATGGACATATCATGTTGGCTACCACGGTCGCCAACACTCTGGCTTTATCTGGCATTATTTTTTCCAAACAGGTGTACGACAGAGTAATTCCAGCGGAATCTATTCCCACTCTTTATGTTCTATTTAGTGGCGTTTTGGTTGCTATTATATTTGATTTTGTAATGCGTTCAATGAGAGTGAAGATTACAGATCTTCTTGGAAAGCGTGCGGACATCCGAATGTCTGATTTGGTTTTTGGGCATGCTGTAAGAATTCAAGCGCAGGCCCGTCCAAAATCTACTGGTACTTTTATTTCACAAATTCGTGAATTAGAAAAAGTGAGAGAAATATTCACATCCACTACAATTTTGGCAATTGCTGATTTACCATTTTTTCTGTTGTTTTTAATTGTAATGTGGTGGATTGCAGGGGTCTTAGCTTTGGTACCTCTACTGGCTGTTTTTCTTTTGCTTATTCCGGGTCTATTACTTCAGCCAAAATTAGCCAAGCTTTCACAGGAGTCGATAAAGGAATCCTCATTACGTAACGCCATATTGATAGAGACGATTCAGGGGGTAGAGGATATCAAATCACTACAGGCGGAGCAGTATTTTCAGGGGCGGTGGAACCACTTTAACACGATAACCGCAGATGCGAGCCTAAAGCTGAGGTCTCTTGTGGGGATGCTGCTTGCCTGGACTCATAATGTTCAATCATCAGTATTTGCGGTCATTGTACTGTTTGGTGCACCGATGGTTATGAGCGGCACTATGACTACAGGAGCATTGGTTGCAGCATCAATCCTGGGTTCAAGAATGATGGCTCCCATGGCAAATATCACAAAAGTTTTGAGCCGTTGGCAGCAGGCAAAATTTGCAATGCAAGGAATTGACAATCTAATGCAATTGCCGGTGGATAATCCTCAATTAGAAAAAAGAGTAAAGAAAACATCGATAACTGGGAATTTTCACTTCAAAAATGCAGTTTTTCAATATGGCGAGGAGGGGCAGGACCCTGCTCTTATCATACCCGAGTTAAAAATATATGCAGGAGAACGAGTTGCAATTCTTGGGAAAAATGGTTCAGGGAAATCTACATTTCTCCATGCAATGGCGGGTGCAATTGTAACTCAACGAGGACAGTTGCAACTGGATAATGTCAGTATTAAGCATATTGATCCTGCGGATGTCCGTAGGGATATTGGTCTTCTTAGGCAGGAAGCCACTTTATTTCATGGGACCATCCATGAAAACCTTACGTTGGGAGCTCCCAATGCAAATGATGAGGAAATTCTCTGGGCGCTTAATATGAGCGGCGCGAGCAACTTTGTTAATAAACTTCCCAAAGGTATAGGTTATTTAATACAAGAAGGTGGTTTTGGTTTATCCGGGGGTCAGAAGCAATCACTACTTTTATCAAGGATGCTGTTGCGACATCCCAATGTTCTCTTGCTAGATGAGCCTACAGCTGCACTTGATGAGTCAACAGAGAGAAAATTCATTCGGAATTTACAAGACTGGGCCGCTGAAAGGACTGTTGTTGTCGCGACACATAGAACCAATATCCTGACCTTTGCTCAGCGAATTATTGTTCTTAATAATGGTTATGTCGTCCTTGACGAGCCAAAAGAGAAGGCATTGGAAGTATTAACCCGGTCGCAAAGAAAGACATCAACTGAAGGAGAGAAAATTTCCTAACTATGTAAGAAATGAATGATATAGGTAATAGTTAACTGCAGTAGGAATAATTTTGGCTATTGATAAGCGGCGAGTTGCGTTGCTGGATATTGATCATCAGATTCATGAGCAACAGTACGGTGATGATGTAGATGAATCCTCCTTGATTCGATCGGGGACCGTGGTTTGGGTGTTCTTTTTGTTGATCATTGCCTTATTTATATGGTCATACTTGGCGCGTGTAGATGAGGTATCTTCTGGCAGCGGGAAGGTTGTGCCGACTTCACGAGCACAAATTATTCAATCCCTAGATGGTGGCATACTGGCACAGCTAAAAGTTTCTGAAGGGGATATTGTAGAGAAAGGGCAAGTTCTGGCCCAGCTAGACCCTACAAAAGTCCGCTCTAATATGGATGAAAGTTCAGCAAGGTATCGAGCTGCCTTGGCGAAGGTGGCTCGATTAAGTGCTGAAGTGAACCAGACGCCTCTACGCTTTCCTGAGGAGTTGGTGGGGCATGAAGAACTACAAGCTAAGGAAAGAAAATTATTTGATATTCGCAAGCAGGGGTTGCTGGAGTCAGTGCGAGGATCAAAAGAGTCTTTGGAGCTGGTTAGGAGGGAACTGGCCATGACCAGCAGCCTAGTAGATTCAGGTGCTGCTAGTAGTGTCGATGTTCTTAAATTGCAAAGGCAAAAAGCGGAGTTGGAAACGAAAATTCGTGAGCTTAACTCCCAATATATGGTGAGAGCTCGGGAGGAACTTGCGAAAGTAAGTGCTGAAGTGGAAGTTTTGGCTTCTGTACTGGAGGGGCGCTCAGATACGTTAGTCAGGCTTACTCATCGATCTCCAGTTCGAGGTATCGTAAAAGCTATTGAAATTACAACCATTGGAGGAGTTATTCCACCTAATGGAAAACTGATGGAAATAGTACCTCTGGATGACCAGTTACTTATTGAAGCAAAAATATCTCCAAGGGATATAGCGTTTATTCATCCTGGACAGCTTGCCAAAGTAAAAATTACCGCTTATGACTATGCGATTTATGGCGGCTTGTCTGGCGAGGTTACGATGATATCACCCGATACTATACAGGATGAGGTGGCACCAAATGAATTTTATTATAAGGTTTTTATTTTAACAACTTCTGATTCGCTGGAGAATGGTGTGGGTAAGAAGTTCTCAATAGTGCCAGGAATGATCGCTTCTGTAGATATTAAGACTGGGTCAAAAACGATTTTTGATTATCTGATGAAACCAATAAGTCGTGCCAAGGAGGCAATGCGAGAGCGGTAGCAGGTATGTTGATGAAGAAGTTAACAATGCAGTTTATTTTTGTTTTCTGTATACAGTACACACTTTGTGCTTATGCCGATGAATCCAAGGTTGTAGCGCTTACAGCATCTATAACTGTAAATAATAAATTGGATCGCGATATTTCGGGATATATTCATCGTATTTCTGTTCCGGTGGAGGATGGTGTTCAGCAGAGGCTGCTCTCTGTTCGCTACAAGCACCCAGAAGTGCTGAAATATAAAAGGCATAAAAGGGGCGATACAAGATATGTTGAATTTAAATTTGATGTACCTGCGCAATCATCAGTAACGAGATCAGTTATTTTTGAAATGGAGCTAAAAGAGTACAATTATAAAGATTTGCCAAAAGGTACAATCCCCTACCCGAAAGGGCGCTATATCAGGCCGCAGAAATATATAGAGACAGAGTCCCCACCAGTTAAGTTACTTTCCCAGAAAATCCAGTCCAGTTCGAAAAGTGATGAAGAACGCTTATTGGCTGCATTTCAAGCGCCCCAAGATATAATTGAATATCGGGTACAGTCAACCAAAGGTGCATACTATGCAGTGATTCACAAGACCGGTGATTGTACAGAATACGCTGCTCTTTTTACGGCTTTGGCGAGGTCAATGGGTTATCCGGCTAGAGTTACCTCTGAATTTCTATTTGCCAGTAGAAATGAGTTTTCCCAACCTAATCACCATGCTGCAGAGGTCTATTTCAATGGTAGGTGGTTACCGGTAGATCCAAATTTAGCAATAGATAGCAAATTAGGATATGGATTTGGAAGTGGAAGAGTTAGTAAGATTACTTTAACCAGGGACTTTACTTGGGTCTGGTCTAATGTATGGCCTGAAAGGTTTCAGCCACATGAGGAGAGACCGAAAGTAACAATCAATTGGAAAGTTGAAATCATTCGAGGGTCTTGAGAATTGAATGGGGGAGAAAAGATTACTATCAGGCATAGCCAAACTGGAGGTGCAGTGCCATGTATAAGATCAAGTCGGCTTTCGGAACTCCAATTTTGGTCAAAGATTGGCCTGACTCGGAGAGGGTTAATGAGCAGTTAACGGATATTATCCTCGGTAAGGAATCATCTATTCCTGCTGCCAAACGTTCTAATATTGGAAGTTGGGACTCTAAAAAAGACTTACTCGAATGGCCATACAAAGAAGTAACTATTGTAAAGCAGCGTATAGTTTCAGTTACCCGGGAGATGACAATGAAGGTCACTCGGGGGAAATACAGCCCTGCTGCCCAGGATATGTACGCTCATGCCTGGGCAAATGTTTCACGTGCAGATAGCTATCGAAAAATACATAATCATGAATCTTGCACATGGTCGGGTGTTTATTATGTGCGCTCTGTGTTATCTCAGGAGAAAAGTAAAAGTAGCGGCATTATAGAATTTCTTGATCCGAGAATGCTATGTATAACTACTGAGCTACCTAATAGCAATTTTGGCGGTAGAGTCAGGGTAATGCCGAGAGCTGGGAGAATGGTATTGTTCCCTAATTGGTTATTACATTATGTAAACCCTGTAGAAGATAACTCACTAAGAATTTGCATTGCCTTTAATGTAAAACTGGAAACCAGTACATTAAAGCGGCGTAGTGCAAGTATGCTTTCCCTAGGAGATGTAATGTTCTCTGAAGATCAGGTGATGGATCAGGGATAAATTCGTGCCTATTTCGCCATAGAGGCTTCATCTGATATTTTTAATGATGTTTTTTGTAAGAGGGCAGGAATTTTACCGAAGTCCGAGTCTCTTCTTGAGCCCTTAACCAGGATAAGGTCAAAGTTTTGACAGAATCCTGTAATATGATCCACTAATGCAGGAGCGTCGGAAAAGTGCGGGCCCAAAATATCTGGTGGTAGACATTCTCGTAGATATAGCATGTCTTCCCCGTGGGTAATAACCCAATCTACTTTACTTTGTAGTAATGGCTTAGCCAGGCTGGCATGTATTTCCTTGGATTTTTCACCGAGGTGTACGATTCTTCCCAGAACGGCAACCTTCCTACCCCCTTGTTTTACCATACTTTGCGAAAATACAGAGAAGGCATTTAACATAGAGCTTACAGTGGCGTTCCAGCTGTCATCAATTAACGTGATAGACTGGCCCCGTATATTCAAGCTTAATCGCTGTAAATGACTTTCATCAAGGTGAAGCTCTTGTAATCGCATAGCGGCTTCATCGAGATCTCTGCCAAGGGCATAAGCGACACTGATTGCGGCTAAGGCATTATGTAACATTCCAATGCTGGGTATGGGCACTCGCAATTCAAGTTCCCTGCTTGGTAATTGTAATCTTACCCAACTACCTAATTCGTCCGCTCGAGTATTTATTATCCGGATTTCGGCATTAGTGCTTTCGCCAAAAATAATTACTCTTCGTGCATGTTTCTTGGCTTTGTTTAGTACATAGTCAAAACACTGAAGGTGTTCACCGACGATGGCGATTGCGGATCCCACCAAACCATCATATATCCTTGACTTCCACCTAGCAGTGTCCTCCACATTTTTTACTTTCCGATCCGTTTGGGAAATACCGATTTCAGTGATCAGTGATATGGTGGGTTTAATACGATGAGTGATAGGGCCCCGTTTCATCCACAATGCACTTTGTGCAACTTCTATAACCGCTGCCTCGTGATCCTTACTCAGGCTAGCCAGCATAGAAGGTGCCCCTACGCGGGAATTATAGTTTCCCAGACTGGTCAATACTTGGTCCCTTGGTCCCAGCATTTGTCCAATCATTTTTAACGTGGTGGATTTTCCGGCGGTGCCTGTAAGTGCAATTACCTCTCCGTCAAATCGATCTCTTGCTGCGAGACCCAGCTCAATAATAGCTTTGATCGGGTCATCCACTTTTAGAATCGGGAGCTCCTTTGGTAATCCTTCGACTGGTCGTGCGACTATGGCTCCTGCAATACGGTGAGCAAAACTAGGTAACTTTTGATGGAAATCCCAAAATTTTGCGGACGTTTTTGAGCTTTGCTCGTGATACATACGATCGAGATTGGTATGGGCAACAAATAAGATTGGATCCAGGGAATCTTCGATAAACGCACTACCGGAAATAACACTACGTACAAACCATCCCTCGGGTGGGGGCACGAGCCATGTACCACCGGCAATTGCAGTAATTTGCTTCGCATTCCAAGTCTGTCCTGGTGGGTGATCGTAGATTATGGATGGGAATTCTGATCGATACTGTGGGATTTTCCGTTTGCGGTTTTCCCCGTTCCTGGAAAAATTTATTTTTGTGATCATACCAGCAATAGGTACTGGTTTGATCTTAGTGCTATTGGAAACAAGACCGATATGAAGTTGAAGATCCACATCAGTGATGTCTCTACTGGCTGGTGGCCTTAAGCCGTATAGATCACGGTAGATAGTACCGGGCTTCCAGCGACTTGTAGGCAATTGCCAGTCACATGGATCATGGTCCATGGATTTGCCCCAGTAGGGCATTGTGGTTTTCACCACTGGAACTGCACGACAATCCAGGCGAAAGTCCTCCTGGATTTCATTGTCTGTTCTCCAGAAGGATTCCACCCACAGTATCTGCCGGGATTTGACCTCTCTTGGGTAGAAACGCACTCCTAACAATTCCAACGGGCCTATTTTAATTGAAGTGGTTTGTGCATCCACGGGAACAGCTTTTACCTGCCAGCGCGGATTGAGAGATGGTTGCTGCTGGAGCGCAGTGATTTGGTAGAGAGTCTTTGGGAAGCTCGGAAGATTAACATGATCGCGCCTGGGGGGCGTGAGTCTTAGGATTGCGGTGCCTTCCTCGCATAAGCTCAGTTTGGTACCAAGCGGTAAGCACTGGTTGGAAAACTGTCGGCTAAGATTCACCGCTTCTTCCCTCGACAATTGCGTACTAAAACCAAAGCCAACTCCTACCGGGACAAAGGTAATCTGCTCGACTCCATGTGTACTGAGTTGCAGACGAAAGATGCCGCTATCCGCGAGGCTGTTACGAACGGCATCAAATAGTAAGTCTCCCGCGTCGTGGATAATAGGGCGGTTGCGATAAACCTCGATACCCTGCAAATTATGAGCACTGGTTCCGAGTATGGCGTCTGCCCCGGCATCAATAATGGCATGGCCCACATCAATTTGTTCTTTACTGGGATAGGTTTCGCGATTTGCTCCCCAGTGTACAGCCACAATTACTACTTGGGCTTGTGTGCGAGCGGCTGAAATCCGGGGGCCTAAAGTCTCTCTCCAGAGCTCGGGCAAGGATAATGGCAAGTATGCGCAACCGGCAGAGGTTGGCCCAGCGGCAAAACGGGGCTGAGTCGCATCTATCGAAAATAGGGCCACATTAAGGGGGCCGGCAGGCCTAAATACCGGCTGTAGAGCTTCATCCAGGTTTTCGCCGGAACCTGTATGGCCTATGCCGGTGATGTCCAGCCAGTGTTCCTGTTCCAAAAGAGCCTCGGGACCATAATCTCCACTGTGATTATTAGCAGTGGTTACGATATCAACTCCAGCAGCAATAAGCACTGACAACATTTCCGGCCTTGCGCGATAGTAGTAGGAAGAACTCTCACCCTTGGAGATTCCCTGTTCTCCTTGGGTGGAGACAACGCACTCCAGATTTACTGCACTGATATCAGCGTTCTTAAGTGCGGGAATTTTCCCGAGAACCTCATCGACTCCCAATTGTGCAGTGCGATAGTGTTGGCGTCGGCCTAGATTTACATCTCCGCCCCAGGCGAGTACTGGTAGGTTCTCTATTTCTAATTGTGTTGTTTTTTCTTCATTGACATTGTCTACCGTTTCAGCCGGTTGATTGATAGGCTGCTCAGAAGCATTTTGGGCGATAAGGAATTTGCGGTATGCAACGAATCCAGATAAATAGTGTTCAACATCATCAATTCTTATCCTGAAAGCGTGATGTCGGATGAAGAAGCTACCCAGGATTTTTTCTGGGTTCTTGAAGAACATGGCAAATTCAGGCCAGAAATGACCGTTGAGTAAGTAAGCCGCTCGTTTATGTAACGCTCGGTAAAAGTGCTCCAGGTCAACCTGGTCCAGTAAGTACTGGAATTCACTCTGTTGCCCCAGCCGCACAATCATTTTTTCGGCGGCCATCATTAACTCAAGAAGGGTTGGAAAGGTCGTAATCCGGTTTTCGACAAAATCCAGGTAGTTGGTAAAGTTACGGATGCCAAACTGGTAGTACTTCTCTTTTGGCCTATAAATGGTAAGTTCATTGACACAGTAGCTCAGCCAGTGATCATGGGCTCTCCAATGGCCGGATACGATAAAGTAGTCAAATGCTTTTTCCACTACAGCCAGCCAGCGCTCGTCCTTGCTCCAGTCATATAGGCGCATTAAACCAAACGCGGCTTCCCCGTCGTAGTAGATAACCCGATGCTGGTCCTTTATTTTGAGACTGGGATATTCAAGAACATGACAAAATTGGCCATTTTCGGGGTTTTGCATAAATGCAATACCCACCGCGAGTTGTTCCATGAGCTCAGCATATTCTTGGGTTTGTACCACCTCTGAGTATTTTACGAGGGACAGTAGGCTTACTGCATTGCCACCAAGCTTGATTTCGTTATTCGGCTCAACCAGGAATGCACCCACCTGCCCGTCACTGAGCGCTATTGGTTTAATTAATTTATCGGTGAGTAATTTGAGTGAACGTTGAATGGTTGCTATCAGGGATGGCTCTTTGGTGACCTCCCAAGCCTCGATCATTGCATAAGTACTGCTCGCGTGGCGCAGGTTATTGTAGGTGTTGATCTCCCTGTCGAAGCAGGCATGCCATCCATAATGGAAAAGCCCATTGGGTTTTACCTGGTTGGCCAGGTAATGACTGCCGCTTCTAATAAGCTTTGTTACCTGCTCGTCGCCCAGTTTGTCGATAATCCGTCGCCCGGCATTTAATCCCGCTTCGTATAAGTACACAGGTTCCTGATCTTTTTCGCAGAACAGCCCTTCAGTAGAGAGAAGCACGACGCTGCGCTCTTCAGATAGATTCAGGTCGCCCTGCTGAGGAAAACGTTTTTTATAGTAGGAGAGGAAATTCTTTTCGTTGAGGAATGCGTGGTCGATTTTGTTGCCGCCATAGAGCATGGCGTTTCCATTGAGTTCCTGTTCGAGGAAAGCAATTTTGCAATTGACATCCAGTGCGAGACCGTAGCGGAAGTAGGAGCGCTTGGTGTCCTGTAGAAGTTCATGCAAACCGGCCAGAGTCATCGTACTCCTGCGGGTCACCCAATCTATTCGCAGCCAGCAGGGCTCCATTTTTGACTGTTGTGCAGCCCTACGGGTATTTTGAGCAAGCTCCTGCCAAGCACTTGGAAAATCTTTTGCATGAGAATGTCGTACTTCAGCACGATGCTTGGCATCACTAATTGAAAAAAAAAGCGTATAGGGTGGACTGACCTCACGCAGTGCCCGCTCTACCAAGGGGCGCGCCTGCATCAGCATGCTGGATAGGGACATGTTGCTATTGTTCTCTCTGGATTCCGAGTTGGCAGAAATTACAGTTTTTATTTCTGTGATAACTACGGGAGGACTTTCCTGCTGGAGTATAGACTTACGTACAGATCCTGCCGGTAATGGGAGAAATATCGAATGATAAGTTGTTCCCAGATAAATTTTTTATGAACAAAGAAAATTGGGTTTTCAAAACTAATTAACTTGGATAGTATTGGGGATACCGCGCTGAAGAATGGAAGGCACGCAAAGTGCCGAAGGTTCTCATAATTAACCCTCAGGCTATTTAGGAGGGTTAATATCCAGGTTGAATGATTTTGCAGGTTATACGCTTGCCAATCCCTAAAACCCGAAAGGCGATCCTTTCGGGTTTTTTGTCAGAAAATTATTAACCGACCAATAAGATATTGGCCCTCGCGGTTGATTACCCTGTCGACTTTAAAGGCGATACATGGGCATTAGGCCTGTGAGAAAGGCTGTTTTCCCTGGTTTTTGCTTAGGTCTTGCTGTTTGGCGCGGAGTTCAAAGAGCCTGAAAGGGCTATTTGAGAACAAGGAAGAAATTGATGTGGAGTATTAGGTAATGCGTTGGAATTGGTGGCAGAACCTCAGGAGTTTTCCTCCTCTGGTCTGGATAATATTAATAGGCAGTTTTTTTAGCCGTGGCACTTACTTTATGGTTTGGCCTTTTCTGGCCATTCTTCTCTTTAATAAGTTTGAGTTGGGGGCAGCGGAAATTGGTTTAATTCTCAGTGCTTCAGCAGTTGGTGCGGCTTTACTGGGCTTTTATGTGGGTGCACTATCTGACCGTTATGGGCGTAGAAATATTCTGTTATTGGGTTCTGCAATTAACTTATGTTCTTTTGCCCTGTTGGCAGTAACCCAGACATTACCGGGATTTATTCTGGCAATGACCCTTTGTTCAATCGGTCGTGCTGTTTGGGAGCCGCCAGCAAGCGCCTTGATTGGTGACTTAATGGATAACCAGGCAAGTCGTGAGCTGGCCCTGCAGCTGCGTTATTTCCTTATTAATGCGGGAGCCGCATTAGGGCCTATTGTTGGTGTATGGGCGGGGCTCAGTGCGCAGCAGTCCACCTTTGGCTTAACTTCTCTCAGTTATTTGCTCCTGGCACTGGCGTTTATTTGGGGATTTGCAAAAACAGAGACGGGACAGCTCGCAAAGAGCAATGGTGATGGCTCTGTCGATTTAGGCAGTACCCTGTCGATATTGCGCAGGGATCAGGTGTTTATGGTTGTGATTGTTGCCAATATCCTCACGATGTTTATCTATGCCCATATGGATTCCAGTCTGGTGCAATATCTGACACGGGCAGAGGCTCCGCGATTGGTTGAGCTGATATCCAGCATGATTTTTGTGAACGCAATGACCATCGTATTATTGCAGTTTCCACTTATGCAGTTGATGCGCAAGCTGGATATTAATGGGCGAATTATGATCGGGCTGGTGATATTAGCCGCGGCACAAATATGGTTTGCCCTCAATCCGGTGCACTGGTTTTGGGGCTGGATGGGGGCGACCTTTGTCCTCAGTTTGGCTGAAGCGATTCTCTTTCCAACCATGAGTGTACAGATAGACCGGTTGGCGCCTGAGCATTTACGCGGTACCTATTTTGGGGCCTCTTCCTTTTACGCTCTCGGTTGGGCCTTGGCCCCACTGGCTGGAGGGGTGGTTTTAGAGTGGTGGGGTGGACCGACGCTTTATTGGATGTTGCTCGCGCTTTGCGGTGTAGTATTCGTGCTTTATCGCACAACAGCTTACCTCTCCCGCCCACACTGGCCGGAACGGGAAGAGCCGACAATCTCTTCAGGTGAAAGTGCCAAAGCCACTGGATAGTAAAAGGCACCCTAATTAAAACGTTTGCGGATATATAAATAGAAAGGTATCTGTGAGGCATAAAAAACGGGAAATCCAGTAATAAGCAGATGGAGCTTCCCGTTCTGATTTGATAGAGAAATTCCCCGACAAGAATATTGCCGGGGAATTTTTTAGATCTCTGCTGCGAGGCGTGAGCCCTGGTCAATAGCGCGTTTGGCATCGAGTTCTGCGGCTTCGTCGGCCCCACCGATCAGGTGGGTCTTCACACCGCGTTCCTGTAGCGCTTCATAGAGTTTACGAGCGGGTTCCTGGCCGGCGCAGATAATAATGTTATCCACTTCCAGCAGTCGCTCTTCTTCACCTATGCGAACATGCAGTCCTTTATCGTCAATTTTGTCATAAAGAGCACCGGCAATCATCTCTACCTTGCGGTGTTGCAGGCTGCCACGGTGAATCCAGCCAGTGGTTTTACCCAGGCCCGCACCCACTTTGGTAGTTTTGCGCTGGAGCAGGTAAACCTGGCGCGGAGTGCTTACTGCTTCGCGGGGTTTCAGGCCAGAGCGCTGTTCCAGCTCAATATCCACACCCCATTCACTAAAGAACTCTTCTTTATCGCTGGCAACTACTTCCTCTTCAGTGGAGTGGGGCCCGTCGTGAGTCAGGTATTCCGCCACGTCGAAACCGATACCACCCGCACCGATAATGGCCACTTTTTCGCCGACTGGTTTCTTGTGCTTCAGTACGTCCAGATAACCCAGCACCTTTTTGCTCTCAATACCTGGGATCGGTGGAGTGCGCGGCTCGATACCGGTGGCGATAATCACTTCATCAAAAGACTGCAGGTCTTCTTCGGTAGCGATAGTGTTGAGCTTGACCTCAACGCCAGTCACTTCCAGGTGGCGTTTGAAGTAGCGCAGGGTCTCCTGGAATTCTGCCTTGCCGGGAATCTGCTTGGCGATATTAAACTGGCCACCGACTCTGTCGCTGCCTTCAAACAGGGTTACCTGGTGTCCGCGCTCGGCGGCAACAGTGGAGGCAGCCAAACCGGCGGGGCCGGCACCGATAACAGCAACTTTTTTCACGTTTTCGGCAGGCAGGTAGTTCAGCTCAGTCTCATGACAAGCGCGTGGGTTGACCAGGCAGGAGGTGAGCTTCAGCTGGAAGGTGTGATCCAGGCAGGCCTGGTTACAGCCAATGCAGGTGTTGATTTCATCGGCGCGGCCCTCTGCGGCCTTGTTGACGAAATCGGAATCTGCCAGGAATGGGCGCGCCATGGAGATCATATCGGCCTGTCCGGAGGCCAGAACTTCTTCGGCCACTTCCGGTACATTGATACGGTTACTGGCAACTACCGGGATAGATAGGTGCTGTTTCACCTTGGCAGTAATATCGGTAAATGCGGCGCGGGGTACATTGGTGGCGATAGTGGGAACACGCGCTTCGTGCCAGCCGATACCGGTATTGATAATCGTGGCGCCGGCTTTTTCGATAGCCTGGCCCAGGGCCACTACTTCGTCGAAGTCACTGCCGTCTTCCACCAGGTCCAGCATGGACAGGCGGTAGATAATAATAAAGTCTTCGCCAACAGCCTCGCGCACACGGCGAACCACTTCGATTGGCAGACGGATACGGTTCTCGAAGCTGCCGCCCCACTCATCGGTACGCTTGTTGGTGCGCTTTACGATGAACTGGTTAATGAAGTAACCCTCGGAGCCCATGATCTCCACGCCGTCGTAGCCGGCTTCGCGGGCCAGGGTGGCGCAGCGTACGTAATCGTCGATCTGGCCTTCAATTTCCTCACTGGTCAGCTCGCGCGGAGTGAAAGGGTTGATCGGAGCCTGGATGGGGGAGGGAGCAATCAGGTTTTCGTTGTAAGCGTAGCGGCCTGTATGCAGGATCTGCATACAGATTTTGCCGCCTTCGGCGTGAACGGCCTCGGTCACTTCCCGGTGCTGTTGCGCCTCTTCCGGGGTGTTCATTTTAGAGGCACCCTTAAATACGCCACTCTCTTCGTTGGGCGCGATACCCCCCGTTACAATCAGGCCAACGCCACCGCGGGCGCGCTCAGCGTAGAATGCCGCCAAACGGGTAAAGCCACCGGGGTGTTCTTCCAGGTTGGTGTGCATGGAGCCCATCAGCACCCGGTTTTTTAGGGTGGTGAAGCCCAGGTCCAGGGGGGCAAGCATATTAGTGTAGGCTTGGGACATGGCAAAATTCTCTTCTTGTAACCTTTGGGGTTCATGTATATATGCAAAAAAGTGCATATCGTTGCCCAGCAGGATAACAAGAGCCTTTGACGTGAAACAGTGACCTTTCCGGTCGAATTCAGTGATCAATTCCTGACGTTTTATTAAACTATTTGCGTCCCATTCTCATTTGGCGGAAATGTCTGTTTTTAAAGGGATTTTCATCTGTTTATTTACACAGCCAAAACCGCGAGAAGCTGCTCTCGCAGCCAGCGATTGGCGGGATCTTCGTGTAGATTTTTGTGCCACAACAGGTGCCAGTCCATCAGGGGTATTTGGAAGGGCAGCTCGAATAGACGGGCAGAATATTGACTGGCCAGACTCGCCGGTACTGTTAGAGCCAAGTCGGTACGTAACACTACCAAAGGCGCCACTCGGTAGTGCTGTACTCGAAGTTTGATATTGCGTCGCCGCCCCAGTTTGTTCAGAGCTATATCTGCCAACCCAGGACCCGTGCGCCTACTGGAGACATGGATATGTTCCAGCTGTAGATATTGATCCAGTGTCAGGCTTGACTCCCCGGCCAAGGGGTGCCCATTGCGCAACATACAGAGATAGCGGTCTTGGTGCAGGCGCTGTTGCTGCAGCTGGGGTGCTGTTGACAGAGGAATATCCAGGGCGAAATCCAACGTATTGGCGGCCAGTTCTTTTGCCAGCTGATCCCTGGGCACGTGGAATGACTCTACTGTTACACCCGGCGCCTCTTTTTCCAGGCGTTCCAAGAGGGGCGGTAGCAACAGGGTTTCTGCCATATCGTTCATAGACAGTCGCAATGTTTTGCGTGCCAGGGCGGGGTTGAACTGGCGGTGTTCATTCAGGCTGGTACCAAGCAGGGAAAGGGCCTGCTGCACCCTGGGCATAATGGATTCCGTAAGGGGGGTGGGAGTCATGCCGGATGGGCCGCGAATAAATAGTGGGTCGTCCAGGGTACGGCGCAGTCGTGCCAAAGCATTACTCACCGCAGGTTGGGTGATATGCAACTGTTCAGCCGCACGGGTGAGGTTGCCCGCGCTATAAATGGCCTCCAGAACCAGGAACAGGTTCATATCCATTTTTTGCAGCTGCATAAGTGCCCCATTCATAACCATTGTGAATGATCACATATTCGCATAATAAACTTTGATGATTCAAACGAGAGGGCTAGGGTTGGAGCTCCATAAAAAGAGGAACTCGCTGTGGCCGAATCAATTGTGGTGCGCCATGGACAGGCGTCCTTCGGCGCCGATGATTACGACAATCTCTCCGATGTTGGCTGGCAGCAATCCCGCTGGCTGGGAGAATACTGGCGGAAGACTGGCCAGAAATTTGACCGGATTTTATGTGGCAGCCTGCGCCGCCACCGGCAGACCACCGTGGGCATTTGCGAAGGTCTTGGCATCGATTTAGACAGCCACTTGACGGTAGTTTCCCAGTTGGATGAATTTAATTTCCATGAGGTGGCGCGTCTTTACAGTGAAAAAAATTCCGCAGCTACCCCCGGCCCCAACGCACCCCGTGCCGATTTTTACCGTTTTTTGATGCAGGGCATGCTCGCCTGGTCCGCAGGGGAAATTACTCCTGCAGAGAGTTGGCAGGCATTCGAAAATCGCATTCGTGAAGTTTTGAATTTCATCAGCGATACCCCCAAAGGCAGTAAAACCCTGGTAGTCAGTTCCGGTGGGGCTATTGCCATGATGGTGCGGCAGGTATTGGGAGGTCCTCCCGAGACGGTGATCAAACTCAACATGCAGATACAGAATACCGGCACTACCCGTTTTTTCTCTAGCCCAGGGCAGGGCCTTAGCTTGAACAGTTTTAACCATGTGCCTCATTTGGAGAGAGAGGAGCGCCACACTTCCGTGACTTACAGCTGAATTAAAACCTACAACGCAATTAAAGGTGAGAAGACATGGAGTTTGAATATTCAGAAAAGGTAAAGGGCCTGTTGGAGCGGCTCAAAAGCTTTATGCAGGAATATGTATATCCTGCTGAGAGTACTTATATACAGCAGTTACAGGATGATCCCTGGGGCGAGCCCCCTATTATGGAGGTTTTAAAAGAAAAGGCCCGGGAGGCTGAGCTGTGGAATTTATTCTTACCCGACTCCAGCTATGGTGCCGGCCTTACCAACTTGGAATATGCGCCTTTGGCGGAAGAGATGGGGAAGGTCTTATTTGCCTCAGAAGTTTTTAATTGCAGCGCCCCGGATACCGGGAATATGGAAGTACTGACCCAGTACGGATCGGAAGCGCAACGGGAAACCTGGCTGAGGCCATTGCTGGAAGGCAATATTCGCTCGGCATTCGCCATGACCGAACCCAAGGTAGCCTCTTCCGATGCCACGAACATTGAAACTTCCATCGTGCGCGATGGCGATGAATATGTGATTAATGGTCATAAATTTTATATTAGTGGCCTGATGAATAAGCGCTGTAAGGTCATGATTGTGATGGGCAAGACCGATCCCGCTAATCCGGATCGGCACCGCCAACAATCTCAAATCCTGGTTCCCACAGATACCCCTGGGGTAAAAATAATTCGGCCCATGCGGGTATTTGGTTACGATGATGCCCCGGAAGGTCATGCGGAGGTGATCTTTGATAATGTGCGGGTGCCCGCGTCTAACCTGATTCTCGGAGAAGGGCGTGGTTTTGAAATAGCTCAGGGACGTTTGGGGCCGGGCAGAATTCACCATTGCATGCGCCTGATTGGCCAGGCCCAGCGCGCCCTGGAAATGATGGCAAGCCGCGCGGAAAAACGTATTGTGTTTGGTCGCCCCATGAGCAAACAGGGGTCTGTGCGGGAGGATATTGCCAAGTCTGCCTGTGAAATTGAGCAGGCGCGTCTGCTAACTTTAAAAGCTGCAGCGCAAATGGATCGGCTTGGCAATAAAGCGGCCAAAGACCTGATCGCCATGATTAAAATTGTTGCACCGCAAATGGCCTGCAAGGTGATTGACCGCGCTATCCAGATTCACGGTGCGGCAGGGTTGAGCCAGGACTATAGCTTGGCCCACCATTATGCTTACGCGCGCACTATCCGTTTAGCCGATGGACCGGACCAAGTGCATATGATGCAGTTGGGACGCAACCTGGCTGCGCGTTATGCCATAGAGACTGCACAGGGAGAGGAGCATGTCTGAAACAGTAAAGGAATCCCGTAGTTCAGTGGAAGCTTTGCCACTGGAAAATTTGCGCGAATACCTCAGCGCAAATGTTGAAGGTTTTTCCGGGCCACTGAAAGTGAGTAAATTCTCTGGGGGTCAATCCAATCCCACCTTTAAGCTGGAAACCCCTTCAAATACCTATGTATTGCGCCGGCAGCCCCCGGGAAAACTATTGAAATCCGCTCATGCTGTGGATCGTGAATACCGTGTTATGTCTGCTTTGGCTGATACTGATGTACCGGTACCCAAGGTTTTTCATTTATGTGAAGACCGGGATTTGATCGGTTCCATGTTTTACCTGATGGAATACTGTGAGGGGCGGATCTTCTGGAATGCTTCAATTCCCGAAGTGGACGCCCCTGCGCGCAGTGCTATGTACGATGAAATGAATCGAGTACTCGCTGCTTTACATAGTCTCGACATCGACTCTTTGGGGTTATCTGATTACGGCCGCCCAGGAAATTATTTTCAGCGGCAGCTGGAGCGTTGGACGGGGCAATATCGGGCTTCCGAGACACAGTCTATTGCGGCGATGGAAGAGTTGATCGAATGGCTTGGCAGTGCGCTACCGGAAGACGATGGTCGGGTAGCTCTGGTACACGGTGATTACCGCCTCGACAATATGATTTTCCATCCTAAAGAACCCAAAGTTATCGCGCTGCTGGACTGGGAGCTTTCTACTTTGGGCCACCCGTTTGCGGATCTTGCCTATCAGTGCATGCAAATGCGTATGCCTGCTGGGGGCGACAAGATGTCCGGGTTATTGGGGATGGATATTGCTTCGCTGGGTATTCCCTCGGAGCAGGCTTATGTGGCCAAGTATTGTGAGCGTATGGGGATTGAGGGCATTGATCACTGGCCTTTTTATTTAGCGTTTAGTTTTTTCCGCCTGGCGGCGATAGTCCAGGGAGTAGCCAAGCGCGCACAGGATGGAAACGCCTCAAATCGCAATGCGGCGAGCCTCGGCGCGCTGGTGGCGCCACTGGCACAAACGGCAATGAGCATCGCCAGCGAGGCGAGTTAGTTAGAAGGTCATCTCGATACAATTTATTTCGCTTTTGGGAAAATGATAAGGATAAAAAATGGCAAAGAGTCTTTTTGATCTCACCGGAAAAATTGCTCTGGTAACCGGTGCGAGCCGAGGCATTGGTGAGGCAATTGCAAAACTGCTGGCAGAGCAGGGCGCCCATGTATTGGTATCCAGCCGGAAAATCGAAGGCTGCCAAGCCGTTGCTGATGCGATTGTCGATGCCGGTGGTAAAGCAGAAGCGATGCCCTGCCATATAGGCAATATGGAAGACATCCAGAAAGTATTTTCCGATGTTCGCGAGCGCTTCGGGCGGCTGGATATCCTGGTCAACAATGCGGCTACCAACCCCTACTTTGGTCATATCCTCGATACCGATCTTGCGGCATTTGAAAAAACGGTTGAAGTGAATATTCGCGGCTATTTCTTTATGTCTGTGGAGGCGGGCAAGTTGATGCGCGAACAAGGTGGTGGTGTGATTGTGAATACTGCCTCCGTGAATGCCCTGCAGCCTGGCGTGGGCCAGGGGATCTACTCCATCACCAAGGCGGCAGTAGTCAATATGACCAAAGCCTTTGCCAAGGAATGTGCCCAGTTCAATATCCGTGTTAATGCCCTATTGCCTGGGCTGACCAAAACCAAGTTTGCCGGGGCGCTTTTTACTCACGAGGATATTTATAAAACTGCAATCGGCCATATCCCCATGCATCGTCACGCTGAGCCTGAGGAGATGGCGGGCACTGTGCTCTACTTAGTTTCTGATGCGTCCAGTTACACCACGGGGGAATGTGTAGTGGTGGATGGCGGAATGACTTCCTGTGGGGGAATTTAAAATGCAAGATCCAATATTGGATTTCGGCAACCAGGTTGCCCTAATTACTGGCGCCGCCAGTGGTTTTGGCAAGCTGCTGGCTAGAGAATTGGGATCTCGTGGAGCGCGCCTGGTGCTTGCAGATATCAATGAAGAGGGCCTGATGCAACTCGCCGATGACCTGGGTAGTGATGGTATCCAGGTGCGCGCTCAACGCTGTGATGTTTCCTCTGAAGCGGATTGTGTTGCTCTCGTGCAACTGGCTGAGTCCGAATTCGGCGGCCTGGATATGGCGGTAAATAATGCCGGTATCGCTCCGCCGATGATGTCTCTGAAGCAGACTGACGAAGCGATGATGGACCACCAGTACAATGTAAACCTGAAGGGCGTATTTTTCGGACTCAAGCACCAGCTGCCGTTAATGAAAGATCGTGGCGGTGTAGTGCTCAATGTATCCTCTATGGCTGGACTGGGTGGCGCACCCAAAATTGCCTCATATGCAGCCGCCAAGCATGGGGTTATCGGGCTGACCAAAACTGCGGCGATGGAAAATGCCAAATATGGCATTCGGGTCAATGCCATTTGCCCATTCTATTGCCTGACGCCTATGGTGACCTCTGTGGAGGCCCCTGGGGCCAGCCCGGAAGAGGTACAGGCTTTTCTCGCCGAGGGTTGTCCGATGAAGCGTCTTGGCGAGCCTGAAGAAGTGGTAGCGGCTATGTTGATGCTACTCTCTCCGAAGATGACTTATGTTACGGGCCAGGCACTAGCGGTGGATGGCGGTTTATCGGCATACTAGCTCCTTTGTGCTAGTAATATCGAGGGCAGCCGCAATCTCATTGCAGCTGCCCCGATTTGTTAATCCCGCTAAAACACAGAAGAAGGAACCTTCTATGCCTACCCTAATTCCGCCAGAGAGAATTGGTGAGTTTATCGGACTGGAAATTGAACCCACTCACTGGTTGGAGATAGATCAGCAGCGCGTTAATAATTTTGCTGAATGTACTCTGGATCGGCAATTTATTCATGTTGACCCTGAAGCTGCAATGCAGACACCATTTGGGGGGACTATCGCTCATGGATTCCTCACTCTGTCACTGCTATCGCATTTTATAGAGAGGCTCGATATTCAGATTGAGGGAATGCATATGGTAGTAAACTATGGACTGGAAAAGGTTCGATTTATTCGGCCAGTTAAAGTCGGTAGCCGAGTCGCTGTAAGGGCAAAAATCTGTGATATCAATGAGAAAAAGCAGGGCCAGTTTTTGATCAGGTTACAGGCAACTATGGATATCGAAGGAGAGGTCAGGCCGGCATTCGTGGCGGAGTGTTTGTTTCTACAGCTGACCAAATAACAAATGGTAGGGGCTCAGCTTTATTAAAGGTCTTTAGCCCAGGGGAAGACCTTTCTTTCTTTGTTGGAATAAATAACTTCTATTTGTTTTTTTGTATCAAAATCACCTATATGAAGCTCATGTTCTACCGCGTCAGCTTCGTGTTTCCAGCGCAGCTCATAAGGGCCGGCTTCACTGATATTAAAAGAAAAACGGCCATTTCGATCACTCCGGGCAGTTGCAATGCGATCCCAACTTTGCATCGACATTACCGGTTCATTCAACCGAAGTAGATATAGATCCAGCCCTGCTTTGGGTGAGCGTGTCCGCTCTGTTAGGACCCTGCCTTCCAATACTTTATTGACAGCAGTCATTATTTATAGAGATGCCAGGGATTGGCGCACAATATTCAAGTGGGAAACGGGAATCCCTTTCTTATAGTAGGCACCGGTAAAGTTGACCTGCTGTACTTGAATAAAATTTGATATCAACGGGCTCCCCCAGTAAGGATTTCTTCCCCACCAGCCATAACGTCCAGCGCTTCTCGGATTTCTCTGAAAAAAATTGTGGGCCTGGAGGACGTTGTCATACAGAAGGTGGAAAGTCCTACTATCAAAAATGCTGTGTGCATCAAAGACCACCAAGTGATTTAGAGTGACCCCAACACGACCGAGCATATTGGCAAGCTTAATTGCGGAGGTACCTCCGCGGCTATAGCCAAATAGCATCAGGCTTTTTTTCTGCCTAGCCTCTTGGACAAGATACTTTCGAGCCCGGCGCTTCTCGCCTGGGCCAAACATGCTTCCACCCATTTCATTGATCAGGGCGCTGAGTGCTCGGTTGTCTCCCGCACTTGGGCCACCGGCACCGTAGATACCAGCCACGGCTAGGCTATTTTTTAATACTGGATTTTTGCCTGGTTTTTCGGTGGGGAGTTTTTCGTCAATCAAGGTCATTTCAGTAAAGCCAAACTGCACTTGAAAGGTTTGCCTTAATTACGACTTCCATCTGTAGAGTCGATTGGTAAACCGATACCCGGATTTCAAATAGGAGCTGCGGTAATACACAAAACTGACTGTCGCTAGTGCAGGATGCGACAGCGCTTTTGTGCGAATTTGCGCAGCTCACGAGGTAAGGGTTGTTCTGCTGTGGTCCTCTGTTGTGATCGCCACTCTTGGCATAGAGCAATATAGTTTCCCGCTGTAACCTGATTTCTCAATGCCTGCCAGGGGTCTTCCTGTGTTTCAGGCTCTATTTGAGGAGGCTGCCACCGGGCGATTTCCAATTCGGGTTGTGGACTTTCGTTTTCTGGGGTCATCCTTGGGGTCAGGGCTCCCAGGTGCTGTGCTGGATGCACCAACATTAAGATGGCAGCGATGGTGGCGCAGCCGAGTGAGGCTCTGGACAGTATTCGGCCGATATCTTTTTTCGGCTGTAGCCTTTTTGCTTGCTGTAATACCTGGGTATCCAGTTGCTGCGGGGAGGTAAAAGCTGACACCTCTTCGCGATATTGGTGCTCCCAATTGCTCATGCTTCTACCTCGATCACTCTTCTATAACCTCCACTTGCCAGGGTTTTGGTTGTACTCCGTACACCAGCGTCTCAATTTGCTCCTTTGCCCGATGATAGTATTCCCGACACTTTTTCAGGGATATCTGCTCAATATCTGCGACAGTGGCTAGGGAAAGCTTGCACTCCATATGGAGAAGCAAAATGTTGCGCTGCAAGGAGGGAAGTTTCTGGATAGCTACGAGCACGGCACTTTTTCGGTAATCGACTGCAGTAGACTTGTGCTCGTTCAATGCTTGTTGTTCACGCAGAGCTTTGTTGATTTGAATAAATAACCAGTTGCGAAAAAGCCTGCCATGTAACTGTGGCGGGTTTTCCAATATTTTTTGCCAGAGCTCTTGTAATATTTTTGCGGAAGAGGCTGGCGCCATTTGTATTGAATAGCGATACAAGGCGTCTTTGTGGCGCGTATAAAGTTGGTGAAATACGACAGTTTTACGCGTTTCCTTGTAGTGATCGAGGAGCGCTTCGTCTGTCAGATGTTGAAATGCTTTGCGGGACAAGTTGTCGCGCCTCCGTACGCGGATAATCCGAGCTCTGGTGGCTTCTGGAGCCTGGGTTTATACGGCGTTGATAATGGAAATTGTAGTATGTTTAAGCGTCTTACATATTTTCTCAGGCACCGGTGGACTCTGGTTTTTTAGAAGTTGGCTAAGAGTCTTTGGGCTTGCGAAGTATAGATGTCCGTTTCTTACCCGGTTTTACATCGGGTAACGGCCAACGCCAGTTTTTGATGAGCGGTTGATTGTCGCTTTAAGCCTTTTTTAAAGGGGAAGTGGCGCAAAAAGAAATATTATGTCTGGTGGAAAAATTATCGAAGTAGTAATTCTGGTAGTGGCAAAGGCAGCTGCTCAGGACCTTTGCCTGCGCGTAAGTCGGTCAGCCTGAGCCCGACACCTAGGAGACGAATAGGGTTCGGCCGTTTTTCCCAGCACTCTTGTAGCAGCTGCCGAAACTCAGAGATTCTTCCCGCGCGGCTACTGCGCTCATGGGTACTCTGGGTAAAGTCCGCGTATTTTACTTTTACGGTGGCGCCATTAACTTCGTAGCGATCGCCGAGCTTTTCCACCCGTTCCAATAGGCGCATATAAAGTGCGCTTAATTGCTCCAGCCATTCCTCAAATTCACACAGGTCTTCACTGAAGGTACGTTCTACACTGACGCTCTTACGTGCACCGTCACCACTAACCGGGCGCTCGTCGATCCCACGGCTCAGTTCATAAAGGCGGCGGCCAAATTTACCAAAAAGTTTACTTAACTCGATTTGAGAATAACGTCTCAGATCCGCGCAGGTATGAATACCTTGGCGATGCATTTTTTCAGCGGTTACCCGGCCGACACCATGGATTTTGCCAACCGGCAGGCGCACAACAAATTGATCTACTTCGTCGGGGGTAATAACTGTGAGGCCGTCGGGCTTACGCCAGTCACTGGCAATCTTGGCCAGGAACTTGTTTGGCGCCACCCCAGCGGAGATGGTGATACCCAGGTTGTCTTTTACCCTCTGGCGGATTTCTTCAGCAATGAGAGTGGCGCTGCCCTGGCAGCGAGCACTATTCGTGACATCCAGGAAGGCCTCATCAAGGGATAAGGGTTCAATATCATCGCAGTAGTCGAGGAATATCTCGCGGATCTGCCCGCTGACCTCCCGGTATTTAGCCATGTTACCGGGTACTACAATCAAGTCAGGGCAGAGTTTCTTGGCCTGGGCGGTAGGCATAGCGGAGCGCACCCCATAGCTGCGCGCTTCGTAGTTGCAGGTGGAAATAACCCCACGGCGGTCACTGCTACCTCCTACAGCCAGCGGTCGCCCACGCAGGTTGGGATCGTCTCGCATTTCAACCGACGCGTAAAAACAATCACAGTCGCAATGGATAATCTTTCGCATGCTGTGATTATATACAGTCTTTTAGGGCGCCAGGAAGTCAATTGTGTCGCTGGGGCCGGAGCCAGTTAATAACAGCCAGGTTAACAGGTAGGTGAACGATGAGCAGCATCCCTTTGGTGGAGAGCCCGGATGGTGACGAGGAGGCCAGGGTTTTTGCAGAGATTCAGGATCAGCTGGGCGGCATACCGAGCCTGTTTCGCGTTTATGCACACCACGAGGGTTTGCTTAAAGCCAATTGGGACAAGTTTAAGGCGGTCATGCTGCACGGTTGCCTGTCTGCCCAGCTGAAAGAAGCTATCGGGCTTGCTGTTTCCGCGGACAATCATTGTGACTATGGCATCTATCATCACAGTACGTCTTTGCAAATGCTGGGAGTGGATGCTGCGGAGATTATGCGCATCCGTACCGACCCCAAAAACGTGCATTTTTCAGAAAAAGAACATGCTCTGTTCGATCTGGCCCGCAATGCCAACAGTGCCCCCGATGATCATCGCCGGCACTTGATCGCTGAAGCGCGAAAGCTAGGGGCCAGGGATGATGAGCTGCTTGAAGCATTGGGAGTGATGGAACTGGTTTCGGGCTTTAACCACCTGGCAGAAGTACTAAGTCTGGTCCCGACTCGCACACCACACCAAAAGTAACCCCGGTACATACCGGGGTGACTGGCTGAGTCCCTGAGCTACTTGTCAGGCAATACTATTTGGGCGGCCTGGATTTACCGAATATCAGTGCCAGTACGAACAGCACAATAAAGATAAAGAAGAGAATTTTAGCGATTTCCGTCGCCGTGGTGGCAATACCACTGAAGCCAAAGAAGGCGGCGATCAAGGCAATTACCAGAAAGAGTATGGCCCAGCGCAACATGGCGATAGCTCCCAATGTGAGTACGGGAGTGGGCCGCAGAGTTCAATACCCGGCTCCCATTGGCCTTATTGATAATGTCGTCTGCTGTCTCTTACAAGTTTTCGATTTTCTCGCTCTCTGCTATTTGGGCGAGAGTAACAAAACGAAATCCTTGCTGGTGGAGTTGAGTGCTGATCAGCGGGAGGGCCTCAATAATCTGCTCACTGTGTTCATACATGGGATGCAACATCACCACACTGCCATCGGTAGCGTTTTCTGCCACATAGCCGGCAATTGACTCAGGTTCACTCATGTCGACATGAAGGCGGGGCTCAAGATCCCATTTAGCCAGCTGGAACTCCTGTTCTTCCAGTAAATCACTGAGCTCAACGGATATATTGCCAAATGGCGGCATAATCATTGGGCGTTCCTGGTAACCATGGCTTTGGAGTAATTTACAGGTTTTTTTGATTTCCTCCTTAGCACTGCTTAGGGGTAGTTCAGCCAGGTTGATGTGGGAGTAACCGTGATTTCCCAGCTGGTGACCGGCATTAATAATGGCGCGAGTTTGTTCGGGAAACTGTTCCATTTGCATGCCGACAGGAAAAAAGGTGGCTTTGATTTGGAGTGCATCGAGTTGCTGTAATAGGGACTCTGTTACCCCGGGTACGGGGCCCTCGCCAAAGGCCAGGGCAATCTGTTTTTCCTTCCCAGTATTAGCCAAAGTGGCTGGAGAAAAGCTTAAATAAATAATTGAAATCGCAGTTATTATTATTCTCATTTAGCTATCCTGCTTTATAAAAGCTCAAAAATGAAAAAAGCCGTCAGTGACGGCTTTTTTGTAGGCTGTTATCGCTCGAGAAGCTCGAGCTTACCCTTCTTACCATCCCATTCCTCGGCATCTGGTAATGGGTCTTTTTTCTCAGTGATATTGGGCCAGACTTCAGCGAGCTCAGCGTTCAGCTCAATATATTCCTGCTGGTCATCAGGAACTTCATCCTCCGAGAAAATCGCATTGGCGGGACACTCCGGTTCACACAGGGCGCAGTCAATACACTCGTCGGGGTGAATAACCAGGAAGTTGGGGCCTTCGTAAAAACAGTCTACCGGGCAAACCTCTACACAGTCAGTGTATTTGCACTTAATGCAGTTTTCCCCAATTACGAATGTCATGTTTGTCCCTCGATAGTGCCACTGAATTCTTCGTGCAGCGGATTTTATCAATTACTGGCGCGAATTGTAGTGGCTTTTCAGTCGATTTAGTTCACTGTTTATAACAAGTTGCGTTGGACGACAGCTGTCGCCCAAGTCTTCACTTCAATAGCTTGCGCAAAGAGTAGAGTGCTTCCAATGCCTGACGTGGCGTCATATCGTCCGGGTCCAGCCCTTCCAGGGCATCTACCGCCGGGTGGCTGGGGCTGCCGAACAGGTCAACCTGCTGGGGAGAGCCGGGTGCCGTAGCCGCTGGAGCTACCGCTGATTCCGGTTCCTGCCTGGGGGCCGGCGCGGGTTTGGGGAGAGGAGGCGGAACATCTACTGATTGGACGCCGGCCTCCAATGCTGCCAGGCGGGCGCGGGCTTCGGTAAGCACATCTGCAGGAATACCCGCCAGCTTGGCGACCTGCAATCCATAACTTTTAGACGCGGGCCCTTCCTGAATGCGGTGCAGGAAGACGATACCTTCACCGTGCTCAGTGGCATCCAAATGGATATTGGCTGCTTCTGCACATTGGCTGGGTAGATCGGTCAGTTCGAAGTAGTGAGTGGCAAAAAGGGTAAAGGCGCGTACTTCCCCTGCCAGATAGTGAGCACAGGCCCAGGCCAGGGAGAGGCCATCGTAAGTACTGGTGCCGCGGCCAATCTCATCCATCAGCACCAGGCTGTGCTCGCTGGCATTACGCAGGATATTAGCTGTCTCGGTCATCTCTACCATAAAGGTAGAGCGGCCACCGGCCAGGTCATCGGCGCTGCCGATACGGGTGAAGATACGATCCAGTAGACCGATCTGGGCGCTGTCTGCGGGTACATAGCTGCCGCAGTGGGCCAGCAGTGCAATCAGCGCAGTTTGGCGCATATAGGTAGATTTACCACCCATGTTTGGACCGGTAATGACCAGCATGCGTCGGTCGTTGCGAAGCTCGATATCGTTGGCTACGAAGGGTTCGTCTAAAACTTGCTCGACTACCGGGTGGCGCCCGCCGGTAATATACAGACCCGGCTCGGTACCCAGTTCGGGGCGGCAGAGGCGCAAGTCGTCCGCTCGCTCGGCCAAACAGGCCAATACATCCAGTTCAGAAATACCGGCCGCAGCGGCTTGCAGCTCTGCCAGGGACTTATTTAGCTGATTGATCAGCTCCTCATAAAGTGCTTTCTCCCGAGCCAATGCGCGGCTCTTGGCGGAGAGTGCCTTGTCCTCGAACTCCTTTAATTCCGGAGTAATAAAGCGCTCGGCATTTTTCAGGGTCTGGCGGCGGATATATTCGGCTGGCGCTTTGTCACTCTGGCCCCGGCTGATCTCGATAAAGTAGCCATGCACCCGGTTGTAACCCACTTTTAAGGTTGGGATGCCTGTACGCTCTTTCTCTCGCTGCTCCAGCTGAACCAGATAATCCCCGGCGTTCTCGCTGATAGCCCGCAGCTCATCTAAATCTTCGTCATAGCCGGTGGCGATAACCCCGCCATCGCGTATTACGACAGGCGGGTTTTCGATAATGGCTTTTTGCAGAAGCGCCACGGTCTCTGGCCATTCACCGACCTGGCTGCATAACTCTCTAAGCAGCGTGGCACCTGAATCTTCTAACTGCCCCTGAATTTCGGGGAACTGTGCCAGGGATTGGCCTAGGCGTGCCAAGTCGCGGGGGCGTGCAGAGCGCAATGCCAAGCGACCCAGGATACGCTCCATATCCCCCACAGGTTTCAGGGCATCACGCAGTGGTTCAAAACCATAATCAGCAATCAGGGCCGCAATAGCATCCTGGCGGTTGCGCAGTGTAGTGAGCTGGCGCAGAGGGTTATTTAACCAACGGCGTAGTAAACGGCTACCCATTGCGGTTTTGCAGCTATCAAAAACTGACAGCAGGGTATTGTCATCGCCGCCGTTGAGGTTTAGGTCGATTTCCAGGTTGCGGCGGCTGGCACCGTCCAAGGCAACTGTTTCATCGCCGCTTTCGGTGAGCAGGCCGCGAATATGGGGAAGTTCGGTACGCTGGGTATCCCGCGCATATTGCAGTAGGCAACCAGCGGCGACTACCGCACCGTGCATATGGCTGCAGCCGAAGGCTTCCAGATTCATGGTGCCAAATTGCTGATTCAGCAGGCGCAGGGCAGTTTCCAATTCGAATTCCCAGGGGGCGCGGCGGCGCAAACCGGTGCGGCGCTCAATCTCCGCCGGCAAAGTGAGATCTTCTGGAGCTAGAAGTTCTGCGGGATTATGCCGTTGAACCTGTTCAGCAAGAGCCTCAAGGGTATCGGTCTCTTGCACCACAAAGCGGCCAGTGGCCAAGTCTAATAGTGCCAGGCCAAAACCATCACCTAAGTGAGAGATGGCAGCCAACAGGTTATCGCGACGGTCATTGAGGAGAGCTTCATCAGTGACGGTACCAGGGGTGACAATCCTTACTACTTGCCGCTCAACGGGTCCCTTGCTGGTGGCTGGATCGCCAATCTGCTCACAAATCGCTACAGATACACCAGCCTTGATCAAACGCGCTAAATATCCTTCTGCGGCATGGTAAGGAATGCCTGCCATGGGGATTGGCTCACCGCCTGATTTGCCTCGTGCTGTAAGGGTGACATCTAACAGTTCTGCAGCCTTCTTGGCATCATCAAAGAACAGCTCGTAAAAGTCCCCCATACGGTAGAACACCAGCTCCTGGGGGTGCTGGGCTTTGATGCGCATGTATTGTTGCATCATGGGAGTGTGTTCGGGCTTCGCGGGTTTGGTTTTGCTTGCGGTTTTTGGCATTTTTCTCTAAGAAAATCAGTAAATTACAAAAGTGTTCGCAAACCCCGAGAGCCCCGCAAGAGATACGGCTAGCTCATACTGGGGTAGGGGGCAGGTTTGTTCTAGGGCATAAAAAGCAGAAGCGTTCGATCAAAAATTGAACGGAAAGCCCAAACCTGATGTTCCTGAAGCGCGCAATCTTGGCAGGTCTGGACGGGAAGCCCAGCCCAGAGTTCGAAGGGCTTCTTTTATAGGGGGCGCAGAATAGCAGAGTGAGGGGCAAACCACTATGGATGGCTGATCAACCGCAAGAGGAATGGTTTGTAGCAAACGAGTGTATTAAAGAGCAAAGCTTTGATAGGGAAATACGGTGTTTTGACTTTGAGGTAAGACCTCTTTGCTCTTAAGAGTGTGATGTTACTCATAGGAGGGCCTGGCAGTTAAGAAGATGTAAGGCTAGGTATCTATGTAACTCCTGATTCTTCATAGTGGTGCACAAAGAAAATTATTGGTAGCGCACTTTCAACTAGGACGCATGTACGTAATCAAGTTAGGAAAATACAGTGCTGATAGCTAAATCCCACTTCGTATATCAAAGTTCTAGAGAAGCTTCTCCTACTTCATGAGGAAATTTTCGAACTTGTTGATATTTAAGGGAACTGAAAAATGATACAAAGCAGAGAAAGCTTGGAAGTATAAAGGCGCTGCTATATGTCTACCTGTTTGATTTCGTGACACTTGATGTAACTTTTTGATTTTGTTGGCTTTTTAAGCGGACTTTGATTTAAGACGGTAGAATTATATAGAGGCTGCTTTTGAATTGGCTGCTATGTCTCTCAGAGGTTAAGAACTAAAGAGTGGAATAACTGAGAACAAAGAGCATCATTATTGCTTGACTAGAATACTACTTCCGAAAGTAATATTTAGTGATGCAATTGAAAATTTTGTGGCGGCTATAGATAGGAATGGTTGAAGTGTGTTTTCTAATGCTTGGGATAGTTTTGCAGAAAAGTTTCCGGAAAATGAATTTATATCAAGAAAAAAATCGATGTTTTCGTTGATGAGATTGAAAAAAGGGTGGAGCTAACAACAATTAATCTACCTATGCCTGCTCAGAATCGAAACCTATTACCAGGCCTGGTAAAGCCAAAGGGTAGTGAGATTTATAGATGTTTCAGTTTGGAATATTTCGTTAACCCAATGAATGGTGAGGTCGGCACAATGCTTACGGAACGATCGAAAGATAGCAGAGCAAATCATGGACCAGGACCCGCTTCTGATAAGGAGTTATTTGTCAAAGCTATTTCTGATCTGGTGGTAAGTAAAAAGTCTCCGGTAAGTTTTATCAAAGACTTGTTTAAGGCATAACAAGGTGATGAATTTCGTTCCAGCCCTACGGACTTCCACCGGACACACCACGCTTCGCATGCTGTTCCGATTATCGCGGAGTTAACTGCAAAAGCCGTGAAAGAAATATTGGTAGTATTAATGTTCATGTTGTAGCTTCTATTATTTTTAATAGGCTACGGAAGTCTCATTCCTACGATTCTAGGATCGAAGGAGAGAAAAGAGCGATTTCCCAAAATCAAGAAGACCCTAGATAGCTTTGACTATAATGCATACAAAATTGTATGGTTTATTATGACAGTGGCACTCCCAGTGGTTTATTTAGGGTTAACTGTCGGCTATTTTCAAAGCTGTATGAAAGAAAAGAATATTAGAGTTTTTGGCTATGTGATCGGCGTTCTGAATGTGGCACTGTTATGGGCTGTTGGGTACTACATCCTGCATCATAGTTAACAACGCCAGGCAATAAAGCTCCTGGCTTTCGGCCCTCCGTGGCGTAGCTTACCTTGTGCATATTTTGCATGGGTTGCTACGCTCCCTTTTTGCGCAAAAAGTGCACAAGATAAGCTGCCCCTGCCGGTGGCGTTATGTGTAACTCGAGGTAAGAATGAGTAAGAAGGGCAGGCGCATCTATGTTGCGGTATATATTATTCTGGGAACAGTTGGTATCCATTTTCTAGACGAAATATATGCTTCCATAATGATGGAATAATTGGCTAGGAATCCGTCTCCAGATTTGTATGCAAATAATCGCGGGTTCCAATACGTAGCATTCTGGGTTACATGGGGCATAGCCTTATCATTCGCCCTAGTACTATCAACAATAATACTCATTAAAGTGCTGAGCAGGGAACATGCCAAAAACACATAACAAAGCGCTGTTGTCGCCATGCTTCACATGGCAGGGGCAGTCTACACCGCATTTCGGCTACTCAAAATCTGATCATTATACCTTATGAATAAGACAATTTTCTCCGCAGTACTTTTTTCCATATGTAGCGCAAAAAATTTAGTATTCGCTTGCGCCAAGGAAAGTCCATCTATGGAGGACTTGTATTCTAATGAAGGTGTGGAGATATTTGGGCCGTTACTAGTTTCTGAAATTAAGACGCATATAAATAAAAGGAGAAAAGAATTAGGTCTTGATCCTATTTCAGAATCCAAACTTCTTGTAGACGTCAAGGAAAAGCTGAAGTTTGGCGATAAAATCTATTTCTTTAAAGAGTCACTCCGTGGCTATTATATGGATGGCTATATTTTAGAGAGAGATGGTTGTGCAATTGAGTTTTTCCCGGGTTCGGTAAGCTAGAGATGTATAACAAGCGTAAGCAGTTTGCTATGGCGTTGCGGGCCTTAGCGGGACGCCCAACGCTGTGCATATTTTGTGCAGGTCGGTACACTCCCAATTTCACACAGCATTGTTTACCCCTATTGCGGGCGTTAGCTTCTTCTGGGAATTTCATGAATAATATAGATCTAAAAGGAATTTTCTTGGGCGGTTTTCTTGGGCTGCTTGGTGTTGTCGTTATAGCTGTAATTTCAACGTTTATTAAAATTTTACTATTTGGTTCCCAGCCATACGACGCTCCATACACCACTGAAGAGCTGATTATTTTATTTTTAGCATGTATCTCTAGCTACTTCTGGTCGGGCTTTATAATCTCTAAAATATCCCGAAAAGGTAAATTGCTTAACCCTCTTATCGTCTCTTCAATAATGTTAGTGTTAGCGTTTTTCCCAGCACGTGAGGTGCCGGTATGGTATATTTTATTGTCTGGCTTTCTAGCGCCACCATTTTTCTACTACGGTGCTAGATGCCACCTTAAAAGGCTAATCAGACTTTCAAGCAAGGGTGCCGTAAAGGGCACCGCTTAGCTTGGCGTTATACGACCCAAAAGATTTGACTCTTCGTGAGAATCAACCAATGAGAAATCTGGCCATACTGATATTTCAAACGCTTGACGGCGTAATGCAGGCACCGAGCATACCTGAGGAAGACTTTTCAGGCGGTTTCAGTCATGGAGGCTGGGCCAAGGATTATTGGGATGAAGTCATGGAGCAGGTTGGAAAGGAGGCAATGGCGGAACCGTATGATCTGCTATTAGGACGCAATACCTACAATTTGTTTGCCTCGAATTTTGCAAATGTTGAACCAGGTAATCCAGCTGCGGAAAAACTTAATCAGGCAAAAAAATACGTCGTGACATCAAGGACTGATGATCTTACATGGAATAATTCAATTAAGCTAAGGGGCTCGGATGCGGCCGAAGAGGTTGCCAAAATTAAAGAAATGGAAGGACCACTACTACAGGTTCACGGAAGTTGGCAGTTGGTGCAGTCACTTCTCAAGCATAATCTGGTAGATGAGCTTAGACTTTGGACGTTCCCAGTAGTTGTTGGAGAAGGAAAACGCTTATTTGAAAACGGTGACATTTCGTCAAAATACAAACTCATCAAATTTGCGACCTGTCCTTCAGGTGCTTTTATGCACTTCTATCAATCACTAGATGGCGGTGCTGTATAATAAGTGCATGCAAGCGGACACATTACTTACATGGCCGTTGATGCGAGATGTTAAGTGTATAAATATAATCAACCACATCTATACCAAAATACTGGTTCCACTATGTGCAAATGGGTAACTATTAACAGTAAACTATTTTTATCAAGCGGAGATCGTTAATAATTGGTAAAACGCCGAGAAACTTATTGCGGTAGAATAGGGTATGTCAGTATTCTTCTTACTTTAGCCTATATGCAGTGCCTTGTTTCGTCACAGAGGAAAGAGGTTAAGCGAGTTTCCCCCTAACCTAAAGTAACTGGATGAAATGAATAAATTTCGTCAATAGCTAAATTCACCTGAAGCCATCGAACAAATTTATATGGGATTTATATACCCTATCCCCATAGCTGTGTTTTTTATTTTATAAATGGCTTCGTAAGTTGAGCCATCCATTGAAAAAAACAGCAGTACCTACACTCAGTGAAAGCGTTAGTCCAGACGGACTATACGTCGCTTCGCTTCGCTTTGTTTTGGTCGTCGATGTACCGGGCGTAATGCTTTTAGGTAGGTGAAAAGATTGTTTAATTTTTTGCGAAAAGATCCGTGGTTAAATAGGCTTCTTTCTTATGGTGTATCAAAAGTAAGAGATGCTGCTTTTGAGATAAAAGCATCTTGAGATTTGTCAAGGATAATGGCCTTGTCGCCATATTTGAACGATTTTAGGAGGCATGCGTCAATAGTCGAGCTGGTGGTGCTTTTATATCGAATGAGCATCATCTATTATTCGCCATAAAAAATAGAGTTCGTTTCAGTGGATCAGGGGCGTATTTGTCAGTTTTATCCAGCCGATTAGCTGTTCTAGCCAGAAAAAGATTCTGAAAATATTTCTGTCGAAAGTTCTGAAGTTCGAAAGATCTATAAGAAAAGCATTACTGTGTTCAGTGCAGTAGCTGTTCTCAGCGCTACGTTGTCAGAGAGATCCAAGGGTATCACTATCTGTGGTATGAGTGGAAAAGAGTATAATAAAGCAATCTATCCAGACTGCTGGTTTTGGCAGCAAGGTCTTGCCAAGCGCTGCTTGACTGGCCGATAATTGCCGTGGTAGTAGTACATATCAGGAATGTTATGAATGAATTAGAAATACCTCCTGCAGCGGTTCAGGATGAAAATTCGGTTGAATTAATTCGAGCTTTTGTCGCCAATGGCGCTCAATGGACTTCTATCAATCCACATCTTTTCCGTAACCATGAATTTCAAGAGGAAAAGGCCTGGGGGATATTCTTGGCAGATACTATAAAACACCTTGCAAGCGCAATCTCAGAAAGCAAAAACGTTGATGGCTATGATGTTATAGTTGATATAGTTGAAGCTCTTAACAATGAACTGGATTTATCTACTTCTGATGTTCGGGGTGGTTATCTTAAGGAATAGATGAAAAATCATGGAGTGATCTTTAAACGTAGCTAACAAGGGCCAGCAGCGGATTGTGATCTTGCCCCGTTTTATAGGAGAAAGATCACATATTTCCGCTGGACTTCAATAAAGCTGCTAGTGCGGATGTTAATAGTAAAGAGGAATCAATGGAAATTTTAGGTCGTTCTCCCATTGAAAGGGTAAAATTAGTTACTCTTGATAGCCCTAGATCAGTTTCTATTAAAGCTTTGCTTTTTAGCTTTGATGGTAGAATCGCAAGAAGGCAATTTTTGCTGGCTTTTTTACCAATCTCTCTAATGCCGATATTGTTGGTCGATGTAAGCATAAATGCTGCTTTGAGCTTATTTGTCGTTCTTCTTTGGCCACTATTGGCTGTTACGGCCAAAAGGTATCACGATATTGGCAAGAGAGGCTGGTGGGGATTAATTCAATTTTGGCCTGTAATCGGCTGGATTTGGATATTGTTGGAGTGTGGAACCACAATCGGTGATTTTAAAGATAATAAATACGGGAAATCAATTTGCCGAAAGTAAGTGCCGCATGCTAAGTTTACTGCCAGTCAGTTACATTTCGACGGTTTTGTGCTGCGTGACACACGAGTACTCAACAGATCCAATTCTTCCGGGGTTTTATTCGTGAATCATGAGTTTTTAGCTAAAAATATACGGCGTTTAAAACGGAAAAATTTATTCTGGTTGAGTTCTTAATTCTGAGGATAGCAAGCCTTTTGGGTTTTCAGGCCTTTATGGAGACGATCTTTATTTCGGAGTGGATTCCCAGATGCTTAACACTTGGCTTTTTTGCCCCTCTAGGGCTTGCACTATTAAATAGTGTCATGACCTCCTCAATGCTAGGCTAAATGGCCTTGCAAGGAAGTATGGGTTCACTACGGGCGCTTTCTGTTGAGAGAATCCGCTCCTCAGAAATTTTTTTTGCCGGCTTTTCGCTTCTTTTGAATCCGCATAAAAATTTCTTCGCGGTGTACGGCCAAAGACTTGGGGGCATGTATTCCTTTCTTTACTTGATTACCCTTAACCTCCAATACTGTAACAGTGACACTTGTCCCAATCCGTAGGTTTTCGCTTGTCCGGCGCTTTAAGATCAGCATATTCATTTCCTAATGATACTCAATTCATGAGGGGCATTCTTTGGTGAGAAAGTTTAGAAAGTAGTACATGAAGGAAATAAGAGGTGGTGCAGGAGAACGATAGGCGTAAAAGAAGAAAAGACGGATGCAACACTCCCAGAGCTTAGGGCGTCGCTCCAAGCTGCTGAATGTACTCGACTTTATTGAAGACGAGTGGGTTTCTAGCGTATTATCCATATAACCATCTTGATACTTGTTCTATCAATTTGGTTAGCTGGCCCCTGGTGTTGTACCTTGGATCAGTGCCTTTCATCTACTCTTACGTCACTCTACCGTTCTCCTCTTGAGGGGATGGGGCTCTTAGAAATTTGGGTTCTAATGCAGTTCTTAAGCTGTTGGCCTGCAGAAGCCTGTTCAATTACAGCTTACAATATTGATAAAAGGCTATCGATTTTACGCAGCTTTGATGTTAAAGGAACTTAATGAAATATAATGGGTTAATTTTGGCGCCTATATTTCTATATGCGCACGCTTGAAGAATCAAACAGCCTATAAATGGGCCTCTAGAATTCACAAAGCTGCGAGTACTCTAAATGTGATAACGAATTGCTACTGGAAGAGTATCAGTTTCTTTTTTAGATAAAGTAAATGGAACTAAAGCTATTTGGAGCTGAGCGAAACACGAGATTTACAGTAGTATCTACGCAAATTTATTTGGCAGCAATAATTAATCGGCGATCGGCTTAAAGAGATGTAATTGTTTATTAAAGTGCAATGGGAGCAAAGGCGTATTTAGATTGCTCCCAATCCCTGATTAACGTATTAGTTTCTTATGAAATTTCAGGTGTTTCTTTAATAGCGCGTAAGTCTCCCCATACCTCAAGAAACTGATGCCGCTCTACCTTTCGGTTTGTAGTGAGTGTCAGTAGAGAATCGATACCTACTTCAGTAAAAAGTGACTTAATAGCATCTTGTTCTTTTTGATTGGCGCGCTGGTAACATTCTTGCAAGCGTTGTAGCAGATAAAAACGGTAAGGCAGTACGTGTGTTTTTAAGCGGATACCTCTCCAAGTAAACTCAGCCTGCCCAATTGTTCGAGCAGTTGGGTTATCCATACCATTGGTTCCAGCTTTTAAGGTGGTGTGCTGATCCAACCAACTATTAGCAAACTGGATATGCGCTTTTAACTCCGGCAAGTACTCTATAGCAATATATCTCATTAAGGCCTTTAAGGTCGGTGGGAGACATGCTGGGTCAATAAGGGGAGAATTTGACTCCATATGTTCTACCCAACAATCCTCAGTTGTATTCATACGCTCCACCCAGCGGGCAACTATAGGGGCGTGTTGCCGCATCAACATTCCGGGTACTGGGTCCCGATACAAGTGGGCATACAATGGTCCCATTAGTGCATAGTCACCTAAAGTAGGTTGATGTCCCAATAGATAGGGAAATTTCTTTAGATGGTGAGAGAAGAGATCAAGGAACTCTTTGTAGGATGCCTCAATCAAAGCTGCACTCTGTTCCGATACTCCAAAGCCTTGGCAGGCTTTCCGCATACGTTTACTGGCAAAGCCGAACAAACTATTTTCTGTTTCCTCGTCAGCATTGGGAGGAGCGAGTCCCGCTACAAACTCGTTCTTGAGATACTGCAGGTTCTGGGTATCAAAATTCCAGCGATAATGCATCGCGGGCCGCAGTAAGCCTTCTCCGCCAAATAGTTCGAATAAGTACGAGATTACCTGTAAAACAGTGCTGGTCGGGTAGGCGGGGTTGTGAGTACTATTTTTCCGTTCAAAGTACTCAATAATATCTGAGCTGTCCTGAATTACTTCGCCGTTTGGCGTTTCTATGGCGGGCATAATAAAGCGGCCCAGCACAGGAAGTAGTTGCTGGCTATAGTGATCACTATTGACACCGTACTCTTTAAAATCAATCCCTTGCTTACGCAGATAGCTACGGGCCTTGGCGGTATAAAGGGAGGCAGCCATACCATATAACTTATAGGTTTCGCTCATCTAGTGCTCCTAAGATTCTCGGATCAAACGCGCTGAAAGTAAACTGTCTACAGACGGAGTGGGGGTATCGCTATCACTTATCTAGAGCTAGCTACAGGTACATCCGGTATTTGGGCTCTTGAGTATATTGTACAGCTACGTTGTTGGAGCTGATAGATGACTCAGGGAATAATCAATTGTTAAAATGCAAAAATTTGTGATGCGCTGATCATTTCTGGCATAAAGCTTGCTCCTCATTGATTGTCAGTGATCGCAGACATACCTTACGTTGGAAATTGTGAAACCATAGAGGGAGCTAGCTATGTCATCGTTACATTTATCATCTCATGCTATACCACTTAGGGTTCCAGATTATTGCTGCTTTAATTTAGGCTCGAACTCTGACTATGAATATGAAAGTTATAAAATAGCACTACTTAAAAAAGGTATTGTACTAATACGGTTGGGCTTCCCAGATGATTCAGCCGAAATTATGAAGAATATAATCAGTACCATAGGCTTAATTCATGAACATGATGGAAGGGGGCGCACAGTATGGGACGTTAGGATTGGTGGAGAAACAGGAGATGAGGCACTTGCAATATCGCATAGCGACCGGGAATTTAATCTGCACAATGATGGTGCCTTTGAGCAGGAAATGCCAGGGTACTTCGGCCTTCATGTGGTGAGAGCAGATACTCTTGGAGGAGGTGAAAGTGTTTTGGTATGTGCTGATAGGATTATTGAGAGCCTTAGCGAGAGAGCTTTTCAAGTACTTTCAAATAAGAGATTTAGATTAAGAGTGCCAGAAGAATTCCATAAAAAAGCCAGCTTTATTGAGGCGACCCTAATTGATGAAAGCCATGGGTTTAGATATAGGTATGATATTATCGAACGAAGCCTTTGTTCTAAGGATGAGCTGGAGGCATTAAGTGAACTTGAGCTGAAGATTTCGCTGCCACACAATATGTTTAGATTTCATTTGGGTGATAATCAAATATTATTGTTGGATAATCGGCGTTATCTTCATGCTAGGACCAAGATAAAGGATAAGAAGAGGCACCTTAAGCGCATACGCTTCAATATGCCTGCTACTTTGAGGGTTGCTTAGCGAGTGGCGATAGAGATAATTTTAGTTGGTTTGCTTTTAATATTGATTGCAGGCTTATTCCATGGAGCATTGGGCTTTGGCTTTCCAATGCTCTCAACCCCCATTCTGGCCCTGGTCTATGATCTGAAAACTGCTGTTATTTTAACGATGGTACCTTCACTGTTGGTGATAGTATCAAGCTTATATAAATGTAGGAGTTTTCAGATTGACTTATCTAAATATAGTTTGGTTATCCTTCTTGTTTCGTTGGGAAGTTTGTCGGGAGCATGGCTGTTAACATGGGTTAACCCTGATATTCTAAAGCTGTTACTCGCAGGGTCCATATTAATTTACCTGTTCTCTGGAGTCTTGAGAAAATACTTATCTGCGTTATCGAAAAGACCACAGTTTTTTGCAGTTCTAATGGGCCTGTTGGCAGGATTAATAGGCGGCGCTACAAATGCTATCGCGCCACTTCTTATGATCTACCTGCTTGAAATGACCAAATCCAAGCTGGAAATTATTTTTGTCTCAAATATCTGCTTTTTTATCGGTAAGTTGATGCAGCTTGCGATTCTTTCTTTGTACCTAACCTATAACGAATTTGAATTTATTCCGTTATCCATAATAACTATTGCTGCCTATTTAGGGTTGGTGGTAGGTTTTAGGTTACAGACTAGAATTGATAGCGATCGATATCGCTCGATGATTCGATATGCTTTATCTTTTTTTATGTGTTTGCTGGTCTATCAAGGGGTGGTAAATTTGGTATCTATTGAGGCAGGAGTGACATGAAACCATGGAGAAGAGGATATCTACAACGCCATGAGTTAATTGATAAGTGGGGCTGCATCTAGCCCCATTATTAATTTACATGTAAAAGCATTACCCTACTTTCCCTGTGGTACCTCCAGTAAACTGCAATCCCTTAATCAGTAAGTCCAATATACGATATGTGTGTTGAATATCGTCTTCACTGCTGGTGACAGACAGGTTGCCGATCGTGCGTAATAGATCAAAGGGATCAACCTCTTCCTGAATTTCTCCGGATTTCATGACTGTAGCGAGTAGTGTACTCAAGGCCGGTTCGAAATTTTCACGGAAATAGGCTGGCAGTGCTTCGAATGCAGGATCACCGGAATGGAGGGCTGAGGCCAATCCTTTTTTAGCAGCGAGAAAATTAACATAGCGCTTTAACCAGAGGGTTAGCGCTTGCAGCGGACTCTTTTCAGCAGCAAGGGTGGCGGCTTCCGCAGCGCAGTCATCCACTTCTCGACGGAATACGCTGGCCACCAAGTCTGACCGCTGCGGGAACCTGCGGTACAGGGTAACTATACCAGGGTACCTATACCCACGCCGGCTTTAGCGGCAATCTCTCTGACGGGTGCATTCACGCCTGAAATTTGAAATACCTCTTTGGCTGCCTCCAGTAACGCATCCTCATTACGCACTGCGTCTGCGCGCAAGGCGCGCTTATTTTGGGCCTTTTGGTCTTTCACCTGTTTCCTGTGTGTTGCGGATTCGTTTTCTGATGAAAATTAATAGCTTGGGCCTTTCCTCTGACAACTCCAGAAAGGCGTTACCGTTGGCAGCGTCCGATTGGTTAATCTTCATGTGACTTCAATACGGTAATCTATTTGACATAAGGAGCTGTCTAATCCCTATGGAGTCATCTTATGCCTTCTTCTATTAGGCAAAGACGTATTAGTCTGGACATTGCGACATATTTTTCGATTTAAGGTGTTAACTATTGTTTTTTTATGAAGATGTCGTCAAGAAGTCATGGCTTGGCCATGTTGCCTGCCCGTTCTTAGGGCTGCATGGGTTGAAAACGAATATTTCCGAGCAGCTCTTACTGGCTGGTTATGGGGGGCCAGTTTTTAATGAGTCTTTTGTAAGTCAAATTGTTAATGAAGGGATTTTGTGGCCGTAGGGGAATTAGCTAAAGGAATTAGGTCGGCTGATACCTTTAAGGGGGAATAACACATATAGTAGAAATAATACTTGGGTTGGGGCGAGTAGGGTTAGTTCAGGTAGCTAAGTTTCTGTAAGGCGATCATCCTCTCAAATGGCTTTAGTAATCTTTGAAAATCAGTTTTTTGTTCAAGCAGTTGCATTGCCTGGACAATACTTTCAATTGTTGATAAACCATTTGATATTGAGGTTTTTCGAATTGTGTAATTGGACTTTAAACCACCGCTGAGATTGACTCTGGGAAGGGTTTGAAGTTGAGGGTTTAAGTGGAGAATCTTCTTAGACTTTTTCCAGGTAGCATCAATAACTATCAGCTGTGTAATTACCGGTTGTTGGTTGTTGTCACTGTCGCTTATAAAGGAATCGATATCCAAGTCAATATTATCGGGTAGCCAACCTAGGGATGGGTATAGGAGCGCTGAAGGTGTGTCGAGAAGTGTATCCAGTTCTGAGCCTGAGAGCTTCTCAGCAATGATCATCTCACTGTTACTGAGGCAAAGATGCGCCATACGCCCGGTATTAAATGGGTGCTTCCCCTCTAGAGGGTGCTGTATGATCAGCACCTTTATGGTATTAGCTACCTTTACCAGAGCGGTACAGTAGCACGCATTCTGTGGGCGCAGGCAGGTATCACAGGTTTTTCTGGGCATTTCTTTTCTACATCATGCAGGCGGAATTATGACGTTAACACAGCCTTCCTATCGGGCTCAGTGGTTGTCAGATATTGAGATACCACTGGCGAATAAATTTTATCGCATGCATGGCTTTCGAGGCAAAGCTAGGCGTTATGAGGACTGTGCCGTGGTGCGGGATGAAAAGGGGGAGATTGTAGCCTGTGGCTACTTAAGGGGGTACGACACCTTCAGGCTGCTTGCTGGGGTTTCGGTGGCGCGGGAGCACCAGGGCAGGGGAGTCGCGCGCAGATTGTTGGAGTTAATGGCGAAACATTTCGATCAGGCTACTTATGCATTTCCCTATACCCACTTAGAGCCCTTCTACTTATCTTTTGGCTTTGATCGAGTGGACGCTGAGGTGTTAGTGGAGCCTGTCAAGGATCTATATCACAGCTATCTAAAGCAGGGGCGTGGAATTTTAGTAATGACGCATAGGTGAGCAGCTTAATAGTGCCTTCACTTTTAGGGTTGAGTAGTTGCTAGAACTGGCTAGCCTGAGCACCCTTGTATTTCAATGAAATTTATACCTTTCTAAGCCTTCACTCCCCAATGGCAGGCAGTTCATTAGATATTAACTCTTGAATCTAAGGCGAGAGTAGGGCTAAGCACTCAGGGTTAACCATCTTATGGACATGCAAAGCAGGGTTACTTGATATATTCGGTGCTGCCTGGTGGTTTCAGGCCCGACTATTGGGGGTCTCTATTCGATAAAGCCATCATTTCTTTGGGATTTTGGTACTGCATAGGCACCTGTTTAGTTTGATTTTTGATCAAGTTGGCTGTATTTCATTCTTTTTAGTGGTATGAAGCGGGCTTGAGTGCTCACCCCGCTAACCACAGAAGCTGTTTGATGAGAGGGGGATACTTGTTTGATTTTGATAGGCAGGAAGGGAGTTAGCTGCCTTAAAGGCAGTCTCACAGTGAATTTGTGAGTGTTTTCTGTTTTTTATTTAAAGTAGTTGTTCCTTGTTATTGAATCACGCCAAGCCGGATAAAGCGATGAGAGGTCAAGGCAGCCTGTGGCGGAGTGAGTGTTCTGTAGTCAACTTTATCTTTAGGTGTCATGAGTGGAAGGTATAAGATTTAGAAATCTTATAACTCTTTACTTTGAAGGGTTAATTTTTATGGAGGTGTTTTACCTGTAAGTTGTTGGCCGGATCGTATAGAATGGTCCTTTTATGTGATGATCATATGTTCCTTCAGGTTAGGCTTTCCGGGTTCAATCCACTTAATGCCGTTCAATTTTTGTTTGGTTTATGGTGGGTACGAATTAGCTTTAGCCTGCTCTGAGCGACCTAAAATTATAAGCGCTCGCACCACCGATGGGTAAGCTTGCGATATTTTGGCTCGAAGAGGTTCTTGCTCGTTCAAAACCGCTCTTCTAATTACTGAAATATCTACTTTTATAGTGCTTTTTCGGGAATCTGCCGAACAGCGAAAGGGAAGGTTGGCTCTCTTTGATAGCAAAATACTACTATCGATCAGCTTCTTTTGTGTATGGGGGTTGCAATGCCCAAAAGCAATGGCAGAATGCTCGGTTTTGTACGCCAAGGTCCTAAGATATAAATTGTTATTCTTGCGGCAAGTAAAAATCAATCAAAATAAGGTAATTAACAGTGACTAGCGCCAATCATTCAAGTAGTGCACCAGGGAATGATGAAATTGATATAACTGCGTTGGTTCAGGGATTGTGGGGTCAAAGGTGGTTGATAGCGATAGTAACACTCGTGGTTACCTTGGGGGCTGCCCTATATGCGTTTCTTAGTAAGCCAGTTTACGAGGCGCGTATTGGTGTATTGCCGCCTGTGCTCAGCGATATTACTGGATTTAATATAGCGCGAAGTGAAAACACTGGGCTTGCCCCCTTCTCAGTGACTGATGTTTATTCTGTATTTACTCGTAATCTGCGTTCTGAGGGGAGCCGCAATCAGTTTTTTAAAAATGTGTACTTGCCATCCCTTGATAACGAACAACGCTCTGGATCCCGGGATGAGCTATACAAAAAATTTGGTAAGTTACTGAAAGTCCAGCTCCCAGCTAAAGGTCAGATAGCCCACACCGTCATCGTTAAGCACTCCGACCCACTTAAGGCTGCTGATTGGGCTCAGTACTACTTGGATCAAGTTACTCGACAATCTACTGCCGAGGTGTTACGTAACACACAGAGAGAAGTCGAAGTGAAAAGCAAGCAGATCCAGGGGGAACTAAATACTCTGAGGAAGTTTGCAGAGATCCACAAAAATGATCGTTTAGCGAAGCTTAGAGAAGCTTTGACTGTAGCTGAGGCCGTAGGGTTGGAGGCTCCCCCGGTTATCGGCGGACAAATTTCCCAACAGTTATCGGCCTTTATGAATGGCGACCTAATGTATATGCGTGGCACTAGAGCATTGCGTTCTGAGATTGAGGTTTTGGAAGGCCGTACTGCGGATGAGCCATTTATCCCCTCGCTTCGCTATTTGGAGCAGCAGCACACCACCCTCCAAAATGCTCTGGCCCCCTCCATGAACGTTAGTGTTTCTCGTTTAGATGGCCCGATTGAAATACCTGATGCCCCCGTTAAACCAAGAAAAGCGTTGATCTTGGTATTAGGAGTGCTTCTTGGTGGAATGCTTGGCTTTTTGATCGCCCTGGTTCGTCTGATGTTAAATGGGTACCCAAATAATTCCCAAGAAAGCGTTAGCCTTGATGGTTTAGTTTCGGCTGGCTCCCGATAAGTGTTGGCGTGCTTGGTGGCTCCTGTTAACTTCTAATTTTCTTGATTTTTGGCCCTTACGTTATGCAAAAATTGGATGAACTGAGACTAGCTGTTATTGGTCTTGGCTATGTTGGTTTGCCGTTGGCAGTGGAATTTGGAAAGTGCCGTACGGTGATTGGGTTTGATGTCAATCAGACCCGAGTTGATGCGCTAACCGCGGGTCATGATGCAACTATGGAAGTTAGTGATGACGACCTTGTGGCGGCAGAGGGGTTGCGCTTCACTACTCATTTGAGCGATCTGGCAAAGTGCAATGTTTTCATTGTTACGGTCCCAACACCAATTGACGAGCATAATACGCCTGATCTCACTCCTCTTATCAAGGCCTCACATTCAGTTGGGAAAGTACTTAAGAAGGGCGACATCGTCATTTATGAGTCGACGGTTTATCCGGGTGCAACGGAGGAAGATTGTATTCCGGTGTTAGAAGCAGCATCTGGCCTAAAATTCAATATTGACTTTTTTGCTGGGTATAGTCCAGAGCGGATCAATCCTGGGGACAAGGAGCATCGCTTAAGTACAATTACAAAAATCACTTCAGGGTCAACATCAGAAATTGCTGAATTGATTGATTCTTTGTACCGGCAGATTATTACCGTAGGCACACATAAGGCAGAAAGTATCAGGGTTGCAGAGGCTGCAAAGGTAATTGAGAATACTCAGCGCGATCTTAATATTGCGCTAATAAACGAACTCGCGCTTATTTTTAATAGAATGAATATCGATACTGAGGCTGTTTTGAGGGCCGCAGGCACTAAGTGGAATTTTTTGCCGTTTCGACCAGGCTTGGTAGGCGGCCACTGTATAGGGGTGGACCCTTATTATTTAACCCATAAGGCTGAAAGTATTGGGTATCATCCAGAAATCATCCTTGCTGGACGGCGCTTAAATGACGGGATGGGGGCTTATGTGGCGTCTCAACTTGTCAAGGCAATGCTTAAAAAGCGTATTCATGTTGATGGTGCCCGTGTATTGGTAATGGGGTTGACCTTCAAAGAAAACTGCCCAGATTTGCGTAATACTAAGATAGTAGACATTATTCGTGAGCTGGCGGATTACAATATTAAAGTGGATGTCTATGATCCTTGGATAAATGTTGAAGAGGCACAGAGTGAGTATGGAATTATACCGGTGCTGGAGCCTACAAGTGATGCTTATGATGGAATAATTCTCGCAGTAGCACATAGCGAGTTTAGGGATTTAGGTGTTAGCAAAATCCGACGTCTCGGCAAGGCTGAACATGTTCTTTACGATCTCAAGTACCTATTAAGTTGCGAAGATTCGGACTTACGGCTGTAATTCCAAGTTCAATTACTTTATGTATGGGACACCTAGGAAATAATGATGAGTTACCACTTTTGAGTGGAAGCTCTGTGACTAAATTATTAACTCACTTTCTCGAATGAATCCATGACGCGTTACGAAACTATATTACAAACACTGCCTGACTCCCCAAAAAGATGGTTGATTACTGGAGTAGCTGGCTTCATCGGTTCTAACTTATTAGAATCTCTTCTTCGGCTCGATCAATATGTAGTTGGTTTGGATAATTTTGCGACAGGGCATCAGCGAAATCTGAATGAGGTGCGTGCTTCGGTCAGCCAGGAACAGTGGGAGCGCTTTAGATTCATTAATGGTGATATACGCGATCAAGAGGACTGCCATAAGGCATGTAGTGATGTAGACTATGTTTTACATCAAGCTGCACTTGGCTCGGTACCTCGCTCACTTAAAGACCCTGTTACTACTAATCGAACAAATATTGACGGTTTTCTAAATATGTTGGTGGCCGCGCGCGATGCGAAGGTAAAGAGTTTTACCTATGCGGCAAGTAGCTCTACTTATGGTGACCACCCAGGATTGCCCAAGGTTGAGGATATTATTGGCAAACCGCTGTCACCTTATGCAATAACCAAGTATGTCAATGAGTTGTATGCCGAAGTTTTTGATCGTGCTTATGGATTTGCAACGGTTGGCCTTCGTTATTTCAACGTGTTTGGTAAACGCCAAGATCCAGAAGGGGCCTATGCTGCCGTGATTCCTAAATGGGCTGCCGCTATGATTAATGGTGGCGATGTATTCATTAATGGTGATGGTGAAACTAGTCGCGATTTCTGTTTTGTTGAAAATGCTGTTCAGGCGAACCTGCTCGCAGCTACCGCTGAAGCTGATTCGAAAAATCAGGTTTATAACGTAGCTGTAGGTGCTAAAACAAGCTTGGATCAACTATTCGTTTATATTAAGGAAGCCCTTGCAGATCATAATATTGCCTATAACAAGCAGGTAATCTATCGTCAGTTTCGTGAAGGTGATGTCCGCCACTCCCAAGCAAACATCGATAAGGCAATAACTAAGCTTGGTTATTGCCCAAAATTTAGTATTCAGGAAGGTATTTGGCGAGATATGCCATGGTACATTGAGTTGTTTAAATAACTTATTGTGCTTAGAATAACGGGTGATTTTTGGATTTGCAAAAAGCCTTTTATATCTTCTTGGCGCTGGTCGTTTCAATGTGAAGACTTTTGGTTAAGAGAATGAGTAAAGGAACGATAATTTACGTTGGCGGCTTCGAGTTACCTGATAGAAATGCCGCTGCCCACCGTGTTATTGCGAATGGCAAGATCCTGCGTGAACTTGGTTACGAGGTTGTTTTTATAGGCGTTGATAGCTCTAGGGTGGCCGGCACAGAGCTTTTGCGTAAAGACTTTTTTGACTTCGAATGTTGGAGTGTTCCCTACCCTAGGAGAGTTGTGGCATGGTTGAGATATATCCTTGGTTTGAGTTCGATACTTAAGTTTCTAAAAAAATATCCCTCCAACAGTCTTGTAGGTGTGATTTGTTATAATTATCCTGCACTGGCTCAAGGTCAAATAAAACTAATTTGTAAGCGCACTGGTATAAAAATAATCGCCGATGCTACGGAGTGGTATGATGCTGGCGCAGGAAATTTTACACGTCAAGTGATAAAATTCTTGGATACATCGGTGCGAATGAATTTTATTCACCGCCTAGCCGACGGCATATTTACTACGAGTAAGTATCTCACTGATTTCTACGTATCCAAAGGGAAAACAGTCGTTGAGCTCCCTACCTTATTTGATGTAAGCAGATTTCCTTCGCCACCTCATCGCGGATGCTCTTTTCGCAAAAAGTTTATATATGTCGGCTCTCCCTTTGATGTAGACAGAGTGAACAAGGAGCGAAATAATCTTAAGGAACGCCTCGACGTATGTGTTGAAATTTTCCATAAATTATATAGTGAGGGGGAGGATTTTTACTTCGAAATTTATGGGATTGAGTTAGAGGATTATCTTCGAGTGTTTCCTGAGCACTCTGCTAAGTTGCTCGATATGGCAAAATGTACAGTTTTTAAGGGAAGGCAATCTAATCGATTGGTTTTGCAGCGTATTGCTGAGTCTGATTTTAGTATTTTTTTTCGTGATGAAACACGGGTAACATTGGCCGGATTTCCCTCAAAACTAGCGGAGTCAATAACGTGCGGCACGCCAGTAATTTCAAACAAAATGATTTGCCTTGATCGATATTCCGATAGTGACGGCCTATTTCTTGCTGATCGCGGTGATGAACTCTCTTTAATAAAAAGATTGATGTCTTTATCAGCGTCCGAAGTCAACACTATCAAGCAGCAAGCTTATTTTTCGCGAACTTTTGATTATGGGAATTATCTGGATATGGTCTCTGAGTTCATTACAGAGGTGGAGGTTTGAATGAAGGTGCGTAGATTGCTTAAAGTTTTTACAGCACCGCTAAATATGCTACATGCCGCGTTGTTTCCCACGTCCTATGCAAGAAAAATTGGGGTTGAACTAAAGGGTTTTGTAACCATATACGGCTCTAGTTATTCAATGTTCAGTTCAGAGCCTTACCTAGTGACTTTGGGGGATAATGTTTATATCAGTATTGGTGCAAAATTCGTTTGTCATGATGGCTCAACATTGCCTTTCCGGAAAGATATTCCTGACCTTGAGCTGGCAGGGAAAATTCATGTAGGCGATGATGTGTTTATAGGTATGGGAGCGTTGATTTTACCGAATGTAACAATTGGCAGTCAGTGTATTGTGGGGGCCAATTCTGTTGTAACTAAAAGTGTTCCTGATGGATCCATTGTTGCCGGAAATCCAGCAAAGCAGATCGGTACGACAGAAGATTTTTTGGTTCGAGCTCAAAGGAAATCACTGAAAATTGGACATTTAACTGGCCGCGAAAAAGTTGCGGCATATAAGGATCTGTTTAAGATAAAATGAAGATCTTTAGTTATCGATACCTCCCTCTTAATATATACATTGGGTATTCCTGCTTCGTCATATTAAGTTTGACGTTAGGACCAATTGAATATAAAGATCTTGATTATTTTGTTCTGATTCCTTTCATAACAATTTTGGTGCTTCTGTTTGCTTTTGGTTTTATATTGGGGGCTAGAGGGGAATATCGGATAGATTCATTTAACCTAGATGTACGCTCTATCTCTGCTCAGAGAGTCTCCTTCTTCATTAGCACACTTTTGTTCTTCGCTGTGATAACTTCCATTGCGCATTGGTACTCCTTTCTCGCCTTAGGTGGTAAATTGAACCTTGGGGACATCGGTGCAAATTATGTAAAAGGTTACGAGGGGTATGAGCGTGGACAAGCTCGAGTTGATGTTTTTTATATTTTGAATATTTTTGGTCAAGCTTTAATCACTTTGGCTTTATTGTTTTCTATCTATTATTATCGAACAATGGGTTTGCTTGCCAAGAGTGCTTTTTGTTTCATACTGATAACTTTTATTTTGGTTAATGTGGTTGGAAGTGGTAAGCAGAAATATTTGGGTGATATAGTAATATTTACTTTTTTCTGTATGTTGATCAATTTTGCAGCCAAAGGCAGGAAGTTGAATTTTCGAACTTTTTGTGTTTTTGGTTTGATCGGATTATGTGTTTTCTTCCTTTTCTTAGAGATTCTTCGGCAGCGTTACCTTGCTGCAGGTATTGGACTTGATAATATTCACTTGAAAACGCATCCCTTGATTGAATGGGATGAGAGCTCTTTGTTTTTTAACCTTATAGGTTCTGAATATACGCTAGCACTAGGCATTTTTCTAGGTTATTTTTCAAACGGGCTTTATGGGTTGTATTTAAGCCTAAATTTGCCATTCGAGTGGTCTTATTTTGTTGGGAACTCCTACTCTATCGGTAGGATTGTAGAGATAGGTCTCTCTACAGATGGTTTTGTCTTAGAGCAGACTTACCCATATCGTGTAGGTGAAGTTTACGGCTGGGGGTTTGATAAGTGGCATTCTTTGTTTGCATGGCTTGCCTCTGATATAACTTTTATTGGTGTTCTATTTCTTACTCCAATTTTTTCATTCTTATATGCGAGGCTTTGGTTGCAGGCAATAAAAGCTAGTAACCCTTTTGCTGGCCCATTGTTTATATACTTTTCCATGGGATTGATATTTAGCTATGCCAATAATCAACTTATGCATGGGTTGGCTGGTGTAATGGTGTTGCTAGTCTTATTCGTAGGTTGGTTTTTTTCGCGAAATTTATCTTTTCATAACTTTCTGCCTGGCAAAGCTCTCTGTCAACGTGAGGAATGAAGTGAATAGGTACTGGAAGTTTCTTGTAATTTTCTCGCTTATTCTACTGGGCAAGTTGAGCGGGTTCTTTAAGGATGTATTGATAACGTTTTATCATGGAGTTTCTGTCGTTACAGATGCGTATTTCCTGTCAAATTCTTTGGCTTCCTTACTATATATGGCTGTCTACTCGGCAATACCTATATTTTTAGTGCCAATGTACTCGCGTTTATTGAATAGGGGCGATATTTTAGAGGTAAACAAGGAACTTTCCTCTGCTATATCTTTCTTCTTTCTACTTTCCGCATGTATTGGCGTTTTCGTATTTAGTTTTGGGGGGGGGATGTTGGACATGGTATCAGCTTCAGTCGATAGCCGTGTTAGGGCTCTTTCCGTAAGCTATTTGTGTATTATGTCCGCGACCTTTGTTTTTTCAAGTTTGGTCTCATTTTTCAATTCTCTACAGACCGTTAACAAAGTTGTAATTCCTTCCTATATTGTGCCTGTTTTTAATAATACTTTTTTTTGTATAGGGTTATATTTTTTTAATGGTGCAGCCGAGTTCGATAAGGTTTTGTTGCTTGGTGCCCTGGCTTGGGTGTTGTTGTTACTTATAAATTTCTTTATTTCACGTAAGAGCTTTTCATTTGTAGGTGGTGCTGCGTTTTCTTACTTTTCTGATAAGAAGTTTATGCTTCTGTTTTTGCCGGCGGTTACTGCTTTCTATATAGAGCAAATAAATGCATTTGTGGGGGTATACTTCGCGTCGGACCTTGGAGTAGGGGCTATATCATTACTTTCTTACTCAAATAAACTTAATCTGATATTTCTCTCAGTATTTTTGGTTTTTTTAACTGCATCTATTTTTCCCCGTATTGCAGCAGTTTCGACGAAGGAAGGTCAGGCTGAATTGTTTCGCTATCTCACACGATGTGTTCGATTAGTTGTCATTCTTTCAGTCCCTGCTGTTATTTATATGGGCTTCTACGCAGAAGAAATTGTAGAGCTCTTATTTCAGCGTGGTAATTTTGGAAGGGATGATACTGTTAAGCTTGCCTCAGTCTTTTCTATCATATTAATCGCCCTTCCTTTTTGTTTGCTTAGAGATATTATGAATCGTGTGTTTTTCTCATATGGAGATACATTGATACCGGTTTTTGTTTCATTGTTTGCTTTGTTTATTAATGCATCGTTTAGTTATGTGCTTTCTCAAAATTTTGGATTGGAGGGGTTGGTTTCTTCAGTTGTGATATCAACTGTTTTCAATAGCTTCGTTATGATTTTATTGGTGCAACGTAAGATCAATTCTGGGTTAATTATACCTTGCTTGCACTATGTGATAATAAGTTGTTTTTGTGGCATTGTAGCTTATCTATTTCTAAGCTGGCTCCATGGCCAGTTTTTTGAGTATTGGTGGTTTTTATCTATTCCCTTTACTCTCGTTTATTTTCTTTTGATTTCTGTTTTAATGTTTTATAAAAAGATTCATTATTATGTTAGTTTTATATTGCGAAGACGTTTTGCGTGATAAACGTTATCCTTTGCATCTTTAATTCTTAACCGCTGCTCGGTGGTTCTCTGGCAATTTGGTATGTTAGGTTGATGTTGGTTTAAATGCCTAGAGAGGTAGTTTTAGTAAAGAGGTCAGAGAATGAATTTAATCATTATAGATAGAGTAATAGTTTTTTTGGCTAGTTAGGGGTGGAGTAATGAGGGTATTGGTTCTTGGTGCCTCGGGAATGTTAGGGAATGCTGTAATAAAAGTTTTTTGTAAAGATTTATCTCATGAGGTGTGGGGGACACTTCGTAGCGCCTCTGCCTTGCATTTTTTTTCGGAGGACCAGCGGAAGAGGCTATTGGTTGGCGTTGATGTTCTGGATAATGATGCGTTAGTACAGGCACTAAATACAGTACGTCCAGACGTAGTCATTAACTGCGTTGGGCTTATCAAGCAGCTTGCAGATGCTAATAATCCCCTTTCGACACTACCAGTAAATTCGATATTCCCGCATCGCCTAGAGCGGCTCTGTGGGCTTTCCGATATTCGAGTGATTCATGTCAGTACCGATTGTGTTTTTTCTGGCCGTAAGGGGAGATATAAGGAAGAAGATGTATCGGACGCGGAAGATTTATATGGAAAGTCCAAATTCATAGGTGAGCTCCGTGATTCGCCGCATGCGATTACTCTCCGAACTTCTATTATCGGACATGAGCTGGGGTCAAATATGGCGCTTGTTAATTGGTTTCTCTCTCAAACAGACCAAGTGAGAGGGTATTCCAAGGCAGTTTTTTCTGGTTTGCCGACTATTGAGTTAGCTTTGGTTATTAAGGATTATGTGATCACTCGGCCGGAACTTAGTGGTCTTTTTCATGTTGCTTCAGCGCCTATCAGTAAGTATGAGTTACTGTGTTTGATTGCAAAGAAGTATCAGAAGTCTATTGATATAGTGCCCGACGAGCGCTTAGTGATTGATCGATCTTTAAATTCTGAACTTTTTCACCAGGCTACAGGTTATATTCCACCTACTTGGCCAGAATTAGTTGAGAGAATGTATAAAAGCAGTGCTAATTTGGTTGCTTGACAGTCAGGAGAAATCTTTCGATTGTAAATTTTTTCTGACCTCGAAGGTAGATTTTATTGAAGTGAAGTAAGTGCTCAGGCAGCTTGCTTTTGAATTGAATGGTTATGTGGGTTTCAATATATGTTTGATGATAAGGTTTTATTGATAACGGGAGGTACGGGTTCATTTGGTAATACGGTGCTCAGGCGCTTTCTGAATACTGGAGTTCGTGAAATACGTATTTTTAGTCGCGATGAAAAGAAACAGGAAGACCTGAGAATTAATCTGTCTAATGACAAGGTCAAGTTTTACATTGGCGATGTTCGGAACTATGACAGTGTTGCCCAAGCTATGATTGGCGTTGATTATGTCTTTCATGCGGCAGCTTTAAAGCAAGTGCCTTCCTGCGAATTCTACCCAATGGAGGCAGTGCGCACTAATGTTATGGGGACAGAAAATGTGCTGAATGCAGCAATCGCTACCGGTGTTCAACGGGTCGTAGTACTTAGTACCGATAAGGCGGTCTACCCAATTAATGCTATGGGTATTTCCAAAGCTATGGCAGAAAAGCTAATGGTTGCCAAATCGAGGATGATTCCTGTATCAGGTCCAGTTATTTGTGCTACTCGTTATGGAAATGTTATGGCATCCCGTGGGTCAGTGATTCCTTTGTTCGTTAACCAGATCAAGAGCGGAGCTCCATTGACAATAACTGATCCTAATATGACTAGATTTTTGATGTCGTTGGAAGATTCGGTAGATCTTGTCTTGCATGCGTTCGAGCATGCTGAACAGGGTGATCTTTTCGTGCAAAAAGCTCCAGCTTCCACGGTAGAGGTTCTGGCGCAAGCTCTTAAAGAACTATTTGCTTGTGAAAACAAAATAAAAGTCATCGGTACCCGACATGGTGAAAAGCTATACGAATCTCTAATTTCCCGAGAGGAAATGGCAAAATCTGTAGATATGGGACGCTATTACCGAATCCCTGCTGATAACCGAGACTTAAACTACAAGAAATATTTTGTCGAGGGTGAGAGAGATATTACCGGACTAGATGATTATACGTCACATAATACAGATCGTCTTAGCGTTGAACAGGTTAAAGATGTACTGTTGAGTTTAGATTATATTGGAGAAGCTCTTAATGCTTAAGGTAATGACGCTCGTTGGAACTCGCCCAGAGCTGATTAAGATGAGCCGAGTTATTGCTGAACTAGATAAGCAAGTAGATCATGTACTTGTTCATTCTGGGCAGAACTACGATTATGAACTCAACCAAGTATTCTTTGATGAGCTGGAAATTCGAAAGCCGGATCATTTTCTAGGTGCTGGTGGTGCGACTGTTGCACAGACTATAGCTGATATTATCAGTAAGTCTGACGCTGTTTTTGAGCTTGAAAAGCCTGATGCTGTGCTACTTTATGGTGATACCAATACTTGTTTAGCTGTTATAGCCGCTAAGCGGCGAAAGATACCGGTATTCCACATGGAGGCTGGTAACCGTTGCTTTGATCAACGAGTTCCTGAAGAGTTAAATCGCAAAGTTCTAGATCATTTGAGCGATATTAATATGGTGCTAACTGAACATGCGCGCCGTTATCTTATTGCGGAAGGTATTCGCCCTGAAACTATAATTAAAACTGGCTCTCATATGGCGGAGGTGCTTGATTATTATCTGCCAAAAATTCAAGAGTCTGATGTTTTGGCGAGAATGTCGTTAATAAAAGGTAAATTTTTTATTGTTAGTGCTCATCGTGAAGAAAATGTAGATAGTCCTGAGAACCTTAAGGATCTTCTCGAAACCCTAAATGCATTAGCAGACTGCTACCAATATCCGGTTATTATCTCGACCCATCCTCGTACTCGAAAACGTTTAGAAGATCTAGGTGTTCAGTTGGATCATCCGTTAATTCAATTTATGAAACCGTTCGGTTTTCTGGATTACATAAAGTTGCAAATGTCTTCATGTTGCGTTTTATCTGACAGTGGAACAATTACGGAAGAGGCATCTCTTCTTAACTTGCCAGCTATCACGATTCGTAATGAGCATGAGCGGCCTGAGGGTATGGATGTAGGCACATTAGTTATGAGTGGGCTCAAGCGAGATCAAGTGCTAGAGGCTGTAAAAGTTGTTACCAGCCAGCATAACCATTCTCAGCAGACGATACCCACTGTTGCTGATTATAAGGGTGGGCCGGTCTCAATTCAGGTAGTACGAGTCGTTTTGAGTTATGTTGATTATATCAACCGCACTGTATGGAGGAATGGGTAACACATTTGATTTTAAAAGATGTTTACCTGTTTCAATAATGGATCGCATTATCAAGTCTTAAGGTTCGGGTGGTAGGGTTTATATGAAGAAGCGTTTGCTTTTTGTAGTCAATGATGCAGCTTTTTTTATCTCTCATCGGCTACCTATCGCGCTTAATGCTAAGCGTTATGGTTACGAAGTAAGTATCGCGAGTATGCCGGGGCCAGCTGTTGATGAAATTGTTAAATATGGTTTTGCTCATTTTGAGCTGCCATTAACGCGTAGCGGAAAAAATCCACTATCAGACTTTAAACTTATATTTTCTATTTATAAATTGTACCGCCATTGGAGGCCAGATCTTGTCCATCTGGTCACTATCAAACCAGTTATTTATGGAGGTATTGTAGCACGTCTTGCTGGCGTGCATGGGGTGGTGGCTGCAGTCTCTGGTCTTGGTTCTATTTTTATCGCACGCGGAATAAAAGCTTCATTGGTTCGTATGAGCGTAAAATGGCTTTACCGTCTGTCTTTTGGAAAGAAGAATCTACGGGTGATATTCCAGAACCCGGATGACCGAGATATGCTTCTTGATTTTGCTGGACTTGATTGCGATAAAGTCGAGATGATCCGAGGAGCGGGAGTAAACCTTGCCCACTACCCAGTTATGCCTGAATCAGATGGCCCGTTGACAGTATCACTTGCGGCTCGTTTACTAGTGGACAAGGGAGTTGGTGAGTTCATGGATGCGGTACGCCTTCTCAAGCAGCGAGATGTTAAAGCGAGATTTTATTTGATTGGCGATACGGATCCAGGTAATCCAACCAGCATTTCACATGAGACCCTGAATAAGTGGCGGGATGAGGATATTGTTGAGCTTTTAGGATTCCGAGCGGATATAGCAGAGTTATTCGCCTCTTCTCATATTGTAGTTTTACCTTCTTATAGGGAGGGGCTACCTAAAGTATTGCTAGAAGCAGCAGCATGCGGTCGTGCGATAGTAACCACAGATGTTCCAGGATGCCGGCATGCTATCGAACCGGGTATTTCAGGGGTGCTAGTGCCTGTGCGCGATCCGGTTGCACTGGCTGATGCTATACAGGCTCTTATTGGGGATGCCAAACTGCGACGCGACATGGGACTTGCAGGAAGAGACTTAGCTGAGCGCGAGTTCGCCCTTGAACACATTGTCAGCGCACATATGGAAGTATATAAGAAGTTGGAGTTAAGTATTTGAAAGATCGAGTTAGGCAGAAATTACTAGTAACCGGTGCGACTGGGTTTGTTGGAAATGCGCTTTTAAAACGCCTAGTTGATGATGGCCGTTTTACCTTGCTAGCGGGAGTCCGCCGAAGCAATACATGTAATTTTCCCAGTGTAGAGCCGGTGCCAATGGGAGACATTGATGCCGGGGGAAACTGGCTTAGTGCTTTACAAGGGGTTGATCAGATACTTCATACTGCGGCTCGCGTGCATGTTATGCACGATAGTTCATCAGACCCACTTAATGAGTTTCGTAGAGTTAATGTGGATGGCACATTGAACCTTGCTCGTCAGGCGGCTAAGGCTGGTGTGCGCCGCTTTATATTTATCAGCTCAATTAAGGTAAATGGTGAAGGTACATTGGAGGGCGGAGCTTATTGTGCTGATGATAATCCGCAGCCAGTGGATTTCTATGGTATTTCCAAGATGGAAGCGGAGCAGGGATTACGCGCATTGATGGATGAAACTGGAATGGAGGTTGTGATCATCCGACCACCAATGGTCTATGGGCCGGGTGTGAAAGCCAATTTCCTTACAATGATGCGTTGGCTACATAAGGGCGTTCCTTTGCCTTTTGGAGCTATCTATAATCGGCGTAGTTTGGTTGCCTTAGATAATTTAATTGATCTACTTGTGACCTGTGTCGATCATCCTGCTGCTGCTAATCAGACTTTCTTGGTTAGTGATGGTGAGGACCTATCGACTACTGAATTGTTACGTAGATTGAGTATCGCCTTGGGTAAGCCATCATACTTATTGCCTATACCGAGCATAATTTTGGAGGCTGGAGCGGCAATTTTACGTAAGCGGGCTCTCTCTCAGAGACTGTGTGGTTCGTTACAGGTTGATATAGATAAAACTCGTGATTTATTGAGCTGGAACCCGCCGGTTGGTGTTGATCAAGCATTGCGAAATACGGCCAAGCATTTTTTGGAGCAGCAATTCAAATGAGTATCTGGTGGTTACTGGTGGCAGTGGCTGGCGTTTCACTATTTATGACCGGGGCCTTGCGCCGTTATGCCTTAGCTCGCAGTTTGGTTGATATCCCGAACGCGCGTAGTTCACATATTTCACCAACGCCTCGTGGTGGTGGAGTCGCCTTTGTGTTCGCCTTTCTGGGAACCTTACCGCTTTTAACCTTAGTTGACATAGTACCGTGGACTATGATGTGGGCGCTGTTGGGAGCAGGTATAGGTGTGGCCGTGATTGGTTTTCTAGATGATCATGGCCATATTCCCGCACGTTGGCGACTACTGGGGCATTTTGCTGCTGCTATTTGGGCATTGCAGTGGTTGGGTGGGCTGCCCCCACTGAGCTTATTTGGTATTACCTTGAATCTGGGTTGGCTTGGCCATGCTCTGGCAGCGATCTATTTAGTGTGGATGCTGAATCTCTATAACTTTATGGATGGTATTGATGGTATTGCCAGTATTGAGGCCATTTGTGTATGCCTAGGCGGGGCGCTATTGTATTTTGGGCTTGGCTTTTCGGGCTCTCTACAAACTTCCGACTGGGTCATTCCGGTGCTATTAGCAGTTTCGGTGGCAGGTTTTTTATTTTGGAATTTCCCACCTGCACGTATCTTTATGGGGGACGCTGGCAGTGGCTTTCTAGGTATTACTTTGGGAGTGTTGTCCTTGCAGGCTGCCTGGGTGGCGCCACAATTATTGTGGAGCTGGTTAATTCTGCTTGGGGTTTTCATACTGGATGCAACCTGGACTTTAATGCGTCGCTTATCGCGTGGAGAGAAAGTGTATGAGGCACATCGAAGCCATGCCTATCAGTTTGCTTCACGTCGGTTTGGAAAGCACTTACCGGTGACTCTGTCGGTGCTAGTGATTAATTTGCTTTGGTTACTGCCGATCGCATTGTGGGTTGGGTTAGGAGAACTGGATGGTGCCCTTGGTTTGCTCATTGCTTATTTTCCGCTGTTGGTACTGGTGGTGAAGTTCAAGGCAGGGGAGCGGGAGTAGAGGATGCACTTTACTGTATCTAATTTACTGGCGGTTATAAATACTAATAAGTAGTTCTGCAACCGAATTACTACAAAATAATCACACCTTGTATGATTAAGTAATTGAAATATGAGTTTGAGAAAGACACTGTTAATTCTGGGAGCAGGTGGCCATGGTAAAGCCGTGGCTGAGGCCGCAATGTTGTCAGGAAAATGGCAGCGGGTTTGTTTTGCTGATGACCGTTGGCCGGAATTGGAAGAATCTTTCGGCTGCCCTGTAATAGCGAACAGCTTCACTTTGGCTGAGGTTGCTGGAACAGTGGATGCTGCCATTGCTGCAGTTGGTAACAATGCGTTACGAGAGCAGTGGTTGGCAACTTTGCAGCAAGCGGGCTTTCCATTGGCTACGATAGTCCATCCCGCTGCGTCTGTCAGCGTTAGTGCACAATTGGGGGCGGGGAGTGCGGTGATGGCGTTAGCCATGGTTGGAGTAGACGCACGGATTGGCTGCGGTGCAATCGTCAATGCTCAAGCGACAGTGGATCATGATGCTTGCTTGGGGGAGTTTGCCCATTTAGGAGTTGGTGTACATTTAGCTGGTGGGGTGCAAGTGGGTGCGAAAGCTTGGTTGCAGGCGGGGTGTAGTGCTGGGTATCGCGTGGTTATAGCCGAGGGGGAGGTATTGGCACCGGGAACGGCGCTGACAGCGTAATGATTACTATTAGAATTATGGGGTCCAAGGAATAATGGATGAGCTGCGCAACTGGCTACTGGGGCTGCCCCGCCGTAATAAACGCATCTTACAAGTGATAACTGATGTTCTGCTAGTGTGGCTAGCCCTTTGGCTGGCCTTTGCAATTCGTTTGGGATTGGATAAGCCTGTTAACCCCTTTGCCGAATACGCTTGGTTATTTGTTAGTGCACCGCTAATCGCGATACCTATTTTCGTTAGGTTTGGCATGTATCGTGCGGTGATGCGCTATTTTGGCAAGGATGCGTTGATCAGCATCTTCAAAGCGGTAATGCTGTCGGCTTTGGTGCTTGCTTTAGTTGTTTATTTGAACCGCGAGCCACCGCTAAGGGTGCCTCGCTCGGTTGTGTTTATATACTGTTGGCTGAGCTTGTTGATGATCGGCGGCCTCAGGCTGGTTATGCGGCAGTACTTTATGGGCGATTGGTATGTGGCTAGCCAGCAGGTGCCCTTTATCAACCGAGTCGATCATTTACCAAAGGTGGCCATCTACGGTGCTGGGGCGGCAGGCAACCAACTTGTGGCTGCATTGCGTATAGATCGAGTCATGATGCCGGTAGCTTTCATTGATGATGATCGTGGTATTGCCAATCGTGTTATAGCGGGTCTGCGGGTTTTCAAACCTAAGAACATTCAAAGAATGATTGAGCAAACTGGAGCTGAGGAAATACTTCTTGCAATTCCGTCTGCCTCTCGTGCACGCCGACGCGAGATACTTGAGTTACTCGAAAGCTTCCCTTTACATGTGCGTAGCGTACCGGGCTTCATGGATTTGGCTAGTGGTCGGGTTAAAGTCGAAGATATTCAGGAAGTAGATGTTGCTGATTTACTTGGCCGCGATGCGGTGCCGCCACAGCAGGCTCTTTTTGAAAGGTGTATTCGTGGTCATGTAGTGATGGTGACTGGCGCTGGAGGCTCGATTGGTTCGGAGTTGTGTCGTCAGATTGTAGCTACAGGTCCAACTACACTGCTGTTGTTTGAGCACAGTGAGTTTAACCTTTACAGCATCCATACAGAGTTGGAGCAGCGGATCCGACGTGAATCGTTGCCTGTGCGATTGGTACCGGTCCTTGGGTCTATCCGTAACCCAGGGCGTCTATTGGATCTGATGCGGTCCTGGGATGTGGTCACCGTGTATCATGCAGCGGCGTATAAGCACGTCCCGATGGTTGAACATAATATTGCCGAGGGTGTGATGAACAACGTGTTTGGCTCTCTGCATACCGCTCAGGCGGCGGTAAAAGCGGGAGTTGAACACTTTGTATTGATTTCTACTGACAAAGCGGTGCGCCCAACCAATGTGATGGGTAGCACTAAACGCCTTGCAGAAATGGTGCTACAGGCACTGAGCCAAGAGCCAGCTCCTACGTTGTTCAATGATGGCGAAACTGTAAACCAGGTTAACAAAACCCGTTTCACCATGGTTCGATTCGGCAATGTGCTGGGTTCATCGGGGTCGGTGATTCCGCGTTTTCGTGATCAGATCAAGCGTGGTGGCCCGGTAACGGTAACGCACCCCAATATTACCCGCTACTTTATGACGATTCCCGAGGCTGCCCAGTTGGTTATTCAAGCTGGTGCGATGGGGCAGGGTGGGGATGTGTTTGTACTGGATATGGGCAGCCCAGTGAAAATTGCTGAGTTAGCAGAAAAGATGATCCACCTCAGTGGTTGCACTGTGCGGTCAGAGAAGGACCCGCACGGCGATGTCGCTATCGAGTTTACCGGCTTGCGTCCGGGTGAAAAACTCTATGAAGAGCTATTGATTGGTGACAACGTCAGCCCGACCGATCACCCAATGATTATGTGCGCTACAGAGGATCACTTGTCCTGGGAATCATTCAAGACGGTGTTGGCCCAGCTACTTAGTGCGGTAGAGCGTGATGATTATGAGCGGGTACGCCAGCTACTGAGGGAAACTGTTTGTGGTTATATCCCGGAGGGCGAAATTGTAGATTGGGTTCATCAGAAGCGATGTGCGGAACCTGAGTTGGCTTAATCGCGCCGAACAGTTCATGTACCACCTTCGTCGCAACTTAGCCCAGGTTTAGTGCGAAGCTAGATGCAAGAATGGCGGAAAAATTTTCACCGTTGGCTGTTCAAAACAGTTCGTTAATAAATTCCGCCATGGCTAAATGATACTACCGACCTGAATTTCGTTTCCCTTCTCTTATTTGTGGACAAGAGTCAATTGGATTTCAATAGACTTGGTTTTGAGTGGCTGGAGTAAAACCAGCCATCATCCAATAAGTGAACAACTCTGATCTCATGATCATCACAAATATGGAGGTGGTCTTGATGGTCTCGCTTTGGGGAAGGCTCTCTGGCATTTTGTATTTCGTTTTCCCTGAAGTCAGCGTTGATCAATGCTGTAAGCGATCAGTCTTTTTTAATCTCGATATGAAAAACTACTCTTGATAGCCAGCCCCCTAAAATTCGAAGCTAATAAAGCATCAATCGTATCGATGGTTTAGGAGCAAAGTGTATCAAGGCTGCTGCCTGGCTGGGGGCTACTCCCGATTCAAACTAATGGGAAGTGTAATGATTGAGTATAGAGACGTTACCCTGTTAGCTCAGCGGCTGGGTAAGGAACTGGATAAACGTGCATGGCGAGTTACCGCTGCGGAGTCTTGCACTGGGGGGGCTGTTGCCGCAGCGATAACCGCTATTGCCGGGGCATCAAGTTGGTTTGACGGCTCTGTCGTGAGTTATGCCAACCGCATCAAACACAGCGTTCTGGGTGTAGATGTCAAGGATTTACAACAGTTTGGTGCTGTCAGTGAGCCGGTTGCCCGCCAGATGGCCTGTGGCGTGTTGGCAATGATGGATGCCAATCTATCTGTTGCAGTGAGTGGTATTGCCGGTCCCGATGGCGGTACTGAAGAGAAGCCTGTAGGTACCGTCTGGATTGCCTGGGCTCATGCCGATGGGCAGGAACCCGTGCAGATCGATGCCCGTTGCTTTCATTTTCAAGGCGATAGGGCTGAAGTACAGGCGCAGACTGTGAGAGAGGCAATCAAAGGTATGCTCGCTATCCTGGATGAGCATCCGGTTTAGGGCTGCAGTGGGTTACCTTGGCAATGTTAGGGCGAGCTTTGCAGCTGCCCAAAGCCCATAATTTGCGCGATGGTGACTGGTACCGGTTGTGCCGGAATTACTGGTTGCCTATACAGTAATCCTTCGTTAAGCTTGCCACCAATCAACACAGCTTAGCAATATGGGAATGGTCATGGATTCCAATAAAGACAAGGCGCTAAAGGCGGCGCTCTCGCAGATCGAACGCCAGTTTGGCAAAGGCACAGTGATGCGCATGGGAGATAAAGAGCGCGAGCGTATCCCGGCGATCTCAACTGGCTCCTTAGGTCTGGATGTGGCCCTGGGTATTGGTGGTCTGCCCCGCGGCCGTATTGTTGAGATCTATGGTCCTGAATCCTCAGGTAAAACTACCCTGACACTGCAAGTTATTGCTGAGGCGCAGCGCAAAGGTGGCACCTGCGCGTTTGTGGATGCTGAACATGCGCTCGACCCCATCTATGCAGAGAAGCTGGGTGTTAATGTTGACGAGCTGATCGTTTCCCAGCCGGATACCGGTGAGCAGGCTCTCGAAGTGGCCGATATGCTGGTACGCTCCGGTGCCGTGGACGTGCTGGTAGTGGACTCTGTGGCGGCCTTGACCCCACGTGCAGAGATTGAGGGCGAGATGGGGGATTCCCACGTCGGCTTGCAGGCCCGCCTGATGTCCCAGGCTTTGCGCAAGCTGACCGGTAATATCAAGAACACCAATACTCTGGCAATTTTTATTAACCAGATCCGTATGAAGATCGGTGTGATGTTTGGTTCCCCGGAAACCACCACTGGTGGTAACGCGCTTAAGTTCTATTCTTCCGTGCGTCTGGATATCCGTCGTATCGGTTCCGTAAAGGACGGCGATGAGGTAGTGGGTAATGAGACTCGCGTAAAAGTTGTCAAAAATAAGGTGGCGCCCCCCTTCAAGCAGACTGAATTCCAGATCATGTATGGCGAAGGCATCAATATGGTTGGCGAGGTAGTCGACTATGGAGTGAAACTGGGCTTGGTTGACAAGGCTGGTGCCTGGTACAGTTATAAGGGCGAGAAGATTGGCCAGGGTAAGGCTAACGCCACAAAGTTCTTACGTGACAACCCGGATATCCGCAATGAGATTGAAGGGCAGCTGCGTGCGCAACTGCTGGGTGACCTGGTTCCGGCAAGCCCCGAAGAGGTAGTGGAACTCCCGGAAGAGTAAGTGCCTTATTCAAACACGGATTTCTCCGTTGATCCCGCTCAAGTGCTGTTCGGTGCGGCGCTTGAGTTACTTGCCCGTCGTGAGCATTCGCGCCATGAATTGAAGCAAAAGCTTGCGGGCAAGTTCCCCGGTGCCGATTTCGATGCTCTATTCGAGCGCTTGCAAACACTTAATTATCAGTCAGATCAGCGCTTTGCTGAAGTATTTGTCCGCGCTCGTGTTCAGCGTGGGCAGGGGCCTATGCGTATTCGTCAGGAGTTGCAGCAGCGGGGGATTCGAGGAGAGCTCGCGACCCATGCGATTGAGCAGCTGGAGGTTGATTGGTTTGAGCTTGCCCAGGAGCAGCTCCAGCGCAAATACCGTGCTCCTATCAATATAGCGCTGCCCAGAGACCAGCAAATGAAAGAGCGCGCAAGGCGCCAGCGCTATTTGGCGTATCGCGGTTTTCCCGCAGATGCTATCAGCTGGGCGCTAGACGGGAAGTAATCGGGCTTATACTCTCATGCATGATTGGGTCACGGTGGTATTGTTGCTGTCCGACCTGTGATGATGAAAGCAAGAATAATAAGCGTGAGACACCCTATGATCCTGTCCATTGACCAGGGCACTACGGGCACTACGGCCTTTGTCTTTAATAGTAGCGGCGCTCTGGTTGGGCGCAGTTACTCTGAAATCCCCAACTACTACCCTAAACCCGGTTGGGTTGAGCAGAATGCCGAAGAAATTTGGCAGGTGACGCAGCGGGTTTGCGCGGCAGCTCTGCAACGCGCCGGCATCCGCGCGTCCGATGTTGAGGCAGTGGGTATTACCAATCAGCGTGAAACTACAGTTCTGTGGGACCGGCATACCGGTGAGCCGGTGCACCCCGCCATTGTATGGCAGTGCCGCCGCTCCGCAGAAATCTGCCAGGAGTTAGCTGCTGCAGAAAAATCTGATTGGCTGCGCGAACGAAGTGGATTGCTGTTGGATGCCTATTTCTCCGCAAGCAAGTTGCTGTGGATTTTCCGTGCACAGCCACAGCTGCTGGAGCGCGCTCATCGCGGAGACCTGTGTTTCGGCACAGTAGATAGCTGGCTGGTGTGGAAAATGAGCGGTGGCCGCGCACACTTGACTGATCACACCAATGCCAGTCGCACCCTACTTTACAACCTGGAACAAAAGCGCTGGGATCCGGAATTGCTGGCTCTCTTTGGTTGTCCAGAGTCTATCCTGCCGGAAATCCGGCCTTCTGCCGGTCATTTTACCGATACCGATCCTGAGGCGTTCATTGGGGCAAGCGCACCTATTTGTGGTGTGGCCGGCGATCAGCAGGCAGCGTTGTTTGGTCAGGGCTGTCTCCGTCCCGGGGAGATCAAAAATACTTATGGTACTGGCTGTTTTATGCTGGCTTTTGCAGGTGAGAAGCGACCGAAGCCATCTCCGGGGCTGCTCGCCACTATTGCCTGTGATATCAGCGGTGCCCCTGCTTATGCAGTTGAGGGGTCGGTATTTACCGCGGGGTCTGCGATCCAATGGCTACGTGATGAGATGGGCTTGATTCAGCAGGCAGTGGATACAGAGGTGATTGCGCAGAGTATTCCTGATACCCGTGGAGTTTACCTGGTGCCCGCGTTCAGTGGCCTCGGTGCTCCTCATTGGGACCCATCAGCGAGGGGTACTGTGTGCGGCTTGAGTCGCGGCGCTGGCCGGGCAGAAATAGTGCGCGCTACGCTTGAATCTATCGCCTATCAGAGTGATGAGTTGGCGCGCTTGATGGAGGGGGCTCTCGGGGTATCCATTAGCCATATGCGAGTGGATGGTGGGGCATGCGCAAATAATTTCCTGATGCAGTTTCAGGCAGATATTTCTGCGTTGCGGGTTGAGCGGCCAAAGCAAATCGAGTCTACAGCCATCGGCGCTGCTCTTCTGGCGGGTATTGGTAGTGGCCTGTGGCACTTTGACAAGTTGCCGGAATGTTTGAGGGAGATTGAGCGAGATTTTATGCCCTCTATGGCTGCTTCAGAAAGGAAATCGCGGTTGGCCGGCTGGCAACGGGCAGTTGCCGCGTGTAAGGCATTTTAGTTAGGCCAATAATTTTTCAAGATGGGCTTTCGGCACAGGGAGGTGGCCAAATGGCGGTTTGGGAGGAGTTACAGGCAACAGTTGATGCATTGGTGGATGGTCGCAGGGGAATTCTCGCTGCAGATGAGAGCAGTGGCACTATTGCCAAGCGTTTCAACACGATTGGGGTGGAGTCCACCGAGCAGAGTCGACGGGATTACCGTGCGGCCCTGCTAGAGGCAAAGGGCCTGGGAGATTTTATCAGTGGGGTAATTCTGTTTGAGGAGACGCTTGGTCAATGCAGTGCTAATGGCAAACTTTTGGCACAGGTGGCTGCGAATCAAAAGGTTGTCCCCGGGATTAAGGTCGACAAGGGAAAAGGGCCATTGGCTGGTACTGCGGGGGATATGATTACATATGGCCTGGATGGACTTGCCGAACGACTGCGCGAGTACAAAAAGCAGGGAGCTCGATTTGCCAAGTGGCGTGAAGTCTATCCAGTTAGTCCACACAATCCCACCGAGCTCGGGCTACAGGCCAATGCTGAAATGTTGGCCCGTTACGCAGCTGTGTGTCAGGCCGAGGGCGTGGTGCCAATTGTGGAGCCGGAAGTTCTCATGGATGGGGATCACAGCATTGAGCGTTGTGCCGAAGTTAATGAACAAGTTTGGCATACTGTTTTTCACGCGCTGTATCGTCATGGCGTCACTCTTGAATTGATGTTACTGAAGCCCAGCATGGTCATACCTGGGGCGCAATCGGCACGAGCGGAGCCGCAGCAGGTTGCGGAATACACCCTGCGAAGTTTACGTCGGTCAGTGCCAGCAGCCGTACCGAGCATAAACTTCCTCTCTGGTGGCCAGGGGAACGAAGAGGCTTCTGCAAATCTCAACGCGTTGAACAAGATAAATAATGCACCTTGGCAACTGAGCTTTTCCTACGGCCGGGCGTTGCAGCAGCCAGCATTGGCAGCTTGGGCGGGGCGCTCTGAAAATATTGCCAAAGCACAGGGTGCGTTACTCAAGCGGGCACGCCTTAACCATTTGGCCATGTTGGGACAGTACTGCAGCAGTCTGGAGCGGGAGAGCTGACAGGTGCCGAATGGCCCAAGCTACAACAATAAGGAAAATAAGGAGGGGCAATGGAGTTTGTAACCAGAAATGTAAGCCTGCACTACCGCCGTTGGTGGGTTGAGAAAGCGCTTGGGGTAGTAGTTATTTCCCACGGCTTGGGTGAGCATAGCGGCCGCTACACCATGCTGGCCCAGTATCTGAATCGTGCCGGGTTCAGCGTCTACGCCCCCGATCATTATGGTCATGGGTTATCAGATGGAAAAAGGGGGCATATTGATGATTTCTCCCTTTATTGCGAGGACCTGCATGAATTTATTTGTTTGGTCAAAAGTGGTAACCCCAATACAAGTGTGCATCTGTTGGGCCATAGTATGGGGGCGGTAGTGGCCTGCGGCAGCGCTATTCGGTATGGATTCGTGGACAGTGTGATCCTGTCTGCGCCTGGATTTCGCGGAGCTAAAGAGCCCGCTGGCCTGGAGCTGTGGCTGGTAATGATGCTGGCCAAATTATTTCCGAAGCTTGTACTTTCCAGTCGAATTGATGACAAGTGGTTGAGCCGGGATGTTTCTATTGTCGAAGCCTATCGCAATGATGAGCTTGCCCACCACGGGGTTTCCCTGCGTTGGTTTGAAAGCTTTCTCCAGGAGAGGACGTTTCTGTCAGCTAATCTGGAGCGGCTGCTTACACCCTGCTTAATGCTGCTGCCGGAATCGGATCGTTTGGTGGATGTAGAGCTGAGTCGGGAGTGGTTTGGTCGAATGGGTTCGACCAATAAAAGGCTTCACTGTTTTCCGGCAGCTTACCACGAGCTGTTCAACGAGGTGGAGGAGGGGCGTCTAGCCCGTGATTTACTACTGGGCCACCTAAACTCCATTTTGCCAGCCTCAAACCCTGTCATCTCTGGATAAAAATAGGTAAAGATGGGTTAAAACGGGGAAATCTGTTGGCTTAAGCAGAGGTGAATACCGTGAAAAACCCCATGAAGCATTGTATGATACGCGGTCATTTTTGCCCCCCGGAAGTTGTGTCGGGGGGAAATAGTGGGGTGGAACATGGATAAGAAGTTGCTGAGCCTATTAGTGTGTCCTGTAAGTAAGGCACCGCTTGAGTACCGCGAAGATACCCAGGAGCTGGTTTGTCGAGCCAGTGGCTTGGCCTATCCGGTTAGGGACGGGATTCCGGTGATGCTGGAATCTGAGGCGCGTCAGCTGACAGCTGAGGAAAAGCTGGAAAAATAAGCCAATGGGTGAACCCAGCGTTTTCAGTCAAATAATCTCGGGCGATATCCCGGCCGAGAAAATCTACGAGGATGACCTTTGTGTCGTTATTGAGGATCGGGCGCCACAAGCCCCGACCCATCTCCTCATTATCCCGCGCAAACCTCTAGTTAATCTGTCCGATGCCAAAAGCGAAGACAAAGGTCTACTCGGCCACCTGATGTGGGTGGCAGCCGAGCTGGGCCGGCGCTTACGACTCGAGGGCTTTCGGCTGGTGGTTAACAATGGCCGTAGTGCGGGGCAGACCGTATTTCACCTGCATGTTCACCTGCTGGCTCAAAAGAAGATGCCCGAACAAGGGCTTGCGCAGTAGCAGGACAGACGTGGCACCGCGTCATCGGTGTCGTTCACATAACTTTCAACTAACGAAGTGGAATTACGCCGGATGAAAAGCGCACAGATTCGCGACGCCTTTCTGAATTACTTTGCCGAGCAGGGCCATACTGTGGTGCCGTCGAGCTCTCTGGTTCCGGGCAATGACCCGACCCTGCTATTCACCAATGCCGGCATGGTGCAGTTTAAGGACACCTTCCTCGGTCAGGAAAAGCGTCCTTACAATCGGGCCGCTAGCTCCCAGCGCTGTGTGCGTGCCGGAGGCAAGCACAATGACCTGGAGAATGTGGGCTATACCGCGCGCCATCACACCTTCTTTGAAATGTTGGGCAACTTCAGTTTTGGCGATTATTTCAAGCGTGAAGCCATCCGCTTTGCCTGGGATTTCCTCACAAAAGTACTGGGTCTGCCCGAAGAGCGCCTGTGGGTGACTGTTCATATCAGCGATGATGAGGCCGCTGATATCTGGTTAAAAGAAGTGGGCGTTAGCGCAGAGCGTTTTTCTCGCCTCGATGAGGACAACTTCTGGCAAATGGGCGATACAGGTCCTTGTGGGCCCAGCTCAGAAATTTTCTACGATCACGGTGCCGATGTTCCCGGTGGCCCCCCAGGTTCCGATAACGACGATCTCGACCGCTATATTGAGATTTGGAACCTGGTATTTATGCAGTACGAGCGCACTGCTGATGGCGAACTGCACCCACTGCCCAAGCCCTCCGTAGATACAGGCATGGGTTTGGAGCGTATTGCCGCGGTTATGCAAAGCGTGCACTCAAATTATGAAATTGATCTTTTCCAGGCGCTGCTTAAAGCTGCTAGTGAAATAGTCTCCTGCAAGAACCTCGAAGAAAAATCCCTGCGTGTCATTGCAGACCATATTCGCTCTTGCTCCTTCCTGATTGCTGATGGGGTGATGCCATCCAATGAGGGGCGGGGTTTTGTGTTGCGTCGCATTATCCGTCGTGCTGTGCGTCATGGTCACAAACTCGGCCATAAAGAGGTGTTCTTTTTTAAGTTAGTGGAAGCCCTGACTGAGCAAATGGGTGATGCTTATCCTGAGTTGCGTGAGAAGCAAGAGCTTATTGAGCGGGCTCTACGTAAAGAGGAAGAGCAGTTTGCCAAAACCCTGGACAAAGGGATGGCTCTGCTGGAGAGTGCGCTGGCCTCCCTGGAAGATAGCGAGATTCCTGGTGAGCTGGTGTTTACTTTACATGATACTTATGGCTTCCCCACCGACCTGACTCAGGATATTGCCCGAGAGCGTGGTTTGTCACTGGATATGGCAGGTTATGAGGCTGCGATGGAAGCCCAGCGCGAACGTGCGCGCGCAGCAGGTAAATTCAAGCAGGACTATACCGAGGTTCTGGATCTGGAAGGTGTGACAGAGTTCCTCGGTTACGAAACAACTGAGGCGCGGGGCAGGGTTATCGCTATCGTCAAAGGTCGCGAGCAAGTCGAGCGCCTGGAGGAAGGTGAAGAAGGTGCGGTGATTCTCGACCGCACCCCGTTTTATGCCGAGTCTGGAGGCCAGGCTGGCGATAGTGGCTATCTCAGTTCAACAGCTGGCCGTTTTGAGGTTCGTGATTGTACCAAGCAGGGCGGCCACCACTTGCACACCGGTAAAATGTTGCAGGGTGTCATCACTATTGGTGATCAAATTTCTGCCAAGGTGTCTGCAGAAGTGCGCCAGGCAACCGCACTGAATCACTCCGCCACCCACCTGCTGCACGCTGCTCTGCGCAAAGTGTTGGGCGAGCATGTTACGCAAAAGGGGTCGCTGGTGGACTCCGAGCGCCTTCGTTTCGATTTCTCTCATCCAGAGGCTGTTACCAATAAGCAGCTGCATGCCATTGAATCCCTGGTGAATGCCCAGGTTCGCGCCAATACTCCGGTTGATACTTGCGAAACCGATATTGAGTCTGCCAAGGAAATGGGGGCAATGGCCCTGTTCGGTGAGAAATATGGCGATACGGTTCGTGTTCTTTCCATGGGAGAGACTGAAACTGGCGCTTTTTCTGTTGAGTTATGCGGCGGGACTCATGTCAAGCGCACCGGTGATATAGGTCTTCTGCGCATTGTGAGTGAGAGCGGTATCGCCTCCGGTCAACGCCGCATTGAAGCCGTGACTGGCGCACATGCGCTGTCATTGTTCGATCAAACCCAGCAGCGTCTTGAACATATTGCAGCACTTCTCAAGGCGCGCCCGGATAGCCTTGCCGATAAAGTTGAGCAGCTATTGCTTAACAACCGCAAACTGGAGAAGGAAATTGGTCAGCTTAAGACCAAATTGGCCAGTGGTGCCGGAGGTGATCTCTCTGCTCAAGCGGTGGAAATTGCTGGCTTCAAGTTGTTGGCGGCGTCTGTTGATGGCGCAGACCCTAAATCCCTGCGAGACCTGGCTGACCAGATGAAAAACAAGCTTGGTAGTGGTGTTGTCCTGCTTGCAGCACCTGGTGAGGATAAGGTGGCTCTGGTAGCGGCAGTAACCAAGGACCTGACAGATCGCCTGTCAGCGGGGGATCTTATGCGCTTTGCCGCTGCCAAGCTTGGTGGTAAGGGCGGTGGCCGTAAGGATATGGCACAGGGGGGAGGAACTGATGTTTCCGCCCTGGCGGGTATGTTGCAGGAGGTGCCCACATGGGTTGAGGGCTCCCTCAGCAGCTGATTTCGGTAAAAACGGCGCCAGAAGTCGTATGTGAAGTTGATTTCACCGAAGTTTGGTGATTAAGTGCGCGCCTGCATGAGTCAGAGCAGTGCGCGTACTTGGCCAGGGGCTAAGGAAACACAAAGATTATGAGTTTGTTCGTGCAGAAATACGGTGGAACCTCTGTAGGCTCGATAGAGCGTATAGAGGCTGTCGCTGATAAAGTAGCCGCGTTTCGCGCCAAAGGGCATGGCTTGGTTGTGGTGCTTTCTGCCATGAGTGGAGAGACCAACCGCCTGATTGATTTGGCATATCAGATCCAGGAAAAACCCGATCCCCGCGAGCTGGATGTGCTGGTGTCTACCGGTGAGCAGGTCACCATTGCGCTATTGAGCATGGCTCTGAAGAAACGTGGCTATGATGCCTGCTCCTATACCGGGGGGCAGGTCAAGATCCTCACGGACAACGCCCATACCAAAGCACGTATCCAGCGTATTGATGTTGAACGCATGCGCGCTGACCTGGATAACGGCAAAGTAATTGTAGTAGCCGGCTTCCAGGGGGTAGATGATGATGGAAATATCACTACTTTGGGGCGCGGTGGTTCAGATACCACGGGCGTGGCTCTCGCTGCAGCGCTTGATGCCACTGAGTGCCAGATTTATACGGATGTTGATGGGGTCTACACCACTGATCCACGAGTGGTGGATAGTGCGCGTCGTATGGATCGGATTACGTTTGAGGAAATGCTGGAGATGGCGAGTCTTGGCTCAAAGGTCCTGCAGATCCGCGCCGTAGAGTTTGCCGGTAAATACAAGGTTCCGCTGCGCGTACTTTCAACTTTTGAAGAGGGTGAAGGAACCCTGATTAGTCTGGATGAGGAAAACAACGAGATGGAACAACCCGTCGTATCTGGTATCGCATTCAACCGTGATGAAGCCAAGCTAACTATTCGCGGTGTTCCGGATACCCCCGGGGTTGCCTGCCGTATTCTTGCACCAGTTGGCCGCGAAAATATTGAAGTGGACGTGATCGTGCAAAACATCAGCGCGGTTGATGGAACTACAGACTTTACTTTTACTGTGCATCGAAATGATCTGCATAAAGCGCGTGATGTTCTGGAGCGTGTTTCGGCGGAACTTGGCGCACGCGAAGTGATCACAGACGACAAGATTGCCAAAGTATCAATTGTCGGCGTGGGAATGCGTTCCCATGCGAACGTGGCCAGTCGTATGTTTAGTGCTCTGGGTGAAGACAATATCAATATTCAGATGATCACCACATCTGAAATAAAGATATCGGTGATTATCGATGAGCGCTACCTCGAGCTTGCTGTGCGTGCCTTGCATAGTGAATTTGAGCTCTCTGATAAACAGAGATGAAATAAACGCTATAACCGGAGCTAAGGCGGCAAGAGCCACCCATTTCGATTCAGTTGCTTGGCATTACATCCAACCTGTTGAGATTTTGTTCGACTGGTCAATACTGAATAGTGTGATGGGTAGTTTTTGACCTTTTTGCACCGCCATCCGGTTAAGATGACCAAATAAGAGCAGCGTCAGGAAAACACCGGCCGCTCTTTATCACAGGATGATCAAGGAGAAGTAGGTAATGTTGATTTTAACCCGCCGAATTGGCGAAACGCTGATGGTTGGCGACAATGTCACGGTTACCGTGCTGGGGGTGAAGGGCAATCAGGTGCGTATTGGTGTCAATGCGCCAAAGGAAGTCGCCGTGCACCGCGAAGAAATTTACCAGCGTATCCAGCGTGAAAAGCAATCCTCTGAGGAGGGTGGTAACGACTAGACGCACAGTTTCCCTAAAAAGGCCGGTAACCCGGCCTTTTTTTATTTTTGAATCTTCTCCTCAAAAGAAGTGCTTGGCGGGAAAGTCGTTTTTTTGGCCGTGTTGTCTAAAAGGTGTTCGATAAGACAAAAAAGTGCAAAAAGTTATTGATTCCCCATTGCTTTTTGTCGGGCCGTTGGTATTATGCCGCCCACTTTCAGCGAGCAACCAGTTAGGTTGTTGAGTAGAAAAAACCTCCTAAAAGAGGTTTTTCGGAAGAAGAGTTTCGAAGTAAATTAAAAAGGTGAGATGGCCGAGTGGCTGAAGGCGCGCCCCTGCTAAGGGCGTATGGGTTAACACTCATCGAGGGTTCGAATCCCTCTCTCACCGCCATATAAAAGGCCCTCTGAAAAGAAGGTCTGCGGCCCCAAAAAATAATTTTTGAGGCGCTTGCAAAAGGAAGTTGCGAAGCTATAATGCGCGCCACTTCAAGCAAGGGCGGAAACAACCTTGCCGGGATTTGAAAAGCGCTTTGAGCAGTTCAAATCACCGAAAAAAAGCTGCAAAAAATCACTTGATTCAGCAGCCCGGATGTGTAGAATACGCGTCCCGCAGTTAGAGCCGAGC
>NZ_BAABQV010000005.1:0-517903 GCF_040371615.1 Microbulbifer sp. NBRC 101763
CACTCAGCTAAAGAACTGGAGGGCGGTAGCCCGCAGGTACTCTGCAGGCCACCGTTCAACCCGAAAAGAGTCGAACCAATTACAGCGGAGTCGCTGTGGTGAGGTCGTATCCAACCTTCATGTTCTTGGGGTTCTTGTTAGTCTTATCAGCGTGGTCGAGTTCGGCTTCGATTTTGGCGAAGCTCAGAGAGATGGACTCCTGAGGAGCGCCACCGGCAGAAGCACCAATGCTGTAAGAGGAGATGATTACGTCAGTCAGCTTGTAAACCGCGTATTTTTCTACAGAGTTGGCGCCGGTCTGTACAACATGAATCTCTACGGGCACACCTTCGTCACCAGTGACAGAAGACTTGAACAAGCCGCCGGAAGCTGCGTCGATGCGCTTGGTGAGAGTAACTTCGCTCAGGCTTGGGCGAGAGGCTTCACGGTTGGAGGTAGCACCGGCTTCCATGGTGATACCGCGGCCAACACCAAAATTGAAGCTGTCAACTTCGATCCAGTCTTCGTAACCTTTGGCGGTGACGTTGCCTTTAGTGGCTTTGTTATTGAAGTTCAGGTAGATAGACATGGGGATTCCCTCTTGTTTGGCTTTTGATGTTGGTGGTTAACCCTTTACCACGGCGATGAGTCAGTAGCTCAGTTAACGTCGCAGTGGTAACTGGGGTGATTTAAACAGAGAGAAAAGCAAAGAAAAACCATAATTTTTCGTTATTTAATCGACTCTGGCACCAATTATCCGAAGCCCTTTTACTATTGTTGGGTATATGCCCGCTGAGCGTATTCGACTCTGACACCAATTAAATATACAGAGAATTACAGTTTAATTTTCCGTCTCGCAAAAATTTAGAAGGATTTTGAAAATTTTAAGAATTGCTAGCTCTCTTATATTAATTGAAATTATTTTAATAGGGGGCGGAGTTGAACGATAAGATACGTATTGTTTGGCCTAGTGGCTCTTCGCCCGGCCCAGAGTAAGCTGAAAGTGGGTTAACGGAAGATGGTGATGTCACTGTCGTTGTGCGTCAGGATGCTGCCGGTTCCAATGACCGTCTACCAATTCCTGGAATTGATCATCACTGGTAGAATTATTAATATGGAAGAAGCTTGCCGCATTGGATTAACCAACGAAGTGGTGCCAAGGGGAACCGCTTTAAATCGTGCAGTTGCGCTGACACAGTTTATCTCTCCCCTTCCCTAGCCAGTTATTCATTCCGATAAAGGGGCTGCCATTCGCGGCTAAGGACAAGGTCTTAAAGACGGTCAGAGTATTGAAGCTGAATGCTTAAGCAACACACGGCACATGCAGCAGTTGCAGGTACCCTAAATTCTTCCGATCGTCGAACCATTATTCGGATGAGTGAAGAATTCCTTTGGAGTTACTTTCGATTTTACCGAGCTGATCAGTGGACCTATCGTCTATTCGGAGTAAGTGATTGTTGAAGAGGTTGGTGCCCTATCATGCCAATAGTTTTCGTGGTGATAGCGCTTGTTCTGATTTGCTGAATTAACGACCTATTGCGAGCTCCCTCTTTAATAACAATATAATCCAGCTGGAAATAACAAATGGAGCGCTTAAAATAATAATATCAGCACCCATAAGGGCCATCGCAATTGGAACGGTTAATACACTACCTGCAAGAGGGGCTAGCCACTGCTTACTTCCACTTGATAGTGCAATAGCACTCAGAGATGCGTTGTAGCCAAAGATTCCAGCTAGGATTAGTGTTGGTGGTAAAGCTAGGAACATGGCCAGGAATGTGGCAAGCAGTCCACCAATTATGCTCCAAAGCGCATGAGACTTATTCGAAATGAAAAGTCCAACTAAAAAGCAAATACCGGTAATGGCATTGTTTTGAAATATAATCTGACCTATACCTTCAAATATCCCCCATGTTGAAATTTTTTCATTCATGGGTGTTACGGCTGGCGCTAGGTCCTGTGTTGGGGCAAATATCCATATAGCCCATATCACCAGAATGTATGGTGCAGTATAAGGCGGAAGGAAAATGTGAAGCATCATAAAGTGTATGATCAATACTGTTAGAGCGCTTCCACCAATAATTAATAAAATAGTAATTGGGGATGGAGCATATAATAAGAATATGACTATACCGATCAAGGCTCCATTGTACCCAAATAATCCCTCTTCAATTTGTTTCACAGGGTAATGCAAAATTCCTGCACAAACGGTCGCTGTGATAACACCAAGTGCTGCTCCAAGAGCCATGGTAACCGAATTAACTGCTACTCCGGATAAGAATAAAACACCACTTAATGCGTTTTTTTGAAGGATGACTTGGCTTACGCCTCTGAATAGACTAACTAGATAGTATCTGATTTTTGTAGGTGTCGACTTTGTCATTGAGATTTTACTAGGGACTTTTGATGAGGCTTTTACTCTTCGGGCAATCGTCAGCAAGTGCTGCCACTTGATTTCGGTAATCTTCATTTAGGATTGCTATGTACAAACTATTGCTCCTATTTTTCTACTTGATTATGAGATGCTCTATTAAATTATATGGTGTTCTCGAGGAAGCTTTGAAGTTAGAGTGAGGGAGGTTGTTCTCATTAAATTTCTGTCATGATGATGTGAGTAAAATGCGACGCTAGATACAGCATGTAAAGGCTACCCTCTGTGTCCAGCTGTAGTGACTACGGCACGCTAGGTGATTAGGTTGGAGCAATATGTCGCGATACGCTCGGAAACGATAACCTCAGTATGGCCCGGCCTTCGTCCTGCCAAAAAGACGAGAGTGTAATTTCCAAGTGCTGTAAAGAAATAGTCGATGCGCTATACCCTAACAAAATACCAGTCAGCTTAGCTTACTGGTATTGGGCTATATTGGTCGCCTTTTATGTTATTTGATCACAGTTACCTGGGCCGGACTGGTATGGACCCACCCTACAGAAAACTAACTGTAGGGCGGGTGTCAGCCTAATTACTGAGCACTAGCGCTAAGAGTAACGCCGGAGTAGTCTGAGTAGGCGCGAATGCTGATATACCAGGTGCCTGCATCTGGATTGCTGATATTGCAGCTTTCATCATTGCCCCATTCGTAGGGACGGCAGTCATATGCCGTGCGGGAAGGCTCTTGGCCGTAGCGCACGTAGAGGTCAGCATCGCCAGAGCCACCTTCCATAACGGCGCTCAACGTTGAGGCTCCGCTATTAACATCAATGGTGAAGTGCTGCCAGCTGTTGCTGGAACCAGTAAGGCCAGTCTGTTCCCAGTTATCGCTACCGCCACCGCCGTTACCTCCGGTGTAGCTACCTTCGAGGCTCACGCCGGAGAAAGAGCTATAGCCACGCACCATGACGTGATAAGTTCCGCCCTGTACGTTAGCGATGTCACAGGTTTCGTTGTTACCTGATGTGTAGGGGCGGCAGTCATAAGTGCTGGTAGTCGGTGCGCTGCCAAAGCGAACATAGAGGTCAGCATCGCCGCTTCCACCAGACATTTTAAAGGAGAGGTCTGTGGCATTTTCGGGGACATCCAGGGTGAAGTAAATTTCCTCACCACTGCTACCCTCGATACCGGTCTCAGTGACACCGTTTTCGAGTTCTCCGCCATCGTTACCGCCACCACCGCCACCATCACCACCGTTGGCCATGGCTACGGCCGCAGCTGCATCGACTATACCGGTACCACAGCTGTTGCACGAAGCAGGGAAACTCCTCGCGGTGCTCGTGAGAATTGATTCGACTTCGTCTGGTGTAAGACTGGAGTCTACGGAATAAAGCAATGCCGCAGCGCCTGCAACGTGGGGCGCAGCCATGCTGGTGCCCTGGATGTAATAGTAACTGTCACTGCCGGGGTCAGTGGTGCCGTTGTTATAGGTGGAAAGAATGCCATCGGAATCGTTGGCGAAGCTCTGTGCTCCTCCTGGCGCTGCAACGTCTACCACATTGCCGTAGTTAGAGTAGTAAGCACGGCCGCCACTGCGATTAGTCGCAGCGACTGAGATCACCCCATTACAGTTCGCAGGGGTAAATTGGCTTGCATTAGTATTGCTATTACCGGCGGCTACAACAACGGTAGCGCCGAGGCTGCGAGCGGTATTGATGGCATTCTGCGTGGTAGTGCCGCAGCTGCCGCCGCCGCCAAGACTCAGATTAAGCACCTGGGCAGGATTGGCGTTGTTCGGCAGGCCACTGACAGAACCGCCGGCGCCCCAGATCATGCCATCGGCAATATCTGAGGTATAGCCCCCGCAACGGCCGAGTACGCGTATTGGGACTATCTTGGCCTCGTAGGCGACACCGGCAATGCCTATATTATTGTTGGTAACCCCAGCGATAGTGCCAGCGACATGGGTGCCGTGCCAGCTGCTGTTGCTTGAAGAGCTATCGCCGCAAGTTCCAGAACTATACCAATCACCTGGATCGGTAGCATCACTATCGCGGCCATCGCCATCCACTGAGACGAAGGTATCGGAAATCATATCGTAGCCCGGCAGAATATTGTCTGCCAGGTCGGCGTGGGGACGATAACCAGTATCGAGCACTGCAACCACTGCCCCATTGCCCTGGGTGACATCCCAGGCTAATGGAAGATTTAAACCGCCGGTGGTTTCATAGTAGTGCCACTGATTGAGATAGCTTGGGTCATTGGGTACAGCCATCGCTCGCATGATCAGATCCGGTTCTGCGTATTCAACATCCGGGTCCTGGTTCAATCGCTCGATAATTGCGTTTACTTCAGCTCTATTTTTCCGACCTTCCAGGCGCATTACCTGGGCGCCAGTAGCCATACGACGTAGGTGCTGCATTTTATGGCCGGCACGACGGGAGGCTTTTTCTACCGTTTCCTTTGCCATGATCGTAGCCCGTCCGACCTTAGCGCTTTCCTTGTACTTCACAATGATGCGATCAGTCAGCAGTGTGTTGTCCGCCTCTTCCGCATGGGCAGCGAAAGGCGCTGTACAAAGTAACGAAATTGCACTTGCCAGAGCTGTCTTTTGCAAAAGAATTTTCAATGATGATTTCATTATTGTGGTTTCTCCGAAGTTATTTTTATCCAAGTATCAAAAAATATTTTGATATTTGAATACTTCTGAACCGCCCTGTCTTAGCTAAATAAATTCGCTAAAAGGTAAACCCAAAAACTGCTCAATTTAGGATTATTTAGTTAGCCAGGGCGAAGTTGGCACCACTGTTTCATTTTTGGTGCGAATCTATAACGACTTAGCAAATATTGTCCTCATCGAAGACTCTGAAAGTGACGTGACCTACAGCGACAAATTTAAACTTTTCATAAAAAATTTAAGTGATGTGTAATTTTCCGCAAAAAAATCGTGATGTGGTTCACGGGGGATGCCAAGGAAAGAGGTTAATAAAACTCTTATGAAAAAAATTATGATTCACTTTCGTTGAAATAATATAATGTTATATCATATCAAAATAATTTTTCTTAACTAGAATTGCCAATAGTTGGGAAGCCGCCTTAGTAGGGTAAAAAGTTGCCTTTCACATCTGAGATAGCAAAGAGTTCCTGTTGATATTTCCTCAACATTTCAACTTATTTGTCGGGGCGTGGGTCGGGATATTGCCACTGGTGTATTTTATCTTTTCGATATAAAAGGCGGTGCTGAAGAAGAATATGAATATACTCTCTCATTGCCTGAAGGATTACCCAAAAGCGAGACAGAAACCCTGGGTGTTGTTTCCCCACTTATCGAGCCCAAACAAATCGCCCTGCCCTCGGATTTTTATCTTGAAGATGAATATATCGGTTGGTATGGCTACAAACGGGAAGTTTATCTAGAGCCCAACAAAGACCAAAATGGGGCTACCCTCCACATCAAGGAGCATGACCTCTGGCATCAGTTTTTACCGATTCACAAGGGGCATGCCGGACCTGTGTTTTGGTTGTCGGCAATTATGTTGGGGGCAAGCCTGGTGTTTAGTTTGATCAGCGGATTGGTAGTTGCTTTTGCTGTACCAAAATTCAGGAAAGCTGCCGTACAGTTTACCTCGCTTGGCCTCATCTCCCTGATTATTGCTTTTTTTATGGGAGGGAGCGGGATATAACTATATCTGGCATATCAAGGTTTTAAAAAAATGGCGTATCGGAGTGGTTTACCGTCACAAGCAATCGACCTGATACGCCAAGGGCGTCCCATTTTATAGATGCTTTACTTTTGTTGGTTCGCCCTCTTCATTAAGTCTGATTCTGGTAAGGATTGTGAAGATGATGCGTCTTAAGCTGTATCTTAGCTAGCTGAATCCATATCCTTACTCCAGGCCATAGGCAAAAACGCATCATCAAGACTGACATTAAGATTGTGAGTGGAATAATTTGAGAGCACTTTAAGGCTGGTGCCAACAATCACTTCTAAAACAGTCTCCTTGGTATAACCAGCTGCGAGAAACCTATCAACCTCTTCTTCTGTTGCCCATCCACGTTTCTCATTGATAAGGATGCAGAAAGTCCGTAACGCCTCGAGCTTAGGATCACCAATTGGCGTGCCGTTGCGTAGTGCCTTGACTACCTCCTTATCAACACCAGCCATTTTGGAAACTGCCGTATGTGCAGCCATACAGTAGGTGCACCCATTCAGGCGACTATTTGTCATCAAGATTATCTCCCGCTCTGTTTCACTCAAACGAGATTTATCAAATAGCTCCATAAGCGTTAGATAGCTCTCTACCATTACGGGTGATTCAGCCATGGTGGCCATTAGGTTGGGCACAAACCCCATTTTTTTCTTAGCGGCTTCTAGGGTTTTTTTAGAGGCATCTGGAGCTGTTTCAATTGTGTATCTTGTAAAATTGACCATGAGCTTTACCTTTACATTGCTCGATATAAAATTGCATTGAATATCCACAAAGTTTTGAACCATCGAAGCAATTATCTCAAATTGCTCTGTACCTCTTTGGCACTTGTTTTGTGTTAAAGAGGTACAGATGTTGTCCCACTATGCAGCCGTAGACTGACTCAACTTATCAAGCACTGGAAATAGGTCATTCGGCTCAGGACGACGTGTATAGTCAGGATTGACTTCCGCATAGGTGATAATTCCATCAGTACCTATGACATATCTTGCGGGCATAGGTAAATTCCATTCTCCATCACGGTGGATGATTGGGAGTTCGACTTTGAACATCCTGTGGAACTCAATTACATAGGGTTGCAATGTCCAGCGGATACCAAACTTGGCAGCGAGCTCTCCTCCCTGGTCAGTAAGAATTGGGAAGCTCAATTTGTTATCTCGCTGGGATTTACGACTTTCAGCGGGGCCTTGCATGGAAATAGCTACCAGGGTTGCACCACGAGCTCTGATTTCGTCGGCAACCTCTTCCAGTGCCCGCAGCTCAATATTGCAGTAAGGGCACCATACCCCGCGATAAAAAGTTAGAATGACGGGGCCTTTAGCGAGGAGTTCATCCAAGACAACTTCTTTGCCTTCAGAGTCTTGCAATGCAAAATGTGGGACTTTCTCTCCTACTTTGATTGACTGCTCAACCTGACCACTATCAGCCAATTCCTTGGAGGACCGAGCAAAGGCTTCGAGCGCACCTGCTGGGGCCTGCTTCTTAAACACCTCTTTAAAAGCATCTAGTTTCTCTTGAAGAGACATAATCTATTCCTCTAATCGTTTAAATTTTCAGCCTGGGGCGATGGGTAAACTCCGATGTAACCAAAAGGTTACGAACATGACTCTTGAATTAGCCTTCAAGTAAGTATCTACGCCAAGCCACTATCGAGAAGATTAGTTACTTTGAAATGTGCTATAAACATGCTATTTTGAAACTCATTGTATCCACGAAGGACACAATCAATGTTTCAGCAAGCTCATTTGAACGAGATAGTCGTATTTATCGCTGTAGCCGAGCATGGGAGCTTTACAAAAGCTGCAGCATCATTGAACTCAACCAAATCAGGCACGGGTAAGGCCGTTAAGAAGCTTGAGGAGGAATTGGGCCTTAAGTTATTCAACAGAACAACACGCAGTATCAGGTTGACAGAAGAAGGTAAGATATTTCTTGATGCCGCTAAACATGCGATTGAAACAATCAATGACGCTAGGTTACTGCTGAATGCTAGAAAGGATGAACCCGCTGGGCGCTTACGTATCAATTTACCGATAGGAATTGGTCGAAATATTGTAAGTGCTTTAAAAAACTTCACGCAGTTACATCCCAAGGTTACTGTCGAGGTTTCTCTTTCAGACAACCTAGAAGATGCTATCAGAGGTGAATGGGACGTCGTTGTGAGAATCGGTAAACTAGAAGATAGTTCTTTTATCGCAAAAACATTGTGCGAATCCAAACGTATCCTGTGTGCTTCGCCAAAATATCTATCACAAAAAGGTAAACCTAAGACTTTAGAAGAGCTGAGAGAACATGACGCCCTTGTATTTCGAGCACCTACTGGAAAAGTGAGAGCCTGGTCATTTCGAGAAAATGATGGTTCAATTATTGAGTTTTCCCCTTCCCCGCTGGCAATATTTAGAGATGGACGAACTTTAATAGACGCAGTTGTTTCTGGTATGGGTATAGCCCAGGTATACGATAAAGCACTCGACTCTTCTATTCAGAGTGGAGAAGTTGTTGAGTTATTTCCGGAGAAAGTGGTGCCTGGCCCACCTGTTAGCGCACTGATTCCTAGCGGGAGAGCTATGCCTGCAAAAACAAGGGTTTTCATCAATTTTTTGAAAAATGAGCTTAATTAAGCTTCCGGATACTAAATGTAATAATCCAAATACTATCTGGTGCTGGCTCTGTTGTTTGATCCAAAGGTTTCAGGAAGTCTGTAAAGCTCAGCACTACAACTTAATCCTTAGCAGACGAGTCCCCATTTTTATTGGATTCTCAGCTCCAACATTATTCTCTATTATATGTCGTATTAACTAACATATCTTTGAGCCCAGGCTCCAATAACATTGCCGACATATTCAGCATCTGATTTCTTCATAAGCAAGTGATCGGCTTTATCTAAGGAAATAAAACTTTTCGGATGGTGCGCAGCGCCAAATATTTTTGCAGCATGATCAATAGAGACAGTACTATCTAGTGGTGAATGCATAACAAGTAAAGCTTTCCTTAATTCCTTAAGGTTTACCAAGATGTCTGCTTCATTGATGTCATCGATAAACTGCTTTTTTAGTGTAAACTCTCGGCCAGCAAGCACCACTCTTGCCTGTCCTGTTTTATTGATGTTATCGAGCTCATCTTTAAACATATGCTGGATATGTTTAACATCACTTGGAGCGGCTATAGTAACAACAGCTTTGGCTGTCTTTAACATACCAGCAGCTTTTAATACGGCAGCACCACCAAAACTATGGCCAATTAGCAATTTTGGTGCTTCAAAGCGATTTTCAATTTCATTGTAAGCACTAAGCAAGTCCTCAACATTAGATGAAAAATTAGTATTGGAAAAATCCCCATCACTGTTGCCTAACCCAGTAAAATCAAATCTTAATACTGATATTCCTTTACTAGTTAATGATTTGCTAATAGCGCTCGCAGCAATGATATCTTTTGAGCATGTGAAACAATGAGCAAAAATTGCATAGGCCTTTGGATTCCCGGCGGAATTCTCTAATTTACCCTTTAATTCTACGCCGTCACGATTTGGAAAATTAAACTCCATATTACTATCCAATATATGTTGATTATAAGGCATTCTAATCTTAACAAAGAAAAACCCCTCTCTATTATAGAAAGGGGTAAATGAGTAGGTGATAGTCTTCTATGTACCAATTGATACAAGATATGCCTGTTGCTTAGCTCGATAGAATATTCCTGCTTCATATAATCGATATCCGCTGATTTGAAGGCACTCTCACTATCTTTACTTGATCCAGTTAATATTTCCGAATCTCCAACAATGTCGCTAGCTAGAAACTGATCCTTCGCTCTCCATGGACCAATAGAAATCCTTTATAAAAACATCAATAGAAGCTTTGTTATGCAGTACTTTTAAGAGTTGGGGTAGCTTTTAAAGTCTGCGGCTTTGAGCTTTCAAAAACATGCAGGAATGTTGTAGGGTTTGGGCGTCTCCGATAATTATCTGTCTCATCGCCAAATAGCACCTTACCCTCTTCATCTAAAGCTATCACTGTCGCCATAACCGTATCTTTAGGATACCCAGGCATTCCCACAGGGGAACCATCAATGTCTTCAATACCTAAAATTTTTGCTCCCTTCAGATCTTCATCTTGAAGAATTTCAAAGTGATTAGGCAAGTCAAGTTTCCGCGCAAGATTTTGTGAATTATCGAAGCCCTGATTTGAAATAAACTTCACACTCACATCATATTGCTTCAACTTTTCAGCATACTTCTTTACCTCTTTTAACTGGTTCATACAGAATGGGCACCAGTTTGCTCGAAAGAAAACCAATAGCGTTTTGGTCCCACCAAAAGATGATGAAGAGACATCAGCTCCATCCAATCGATTAAAATGCATTTCAGGCAGTTTCTGACCTTTTGATATAGCTTTGCTCTTTCCACGATTGTAGTAGGAAAATGACCATATATACCAATGAAGAGACACAAAGCCCAGAGCAGTAATTGCAACAGAAACATATTGAAGCAAAGACAGTGGAGCCTGATTGAAATAAAGTGTATAGGCAACTAATGCAATACCTGCAAAGTTAATCACCTGAATAACCGGTAATCTTTCTGACGTTCTTGAAATACTGAACACATTTGTTATTACCATCAAGAAAAATGGTAAAGGCAAAGTTGCTAAAAGTGCTCCTATCCAAATCGGGTTGCCCCCAGACACATAGATCATAATGCCAGCCGCTATGCCACTTAGCATATTGGATAGAATCATTGGTAAGATAAGTTTTGTTTTCATTTCAAGCTCCTAAAGCATTTGGTTAATGTTCAAAACTAGTGATCTACCATAGTGCACAGTGTTAATTTGATAATCCTCTTAATCAGAGGAACAGAGTTTCCCAAATGGACACAATCGAGCTTACTCGATAGATCCATGGTCATAAATATCAGGACTTACATCAATATGTATCTAGGATTATATGAGGTTCCTGGGATATGTCTGCTTTCAATAACTGACCTGATAAGAGGCGACCTCAGTTGTTTGCCCTGTGCGAGTAAGCTCCTTATGCGCGCTTTTGCCACCTGAGGGGACACATTTCTTGCATTGCATATCTGCTATGGGATGGCCAATAAGTCAAACGATGAGATATTTGAAGCTATAGTAGTGAAAAAGAAATTATCAATGTTGCTTTGACAACGATGATCCGCATGTTAATCATGGGTTGACCCCCAATCTTATCCCTATTGAGGGAAAGACACCCCATTGTCCGCTCCAGCTACTTCAACTATTGCATGGACCTACAAAGCCGCATTTGACTTTGCCAAAGTAATTAATGGTCGTATCGCTTTCTATTCGAATCAAGTGGTAACCGAAAAGGTTGATGCCTTATCATAATATTATAAATATTGGTGATTACACCGGTATAAGATAGACGGCTATTAGAACTGTACCGATCAATCCATATGACAGCTGGAATACAAGTATTCTACGGATTTCCTTGAAGGCTTAATGCGCCCTAAAGAAAGTAGAAACTTTGCCATTTGTTATACTTCCCTACCTTTCTGCTGGCACTTGTAGCGAAGGATCACCCCGCCCGATTTAAGGGCGTCCGCCCGCATGAGCTCGAAATTCTTCTGGATGGCGTCAGCTTTGAAGAGAGGTGAGCCTGCTCCAAGTACGATGGGTGCAAGACATATCCGGTATTCGTCTACCAAGCCCCTTGCGAGCAGAGTAGCCACAAGGTCTGCGCTTCCGAAAACGAAGATATCTCTCTTCCCTGTCTCCTTCTTCAGCTTGCTAACGTGTTCGACGGCCTCGCCTTTTAAAAGGCGAGTGTTTGACCAATCGGCGGTCTCAAGTGTGCGCGTGATGACAGCTTTCTCAAGTGAGTTCATCATGTCCGCAACCGCCCCGGTTTCATTCCGCCAATGACTGGCCATCCCCTCATAGGTGCGACGTCCAAACAACAAGGTGCCGATTTCATCGCCCTGCTGAAGAGAGAAAGCTTCTAACTCGTCGCCCCACACGGTTCCGTGATGGTCCAGCGCCCAGGGCGTAGTGCCTTCAAAGTACCCGTCCAACGTCATCACATTCCAAACAACTAAACGCTTCATATCCTGTTTCTCCTAAACAAGCGCAAGCATAATCTTGAGCAACAATCGTAAAATGCAACCTTGAGATCGCGTGCAATCAACTGCAGCATAAAGTGCATAACCAATATTCAGCACGCCCGCGAGCAGACCGCCATTGAATACCGCTTTTACAAGCAACCCCTTTTTTTTAAATGAGCAGATGAATCCTTCCCGTTGTAGCTGGATGATGTGTGGCAGGCACCCGTATTAGCCATATTCGTTGTGTCTCCGCCACCAATGATACGGCTGTGTCTGCTGAGTGCCGTCGGGAGCCTCTTCCCAGTTTTCCTGACGGCCGAGCGGTGTGATATCCAAAAGAGTCCACACCGTGCCAAGTGTTTCGACACCTCGGCCGTTAGTGAAATAGGTTCGATAGAGGTCCTCTCCATCGCGATAGAAAACGTTGATACCAAATCCGGTAGCCACATCGAAATCAGCGTTGAAGTTGTCCTTGGTTTCATACCAGGGGATTGCCCAACCCATACGTTTCCGGAATGCCTCTATCTCAACGATCGGCGCTTTTGAAACAAAAACGAGAGAGGTGTCTCGGGCATGCAGATGGGCAAGATGAGGGATCTGATCGGCGACCATGCAGCAGCCTTCGCACGGGCTGGGATCAGCGGGTTTCAACATATGGTGGTAAACGATTAGTTGTGAATGGTCATCGAACAAGTCAGCCAGAGTCGCAGTGCCTCCTGGACCCGCAAAGGCATAATTTTGTTCGATCTTCACCCAACCTGAATACCGTCGCTTTTCTGCCAGCCGGTCGTGCGCTCGGGTCAGCTCCTTTTCTGCTTTGCGGAGTTCAGCGAGTTCATCCTTCCAGGCCTTTGGTGACAGGATCTGCCGGACTACTCCGGAGATCTCCTTAGTTTTCCTGCTCTGAATTAAAGTCATAATCAGCTCCAGATCTTGAGTTAAGTTGAGAAGAGTACTTCCCCATGAACTCATACCTCCTCGGCCGCCGCCTCGATCGTGGCGATATCGATCTTACTCATGGACATCATCGCCTTAAAAGCACGCTTCGCTTTGTCACGATCAGAGTTCGTAGTCAGATCCAGAAGTTGTCTCGGTGTAATTTGCCACGAGTGGCCCCAGTGATCCTTGCACCAACCGCAAGCGCTTTCCTGCCCACCATTACTGATGATCGCCTCCCAGTAGCGGTCGGTTTCTTCCTGATTCTCGGTGATAACCATGAAACTAACCGATTCATTTGGAGTGAAACTCGGGCCGCCGTTCACGCCAATAAACTTGCGCCCGAGTACGGTGAATTCGACAGTCAGTTCACTGCCTTCCTGACCGCCGGGATAGTCGGTCACCGCTCGATTAACTCGGTCTACATGACTATCTGGAAAAGATGCAGCGTAGAATTCTGCCGCCTTCTTTGCTTCGCCATAGTCAAACCACAGGCAGTTTACGAGTTCGGTCATATGTATTCTCCTATGCTTTGGACAGTTTGATTGTTTGCACTAATAAAAATCTTTGGTATTTACAGTCATATCGCATCCTCCGTCGGATGCTCTGCAAACCACTCGACGATTTTGGGCATCTTCATCTCAAATGGTCCGCCAATGTAAACGTTGAGAACGCCGGTGCGTTGATTGCTACGGTTTCAAAGTCGTGCTGGACGCCGGGGAGGATCAAAATGACAGTGCCTTTTTTTGCATCGCGCCACTGCTGGCCTACCAGGAAAGACATGGTGCCTTCCAACACATAAAACAGTTCGATCTCAGCCTCATGTGAGTGCGCGCCGAAGCCTTTGGTGTTCGGCTCAATCCACCATTCCGACACTGAGCATTGATTTGCGGTCTCTTCACCGTCAGCTTTGAAAATTGCTGCAATGCGCCCCATATCGTAACTGCGTCCGCGTTCAGGTTCGATAAAGATCCCTGCTCCTGTTGTATTAGTCATGAATGACGGCCTCCGTTCCTCCCGAAGAGGATGTTCTGTTACCTCACTCAGCATGAAAAATATTGTCTAGGACCGCTTAGCCAAATCAGCGCTATACCAAAGACCGCTCTGCACGATAGTGAGTCGTGGTTTGTTCACCCATGCTTCGCTTTTATCGTTCCATAGCGCCTTTGCCAGCAATTATTTTTTCGCGGAACTTCGCTATTCTCGAAATGCGTGTAGCGGATTTCTTGGCTGAACTAAGGTTAAAGGTATAGCTTCGCTGACGCCCCGGCGTTAATGCATGAAACGCTTCTGCAAGCTCAGGGTCTCCATCCATGGCTTCTACCAGCTCATCAGGGAGTTCGATATCGCGTTCTGCTCTTTGGGGCTTAATACCTGCTCTAGCGTATCCTTTCGCTTCCTCAATATAAGCCCGTATGATTGGTGCAAGCTTTTCCACCTGATCATTGGCCTTCAGGAGGATCATGTGCGGATACTGCGTATTCGCGCCTCGCTTTTGAAGAACACCCTCATGATCCTTCATCAGTGCAGCATTCATAAAGCTAATGAGGAATCCCTCTCGAAATGCCCCCAGGATGACAATATTTCGACCGGCAAATATATAGCAAGGCTGCCCCCACTTAACGGACTCTTCCAGATCCATGCTCAGGCAAATCCGTTGCAATTCAGTAAGGCCAGGTTTCCATTTCTGGGTTGAGCAATCGGGCGTTGCGAAACGCTCACAACGTCCACAACCTTTTGAAAAATAATCTGCGATATCTGAAATCATGGCCATAATTGGTTGTCCCGCACGAGCAAAGTCGCACCCACTATCAAACTATCATTTTCCCGGAGTCCGATTTTGATGCCCCCTCCCCTACGGCTTCTGCCTTTGAACCCTCGTAATTCAGCATCCATGGCGTTCCATATTTATCCGTGAGTAAAGCGAAACGTTCAGCCCAAAATGTTTCGACGGGGGCCATATCTATGGCTTTTGCCTCCTTCGAGAATATGCCGTAGATACGATTAAATTCCTTACTGGATTTAGGCGGAATAAAAACGCGAAAACCTTGCGGCTTCTCGTACATCTCATCGGAGTTGTCGGAAGCCATCAGGGTCGCGCTGCCCAGTGTCATGGCCATATTCATAACCATATTGTCGCCGCCGGGCATTCTACTTTCGGGGTTGGGCGCATCTGCATTTAGGAGGGTGCCCCAGATCTTGCCACCGAGTGTCTCGGCATAATGCGTCATCGCCTCAAGGCAGTTTCCATTGAATGTCAGGTAAATGATGGGTTCCATAACTATCGAGCTCCTTTCGCTATTGTCTCAACGTCAGCTTCTGCGTTTTGATTCCATCTAAACTTGAAGTCTCATAAAGGGGGCGGACTTCAATTTCATATGCACCCTCCATAGGGTTTGGACACCGAGCAGCCCATGCCATCGCTTCTTCAATGTCACACACTTCCCAGAGCCAAAAACCTGATACGAGTTGCTCGAATTTTGGGAATGGACCATCAACGACCGATATTGCGTTCCCATCAGATACAAGACGCTTCCCTTCTGCCGTGGGCTTGAGACCAGCCGCCATGCGTCGGATATCGGCGTCGAGAAGCTCTTCATTAAAGCGGTCCATCGCGTTACGAATAGCTTGCGGCGGCAACTTGCCTGCCTCAGTTGCCGCCGTGGCTTTGATCAGCACCATAACCAGCATTCAAGATCTCCTATCATTTACACCAGCTTGCGATTGGGCTGCCAGCGCTAATCTTGTTGAAGGGAGAAGTCTCCAGTGGTGATACTTCCATCCCGAACATAGGTCACGCAAATAACGCCACTGTCTGTCATCGTAGATTGTTGTACATGGAAACCCAAAGGGATCACACCGGCACCGAAGAGGCGCTTTCCTTTGCCCAGAACCAAAGGAAAAATCAGCAGTTTAAACTGATCTACCAGGTCTGCTTTGAGTAGAGTCTGAATAAAATTGGCACTGCCCGGAACCAGCAAGTCAGGACCATTGTTGGCCTTGATTTCACGAAGTCGTGCGACCGGGTCATTACCCAGCCATTCACTGCCTTCCCAGTTAAATTCGGTTTTTGTGCGGGAGGCGACATATCGTGTTGTACCATCGATTTTTTTGGCCATCTGGATTTCGCCATCATCAACACCCTGAGGCGGCGGATCAGCAGCTACTTTTGGCCAATAGGCAGCAAAAATATCGTAAGTCCGATGGCCAAGCAGCAGCTCGAATGGGGATGCGAACACATCCCCCATAAATTTACCTACACCTTCATCGAAATAGGACGCCACCCATCCACCATGCTCAAAGCCCCCTGAAGAGTCCTCCTCTGGACCACCGGGAGCCTGCATCACGCCATCCAGACTAACAAACGTGTTTACAATGATTTTTCGCACACAGTTCTTCCTTGGTGATTTTGTTGATCAAAATGGCGTCGCGAGTTGTGCTTAGGCTATTGCTTTCAATCACCATTGAGACTTGAAGAGATAGGTTATTGATCTTCTTTATTCGACTTCCACCCTTGTTGCTTCCAGGTAAGCGGCGAGATTAGAAAGAGCGCACTGCCATCCATTGCGTGTTCCGTCGATCATTCCCAAACCGACCAGAGAGGCGATCTGTATCGTCACCTGGAGTTCAGTCGCGCGCTTATTTTCGCTAATCGCCACGGTGATCAGAGAGGCACTCAATAAAGAGTCGTCTGTATATACACGCTCGGTAAAAAGCAGGCGATGCGGCCTACGGATGTCGTAGTAGTGTGTTTCGGCCCGGAATTGCAGATCATTCTTTTGGCCGCACCGATGTACGTCAAGGCCTCCGGCGCGAAAGTCGTTTTGAAGAAACTCGATTGCCTCATCCTTAGAGGGTGCCCCCCATAATGAGCGGGTTTTTGGGTTTTCCCATGCTGAAAAAACCTGTTCTGCCGGTGCTTTGATTGTTTTGCTGATGGATATGGTGTCATGCGATAACTGTTGGCTCATGTTAGCCCCTTTGCTTAATAGCGGTTCCCAGGCTACCGACTAATAGTTAGCTGATTGGATAACTATAAAAAGCAATAATAGTTAGGTCAATGGATAACTTACTAGTGGCGCAAAAGAGTAAGAGAATTGACCTCTATCTGCTCAAAGTGAGGCGCAACGAAATAACAACTATGATCGGCAATGTCATAAGGGGGTGCGATATGTGAACCGATCACGCCCTTTATTTCTTTAACAGAAGATCAAGTAGCCGGCTATTGGGATGGAGGGATGACCTACAGGCTTTGTAATATGGCACCCTGTATCTTTATCGTACTCAATCATCCTGTCCTTCAGCGCCAAGTGCTTCGACAAAGCTCGCCATTCGTGCCATTCGGCCTTCCCACTGGGCCGTCTGTTTATTAATCCAAGTTTCTGCAGCTGTCAGTTGCTTCGGCTTGATCTCGCAGGTTCGTACGCGGCCAATTTTCTTGGATCGGATCAATCCCGCATCCTCCAGCACACCAATGTGCTTCATAAATGAAGGTAGTGCCATTTCAAACGGTTTAGCGAGCTCAGTGATCGATGCCGGTCCGCTGGTCAGGTGCTGAATGACAGCGCGGCGCGTTGGATCTGCTAAGGCTTGGAAGACTGTATTCAGATTTTCGTGATTGTTACCCATTCGACTAAGTATATAGGTGTAAAATCGTTAGGCAATGGCCGCAGTTTGGTAATGCCCGTTAAAATCACCTTAATAAAAGTGCTTCATCCCATCCCTATTCCAGCCGTTGTTTGGATGCACCGTTGTGGAAATAGAATTACTGCAGGAAAAAGCTGAGATACCGATAGCAACCCGGATCACCTTATCGGTCAAGGCAATGAAAACTTTTCAGGCTCATCAGTGAAAAGCTTATGGCCAGTATGTTCAAGCCTGCCATCGTCTCAATAAGGTGTCTTGAGGGCGCGAGCCCTTGCCATCCAGTCAGTCATCAAGAGGACCTATGCCTTGTTTGGCCAGTTCTGCTATGCCGGCTTTCATGGCTTCTAGCGCTTCCTTAGGGTGGCCCTGCCATTCCTTCACCTCGCCGATAACGCGTAAAGGTTTATGAGACCGGAATGACTTTGTAGGGTTACCGGGAAACCTTTTATTGGTCACATTGGGGTCGTCTTCGATTGGACCCGTCGCCTCGACGATGTAAATCCGTTCTGGCCCGTCACCCAGCGCTAGTTCCGCTCCCCAAACCGCAGCATCAAGTGTTCGCGCGAGGTAAATATGGCCGAGCGCCTTTTTGCCGAAATTCGGATTACCTCCCGGCATGAGCATATCTCCCATTTTGAGGTCCGCGCGCGTTCCGTGATAGTAAGTCCATTCACGGACTTCCGATTTAACTCGTACCCGCCCTTTCGATCGATGTGACATATAAGGGTGGCGCGGTGCACTCTTAACTAAAAGCTCGGTCGCATCCTCTATATCACCTTCCGTCTCCACGATATACACTTTCGGTGGTCCATTGCCTTCGGCGAGTTCTGCGGCCCATATGGCTGCATCCAAATTGGGTGACATGTAGGTATGCGAGGTCTCAACATTGTCACCTGCTATGCCAAATGGGCCGCCGGGCGTGACAACATCTCCTGGGCTGAGATTTTTTCGGGAGCCGTGGTAAAACTCCTTCATGCCAGAATGAACCGTATGGCTCTCTGATTCGCTGCTTGGCTGCTTATCATTCATGCTTAAGGAACCTCCATGTATTTTGAACTGGTCATGATTGGCCTAAGATCATGAGCCACCAAATTTCGATTACGCCCTGGGCAACCGCTTAAGACATTTGGGAGACTGTAATAATCCTCTCTTCAAGATAAGAGGTTGGTCCAGTCTATGAACGCCTTACCTGACCGGTTTTCCGTCAATCTAGTCATATTTTGAAAATCGTCTTTACCGGCGCTTTCGAGAGCAGCAATATCGGCATTTTTATTTCCATCATGGTTTGTTGGCCACATCCCGTGCTTTCCTGTCGGGCAACGTGAGCTCTTAAATCAGTACTCCCGGGGCAAAATGATTGCCAGGGGCTGAAACACTGATGAGTGCGCTAGCTGAGGTACAACTGAGTTGCCATATTGATTATAGTTAGCCTGCAGGGTAACTATAGTGGATAACAAAATTAGGTCAACATATCACTATTTACGGCCGAATATAGGAGGATAAGCCCCAAGTAGCCATGATATCTCTGGAGCGCAGTAAAGATATGTTTTAGTGTTAACAGAAAGCAGGAAACCCCCCGATAAAAAGAACAAGGTATCATCGTGATCGATTTTTCCTATCAAGCGGATATTCGAACCAAGCCTATCTCCTACATGGTCAGGGCAACACCGGAAGCGGTCTTTACTGCCTGGGTTACGCCGAGCATGGTTGAAAAATGGTGGGGCCCCGACGGTTTCACTACGCGCGTGCTCAATCTCACGGCAGAGGTTGGCGGGAGTTTTGCTTTTGAGATGACAGCTCCAGACGGCAGATCTTGCGTAATGTCTGGAGTATATCGTTGCGTCGACAGACCGAAGTTACTGAGTTTTGAGGTCCATGAACATTGCAATCTCAGCTTGCCACATGGCACCGAACCGCAAAAGAATTCGTCATTGGTCGAAGTTGTGTTTAGAAGCAGCGAACTTGGCACTGTCGTTTCGCTTACGCATACACTTCTTAACCCTGACTACGCAGAGTTGGCGGTGGTCAGCTGGGCCCAATCACTTCGAAGTATGGACGCTCAATTTCTAGGATCGGCAAATCTGATCTGAGATGGCAAGGTATATTGATGGCAGTCATGAGTCTGTACACAACTTACCACGCTCACTAATTCTTAGACTAAACGCAAGTCAGCGTACTGCTGTGGTCAGTTTACATAATTGTTCAGCCGTTCTTACTTTCCATCCCTACGGCTGAAATTAAGGTTGGCTGTCTCTCAGCACATTGAAAAGAACTAATAGCTTTGACTTCTTGTAGTGTTCCCACTTTGGGCATCATTTCTAAAGGGCCCTTAGTTTTGGGTTAACTGGTTCGGTTCCACTTTATTTCGATCTCAGCGCCCTATCCATCACAATAGTGAGTAGCTAGCATCAGACTCAACTTAATTGCTTTCAAGTATTAGAAAGAGCATTAAAAGCCGGTATTGAAAGGCCAGCACTATAACCACCATCTACATTAATGGCTTGACCATTTATAAATCCACAGTCACTTGCTGCTAAGAAGTGTATAAGCGCTGCGATTTCTTCAGGTTTTGCTATGCGTTGCAAAGGAACCGCGGTTTTTTCCACTGCAAGCTGTTGCTTCCCTCCTCTTGCATGAGCCATTGGTGTATCAACTGAAGTAGGGCATATTGCATTAACTCTAATATTCCTGTCTCCCAATTCGAGCGCTGCCGTTTTGGTAATACCGATGATCGCCGACTTTGAAGCAACATATGGCCCCAAGTAAGGTATTCCTGATATTCCGGCTACTGACGCGATATTAATAATTGCCCCACCTTTTTTCATATATGGAGCGGAATACTTAATACTATAGAAAACCCCTAAAGTATTAACCTTAAAATTCTTCATAAAATAGCTATAACTACTATTGCATAGTGAACCGTAGCCCTCATTAATTCCTGCGCAATTAACTACGATATCAATCCTCCCATATTTCTTTTCTGTCATTTTCATTAGCTCTTCAACTTGGGGCTCTATAGAAACATCTGTTTGTATATAGTGCCCTCCCCCAATCTCCTGTAATACTTTTTCTCCTCTTCTGCGTGCTGCAATAACAATTGTTGCGCCTGCTAAATGAAAACGTTTTGCTGTGCTCAAACCTATCCCAGAGCTTCCTCCCGTAATAACGGCAACTTTATTCTCCAGGCTAAAGAAATTACTCATAATGTTTGGGTCCTACCAAAATAAAATTTCAGACGCATTAATCGAGAACAGCTCGAATATATATGTTCAGTATTATTGATCAAGCAGAGAAATTCTGAGGTGCCCCTTAATTAAATTCATTTGAAAAATAAATGGTTGATCTGTCATATGCTAATAAGCTTCACGTATTAAACTAAGTGCATTCAAGTCTGGCCCTGTGTGACTTAGCGAATCACCTCAATTGACATAACCCTATAAAGATGATGGCAATATAGGGCTGACTATAAAATTGGTTCACATTAAGAAGCATGTGGCTCTATGCTTTTTGGGAATTTATTGCAATTTTATATTGCGATTCATAATATCTGGTGAGGCTTAATGCCGGACTGAAAAATAAAACGACAACACGAACCACCTATAAATATTAAACATTATTAGAATAATGTGGAGAGAACCTATGAGAAGTTATTTAATATCCATTTTTTGTTTGCTGTTAACGTTACCTCTTTATTTGCCGGCAGATGACGGTAGAAAATATCGTTTGATGGAGGAAATCAATTCCGATCAAGTAGATTTCAAAGATTCTCAGAAAAATAGAAAATCAATAGTAAAAAGAGGAAGGTTTAATGGTGAGTTGCGAAAAATAGTAACTGGTGATGAGTTGGAGGTTCTCATAGATGGTAAGTTATCACGATTTAAAACCAAGAATGTTAATAGGAAAAAAAATAGAATCTCTTTTGCTGCATTTGGTCAGAGGAAAGGGGATTTTGTAACGATTGCCGAGAATAATGGTAATGTTGTAGGGTCTATACAAATGTCCGGAAAGCTATACAAAGTTAGGCCGGGTGAAGGTAATACTACAGATATCATAGAGGTGCCTACCGCTACCCTGATTGATCACGATATTAATTATTACGAAGATTTCCCCATGGATGTAGGCGAAAGACCTTCAAATATTGATTCTAGCTTGGGGTCTTTGGATTCAGCCGAAAAAATTACTGTTATTGTCGCATATACCAGTAATTTTGAGAGTGACGCTGGTGATGTTGTCGCTTATATGGATCTATTGGAAGAGGAAACAAATATTTCCTTCTTAAATAGTAATGTAAATACATCCGTTGAAATTGTACACTCATACAAAACAAGTTATGAAGGTAGTGGTGACTTTTATGTTGATAGAGATTTTTTCTCTAACTCAGAAAACCCAGAAACATCTGAGTTACTTCGCCTGAGAGAAACATATAAGGCGGACATCATGATGGTATTGACCGGGAATTCTGGTTATTTCTATTGTGGCGTAGCCAGAGAGATTGGTGCAACCGAATCTACAGCTTTAGCCTTAGCCAGAGAAGGATGTGCAGCTGGATACTTCAGCTTTGCACATGAGATTGGCCATCTATTCGGAGCAAGGCATATTATAACACGTGACCCCAGTATGGAGCCTTTTTCATATGGCCACGGATATTGCAACTCTACGCCATCTACATGGAGAACAGTAATGGCTTATGGTTGCCCATCAAATACTGGTGGCCCAAGGATCCAACAGTGGTCTAATCCAGGTGTATTTATCAATGGTGAAACCACTGGTTCTATTAATGTGGAAGATAATGCCCGGGTTTTAAACGAACGAGCATTAGAAGTTGCTAACTTCAGGGTATCTGAGGCTTCTGAATAATATCTAAAGCGTTCAAAATTATTTTTGCGGATAGTTTGGCAGCTCGGTTTGTATTTTCAATGAGAACTGAGCTGTCATATCCTACCCTCTCCTATCCCACCTGAGCTGGATGGAGATAAGCATCACTCAGAGAAAATTACTGCATATACATCGACCATATCAATCAATTCCAATCGAAAGCAGATTTTAGATAAGATAAAGCCCATTGACCAACGTCATTTCTGATATCACGATTCGAGCTCGGGTCCTTGATGAGAACCACCGGTATCCAAGGGACGGGATAGGCGTATTCGAATCTGTTTCTCAATCTCGATAATTGCAAACAGCGCAACACCTATACCAACGATAAGTATCCCATCCGGTAGAGATACGGCTTCGGTGGAGAAGATGCCTTGCAAAGGCGTGAAGTAGGTGATGGCGAACTGACCTATGGTAACTACGATCACCGCTAACCATATGACCCTGGTTCCGCATACCGCTTTCCATGTTAAGGAAGTACCGTACATATTGCGGATAAAGAAAAGGTGGAATATTTCCATTACCACCAGTGTATTCATTGCCATAGTACGAGCTAGGTCGAGGGAATACTGCCGCTCAATTGCATAGGTGTAGACCCCGAATACGCCGCAAAGAAACAGGATGCTCACCAGTGCGATATGCCATATCAGTACGCCTGTGAGCAGTGGCTGGCTGCGAGGACGAGGTGGGCGGCACATGGTATTTTCTTCGGTCGGCTCGAAAGCGAGGGCAATACCGAGAGTGACCGCAGTGATAAGGTTCACCCACAGAATCTGAATAGGTGTTATCGGCAGCACCATACCAAACATCAGCGCCACAATAATGGTTGAGGCCTCCCCAGCGTTGGTTGGAAGGGTCCAACTGATTACCTTTTTGATATTGTCATAAACCGTACGCCCCTCACGTATGGCGGCGTCAATTGAAGCGAAATTGTCATCGGCCAACACCATTTCCGCAGCTTCCTTGGCTGCCTCACTCCCTTTTTTGCCCATCGCAATGCCGACTTCGGCACGCTTCAGTGCGGGCGCATCGTTAACACCATCACCGGTCATGGCAACGGTCATTCCGTGGGCCTGCAGGGCAGTTACCAGTCGCAATTTGTGTTCGGGACTGGTGCGGGCAAAGATGTCGACGTTCAACACTTCTGTTCCCAGTACCGTATCGTCGAGATTATCAATATCCACACCGGTCAGCGCATTTTCAGTGTTTTGCAGACCTATCTGTTGCCCAATAGCTATGGCGGTCGCCTTGTGGTCACCAGTGATCATCTTCACTCGGATACCGGCCCCTTGGCATTCCGCTACTGCCAGAATCGCCTCCTGGCGGGGTGGGTCAATCAAGCCAACCAGGCCGAGAAAGATCAGCGCATTATCCAGGTCAGTTTGTTCCAATACGGTATGTTCAGGTTTTACGGGCTTGGTGGCCAAGGCCAGCACCCGATAGCCTTGTGCTGCAAGTTCGTTTACCCATTCCTGCCAATAAGCCTCATTCAGCGGAGCAGTGCCTCCCTCAGCGGTACGACTGCTTTCACACATCCCCAGAATCTGTTCTGGTGCCCCTTTTACTGCGATTAGCGCATGGTTTTCATGGTTATGGTCCAGGGTGGCCATGAACTTGTGTGCGGAATCAAAGGGAATGATATCTGTGCGAGTCCATTGATGGCGCGCCTCCCCGCCATCCATTCCTGCCTTGGCGGCAAACGCCAGAAGCGCACCCTCCATAGGGTCACCTTCAACAGTCCAGACACCTTCGAGTTTTCTAAGCTCTGCGTCGTTACATAGGGTTGCTACGCAGGCCAACTCGAGCAAAGGCGAAGGGCCTGATATGGAGGTCGGACTATTCTCGTTTGAGATATCCCCTAGTGGCTCATAACCAACGCCCTCTACGGTATACCGGTGCTGAAGCGTGATCACCGATACGATGTTCATCTCGTTGCGTGTAAGGGTTCCGGTTTTATCTGTGCAGATCACCGAAACCGAGCCCAACGTCTCAATGGCTGGAAGACGGCGGACAATGGCATTTCGTCTCGCCATGGCCTGCACGCCAACTGCCAGCGTAATGGTCAATACTGCCGGCAGGCCCGCCGGTATGGCTGCCACCGATAGACTCACGACGGCCATAAACAATTCGGAAAAATCGTGATGTAAAACAAATAGCCCGAAGGCGAAGATGAGCGCGGCAACTGCCAGGATAAAGAATGCGAGCCATTTAGCGAATATTCCCATCTGCTCCACTAATGGGGTTGTCAGGGTTTCGACCCTGGCAAGCATACTGCTGATACGCCCGACTTCAGTTTGGGCTCCGGTCGCTACTACCACGCCCATGCCCTGCCCGCTGGTAACATTGGTACCGCTGTAGGCCAAACAGGTACGATCACCTAGTGCAATTTCGATGCCAACCGGATTGGTTCGTTTTTCTACGGCGAGAGACTCCCCTGTCAGTATTGCCTCCTGGATCTGCAAACCGTGAGTCTTCAACAGCCGAAGATCCGCTGGTACTTTATCACCAGCTTCAAGTAATACTATGTCGCCGGGAACCAGCTTCTCGCTATCAACGGTATATCTCTGGTTACCACGCAATACCCCAGCCCGCGGTGCCAGCATATGCCGGATAGCATCCATCGCCTTTTCAGCCTTGCCTTCCTGAATAAAGCCGATAATGGCATTGACGACAACCACGGCGAGAATTACCCCGGTATCCACCCAGTGTTGAAGCAGGCTGGTGATTAACGCCGCCCCCAGAAGGACGTAGATCAGTATATTGTCGAAGTGCGAGAAAAAACGTCGCAGCAGCCCCTTCCTCGGTGGTGCTGGCAAGCGATTGGCCCCATAGATTTTGAGCCTTGCGAGTGCTTCACTTTTGCTAATACCTGCTGAAGTCGTCTTCAGTTCGGAAAGGACTTCATTTTGTGACAACGCATGCCAATTATTCTCAGGTCTCATCTCGAATCCCTGGTGGATTCCATTTTATCTCCGGCTGAGAATAGCAATAACCTGAAGCTTCCTGGGCAGTGCAACATACAGGGTGCATGAACTAGAGTTGTCTATCTGCAGATTTAAGGAATTCCGTATTTCTCTGCCAGCCGGTCAATTTCTGCCTTGGACCTGGAATTATTGGGGCATTTAGCCCGAAACCATGGATTTAAGTCGCTATTTGTGTTTCCAGGTGGCAAGTCTTTAACATTAAAACATCGGTCCCCAACCTCAACAAAAGTGCCTGTAGTCGTTGTATACATGGCTTCTGTGCGTTCAAGCCGCCGAACTCTATTGCGTTGCTGCGCTAACTTTCTCTCTAAAACTGGATCAAAAACTGTGGGCTGCCTTCTGGTTTCAGAGTCGCCAGATGCTTCTAATGTTGGCGTCGGCTTTTCCATACCTAGGTGATCAGGATTCTGCGGCTGATCGATTTGCTTACTGATTGTTGAAGAGGAATCTGCATTGGTTATTGATCCGCCATTGATATTAGGTGTCGAAGGCGTTACCTCTATTACATTGTTGCCGGTTGTTTCCGTAGTATAACCCTCAAGCTCCTGGGGTTTTATATGGGAAGGAGGTAGTTCGGTGTCATCCGCTCTGGGTACTTCTATTTTCTTATTCGCCAACAAGTTGATTTCAAGCGGAGACGCAATGCCTGGTGACGTATCTGGTGCAATTGACATCGGTATAATGAGCAGCCCTATATGCACAGCAACAGCAATAACCAATGATATAGCCAGTCGCCAGGCATTTATTGTTGTCTTGCTATTGCTGCACAAAGAAGCCGTTATGTTTAAATCCATTTACTTCGTGGACCAAATACTCAGTAAATTTGATCAAAATCCTTGTTTCAAAAGGCAACTGATGATCGGTAAGCTTGGAGATAGGACTCTTTAAAGGCTCGAAAGTTCTAGCTCTAATTATAAGATTACAATTTGCCTGCCGACAAAACTAATGTTCAACCTTACGTTCAACCACTATTTACTTATTGAGAACCAAAGACTGAGTGATAGAGGGAAGGCTTTCCAGATCAGACTGACGGAGAGTTTTTATTGAAAGCGAAGCTTGGTTATTACTCATATTCTCTTTTTATATATTAATTTTGCGAAATAGTTCTCACGAAAACCTAAAAACCTTCCAGGGTGAGTTAATCTTTTTGCAGACTCTTTTAGATATTATCCCAGTTGTAGGTATCGACTTGTTAAGGCAGTTGTACTTTCGGTCATACAGTATGACATTTCGAATGTTACCGACAGCAAATACCTATAAGCATTTAATAGTCATATGAGACAGCACAGTAAGAGCTGTTTAGAAATCACTAATAAAATAACAGGAATAATAATGAAAAATATCCGCATAATATGGTTGTTTCGACGCTTGCAATCGGTTTGCTTGGCATTAATGGTCAGTACTGTTTTTATGGGTTCGCCACTTGTAGCGGAAACTGATCCGTACACAATGTTGGTGCAGTTCAATCTCTATTACGATTATGAAACTGAACAACGCACCGATGATCACGCTAAATACGCCTTAGAGCTTCAGCGACGTCTTACATACTCAACACCCATTCGCTACACCCAGGTATTGGCGACACATAATAGTTATAACTCTGATGCTTATGGTGCAATCTGGGTCGGTGCAGAACAATCCCTTAGGGTAAAAGATCAGATTGATGTTGGGGCGGAAATTATAGAATTGGATTTACATCAATTCAGTGGTGAACAGGTTTTTTGTCATGGATCATTTTATTGTAACTTCTGGTTCGACCCTCAGCGTGTCCCCATTGCAACAGTACTGGGAGATTTGAGAGACTGGGCCTATAAGCAAGATCAACACGGCACTAATCGAACAGTAATAGTACATATAGAAAATGCAGTATCCTCTGGTGCTCAAACCACTTTTAAAAATCATCTTATCAGCCAAATTGGCCTGGATTATATTTACACACCGGAAGACTATAAAGAGGACTTTCCCAACGGCCTTGAAGTGGCTAATCACAAGCGAACCTCACTTCCTTCCCGTGAGTTATCAAGAGAAAAAATTCGGCAGCATGATGGCCTGAATGGCAAGAAAAGATTCGTATTTTTCTGGACAAAAAATGACAGCGATACCGATGATAATCATGAAACATTCGATGTGGTATTTGATGGCTGGGGCGGATTGAACCGGCACTGGAAAAGTGGCGACGATGATAGCCTGGACAATTGGGATGATGGCATCAACACGGTAGAGCACTACGATGTCAGTGCTACAGATAGCCGGTTTCAAAATAAAGGCCTATGGTCTTGGGGCGAGGGTGAGCCCAATGACCATGGCACAGGTGAGGACTGCGCCGCTATTAGAAGTGATGGGCGCTTTAATGACCGCCGGTGCGACCGAACCAGTGTATTTGCCTGCAAAAGACGTTTAAATGGCGCCTTGCATGCAGACGATCTAAAGGATGATGGTGCCGCAGACTATCCCCTTATGTGGTCACTGACAACAACAAAAGGCGCATGGCCAGACGGAGAGAGTGAGTGTCAGGCACTGGGCTCCCAATGGCATTTTGACGTGCCGCGCAATATGGTGGAATCCCTAACATTAAAGGATAAGTTAGCGGCTGCTGGTGAAACGGTTGCCTGGATTGCTTACACCGACCAGGATAGCGAGGGTACGTCGGAAGGTGACTTCGTTATAACAACTGTCGACTACTAATAACTTTATGTTCTTCGCCTAACCACCACCATGTGGTTAGGCTCTCTAACCCCTCCCACCTTCTTTCAGCCTCTCCCTTTCTTTCACCCTCATATGCGAGAGAGTTAAGAGGCGAGATATTTGTCGTTATCCTTAAAATTCGCCAGCTAGACTTTATCCAATCAAAATTAAGGACTAGGCACGACTTCTAAGGAACTCATCTATGCGTATTCCCGCTATCTCTCCAGATGATCTTAACGAAGAGCAGATACCTCTCTACGACGACATGAGCGATGAAATGAGTGGCTACTTCTCTGGATTCGTCAAAAAACGTAGGGATGGTGCTCTGCTTGGCCCTTGGGCACCGGCTCTCTACTATCCGCAATTTGGCAAACCCTGGTGGGAAAATATCAAAGCCATTGCCGCTAAACCCAAGCTTCCAAAGTTGGCTCGGGAAGTTGCCATCCTAGCCACCGGCGCTCACTTTAAGGCGGGATATGAACTCTATTCTCACACTGCTATCGGTGAAAGCCTTCACTTGGATTCGGATAAAATTGCCACCATTACTGCAGGGCAGCGTCCCCACGACCTGACCCGGGATGAAGGGATCGCCTACAGCATTGCTACCTCACTTGCCTCTGGAGGCAGGCTTCCTGAGGCCACCTGGATAATGGCAGTGGACGAATTTGGGGAAGATGGGGCTGCAGAGCTGATCTTCCTGATAGCTGGATATCACCAGTTATCAGCGATTCTAAATGGCTTTGATGTTGCTATTCCCAGTGAAGATACTTAGGTCTTAGCCTCTGGCTGCAACAAAAATTCCACTACTAATCAATAAAGCTCCTGAACCACACTTCAGAGCAGGCGCCTTGTTTGAATTTCCGAATGAGCGCTTTGCCTTGATGGAAAAGTAGGCATAACCTGCCATAACACTGCCCACTGACAATGTTGCTATCGTGAAGATAGCGAAGATATCGGTTGAAGTAACACTGGTCAGGTCGAGAAATGCTGGGAAAAAGCTCGCATAGAAAAGGATAGCCTTCGGGTTGCCCAAGGTTGTTAGCAGGCCTAACAAAAAGCTCGAAAAGATACCGCCACCACTTGATTCTGGTACTTTCTCTTCATTTTTGATGGCCTTCCCTTTACCAGAAGTGAGAATCAGGTTCACTCCGAGCCAGATAAGGAATGCCGCTCCCGCATATTTAATGATGACAAAGAGGCTACCCATGGCCTCGGCCAATGTGCTTAGCCCTAGTAGAGCCAATAGGATAAATAAATAATCGCCTGCAACAATTCCGGCTGCAGCGATCAGGCCCTGACGCAGGCCTAATGTAAGGCTGCGGGATATCACTGCCAACACGCCAGGCCCTGGAATAAGGGCTAGCACCAGCATTGAAGCGAATAAAGCAAAGGAAGCTGAGATAGTCATTGTGCGTTATCAGTTGGCAATTTTCCCTGCCAGCGATTCTAGCGTTTAACAAATCCTCGGCAACTGTTCTCCGGGTAATCGCTGTAACAAACGGTCACAACCCAGGCTGTTCCGCAGTATTACCTGGGCGTAGCCCTCGCCTTCAACACGACCTATGATTTCGCAAGACGTACCCACGTCAGTTTCACGCAGGGTTGCGATAGCCAATTCGGAAGCGCTTTCGGGAATGATGGCTACAAAGCGCCCTTCATTGGCAACATAAAGTGGATCTAACCCCAGTATTTCACAGGCTCCCTGCACTGCCTCACTAATGGGGATGCTGCTTTCCTCCAATACAAAGCTCCTGTTGGAACTCTCCGCCAATTCAACCAGTGCAGTAGCCAATCCGCCACGAGTAAGATCCCTCAGGCAGTGGATTTCAACCCCGGCCCGCAGCAGTTTGGATACAGCGCCGTTGAGGGGAGCACAATCACTCGCCAGGCTGCTTTCGAATTCAAGGCCTTCGCGGCTGGCCATTATGGAGATTCCATGACGACCAATATCTCCCGAAAGCAGAATCAGATCCCCACTGCGGATACGACTGGGGTCTATAGATTGATTGCTCTCCAGGACGCCGACTCCACTGGTATTGATGTAGATACCGTCACCTTTGCCTCTTTCCACCACTTTGGTATCGCCGGTAACCAGCTTCACTCCGGTTTTACTGGCTGCTTCTGCCATTGATATCAGCACCCTTTCCAGTATTGCCAATGGCAGTCCCTCTTCCAAAATGAGCCCACAGCTGAGGAACTTCGCTTCAGCTCCTCCCATTGCCAGGTCATTTACGGTGCCATACACCGCTAGCTCACCGATGTTGCCGCCGGGGAAAAATAGTGGAGTGATTACAAAGGAATCGGTGGTAAAGACCAGCCTATCGGCATCCCAGGGAAGAGTTGCGCTGTCATGGGCTTGTGATACCCAGGAATTATTAAATAATGGCTGGATATAGTTTTTAAGCAGACGCTGCGTCATCTCTCCGCCACTGCCGTGGCCAAGCTTGACGATCTCATCCGTTTTTGTGGGCAACGGACACTGGATGTTCACGGGGTTTTTCCTGTTGGCTGTAGCGATAATAGGCGGAGCAGGCGCCCTCTGAAGAGACCATTGGAGCACCTAGAGGCTGCTCCGGGCGGCACCCCTTTCCAAAGTGGGGGCAATCTTTGGGTTTTTTCTGGCCCAGCATAATTTCGCCACTGATACATTGATGACACTCGGCAGTGCTAATGCGTATGAGATCAAATTTTGACTTGGCATCCAGTGCGGCGAACGCATCATTAAACACAAGGCCGCTCTGGGGAATCCAGCCAACACCACGCCATTGCTGCGCTGAAACCTTAAAAACTCTCCTTATCAGTTCCTGTGCTTGCCGGTTGCCAGCTTGCTCTACCGCGCGCAGATATTGGTTTTGTACGCGGTAAGTACCCTGCTCCAGTTGGCTGATGCACATCAGGATTCCCTCAAGGATATCAAGAGGTTCAAATCCGGTAACAACAATGGGGATATGGTGCTTCTGTGCGAGTGGCAGGTATCGCTCATAACCGGTGATTGAGCAAACATGGCCCGCTGCGAGAAAAGCCTGCACACGCGATTCTGGTGAGGAGCAAATGGAATCAATTGCTGGTGTAACCAGAAATTGCGACACAAGCATGGAAAAATTATCCAGTGCTTTATGGATGGCTTGGGAAGCCGCTATCGCATTGGCTGCTGCCGTGGTTTCAAACCCTACCGCGAAAAAGACCACTTCCCTGGATGGATTTTGCTCGGCAATCTGCACTGCTTGTAGTGGTGAGTAGACAATTCTGACATCGCCTCCCCGGGCTTTGACTGCAAGCAGATCACTTTCTGAACCCGGTACGCGCAACATGTCTCCAAATGAGCAGAAGATAACTTCAGGTATGGATGCAATGGCAATTGCGCGATCGACCATTTCAAGAGGGGTCACACAAACCGGGCAGCCGGGACCATGAACCAGCTCCAGCTCTTTGGGGAGTAGTTGGTCCAAACGATGTCTGACGATCGCATGGGTCTGGCCACCGCAGACCTCCATTAGCGTCCAGGGCTTTGTGGTGACTTTGCGGATTTCTGTAGCTATTTTCCGAATGTTATCGCTTTGGCGATACTCATCAAGGAATTTCATGGCCTCTCCAGGGTGCCTGACTCGTCCAGAGCATCCAGGTAACGAAACACCCGCTCGGCTTCTGCTTCCTGAATCTGGCTGATAGCGATTCCCACATGGACAATCACGTAGTCACCGACTTGTGCATCGGGCACCAGCGATAAGTTGATTTCCCGTGCTATACCGCCGAATCGTACCTTGCCCATGCGTTCCAGCGGCGAGTTGCCGGTGATTGCTTCTACCAGGCCGGGGACCCCCAGGCACATAGTGCTTAACCTCCCAGTGGTTGGCCGGCAGCGGCCATGCAGTGGGCGTAGTACACCTGGCCAAGGGCAATACCTCCGTCATTTGGAGGTACCTGGCTGTGGGAGTGCACCGTAAAGTTGTACCGCTGAAGCAGAGAGGTAACCGTTTCTGTCAGCCGCTTGTTTTGGAAAACCCCACCCGACAAAAAAATTTGCGGCTCAGCAACTTCTCCAGCTACAGACAGGATCATCTGGGCCAGGGTATTGTGAAATGCCACTGCGCGCTGCGGTAAGGATCTTCCTTCATCATAAATTAACGCACTGACACTGGGTGCCCAGTCTAGTTGCCAGCGGTTGCCCCGTTTTTGCAGGTCAAATGGATAGGCATCCCGGCTTTGGATACCGCGAGCCGAGTGCTCCAATGCCTGTGCAGCCTGCCCTTCATAACTGGTATGGCTTCTGAGACCAAGCAGAGCGGCAACAGCATCAAATAAACGGCCGGCACTGCTACATTGTGGGCAGTTAATTTCCCCTTTCAACATAGTGACCAGGTTTTGCCGTTCACCGCGGGAAAAACAACGTTTGATTAAATCGTGCTGCAGGGCCACGAAGCCGGATATTTCGTACAATAGCCCGGCTGCGGACCGTCGTGGTTCACGTACGGCTTTCTCACCACCAGGCAAAGGAAAAGTCCGCAGGCTGGCAATATTTTTGACTTCAGAATCGCCATTCCAGTAAAGGAACTCGCCTCCGCGAACCACACCGTCAATATCATAACCAGTGCCATCCCAACAAATACCAAGTGCGGGGCCACTGTGGTTATGCTCTGCCATACAGGAGAAAAAGTGCGCAATATGATGTTGCACACCGAGTTTTGGGGTTGGCTTACTAAGCGCCCAGCGATGAGAGTTAAAGCCGGGGTGCAAGTCGTGAACCAGGGTGTGTGGCTCGCACTGCTGAAAGGAAGTCAGATCCTCGATAGTTTTGTCGAAGCGCTCAACACTGGTGGCGTTCTCCAAGTCGCCAATGTGCTGGCTGGAATAGATCCAACCGGAATGAGATAGGGCCACTGTATTTTTTTGATCTGCTCCCAACCCCAGATAAATGGCTGGGTGCTCAGTACTTTCCTGCGTAATTTGTGGGCGCATGAGTGGAAGAGGCGCAAAACCACGGGCTCGGCGCAGCATGACAGGACGATTATCAATCACCCTGAGTACGGAATCGTCAAGGTGGCGCAAAATCCCGCGATTATGCATAAGGAAACAATCGGCAATTTTGCCAAGCCGGGTCAGTGCTTCATTATTTTCAGTACAGATTGGCTCATCGGCCAGATTTCCACTGGTAGCAACCAGCGGTGCACCATATGTCTGGACCAAGAGCTGATGTAAAGGCGAAGCAGGAAGCATCACCCCCAATTCTGGGGAATCAGGAGCTACCAGGTTATGTATTCGCTGCCCGGCATCAGCTTTTGCCGCTAGTAGAACAATCGGCCTTTCGGGAGACGTAAGTAAGTCGGCTTCCACTTTGGAAACCTCGCAATCCCTGTGTACGGCTTCCAGTGAAGGATATAAAAGCGCAAAGGGTTTGTGTGGACGCTGTTTCCTTTTACGCAGCTTCTCCAGTGCTGCGCCATCAGCTGCATCTACAAGCAATTGGAAGCCACCAACACCTTTTAACGCAACGATCTGTCCGCTGGATATCTCCGTCACGGCTCGTTCCAGAGCGTGCTCATTTGGAGCCAGCACTTTGCCTGTGCCATCAGATAATTCCAGTTGCGGGCCACATTCCGGGCAGGCATTGGGCTCAGCATGAAAACGGCGATCGGAAGGGTCTGTATATTCTTTGTGGCATCTGTCACAAAGGGGAAATGCAGACATGGTGGTATTGGCCCGATCATAGGGGAGCTTATCGATAATACTGAAGCGTGGGCCGCACAGGGTGCAGTTGATAAACGGATAGTTATAACGCCGGTCGTTGGGGTTTGCCAATTCGGCCAGGCAGTGATTGCACGGCGCTAGATCCGGAAGGATAAGGGTGGACTTTTCTGCATCCTTTGCACTTGCACGTATCTCAAACCCGCTGTCCCCTCTTATAGGAACGAGTTTGGTGAGGACACTAAGGATTTGACTGTGAGGTGGTTTTTCCTCCGGCACCCTGCGCAAAAACCCCGCTATATTCAGGGGATCGCCTTCTACCTCTAGCCGTACGCCACCACTATGGTTGACCACCCAACCATTGAGTTTACATTCCCTGGCCAAGCGATAGATAAATGGACGGAACCCAACCCCCTGCACCAAACCTGTAATTTCTACTTGCTGGCGTTCATTGTCCATCCTTGGCCTCGAACTGAAGATTCTCCAGGATAATGTCCTGGGCCTCGGCATGATGGATATCAGTGAGTACTTCAATTTCCAGGCGCAAACCTTCCAGGGCAGTACCGAAAATTTCCTGCTCGAAGTGCTCGCGAAGGTGTGTTGGTGAAATATGTGCCAGTGCCCCAAGGCGCAACTTAGCCCCAACGACCTTGCCATCTTCATCGGCGGAAAGCTGTTGAATCTTTTCGATCAGGTTCTTAATCAGTGATTGTTCGTGCATTGCTGACCTCCATTGTCAGCCTGTACAAGTTCAGTGATTTGTTGCTCCGCGAGAACTGCCCCCCTCTTTACTTCAGCCGAGAGGCGATTACCGCAGGTAAAGTTCTCTGCGCATATAGCGAAAATCTCCAGCCGTCGGGGCAGTAACCGCACATTCTTTCCCAGCTCTATGGCCTCTTTCAGGTTGAAGCCATGACTGGAGGTATTGCACAAGCTGGGGGCCAGCAAGTCTGCCAATCCATTGGCACGGATTAAATCTCCCTGCTTCCGCCCACTCACTTGAACCGCATCTACCAGACAAACCCGGCGATCTTTCCACTGCCCCAGTAGACCAACCATATCCCCGCCGCTTTCATAGAATTCTGCAGCATGGCCTAGGGATGCTTTTAACTTTTGAAGTAAAAAGGGCCCTACTCCATCATCACTGCGAAAGCGATTGCCCAGGCTGATGAGTAACCAGCGTTCAGAGACTTCCTGGTTGGTCATGTTGCAAATGTAGCTGCAGGAAGTGGGTTGAGCAGGAAATACAGGGGTCATAGTTACGAATGGCGCGCTCACATAAACCTTGTAACTGGTCCTCCGGCAAGTGCATAAACTTTGGCAGCATCAGGCGCAGGTCTTGCTCGATTGTTTTCTGGTTTTGTGAGGTGGGAGCAACAATTTTTGCGTGGGTTATCTTGCCCTGTGCGTTGACGCCGTAGCGATGGTACAAAAGTCCACGTGGAGCTTCGGTAGCGGCGCAGCCACTGGCCTTCCGTGGTTTGACGGTAAGGTAGGGATGGGCTGGAGGCTGGTAATTCTCGATAATCCGAAGTGCCTCATCGAAGGCATAAAGCACTTCCAGGCAACGCACCACAATGCTCTTGAATGGGTTGGTGCAGGGCGGCCTAAAATCCAGCTCTTCTGCCACTTGCTTGACCCTCGAAGAGAGGCGGGAATAGTTAAGATTGAAGCGCGCCATTGGCCCGACCAGGTAGGCGCCGCGTTCGATCAGAATACTGTGAAGAGCGGTGCTGTGCGGTACCTGCTCTTCACGAAAATATTGCTCATAGTCACCTGCTGAAATATCCAGTCCTCTACTCGATTGAATGCGACCTTCATTCATCGGGTATTCGTCTGGATTGACTAAGGAAACAAACTCAAACTCCTGGTTGTTTTCCGGGAATGGCAATCTAGCTGACCATCGACACATTTGCTCGGCTAAATCACGAGCGGCCAATAGCTGTTCGCGCAAGCTCTCGAATTGCTCCGGAATAGGTGTTCGATAGAAGCCTCCAACCCGGACATTGATCGGGTGGACCTCCCGCCCTCCAAGCAGTCGCAGCAGCGCATTGCCTGCTTTCTTTATCTCGAGAGCTTGGCGGACTATCTCCGGGTGATCCTTGGCCATAGCTACAGCACTGGGGTAACCGAGGAAGTCTGGCGCATGCAGCATACTGACATGCAACATGTGGCTCTCAATCCATTCCCCGCAGTAGAGCAACCGGCGCAGGGTCCTTAGCTCTGGCGTGGGCACCAAGTCCAGAGCATCTTCCATAGCATGAAGGGCACTCATCTGGTAGGCCACTGGGCAGATGCCACATATGCGGGCAGTAATGTCGGGAGCCTCAGTGTAATCACGTCCGCGCAAGAAGGCTTCAAAAAAACGCGGAGGCTCAAAGATCTTCAGCTGAACATCGTGCACTTGATCATCATCGTATCGAATAAAGAGCGCCCCCTCGCCTTCAACCCGCGCAAGATAATCAACTTTGATGGTTTTGCCTTTACCCGACACTCTTCATAAACTCCTTTAAGTAGTACGTTTTTTATTCACTTCCAGATTTTCACCTATTTTCTTAAAAGAACCTGCTAATGCATTGTAATTTCTAATATTTTCAATAATTGTTGCTTTGTCTGTACCCAGTTTTTCTGCCCACCAGTGGCAAAGAGATTCTCCATTAGGATTTTCCTTTGGGCCATAGCAGGCATAGCAGCCACGGTTATAGCTTGGACATAGCGCACCACAACCTGCATGGGTGATTGGCCCCATACAGGGGGTACCGTGAGCCACCCAGACACAGACATTGCCTTTCAACTTGCACTCAATACAAACGGAGTGTGCAGAAACCTGCGGTGCCCGTTGATTCAAAAATGCACTGATTACTTCCAACAATTGGAGCTTGTTGATTGGGCAACCCTGTAACTCAAAGTCCACCGGAACATGCGCAGAGATAGGTGTGGAATCTTTCAGGGTTGCTATGTAATCAGGCCGGGCATACACAACGGATGTAAATTCAGTGACATCGGCAAAATTGCGCAGAGACTGGATGCCCCCAGCGGTGGCACAGGCGCCAATAGAAACCAGGAACCTGGATTGCTTTCTGACCTTCTGAATCCTTTGCACATCATCAGGTGTGGTGATTGAGCCCTCCACCAGGGAAATGTCATAGGGTCCCTCTTCCACCTTGCTGGACGCTTCCAGGAAGTAGGCAATCTCCACTTCCTCAGCAAGCAATAGGAGTTCGTCTTCACAGTCAAGCAGACTCAGTTGGCAGCCGTCGCAGGAAGTAAACTTCCATACCGCCAGCTTGGGTTTCCCCTTTTCGGTTGCTATAAGCCGTGGATCTGGAACCATGCGCGGATATCCTGGTAGCAGAATACGGGGCCGTCCTTACAGATAAAGTTTGGCCCCCATTGGCAGTGTCCGCAGAGACCAATGGCGCATTTCATATTACGCTCCATAGAAAGGTAGATAGCAGATTCAGGAACCCCTTTGTGCAGCAGCACCTGAATGCAAAAGCGCATCATAATTTCCGGCCCGCACAGGAAAGCGACCGTATTGGCGCCGTCGATATCAGAAGCCTGTAGAGGATCAGTAATGACGCCAATATGCCCAGGCCAGGCGTTGTCGCCGTGATCAACAGACATCACCACATCCAGCTTTGCTATCCAGTGTGGAATTTCATCTCCATAAAGAAGCTCTGTTGGGCGACGTGCACCGTAGAAAAGCCGGGCCCGACTGGCCTTCAGTTTCCCTTGCCAAGCCCTGTAAACGACAGGTCGCAAAGGTGCCAGGCCCAGGCCACCTGCTATAAGCAGCAGCTCCTTGCCCTCAATGCCCTGTAGTGGCCAACCTCTTCCAAACGGGCCGCGAACTCCCAATGAATCCCCTTTCTTTAATCGCTCCAGTGCTCGAGTCACAGTCCCTTGTGCCCGAATGGTATGAACCAACAGACCCTCCTCCACTTCCAGACCACTGAATGAAATAGCAGATTCACCAGTACCAAAGGCATAGAGCATATTGAACTGGCCTGGCCCGTAGACCATGGGTGGTGATGCCGGACTTTCTAGATGCAAGGTGAAGGTTCCCGGGTACTCTTCCTGCCTGTGAATCACCTTGTAGACTTCGGGGATCACGGAGTCGTACCCGGCTCAGGTGGGGTGGAGCCATAGATATCGAGTAATTGAATACGAGCGGACTGCAATCGCTCGGTTGCAATCCGGGCAAAGCGCTTCATCAATTCGAAGCCGAGACGAGGTTCTGTTTCGCACTTTTCCCGCAAGCAGGCGCCACCGAGGCGTATGCTGCGAACTTCCTCCAGAGCACGTGCATCGAAGGCTGAAATGTAAGGTGGAAAGAGCCAGGACCAGCCGAAAATATCGCCGCCATGTAGGGTCAGCAGGCATAAGGCGCCGCGGTTAGGCACAAAGGTTTCTACCGCCACCCGCCCACTGCGGATCAGAAAGAAATGATTGGCCGGCGTATCCTCCTTAGCGAGATGTTCTCCCTCGTGGTAGACGCAGTTTTCCGCACATGAGGCAAGAAACTGCAGATCGCTTTCTGGCAAACCATGAAAGAAAGGGTGTTCATGCAGCAGGTTGGCAATAGTCTTCATGGCTGTTCCAGGTTGCGAATAGTCCTGACTTCCTCTGTCAGGTCGATACCCACCGGACACCAGGTGATACAGCGGCCGCAGCCTACACACCCAGAGCTATCAAACTGGTCATGCCAGGTAGCAAGCTTATGTGTCATCCACTGCCGATAGCGTGAGCGCGTGTCTGCGCGCACCGAGCCCCCGGTGATATGGCTGAAGTCCGACGTAAAGCATGAGTCCCAGCGCTCCCAGCGCTCGGCATTTTCTCCGCTGAGGTCTGTAGTATCTTCAACGGTAGAACAGAAACAGGTAGGGCAGGCCATGGTGCAGTTGGCACAGGATAAACACCGTTCCGCCACTTTATCCCAACTGGGGCTCTCAAAATTGCGGTACAGTAACTCCTTTAGATCAGAGCTATCGAAGTGACGCGGTCCCTGTCGCATTTGAGTTTCAGCGCTTTCTATGCCCTTCTGTGCCTGCTGCTTCTCCTCTACTGTGGAGGGCTTGAGTGGTAACTGCGCCAGGATCTGCGCTCCTAACTCGGTACCGCTTTCAATCAAAAAGAAGTGGCGCTTACCCTCCAATACTTCTGTCATCGTTAGATCACTGGTAAGAGTCACAGCAGGACCTGTTTGCATAGCCGTGCAAAAGCATGTGGGAGCCGCAGTGGTACAGTTTACTGCTACGGTAAATAGCCCTTTTCTTCTGTCTCGATAATTACTGTTGGGGTAGTCACTCTCTATCAGGACACGATCTTGGATAGCAATGGCATGTAGCTCGCAGCTACGCACGCCGAGGAATGCCAGCTTGGGGACGTCCTCCTTGATTTCGATAATTTGAACTTCTTGTTCCTGACGAGAGGATTTCCAAATGGGTCGATGAGGTAATTGCAGGTATTTTTTCCACGAGTGGGGCCCCACGACATAGCCAAAGTAGGCATTGTCCATACGGCGCTTTACCCGGTAATGCCCCCCTTCTTGTTCATCAGTCCAACCTTGGGGTAGATCGGCCGACGAGAGAATCTTGCCATAAGTGATGGCCTTATCGACCAATGTAGGACCATACACCTCATATCCATGCTCGAGGATCGCTTGAATTAAGTCATCCAGGTCGGCAGCTTGTAACAGGTGTTCATAGCTATCCATATTTGCTGAATCAATTTGGCCCAGGTTAGCCATGCTGCCAACTCTCATCTTACTCACCACTGAAGCGAATAGCGCTTAGGATTGCAATTGAGAGTAGATTGATAAGGAACTCAGCTGAACAGCTAATTAGGCGGAGAATGCTTTCAAATCTTTGTCGTTAAAGTTGAAGTGGAGTCACCTCTACAGCATTTCATCCTTAGAGAGTTCCTACTGCTTGTCTGGCTTTCTAGGTAAAATAGAGGTGACACTGGAAGTATAGCGCTGGGTTGCGGAAGTTATCTTTAGGAAGAAGGTCTCAAAAAGCTGGGAATAAAGTTTAAACATATAGGGGTAATCAGCTTAGTAAGAAATTCCTATATTTCTATTGTTCATAGTTAACTAAATAATACTGCTATTGCGAAACTACGATGATATTTCCCGTTCCATCCTGAGTAGTGTAAACAGTATTACCATTAGTAGCCTGGTTGATATTTAATGCATTCGATGCGCCAGCCTGAATGGCCACTACAACATTCGATGCTCCAAGCTGGTTAATTGTTGCCGTATTTAGCGAACCGGTTTGGTTGGCTACGACAGAATGAGAACTCCCTACCTGGGTGATAGACAAGGAATTATTTGCACCTTCTTGGCTTAAATAAGCTTGAATATAAGAACCTGTTTGTAAGAGTGAGACAACATTTGTATCACCAGTTTGATTAATCTCAGCAATACCGTTGGAAAGTAGTTCCTGCTCGATTATCGCGGTGTTTGATTGTCCGGTTTGTGTCGTTGAGGCAACGCTGTTAGAAATAGACCTTTGTGACGTTGTTGCGTTATTGCTGTCTCCATCCTGGCTAATTGACAACGTATTCGCTAGACCCAAGGTTTGCAGAAACTCTGCTGAATTGGAGTTACCTTTTTGAGAGACCACCACTTTACCAGAGCTTTCTTTTATCTGGCTTCCTTCTGCACTATTGTTATCCCCATGCTGATTAATTACGATCGTATTGTTTGTTGTCGTTTTCTGAACAACTGAAACCAGGTTCGAGGATTCCTTTTGACTGATTAGTAAACTGTCATTATTTGAATTTACTTGCGAGCTATAAGATTGGTTTCCACTTCCCTCCTGTAAAAAAGTTATTGCGCTGGATACAGTATTATTTTGTAGCGTTTCTGCCAGATTATCTTCACCAACTTGATGAATTTTAACTGATGCTTCATTACTACTGTTTTGCTCAATGACTGGAATCAAATTACCCGTTCCGCTCTGTGTAGTTGAAATTGTATTATTTAAGCTGTTATTCACTTGATAAGTGGTAACGGAGTTACTGGTCCCGTTTTGGATTAATGTACTGATATTTCCATTTGTATTTGCGCCCGCTTGAATTGAGCTTGCAATATTCTCCCATCCGGTTTGATACAGATCTACCGAATTGTTAGCGGCAAAAACATTTCCATTGAACATCAGTGCGGCTATAGTCAGGAATTGAGCGTGAGATTTCATATTAACGACCTTTGTATAAAAGGGCTTCGTTTGTTCTGGCATGCTTAAAGCAAGCTCTTAAATCTGAAATGCAGCCGAATGGGTAATCGGGCGGGAAATACTTTGTAAATTTCCTTAAGATCGATCAGTAACTTCCATGCCGATTGACGCATAATGGCATTAATTCGTTAGGTATGGAGACAATAAATAAAGATTAGTGCCAGTGGCGCTTGTATGCTGTAGGAAGAAAATCCTATTTACATGAGAAGAAAGTTTGGAAATAAGAAATGACTGATAGGCCGCCCTGGATCCTGTATTGAGCTGGATTGTAGCGCCACTCTCCCTTAGTATTGGGTCAATCAAGGAGGTGGAGGTCCTATTTAATACTGGGCTTAATCAGGAAAAATCAGGGTTCTATTTGAATAGATACCTGGATTATCTTCCTTGTTCAAAATAGGGGTCAGGAGATATAACTTTGAAACAGAGCAGCGATGATATCGCTTATACATCGACGCCCCCATTGGCTAAAGGGTGGCTGCGCTGGTTGTGGGGTGCCCTAGCCTGTTTCTTTTTGATAGTGGGGATAATTGGGGTTATATTGCCGGGCTTGCCTGCAGCCGTTTTTATTGTTCTAAGTGCCTGGGCAGCTTCACGTAGCTCAGAGCGTTTGCATCAATGGATTGAGGATCACCATCTATTTGGGAACCTGATAAAAACCTGGCGGAGCGGCCATATCAGTCGTAGAACCAAGTGGCTGGCAACATTAACAATGCTATTGTCCATGGCCGTTGCCCTTCATCATTTCAGTAATCTCTACTTATTAATCTTTATCGTGGGTGGCATTGGTTGCGCAATGCTTTGGATATGGACGAGGCCTGAACCCAAAAAGTGAACAAGCATTATTCAGTGGCCTTTATAGTTTTTGGTTTCCTAACTTGTAAATGGGATATTTGTACCGAATAGATTGTGACACCTGACTCTTTATGACAAATAAAATCTTCAACTTATTACCATTAGGCGACTACCCCAAAGTAGGTATTTACCTCGTCAAAAACCACTTCAAACAGTATGAATTTGAATAAAAACAACAAAGTTAAAGATTAATGTCTCAATGTGGTTAAATTGGTGTTGTAAGCGGTTGACATTGACGTTGAGAGGAATATCCTCTGCGCCCTTCTGTTGATTGGGACGCCTGGTGTGCCCCGGCGCTCTTTATAATGGAAAAGCATCGAGAAGATCTGGCTACAAGAGCAATTTAATAAACTTTGCTCACTAGGCAATAACAACAAGGATGTTTTATGCAGGATGTGTATCAGGCAACGGAAAATTCTCTGAGTGATGAAACATATATCTATAAATCCAGTTTCACCTGGAAGATATTGTTTTTTTTGCTGCTACCTATTGAAATCTTGTCTCAATATGAAGCATTCGTACTGAATGAATACAATCAATCGGTTTGGTGGTTGATTGCCAGCTTCATTATCTATAGCACCTATTTTGTTGGCTTTTATGGTTTGGCCTTTGCAAGGCGAATCGCCACACCGAGATTTTGGGGGTTCTTTCTGCCACTCATAATGGTGACAGATATTTATGAAATAGGGACGGTAGTTGCCACTATGAATATGGCAGTGTTGAGAAACCAGTTAATCCTGTTGTGTATTTCCCCAATTGTACTTTTTTTGTGGTTTATTATTTTTAGGTATCGCAAAGTCCTACGATACATGAAGTAAAAGCCAGCGCGTATAGTCACAAATGTCTTAGTGATTACATAGCTGGCTATTATTCAATAATAGAAACGTGGCACAAAGCTATTGCAAGTGCGTTCCCATATTGCCGGTGCCAAGTTGAGTAACGCTGATTGATTCATTTGTACCAGATTGCACGGCTGTTTCCATATTGGATGTGCCAATTTGTGTAACTATAAGACTGCTGCTAACAGTGTCATTCTGGGAAAGGCTGACATCATTGAGTTCACCAATCTGATTTGCGATTAGCACACTAAAAAAGACAGAATCTGATATGCCTTGATCCACGTCTGCTGTATTTGAGGTTCCAGTTTGAGCCAAGGACGCAAAACTAGAAAGGGTTGTTAATGGCACATTTTCATTGCCCTGATCCAGGTCGGCAAAGTTAGAGGTCCCAGATTGAATAATCTGGCTTGTCGAGGAAGTTGTTGCCTCCTGGTCTACGCGTCCAGTGTTTGAATCTCCAGTTTGCACCACTACCGCCACACTGGAAACTACGGCACCCTGATCGCCCTCCTGTTCTATATCCCCAAAGTTTGATGTGCCATTCTGGCCAATGATTGCAATACTGGAAGTAACGACTTCATCCTGTTCCATGGAAGCACTGTTTGAGCTACCGACCTGGGATACTGATGCCAGGCTTGTGGTTACATCCCTGTCCTGGTCAAAATTTACAAAGTTTGAATCACCGATTTGATGCACAATAGAGATACTACTATCCACCCTTTGAAGCTGGTCTAGAAATATGTCGTTGGAATTGCCTTGCTGATTGATAAGGATAATGCCTCCGTTTATATCGTCATTTTGATTTACGACTGCACTATTCATTTCGCCACCTTGGATAATTGTGGCTGAGCTCAACGTGGCATCACCTTGCAAAAAATCCAGGGTATTGTTGTTTCCAGCCTGAGTGGCAATTACTGTACTGGTAGTTGTGCCATCTTGCTGAGTAGACGTTACTGTATTCAGTGAGCCAATCTGGGTTAGGAAGGCAGAACTTCCGTTAGTATTGGTTGTTTGGGTTGCGGTAGAGGTATTGCTATTACCAATTTGGGTTTGAACAATAAGATTGTCGTGGACTGTTGGATCACTTTGGTCAGGATTTGCAGTATTCCCGTTTCCTTGCTGTATAACAATGGAAGTATTGTTGTTCGCTATAGCATTATTGCCAACAATCACTAATAGCGCTGCGGCTATTGATGTTAACCTTTTCATGACAAGTCCTTTTACTTCATTAACTCTCAGAGAGAAAGCTGGCTAACAATTTGGAGTAGTCAGCTGTTACGGAGACCCTTTCCAGGGATCACCCGAAACTATTGCAGGTTTGTACCCGTGTTTCCTGTACCAATTTGGATTGCAGTGATTGACTCATTGGAGCCAGCCTGACTGGCAAGGTAATCATTAGAGGTTCCAAATTGGGAGGCTAGGATACTGCTTGAGTTTGTATCGTTTTGACCGATAACAGAGGTGTTCATAGCTCCAGACTGTAACAGAATTAATGTGCTGAAAAATGCTGAGCCACTTGTCCCCTGATCTACATCAGTTTCATTCAGTGAACCTAATTGGGTAACAGAGGCAAAACTGGACACAGCTTCAGAGCCAGAAAAATCTTCACCCTGATCAAGTCTCGCAAAGTTGGAGGAGCCTGATTGAAATAGTAGCCCTGTGGTTGATATAAGTGCTTCCTGGTCAATATCTGCGAAGTTTGAATCACCAAGTTGGATAACTGAGCCAAAACTAAATGAAATGTCCTCTTCCTGCTCATTAAATGCAGTATTGTTAGTTCCTACTTGCTGAATTGAGGCAAAGCTAGCAGTAATAGTCTCATCTTGCTCCATATCAGCCATATTGGATGAACCAAATTGATTCACTAAGGCGGTACTGAATACGACATCCTGATCCTGCTCAAAGATGGTGGAGTTTGAGTCTCCCACCTGATTTACTACCGAAAGACTGAGATCAACTCTTTGTAGTTGCTCCAGAAAGACAGAGTTTCCAGAACCAAATTGGCTAACAAAAACCGCGCTTGCTGTGATGTCTTCTTGTTGTATCATCGTTGCGGTATTGGAATTACCATTTTGTATAATAACGCCAACCGTTTGAGAAATATTATTATTCTGGCTTGCATCCGCTACATGGTTATCCCCAAATTGATTAACAAGAATTAAACTGCTGTCAGTAGTGTTTTCCTGCATGGAAGTTACAGTATTCATAGAGCCAACCTGAGTAAGGATGGCGGCACTGTTGGTTGTGCTTGTCGCTTGGGTTGCTGTGGAGGTGTTGTCATCCCCAATTTGGGTTTGAACAATCAGGCTATTGCTGACAGTAGGATCACTTTGATCGGGAGTTGCGGTATTTCCATTACCTATCTGGTTAATAATGGAAGTGTTGGCGACTGCAATATTGCCGACAGCGAATAGTACTGTGGCTGCTATCGGTCTTAACGTCTTCATAGTAACTCCTTTTACAATATTTGACGCTAATAAAGGGGATACCAATCCAAAGGGGTGGACTGACCGGTGAATTGGGGCTGGTGGTAACTCCAGATTCTGAATTTAATCAGGAATAGAGTTTTCAATGGATGGGAGGCTCCCGTAACTGCTAACTTCTTGAGGCATTAGATTTGCTCAAAGCCGCACGTACAGCAGAACCATTGCGAATTTGTTTATAAATCGTGCAGTAAGCCTGGACCATCTCACCTCTCCCGACCATGGGAAAGAAGGACCGTTTTACTGAGAAAAAAGCCTGGAGTTTGGCAGTTAACCCCCTTGGACACAGCTTGACTCTAAACCCTCTCCAAATAGCTATGCGCATGTGGTGAACGGATGGTGATTGGTGGGTCAGCCGAGGGATTTGTCCATCCAATCAACTTACTGTATAACCATACAGTTTTTTGGTTGCCCATATCCCCATGACTGTCGCCGCAGAGCTTCCTGCTGATTACTACTTGACCAACTTCTTAACCTTGATGAAGTTTGTCACAGCCCGTTATAAATCATTGCTGTCAGCAGAAGAGGATCAATTTTACGAGCGCTTTATGTCACTTGGCATCAATGGCCAAAAACTATATGTAAGACTTTTGTCTCGCAAAGGCGCCCCCTCATCAGCTGGGGCCTTGTTCCGTCTCAGTAAATTGCAATATGCAGAAATAGAAGATCTGGAGCATGCATGTCGGGAACTGGAGGTAAGTGGATTATTGCGACTAAACCCTCAGATATCTAACCAGGAGTTGTTACCTCTTTTCACCAAGCCTGAACTATTCAGAGCGAGTAACAAGCCTCTACCAAAAGCACTTAAGCGAGCTGACCTGATAGCTGCCCTCCTGGAACAGGGCGTGGATTCTGGAATACATAAATTACTGGCCGCTGATACCTTATTAGCTGTTCAGCACGCCAGTTGCTTTGAAACCTTCAAGCTTTGCTTCTTTGGCAACCTTAACCAGGACCTGACAGATTATGTTCTGCGGGATCTGGGGCTTTTCCGTTACGAAGATTATCCATTGGATCGACAAAATCTGCCTTTCCAGAACCGGGAACAGATAGATCAGCACTTGACCTATTACCATTGTCTGGATCTGGCCGAACAGGCGTTGACAGGCGAGACATCTGATATCCTCACCCTGGCAGAGCAGCTGCCATCAGGAATAACGGGGGATGCCGCGCTTCACCGGCGCCTGGATCGCCTGCGTTTAAAACTGGCCCGTCAGCTAGAGCGTATGGGTGAACTAGCGGCAGCAGATCGGCTATACAAAATGTGCCAACGGCCACCGGCTAGAGAGAGGCGCGCACGTATTGCAATTAAGAATGGTGATACTGGCAAAGGGCTTGGACTTTGTCAGCAGATTCTTGAAGCGCCTCTGGATGAAGCAGAAAAAATATTTGCCGAGAGTTTTGGCCACCGTACAGCCAAAGACCTGGATTGCGCTAAAGAATGGCCAGCGCCGAAGCGCTATCGCCCTCCTACGGAAACGATAGTCCTGCCCCAGAGTCCTGAGCGAGTTGAGATTCAGGTTGCCTTACATCTGGAACAGTTGTCAGAGGGCAATTGTTACTATGTTGAGAACTGCTTGCTAAACGGCATTCTTGGTCTCTATATCTGGGACATCTTGTTTGCATCGATACCAGGGGCTTTCTTTAACCCCTTCCAGTCTGCTCCCAGTGACTTCAGGACAGCTGACTTCTATCTTTCCCGCCGTACCCTACTTGATCAGAGGTTGGCTGAACTGGATAAAGATACCCTGCGAGAGAGGGTATGGTGTAGCTATCGCGATAAGTGGGGGATTTCCAATCCGCTGGTTGCCTGGGATGCTCTGCCCAAGGAATTAGTAACTACCGCAATGGAAAGAATACCAACCTCCCATTGGCGCTCCCTCTTCCAACGGATACTGAGTGATATTGCCCATCACCGCAACGGACTGCCGGATCTTATCCTGTTTCCTGCAGCTGGGGACTACGAACTGATAGAAGTGAAAGGGCCCGGAGATCGGCTGCAACAAAACCAGCAACGCTGGCTTACATTTTTTGCCAGCCAGCGGGTGCCCCATAGGGTAATTCACGTGGAGTGGCAATAGTCTTGAATGAAGCGGCCACAGAACTCCACTCAACGACAACCATTAGTGCTACTAAACAGGCCTCGTTCCTGCGCCTTTCGGTTGGTGAGCTGGTCGCATTTTCCTGTCGTAGCGGCGACCTGATTAATGACGCAGGTTCCGGCCCCTCCGCCCAAGAGGGCATTCGCACACACCAGAAACTGCAAAAGAAGCGCCCCAAAGGCAGTGAAGCTGAATATCCATTGCAAGTTCAAGTACGATGTGAAGGCTATGATGTGGTTCTTACTGGCAGGGTGGATATCTTTCACCCGCAGGCAGATCTGCATACCCCTGTACAGATCGATGAGATCAAAACCACTTACTGCCCTCCTTCCAAATTACCAGAGGCTATTCGGCAGTTGCAGTGGGCTCAGCTAAAAGTCTACGGATTCTGTTACCTGTTCCAGCAAAGGCATGGGCAAGGAGGCACCGGTGAGGGCAGCGATCGTGTGGCACTGCAAATGCTCTGGTACAACCTTAAAGAGAAGAAGCCTTACCCGGAATTGCAGGAGTTCAACTGGGAAGCACTGGAGAGTTTCACCCTCGCTGCGCTTGCAGATTATATCCAATGGCACAAGAGCTGGCAGGAACATCGTCAACAGGTGGCTACCAGTGCCCAAGCCCTGGCATTCCCCTTTCCCAAGTATCGGCCAGGCCAACGTCAGCTAGCCGTAGCCACCTATCGTTGTTTGAGAGATGGTGGCGAGTTGGTCGCAGAGGCGCCCACGGGAATCGGTAAAACCATCAGTACCCTATTCCCTGCCATCAAGGCCCTGGGAGAAAAGCAGCTAGACCAGCTGGTTTACCTTACTGCAAAAAACTCAGGGCGGCAGGTGGTCAGGGAAACCGTAGAGAGCCTACATAAGCGTGGCCTAGAGTTATCCCTGCTGGAAATACAGGCCAGGGATAAAACCTGTGCCTGTAGTCTTGGTATGTGTAGCCGCGACCAGGAGGGTGTTTGCCCACGCACAATAGGTTTTTTTGACCGATTGCCGGCTGCGCGCAAGAAACTTCTAGGCTCACCTCTTCTCTCTCCGCAAGTGCTGGCAAAAGTCGCAGAAGAAATGCAGCTGTGCCCCTTCGAGCTGTCCCTGCAAATGCTGCCTTGGGCAGACCTCATAGTATGCGATTTCAACTATGTATTTGATCCCCTAGTGCGACTGACGGCTCTACAGGAGCAGAGCCAGCGCCGTGCGCTACTTGTGGATGAAGCCCACAATCTCAGTGACCGCGCCTGTGATATGTACAGTGTGACCCTGAGCCGCAAGGAAACCCGCCGTGCCGCGGCAAGCTGTAAAGGAAGTCACCCCAAGCTGCAGCGCAGCATCCAGGCACTGGTGAGGGCGATTGACCGGTGGGTTAAACAGCTTAAAGATCCTGAAGCCACCAGCAAAAGCCACGCTCAATTAAACAAATCAGGCTCCGAAGTGTGGGTGACTTCTCTCACATCGCCAGAAAACCAGCCGGTGACCGTTTCCAGGGCAGCCCATAAAGTGCTCTTAACAGTCAGTGAGCTATGGGAGAGCTCTCAATCGCCGCCAGAGGAAATTAGCGAATGGCTAAAGTCCATTTACCGCTATGTATGTATTGAGCAAGACTTATCTGAACAACATCAAGCTCTCACTCGGGTATTTGACGCGGGCACGCCCTGGCAGGAGCAGCAGTTCAAACTGCTTTGTTTGAATGCCGCTGGGTATATCCAGCAAACTATTCGCCAGTTTCATGGAGCTATCTTATTTTCTGCCACCTTGCGCCCGGCAAATTATATCTTTCAGCAACTGGGGGTGAACAGCTCGGCTCCATACATGAAGCTACCCTCTCCCTTTCTTCCATCACAGCAAGGCGTCTTCCTCTGTCCATATGTTGATACCCGCTATAAATCACGTAATCAGGCTACAGAAAACTTGGTAGAGATCATCGCTCGTACTTACCAGGGCCATCCAGGTAACTATCTGGTGTTTTTCCCCTCGTATCGATTCCTCCAACAAGTGGCAGTCGCATTTGAGCAAAGCTTTCCTGAAGTGGATTTATTGCAGCAGGAACCTGGGGCCAGTGAAAGCCAGCGCGCAGCATTCCTGGCAGCCTTCACTGAAGGTTCCCGTACTTTGGGCTTTGCAATTATGGGGGGAGTTTTTGGAGAAGGCGTAGACTATGTGGGTAATAAACTGATCGGTACCATCATTGTGGGTACCGGCCTGCCACAAGTTAATGAAGAGCAGGAGTTGATCCGCAAGGGTTTTGATAATGGAACCCCAAACACGGTGGGTGCTGGTTTTGATATTGCCTACCGCTATCCAGGGTTAACCAGGGTTTTGCAAACAGCAGGGCGAGTAATTCGCTCAGAATCGGATCGTGGAGTGATTGTCCTGGCTGATTATCGCTTCACTGACAGGTTTTATCAGTCACTTTATCCGGAACACTGGAGTCTCGAAATATGCAGAAACGGTACAGCACTTTCGAAAAGTCTGGAGGCTTTTTGGAATAGCTGGCTGAAATAGGCAGTTTCACGAAAAAACTGGGACAAGTAAAACCTTGCCCCAGCCGATCAGGACTAGTTCACACTTTTTGAGTGGTAAACAATCGCTTGCCAGACGTTCTGCTGCCCGCCAATGTAGTTCTCAAAGGTAGGGTTCTTGATATAGTTCCAGGCAACTTTACCGTTACCCAGATACATTGGCTCATCCAGCCCGCCCCACCCGTAATCGGTGAGTTTTACCGGCCCCTCGAGCACATTCAGGTCCGCATCAATCTCCATCACATAGTAGGCTTTAGGTACCAGCATACGCATGGCCTCGCCTTTCTTGTTATAACTACGATTGTATGGGAGGTTATCGGAAATACACTGGAATTGTGCATAGCCAAACAGGTAGCGACCATTCTTCAGGTCGACCAGTTGCGGGTCGCTAATCTGGCAATCTGAGTCTTCAGCCAGCCATTTGATGCCAACCCCCTCAATATTGCCTTCCCAATCAACCTTGGCGATACCCACGCGAGTTAAGGAAGATTTATCCAGGGCGCCGCCAGAATAGAGTCCTTGCCTTGGTATCAGTGAATAGTCACCCTCATCATATTCGATTTCCTCGAGATACGAGAAGAAGCAATTCTTATTGGCCTTATCAGCACATTGATCATCAAAGGGACCATCTCCACTGGTATCAATACCGAGTGTATCCTGTAAGAACCTATCCATATCCTCATCTTCGATGTACTTCGGTGAAACGATAACAGATAAATTAGTATTAGCATCAACTGGGACTACTGTGTGCCCTCCCCCGTTGGAAATCATTGCACTTGTTGTAGGAACCACGTGATTGTAGGTGCCTTCAAGGACAGAGGAGCCATCATCTTCCATTTTGATAGCAATTGCATTCAAGCCAGGAGAGGGATGATATTTATTCCCATCACTGGTACAGAGCGCACCAAACATTTCGTTGCCAGGGTTATAGAAAGCCCGGATATTCAGTACATGACCATGTCCACATAGCCAATACCACCCCCTACGTTCATCCCCCGTCATGGTCATTGACCAGTCATCCCGGTCGATCACTGTAAGTCCCGCAGAATAGTGAGAACCGCTAACCAGTACTCGAGCAGTCACGGAAAATGCATAACTGGTTCGTCCCTTACTGTCATCCTCAACATATAATAGTTCTTGGGTGCCAAGATGAGTGCCACCATGCATTTTATTAACGACGTAAGCATCAGGTACTTCGGACAAAGGCTTGTTATCCCACTCCATCAGCCAAATCTGATCGTTATACTTCTTCTCATTATCGGTACCTGCAACAGCGTCAAGATTGTCCTCAATCTTCATCCAGCCAATACCGTGCTCTTCAATTAGATCTTTCTTAACATCGTATCGCTCACTAGCCTTATATTCTGTGTTACACAAAACAGCAACCCTGGAGCAGTCTGCGCTAGCGGTTATACCGTGAGACTCATAACACTGTTTCAGAATCGTGGTATTGCCAGTTTGATCAAAACTTGAAGTTTCAGGGTTGTATTGGAGTTCATAGACGGAGCCATAGGTTGGATTTGAGGCACTTTGTCCTTCAGATAAGGTCGTGGATACAAACATCCTAGGCTTATCTGTATCAGTCGCGCAGGTCGCAGTGTAGCTACGAATAGGGATATCGATATTTTCTTCATCTTGCTCACTATCTGTTCGGCCAATATAGTGTGCAAGCTGGTAAACTTCCTGGGCGTTTACCATTGCATCAGGCAGGGTGATATCTGTAGCAGTTATTGTGGCAAACCCCAGATCGGAAGTAGAAACATCTCCGACCGTTACGGTTGAGGGATCATTATCTGGAAGCGGAGTGTTACTCCCAGTATCGCCGGACCCACTACCACCTCCCTGGTCTCCGCTACCCTGATCACCACCATTGTTGCTGCCACCATCCCCTACGGCTGGTGTCTCAGGTTCGGGGTCTGAAGAGCCCCCACCCCCTCCACCGCAAGCTGCCAACGCCGCGGTTAATGCCAGTACTAATAGTTTCTTGCTAAATAACTTGTCCATAAACGCCTGAGGTATCGTGTTTTTTTGATTTTGAAGTTAGGTGGAGATTAAGAGATTAGTTCCAGTTAAGTCGCGAAATGAAAATACGAAAAGAATTTTATTTTTTCGTGAATTATTTTCTGTGTCGCATTTAAAAAAATGAAGAAACTAAAGCCTGCCTATATCGGTGCTTTTCTGACGATATTTGTCACCTATATACAAATTGGGTGAAAAATACACTCCGCTAACAAAAAGGCTCATGAAAGCAGCTGATCATACTCGCGTAGCTACTTTCCAAAGTTGACTTAAAGGGATTCCAATTTTGATTCTTACCGAGTAACCGGTAAGCTTAATGGCCAGACAATAAGCATTTAGTGATGGATCTAATAAGCACTTAGTAATGAAGGGATCACAATTGCCTCACTTCCTGAAGTAAACTTTGCTCAGTAAGTGAAGCGCTATCACTCCTAGATGTATTTTTGTACTGCCCAAAAGAAAGTAACAAAGGGATTAAGATTAGGGTAATCGGTGTAGCAAATAGCTCCCCGAATACCAGGGATATAGCCGCTGGCTTTAAATATTGGGCTTGCTCGCTGGTTTCGGCTAATAAGGGTAGCAACCCACAGATAGTAGTCACCGTAGTTAAGAAAATTGCCCTTACGCGACTTTTCCCAGCTTGAAGTAGCGCTGTTTTTACTGGTACGCCCTGCGCGTAGAGCTGATTAAATCGGCTCATTAAAACCAGGGAATCGTTAATCACTACCCCAGTCATTGCCATCATTCCAAACAAGGATAATAAGCTTACTGGGAAGCCCAACAGGCCGTGTCCAATAATTGCCCCTGCAAAGCCCATTGGAATCACCGACATAATAATCAAAGGTTGCCAATAGGATTTTAGTGGTATCGCCAACAAAACGTAGATAAGTAAAAGCGTCAGCAACATGGACTTTTTAAATCCAGCCTGTACTTCTACTATTTCGGCGAATTCACCAACGGCTTTAATTTGGACACCCGGATAAAGGCGCTCCAGTTCTGGCACCAGCTCTTCTTTTAACCGCTCCCAGTTGTTTTCCGGTGAATTGACAGAGCGATTCTGACGCCAATAGATACTGACCACTTCATCGCGATTACGTCGATAAATAACCTCGGGTTCACGCTCGTACTTAAGCTGGGCAATTTCGCCTAAGCTTACATAGCTGTTGTTATCCAGGTTAATAGGTGTAGCTTTTAACTGCTCAAGTGTTTTAGTTTCTGTTTGAGGAAAGCGAGCCAACACTAGAGTTTCTTCACCTTTATCCAACAGGCGATGTATCTCAATCTGGCCGAATGCTCCCCCTATCAGCACTGCCAGATGACTTTGATCAATTCCCAGGCTGGCTCCCCGCTCATTGACCGTAATTTTCAGCTGTCTTTTGGCAAGTTGGCTATCATCGTATACATCGTTCACACCGGGTAACTCCGCGAGTAGAGCCTTGAGGCGGCCAGCCACTTGTTTCGCCTGATCTCGATTGCTGGCAGACACCGCAATGGCAGTATCCCCCGCCGGCTCTTCCGTAAGGCTAAACTTCACTGCATAGCTTCCCTCCAGGATACCTGTTTGCAGCCGCAGCTCCTCTAAAAAGCGGTTGCTCTCTACTCTGGCCAGGGCATCATGTGTTAATTCCGCTGTCAACTCTATGGTCTTGGTGCCTTCCTTTGACACGATATATTTGCTAACAGGTGACTCCGGCAACCCATACTCCTGTTGCAACCTATTTGCGGTGCGCTTGATGGCCTGTTCAAGTTGATCGGTATTACGTTCCGTTAAAGTATTTGCAGCTCCATGCTGCATAGTGACTTTAACCGTGGCATAGCGTCCGGGAATTTCAGGGAAGAATACTGAGGCGATATGCCCCTTGAACATAGCGCCATAGGCCAGCAGCAGAAAGGTGGCAAATAGACTAATGCTTATTTTCCGGTTTGCCAGGCTCAATGACAAAAGCGGAATATATATCTTATCCGAAAATCGATTTAATAAACGGTTACATTTCTCTCTGGCAATCTCAATCCATCGTTTTATTGCGCCACTAGTTTGAGTATGTGTATTTGGATAGCTTAAATGCGCAGGTAATATAAATTTGCTCTCAATTAATGAAAATATCAGTGCAAATATCACTACAGCAGAGAATCCTGACAGCACCTTTGCCAACTCATTTTCAATCCATAGCATCGGTGAGAAGGCCGCGATTGTAGTCAATACGCCAAAAACTGTGGGCACGGCTACGGCTTCAACCCCCTTCCAGGCAGCTTCTTTGGTGTCAGTTGTATTTTGTCTCGCCTGGTGAATACTTTCACCGACCACAACGGCATCATCTACCAATATCCCCAGTACCAAAATCATACCGAATAAAGTGATATCGTTGATGCTGTAATCCAGGGAAGGAAAACCCATCAATGTAATCGCACCAGCCAGGGATATGGGAATACCTAAGGCAACCCAAAAGGCTAGCCGCGTATCTAAAAAAAGCACCAATAGCAATAAGACGATTAATAATCCCTGCAAGGCGTTGGAACTTAGCAAGTCTAATTGCTCGGAAATATAGGGAGACATATCCGCCATTACATCCAACTGCATGTTCCTGGGTAATGTCGATTCCAATGATTCTAATACTGATTTTGTGGCTTCATGGATATGAAACAGGTTGTCTTTTTGGCTGGTGGATACCATCAGTGCGACTGCAGGTTGCCCTTGATATCGAACAATACTGTCGGTTTGCTCATAATCTCGCTTAACAGTAGCGATATCACTGAGTCTCACTCGTGCCGTCGATGTAGTGATAATGGGGATATTCCTCAGTTCCGCCAAGTTGTCAGCCAGGGAACTGCCCTGCAGCACAATATTTCCATTGGCCGTTCTTAATTCACCACTGCGATATTCCACTGACCACTGGCGAATACGTTCCGTTAGGTTCTCAAGAGACAAACCGTAGCGTTGAAGTTTCCTGAGGTCTGGCTCTATAGCCAATAGTTGCTTTCTTTTCCCCAGATTTGTCACTTTGGAAATAGCAGGATGTTTCTTAAGCACTCGCTCTACTCGTGAGGATACCTGCTGAAGCGAATCATTATTGTCACCACCGTAGACCATGACAAACGCCGCAAGATTCGTATATTCACTGCGATAAATACGCGGCCGCTCCGCCAATGCGGGAAAGCCTTCGATACTTTCAACTTGATTGCGAATATCTTCAATCAAACGATCCAGCTTCACATTAGTATTTTTTTTCACTACCAATGAAGCGTAACCTTTGCTTGATTGGCTGGTTATGCGCTTTATTCCTGCAACACCACTAATAGCTTCCTCAATACGCTGTGTAATGCTCTCATCGACCTGGCGGGCAGTGCCGCCGGGGTAGACAACGGAGATTTCGACTTCCGTAGGTGGAATTTGTGGAAAGCTTTCCACCCGCAGATTTTGAAAGGTCAGCAAGCCTGCAACCAGAATGAAAGCCATGAGAAGGTTAGCGGCAACTGGGTTATCCAGGAACCAGCGTGAGAGTGTTTTCATTTCCAGGCCTTAGTGGATAGTCATTGCAACCGCTTGACCTTCTACAAAGTTGGTCAAAGGAAAGCGAATAAGCTGACGATTCTGCTGGGGTCGATTCTTGTAACGAAATAGAACCGAATCCGGCCGCATATCCAGTAGCTCTATCTCTTCCAAAAGGAGTGATTGTTCAGAAACGCTCCATACTTTCCCATCTTCTGTAAGAACCGATGCTGGTGCACTGACAACATAGCTCTGCGTGTTGCCTCCAAACACTACATCAACCTGCTGATCGGCGAGCAAGGGAATTTCGCGCTGAAAGGGGTTAGCCACTTGCAACATAAGGCTGCGCTGGCGGGTGTCCGCATCCATGATTGGGCTTAGGTAACGGACCGAGGCCTGCCATTGTTGTCCGTCAGGCGCCTCTATAGTGATTTTGCAGGGATCTTGCTGAAGGCCGTTTAACCGCTGCCAAGTCTGCTCAGAAAGCTCAACTTGGATATCCAGGTACTCACTGGCTGCTACTCGAAAGAGTACATCCCCCTCATTTATCCATTGGCCAGGATGGATTAAATCGGCAATAATCACCGAGTCAAAAGGCGCTTTAATTTGTGTATCAGCCAACCTCTGCTGTGAGGATGCGAGAGCTCCCTTCGCCGCTTCTCGATTTGCCTCTGCGGCTTTGACATGCGGCTCCAGTCGGCCAAATGATGACTTCGCTTTATCCCCTCGTTTTGCCACGTATTGACGCGTGAGTATCTCGGCCAAGTTGAGTTCAGCCTCTGACACTCTGGCTTGAGCAGCACTGAGCTCAGCCTGATAAAAAGTATCCTGTAGCGACGCCAGTATTTCTCCTTTCCTAATGAGATTGCCCGGCATTGCGTGGTTAGCAATATGGGTGACACGCCCGCTGACTGAGGCGATAACTTCAGTCGCCCAGCGGGGTTGTGTTATGCCTGTTGTTTTGACTTCAAGCTGAGCATCCGCCGGTACTGCCTCCACGACAGTAACAGTAAGGCCAAACTCTTTGGGCTTCTCCACCATGGCTGCTGGCTGTTGCTCAACCATAAGCCACAGCCCCACCAAGACCAGCAAGCTGGTGGCAGCAATACCTGCAGCCCGCCGCTTTAACCAGATTCCCGCAATTTTCATCATGCCTAGACAACTTACAATTTATGGAACACACTTGCACCATAACTTGTAAGGCATTATGATACAAGTATGTTCCATAAAGTTCGGGTAATAACTCCATGACTGATCACCTAGATGCGCGTATTCAGAAGTCACAAACTGCGATCATGAAGGCAGGTATGGAACTCCTGAGCAAAAATAGGGAGGCATCCTTTAGCGATATTGCCCGGGCGGCCGGAGTTGGGCGCACTACCCTTTACCGTCTTTATGACACGAGAGAAAAGCTGATTAAGGCGGTTGCGATTCACTGCCTGGAGGCATTTGATAAAGCGACCGAACACTTGGAAAGCGAGGCTGAATCGGCTCTGCAAGCCTTCCACCTGATGTTTAAAGCGATTTTTCCGCTGTCGGCCGAAATGGAGTTTTTAATGAAGTTGGGAGACTTTGATGAAGATGACCCAGAGCTCACCGCTATCTATGAGAAACAAGAGAGTGAAATCGCGACATTGGTGGAATACGCAAAATCTGAAGGCAGCCTGTCCAAGAAACTTCCTACTTCCTGGGTGGTAAACCTGGTAGAGGGCCTGCTTTATACATCCTGGCTAACAAAAAATGCAGAATCCATAGATCACGATACGCTGGCCGATTTAGCGTTTCACACATTTTGCAATGGCGTTGCTCGTTAAGCATTGAGAGAGTTGTTAAATGACTCAGCCAGTTACCACTGTTTCAAAATCAACAGATGATGATTATACGAAAGGCAAGCACAAACATTCTTTACTTTCGATTTTTATCCGATTTAAGTGGCGAGTATCCTTGACCCTATCGCTGGTCGTTATTGAAACACTCCTCGAACTACTTTTTCCACTTGCCATCGGCTGGGCTATCAATAGTCTATTAGAACAGTCCTATGATGGCATTTATTTATTGGCAATCTTGGGCACTATCTCTGTCCTTATGGGAAGTGCTCGAAGATTTTACGATACACGAATCTATGCACATATTTACCAGGTAGTTACGTCGGAAATGGTGGCCCGTGAAAAAGCAAAAAGGCAGTCGGTGTCGACTATCACTGCACGCTCCAGTTTATTAACTGAAATTGTCGAATTCTTTGAAAATAGCCTGCCAGAAGTTATTACCGTTTCTATTGGTATGGTGGGTTTGCTCATTATCATCAGTGCTATCAATCTCAACGTCTTTCTGGCTTGCCTGGCAATTCTCGCTTTGATTATCCTGATCTATTGCGTAATCGGAAATACCAATTACCGGCTGAATGAATCTTATAATAATGAGCTGGAATATCAGGTTGATGCGCTTAAACAACCAAATGTTGAGCATGCAAAAGCACACTTCCGGCGCCTTATGCGGTGGAATATTGAATTGAGCGACCTGGAAACTTGCACCTACTTTATATTGTGGACTGGGATAATCGCTTTATTTGTTTACGCTCCCATAGCGGCAATCGATGAGGGCCTGGTTAATTACGGATTAATAGTTGCCTTATTGATGTACGTTTTCGACTTTATCGGGAAGGTCTCTGCGTTACCACTCTATGTTCAGCAGGTTATTCGTTTGAAGGAGATTTCTAATCGGATTGGATCATAAGAAAAAGAGGCGGGAATACAGTGTCTCGCGACTGGGAGTATGAATTAGAGTCAATTTTTATTCTTGCCTTAAAAGCTGCTTCAATTAGTCGAATAGGAATCCCTGTACTCCAATCACTTAAACGAAAGGACCACTAGACAATTGTTATCTAGCAGCAAGTGTGAAACTCGCTACTACTTGTGCAACACACCCCAAAATACTGCACCCTACCCCTATTACCCTAGTACTGACACCTTGATATTTAAATGTTTTTCAACTAGGCAGCTTGTCATCCAGGCACAACATAGTGTGCCAATTTAATCATAAAAGCACCATATATAGTGATCCAGATCAAGCACTCCTCTCTTGCACTTCTTTAAGCTTCCCTCACAATCTGTGAAGGAAGGCCCATGACAAGCACCTCTACCCCTGAAATTGACAGAGCCACACCTCCTGTTCAAGACCTGAGCAGCTTACTGGTACGAAAGCGGGATGGTCGCGCTGTGGCTTTTGATCCTCAACGTATTACTTCAGCACTTGTGCGAGCCGGGCAGGCTACTGGTGAATTTGGTGAGGATGAAGTTGATTGGCTAACCCAGGGCATCCTGAAAGTGATTAATCATCGCTTTGATGCAGCGACACCAGTCGATATTGAGGAAATCCAAAATATCGCCGAGCAAATATTAATCAATTGCGATTACATAGATACAGCACGGGCCTACATCGCCTATCGGGAGCGACATGCTCGCATACGTAATGATTGCCAAACTCTGGTAGATGTTGGGGCTTCCATCGAAGAATATCTGGAGCAGGCGGACTGGCGTGTCGCTGCTAATGCCAACCAGGGCTACTCTCTCGGCGGCCTGATTTTAAATAGTGCCGGTAAAATGATTGCCAATTACTGGCTAAATCATGTCTATTCCCCGGAGATTGGTGCAGCCCATCGGGATGGCGATTTACACATCCATGACCTGGATATGTTGGCCGGCTATTGCGCAGGCTGGTCACTTCGCACCCTGCTGCACGAGGGGTTGAATGGGGTTCCCGGCAAAGTGGAGTCTGCACCGCCCGCCCACTTGACCAGTGCAGTTGGGCAGATCGTTAACTTTCTTGGCACATTGCAAAACGAATGGGCTGGAGCCCAGGCATTTAGCTCCTTCGATACTTATCTCGCACCCTTTGTACGCAAGGATCAGCTGGATTACGCCAGTGTGCGCCAGTGCATGCAAGAGCTGATTTTTAACCTGAACGTGCCATCCCGCTGGGGCACCCAGACTCCCTTTACCAACCTCACTTTCGATTGGGTTTGCCCTCAAGACTTGCAAGACCAGGTGCCGGTGATTGCCGGCAAAGAAATGCCATTCACTTATGGTGACCTGCAGGTGGAAATGGACCTGATTAACCGCGCCTATATTGAGGTGATGAGTAAAGGGGACGCGCGCGGCAGAGTCTTCACTTTCCCAATTCCAACTTACAATATCAGTGAGGACTTTCCCTGGGAGAGCGAAAATGCCGAGCGGCTATTTGCCATGACTGCCCGCTATGGACTGCCCTACTTCCAAAACTTTATTAACTCAGACCTCAGTCCAAACATGGTGCGCTCCATGTGCTGTCGCCTACAACTGGACCTTCGAGAGCTGCTTAAACGGGGCAATGGATTATTTGGCTCCGCGGAACAGACCGGCTCTCTCGGTGTAGTAACGATCAACTGTGCACGTCTGGGCTATTTGTATAAGGGGGACTGGGACCTCCTGCTCGCCCAGTTAGATAAACTACTGCTACTTGCACGGGATTCCCTGGAAGTGAAACGCAAAGTGATTCAGCGGCATATGGACGCCGGCCTGTTTCCCTACACGCGTCGCTATCTTGGCACACTGCGTAACCACTTCTCCACCATTGGCGTTAACGGCATTAATGAAATGCTGCGAAACTTTAGTGAAGACCGTGAAAGTGTCGTCACAGAGCCTGGTAAAAAGCTTGCCGAGCAGTTGCTCGATCATATTCGTTTGCGAATGACAGAGTTCCAGGAACAAACCGGCCACCTCTATAATCTCGAAGCCACACCGGCTGAGGGAACTACTTACCGTTTTGCCCGCGAAGACCAAAAGCGCTATGAGGACATTATTCAGGCTGGCAGCACGGAAGCACCTTACTATACCAACTCATCCCAGCTGCCAGTCGGCTTTACCGATGATCCTTTCGAAGCGTTGGCCCGGCAGGAATCCCTACAATCCCGTTATACGGGTGGCACTGTGCTGCACCTATACCTGGGCGAACAACTGCCAGATGCCGATAGCTGCCGCCGCTTATTACAGCGCGCCCTGAAAAATTATCGGCTGCCCTATATCACAGTAACTCCCAGCTTTTCTATATGCCCAGTACACGGCTACCTGAGCGGCGAACACGAATTCTGTCCCCGCTGCGATGAGGCTCTGCTCGCTCGTGAGCAATCTTGCTGCAGCGATTAAAACCAACCACCAAGGAGAGACATCATGAATAAACCAACCCCACCACTCAAAAATGAAGAGCGCACCCGCTGTGAAGTCTGGAGCCGGGTGATGGGCTATCACCGCCCAGTTTCCTTCTGGAATCCAGGCAAACAATCGGAACACAGGGAGCGCCGCTTTTTTGTTGCTGGTAGTGACAAATAACCATGGCTGAAAAGCTGCGCATTGGCGGTTTTACACCATTTACCGCTATCGACTTCCCTGGTGAATTGGCCGCGGTGGTCTTTTGCCAGGGGTGCCCCTGGCGTTGCCGCTACTGCCATAATGGTGATCTGTTGCCGGCCCGCGCGCCCAGTGCCTACGACTGGGACCAGATATTGGGGTTCCTCGCCAGCCGGCAAGGACTGCTGGATGCGGTGGTATTTTCTGGCGGAGAGCCAACTGCCCAGGGGGCACTGGAAGCAGCCACTGCCCAAGCCCGAAGCCTGGGGTTTAAGATAGGTTTACATACTGCCGGGATCTACCCTCGGAAACTGAGTCGCTTGATCCCCAGTTTGGACTGGATTGGGCTGGATATAAAAGCGTTGCCGGAAAATTACCCTGCCATTACCGGGGTAGATGGTAGCGGTACAGCACCCTGGCAATGTGTAGAGCTACTAGTCGAGGCGGGAACAGCAATGCAAGTACGCCTTACCAGGCATCCTCACCTCACCAGCGATGAGGAGCTAGCTCAAATTCAGGAGAAGCTTCGCAAATGCGGTGTTCATCATTTAGAGGTGCAGCGCTGCAATACCGAGCAAGCGCTTGACCAAACTCTGAAGTTTATTTCATAGGGCTAACAAGTTTGGCGGGCGCTTGCTGAATTGGCCTGACCTGACAAGCATCACTCGCTGCCTTGTTGATGGAACAGAGGCTGTATTAATATCCAAACTTCCCCAATAGACCCCTGCCCTAATCCACTATGGTGTTGTCCCGACAGTTCTATCGCCAAGGCCCCAGCCGGCGGGATAATTCACTGGTCTCTTTTGCCGATGTCAGAAGGCGCTTTGGCTTCAGATCTATAGCAGTTGGGCGCTGGGTAACCGATAAAGAGCGAGATCGAGCTGCGGGCCTATTTTACGATGCCCTTGTTGATTTAATGGCCATCCTCAAGGGGCCAGAAGCACTTATATCCCTAAGAGGCAGCTTGTCTTTTCAATATGGAATCGGCGGTCGGCCAGGCATGTCGGCTTTTTATGACCCTTCTGCACGTAGCTTTTCACTAGCTAAAAACGCCGGACCCGGATCTATCGCCCACGAATGGTTCCACGCGCTGGATCACTACCTTGCCCAGAAGGCATTCAGTGATACTTCTCAAAGTATGTATGCCTCAGACGCCTGGCTCCGCGGTGCGACTCCCGAACCCCACCCGCTAAATGATCTTCTTTTCGCATGCTTCAAAACCATTATGTTAGACGAGGAAGGCAGCAATCCCAGCGATCTGGTTACTGCATCCGTAAAGGCTGATAAGACAAACGGTTCCATCTATTACAGTGAGCCAGTTGAACTTTGTGCCCGTGCCTTCGAGGCCTTTATCCAGGATTCCAGTATCAGCAACAACTTTCTGGTGGCGGGCTCAAAGGCCAGTAAAGAGGCCAAGCTTGGCCTCTACCCGATAGGACACCAGCGCCAGCAGATCAATCTTGCATTTGAGCAATACTTTGCTTTCTTAGGGCGAGCGCTTTGGGCTGAGTTGAATGAGAGTGAGTAAGTTGGCTTTTGAGTTTAGTAGCAAGCTCTTCGGCCAATGACTGACTTTGCAATAAAGCCTGGTTTACCGAATTTCGATGCCGTTCATCCGCAAACTCCTGGAATTCCGCATTGATTTCATGGACTTGATCGACCCCCAGGTAATGGCTCAGTGTCCTGATATGAGGACCCAAGTGATTCATGTTCTCGCGTATTCCCCCCTCTGCAAAGCCAAACTCTCCGGCAGAAGTAATTAGCACCAGAACCTTCCCCGACATAATGGGCTCAAGCGGATAGTCTCCACGGGCCAAGTCAAAGGTGAAGGTCTTGTTGATGCGTATCACCTGGTCGAACCAGGCTTTTAAAGCCGCCGGCATACCGTAGTTATACATTGGGGAGGACATTACTATGACATCCGCCTGGTCGAGTTCATTGATCAAAGTATCCGATAATGTAACCAACGATTTTTGCTCTTCACTACGCTGATCTTCTGGAGTGAATACAGAGGCAATCCAATCCTGGGTAATGAATCCTGGCGGGGTCTGGCCAACATCCCTATAGATGAGTTTATCTTTTGGTCTTAGCCCAAGCCAACGCTTCACAAAACTTGCGGCAACGGCCTTGGAGATAGAGGAGTGTTTTGGTATGTCCCTATACTCCTCCGGTACCTGAATAGTCCCGAAAATCTGGGCGCTGGCTTCAATATGAAGAAGGGTTTTCATTTGCTAGACCTCGAAAAATTCATCATTTGGTCCAGCGATAGTGCAGTCTACAAGCATTCTTGACAAATGAGATATTTTTCCTTATAGATGAATTAGTTTCATCTATAAGGAAGAGTAGTCCATGTATCCAAGCCTACCCTCCCTCAATTCCTTAAAGGTTTTTGATGCAGCTGCGAGGCTCGGTAGCTTCAAGAAAGCTGCAGAGGAACTCTTTATCACTCCTACAGCAGTATCCCATCAGATAAAAAGCCTGGAAGAAACGCTAGACAGCCAGCTGTTTGAGCGTAAAACCCGCGCAATACAATTAACAGAAGAAGGAAGGCTACTCGCAGAAACAACTTCACGAGTTTTTCAGCAACTTGCCGCAGCAATAGGTGAAATCGCTAACTCAAATAGTGTGATTGCTGTCAGTACAACTTCATCTTTTGCTGCACTGTGGCTGGTTCCCCACCTGGAGCGCTTTTATCAGAAGCATCCTGGTATCGAGATATCCATTTCGACCGGTGAACAGATAGATGATATTGAGCGCGACCGACACATTGATGTAGCTATTCGCTATGGTGAATTTGATCCAGAAGCCAAAAATAGCACAAGGCTTATTACTGAATCAGTGGGTATGTATGCTACGCGGAACTACTTATCAAACATAACCGACCTCGAGCAGGCACAGCTATTAGAAACCAAATGGATCAACCAATCTTTAACCCCATTCAGTTGGAAATCCTTACTTGGCGACTTCAATAAAAACCTTACCATTCGTCAATATGATCAGGAGTATCATGTCATACAAGCCGCACTAGCGAGCCAGGGGATTGCATTAGTCAGCTCCCTACTGATTCAGAATGCCTTACAGAACGAATGGTTGGTGCCATATAAAAGCGCAGCAGCTACAAAGCAAAAGGCTGAAGGGCTTTCATACTGCGCAGTAATCCCAGACCGCAATATAAATAACAAGCAGGTTAGTGTGTTTCTTGATTGGCTACTTGAAGAAATAGAATAAACTATGTATACGATATCGCCCTTACGAGCAAAGCTCGAAAGGGCGATAAACAAGCCATCACTAAAAAGCAATAAGACTTAAAAATTTAGAGGCAAATAATATTTTCTGCCTGAGGGCCCTTGGCACCCTGGGTAACTGTAAACTCTACAGCTTGCCCTTCCTGCAATGTTTTAAAGCCACTGCTGGCAATGTTGCTGAAGTGTGCAAAAACATCGGGGCCGGATTTTTGTGCAATGAAGCCAAAACCTTTGGCTTCATCGAACCACTTAACAGTACCAGTCGTTGTGTTAGACATAATAAATATCCTGAGAAAATAAATTGATCATAGTTGACCTGTTGGTCGAGCGGGCAAAAACTGAGAATTTAAAAGAGACAGAACGAAGGATTATGACTAAAACCACGAGTTGAACTAAAATAAAAACTGGGCGTTTATACCAGCTATCAGGATAGTAGCACCTAGAGCTAACTCGTGTCTATAAAAATAGAAATTAAGGATAGGAATGAAGCAGATAACTCAATAACTGTATTATAAATGGCCTATTTTAAAGATTTTCCGCTCTAGCTATAGTTCACTCAGTGTCCTAGAGAGCTCTCACTAGGGAGTGCTACCTAGCTCCATACGAAAACGCCTTCTTAATTGTTTGAGAAAGGTCATCGGGGCCAGCCTGTACAAGTAGGCTCCAATCAGGCTTATATCTTTTGGAAACCAACGCTCCCTGCCCTTTTCCAATGCCGTCATAATCTGATTGGCCATCCACTCAGGGCTACGCACCGCTCCCACGGTGCTCCTTTGGTGCCGCGCCTGCCCACCATCTCCAGCTAAAGCGTTCTGCTCAATCGTTGTAGCCAGGAAACTTGGGTAAACCATTAATACACTAACTCCATCGTTCCGCACTTCCTCACGGAATACCTCAAAATACTGGTGCAATGCACTCTTGGCTGCGCAATAGCCCGCCCGCCCCAATACCGGCATCCATCCAGCCATTGAACTGATATTTACCACACAGCCTGATGCCGCTTTTAGCTCCGTAAACAAGCCTTGAGTAAGCTCTACCGGGACATGGTAATTCACCGCCATCACCTTGCGAATAACCGCGCTGGACGTCTGTGTAGAGAGGCTTCGGTGTGTAATGCCAGCATTGTTTACCAGCAGATCGACTCTTGAATGCTCATTCCGTAAGGATTGAGCCAGCTCCTCTAATGCCAAGCAGTTTGATAGGTCAACGGTATATATCCTGACTCGAACACCGATAGCCCTGAGTTGGGCCTCTCTTTGACGAAGTTTTTCAGCTGAAATATCGACCAGAACAAATTCAGCTCTATATTTTTTTGCAAGGCACAGGGTAATCGCCCAACCCAAGCCTTCGGCAGCCCCTGTAATCACAAAAGTCTTCTGTAAATTTTCCGACTGATTTGTGTCCATCTCAACTCTCCTCCACAGACAAGGGAGTTTTACTGGAGAGTGCTACTATGCCGAGTGCCCTTTCTGCAAACAGGTGAAAAACCTCTTTTGAAGTCTTCTCCGGAATAAACCCCAACTCTTCTTTTAAACGGCGATTATCCAGTACCGGCCTGTATTGCAAAAAGGCCACGTGGTCTGGGTGGGTATCCGTTAGGTGGAGGCTGTAACCCAGCCAGAGAACCGCTTTTATCAGCCATACTGGTGGTCTCATCAGTGGTTTGGACAGAATTTGTCCTATTTCCTTGGGGCTGAGACTGCCATCACCGGTTAGATTGAATATGCCACTGTTCCCAGTACTCACACCAAGCGTGAGTGCGCGGATCACATCCTGGTCCCAGATAAAGACAAAGGGGGAATTATGCCCACCGGGGTCCAGAAGTACTTTTCGGCTAAAGAGTGCGCTGATCTTATTATTGGTGTTGGCACCTAAAACGGAAGACACGCGAAATACCAGTTGCTTGAGATACGGATACCGCTCACGGTATTCAGCCAGCAGCTTCTCAACTTTGCGCTTGTTATTGGAGTATCCAAATTCAGGGTTCCCCCTCAAAGGGTGATGTTCCTCGAGTTTGGGTGGATTATCCGGATAATAACCATAGGCGGCGCCACTGCTTGTTACAGTGATATGTTCAACTCCCGCGTAGAGACAGGCCTCCAATACATTTCTTGTGCCTTCCACATCTATACGGTATTCAGCAGCGTGGTCACGTCCCGCAGCCATCACTGATGCTAGATGAATCACATGGGTTATAGATTCGTTCTGAATTATCTTACCCAGGTCTTTATCACAGATATCATGAGCAAGAATTGGAAAACTCGCGATTCTAGTTCGGATATCAATCCCGGTCACAGGAAAAGTCTTACTCAACTGCTCCCCAAGCTGGAGACCTATATATCCCGCCGCCCCAGTAATCAAAATCCGCTTGTTCATTTTGAGGCTCCTATCAGGAAGTTGCTTCTGGCCTGCTTGTGCAGAAAACCTCATCTTGTGGTAGGAGATCTTTTTGTAAATCTGCCTTATGTGTTCTGAGTGCCCTTAAATAGGCGTCTTTGTGTACATAATACGCCATGCGCTCAAGTTCCAGATAACGTATACCGCCGTTTACACGTTTTGCCGATCTCTGCTGGATGATTTTCCTAAATCTACTAGCAGACGGTGCGCCAGAAATTAACTGACGAATAAAAAGTGCAACAAGTTCCGCTTGCTTATTGCGTCCTTCCCATCCCAATCCAGCCGCCTCTACCATACCCATCATAAAGAGGTTGTCGGACTCCGGATGGAATACATTCAGATAGAGGCTTGGTGCATGACCACCCCAGTTCAGCTCGCTGCTATCCAAGAACGGGTAATGCAATTTGTAACCGGTAGCTTGCACGATCAGGTCATACGCTCCGCAACTTCCATCTGCGAATCTCACCTTATTCTCATTGACTGATTTGATATCAGGCCTGGGATTGATATCTCCATGGCCAATATGATGCAGGAGCAAGGAGTTGACTACTGGGTGAGATTCAAAGAATTGATAATCAGGCTCTGGCAAGCCGTATTGAGATGGGCGACCCAATGAAAATTGGGTCAGCGCCTTTGTAAGGCGCCGCTTAACAAAGAGAGGTAACTGTAGTTTGCCGCCTAACTGATCGATAGGTTTGCCGGCAATGTACTTCGGCAGAAAGTAATAGCCACGGCGCAGGCTGATATCAACGCTTTTCGCTCTATGTGCTGCGTCTACAGCAATATCCGCCCCACTGTTACCACAGCCAATCAACAGGACTTTTTTCCCGGCAAAGATTTCAGAGGACTGATATTGCGCAGAATGTAGTAACTCTCCAGCAAATTGGCCCGGAAGTTCAGGCTGGTTGGGGTGGTGCAAAGTTCCGCTGGCAATGAGTAGTCCGCTAAACTCCCGAGTTCTTTCTTGCCATTTTCTACGAGTGGTAATCAGCCAGTTTGGCCCGCTACGTTCACATCTCAAGACTTCTGTGTCGAACTCGTAATGGCCATAAAGACCAAATTTTCTCGCATAGGATCGGAAGTAATCACGCATCTCCCTGTGACTTGGGTAGTCAGCGACGCCCTCCCCCATCGGAAACTCAGCAAATTCGGTCATCTTCTTGGAGGAAATAAGGTGCGCCGACTCATACATTGTGCTGGTGGGGTTATCGATATCCCATAACCCCCCGACATCACTGTGCAGCTCAAAACCAATACAAGGAATTCCATGCTTGAGTAAATTTCGAACGGTACAAAGGCCCATAGGACCGGCACCAATCACTGCATAGGGTTTCACGGCAGCTCCCTTTCCCTGTTTATTCGTTATAGCGCCAAGATAAAAGGAATATACCGTGACAAATCAATTACAGATCGTCATTATCGGGCATGTACTGGTTAATTTGGGACATTTTTGATGGATTTGACCGACACCAGAAGTGTAAACCTTCACTATACCAGGGCCTTATTCGAGGCTCTGACCAGCTTGGGTCTCGCCATACCAGAGGGAGCGAGCAACTTACTGTCCCAAATAAACCAGGAAGAACGTATTCCAATTTACCTGCAGGACCTGTTGTGGGAGTCGGTAATCGAGAGTTATCACGACCCTTTATTGGGGGTAAGGCTTGGGCTTGCCATGCAAGCGAGCCAAATCGGCCTAGTGGGTTACCTCCTGATGACCCAAAAAAATTTGGGAGAGGCGATAGAGCAATTGATTACCTACCACCCGTTGCTGGGCGAAGGTGGTCACTTTGAAATGCGTCGCGATGCATTTGCTGTAAACCTGTGTTACCACCCCAGCTGTTTAAGCTTTGCAAAAATCCGTGTAGAAACAGTGCTCACTGCTTGTATTGCTCAAACACGAATCTTGACTGGCGGAAAGTTTCAACCCCTCAAACTACTTCTCTCGTACCCTGCGCCTAGCCTTGCCCTACAGCAATGTTATCAGGAACTTTTACAACTACCACTTGAGTTCAATGCCAAGGTATCAGCGATTCAATTCACAGCTAAAGACTTAGCTCTACCGTTAATCGCGGCGAATAAAGAAGTCGTGGCCTGCTTAAAACCCAAAGCAGATGTTCTCTTACAGACGTTTGCCGCAAAGACCCTACACCGAAAGGTAACACTTTTACTTCAGCAGGCCCCGGGTTTAACACGTGAGAAAGTCGCCAAGCATCTTTGCCTAAGCCCTAGACATTTGGGTCGTAAGCTGCAGGAAGAACAGATCAGCTTTCGTGCTCTTCAGGATGAAGTGCGTAGTCACTATGCGAAACAATGGCTTAAAGAAGGGGAAAAAACAATTGTCGAAATTGCCTCGACCCTAGGATACTCCGATGAAAGTGCCTTCGGTAAAGCATTCCGGCGCTGGGAGAGCATTTCTCCTGGCTCTTATAGACAGAGTCTTAAACACAAGACAATTTGATTCTTCAATAGTAGAAGCCGATCTGTTCACTAATACTGGCCTTCTTGTAGCCAATTTCTTCCTCATACTCCCTCAAAAGTAAGGGCGCGCTCCATATTTGGGCGGCTATATCCCGATCATTCCGTTTGACCAGAGCAGGCGCTACAAACATCTCCATTGAAAGCGCTAAATCTAACCTCCCAAGAATAGTTAATAAACACAAGCGGCACTTTATCCGACAAAGACCCGGCCACTACACAGAGGCTATGATCAAAATTCGAACACTAGATTTTTTTTGTAAGGAGTTCGATATCAATGAAAGGCGGAATTTTTTCTAGGGCGCAATTTAGCAACTTAGGTGATTACAACTCAACTGATCCTTTTATTAAACGATTTCATGCCATCAATAAAGATATTCGGACCAGAACTTATGGCAATTTTCCACCCTTGAGGGGAAATTACGAAGATTGGAAGAGCTTTATTGAGGACGCTGTGGCCGAGGATGCCAAAGCAAGTTTTGAATTGATTGAAGCCAACCAGATACTTGCGGCCTGGGAAACTGCACTGGGTATTGGAAAAGTTTCATCATTTCCAATCAGTATCAGTGCGAGCATTACTGACATCTGTAACGCCCGGTGCAACTTTTGTGCATACCTGCCTGAACGGGTATCAAATCAGAAACTGTCATTTGATCAATTTCAAAAAGCCAACTGGCTTAAATTTTGTCGTGCTTTCAGGCCCAATGGCGGAGGACTTGGTGAACCTTTTGCCCACCCAAAAATTCTGGAGATACTGGAACAGCTTAGGGAAACTGCACCATATTTGTCTCTAGGGTCTGTCACTAATGGCTCAATTATGCGTCCAGAGGTGGCAGATATTGTCGCGCAGTATTTTTCATACCTCTATGTATCGGTAAATGCCGCGCGCAAGGAAACTTATGAATGGACCATGGCCCCATTAAAGTGGGAGCGGTTCGTAGACAATATGGATCGACTTAATGACTTAAAGCAACGACACGGCAGAGAGCGCCCATGGCTAAGGGCTGGATATGTTGTTCATAGCGGCAACCTTGATGAACTTCCGGAATTACCAGCTTTGCTACGCAGGTTTGGCTTCAAGGATTTGAACGTTAATCCAATGGTTCCGCCACCCCAGTATGGCCGCAACCAATTGCTGACTGAGGAAGCCAGTATTTTCAAGATTCCTCATAGGGCAGATTATGTTTTCCGGCAGCTTGAACAAGAGTGCGCTATCCACGGCATTGCACTTTCAAAAGCTCTTCCTAGTTTGAAGAAACTGCTTGGTGCGGCAGAAGGCGATAGAGTATGTCCACAGCAGAATAACCCCTCAATCGTAGCTACTGATAGAGAGTATCACATCACACCCAGCAGTTATAAAGTACCAGGCATGCTGAGCAATACCCCAAAGTCGCTAGTAATAACCAACAGGTTATCCAAGAAACCGATTGACAAGAAAGTTAATACTGCCAATGCCGCATTGAGAGCGAGTAAACCCAAAATCAGGCCAGCCATGGTCTCCATGCCTCAGGCGACAGGCTTAAACCTAGCAAAGGTAGTGGTAAGTAACAGTGACCTGGAGGCTATGGCGGAGACTGGTGATGGTGTGTCCTACAGCTACGAGTGGTCTGTTTTTGAGAACCAAAACCTAATTCCTATCTGCTGGGCCCCATGGAGAGCTCTCAAGATAGATATCTTTGAACGTACTCAAGTCTGCTGTAACTTTTTCCGGAAATTACCAAAATTTAAATGGACCAACGCCAAGGACTTCCATAGCGAAAAAAACATGTGGAATCACCCTTATATGCAGCATCTGCGAGAAACAATGGGTACACCTGAGGAGGTACCTTTTTGCACATTATGCAAGTCAACTGATAAAAGGCATTTAAAGAACGACAAAGAAAAACGTTCAATAATGCTGAAAAGCCAAAAAAAGTATTATGAGATTGTAGCCAAAGTATCTGGTGTAGAGCTATGTGGCAAACTTGACTCTGTAAAGTCTCCACTACCTGATTGGAGCATCAAAAGTTCATTGCCCGATCAAAGGCCAATTTCACCATACACAAAGGGGATTGATTATTACAGGTACTCAGTCTTTCAACATGGATTCCATAACATTGGTAAAGTGTTGATGCTTGCAAGAGTCCCTGCAGTCTGGGCCCCCTTTCTCGCAGAAGTCAATGAATCGGTACATATCCTAAGCCCACGACGAGGCCAGTGTGTTATCGCTGAGGATGTGTTAAAAGCATTTCAATTTAGTAATTACAAATTCACTCGTCTCGAGCAGCAACTTCTCGTAGCTGCCCCAAGTAAATTAGAGTTGTATGATGCGGTCTGGCTTGATGGGCTCATTTTTGAAGCCTTCATCCGTGACGAGGTACTCTTGTGGGTACGTAAGATGCTAAAAAATGGCGGGAGACTTAGAGTAATTGGCGCTCCAGGCATTGGCAAAGTTGCAGAATCAATTCTTTCTAATCCTGAAAGCTCATCAGGAAAATTAGAAACGTTACGAGCTGGCATCCAGTTTTCTGGTAAGGGCAGCTATTTCACTCAGGATGGTGTTCTAGGTGCACTCAAAAAGTATAATCTTGCTCTAGATCGCCTGATGCCGCCCTCTGGTAGCCGTATTGTGCTTGCAGATGGTGTAAAAGGCACCGAAAAACTGAGTGAAACAGAGTTGATCAAAAAACTGGAGCTATTTGTCAGCGGCGGTGAATTAAGCCCCCAAAAGTACTTGGCAGGTATGGACCGAACAGTATCTTTTGCAGCACTAGCGGTCTAACTGCAGAAAAACTGACCTGACAAAGGCCGCCTAAATAGCTGTAAAGAGGCGGCCTTTTTCAACCGCTAGAAATTAGCAATACTGACATGCATCTGGATTAATGATGCGAATTTTTTAATGACATATTATAGGGTGACAAATTAGGTGAAATTACTTAATTTTTTTCTTTTCTTTTAAAGAAAATTTCAGATTTAGAATTTCTACTGCTAGTGTTATTCATAAACCTGAGAACCATAAAGATCACCAATTTGAACCATGGATACGTCAGAGTCGAAAATAGACGAAGTTAATTCGTCAGGTCTTACCTGCACATGAAAAACAAAGGGCCTTATAGGTAATTAAGGGAACAACGCATTAAACACCGGCGCCAACATTGTACATAGAATATGGATATTGAGAGGCAATTCATGAGACAAGGAAATATACGTTTACTGATGGTAGCTGCTGGGGCCTGCTCACTCTTGGTCAGTAGTCTCGGGGCTGCGAATGTGGATGAGAGTGACGGCGATACGAGTAACGAAGTCACTTATTTCCAGACTAAGCTGGTAAAAGCCGAAAAAGTTTGCAAATTTGAGAATGATCTACCAATCCCAGCCACTATTGATGTTCGTGACGCTATACCGCCTTTCAATAGAGTCAACCTTACCGTTGAAAAGACTCAGGCTGATTTGGGGCTAAAATATTGTGATGGCTCCAATCAGGTGTTCCCCAAGGCAACAGTCTACGGTTTCAGATTGGAGGGAGAAAGTGAGGTACATTCCCCTGGCCCAACATTTCTAGCGAAAGAAGGTTACCCTATTTCTGTTGCCTTCGATAATAAATTGCAAGGACCCCACTTATTCCCTGTTGACACTTCCATACATGTTCCATATGTAGTCCGGAAAGATCCTGATGCGCGCCCCATTGTAATTCATCTACATGGTGGGCATACAGAACCTCGCAGTGATGGTCATCCTGAAGCTTGGTACACAAAGAATTTTGCATTTACAGGGAAAACATTTGATCTTGATAACTTCCGCTACAATTATTCGAATACTCAGGATGCCACAACATTATGGTATCACGATCACACAGTTGGGCTCACCCGACTCAATAATTATGCGGGTACTGCTGGCTTCTATCTAATTACAGATGACAATGAACAGGAGTTGATTGCCGAAGGAAGGCTTCCAGATGATAAACATACTATCCCAATTATGGTGCAGGACAAACTGTTTAGCACTGACGGACAACTCTACTACCCAGGGGTACATGGTGAACCCTTATCACCGTTTCCCAATGTTGACATACGGCCGGAATGGCCCAACCCAACGATTCTCGATGAATTCTTTGGCAATATTATCTTGGTAAATGGGAAGGTATGGCCGAAGCACCAGGTAAGCCCTACGGTATACCGACTTCGCTTGCTTAACGCATCAGATACGCGAACCTATGTGTTTAAGTTTGAAACTGAATCCAATGATGCGGTGGAATTTTATGTAATTGGGTCTGATGGAGGGTTATTAGAGCACCCTACCAAGGTCGATCAACTGGTGATGTCTCCAGCTGAGCGGTATGATATTTTGGTGGATTTTTCGCCTTATAAAGGCAGTCGTGTTTTCTTGCGCAATGAGGGGGCTGACAGCATGTTTAAGGGGTATTTTAATCCCGAATTGCCAGCTCCAAACGGCCAGACCGAACTGCTGGTCTTTAAGAAAGATGAAAGCTGGTTCTTGCTTAGGAAAGACGATGAAATAGCTCCGCCTACAGAGGTTGCCAGGGATATCTTGCGCTTCGATGTAGGGAATGATCTTGATCAGAGAGACCGTTCTTTTGAAGAAGACTGTAAGCCTAACTGCATAGGGAATTTAAACCTATCCGCTGATACTCAACTAGGCAACCCGCCAATCCTGCCTCAAGTAGTCGACCGGCGCCGGAGACTATCTCTATTTCGAGTTTCGGACAACGAGGGGGACACATTAGATCACGGCCGCAGCTTGCTTATGCTAGGTACTTTTGAATTTGGCAGCCTCTCTTTTCAGGATCCGCTAACAGAGATCGTCCAGGTAGGTACAACAGAAATCTGGGAGTTCCACAATACTACTCGCGCAGCACATCCGATTCATGTACATCTCGTAGAGTTCGATATACTGAACCGGCAGCAAGCTCTTTACGAGCTGATTGATAGGCCGCAAGTGGACCCCTCTGATCCTTTCGGACAATTGATTACTGGCGCGATTATCAACCCATTAACATTCAAGCTTACGGGGGACGAGGTGCTGCCCCAACCCAATGAGTCCGGCCGTAAAGACACTGTCATCACTCTTCCTGGCTATGTTACTCGGATCAAAGCAAATTTTGACTGTACGGGAATCGATTGTACTAACGGAGAGTATGTGTGGCATTGTCATTTGCTGTCCCATGAGGACTACGACATGATGCGCCCTATGAAAATGTATGGCAGAACTTTAGGAGATAAAAAAAGACCTATTCCTTATCCGCTGAGTTCGAGAGAGCAGGATTCAAACTTCAGCTTTCTTGAAACTCTCTTAGGTAAAAATGACGAGCCGACCTGGCCTTTCTACACCAAGAGTTTCAAGCAAAGCTTGAAAACCAGCGATGCAGGCAGCCACCTCACCTGTGAACTCACCAAGAGAAAGATGTAAGAATAGATCAATGGATGGCGGTCACGTGGCGTTCCGACTGACTGATAAATGAGACTGACAAGCATGATTTCTTAAGTATATGTTATTAAGCAATATACAAACACTTTTTACATAGTGAGCGTCGCAATTGTGACGCTCTTTTTTAGAAATCCCGCTATTTGGAGCGACACTCAACCCCACAATCAAGCAAGTCTTCTGTAAGAACAAATAACATGCTTAACCCACATTGCATAAATTTTCTGAAAGTTGATCAGCTACTGAGAAGAATACTTTCAAGTCTTCCTTGCTAATACCTTTAGTTAATTGCTGTGAGAATTCAGCTTCTATTTCTTCTATGGTTTCGAAGAATTTGTAACCTTTCTTGGTAAGTTTTAGCAACTTACTGCGACCATCATTAGGGTTGGGTACTCTCTTTACCATATCCAGACTACAAAGTTCATCTACAAGTCGGGTGACCTGTCCTTTGTCGCGTTTCAGCGTAGCACTCAGTTCAGCCAGGGTGGACTCTTCCTTAGTCCAAATTTGCCGCATGGCCCTCAGTTGTTGGGGAGCAAGCTTCATGCTCAGGCGGCCAAGTTCCGGGGCTATCTGCAAGCTTAAGTCATAGCTCAAACGAAATGCAGCTTCATGAACCGTTCTGTTTTTTGCCATTGGCACAACTCCATATTCAATGGTGAGTACAGCAGGTGCGAAGCACCCGGCTCCATTATTCCTTAACTCCGTTCGTTGACAAGCAGCAATTGCTTCAGCATAGATGACATATATCAACCAGATTGATTTAGAGAAGATATTGCAGGGTAAAACACCAGCAAATTTGCAGGAAGTATTAGCGGCCGTATAATCAGAATCTGCCCCTCCTTCAAAGAGGTGGTTAGTTAGACAGCACTAATATGCCCCGGAAGAGTATGCCTAAAACCAGTAGTTCAACATAAGTGAAACCTGGCTCGCACTGTTCACTGCCACTATAGGGCTATTACTAATCTCATCACCATACCAAGCATGTTGAACTCTCCCCAATAGCATCAATCTGGGAGTAAAGCCATAGCCGACTTGCAAGCCTAATTTAGAGACAATGCCGGCATCCGCTTTATATGCAGCCCTATTTAAAGTGGCTTCATCGATATTCACGCCATAGTAATAATCCAAGGTCTTCTCACTCTGCCAACTGGCATTTAATTCAGGCTTGATAATCCAATTTCCATGCTTATAAGGCAGGCTGTAGCCAGCAGATAGACTGTATCCGTCGTGGATACCGCTAATATCCTGAGACAATCCCACCTTCCAAAGTCCCACTGAGACGCGGTACTCCATAGACAAACGCGCAAGGATAGAGATATCCAACTCCTCCATATCAGCGAGTTCATCACTATCACCGCGGTCTTTATCGCCTACAAAGTCGCCCCCAACTCCGAATTTCACATTAATTCCATGATTGCGATACAAATTAGCTCCTAGCTCAAAGCCCTGGAAATAAAAACGTTTATAATGGGCGGAAAGCAAAGGAAATATGCGATTTTGGTTCTCGCCCCCTACGTAGATAGACTCTGAACTAAAGGCACCAATCCCCAGCGAATAGCCGGCTTCAGCCTGCCTTGGGGACTGTTCAACTTCTTCTTTGGCCCAAACGGACTGTGACAGAATCGCACTACAAAGTACGAAGCAGGTCCGAAAGGCTGGCGAAGTTGAAAAATGTCTGCACTTATCTCGCGTAATTGTCATGAGTTGATACCTTAATTATTATTAGTTGCAAATCCTTGTGAGCATTGTATCCATCACAAGTGAACATTTCGTAACCAGCGTCACTTCCAAAGCAAGTTCATCGTTAAGAATTGTTTACCTGAATACGAGCCCAATACCTATTTTTGCTGATTATTGATATGGGCAGTTCCTGATGCACTTAGCATATTAAATTGTGTATAGGTTGATCTTTAGCGGCCTTCACAAAAGTTGGCAACCCAAACAGGCAAAATTTAAAATTTTTTTCAGCAAATCTTAAGGCTGGCTGGCATATTTACTTAACTTTCGCACAATCAGAGAACTGCTACTTAAACTGAAGTCCACTGCTTCATAAATGCGCGATGGAGAGGAGGTATAGATGATATGCATTTGGCGGAGAACCAAAATAAAGATTTTGCCAGCGGGTTCTCAGAGGATATCAGGTATCTTGCGATTTCTGTTTTCTTAACAACAGAAGCGCCCACCTTACGACGCGTATAAGAATATTGATCAACATTTCCATAGACTATAGACATTGCGGCAGCAATAGCATCTGCCATACCCAGGTTCATCCCTTTCCCGCCTACTGGAGAATGGCAGTGGGCAGCATCGCCAGCCAATAGAACGCGGTTTTTACGATAGGTTTCCGCCTGCCTGATAGAAATTTGAAAGGTTCCGGTGCGCCGGACACTGCCAATATTCAGCGGTAATCGCATATTTCCCAGAGCGTCCTCAGTTGATGAGGCAATACGGGCACGATACTTCTCAATTGGCAGGATTAATGTAAATTGGCAATCTCTACCATAGAGATCAAGAGTAATCTCCTCGGAATCAAAATCTCCAACAATATCTACATCCGCAATAGACCACTTTCCTGGTAGATCTATTCCAGGGTATCCGATCTGTAGCTGCTCCCGGACGGTAGATTGGATACCATCTGCCGCAATAACCCAGTCGAACTCACCGCTGGTATTATCTGAAAAATGCGCTTCTGCTTTGTCTGCACTGGTAGAGATTTTCGTTACGGAAAGATCATATTCCACCTGTACACCTTTATCCATCAAGGCATCCCTTAAAATACCCTCCGTTCGATTCTGAGGCAGCCCCAGCGGAACCCGGTCTCTATATTCGTTTCCACTATTATCCAGATAAACCAGAGTCTTCTCATCGCGCAGGACATGGATCTTTCGCAATGGCATGGCTTCTGCCAGAAACGCATCTGCAACTCCCAGGGATTTCAAAGCATCAATCGTTACCGGCATTATGCCAACGGCACGAGACAACTCTGAGGGCTCACTTTTACGCTCTACAACACGACAAGTGATTCCCTTGGAGGCCAAAGCTGTCGCAGCTGTTAACCCGGTGGGACCCGCACCTATAATTAATACGTCCATACTCACCACTTGCCATCAAATGGGATTGAGACAGCTGCCGATACAAACGCGTCCCAATCAACTTTAAGAGCCAATTGATGCAAGCTTAGACAATTTTTTAATTGGGCAGTCTCAACAATCGGTTGTACGAACCGATTGCTGTTATCTATAAATGGAAGGGCTTAGTTACTCGGGGTTTAGTTACTCAGGGTGTGCTAAACAGATTCTGACTGTGTTTTTCCCCCTGCATCAGGAGCTTCAGTATATCCCAGAGCTGAGCCTGGCTTGTCCATAGCGGCTCCCTGGCGATCTAAAACACCAATATCCAGTACGGGGGATGCATCGATATGCTGAGCGTCCATCATCTGGGCAACTCGCTGCAATGATGCGATGATCATGCTTTGCTCCCAATCCTTCAGGTCACCAAACTGTCGAGTAAACTGGTCTTGTAGGGGGATTGGGGCGTCTCGCAAAGTTTCAGCGGCCTGCTCGGTGAGATAGGCATGAACCTTACGTTTATCCGACTGGGAACGCTGGCGGTAAACGAAGCCTCTTTTTTCCAGGCGATCCAATATATTGGTCACTGTCGCCTGACTAAGGCTCACTTCATTAGCAAGCTCACCAATTGTCACTTCGCCCTTATTGCGAATGGTTTGTAGCAGTAGCACCTGTGGGGCTGTCAGCCCGGTAGTCTTGGCAAGATGTTTGGAGTGCAAGTCGGTTGCTCTTATTACACGTCGTAGCGCGACTAACACCTGTTCAATACTGTTCAAAACTACCTCTCAATCAAGTGCCTCGGCGGGTTGAGCTGGGATTATATAGGTGCATTTGAGGATCGCTAAGCACTTCTTCAGCCCTTGCTAGTTGGAACTTCCAGACCGCTAGATTTATCCCTCGCTGTGCCCTACTTCGTCAAATAAGCTCTCTTCAAAGCCAGGCTTATCATAGACCTTACTCTGAAAATGTGGCTAAAAATCAGACAGAACTTTCATAGAGTTCAAATAAGATTTTCAGTCTACCCATGTGGATTATTTAGAGTGAAAAAACCACATATAAGCGGCTATTCCGGGAAAATAGAGCGGGATTCAACACCCTCTCGCAATTACTTAGAACACCAACAATTAGAGTTCAAATTAAAAATATGTTACATTTTGTGCCATATCGCCCGATATTTGACCGTCGGGCCAGGGCTGGAGCCTGACGACTTGGGACAAATGTCTACGTCAGACCGGCCCATTTTTTTGCGATGACTAAAGGTTCACGGGGCGGCCATTTACCGTTTTCCGCCTTGCCCCATCGATAACAAATAACCGACTGACCCTCTGTTAAAGCAGTATGGAGAGACAGATGTCACTGGACAAACAACGGAATTTCGTAGACGGCCGCTATCTGTCGAATGAGAGCGGCGAGTGCTTTGATGTATATAACCCGGCTACCAACGAGGTCAGCTATCAGGTTGAGGTTGCCGACGAAAAGGTACTCGCAGAAACCATCGAGAGCGCCAAGCGTGGTTTTGCCCAGTGGTCAGCGATGATGCCGGTCGAACGCGGTCGCATCCTGCTGAAAGCAGTAGCACTGTTGCGCGAGCGCAACGACGAACTGGCAGCTATCGAAGTGGCTGATACCGGCAAGCCCTGGCAGGAAGCCAGTGTTGTCGACGTGGTGACTGGGGCCGACTCCATCGAATTCTTTGCCGGCTTGGCCGCAGGCATTGAGGGCAATCAGCAGCAAGTCGGTGATGACTTCTATTACACCCGCCGCGAGCCCCTGGGCATCTGCGCCGGAATCGGTGCCTGGAACTACCCCTTACAAATCGCCTGCTGGAAAGCCGCCCCGGCCCTGGCCTGCGGTAACGCCATGATCTTCAAGCCTTCCGAAGAGACCCCCAAAGGCGCTTTGAAGTTGGCTGAAATCTTTATTGAAGCGGGCATGCCCCCCGGTGTCTTCAATGTAATCCAGGGCGATGGCGCCGTGGGTGCCTGGCTGACTAACCACCCGGATATCGCCAAGGTTTCCTTTACCGGCGAAGTGGGTACCGGCAAGAAAGTAATGGCCGCAGCGGCTTCCAACCTGAAAGAAGTCACCATGGAGCTAGGAGGTAAGTCCCCGCTGGTGATCTTTGATGATGCCGACCTGGAGCAAGCTGTTTCTGCTGCCATGCTGGGCAACTTCTACACCCAGGGTGAAATCTGCACCAACGGTACCCGGGTATTTGTACACCGCAGCATCCACGATCAGTTCCTCGCTCGCCTGAAAGAGCGTGTTGAGCAAAACATTATTGCCGGTGATCCGATGAATCCGGACACCAACTTTGGCGCGCTGATTTCTGCCAAGCACCAGCAACTGGTGATGGACTACATCAGCAAGGGTAAAGAGGAAGGCGCGACTTTGTTCTGCGGCGGCCACACCCTCTCCCCGGAGAATTCACCTAACGGTTACTTCGTTGCTCCCACCGTATTCACCGACTGTCATGACGATATGACCATCTGCCGCGAAGAGATCTTCGGCCCGGTAATGTCGGTACTGGTTTTTGATGATGAAGACGAAGTGATCCGTCGCGCTAACGATACCCGTTTGGGCCTCGCCGCCGGCGTATTTACCCGTGATATCACTCGCGCCCACCGTGTGATCCACCAGATGCAAGCGGGTATCTGCTGGATCAATGCCTACGGTGCTTCGCCGGCAGAAATGCCGGTGGGCGGATACAAATTGTCCGGAATCGGACGCGAAAATGGACTTGCGACCCTGAATCACTACACCCAGCTAAAAGCGGTGTATGTGGGCCTGGCACCACTGGAAAGTCCATTTTAAGCGGTACCCTGTATGAGTGAGTTTGACTATATCATTGTCGGCGCCGGGTCTGCCGGCTGCGTTCTGGCTAACCGCCTGTCTGCCCAGGAAGATAAAAAAGTCCTCCTGGTAGAAACCGGCGGTAGCGATCGCAGTATCTTTATCCAGATGCCCACCGCACTATCCATTCCGATGAATACCGACAAGTACGCCTGGCAGTTTATGACTGAGCCAGAGCCGTACCTGGACAACCGCAGCATGCATTGCCCCAGAGGCAAGGTGCTCGGGGGTTCATCCTCGATTAACGGGATGGTTTACGTGCGCGGGCACGCCAAAGACTTTGATGAGTGGGCACAGCACGGCGCCGAAGGCTGGGACTACGCGCACTGTCTGCCCTACTTCAAACGCTCTGAGACCTGGGCTTTCGGCGGTGACGATTACCGTGGCGACGACGGTCCTCTGGGGGTCAATAACGGCAATGAAATGGCCAACCCCCTTTATGGAGCCTTTATCGAAGCTGGCAAAGAAGCTGGCTACGACTACACCGCAGATTACAACGGTGAGCAGCAAGAGGGCTTTGGTCCCATGCATATGACGGTAAAAGATGGAAAGCGCTGGTCTACCGCCAACGCCTACCTGAAGCCGGCCATGCAGCGCTCCAATTTGACAGTATTGACCCACGCCACTGTGCATAAGGTGATTCTGGAAGGTAAACGGGCGGTCGGAATCAAACTTGAACGCAAGGGAAAGATCCTGGAATTCATAGCGCGACGGGAAGTCATCCTCAGCGCAGGTCCCATCGGCTCCCCTCACCTTCTTCAGCTCTCCGGAATCGGAGATCCCGACACACTGGCAGAAGCCGGTATCGAACTCCAACACGAACTCCCCGGCGTCGGCCAAAACTTGCAGGACCACCTGGAATTCTATTTCCAGTTCCGCTGTAACCAGCCGATTTCCCTGAATGGCAAGCTCGACCCCTGGAATAAATTCCTGATCGGCGCTCGTTGGATACTGAAGAAGGATGGTCTCGGAGCCACCAACCATTTCGAGTCCTGCGGTTTTATTCGCTCCAAGGAAAACGTGGAGTGGCCGGACCTGCAATATCACTTCCTGCCGGCAGCCATGCGCTATGACGGCCGCGAAGCTTTCGATGGCCACGGCTTCCAGGTACATATCGGGCACAACAAGCCCAAGAGTCGCGGCAGGGTCAAAGTGGTGAGCAGTGATCCCAAGCAATCCCCTTCCATCCTGTTTAATTATTTACAGGAGAAAGAGGATATCGAGGGTTTCCGTGCTTGTGTGCGACTGACTCGCGAGATTATCAATCAGCCGGCGTTCGACGAGTACCGAGGCGATGAAATCCAGCCCGGCACCGATATCCAGACTGATGAACAAATTGACGCTTTCGTACGGGAATCCGTCGAGAGTGCTTACCACCCATCCTGCTCCTGCAAGATGGGCACTGATCCAATGGCAGTGGTAGACCCGGAAACCCGTGTACACGGTTTACAGGGTTTGAGAGTTGTAGATTCCTCCATCTTTCCAACCATTCCCAACGGCAACCTGAATGCGCCCACCATTATGGTGGCGGAGCGGGCTGCTGACCTGATTTTAGGGCGCCCCGTATTGGCGCCCTCCGAGGCACCGGTAGCGACCAAGGCTACCAGCACTCAGCGACCTGGCCGCCCTGCGCGCTCTGTGAGCTGAATTTACGTCGGCGCTCTGGCAGAGATTTGACTGCCCCCTTCAAACGCGACGGGGATATTCAAATCTCGAACAGCAATGCCCTTTGGGGGCGCCGGCATACCAATAACTAGCTGGAGACTCAGCATGACAGCTTGGCTTTCCGCGGGATTATTGTTTACCTTCACGGCAATAATTTTCTCGCTGATTAAATGGGGAAATGTGAAGATGGTCGGGGTAACCCCGGTCAAAACCTTCACTTTTATAGCGATCCTTTTCACCTCCGGCCTTGATGTAGGCCTGATCATGTTCCCCCTCACCGAGTTCGGTGGCTACGCAGACTTAGCCAATAGCCCAGAATATGGTTTCACCAACCCACTCGCGATTGAGTTTGGTTTTTGGGCCTTCCTGATCTGGGGCTTCTACTTCCTCACCTGTTTTTACTTCTGCATTATCGAGCCCAAAGTTAAATTCTTTGAGTTGGGCCCAGTAAAGCTGATCAACAATGTGGTGATTATCGGAACCTGTGCCTTTACCGCCTACTTGCTGCTCAGCAACCTGCCCTGGTACCTGCCGCAAGTTGGCGATGGTGAAACCATTGTTGGCACCTTCTACCTGATCGTCTTTGCAGTGATCGCCGCTGCGGTCTACTCATCTACCAGCCTGCGCTATGTGCGCTTCCTCAGCCTGGCAACTACCTGGATGTTTATTGGCCTGATCGCGGTCATGTGGGTAGGCGCCTTTACCGGTGAGAATGGCAGCGTTGGAGACTTCGCTTCCACCTTTGCGCTGCTCGGCGGTTACTTCGGTAATATCCACCAGTTCGTACTGCCTCTGAATGACTACCACGAATTTTACCTGTTCTGGTGGTTTGCCTGGAGCATTATGATCGGCCAGTTTACCTCCCGCTTTGTGGGCGGTCTGCGCACTTACCAAGTGCTGGCGGCAATGCTGATTTTCCCATCTATCCCCATCGCACTCTGGTTTACCGTGCTCTACTACTACTCCAGCCAAGGCCTGGATACCAGCGGCTTCTACAACCTGGCTATGGTGATTGTGGGTATTACCTTCGTGATCAACTCGCTGGACTCCCTGATTCGCCTGTACACCGACAACCTGGGTATGACCGTTGCGCGTCTGGGCAAGTGGAAATACTTCGTACTGAACCTGGCTGCGATGAGTCTTCTCACCCTGTTGTTCAAGCTGGACTTCCTGCAAATCCAATGGATCGGTGCCCTGGTGATTGGCATTTTCTTCTGCTGTCTGGGTTACATCCTGGTGAAGCGCTTCAGGGCGGTAGCAGCTATCGACTCCTCGCCTAAAGAAAACAAAGTCGACTTTAACAAGATCGAACTGGCGAGCTAACTGTTGAAATCCCCCACCCTCTTAGGTGGGGGCTACAAAATATAAATAAGTGGTAATTGAACAATGAAATCGACGTTGAAACTTTCTGCACTGACCTGTGCTTCCCTACTGGTACTTGCCCAACAATCCCAGGCAGAGCTGTCTTCTACTGTAAATCTGACCACCGACTACACCTTTAACGGTGTTAGCCAGACCCAGAATGACCCAGCACTGCAGGCTAGCCTGGACTACGGCTTTGATAACGGTTGGTATGTTGGTACCTGGGCTTCCAACGTGGACTTTGGCAAAGGTGATGACACTAACCTGGAGTGGGACTTCTACGCAGGTAAGTTCATGCAGCTTACCGACAAAGTGAGCCTGGACACCGGAATCGCTTATTACACCTATCACGGTGATAATGATTTCTCTGAAGAGTACGCTTACCCCGAAGCTTATACCAAGTTTGGCTACAGCTCTGCACTGGGCGATTCCGAAGTCAACGGTTGGTACAGCTGGGATTACTTTGGCCAGGGTGGTGGCCACTACATTATGATGCTGGCCCATACCTTTGAGCTTGCAGAGGGTCACAATATTCGCTTCAGTGCTGACCGCTCCACCAGCGTCAATAAAGATAACTGGACCTGGGAAGGTAAAAAAGCCTACAACCACTACCGTGTAGAGTACATGACCTCCCTGAACGGCTTCGACCTCAATGTTGCAGCAGAAAACACTACTCTCGATTCTGAGAATGCCGACGAACGTATTGTTTTCTCTGTTGCCCGCACCTTTAACTTTTAAGTTAAGAATGCAAGCCGGGGCCTAAAACGGCCCCGGGATTCCTCGCCAGGCAACTCCTAAGGCAACTCCCCTTCACTGCCCTTGCCGAGCTTCTCAGCAGATTTCATCATCACTTGTTCTTGCGCAGGCGCCCCATTTGAGTTCCGGTGTTCTTCTTTTGGCAGGCCCTCTAAAACGATTTCCTTTTCAGCCAAGGCCGGATGTAAAGCCAAGTCGTGCCGGGCAACTTTGACGATTGAGATACAAAGTAAAAGTGCGATTAGCAGTAAAGGTACACCGGCAATAATACTTGCGGCCTGCAGTGTTTCGAGCCCACCGATAAACAGCAAGGCGATTGGCATTACTGCCAGAGCAAATGCCCAGAAAATTCGATTCCACCGAAGAGGCTCGCCATCGACCTCCTTCTGCACAACGGCCGCAAGAATGTGAGAAATGGAGTCAAAAGTAATAACCGTGAAGACCAGTGCGATCAGTGTGTATAGCAACACAACCAACTGGCTTGCCGGGAGCGTATCCAAAATCGCAAAGATCGTGCTATTAGCACCTTGCTGATTCAGCATTTGCACCAAATCCAACTGACCCGAGAAATGCAGGTAAACCCCGTAGTTGCCCAGCACCATAAAGAACAAGAAGCATCCGAGAGTACCAAATAATATTGAACCAAGGATCATTTCCTTGATGGTCCTGCCTCGGGAAATACGCGCAATAAAAAGGCCAATACTCGGCGCAAAAACCAGCCACCAAGCCCAATAGAAAACGGTCCACTCCTGGGGAAAACGGGTGTTGGGAAACTGCTGGAAATGAGAGAAGGATTCAGTCCAAGTGGCCATCTGCAAAAAGTTATGCAGGGCCCTGCCCAGAGAGTCCAGCCCGCTGTTAAGCATAAATAGCGTTGGGCCAACGACAAATACAAAGAATAGCAGTGCAAGGGACAGAAAAATAGTGAAGTTCGAGAGTGCGCCAATTCCCCGTTTCAAACCTGCAAGGGCACTGTAGCCAAACAACAGTGCACATATCACAAGTACGCCAACCTGAACCCCCAGTCCGGTAGGCATGCCAAATATCTTATAAAGCCCCAAAGTAATCAGCGGCGCAGCAATACCAAGTCGCGTAGCGGCACCTCCGAGCATCCCAAACACCAGGGAAATATCTATAGCCTTGCCAATGGGCCCATTTGCTCTCCCCTCCCCCAGCACAGGCGCAAGTGCTTGGCTAAATTTCAGGACTTTACGCTGGCGTACATAATAGAAGTAAGCAATAGGCACCGCAGGGATCAAATAAATGGACCAGGCTAATGGCCCCCAGTGAAAAATTCCGTAAGAAACGGCCCAACGGGCGGCTTCGACTGAGCTCGCTTGAACTTGGAACGGCGGCTGTTGATAGTAGTAGATCCATTCAACCATCGACCAATATAAAATCGAAGCGCCAATGCCAGAAGAAAACAGCATGGCGGCCCAGGACACAGTTGAGAACTCTGGAGCTTCCTTTTGGCCTCCCAGTTTTATCCGGCCGATATCGCTAAATGCAACATATAGCACAAACAGCATCGCCCCTATGCCAAGTAGAAGATAAAAAACACCTAACTTTTCTGTTACCAGGTCTTTCACTGCCAAGAGCCACATAGAGCCAGCCTCTGGATATAAGATCAGAGGCAGTGTTGTCACTAGCAATATTGCCAGAGCGCCCAAAAAGGTGGGCCAGTCTATTAGATCTTCCGATCCCCTATTCAATAAATCTCTCCGTATTAATTGATATTGGTGGTCAAAAGAAAAATAACATACACCAGTATCGCTATTATGACTTGAGCCTTTTATAAACCCCCTACGCAACACTACCGAACATTAATACGCCAATCTTTTAGGAAGACAATGTGATGCCAAAAAGTATACTGATATGACATTCATATGGCGAAATTCACTACTAACTTTCCTTGCCAAACACAGATCGGCACATATTCAAACAGCTTTGAAAGTTAAATATTTCAAAGTAAAAGAGAAGGATCGATATGTATAAATTGGCGATCACCATTCTATTTGGCTTAGCTCTGTGGGCGTGTACAAAAAGTCCTTTAAGCGATATTGATATCTATGACTTCAGGCCCGAATCCGAAATAGGTGTTTATGATGTCTCCCAAAAGGATTGTGAGCTAATGGGATATAGGCAAGTTATCAGGAGTGATTCTCCTATCGGCTGTGAACGTCTAAAGAGAGTAGTTTTTAATTTCCATCCACTTTTACCTAACCCGACAGAAAAAAGTAATGCAACCAGTAGTAATAAAGGTGCCACAAGTATCAATCAAACAAGTACTAATGAGACCCCTGAAAAAGGGGCAATTATTGTACTTGATGTCGTTGCCGCTGAAGTATTGGATCTTTTTACAGAGCTATACCAATTGCATTTTCCGATAGAATCAGCAATACCAATTGAGTATTTCACGAAGAAAGAGCGTCTTGCAGATGATATGAATAACACGCTCGCCTTTGATTCCCGGCCCATCACCGGCGGAAATAAGTGGTCTGAGCATGCTTATGGTGTTGCCATTGATATCAACCCCCTACAGAATCCCTATCTACATATAGATAAACACTCAAAAGCAGTGGTAATCCCGAAGGATGCAACAGAGGGTTATTTAAACCGAGCAAAATACCGGGCAGGAAAGCCGATACGCAAAGGAATGTCTGAAGATATAACTACAGTTTTTGCCAAGCATGGCTTTGCTGTCTGGGGAGGAGATTGGAATGCTCCGATTGATTATATGCACTTCCAGGTGGGTTCCCGCCAGTTTATTAACCGGCTCGTTTCTTTACCGGTAAAGGAAGCAAAGCTGCTATTCAACCAGTATGTGAGCCTGCTTAATCAGTGTTTCAAAGAGAACACGCTTATCAATAACCCCACTCACCTCAGAAAATACTGTGTAGATCGGGTGATGCCTGCATTTGGTTCTCAATAATGTAACTGTGGTAAATAGCGGCTAAATTGGCGCCATATTTTTAGTAGCATATCTAAGACGTCATCTTAGAGGTACGAATCGCAAAATATCACGCCTTTATAATACAAGCTAGAAGATCCAGGCAGCGTTGTATCAAATGGCAATTTTAGCTCCCATATAAGTACCCTATTTGGGATACCACTACACTCATTTAAATAGCCAAACTTCATTAAGAGTACAGAATGAAGATTTTCGATGAGGTTGAATCGGAAGTGCAAAGCTATGCACGATCCTTCCCAAAGGTGTTCTGTCGCGCAAAAGGTGAATTATTGTGGGACCTGGATGGAAACCAGTATTTAGATTTTCTGGCTGGAGCAGGTGCACTCAATTATGGGCACAATAACGCACTATTCAAAGGGGCTCTATTGGATTACATCCGGGCCGACGGTATTACACACGGTCTGGATCTACACACCAAGGCCAAGGGAGAGTTTCTCCAAACCTTTAGTGACAATATCCTTGCCCCCAGGGGCATGGAATACATTATCCAATTTACAGGACCTACAGGTACTAATGCAGTAGAAGCCGCCATGAAGGTTGCCCGCAAGGTCACTGGACGGCCAGCCATTATTGCCTTTACCAATGGTTTTCATGGTGTAAGTCTTGGTTCCCTCACAGCAACGGGAAACTCCTATCACAGAGATGCGGCAGGTATTCTACTAAGTGGTACCCATCGAATGCCTTATGACGGCTACTTGGGGAACGGCATTGACACAACGGAGTACCTGGATAAGGCACTATCGGACTCCAGTAGTGGTATCGGCTCACCAGCTGCCGTTATTGTGGAAACAATTCAAGGTGAAGGCGGTATTAATAGTGCCAGTATCGGATGGTTAAGAAATCTACAGAGTGTTTGCAGAAAACATGAATTGCTTTTGATAGTTGACGATATCCAGGCTGGCTGTGGACGAACAGGCGATTTCTTCAGTTTCGAAGAGGCGGGAATTGAGCCCGATATTATCACTCTTTCCAAGTCGCTTGGAGGTTATGGATTACCGATCGCACTAGTCTTAATGAAACCCAAGCTGGATCAATGGAAGCCCGGAGAACACAATGGTACCTTCCGCGGTAACAGCCTGGCATTTGTAACCGCAAAAGCGGCAATTGACCACTACTGGTCAGACCCTAGCTTCTCTGAAGATATAAAGCGAAAAGGCAGCTATATCTCCTCACGTCTTAACAGCATTATTAATCAATACGGCGAGGGCCTACTGAAAAGTAAAGGCCGTGGTATGTTTCAAGGCATCGACTGCGTAACAGGCTATCTGGCCAAAAGGGTATCCGAGTATGCGTTTGAACATCAGCTGATTATTGAGACCAGTGGCGCCGATGACCAGGTTCTTAAACTGCTTTGCCCCCTAACTACCAGTGATCAAAACCTTCAAGGCGGTATCGATATTATTGAAAAAGCATTTCAGGAAGTCTTTGCCAGGGAAGAAAATATACTGCAGACAATGACCAACATTGACACCTGCCGAATATAATTTATCCGGCGGACCAAGAATAGAAAACACCTAGAGCCTATAACATACATGGATGTATATATTTATGTTGAATGAGAAACAGATAAATTTAAGTAATATTCTCACTGAAGAGAATGACTATTCCAACTCCCCTTTTCTTAAAGTAAAGGAGAGAGATCTTAGCCTGCCAATAATAACTGCAGAAGCTGAAAGGTTAGGATGCACTTTCAAGTTTCATGAAAAATCTATTTACGAGATCATCAATGGGGACCTGCGAGTCCCATTCTTGAGCAACTCCCCATCAAGCTCCTGTGTTCATAGCTACTGTGCAAGAATCAAGAACATTGCAAAGAAGATGTTAACTGAGAATGGAGTGCCGGTTCCGGAGGGGAATGTTTTCAAGGATATTAAGAGCGCTCTTGCCTATTTCAAGAACTTTAATGGCAAGGTTGCCATCAAACCAAACAATGCTTCCATGGCCAGAGGTGTTACCACCGGTATTTGCACCGAAGAAGAATTCATTAGCGGCTGGGAATTTGCAGCAAAGTACAGTAAGGAAATTATTGTTGAGAAAAGCATTGACGGATATGATTTAAGGGTCTGGGTAATTGGGGGCAAAGCCGTAACAGCATTTGTTAGAATTCCTGCAAATGTAGTTGGCGACGGAATAAGCAGTATCAGGCATTTGATAGAAAAGAAAAATGAACGCAGAAAGCTCAATCCTAATCTGATTCATGACCCGATCAATCGGTTTGACTTGATCGATAGGAAGGGCCTCACTTTAGATTATGTCCCCGAGCATAATGAGCGAGTATGGCTTACAAGCGTAGCAACAGTTGGGGGGGAAATAGTCAATTTTATTGACCACGTAGATAAGGCAACACTTGAAATTGCAGAGAGGGCAGCCGCTACTTTTCCTGGAATTATACAGGCAGGCGTTGACTTGATTGTGGATACAGAAAAGGAAAATGCCAGGGCCGTTGTCCTTGAGGTTAACTCCAATCCAGATATATCTTCCCCTACATTTCCGGGATACGGCGATCAGATTAACACCCCTAAAGCACTACTTGAATATGTTTTAAAACACCCATCTGCGGCCACTGGAAACAAAAAGGCTAGCTACAATCCAGCCCCTCAATACTCTTACACCATAAGTGATAATGCATCACTTAGAGAGCTTGGAAACTCAATAAAATTTATCAAACAGGCTGCCCTAAGGAAAGGAATCAAAACTGAGGATGTAGATGACAATGTGTTTATTGCCAAAAATAAAAAACAATCGCACCTATTTCTTGGCTGCATGCCAGAAAGCACATCTTTAGTATCGCGAATAATATGCAATGATAAAAGTTTTCTCTCAAGCTTCCTGAAGTACAAAAAAATACCTTACTTCAGTAAAAATGATGTAGGTGAAAAACTAAAGATATACAGGCTGGTACTAATAGATGGTGCGGTAGTGTCCGTACTTCAAAGCATTCATGAAGGATACAAGCTAAATACAGAGCTTGGAGTAAACCATAGATGGCAGGAAGTAACCAGGGAGATACATTGCAAATTCACGGAGATTGCGAGTCATGTTATATCAGAGTTGTTCCACCCCTACCTTTCCGGGGTAACTATTATTGCCGAAGATATATCTGCATCTCCTAAAGACCAGGAATGGGCAATTAGAGATGTCACATACAAGCCCTTTCTGGCTTGGCATCACCATCCAGATATTGGTATTGGTCGAGATGTAGCTGGCGCTTTACTGGACTCTTTATTTGAAAGTGAAGATCAAACTATAACCATTCAAAAATCTATACATATCCAACTAGATAAAGAGGTATCTTTTAAAGATCTTGCTGAAAAAATACAAAAAAGTGCGGCAAGATTTGGCATTTCAGGGTGGGCGAAAAACACCCAAAATGAAACCTTGGAAATGCTTTTAGAGGGGGCGCCCAGAGCTCTTGATGACTTTCTTACCACCTGCCAAGACCTCATGGGAGCAAACTATGGAGATATAATTCGAATTGAAGAATATAGTAAAATTCAACATTCAAGCTTTGTGGTGGTTAGCTAATGGCAACTCCTTGATTTTTTAAGAGTGATCTAGAAGGCACCTCTAGAAAAAAGTGCCTTAGAGCGCTCACCAGGGCATTTCCTGTTCTTATAGCCTGGACGGATGGCTTCCAGGGTCACCTTCAATATGGGGCTTATCGTCATGTGATATCCCATGGGTGCCATGACTGGGTATCTCCCAGTCCCCTTCCTTAGTCCAGGGGTCTTCCTTCGGGAAGTCTTCGATATAAATTTCCTTTTCCTCATAATCAGGCTGGTAGCGCAAATCATAATCAGCAGCTTTAACGATCGATATGCAAAGCAGGAGGGCAACAATAAGCAATGGGACTCCACCAATAACGCTGGCAGTCTGCAGAGTGTCTAATCCACCGAGAAACATCAAAGTCACCGGCATCACAGACAAAGCAAAAGCCCAAAATAGGCGATTCCATCGCGCTGGTTCCTCATCTACTTCCTTCTGCACCACAGCAGCGAGAATATAAGAGATGGAGTCAAAGGTAGTTGCTGTAAAGATAAGCGCGAGTATGGTGTAAACCAGGATGACCAGCTTACTGGCGGGAAGTGTTTTAAGCGTAGCAAAGATAGCCTCTGTAGCCCCCTGCTCATTTAATATCTGTACAACATCCAATTCACCGGAAAATTGAAGATAAACTCCGTAGTTACCCAACACCATAAAGAACAGAAAGCAACCCAGGGTACCAAAGAAGATAGAACCGACTACCATCGTCTTGATAGTCCTGCCGCGAGAAATGCGAGCAATAAATAAACCAACACTGGGTGCAAAAACCAACCACCAGGCCCAGTAAAAGATGGTCCAGTCTTGCGGGAAGTGTGTATCCGGGAACTGCTCAAACCTGGCAAATGGCTCAGTCCAGGATGCCATATGGAAGATGTTGTCCAGCACACGGCCCAAGGCATCTAACCCGGTATTTAGCATAAACAGGGTTGGACCAACAAGAAAAACAAATACCAGCAGAGAGATCGAAAGCCACATGTTCACATTGGAAAGCGCCCGAATACCCTTCTTCAGGCCTACAAATGCGCTATAGCCAAAGATCAGCGTACAGATCATTAGTACGGTTACCTGGGTACCCAGCCCGGTTGGCACACCTAGCAGTTCATGAGCGCCTTGGGTAATCAAAGGAGCGGCAATCCCTAAGGTAGTGGCACCACCTCCAAGCATGCCAAACACAAACAAGACGTCAATCAGCTTGCCAATACCCCCTTGTGCCCGCTGTTCCCCCAAAACCGGCATCAGTGCTTCACTGATCTTCAATACACTGTGATTGCGTACATAGTAGAAATAGGCAATAGGTAGTGCCGGTATCAAATAAATAGACCACGCCAAGGGCCCCCAATGAAATATGCCGTAAGCGACCGCCCAGCGTGCAGCCTCAGGCGTTCCCCCTTCAACCTGAAAGGGCGGAGACTGGTAGTAGTAGATCCACTCGACCATGGACCAATAGAGGATTGAGGCCCCAATGCCCGCGCAAAAAAGCATGGAAGCCCAGGATAGTGTTGAAAATTCAGGGTTCTCTTCAGGGCTACCCAGTTTGATCTGACCTATATCGCTAAATACGATGTAGACCATAAACAGAATCGCCCCAACTCCCAGCAGCAAATAAAAGACCCCTAATTTGTCAGTAACAAAATTCTTAGCCACCAGTACCCAGGCTGCACCGACCTCAGGGTAAAGCACCAAGGGCACAGTCACCATTATCAGCAGCGCCAGCGCTCCAAAGAAAGTGGGCTTATCAATAATCTCTCTAAAGTTACTGGACAACACTTGCCTCCTGTTTGCCATAAAAAACTGCGGCAAAATAAAAGCAAGTGAGACTGTATATAAAGAACTGAAAATAAGGCGATGTTATTGAGCTAGAACTTATATAGAAGAAGGAATCAGAATGAATTGCTTTTTAGTTTTGCTTTTATGCTGGTGGATTTTATCAACATCTCACTGAAGTTCAATGCAGACTCCACTTTCTCCTCGTATATATAATCTGGACCACGAGAGCCAACGCCTGTTTTCAGCCCGCTTCTCTCATAACCTCAACGACTTAATCGTTGCCACAAGACTTTCACTTCTGAATCTTCAGGGAGTTCTCCAGCTGGGTGAACTGCCCTTGTATCATCGCCTTTTCCTGCAGCAGGATACGATTTTCATCCGCCAGCTGCTCTATGCGGTCCTTGGATAAAGTCAAATCTATTTCGAGCTTTTCCATGGACTGATATTGTAACTGTGCCTCTTTGGCGAGAGCTGAGTAGTCACTTTGCAGTTGGGCTAACTGGTTCTGTAAGCTGGTTATCTCCGTAGCTCTAGCCATGTCCAGCTTGCCCTGATCTTCAGCCTGCCTTCTAAGCACTTCCACTTCCGCTTGAGATGCTCCAACCTGTTCACATAGATCATGCTTTTCTCGATTAACTTCTGCCACCAGTGCCTGCCCGTGTTTATTCAGCAGCTCCTGCTCACTTAACTTGCGCTCGGTCAGTGCCAACTGCTCAGTAAGTGTGGCCACTTGACCTTTCAGCTGCTCACTTGCGGAGCGGAACTGATCCCTTTCATGCTGACGATCGCTGGCAGTTCGTTGCTGGAAATGCTCGAAGTGCTCACGAATATCACGGTTCTCGAGCCTCATTTCCTCAATGGACTCTTTCTGCTCCTGAATGCGGCCCAAAGCCTCTTCACGTTGAAATTCGCTCTTCTCAACCGCTTTCTGCGTATCATCCAGAGCCCGCTTTAGCTGGCGCTTTTCGGTTTCCGCAATCGCCAGCTTCCGCTCCAGCTCACGAACACTGGCCGCCTGCTTGGAGTTTTTCTCCTGAACCTCGCTGAGTTGGGCGGCTATTGATTCTTCCTGAGCCCTAAATTCCTGCTGAACCTCTTCAACTCTTTGGTCCGCCTGCCCCTGGATGCGCTGGTGTAACCCTTTGAGAGCCTCCACCAGGTCCCTAGGGAGGCCACTAACATCTGTGTCATTGGCAATCTCGCTACGCCAACGCTTTAACAGTGGCGCGATAGTGCTTTTGCTGCCAGTTCCCAGGTGAGATCGCACCCGATCTACCGTTGGCTCTTCCCCCAGGGCCTTTACCGCTTTCGCAGCCTCAACAATATCGAAATAAGTAACCCCTGCACGTGCCATTAGCCTTTCCTTAGATTATTTCGTTACAAATTACGTAATACGTAATATTACATAATACTTTACAATTAACCAATTCTTGAATTTACCTTTATAACCTTCGATAATGATTCTTATCGAAGGTTATATTTATAAGAAAGCCCGCATTTCCCGTACCACCAGTACAATCAATACTTCTTAAGGTGTCTTGAAAATCATGGGAATCCAGCCCTCCCCGCCCGGGATACCCCCGCTAAAAACCAGCTCTCTTAGTACAACTGGACAGGCTGACGCTCTGCTATCAGAAGAGGACATCCAGAAATACCTGCGTGCGGCCACCTCTGACAGTACGCGCAAGGCTTACCGCTCAGCTATCCGCCAGTTCGAACGGTGGGGCGGCAGGCTGCCTACCGATGGCCACTCACTAGTGAGCTATCTGATGAGCCGGGCAGACAAGTTGAACCCTCGCACATTGGATCTGCACCTTACCGCCATTGGCCAATGGCATCTGTATCAGGGAATTCCAAATCCAGTCACCGAACCCTTGGTACAAAAGACTATGCGCGGCATTCGCCGCACGCATGGCAAGCCCAAACAAAAAGCCAAGGCTTTGAGCCTCCAACACATTGCCACTATGGCTAATCAGTTGCGCTCGCAACCGGATTCAAATAAGAAGGCAAGGGATCTCGCTCTGATTCTAATTGGCTTCTTTGGGGCATTTCGGCGTAGCGAGCTGGTAGCGATCCAGGTGGAAGACCTGGTCTGGGAAGAGGAAGGCCTGATTGTGCGTCTACCTAAATCCAAAACAGATCAAAACGGTCAAGGAATTATGCGTGCCCTCCCCTTCGGTAAACCAGAATCCTGCCCAGCTCAAGCCCTCAAAACCTGGCTAAAAGTAAGTGGTATTGTTCGTGGGCCGGTATTCAGAGCGGTTAACCGCTGGGATACAGTTCAGGACCGGCAATTAAATCCCACTGCCATCAATGACCTACTGAAGAAGCTTGGGGCAGATTGTGGATTTGACTTCATCAATGAACTCAGCAGCCATAGCTTCCGCCGCGGACTATCTACATCTGCAGCCCGGGAAAAGGTTGGTTTTGAGCTGATCAAAAAGCAAGGTGGCTGGAAAAGTGATGCCACAGTTTGGGAGTACATTGAGGAAGGGCAACAATTCACCGAAAACGCCTCAGCAATTCTTATGAAGAAGATGGCAGAATTACTTTAGCTGCTATGGGAGCCCGGAATCTGCCTCAGGCTCCCGAAAAAAAGCCTGCTAAATCTGTAAGCTTGAGCTGAATCGCCCTATGGGAGCACCAATACCTACCCTGCCGATCCACTTTCCATCTATCTCAGGCTGTCTACACTGACAAGCTCATAAAATCAGCCACGCTCGCCAATAAACACCTGGGACCAACTAAACTCTCCGGGCAGCAACGGGCAATATCTACTAACTAACCCTAATTACCACAGCACTCTTGTACCCAGGCGCCAAAATAGTTCTTTTTGAGCCGTAAATTGGCCCGGGTCAGGACTCACCAGCTTTTCCTGGAGACACCAACCATGGCTAAACACACCTGCGTCGTTGTAGGCGTCGGGCCTGGAAATGGGGCCGCCTTTGCCAAGAAGTTTAATCACGAAGGCTACCAGGTGGCGCTTCTTGCCCGAAATAAAAGTTACCTAGATAAATTGCAGGCTGAGCTGCGCCAGGCAAAGAGTTACATCTGTGACGTTACCAAACCTGATCAAATTGCCGATGTATTCAGCCGTATCCAAGCTGAAATGGCCCCAATCGAAACATTGATCTACAACGCTGGCTCTGGCCACTCCTGCACCATTGAAAATCTCGATATCTATGAATATGAATCGGATTGGAAGATAAATTGCCGGGGCTGCGCTCTATTCGGCCAACTGGTGACTACTGAGATGATCCAGCATGGCAAAGGAAACATCATTATTGTGGGGGCAACCGCCTCCCTCCGCGGCGGAGCGAACTTTGCTTCTTTTGCATCAGCAAAGGCTGCGCAGCGCAGTCTTGCCCAATCGATGGCCAGGCATCTTTGGCCCAAAGGGGTACATGTAGCCTACCTGATCATTGATGGGCCGGTAAGTAAAAGTCGCACACTAGATGGAAGCACAAGAGATAATCAAACATTTTTGCAGCCACCAGATATCGCCGACACGGCCTTTTTCCTGACAACCCAGGCCAAATCCGCCTGGACTTTCGAGGTGGATCTTAGGCCCCATGTGGAGAAATGGTAACAACTATCAGCTAAGTTAAAACTGCTCATTCTGATTTGCCGGGAACCAGATTTTGCAAGGAGGCCAATAATGACCCTTAACAAGAAACAAATTGAAGAGTGTGAATCCAGCCGTTGGGACTTTTCTGACCTGAAAGCTGTATTTCTTAACTGCACTCTGAAGCCTACGCCGGAACTATCCCATACGGATGGACTGGTTACTATCTCCCGAGAAATCATGCAAAGAAACGGTATATCGGTACAGGTACTGAGACCAGTTGACCACGATATTGCCTTCGGCGTTTACCCAGATATGACTAAACACGGCTGGGAGAACGATGACTGGCCACAGATATTTCAACAAGTGATTGAGGCCAATATCCTGGTTATAACAACACCTATTTGGCTGGGGGAAAAATCATCCGTATGCACCCAGGTTATAGAAAGGCTTTATGCCAATTCATCTGATCTGAATGACCAGGGACAATACGCCTATTATGGGCGAGTCGGGGGCTGCCTTATTACTGGCAATGAAGACGGAGCCAAACACTGTGCGATGAATATCCTCTACTCCTTGCAACATCTTGGCTATGTTATCCCACCCCAAGCAGATGCAGCCTGGGTTGGTGAAGCAGGCCCTGGCCCCTCATATCTGGACCCAGGTTCTGGCGGCCCGCAAAATGACTTCACCAACCGCAACACCACCTTTATGACATGGAATTTGATGCACCTTGCGAGAATAATAAAAGATGCCGGTGGTATCCCCGCCCATGGAAATCAGCGCTCGGCATGGGATGCAGGCTGCAAGCCCGATTTTCCCAACCCCGATTATCGATAGGGACGCCCTCCCCCGTTGATCAATCTGTGTCCATCGATTGGCGGGGAAGTGTAAATAAATCGAAGCATGATGTATCAATGCCTTACCTTGGCTCTAAGTCAGAAAGTAATAGCCTTTTGCTGAGGATATATCTAACCATTTCGTATCGCTATTGATCGGCACTATTGAAAGTTGCCCTCAGAACTTGCCACATAGAAACCAGATAGCGGTACTGCCAGTCTTATGACCAAGAAACCCAATGTGTCTGCTTCATGTCATAGGTAGTTTCACGCGCGAAAGCCAGTGGTCAATTTGCGCATTATCCATTTCGCGCTGGAGCATTCATCCTCGAAACCTAATACCATCATACTAAATATCCAACGCTCATCGCCTTAGCCTCAACCTCAGCCAAATCACTCTTTCAGGAGCTCATCACTGCCCATAGAAAACTCAATCGGACACGACTCACTGACTGATAAAAAGGCACTCACAAGCAGGTGCTATTTGAAAAAACAATAGTGTAAAGCCCCAATAAAAATAACAGTTACTTTCTTTGAATTAAGGTTCATAACCATGATGGCCTATTAGCCTTTATAGCAACTTAAAAATAGAAACGAACTAAGCTATAAGAAACAAACGCAGAAAATCGATCAATATGAACATGCAAACAGGGATATAGAAGGCAAACTTATTTATGAGCCATTCTACAACACATCCAATATACAATGGCGCTTATGCCATAATTGATCAATTAGATGCAAACAAAGTAGATTGTATTTTTGCCTCGCCCATCGCCATTATGGCGCCAGTGTGGGAAGTATTCGCTGCTAGAGAAAATAAAATAAACATACGCTATTTTCGTTGTCGTCATGAACTATTGGCTGTCAGCCTTGCCTATGGATACTTTAAGGTTAAGGGAAAGCCGCAGGCTGTTTTTCTCCCTTCCAGTCTGGGAGTATTAAACGGCTCTATGGCACTAAGGTCCTCATTACAAGAACGAATCCCGATGCTCGTTATATCACCTGATTCATTAACCTACGGTGAGGATGCTACAACCGATCCAGGTCCGGAATGGCCCTCTTTACTTGTTGATTTTGCAGGCCCAGCAATAGAGGGAGAAAGAGTCGTCAAATGGTCAAAAAAAGCAATAACTTCTTCTGATCTAGTACAAGAGCTTAATCGGGCCCAATTTATTGCAAATGCTGTCCCGCGAGGGCCCGTTTTACTTGAAGTATCTTTCGATATATTACTACATGAAGCACCCAAGTCTCTGCCTCCCGTTCTGGCTTCAAGTCCGGTAGTGGCTACAAAAAGCCAAATAGAAGAAATAACAAATCTGTTAGCAAGTGCATCATTACCTATTATTATCACAGAATATGGTGGACGAACAAAAGCTGAAAAAGAACAACTAATCCATATCGCTGAAACTCTTGCAGCTCCTGTTTTCGAGTTCATGATGCCTGCGTATCATAACTTCCCCAGGTCTCACCCGCTGTATGGGTTTGAAATTACAAGTGAAATCCTCAATAAAACTGACGTCATTCTGCTCATTGGCTGTAATGCCCCCTGGCATCCTCCCCACCGGGCATTAATGCCTGATTGCACTGTCATTCATCTTGAAGAAGATCCATTAAGGCCTCGTGCGCCCTATTGGGGTTACAAAACAACCCATACTATTGCAGGTGACCGCTTTCTCAATATGAAGCAAATATCAGCCTCACTGGAAGACAAAAAAATTGATAACAAAAAGCGTGCTAATGATTGGTCACGTTATTCAAACTCAATACGGGAAAAAAACCGTAAAGATGCACAAGAAGTGTTACAAGCAACGAAACAAGGTATTCCGGCTTCAGAATTATTCCGAGTTTTACATGATACTTTACCCGAAAACTGCGCATGCATCGATGAGATTGTTGCCCAGGTTCCTCAGATGCTGAATCATTTGTACAGTACTAAATTATTTCAACAATTTAGAGGCTGGTGTGGTGCATTAGGAACCGGATTGGGCACAGCATTAGGGGTAAAACTTGCGAGCCCCGACAGGCTCGTCGTTTGCATTATTGGTGATGGCGCCTGGCACTATAATCCTATTCCCGCTGCGCTGGGATTCTCTCAGGAATATGGATTACCGCTTTTCATCGTCTTATGTAACAACAACCAGTACTTATCGCAAACTTGGAATATACAAAAGTACTTCCCAAATGGTGCAGCAATTAAAAATAATCATTTTGTTGGCAATCTTATACAGCCTGAACCTGATTATTGTAAAACGGTCGAATCTTACGGAGGGCAAGGCCTGCGAGTAAAAGAGATAAGCGAGTTAAAAAAAGCTATCAACAAAGGATTGCAAAGTATTCAGACCGGGAAAACATTTTTGCTCGATGTTAAAGTTGTGCCATAAACTAGAGAACCTGTATCAACTCAGACCTGGACATGTGTCTAATTCACCTCATAATGTTAACCAACGGATGAGATGTTTCGATAACTCTCCCCGATTCCAGCTATCGATAGAGATATCCTATACTTGGTCTTTTTTGGGTGTCTATAGCCTAAAAATATGGGCATTTGGCCAATCCTATCCACACTTTTAGCAAGCTATTTACAAGATTCACAACCAAGGATAGATTGCCCGCCTTCGTGATTTTTACCAGTCCCCACCACTCTGACTTTGTATGCCCGCCTTCATCGAGAAGTCGAGCGTTGATATGGTGGCTTACCCATCTCCGTGAGGTCCCTTTTCCGAATGAAACCAGAGTTCTTGGAACACATCCTGGATAGCAAACTATTTGTCACTGTATGCCTAGTTACAACCATTATGCTGTTGCGCGGCTTGCTTACGCTAGCCATTGCCCGAAGTAGCTGGCAGAAAGCTGATAAACGTCGCCGCATCAATACTGTACATAATATCGGCAACTTATTGCTGGTAGTCGGTTTAATGGTGATTTGGGTAAGTGAACTTCGGGATTTTGCCCTGTCTATTGCCGCTTTCTCTGTGGCAATTGTTCTGGCACTTCGTGAGGCTGTACAGTGCTTGGTTGGCGGTTTATATCAAGCCAATATGCGCTCTTTCACCGTTGGGGACTGGATTAAAGTTGGCGACCAGTTTGGTGAGGTCACCGACAGTGATTGGTTAAGCACCACACTTTTGGAAATCGACCCTCACGGACTTGGCAATGGTTATACTGGAACCACCCTTTACATTCCCAACAATGCGTTCTTCACCCAACCGGTAAAGAACCTGAACTTCATGCGTCGCTATATCGAGCACACTTTCTCAATAACTCGCGAACGCAGTGAAATAAACCCTTTTGAGGCCAAGAAGTTTATTGCAGAACGCTTGAAGGAACACTGTGATTCATTCCGGGAAGTTGCCGAGCGCTACTGCAAGCTGATTGAGAGTCGTATGGGCGTGGAGCTATCTGGCCCTGACGCGAAAGTGAGTGTTACAACCAATGATCTTGGTCATGATGTGATCACTGCTACAATATTCTGCCCTCGTGAAGAGGCAACAAATATCGAACAGCTAGTGACCGAAGATTTTTATAATTTCTGGTTTGAGAAAACAAAAAATTTGAAGGCTGGAAACTAACAACGGCATTCTATCTCAAGCGCTGGTGGATAGCTTTTCCCAGTGCTTGGGTTGCTCCCACCTACACCCTAATGATCAGCAAAAATTTCTGTTAACCATTCAATAAAAGTCCTAACTCTAGGCGACAGGAAACGATTCTGAGTAAAAACTACAGAAACCGGTTCACTTGGTGGGCGAATGTTAGGTAACACTTCTATTAGATTGCCCTCAGTTAGATCCTTTTCAACATGAAACCTGGGGAACTGGGCCAGGCCAATCCCTAATTTAACGGCATCCCGATAACTCTCCGTACCCGTTACCGTGATAGGCGCTATAGCTTCCATGGTTTCAACCTTGTCCCCGACGCAAAATGATAGCGGCGTTGACTTCCCCGTTGTTATCGAACGGAGGGCCACTGCCCGGTGATGGCTCAAGTCACGTAGGGATTTCGGGGTGCCGTAGCGCTCAAGATAACCCGGTGAAGCACAGGTGAGTCTGTCCAGCATTGTCAGACGCCTCGCGATCAACTCACTATCGGCTAAATGACCATATCTGATCGCACAGTCCACTCCTTCCTGGACCAAATCAACCCAGCGATCCCCTTCGCTCATCACCAAAGTAATATCGGGGTAACGTTCAAAAAATTGCGGAAGCTTAGGCATAACGAAGTGGCGAGCAATTGTTCCCTGTACATCGACACGAACCTCCCCTTTCGGCAACGAGCCCTTAAATGCACCTTCCGCTTCTTCTACATCCGAAAGTATCGTTAGACATCGCTGGTAATACAGCTCCCCATCCAGCGTTGCTTTTACCTTGCGTGTGGATCTCTGTAACAACCTCACACCAAGCTGCTTTTCAAGCTTATTGATCACTTGTGTAGAGGTAGATCGCGGAACATCCAAGTCGCTAGAGGCCGCGGTAAAGCTGCCACGCTCAACGATTCGAACATAGAGCCGCATTGCATCCAGCTTATCCATATTAAGCCCATTGTTTATCTATTTAGAACAATAGGTTCCATTTTAGCTAGATTATCTACTCAAACCACGAGCTTATTCTCTTCGGGAACATTACTCATAGAGTCACAGCTGTGACTCCAATCAGCTTGAAGGTCATTTTGGAAAAAGTTGCACTAGTCACCGGCGCTTCCAGAGGCATAGGTGCGGCTATTGCCACCCGACTGGCAAAGGACAACTTCACAATCTTGGTTAACTTCGTTGGCAACTTCAATGCCGCTGAAAAGCTGGTCAATCAGATTGAAGCGGCCGGAGGAAAGGCCGTCACCGTTCAGGCAGACGTCAGTGATTCCAACGCAGTTACTAGATTATTTGAATCTGTGGAAGCCACCTTTGGTGGTATTGATGCTGTTATCAATAGTGCTGGCATCATGAAGTTAGCAACTTTAGCCGAAAGTAAAGAAGAAGACTTCGACACCATGGTTGCCGTCAATCTTAAAGGTACATTCAACACAATGCGGGAGGCCAGTAAACGCCTTAGACCAGGTGGGCGAATTATCAACTTGTCCTCAAGTGTTGTAGGCCTATATATGCCCACCTACAGTATCTACGCAGCAACCAAAGCCGCCATTGAGGCGATGACACAGGTAATGTCCAAAGAGATGCGAGGACGAAATATTACCGTTAATGCTGTTGCCCCGGGACCAACAGCAACCGAACTTTTCCTCGATGGCAAAACTGATGAGATGGTGAACAGCCTCGCCAACTTGTCTCCACTGGAGCGACTGGGAAGCCCGGAAGATATTGCAAACACGGTTGCCTTTTTGGCCGGGGAGCAAGGGGGATGGATCAATGGGCAGGTGATTCGGGTTAATGGCGGGATTATATAAATCCAACCTTAAGCCCGGTTCATTATTCGCAGCAGTTTAAGGAACTTAAGCTGCTGCTATTGATTATTTTTCTGACTTGGAAAGAAAGCCGATGCCCTCCCTAACCCAGGCGTTAAACCTAAAGCGCAGTAGAGATACCTTTATTGCTGCAACTATTGCCAGTGCCGCCGCCTTTACCTGCCTTGCAACAAATTTAGCTCCGTGGGCAATGTTTGTCGGCTGGGTTGTCTTTTTCACCAGGCCCACCTCTATTTCCAACACATTAACCGGTAGTATTTGTGTCACTTTGGGAATTTTACTCGGCGTAATTGCTTCTGTAATAAACAGTGCGTTACTGCCTGTAATGGGTAAAGCTGCCTTCGCTGCGACAGTATTTATTGTAGCTTTTATCGTGGTTTCCCTCAGGGGAAAGCCCATTATCGGCAATATTGCCGCTTGGTTTCTGGGGTTAATTACCTTTTTTGCTGCACATGCCGAGACCACTTATATAGGAATAGCCTCACTGATCGCCCCTGTTCTCCTGGGAATATCCTCAGGCCATTTATGTACCTATCTACAATCCCTACCAGGAAAAAATAAAGCGGATTAATCTGCTTCCAATTCTCTTAGGCGCTGGCGAATAATTTCAGCCAGCCTTCTTGCTCCTGGGCCTGTAGTCTCGCGATCGGCAAATATCAGGTACATAGACACCTGCCTTTCATTGCCACCGCGTAAGGGCAATGGCTTTAAGGTGCCCTCTTCCAGTTCCTGTCTAATTTTCTCCTCCGGCAGCCAGGCAAAACCATAGCCACGGCAGGCCGCGCCAATGGAGGTGGCCATATTGCTGACAGTCCAGCGTTGGGCCACATCTACCGTATGGGTCCGACTGGTTCTCTGTGAGCCTGTATCCCGCACCACCAGATGGCGATGATTGCGTAAGTCTCGCAAGGTCAGCTCTCGCCCCAATTGGTGTAAAGGATGATCCGGGTGGGCAACGGGAATGATTCGTACCGGGCTGTAAAGCAGCTCACCATTGAAGCCTTTGGGAATATGTGGGCTGATAGCGAAGTCGATCTTACCCTGCTGCAGTGCTTCAGGCCCACCGCCGATAACGGTTTCATAAACTTCAATACGGGTCTGCGGGCTTTCCTCGCCAAACTGGTCAAGACACTCCAATAATAACCAAGTGGGAAAAAAGACCTCTATGCCGATAGCAATTTCTGACTCCCAGCCAGCAGAAGCCTTACAGGCTGCAGCCTCTAAAGATGCGGCATCCTCCAGCAGCTGCCGTGCATGGCGGTACAGCATATCGCCCGCTTTTGTCAGCACTGCTTTGCGGCCACTGATAGTGAATGCGGCCACACCCAGCACAGACTCCAGTTTTTGCACCGCATAGCTTACCGAGGACTGGCTCTTATGCAGGCGTTCCGCCGCCTGGACGTATCCTCCGCCCTCAACAACCGCTACCAAACACCGCCATTGCTCGAGCGTAATTTTCGGGTTTGAAGATGATCTGGCAAACTGATTAGTCATAAATCGGATATTTCGATAGATTTCAGTGAAATTTTCTAATTTTTAATCGAATTAACCAATGTTTCAATAGTGTTCAAGCTAATTGATTCACTAGGAACCAGTCATGACAAAGTTGCTCAATATCCAATCCAGCATGTTCCAAGCCGGAGGACAGACCTCCCAGCTGGCTGCAAAGTATATCGAGAGCTGGAAAACGAATAATCCGGATGGCGAACTAATTCAGCGTGATCTGGTGGCAGAGCCGGTGCCCCACCTGTCTCTGGAGCGCTTTCAGGCCTTCACTACCCAGGCTGAGCAGCGCACCGCAGATCAGCAAGCTATTGTTGATTTTTCGGACAAACTTATTGAAGAGATTACTTCGGCAGATGTGCTGGTACTGGGTGTACCTATGTACAATTTCACAATCCCCTCCACCCTGCACACCTACTTCGACCATATCGCCCGAGCCGGCGTCACCTTCCGCTACACAGCGAATGGTCCTGAAGGATTGCTGAAGAACAAGAAAGCAATCGTCTTTGTCGCTCGAGGTGGCTATCACGGTGACGATCATGCGCAGAGTGCCTTTCTACGTCAGTTCCTCGGCTTTGTAGGTATCACCGATGTTGAACTTGTTTACACGGAGGGGCTTGCGACCGGTGAAGAGGCAAAAGAAAAGGCCGTCGCAGCTGCAAATGAACGTATTACTGAGCTTGCTTAAACCTGCAAGTGCTACCGCATTCATTGGAAATAAAAAAGCCAGGCCCTATTATCCGGCCTGGCTTTTTCAGATATAAATTTATACAGCTTCTACAGCCTCAGTCTCATTGCGTTCAGGAGCATCAGCCTGAGATGACTCTTTATTATTAGCCTTTCTCCCAAACAGCCTCTGCACCACCACAAAGAACAAAGGAATAAAGAAGATTCCCAGCAGCGTGCCCACAACCATTCCCCCCAGTACCCCGGTTCCAATTGCGCGCTGCGCGCCAGAACCTGCACCAGTGGCTATCGCCAGCGGAAGAACTCCCAAACCAAAAGCCAAAGAAGTCATCAGGATAGGACGCAGGCGATCGCGTACTGCACGCATAGTAGCCTGCACCAGCTCCATACCATCCTCTAAGTTTTGCTTGGCAAACTCCACAATCAAAATGGCGTTCTTACTGGTTAAGCCCACAGTGGTCAACATGGCCACCTGGAAATAGATATCCCTTTCCATCCCCCGCAAGCTATTCGCCAGCACCGCGCCAAGAATACCTAAAGGCGCCATTAACAATACGGCTGTTGGTACTGTCCAGCTCTCATAAAGTGCGGCAAGGCACAGGAAAACAATCAGTAATGACAGGGTATAAAGCAGTGGTGTTTGTGCTCCGGCGGCACGCTCCTGGTAAGAAAGGCCACTCCACTCAATACCAACACCCGCCGGCAACTGAGCTACCAGTCTCTCCACTTCTGCCATGGCCTCACCAGAGCTGACTCCTGGAGCTGCCTGGCCGTTGATTTGCATGGATGGCACGCCGTTGTAGCGCTCCAGGCGAGGAGATCCGTACTCCCAGGAGAAGCTGGCAAAGGAAGATAGAGGCACCATATCGCCTTTATCATTGCGCACAGACCAAAGCTGGAAGTCTTCCGGCACCATGCGATATGGCGCATCCGCCTGCATATAAACCCGCTTCACCCGGCCGCGATCGATAAAGTCATCGATATAGGAGCCACCCCAAGCGGTACTCAGCGCGCTGTTAATATCGGCAATAGACAAGCCGAGGGCCGCAGCCTTGGCGTTGTCAATTTTCACCCGGAACTGCGGCGTGTCCTCCTGGCCATTGGGGCGTACGTTAGAGAGTAATTTACTCTGCCCGGCCATCCCCAAGAATTGGTTGCGGGCAGCGGTCAGTGCTTCGTGCCCCAGATTGCCGTTATCTTTTAAGTAAAAGTTAAAGCCACCAGAAGAACCCAACTCTGGCAGAGGCGGCGGCGCAAAGGCAAAAGCCATGGCATCTTTAATTTGCATCAGCGCGCCCATAGCACGCATGGCTACTGCTCCGGCACTTTGCGATTCCTCTTCCCGGTCGGACCAGTCTTCCATATTTACAAAGGCGATACCGGTATTCTGGCCGCTGCCAGCAAAACTAAAGCCCTGCACTGAAAATACCGACTTCACGATACCCTGCTCGTTGTCCAGAAACTGATCTTCCACTTTGCGGATAGATGCCATGGTGCGTTCCTGGGTCGCACCTACAGGTGCCTGCACCATAGAGAAGAGCACGCCCTGGTCTTCATCCGGCAGGAAGGAGCTGGGTAAGCGCAGAAACAGGAAGGCCATCACGGCCGAAAGGGCCACAAACAACAGCATAAAACGGCCGCTGCGTTTTAGAATGCCCTGCACTCCGCCCTGGTAACGCTGGCTGCCGCGCTCAAAGTTCCGATTAAACCAACCAAAGAAGCCTTTCTCACCGTGGCTTTCTCCTTTTGAAAGTGGTTTCAGCAAGGTGGCACATAGTGCGGGGGTCAGGATAATCGCCACTAATACAGACAAGGCCATGGCAGCAACAATGGTTGCTGAGAACTGGCGATAGATTACTCCGGTAGCGCCATCCATAAATGCCATAGGCACAAACACTGCCGAGAGCACTACGCCGATACCTATCAGTGCCGCAGTAATCTGCTTCATGGATTTTTTAGTTGCTTCCTTTGGTGACAATCCCTCTTCACGCATCACCCTCTCTACGTTCTCCACAACCACAATGGCATCGTCCACCAGCAGGCCGATGGCCAACACCATGGCGAACATAGTGAGCATATTGACCGAAAATCCCAATGCCGCGAGAACCGCAAAGGTTCCCAGCAGTACTACTGGCACTGCAATCGTGGGAATTAAGGTTGCACGGAAGTTTTGCAGGAACAGATACATCACCAGGAAGACCAGCACAATGGCTTCAATCAAAGTACTGATCACACCTTTGATGGAGACCTCAACGAAGGGCGTGGTATCAAAAGGTACGACCGAGGTAAGTCCCCTTGGGAAGAAAGGCTCCAGCTCCTTGAGCTTTGCTTTAACGCCCTCTGCGGTATCTAACGCATTGGCACCAGTAGCCAGGTTAATGGCAATACCCGTTGCCGGTTGGCGGTTGTAGCGGGAGATAAACTCGTAGTTCTCTGCCCCCAATTCAACACGAGCGATATCGCCAAGCCGCAGCAGGGAGCCATCATCATTGGCACGGACCACAATTTCCCGGAATTGCTCCGGGGTTTGCAGGCGTCCCTGTGAGGTAATGGAGGCATTGAGTTGTTGCCCCGGCACTGCCGGCGCACCGCCAAGGCTGCCCACGGTAACCTGGGCATTCTGTGCCCGCACTGCTGCGGCGACATCATTCGGTGTCAGGTCGTAAGTGGTCAGCTTATTGGGGTCAAGCCAAATACGCAGTGCATACTTGGAGCCGAATACCTGCACGTTTCCAACGCCCGGTACCCGGCTAACCGGGTCCACAATGGCTGAATTAATATAATCGGCAATATCGTTGCGATTCATACTGCCGTCTTCAGATACAAAGCCCGCAACCATCAGGAAGCCGCCGCGGGACTTACTGACGTTGACCCCCTGTAGCTGTACCTCTTGGGGCAACAATGGCATTGCCAACTGCACCTTGTTCTGGACCTGTACCTGCGCGGTATCTGGATCGGTACCATTCTCAAATGTCAGAGAAATGGAAGCACCACCGTTGGATTGACTGGTAGCAGACATATATAGAAGGCCATCCAGGCCTTTCATATTCCGTTCCAGGATCTGTGTAACGGAGTCCTCGACCACCTTGGCAGAAGCGCCCGGGTAGTTCGCCTCAATATTGATAGAGGGCGGTGCAATATTGGGATAACGCTCCACCGCCAGCTTGCTGATGGACAATGCACCAGCCAGCATTGTGATAATTGCCAGAACCCAGGCAAAGATGGGTCGGTTGATAAAGAAACTCGCCATAACCCCTACCCTCAGGAACCCTGCTCAGCTGTGGTTTTTTCATCGCCAATTGCTGCAGGTGGCTGTTTGTCCTCACGCTCACTCGGCTGCACCGGGGCGCCGGGGCGGATTTTCTGCAATCCAGCCACCACGACACGGTCGCCGGGCTCAAGCCCCTCTTCTACCAGCCATCGATTGCCAACTGTGCGGCTTACCCGTACTGAGCGCTGAGCAACGATATTCTCTTCATTGACCACCATGGCTGACGTATTGCCTTTCGGGTCCCGCGCAATACCTTGCTGAGGCACCAAAATAGCGTTATCGCGTACACCGCTGCCCACTATTGCACGCACATACATGCCCGGCAGCAACATATTATCCGGGTTGGGTACAACTACCCGTAGCAATACGCTACCAGTTGAGGGATCAACACTTGCTTCGGCAAACTCGAGTTTGCCCTGGTGTTCAAACTCACCGCCATCTTCCAGCAGGATCTTGACCGGCAGATGAGTGGCATCCGCCAGTGTGCCGGCCTGGAGAGCCCGGCGAAGGCTTACCAACTCTGCAGCCGACTGAGTAACATCCACATAAATGGGGTCCAGCTGTTGCACTGTGGCCAAAGTTGCGGCCTGATTGGCCGTCACTAGTGCCCCCTGGGTTACAGAGGATTTACCAATTCGGCCCGTAATCGGGGAAGTAATTTGGGCGTAGTCCAGCTGTATCTCAGCCCGGTGCAGCTCCGCTTTAGCCTCGGCCACATCTGCACGAGCTTCCTGCAAATCCGCCTCAGCCGCATCATTTTCCTGCTTGCTAACGGCTCCATTACTTATTAAGCCTCTAGTCCGTACCGCCTTCAATCGCGCGATATTCATGGCGGCGTTGGCACGCTGTAACTTCGCGCGGGCACTGTCCACATCCGCTCGGTAAATGGCATCATCCAGCTGATAGAGCGGCTGATTTGCATCGACACGGCCACCTTCACGGAACAATTGCTGTTTTATGATGCCATTAACTTGCGGGCGAACTTCCGCCACCTTGAAAGGGGAAGTGCGCCCCGGCAACTCCCTTGTGAGGGTCACTGGCTCAGATTCCAGCGTGACAACTGTAACCTGAGGCGCCATCATCGGCGGTGTAGCGGCCTTTTCATCGCAGGCCGCAAGAACAGAGGATGCGACCAGAAGACTGATTAGCGCTTTTTTATTGAACATGGTTACCTCAATAAGGGCTGACTACCGGTATTGCGGGTCAGTTGCGGGGAAACATGAAAAGAGACAGGAAAGTCTAGTTCTAGTTGCTTGACATTTTATGTGCACGCATGAAATTCAATCAACTGTTCATCAGCGCGTAATAATCGACTAAGATGCACTTTCACCCAGTGTTTTCAAGGGTTTGCACGAATATCTCATTTAGCTACCGTGCGGCGAAATGCGGTGAATATGCGGTCAGATGAGACAAACATGATTAGAAAAGAAGCTGCAGTCCCCATGACCAAACTCAGAAAAGAGCAAACAGCGGCAACTCGTGAGCGTATCCTGGACGCCGCGATGAATGTATTTCATGAATTCGGGGTATCACATGCCTCCCTTGCAGAGGTGGCTGAACTGGCCGGGGTAACCCGTGGCTCGATCTACGACCATTTCCGCAGTAAAGCTGGATTGCTTAATGCCTTGACAGAGCGCATGGAACTTCCCGGTGAGAGACTATGTGAGACTGCCGGGAAAGAGCTGAAGGAAAACCCTTTGGGAACCTTGCGTACCCGCTGGGTTTGGTTGTTCCATGATATTGCCTGCAATGAACAGTGGCAGCGGGTCCTCGAGATTATCTTCCTACCATGTGAGGCTGTCAGTGAAGTGTGTGAATCAACCCAGCGTATCAAGCAGGGCCGTACTGCTGGCTTAGAACGCATGGCCAACTTAATGAAGATGGCAGTTACTGCAGGGCAGTTGCCTACAGATTTAGATGTAGATCTGGCGCAACAGATGCTACATGGTGGTCTTTTTGGTGTATTGGAAGACTGGCTGCAGTCTCCACGAATTGAGGATTTGGGTGAACTGGGCGAGCGTTACATCGACACGCTACTAGATATGATTCGCTTTTCTTCTACTATGCGTTTGGACAGGCAGCAGCGAACCTTGCACTGATCCTGCCTTTAATATTATTAGTTCTATGCGGTTTTTAGCTGCTAACCACATGTAGGCAGATTCCCACACCATGGTTGCAAGTATCATTTTTCCTTTCCCCCGTGAGTAGTTAAATAGCAGCCCGGTACTCTCCGGGTTTGCACACATTAGTAGAATGAGTTTCTAAGCTTCCTCAGTGACAGAATCTTTAAGTATTCCTGATAAGATATAAATAGGGTAAATATCATCTCCAACAATTTCGACGGATACTTGAGTAATACCTCAATGTTCTTTCCTAGTAAGCTCAAGAAGCCTTGAGTGTAGTGGTCAACTGTTTTCTGACAGTAAGTTAAGTTTTTCTTCCGCCTTTATCATAGTGATGTTGGTGAGGGCGCTCTCCTTTGTTGATGGGAAGGGTCAGAAATGCATAAAAACCCGTAATCTTTTTTGAGTTAGTTCAGACTTGACCTTACAGACAGTGTCAGATCGTATTAAAATCTTGAATCAAAACTAGCCTTTAAGTCAGTGATCAACCAAATCAATCTTCAACTCTCTCCTCTCAGTCAAGAGCAAATTATGTGCCCACAGGGTTTACTCTTGACTGAGAGGGTTGAAGCTGGAACCCATTGCAGAAAGATTCAAAAGTTAAACCTAAGCCAATCTGAGCGACTACGCATTATTACCAAATGATTTCAAAAAGTGCCCAGAATTCTGAGAATAATAAACGCTGCGTGTATGGTTTGCATGATTGTCAGCAGTTGCTTTCTCCTAATTACAACTAAACTGAAATTCATAGAATTACCTGCCGATTTTCTCCCTACCTAGATATAGAATCGGTCCAATATTGTTAGACAATCAGCACAGGTTCCCTCTCCCTCCCTTCTTCTGACCATAAGCCAAGTATAAAGACAATCACTGATCTGCTTTTGATTCACTTCTTAATATATGGGTGTCCTGGGTTCTCTGTTTGAGCCTACCACCATAATTAGCATAGCGCCTCTGGGGAAGCTGCTTGAAGATTACCAAGTTTATCTGCTATCACAGAAAATATACTTGTAGAACCTCCACCCATTTTTTCCGCCAAGATAACTATAGTTCGATTTGCTGTACACGCCTGGGAATTATGGCTAACCCCTTTGTCACAACTAATTACAAAAGAGAGGTGGATGACTTTCAGGATATTCCTTTTTTTCCAAAAACTGCTCTGCATACCCCATTATCACTTTAGCCCAAGGGCTACTACCCAACCCTTCAAAGTTAGCGGATTGGTTTTCCGGTGTGGCGAACTCACTAGGATAACCACATGTATCAGACCACAACTTCGTAGGTATGTATTGATACTTAGCATTTAACTTATCAAAATTAAGTTCGCCTAATGATTGCCAGACTTTGTCCTGATTACGTTTATTGAAGTCAATTGACTGGACATCGTAAATAGCTTCTTCCTGTGCATCGTAAGTACGTATCAATCGTAGGTGAACAAGACTCATATTAATTCCTTATACTTGGGTGAACAGGTCCAGGGATTCAACATTTCGCCACTTGAGTGCTCTTTCGTGAGCAGGCATCAACTCTCCAGTTTTTCTAAACTGTGCAGACTCTTTCAGCTCATGTAGATAAAATTCAATATCATACTTAGTTGTATTTCCATTTTGCAATCGTTCAAGCATTGATCGTTCCCATCTCTGAAATTCAAGTTGTTACTTTCGAGTAAATTCAGGAAACTGATCCTTTAAAGCACTATCCAAGTGACTTTCAATACGATTCAGACCCTTTTCTGTTATTCTCGGTATCCCCTTTGTAGCATCAAGTGCATCCTCTACCTTATCCTCAAGAGTCTTTCCTCCAGGTACCCTACGCGCAAGAATGCCAACAACAGCCCCTGTGACATCACTATCCAAAACATCTCCTACAGAATCTACAATCCCGCCAGGAACATCAGCATTCTCAATCAATGCTTCACCGAGAGTACTATCCCCCAAAAATTGTTCATTAGTCTGCTGTTTAGATAGATCCCATAGGTCACCCATGTTGTTATACGTATAGGTCATGAAATCCCAAAAGGTAAAGTCTCCTGGCCCGTAACAAACTACAGCCACACCGGAGCAACTTTCTTGTGATCCAATACCTAAAAGGATAACTTCTTCAACTTGTCTCTATTTGATTGAGCCGTCCCCAGTGTCACACTCCTAAAGTTGGCACCTACTGTATTTCAAGTACTCTACAATAACTAGATCTTAACCCTATTCTCAAACGACTGAGCTTCTCACCAAAGCTTGAGCCCTATCTCAACTAAAATATTGAAAGCCACTTTTAAAGTTTGGTAGATTCAATAGAAGCTATACGACAAGCCAGCGCACCACTGAAAAGTGCTAGACACACGGTATTAGCGGCTCGCCTTCCTTCTAAAAACATGCTCACTTCCACCCAACTTCTTAGTACTATTTCTTTCGGCTTTTATCAAAAATCAATATTTTGGAACTCCAAGCATCATTTCTCAGTGCATCAAAATTCCTCAGCATTATTCCAGAAAGCAACTCCGCTAGAGCGAGTGCCAGCACCGCTGCTAACACCTCAAATCTATGGGTTTTCTGAATTAGTTTCTCCCTAAGATTGAGGTTTCAAGCGGCCAGCTGGCATTGATCGCTGAGCAAAAAACGAATAGCCCCCAACAGCATTAGCTAACCGGGGGTATAGTCACATATCAATCGAGGTATTAACAACTTCTCTCTTTGCAATTTCAATTGCTTTTTCCATATCTTCTAATGTTATCGCAACATGGTTTTCATTAGAAAAAAAGCGAAACCATTGCACACCATTTTCATCAACTCTAACCTCAAGGAAAGCTGGCTCCTCACCTTTGGAAATCTCTAAAACCAGTCCTTCACTATCCGGCACAGAACACAATTGAAAATTTGCTTTTTCTATAATCTCTGTATTTTTCAATTTACAATCCTCTACCTAAAAATCCGATAAATTCATTCGTATCCGAGTTAAAACGTGCTCCTATTCCATTATCTAATTTAAACTCCGTAACATTACCATAAGCCTTGTGTGGCTTGTCAGACCTAGTGCCATTGCGCATAATATTTTTAAGAGCATCTGCCGCAGCCCGGTTCACACCTGCTTGACTACCAAATTTCTCAATCAAAGCCTTTTGAACCTGAGCTTTTGGTACATTAACTCCTAAAACATTTGGATGTTTGGTTGCGGCTCTTCCTGCATGTGTCCACCCCGCACGCTTAAACTGTGATACTGCATGCTTAAACATTGGGTTTCCAGCTAATCCACTTGTAGCTACTGTAGCTCTGCTGACAAATAAGAAAGTCCCAACTTTGATTGCCCCCCCAACAATTTGACCTTCACCGGGTATCGCTTGGAGCAATTTTAAAACTTCCCTACCGGTATTTTTTAATGCGTACCTTGAGTAATCTATAGTGCTAGGTTCATTGCCCGTAGGTAACGTAGGAATATCATCATATGGAGGGCCATCATTTAGGTAGATGGTGTCATTAATACCACCATTCTGTTCAGATAAACTAATCTGCCCAGATGAGCCAATCTCCCCCCAACCTCCACCTCCTGAAGAAGCAAACCCAGATGCACTAGGCGACTGACCCAATGAAATTACTGAATTAATATAAGTCTGGCCAGTGAAAGTTCTTCCACCCGGTCCGGTTGGGCAGGACCCGCCTTCAGCACAGGGTGGTAGACAACCTCTACTTTCTAGATTACACCTACTTCCGAAATTTACGGACATATACCCTGTCGGGTCTACAAGAGAAAGAGGGTTATTTAAAACGTAAGAATAACGGTTATAACTTTGCGAATTTTTTGGGCTTTGAATAAATGGATCAGGACTCAAAAATCTGCCAAGACTTGGATCATATACACGCCCATTCATATGAATGAGCTGAACACCATCCAAATGCTCATGATCCGTATAGCCTCGAGCCGTAACAAAGGGCACATAGTCTTCACCCTCTTCTGCGCCATTCCATAATGTATCACGCCTCTTTCCCCAGGGGCCATTTGACATCCACTGCACATCATCATTACTGTCAGCGTTAGCTCCAGATTTTGCCACTATAGAGCCAATGTGATCACGATGTTGGTAAAGGTAATAACCAGATGAAGCATCACCTTCTTGTATATATAACGCATAATCCCCTACATAATGAATTTTTTGCAGGATTCCGTTAAAGGTGGTTTCTTCATAAACACCGAGGCTCGCATAGATAGTTGAGCGGCCGCTACTATCAGTACGCTTAACACGACTCTGATCTGGGCCATACGTGATTTCGGACCAACGGGTTACACCATTAACAGTATTTTCTATGCGGGTAGGCTTGTTAAATGCAGTATAATCTACAGCACGGTGATTGTTACTGTCCTTAGTTGAGCTGGTCAAACTACCATTCTGATTATAATAGTTGGTATATCCACGAGCGCTGGTTACCGCATTAGGACCCGCCCCGTTTTGACCGTATTGATAAATATCAGAATTATCATACAGTGTTTTTACATTACCCAAAACATCATAGCTAAAGTCGTTGGGTGCGCCAATACAATTGGTAAAACATGATTTTGACAGGCGATTCACAGAGTCATAATAAAAGCTCTGGGTTAAGCCGTTCTTATTATCTCTGCGCTGGTCCAGATTACCTAAACTATCAAAATCATACTCATGACTCTGAATAAGGAAACTCCCCTTTTTTGCTACAACACTATCAATATATCCATTCGTTGGCTTGTATATTTGCTTGGTTACAACTCCGTTCCCTAAGGTAAACTCTGTTAGGTTTCCGCGAGCATCTTGCGAGTTCGCACTCCATAACACTTGACCATCATGAGCATTTTTTACTTTAACCATATGTCCATGGCTATTGTAATGATTTGCGATCGTATATCCTGTTGGATAGGTGGTAGCAAATGCCCTATTAAATGAATCATAGTGTTGACGAGTTATATAGCTTTTACCGTCAATAACCTGTTCAACTGACTCTGGTTGTGAAAAAGACGAATAACTATAATTTTCTGTATAGGCCGAGCCGTCTGAATTATAGCCACTGAGCGTTCCCAGTAGCCCAATACCATAAAGTTTATCGTCATAGGTCCAGCTGTGAGTAAGACCTGATGAGCCGTGAACCGCTGTAGCATTGTCAGTTCGCGCAATAGTACGCTCCAATTTATCGTAACTAAACCGAGTAACATAGCCTTCTGCATCAGTTTGAGCTGCTATTAAACCTAGCGGGTTATAATCATATAAGACTGTACCTGTGTTCGGATCACTCAGTAATGTTTTTCGCCCCAGTATATCGTACTCAATATTAATCAGAGTGTTATTATCATTATCAACCTTGGTTGACTGTAAATCTCCAAATGGCCAATAAGTATAGTCAACTTGAGTTCCGGCATTGTCCAAAGTTTTCATTGTCCAACCAGCGCCATTCACAAACAACTTGGTTGTTTGTACTTCCGACGGACTATGCTCTGATAGAACAGTTTTGGCAACTACTGTTTCAAGACCTTTATAGGTTGTTTTAACAGTGGATGAGTCCGCTTTTGTCTTTAGTTCTTCTCGGCCAAGCAAATCATACTTAGTGCTAACTTTATACCGTGGATCGTTATTATAAAAGGGAGCAATCTCAGAAGTAATGAGTCCTTGCCCATTATAGGCCTGATAACTGTAAATAAAAGCGCCCAGCATATCCTTTGTTCTGTTCCCTAGCTCTCGCTCGAAACTGTCAAAGTATGTCCTAACAGAAGGCGACCCTGTCGTTTTGCTTTGAATATAAAACTCAACATTTGGGTTATAGCTAAAACAGCTATTGCCACAATTTCGATAATCAAAATCTGTACGAGTATTATCAGGATGATCTATATGGTCCACCCGCCCAACACTATCATATGATATTTTTGTAATAAGATTATTTAGATCCTGAATTTCAAATGGCAAACCAAAATCTGCACTAAATTTAGTGATTGCACTTTGGCCTTTAGGGTTGGTATGGGTTACTTTTCGTATACCATTGGCATCAAAGTTTTCAATATAACTCTCCGCACGAACGGTAAAATCCAGACCATCATAAGCGAAGCTATTAAAGCTTTCAGCGATACTGCTTATGGAGCCATAGTTGTTATAACCATACGTTGTAATTAGTTTTAATGAAGCAGAGCCCTCAGGTTCAATTGTTTTTGTTTTTATTGTTCCGTTGTTATTATAGGAGTAAGCCGTAGTTCGTTTTTTGCTGCTAACTGAAGTGCTACTGGCACCCACTGATGCAGTATCCTCTACTCTCTCAGGCAAACCCAGTATCCAGCTATCGTCTGACTTTGTACTGAATATTTGGCTTTTTTGTTTATGATGTGCAGTCACACTAGCCTGGCTAGCATAGGTATCACAGATTACCTTATGGGAATTGAGCAACACACCATCGGTATGATAATCCACATCACTAGTTGTAGTGAGTACAACATCAATATTTTCTACAGGACTACAAGAAAAGCTTGCAGAATTATGGTTTCGAATAATTGTATCGGAAATTTTACTACCATTATATAGGCTATTTCTTACCGTACTTTGCTCGTATACATAAGGAAAATAATGCGGACTACTAAAACCAGCATCCACATCATCACTATAAGTACGAATTTTCCACCGATACTTAGTGTCACTTAGTACATCTAACGTACAAGTGGAAGTATCAGCGGAATTAGAGCAGTTCTTGAAACAGTCTACATAGGAGCCATCTACCGCACAGACTTGCTGTCTTTTAAGTTGACCGGCCAAAAGATAATTATCTTGAGCCACCTGATGGAATTCTGACACTGTACGTATTTTTTTAGCCTGCCCCTCGTGGCTCACAGTTTCTATAACTCTGGCAAAACCCAAAGAACCATAGCCTGTGCGGTGCCTAACAGGAGACTCATATTTATATTCCGCAGCTGTGGTACCACCAATACCATTACTTTCCTCTAGTATGGTTACAACATACGGTAAACTAGACACGGGGACTGTATTTTTGGGGCCTGCACCATCAGGCGCTATATCCTCATTATCGTGAGAATCGTAAACTTGCCTTATACCCAGCAAATTACAGGAGACATTCCCTTTGATCGCCAGATCACACGCTGTATCTAGAGGTCGATATTGAACCTCCAATTGTTCGCGGCCATCAAAATTAACACTTTCAATACGAGGCTTTCGAATATTATTGCTAGTAGTAGTTAGCCCCTGTGTATCATTAGCAGTAGAGCTACCATCATGATCAGCAAAAAAATCGACCATACCGTCACGGTCAAGATCCAGCCATGCGCTAGTTCGCCAATCGGGAACGGCATTAATATGTTCGTAGTTTTTAGGTGAACTATGAAGTAATTGACAACTGGAGAAAGTTTCTCCCTTATTAAAGCGCACAGCTAAGTATGCAGATTTTTTATCTTCTCGCTCAGTGAGATATTCACAATTAGCATTAACTATATACAACTTATCAATTAACCCGTCACCATTATAGTCAACGAGAAATCTTCCAAGAGTGCTCTTACGTTGCTCTTTGGGTACTTGAGTTGTTGCGCTCTCAATTCCGGGGTCTGTCGGAGCAGCAACCCAATCATCCCCTGTAGAATACAGGATCCGATTGTAACTAAACACCATATCTGCCAAGCCATCCCCATTCATATCCTGCAGCTGCAGGTTATCTACTATATCGGGAAAAGGCTGAGCGGGTCCAAAGCGGGTAAACTCACCATCATAAGAATAGTCTTCTGGTGATTTTAAAATAAATCCATTACCGGTATTAATCGAGACATTTCCCAGTACATCAGCCATATCGGGTAAGCCATCACCATTAATATCCCCTATCCGTGTTGAGGGGTGAGATGACTCTCCATGCCACCATTGCGCAAACTCCGAAAATCCACTACCCGTATTCAAGGCTACCGAGCGATCTTTTAATGGACCCTTTAAATAATTTCGATAACGCCCGTCAGTCGATAAAGTGTAACGACCAATACCGTATCGAAAAACATCAACCAAGCCATCACCATTCATATCCTTAAATACTAGGCGATAAGGCTCAGGGGCTGTGACACTTTGTATTAATGTTTCTGGCCAAAGATGCGATTGCGAACCTGAACTTCCTGTATGCAAGGTGATTTGCTCAGAAGTAAGGGAGTAAGCTCCACTATAAACGTAACCACTACCAGTATTGAGAAAAGCTTTAGTGCCAGCAAGCCCCATCCAAGAGTTTGCAATGAGATCAAGTTTACCATCTCCGTTTATATCCAACGGGATGAAACCAAAATATCTTAGATCTCTTGTTGTCGGGATAAGTGACTCCGAGAAACTTCTATTGTATTGATAATAAGTAATAGTTCCCGGTGAGCTTACATCACCTACTTTCACCAAAGTGCCCGTTGCATCTTTAACGTAAAGAGTGTCATTTCGGACAACAGGGTAATCTACTTTATAATCGCCATTAAAGTCAGCTAACCATTCTGGAAATACTACTTCATCAAGAACCCAGCGATATTCACTACCCAAAGGTTTATTGGCATATGTGCTACTCGATGAGGAACTCCAATCAAAAGATAACGGCTGCCCGCAATCTGTGGTCGACCCTCCATAGCATAATGTGACATTTTGCAGCTTACTGGTACTGGTTGGATCAGCATTGATATTTCCATCAACAGCTTGGTAGTTGAGACTATAAAGGCGAACTATATGACTGTCGCTACTCTTTACTGTTATAGTTTTTAGGCGCTTATCTACTCTATGCTTTCTACCTGCTATATAGCTTTCGCGAACATCTACTCTGGGTTCATAGGTGAAAATCAGCGCATTATTAGTCCCTTGTGCAACATTGTGCTTGGTATAATCAATCTGACTGATTCGATGGACACCTGCAGAGGTATCTTTTTCATAGGTATACACCATGTAATTGCCGAAGACGTCCTCACGCTTAGCAATCCGCCAGTGAAGTGTTTTATTATAACCGTCTTCAAATTCAGTATTGGCCGAGCCCTTCGCACCATAATGAATTTTTCCCCCATCCCTTGACTCAACTCGCCAATAGTCTGGTACCGCAGCCTCCCCCCCATAAGCTCTCAGGCGCTGAAATGACTCTGATTCGGTACGATATTCACGATAACTTATTCCCCCGTGAGAACCTGAACCAATCTGAACAAGACGGTGTCCATCCAGACAGAATTTATAAGCATCTCCCTTATTAATGCCGCTTATCGCACCATCTCTCACTTTACTAGCGCGACATCGTGATATCTTTGACTGGCCACCAATATCCCATCCCCAACCCACTACGCCATTTCGACGATTACTGTTGTAATTCAAATTGACTTGGGGCTGCAGGCCATTAATACCAGGTGGAACCTCAATAGGGATCGTATAGTTAAACGATCCATCTTTACCCACCAAATGCTGACCAGTGAGTTTACCTCTGTATAAAGATTCGGTCATCAGGTCATTCGCCGGGTCTGTCTGCGTGATCGATAGATTACCTATCTTATCAATGAAGACATTGGTAGCGATTATATCCGGCGTTATTGCATCGCCCCCTGCAATTACAGCGTTATGTAGCATACTGCCAACCTTGGCAATATAAAGATCTGTATTACCATCGCCACTGTAGTCCAGATATTGCAAACTTGTCGGCGGTACTTTTTTCAGTAAACTGATATCAATATTTTCACTGACAACCGGAGAGCCATAACTACCGCCTTGAGAAGCATATAAATAACTAGGGTTTATCGGGGGCAGTACGAGAGGTACAACAACCTCTCCATGGATCATTACATAAAGGTCTCTAGCTTTGAGATAAATATCATCTACCCCATCACCATTGACATCACCATAGTAAACATCGTAGTACGAATCATCGATATTCTCCGCAATTAAACTTCCTGCTGAGAATAGTAAAACAAGCAATAAAAGCCTGGATACTAAAGGAACACCCTTCATATAACATCCTAATTATAATCTTATATAATAATTTTTATGTCTATACGCACAAATGAAGCTTAATATTCAGCACCTAAACTAAGCTTTCCCTAAGCTGTATGCTCGCACCATCTAACTCTTAGCCGAAGTAATAACGTGGGTACGCATTCTACACGGCAACGTCAAAATTATCGTTTTGCACCACCAAACACCTCCCATCATTTTCGCTGTTATGGCTTCACTTTGGAAGCCCTCCATGTCAATAAGTTAACAACTTCAACTGAAAATTCAGCTTAACTAGCACTACCCTTCCAACTACAAATTTATCCAAGCTCTTTCCTGCTAAAGAGTAGCCATCAAGATGCAGACCATGCGTTTACTTGAAACTACGCGAAAGATGCAATTAGGCATACGATGTCAGTGTTGCTTTTACTCCCAATAGAAAGAATGGAACTTTCTTCACACCTTACTCATAGCCCATAAAAAGCTAGCAGATGTCAAATGCAACTAGGTACTAAAACCAATTAAAGGGGCATAGAGGGGCGAGGCATCATAAGCCTAAAGCTTAAATAACGATCGCTTAATAAAAATATGAATTAAGAAGTACAAAAGTACATAAATACTATACCTTGGGCAGGATACTATTTGCCTTGTTTAGTAACAGGTTTAAGAACTCGGCTTGACTAGTTCCAATATCACCCAAAAGCCTACCAAGAAAAATCCTCTAAGTTTTAGTATCACATTGATGAGCGACCAGCTTTCTGAGAGCCATTATTACTAGCTTTAATAGCCAGTGATTTACAGCACCCAGCTATAGTTTGGATTTTTCTGCCGCAAGAAATGACCGGCAAATCAGAACGAAGTTAATATAGGCAGCTTATTTCAAAGAGTCATCCTAACTTACTTTCTGAGTCAATCATTCGTGCACCATCCACATCACGCACCGCATAATTAAAACCCGGGTGAATACAGTGAGCACCATAATTGCCGGCTTTATCTAAAGCCAGGAAACCCACCTGGAACTTCTTATAGTCCCCAAGCTTGCGTGCAATACGCTCCACCGCCTCACGACAGGCTTCTTCCGGTGTATAGCCATGACGCATCAGCTCCACCACTTGATGGCAACCGACAGTTTTGATCATTAGCTCACCCATGCCGGTGGCGGTAGCCGCACCGACTTCATTGTCGACATAGAGCCCGGCGCCAATAATTGGTGAGTCCCCTACCCTCCCATGCATCTTGAAAGCAGCGCCGCTGGTAGTACAAGCACCTGAAAGATTGCCATCCTGATCCAAGGCTAAGATGCCGATAGTATCGTGGTTTTCAATGTTGATTACCGGCTGGTAACGGGACTCGCGCTTCCACTCACGCCAGGCGGCTTCGGCTTTCGGGGTTAGCAGGTTCTCAATTTCAAATCCCTGTTCAACGGCAAAACGTTGCGCACCCTCTCCAACCAACATCACATGTGGAGTTTCCTCCATCACCTTTCGCGCAACCGAGATGGGATGCTTGATACCCTGTAAAAAAGCCACTGAACCACAATCTTGTTTGTCGTCCATAATGCAGGCATCAAGAGTCACTACACCATCGCGATCGGGAAAACCACCATAGCCAACGCTGGTTACCTCAGGATCACCTTCCGGCACTCGCGCACCGGCCTCAACGGCATCCAAAGCCCTGCCACCCTCAGTGAGAACCTGCCAAGCTGCCTCATTGGCAGGGCCCCCATGGTTCCAGGTTGATATGACTACCGGCTTTTTTCCCTTCTTCGTATAACGCCTTGCCATAGCTGCCACTGAAGATGTTGCCAGAGCACCAGCAGTGCCCAGGAAGGAATATTTCAGGAATTTTCTTTTGCTGATCACGATGATTTATCTCAAATGGAAAGCGCACAGATACAGTAATGTATCTGTGCGCCGTAGTTATGGCGAGATCAGAAGCTGTAAGTCAGCCCCATGTAGGCGCGGCGGCCTGAGTAGGAGGAACCCAAGACCCTGTTTTCCTCGCCCCAATACCTATCCACCTTCTCTTCGGTGAGATTAATAATGGAGGCAGTGAGAGTAAGATTTTCCATCAAACTATAAGAAGCATTTACATCAAGTTGATCATACTCATCAGTAAATGTATTCACGCCGTTGCTATAGCCATCCGCATAGGCGCTGCGATAATTGTAGGAAGCTCTCACACTGAAAAGGTCATTCTCGTAGTACACCGATAGGTTGTATTGATCTTTAGAAGTACCCGCAATTTCTGTTTTGATTGTTTCACCGCTTTCGAGGTCGAGGTTGGCCAGTTCGGTATCCGTATAGGTGTAGTTGGCTAAAACCCCAAAACCGTTATCAAAGGCATATTGCACAAACAGCTCGGCACCCTGGGCGGTGGCATCGGTGCCATTAACAGGCATCGACATGTTGACATTCCAAGTGTCACCATCGATTTCCCTGGTAACCAGGGAGCTGCCATTAATTACGAATGATGCAATATCCTTCCTGAACAAGGTCACTCCCATTGCGGAAGCATCGTCAAAGTACCACTCCAAGCCTAAATCAAACTGATCTGCCTTATAGGGTTCTAATTCGGAGTTCCCCGCAAATCCATCTCTCACAGTCGCTCCTGGCAATGGAGCGTGTATGGATTCAGAGCCACCGAGGTCATCATAATTCACTCGGGCAACAACCCTTGCGAGGGCTGCACGCATTACCAAATCATCGTTAATATCCCAAGCGATATTGGCGCTTGGCAGAAAATCGGTGTTACTGCTATCGCGAATATTGGGCTCATCTTGCAAAACCCCGTCAATATTGTCATAAGTGCGGGCATATTGTTTGGTTTTTACCGCGCGAACACCAAAATTACCGCGCAAAGTGGCAGAGGCAAAATTCTGCTGTACATAGGCTGCAGTAACTTCCTCACCGATACGATAATCCTGGTCCCGCTCTACGATAACTGTAGGATCACCATAAGTCTCATAGAGAAACTCTTTTAGCTTCTCGAGCTCCAGGTAGGCAAAGTTGGGCACTTTTACGCCACCAATAATATTGTCGAGTGGGCCACTGGAAAGGATATCAATCGTATCCGGAACGCCATTAGGGTCAGTGTGGAAAGAATCATCCGGCCACCAGGGATAACAGGCCCCCTCAACTTCGCCCCAATTAATAGTAGGGCACGGTAGGTTATCGTCGTCCCAGGATTGTTTGGTGATCCTACGATTAATTTCGTGATCGCGGTATTTAAGTCCTACATCAAGGGAAGTCAGCCAGCCGTAATCCATATCAATAGAAACATCTAGCTGGTAATAGTTTTCATCATCCTCACTGCTGGTCCAATGAGAAGAGAACCAGTCGTATAAGGGGTAAGTATTGGGATCTCCCAGATCGGCACTGGTATCAATCTCTGCTGTACCACTGCTTAGATCCCAGCTCCAGTCAGTCACAGTGCCATAGCGAGAGTTTACTGAGGCAAACAATTTCTCGGAAGGGCCGCCTTCCGCACTTGTGCTGCCCACAACCATTCGCACGCTATAGCCATCCCCCTGGTAAATAGCATTAAAGTCCAAGGTATCTGATACATACTCTGCTCGCGTGTAGTCACCGGCTACCTGAGGAGACTGCAATTCTGCCTGCCCTCTATCCAGCATACCAATACCGAGTAAGGTATCGCCATCTTCATCAAATTTAAGGCTACCGGGAGCAATTGCATTACCGTAGTTCCACTCAGGAAAAACAATACGATAATTCTCCGAATTACCACCCTGTTCAAAGCGAAAATAATTGACACCAAGCTCAAGTTGCTCAACCGGACGCCACTGGGCACTGAGCTGAATTCCCTCTCGGGTACGCTCCTCCTCAAAGACACTACCTACTACTGCTCTGGGTGCATAGAAATCTCGGTACTCATTACCGTCGATATCTACCATAGCCCCCCTGGCCTCTACGCCATCGTGCGGCTTTTCATCACCTTGCCATCCCCAATTTTCTGTAGTGGTGCTAATCACCCGGTTCTGACGATCCTGCTTGGAATAACCCACTAACACACCAAAGGTTTCCTGATCATTTTTCCATGAGTAAAAACCTGTGTATTGTGGTTCATACTTTTCAGTGACATCCGCATAGGTTGTCTCAACTGATAGCATGCCCTCCCCCGCATCTAGATCCAGAGGTTTGCGGGTGTGCAAAATGACAGTCCCGCCGATTCCGCCTTCATCCAGCTTTGCCTCAGGGCTCTTATAAACATCTGTACGAGCAATCATTGTTGCTGGCAACAAAGAATAATCTAGTGAGCGTGATGGCTCATCTCCCGGAGTAGCAATATAGTTACCGTTAAGCTGAGTAAAAGTTAGCTCCGGAGCGGTACCGCGGATACTCACTTCCTCACCTTCGCCACCACTACGGACAATAGAAACTCCCGGCACTCGCTGCAAGGCATCGGCTACGTTTTTATCGGGGAACTTGCCAATATCCTCAGCGGTAATTGAATCCACCACAGCATTAGAAAAACGCTTCACATCGAGGTTTTTCTCCATACTCTGGCGAATACCCATCACCTCTACTTCTTCGAGAACCAAGCTCTCCTCTTTTGCTTGTTCCGTATTCTGTGCTTGCGCCATACCAACAACACTAAATAACACCAGTGCGCTGGCAGATGTGCGTAATAGTTCCGTCCTACGATTTGTATAAAGGGTTTTCTCTTTCATTGCTGAGCATCTCTTTTATTATAATTCTCGAGCTTTCCGTACACCCTCTTAACTCGGCATATCCACATACCAAGCTCTCGGAATAAGCCCGGGTTTTAGGTCTGCCTGTCCCTGGCTTATTTTAATGAGCCCCCTTCCCTAGGGGTTAAGGCCATGTACCGCCATCAGCTATCCAGGCCAAGTCGCTTTAGTACTTCAGGCGGTGCTCCAGGGAAGCTGGCCATGGGTCTGTTACCCACATAGCCGATATCCGCCATACCTTCCTCGGTGGTATAGAAAGCGGTAGATGCGAGAACCCTCACTTTGGCAAAGAAACGCGCACCGGCCTGGTATTCTGGCTTCGCGGTGCGAGTCCATTTGATGTCCTCACAGATGGCCGTTTTTTGAGATTCATTCAACTCGACAAATGCGCCTTGAAATCTGCGCCTGGACTCTCCCTCGAGCCAGACAATCCCACCGCGAATCGTGACAAGATCTGCTTTATTATTGGAATAAGGCGCACTCACGTATTCATTGATGTAATGCTGAGCACCAACAGAAGAGGCGCTCGGGGAAATTGCATCCGCGGGAATAATGACATCACAGAGCGCAGCCAGTACCGCTAATTCATTCTCATCTAGCTGCATTTCCCAAGGCACAACTGGATTAAGAAGATCTGGATCCGTGGGCGTCCCCCTGGCTAGCGTTTGTTTCGGAGCATCCAGGTTTTTAACTGCAGGTTTTGCCGTAGGTTTGTCCTCCCTCACTACAACCTTTTCAGCAACTTTCTTAGAGCAGCCAATTACCGGAACTGCAGCGGCGGTGGTGGCAATCAAACGCAGGGCATTACGGCGACCAAGGTTGGTTTTTTCCTCGCTCATCAGATATTCCTCTTCTTGAATTGGTCCACGATGTAGTCACAGGTACGCCAAGCCAGGGCCATAATGGTCAGGGTTGGGTTTTTATCGGCATTAGAAACAAAGGGGGCGCCGTCAGTTAGGAAGAGGTTGGGAACCTCCCAGGACTGGCAGTAAGGGTTGAGCACAGAATCTTTTGGGTTGGAGCCCATGCGCGCGGTGCCGACCTCATGAATGATGGCACCACCGTTGATAATTGCCTTGGCACCATCGGTCTGTACGGTTGTGGTCACATTGCCGCCCATACCTTCGATAATTTCGGCAAAGGTTTTGTGCATGTGGGCAGCCTGATTAAGTTCCTGGTCACTCCATTTCCAGTGGAATTTCAGAACTGGGATACCCCACTGGTCGACCTGGTCCTTATCAATTTCACAGTAGCTGTCATCATTGGGGATCATTTCCCCACGACCGTCGAACCAGACAAAGGAACCGTAATAACGTCGGCAGGCCTCTTTTAAATCCTTACCGTAGGCACCTTCGGTGAAATCACCCATACCGCCGAAGGCACCAGCTCCAGGCATACTGCGGCCACCACCGAATTCAATGTGATAACCCCGAGCAAAATCCAAGTCTCCGCGCAACTGCTCTTTGTACAGCCACCAGGGCATATACATATGCATTGCCGACGCGCCATCTTCGTTATGAGCGGGCATGTTTTCCAGGGCTGGAATCTGGCCACCTACTCCCGCGCCCACAGTATCCATCAGGTATTTGCCTACAACACCACTGCCGTTGGCGAGACCGTCTGGGAATAAAGTGCTTTTTGAATTGAGAAGAATGCGTGATGTCTCGGCGGCACTGGCCGCGACGACAACTGCGCGGGCACTGGCAAACTTTTCCTGACGGGTGTTTTTATCAATGTAAACAACCCCGTTGGCTTTGCCTTTCTTATCAACGGTAACTTCGCGCACCATTGCGTCAGTTATGATGTCAAGGTTGCCTGTGGCCAACGCAGGCGGCAGCAGTACTGTGGTGGACTGGAAGTTCGCCTTAATGGAACAACCGCGACCACAGGGTGTGGCCCAAAAACAGGCAGCACGGGATTTCATCGATTCACGGGTTACATCCTGGGCAAGCTTGTTATCGGGGAACAGTTTCTGCGGAATATTTTCATGGTCGAGGCGCTCACTGAGAATGGCCAAGTGTGAAGGGATCACGGGGATACCCAACTTGTCACAAGCCTTTTTCGCCAACAGCTCGTAAGCTCGAGGGTTGGGGGGCGGCAATAATACGCCGTCGGAAGAATCCGGGGTATTTTCCAATCCCTCATTGGTGCCGTAGACACCAATGAGCATCTCGGTTTTATCGTAGTACGGAGCCAGATCTTGATAGCTGATAGGCCAGTCAAAACCGAGTCCATCCCTTGAGTACGGCTTAAAGTCGTATTCCCCCATGCGCAGCGAAATACGCCCCCAGTGGTTCGTGCGGCCACCTAGCATACGCGCTCGCCACCAGTCGAAACGCCGGCCTCTCTCCCGGGATCCCTGGGTATAGGGCTCGCCTGGCACCTGCCAGCCACCATCCACTGTCGCATCGTAAAAACCGAATGGTTTTTCCGGCGTGCTACCACCGCGCAGGGGGGCGTCTTTGGGCAGATTAAACATAGGGGTTTCCTTGACCGGGTCATAGGACCGCCCCGCTTCCAGCAAAAGTACCTTTAAACCTGCTGTGGCCAGCACATAGGCAGCCATGCCGCCGCCTGCACCAGAGCCGACTATTAAGGCGTCGTACTCTTTATTCTCAATATCTTCACTCGCCATAACATCTCTCCTGCATGACCTTTTATTTTTCTTCTGACTGGCTAAATTCCATCAATAGGGAACATTTTTCTGTAACCGGTTACATTATTAGAATATTTTTCTGTTTGGATGAACAACTATCAAGTCTGAATTTTTAATTTATCGGTGTTAAAGACTGGTTTCTTGAAGAAAGCAGACATTAAAGTACATATTTTCAGGTTAGGTAAAATTAAAAATATGTAACCGGTTACATCTGTAAGTAAATTTTATCAATTATTTTCATTTAATTACGTGGACACCTCCATCTTCCTACCAAGATGTTCTAGCAACTGTTTTGTTGCCATAATTCCGTGGTCCTCATCTCCCGGCCCTTCAAATTCAATCCCAACATAACCCCGATAACCCGCATCGCGAATGATCCGTAACATTCGAGCAAAGTCCGTGTTGATTTCACTTCCCGCTGAATCGAACTCAAAGCTTTTGGCACTGATACCCTGGGCAAAGGGCATAAGTTGCTGAACTCCCAAATAGCGATCGTAATCTCCGAAGTTTCCAAAGTCCGGCAAACTGCCACAATTGGGCATATCTACACGGTGAAGGACGTGTGACAGCCACTCCCCGTTAGATGAGTAGCCACCATGGTTCTCAACAATCACGTTAATATTAAAATCCTGGGCGAATTCCGAAAGCGCGCGCAGCCCCTCAACAGATGCTTTAGCCACCTCTTCGCGACTCCCCTGTCCTGCGGCATTTACTCGTACAGAATGACAATCGAGATGTTTAGCCGCTTCGATCCATTTGTAATGTTTCTCTATCGCCTGCTTTCTCTTGCCTTTATCGGGATCACCCAGGTCGCCCTCTCCATCAACCATAATTAACAGACTGCGAACATTATGGTCTTCTGCCCTAGCCTTCATTGCGGTGAGAAACTTCAAGTCCTTTGCCTGATCTTTAAAGAACTGATTTACATACTCAACCGCTCCAATTCCAAAGACTTTGCGCGTTTTAACCGGAAAGTCCAGAACCTTGAGAGCACCACTTCGCAGTTGCCGATGCAGGGACCACTGAGCTAAGGAAATCTTAAAAAAGCTTTCACTTCCCGCGCTGTGGCTACGACCGACAAACCCCATAAAAGGGGTAGCCAGTCCCAAAGCTGCCAGCCTTGTGCTATTTGCCAAAAACCGCCTTCTATTGATAGTCATTACCGCTCTCCTATTTGGGAAAACTCTGCAATGGGTTTCGAGGGGTTATCGGTTGAAGCGCTACCCTCCCGGTTTCCTTGCAAAGAACGGCGAAAGCCACTGATTGCTCCCCCCAGATCTTCGCCCAAACGGCGAATCTTGCCGCTGCCAAACAATAAAACTGCAAGCACCAGTACTATCAGGATTTGCCAGAGACTGATTCCTGAAATACCCATTAGCTTATAGCTCCCGGATTTTTATATTGCGATACCAGACTTTATCGCCATGGTCCTGCAAAGCGATATAGCCACTTTCAGACCGCGCAAAATCTGGATAATTTGAGAACTTGCTGCCCGCCAAACGCTTGCCCCAATCTTCTGACCAAAGCTCGTAGCTAACAATCTTGTTGCCATTTAACCAATGTTCTACCTTGCCGTTCTCTACACGAATACGAGTTTGATTAAACTCTCCCGCAGGCTTAACGCTCTCTTCACTGGGCGCATACATATCAAATACTGAGCCGGCGCTGTGGCTTGGCTTTTCCAGATTGGGAAACGCGGCATTGTCCAACACCTGGTATTCCATGCCACTCATCCAAACTGGTGCATCTCCATCAGCGACGCGATAAATAATGCCGCTGTTACCGCCCTCAGAAATTTTCCACTCCAGCTGCAATTCAAAATCTGCAAACTGCTCAGCGGTTACCAGGTCCCCAGCCCCTCCCGCGGTCAATACCAGATTGCCATTAACAACCTGCCAGGCACCCCCAATCTGCGAGCCATTTGTTCCAGTCCAACCCTGTAATGTCTCACCATCAAACAGGTAACGCCACTCTCCATCCGCTTGTTGGATGCTCGACTCGGGCACCCGCTCGCAACCTGCAGCACCCAGCATCACTGCTGCTGCAATCGCTACGGATATTTTTGATCTGGTTTTAGTAAAGTTTTTCATCATTATTATCTCCACACCTATTGGCTGTTATCTAATCAGTGCCATGCTTTTCAGGGCAACGGTCCTTGGGAGCCTGCAGTTCTCAGTTGTCCCGACAAGAGGCTGTGCTTTCCCGCTCCACTAGCTCAAATGGCAAAATAGTCCGGCTGGATTTCAATGGCTTACCATCGATAATCAATCGCAGCGTTTCCATTGCGTAGCGGCCTAACTCCTCCGCGGGCTGGTTAATCGTGGTCAAAGGCGGATCTGTAAATTGGGAGAATTCAATATTATCGAACCCGGTAACAGACACATCTTCCGGCACCCTGAGGCCCATCCTCTTCACCTGATGCACTGCACCAATAGCCATCTCATCGTTCATACAAAAAATGGCAGTTGGCCGACGGGGAGTAGATAGCAAAGTCTCTGCGCCTTCCTGTCCAGATGTCATAGTGAATTCCCCATGAACAACCATTTCAGGATCAAGTCCTAACCCACGTTTTTTTAGTGCATCAGAAAACCCAGACAGTCTGTCTCGGACTATGGGGCTTTGCGAGGGCCCGGTAATAACCCCGATGCGGCGGTGCCCCATCGCCATCAAGTGACGCGCAACCTCCTGTGCCGCGCCATGGTTATCCAACTCCACCACCGGATACCGATCATCTTCTACTATGCGCTCACAGGCATTCACCAACGGAACAGATGCAGCCAGGTTCGCATCCTTCTCTGCAAACGGATAACGACTACCAAGCTGGATAACACCGTCCGCTTGGTTGGTTAACGCCATACCTGCATAAAATTGTTCATTGGTGGAATCCCCTTTTGTATCCCCCAGCAGCACCGAATAGCCTTGATCCTGCGCCGCTTTCTCAATTCCGCGAATGACCCGGGAAAAGAATGGATTGGCTATATTGGGAACTAATACCATCACTGCGAATGACTTTCCCGAACTGAAGTTCCGCGCAAGGAGGTTCGGCCGGTATCCGGCCTCCTCCACGGCTTTAAGCACCCGCTCTCTGGTTCGCGGAGAAACCATCTGCGGATCTTTTAACGCCCGGGATACGGTCGCGACCGATACACCGGAGCGACGTGCAACTTCGCGAATATTTGACATAGTTTCCTGCTAATTTCTTATTAGTAGGGGGTTATTTTCGCACAGACGGATATCATCTACTGGTTACCCGTAACTGCTGCTTCCGTTTTATTGGCTGTTTGCCTTCGATCCCACAGCCAAATAAAGGCAAAAATAGGGAGCAGGATAAGTGGGACTACTGCCAAAGACTGGAATGACTCTACAGAAGCGGTTGCCAATACCGCATCCAACTCATCCCCACTCAGCTTTTCAAAGGCCTCCAAGCCCCCCGCTGCCTCAATCTTGGCATTGTCAAAAATAGCTCCAAGCTTTGGCAGAACAAATTGGATAGACATACCACCGGCAAAACCCAGCAACCCCAGAAACAATGCCCCTCCGCGCACAAAACGCTCGGAGACTGTGGCCAGCATAGTGGGCCACATATAACAAACACCAATGCCCCAGACAGTCGCTGCCAAAAATGCAGTTACTGGCGTCCTAGCCATACCCAGGCAATAGAGCCCAATTGCGGCAAGGAGACTGCTTAACCATAGAAGTCCGATAGGAGACAGTTTCTTTGCCAACTGTCCTGCAAAGTGGCGCATCACAAACATCAACATACTGACATAAACAAGGATAAGGATACCCTTCATGCCAACTACTCGGGATAGGGTCAGGTCTACCCACTGCCCAGGGGCCAGCTCGGTTGCGGCGGTCAGCCACATACACACCCACAGCAGGATAAACATCGGCTGCTTGAATACCTCTTTAAACATTTCGCCATAACTGATACCGGAAGAAACCCGTTCAGTAACTGGGAAATCTGTTTTAGCCACAAGCCAGGCCATAACAACAGCCGGCAGTGCCAACACGACAAGGTTCAACTGCCAGGGAAGCTCGAGGGCAGAGATTGACAACCCCAGTAATCCTCCAACCACAATGCCCGCAGGCCACCAGGCATGTAGTACGTTTAAACGTTGCGTTTTATTATCTGGGTCGACTGCAGCAACCATAGGATTACTGGCTGCCTCCACGGCACCCCAGCCCAAGCCTGTCAGTAACAGGCCAGCTAGAACCAGACTCTCTACCCCCTCCCCTGGAGTCACCATAGATGCCGCAATAATAAGCAAACTGCCCAATACATAACCTATAGATGAGAGCATCAACATTCGCTTGATGCCGACCAAGTCCACAAGTGCGCTTCCAAATAGAAGTGTGAAAGCAAATCCAGCAAAGGTAATACCAATTGCTTCACCGAGCATAGTGGTGGAGTTAGCTAGGTCTATATGGTTATAGATATCTTCCTGCAAGTTAGTGGCTATCACCGTCCGCACAGCCATGCCCAAGCCAATCATAAAAATGGAGAGATTACCCACCAAGAATATTCTCTTGTTCTGGGGCGTTATCATCGTACTCATCTATCCAGTCTCCGCATGATTTATTGTTATTAATTGTTCACTTGGTTTGGCAAAATTTAATCCAACCCCAAAATCCGACGATTTCGCGCGCGATCTGTTTCTGCACCAGCAAAATCATCAAAGGCCTTCCCTGCCACAGTAATCAGGTGATCCTGAATAAATGGTGCACCCTCACTGGCCCCCTGCTGTTGATCCTTAATACAACACTCCCATTCAAGTACTGCCCAGCGATCGTAACCGTATTGGGTCAAGCGGCTGAAAATCCCGCGGAAGTCCACCTGACCATCGCCCAGGGAACGAAAACGGCCAGGTCTTTCAATCCAGGGAGCATACCCACCATAAACTCCAGCCCTACCACTCGGATTGAATTCAGCATCTTTCACGTGAAACGCCTTGATTCGTTCGTGATAGATGTCGATAAAAGCCAGGTAGTCCATCTGCTGCAAAAGCAGGTGACTGGGGTCATAGAGAATATTCGCTCTTGGATGGTCCTCCACTTCGTAGAGAAAACGTTCAAAAGTCAGCCCATCGTGCAGATCTTCACCGGGGTGGAGTTCATAACAAACATCAACCCCAGCACTGTCAAACGCATCCAATATGGGGCGCCACAGCCGACCCAATTCGCGAAAACCTTCTTCAACCAGCATTGCCGGGCGCTGGGGCCAGGGATAAAAAGTATGCCAAAGTAGTGCGCCAGAAAATGTAGCATGAGACTTTAGCTTTAGGTTCGCACTGGCCCGAGCAGCCAACATCAGTTGATTGCTTGCCCACTCGGCACGGGCTGGCAAGTTGCCTCGCACTTCCTCCGGGGAAAAAATATCCAGCATCTCTTTATACGCGGGATGCGCTGCAACCAGCTGGCCCTGCAAATGCGTGGACAGTTCTGAGATTTCCACCCCCGCCTTCTCACAGACCCCCAGAATATCGTCACAGTAAGCCTGACTATCGCTGGCCAGCTCGAGATCAAAGATGCGCTTGTCCCAAGTGGGAACCTGAATGCCTTTGTAACCCAGATCCGATGCCCAGCGGGCCATAGACTCCAGCGAAGCTGGTTGATCGCTCGGAGGGAGGAACTGGGCGAGAAATATTCCGGGCCCCTGAATTCTGGGTGCCTTCATTTATTCTTATCCTTTTTACTGCTGTACTTATTTACCTCTGCAACCAATCAATCCTTCCTGGGTGATCCGTTTGCTCCTTTTGAAAAAACACAGTGCTGCCTTTTCAAAAGTGGACTGGCACTGGGCCGACATCGACACCTCCCTGTGCCGTACTAACTGCCGGACTTCCACCCTGCCAGAGGTTCCTAACTTGTTTGAAAATGAATCGGTACGATTCAGCTGTCTATTCCCAATACGGTGCCAGAGACACCCAAGAAGAGTTCGCGCGACTGCTTTCTAATGCACCGCGTACAAATGCCATAGCTCGGACACCCGCATCAATATTCCCAACGACAGAACTATTTTTAATGGGCAGTTCTTGCCGGCGGCATCGAACCTGGGCTGCAAAGTCGCGGTAAATATTCGCAAAGGCCTCTATATAACCTTCGGGATGCCCCTGCGGGGTACGGCAAAGAGCTCGGACATCGTCATCCAGATATTCACAGTCAGCACCAGCCTTCAAAAAGGCCACTGGCTGACCCCTACGCTTTAACTGCAATTGGTTAGGAGATTCCTGCTCCCAGAACAGTGAGCCATGTTCGCAATAAACACTGATATTCAGGTTATTCCCTTCCCCACCACAGACTTGGCTGGCTGTAAGGGTGCCGCGCGCACCCTGATCTAATTTAAATAGCGCCGCGCCATCATCATCCAGCGCCCTTTTGTCGACTACCGACTGCAAGTCCGCACAGACCTCAGAGATACGCTGACCGGTAAAAAATTCGACCAGGTGGTGAGCGTGGGTACCAATATCGGCAAAACAGCCACTTTCTCCGGAGCGTGTGGGATCTGTTCGCCAACTGGCTTGTTTACTTCCGCTGGAGTCACCAGCCAATGCCAACCAGCCTTGTGGATAGGCAACAGTTACCCGGCGGACTTGCCCAAGCTCCCCCCTGGCTAAGATTGCCCTGGCCTGCGTCACAAGAGGATAAGCTGCATAGGTATGAGTCAAACCGTAGAGATGGCCACTCCGCACGACCTCGTTTTTGAGCGCAAGAGTTTCCTCAAGAGTGGAAGCGGCCGGCTTATCGGAAAGAACATGAAACCCCGCCCGCAGTGCAGCAATAGAGACTGGTAGATGTAAATCATTGGGTGTTACCACGGAAACAAACTCTATGCGCTCATCAACAGCACGCTGGGATTCCTCCAGAAACATCTGCTCATAACTCTGGTAAACGCGCTCGGGGTTAAGGCCCAACTTCTCTCCGCTGCTACGGCCACGCTCGGGATTACTGCTAAAACATCCCGCCACCAGCTCTATTTCACCGTCAAGGGAAGCAGCCATACGGTGGACTGCGCCAATAAAGGCACCCTCTCCACCACCAACCATACCCATTCTTATTTTTTTTCCCATACCACTTCCCATATAGCTGCCTCTGGCAACCAGGTTCTTATTGTTTTGGGTTTCTACCCGGCCAAATACCTTGCCTCCATACTCAGGCCTTGTACTTCTTCCAAGAACCCTTTCAGAAAATGTAACCGGTTACATTTGTTTTTAAGATACAGAAAAAACTTACAGTTGCAAGCGACAGTTTCATTGCATGTTGTTTATTTTCCCTAGAGAGCAGGGTACCAATATCCACCAGCGCAGAGAAGTTACACTGGTTTACTCATTCGAGGTGTTAATAATCAGTCGTGGTAACCCACTTTTCGGGCGAAGTCTTCCCAGGATTGCCAATTAAGCTCCTGGCTCTGCCACCTATTCTCTATCGGGTGGCCGATCCCCGGGCCTGGGGGTAATCCACTGTCGGCGCCCGGCTGGGGGTGGCAGCTTTTGAGCTTGGTACGCACCCACTTCCCAGCATCTTCAGCGACGTTAGCGGCCAATCCCCAATGGTTTGGCCACACTGCAAGGAAGTTTTGCAGACCAAAATCGTCCAGTTGATACGGAGTGGGATACTCCAACTGCACCAACAGATCACCATCTGGCCCTGGTGCATCAGTTTTCCAGCCTGCATATACCGACCACTGGCAGCCCTGCGCCCAGGCCTCAAAGGCCACCATCGCACTGGAAAGGCGCTTAAAAGATGCACAAAGTAAATCATTCTCTATTTCTGGTGGGATGCGCATATCGACAACACCCGCTTTGAACTTGGGAACTTCTGGGTTAAGTGTAAGAATCCAGAGCCCCTCCCCACCTTCCAGCGGGTGGTACAACACTATCAAGTCGATCAAGAAAGCTGAAACCGGGGGAATATTGGGACCGCGAGCCAAAAGCATATGCAGAGGCCGTACTAGCTGCGCATTTTGTACCTGCTCTTCCGCCACACCCAACTGCCGAATCACCTCTGCATTGCCCGCACCGCAGGCAGAAATCACAAGCTCTGGCCTTACTTCGCAAGAGCGGCCACCGATATCCAGGGCTACCTGTTCAATAGCTGAGCCCGCGAGCTGAAATGATGCCAGCCGTCCACTATAAATATGTTTTCTCATGGGCTCGCTGACACTGAGGTAGGCTGCGGCTCCATCGAAAACAAGATCATCAGGAAATCTGAACCTGCGATTTGGTGGTAAACCGTCCGGATCAAAGATCTCCGGCAATTCCACCTCCTCTGAGGGAATAGCCGCTCCAGCCCAGTTACCTTCAACTGTCTTTAGAAAGTCTGGAGTCAGCGCAGCATGGAAATCTGTTATTCGACTATTCACACCGCCATTAGCAAGTTCTTTGTGCCAATGCTGCGCGGCTGTCCTATAAATCTCAGCAGCTTGGGGGTTCGCGGCGTTCCAACCAGAGGAGAAGTAACCGTGGAAATGCAGAGATTCGGCATCACCCAACTCGTCATCGACCAGTATCACCGAATACTCTGGTATCAGCTGTCTCATCAGGGTTACTCCCTGAATCCCTCCACCAAGAATCAAAACATCAACAGGGATAGTCTGTGACATAGGTGAATCCATTTAAGTTGAAAGGAGTGACCTCAATAAGCCTTTTAAACTCTCTGTTGCTGGGTAAATAGTAGCCTGCCCTCTCCCTATCAATACTGAGTTCCCATCCTTCTTTCGGCCTATTACGAAGAATCTGTGAACTTAATGTGAAAAGTTCACCCCACTAGCAAATTAGTTAATCCGTTCCAGTTAACTCTCCGTAAAGAGGGGGTCGCTACGGCACTACAGCAGTAGTGATTGAACAAGCAATCAACAAGGAAGCGTAACTATGAATGGCTTTGCAAAAGGTTTGGGAATCGTTCTATTGGCTTTTGCTGCTCAGTTCTCTTGGGCGGAGGGAGATTCAGAGCTTGAGACAGTACCCTACGTGGATGTTCATCAGTATGTCGGTAAGTGGTATGAAATTGCCAGGCTTCCCCAGATATTCCAACCCGCATGCACCGCTGTAACCGCGGACTATGGGCTGAATGATGACGGCAGTATCAGCGTGTTCAACTTCTGTCGAATCCTGCACCCGAAATACGGGTTCCCTATTAGCGTGCAAGGCACTGGTGTTCCTATTGATGAAACCAATAGCAAACTTGCCATCTCATTCTTTAACGGCCAGTCCACTGGCGACTACTGGATATTGGAGCTGGACCCAAATTATCAGTGGTCACTGGTAGGTGATCCCGATCGCAGCAGCCTTTATCTACTGAGTCGATCTCCCCAGCTGGATGAGTCAATTATTGATGAGCTGCTTGGTCTTGCTGTCACTAAGCATGGCTACAATATCGATCACATCATAATGACTAAACAGCCAGCACATTAGGCTCTCTTTCATTAGCGCGTGGGCTTCTCCTGCTCACGCGCCCCGTTAATTTAATAAATTACATTAACTTTATTTAATCTATAATATTCATATAGTTACGATGTATATTGAAAGTAATTTATAGAAAATTAAGGCTTAATTTTCCCTGGCTACCAGACTGACAGGTGGCACCCTACCCCCAGGAAATAGTCCTCCCCCCGCCCTGCAGAGCAGACAAACTCCCCGACTAAAAAATGATCAACCAAGACCCATCCAGCGGGTAGCCGTATGGCTCATCAGCTGCCAATCGACTGGAGTTCTGTGGGTGCACAAAAACCGGGGCTCGAGAGGGGTGACAGCAATCGCTGTCAGTTCAACACTATGGTTTACACCCCAGTGCCCAGTTCCACTAGACACCCGCGCACCAGAAGATGTATCAGAGCGGGACTATTAGCTGATCAACCCTGCGGCTCCTTTCTGACGCCTCCTGGGAGTTACTCCAGTTGACGTTCAGGGTGTACAACCGGGCGGTCAGATAGATCAGATTGACTATTTAGTGGTCGAAGTCAGCAGTGATTATGGTGATGACCATACATATCTGTCGTTCATAATTGAGAAAAAATGCCCTACGCGACAAGAAAAAGGGAAATCTATTTTGCTAAATCTGCCCAAAGCGGGAAGGATCCATCTCTGAATAGAGGTATTTCATGCCCTTCGGAGCTTTCAGCCTTTATACTTGTCCTAAGCTATAGGTCGCCAAGCCATAAAGGCTGGCCTCCTATGAAGTAGGACGTATAAAGAGACTCCCTATGCTTACCAATCGGATCGCCGCACTATTTTCCGGCTTCTTGGTCATTGGCCTGCTTTCCACAACCGCTCTGGCAGAGGCCGAGCGCCTGGCCCCAGAAAAGGACCAGGGCAGCACCGCCAGAGAGATAGTCAGCAAACTCGAAATGCTGCACTACAACAAAATAAAGGTCGGAGACGAAATGTCAGAAGACCTCTGGAATGAATACATTGATGCTTTGGACCCCACCAAAAGCTACTTCCTCAACTCAGACATCAATGAGTTTCGTGAGTGGCAAACCAGGATGGACGACCAGTTGCGCGCTGGTGACGTAAAAGCGGGCTTTGAGATTTACAATCGCTTCCGCCTGCGCATGGGCGATCGCCTCGACAATATTTTGTCCCAACTGGAGAAAGGCCTCCCAGACTTTGACTTCACTCGCGATGAGTCACTGGAACTTGATCGAGAGAAAAGTGAATGGCCGAAATCAATCAGCGCTGCCGATGACCTGTGGCGTAAACGCCTGAAAAGCAGCGTTCTGAACCTGCGTCTCACAGGAAAAACCGACGAGGAGATACGCGATCTTCTGGAGCGCCGCTATAAAGGCCAGAAGAAGCGTCTCGAGCAACAGAATAGCGATGATGTATTTGAGCTCTATATGAACTCACTCACACGCCTCTATGATCCTCACAGTAATTACCTGTCCCCGCGCTCATTGGAAAACTTCAATATGAGCATGTCCCTCTCGTTGGAGGGCATCGGTGCTGTACTTCAGGCAGACGAGGAGTACACCAAGGTGGCCCGCTTGGTTGCAGGTGGCCCGGCTGATCGCACTGGCAAAATAAAGCCCAACGACAAGATCGTGGGTGTTGGCCAGGACAAAGAAGGTGAGATGGTCGATGTCGTAGGCTGGCGCCTGGATGATGTGGTTGACCTGATCCGCGGTAAGGCCGGCACTTTTGTTCGTCTCGAAACTATCCCGACGGGCGGTGACGGCACTCACAAGACCATCCTGATCAAACGCAGCAAAGTGAAGCTGGAAGATCAGGCGGCTAAGAAAGCTGTGTTTGAATTCTCCGACGGTAGCCAAAACTACAAGATTGGCGTGATCAACCTGCCGACCTTCTATATAGACTTTGATGCCTATCGCCGCCGTGACCCCAACTACAAAAGCACCACTCGTGATGTGGCCAGGCTGTTGAGTGAACTGAAAGAGGAGAATGTCGATGGCATTATCCTCGACCTGCGCAACAACGGCGGTGGCTCTCTGCAAGAAGCCACCATGCTCACCGACCTGTTTATTGACCAGGGACCGGTGGTGCAGATCCGTCATGCCAATGAGCAAATTTCGCGGCATAACCGCTCACGCTCCCGTGCTATGTACCGCGGCCCGCTGATGGTATTGATCAACCGCCTGTCGGCTTCTGCCTCTGAGATTTTTGCCGGAGCTATCCAGGACTACAACCGCGGCCTGGTTGTCGGCAACCAGTCGTTCGGTAAAGGTACGGTTCAAACCATGGCACCTCTGAAAGAGGGACAGCTCAAGATTACCCAGTCCAAGTTTTACCGCGTATCCGGTGACAGCACCCAACACGCCGGGGTAAAACCGGATATCCCCATGCCACAGCTGATTGACGCTGAAAGCGTTGGGGAGAGCGCTTACGATACCGCTCTACCCTGGGATCGCATCCATGCCGTGCCTCATGCAAAGTACTTCAACCTGAAGACTCTGATTCCAAATTTGATGACCAAGCACAACAAGCGTACGGCATCTGATCCGGACTTTATCTTCCTGCGCGACCAGTTCGAATTTGAGAGCGAGCGCGCTGATAAGAAGTACCTATCACTCAATGAGGTAATGCGCGAACAGGAACGTGAGAACGTAAACCAGCGCCTGCTCTCTATGGAAAACCGCCGCCGCAATGCGAAGGGTCTTGAACCCTACGAGAATTTCGAAGCTTACGAAGAAAGTGAGTCGGAAGATGTCGCAGCTATCGGTGGTCCGGTTGAGATCAAGCTCGAAAAAGATCCAATCTTGAATGAAGCCGGCTATATAATGGCGGACTTTATCGGGCTAGCCACTAAGGCCAGCAAGGCCCCGCCTCAAGTAGCGAACTTCTAATTTGTAGCAGGTGCGCCTTGCGTGCCTGCTCCGCTAGTAACTCCAGGTCGGGCAAGCCCGGCCTTTTTTATTTTTGGGGGAATAAATGAAAGTCGTTTCCTTTAACGTCAACAGCATTCGTACACGCCTGCATCAGATGGAGGCACTGGTAGACAGCCATAAGCCGGACATAATCGGCTTGCAGGAAACCAAAGTTACCGATGAAGATTTTCCGGTAGATGCGATCCGGGACCTTGGCTATGAGCTGATCTACTTTGGCCAGAAAACCCACTACGGCGTCGCCCTACTCTCACGCCTTCCCTTTGTCGATCGAGAGTACGGCTTCCCCACTGATGATGAAAATGCCCAACGCCGTATGGTTATGGGTAAATTTGATATCGGTGGCAAGGAGCCGCTGACAGTGATTAATGGCTATTTTCCCCAGGGTGAAAACCGCGAGCATCCGGTAAAATTCCCGGCCAAGCAAAAGTACTACGCAGACCTTGATACCTTTTTGCAGACCACCTGCAAACCCAATGCTCCAGTACTGGTAATTGGAGATATGAATATTTCCCCTAGTGATCTCGACATCGGTATTGGCGAGCCCAATCGCAAGCGTTGGCTTCGCGACGGCAAGTGCAGCTTTCTGCCAGAGGAGCGCGAGTGGCTGCAGAAAATCGAGGCATGGGGATTGGTGGACACTTTTCGTGCACTTAATCCAGAAACTAACGATGTGTTTAGCTGGTTTGATTACCGCAGCCGCGGGTTTGATCGCGATCCCAAGCGTGGTCTGCGTATCGACCTGATCATGGCTAGCAACCCTCTCATGGAAAAGTGCATCGCTACTGGAGTAGATTACGATATACGCGCTATGGAGCGCCCTTCTGACCACGCCCCGGTTTGGGCCGAATTTAAGCTCTAACCACCTTCTAATGAAAACCGGGATCTGTTCCCGGTTCTTTTCCTCTTTGAATATATGATTTTCCATATATAATAGAAAGAGATAAAGCTGGCAGGTGCAACGCTGTGAAAAAGCGGGTTTTGTTTATCTGTGCTGGGAACTCAGCCCGATCGATTATTGCTGAGGCGCTACTGCGTTATCACTCCGGGGTCTTCTTCGAAGTTGCCAGTGCAGGTACCAGCCCAGAACCCGTGGATATTCGGGCAATCAGCGCCTTGAAACGCTTTGGGATACCCATACAAGGATTGTATTCCAAGTCTCTGGATGAAGTATCCAACCAGAGTTTTGACCTGGTGATTACCCTGTGTGACAAAAGCCAAAGAGAGTATGTACCTTCGCCCACCCATAGCAAAATAATCGCTTGGGACTTTGAAGACCCGGCCACGCGCCATTGCTTCAAGCCATTTTACACAACGGTGAGAGAGCTAAGCACTCGCATTAAATTGTTTGCCTTGGTGCAAACCAAAACTGCCAAAGCGGCCTGACAGAAGCCCGGGGAAAACTTTGAATCCAGTTCAGTTTTACAAGTGCCTTGCTGACGATACCCGCCTTCGCACCCTTCTATTAATCGCTTATGAAGGTGAGCTTTGCGTGTGTGAGTTGACCGCTGCCCTAGGCCTTAGTCAACCGAAAATTTCCCGGCACCTGGCCCTTTTACGCAGCGCGGATCTTTTACAAGACCGGCGTCAGGGACAGTGGGTTTTCTACCGTATCAATCCAGCTCTAAGCGACTGGACAAAAAATATCCTTCAAGACACTTTACAAGCAAACCAGCAGTTCATCGCCAAGGATCTACGGAATCTGTTCCAGATGGGGGAAAGGCCCGAACGTGCGAGTCTGTGTTGTTGATGGCCCTAACAGTACCCTATTAACTGTAAAAATTTGTCTGTATATATATGAATTTCCATATATATGGATTCAAGGAGAAATATAGATGACGATAAAAGTCGGAATCAATGGTTTTGGCCGTATTGGTCGATTGGTACTGCGCGCAGCATGGGACTGGCCGGACATAGAGTTTATTCAGATTAATGACCCCTCAGGCGACGCCCATACCCTGGCCCACCTCCTGAATTTCGACTCTGTCCATGGCCGCTGGCACAACACAGCGAAATCCACTGATCACACTATTGAAATAGATGGCCTCAAAGTAGCGTGCAGTGCGAATACCGAAATCTCCAAGACCGATTGGAGCCGCTGCGATCTTGTCATTGAAGCCTCTGGTAAAATGAAAACCTCTGCAATTTTGCAAGCGTACCTTGATCAAGGCGTAAAACGGGTGCTTGTCTCCGCTCCTGTTAAAGAGGCCGGTGTGCCCAATATTGTCCTGGGGGTGAATCAGCATATTTACGATCCCGACAAACACCCTATTGCTACTGCCGCCTCCTGTACCACTAACTGTCTAGCGCCAGTTGTGAAAGTCATTCACGAAAACCTGGGTATTAAACATGGCTCCATCACGACCATTCACGATATTACCAATACCCAAACAATACTTGATGCCCCCCACGCAGATCTGCGCCGGGCCAGGGCTTGTGGAGCCAGCCTGATCCCGACAACTACAGGATCAGCCACAGCTATAACTGCGATTTTCCCTGAGTTGACTGGCCGGTTAAATGGCCACGCCGTACGTGTACCCCTGGCAAACGCCTCGTTGACCGACTGTGTTTTCGAAGTCGAACGCCCCACCACTGCCGAGGAAGTTAACCTGTTACTGCAAACCGCCTCGAAAAGAGAGCTGAAAGATATTCTCGGCTATGAGGAGCGCCCTCTGGTATCGGTGGATTACAAAACCGACCCACGCTCCAGCATTGTCGACGCTCTCTCGACCATGGTGATCAATGGTACCCAGGTTAAAATTTATACCTGGTATGACAACGAGTGGGGGTACGCGAATCGTACCGCGGAACTAGCCCGGATGATCGGAAACATGGATCGCTGATTAAATCTGGGGAACCTAGAAGCCAGCAATATTACAATATTGGTAAAGTTCAGTTCGATGCAGTTACTTTCCTCTTTGCCCCCGCCAGTTCGCCAGTATTTGCTGGTAACTGGCAACTATTGGTCATTTACCTTGACCGATGGCGCCCTGCGAATGCTGGTGTTAATGCATTTCCACAAATTAGGCTATGCCCCGCTGGAAATCGCATTGCTCTTTCTTTTCTATGAATTGTTCGGGGTGATCACCAACCTTGTTGGAGGTTGGCTGGGTGCCCGCCTCGGCCTCAACCGCACCATGAACATGGGGTTGATGCTGCAGGTAGTAGCTTTAATAATGCTGCTGGTACCCTCAAATCTGCTCTCTGTCCCCTGGGTGATGGGTGCCCAGGCCCTGTCAGGCATCGCCAAGGACCTCAACAAGATGAGTGCGAAAAGTGCTATCAAGTTGTTGCTCCCGGCACATGCCCAAGGTCCGCTCTACCGTTGGGTAGCCCTGCTTACCGGCTCCAAGAACGCCCTTAAGGGATTGGGATTTTTTCTGGGTGGGGTCCTGCTCGCTCTGGCGGGATTTCGCGGTGCTATCCTGATCATGGCCATATGCCTGGCAGGGGTTTGGATTCTCAGCAAGAAATTTCTTCGCAGGGATTTAGGAAAGGCTAAAGCCAAGAAGCGCTTTCGCGACGTATTTTCCAAGAGCCGAGCAGTAAACGCCTTAGCTGCCGCTCGGCTATTCCTTTTTGCTTCCCGTGATACCTGGTTTGTCATTGCCCTGCCAGTTTTCCTGGCGAGCCAATTTGGCTGGGGGCATTGGCAGATAGGCGCTTTCCTAGCGGTCTGGATAATCGGCTATGGAGCTGTACAAGCATTAGCCCCAAAAATCACAGCCAGTATTTCCCCGAAAGCCCCAGATGGCAGGACCGCCTTATACTGGTCAGCTGCACTGGCAATGGTCCCAGCAACAATAGCCTTGGCATTGCACTCCGGTATTCATCCCCTGCTTACAACCCTGTCGGGGCTGATGGTTTTTGCCTTCGTATTCGCAATCAATTCCTCACTACACAGCTATCTGATTGTCTCCTATGCGCGAGAAGATGGAGTTTCAATGGATGTAGGCTTCTACTATATGGCAAACGCCATGGGGCGCCTACTTGGAACCCTATTGTCCGGGTGGATTTTTCAGATAGCAGGAATTGAAGCCTGCCTGATAATTTCTTCTATATTCTTAATGGCAACTGCGCTGATATCCCTGGCTCTGCCAAAACAGGGAGATGAAGATAGCCCTGCCGCCACTGTTGTCAGCTAAGTGCAAATTGATTCCTCAAAGCCGACTAATTCAGCAACGGGATAGATCCTTCCCGCTGAATCACAGCCAGTGATCATCACCAAGGCACCAAACAAAGTAACTTTTGATGTTATCTGGATCCAACTCCACATACATCCCCCTGCAAAACATAAGCTCCAGACTTGCTCTGGGCAAAATCAATCCATAAATCCGCAACTCGCCCAACGGATACCTAATCCATGGAAACTTTATTCATTAAAAGCCATTGAGCCTTAAAGGAAAGGACTTTATCGGGGCCAATGCTGACCAAGGAACAGTTGCCCCAACAGGCAATAAACCTGCAAGAGGGACACCTGGCGGATAAAGCTTCCACATGTAGGGTAGGAAATCGGCCCGTATCTTTCCATGCCAAGTTAGCACCAATTTCTGCCATTGGCGGACATCAGCCTAAACTTCCCAAATCATCTACTCAGTGGGACTACCCCCTTCCCCGGCTATCTCTATCAATCGTCATACGTAATAGAGTTCGATCTTTCTTGATAAAGTGATGATACAAAGCGGCCAATACATGCCCGAGGATTAGCAGCCAAACCAGCCACTCACCCAAGACCTCCTTATGGATAAAGTCCACGGGCTCCTCAAATTGTTCAAAAGTCATACCAAGACCATTCTGTACCCATGAACCAAAGAGCCAAGTATCAGCAAACTTGGGGATTTCAAACAAGAAGAAGTAATCCGTGTTGACCCCCGTACCCAGATAGCCGGTCAATGGAGTGATGATCATTATCAGATATAAAGCATAATGGCCAATATGTGCTGCTACATGTTCCAAGCGAGAGCCGGGCTCCAGTAATGGTGCTGGATTCATCAACCTCCATAAAATACGGAGAACAACCAGTGTACCTATGGTTACTCCAATAGACAGGTGAAACTGCAAAGCGACCAAGTTCTCAGGGGTTTCCTCTTGAGTGAACCATTGTCGATAGTAAACGCTGATATAGGAGCTAAGGAATAAAAGGGCAATGGACCAGTGAAGCCACTTGGCTATTGAGCCGTAGCTATGATCGTTGTTTCTAAGGGGCATCAATCACTACCTATCACAGAGTAATTCTCACAAGATAGTAGTTCGTACTACCCAATAGCAACTGGAGAATTTAGGACAAGATATTCAAATTTTTGAATAGATAGGAGCATCCAGTTCCTTCCCCACTCCCTGTTACCGTTCGCCAGCTATATAAGCCACTCATCCTACTTTTATCACAGGAAAAAAATCCGCCCCTAGAATGCCACTCATTCAGTGAAACAGCACAGGCAAAACACTTATGCAAATTCTGCAATCTGGAATAAATAGCGTTAAATTGGGATTAAAATCTCTTATCCTCGCTACAAGCCTATCTTCCACTTACGTCATGGCTGGAGGTATCGATGGTATCTGGAAAGCAACTTTTCAGGTTGCTAACGAAGAAACGCTACCAGTAGTAATTCATATTGACCAAGAAAATGGCGATTGGACAGGCGTATTGGATAGCCCCTCCCAAGGTAAATATGGAATGGAGATGTCTACGTTAGAGATAAGATCGAATAGTATCGCATTCGAAGTGGAAGACTTACATATCAAGTATGAAGGTGCATACAATAATGACGTTGACCTGATCTTTGGTACCCTCACTCAAAGAAAATCATTGCCTCTAAACTTTAGAAGGGCAGCTGACGGTACTAGTGATACACCTAAAAACCGTCCCCAGACACCAAAACTTCCTTTTCCATACGCTGTCGAGGAGGTTAGTTTTAAAAATAAAACTGCCAATATCACCCTGTCTGGAACACTGACAAAGCCTACATCCACTGTTAAAGCAACTGCGGTTCTTATTAGCGGTTCCGGCCCCCAGGATCGGGACGAAACTCTATTCGGGCATAAACCATTTGCAGTAATCGCCGATTACTTGACACGCCAGGGTTACGCAGTCTTAAGGTATGATGACCGTGGAATTGGTGAGTCTACCGGGGATTTTTTTACGGCAACTAGCGCAGACTTCGCCAGCGATACCAGCGCTGCAGTTGACTACCTCAACAGCCGCAGCGATCTTCCCAAGGGCAAAGTCGGTTTAATTGGACATAGCGAGGGAGGCATGATAGCTCCCATTGTTGCCAGCAACCGTGAAGATATCGCATTTGCTATCTTGCTTGCCGGTCCAGGTGTTAAAATACCACAACTTCTCGTGGATCAGTGGTATAAGGATAGGAAATTTAATGGTTTAGATAAACAAAAGCTCAAAAAACTCCGCGAGTTAGACAAAGAAATTTTCAGCCTGATTAGCCAGCTAGAGGAGAAAGAAACTATCAGCGGGGAGATTCACCAACTCCTCCTCAAGAGCGCCAGACTCGAGGGAAACCAGGATGACGAACTGGAGGCAGAAGTTGAGCAATTAAAGAGGCAATACTCTACACCTTGGTTTCGGTATTTTCTCAAGTTCAACCCTGAGCCCTATTTAGAGCAAACAAAGGCCCCATTACTGGCTCTCAATGGCTCTCTGGATTTTCAAGTAAATGCGAAGATGAACTTGAACAATATGCATAGAGTTTTAAGCAGGACAGGTCACCCCGACTTTCAAACTTTCGAGCTCGAACAGATGAACCACCTGTTTCAAATAGCAAATAAAGGCTCCTCTTCTGAATATGCTGAAATAGAGGAAAGCTTCTCTCCAAAAGCCCTGAAGATAATGTCCTCATGGTTAAACGAGCGCTTTGGCCTAAATCCTTAGTAGTAAAATGCGGCTCCTGCTTAAGGAGCCGCATTGCCAATATGTAAAATTTTATGAAATTTCTCAAGTCCCCTACTCCAACAGCAAAATTTTTGACCTACCACTTTGGTGGCTGGTTAATATTCGCTTTGGTGAATACTTTTTCACTTGGATTACTTACCCAGCACAATTTTGAAAAAAATGCCATACAAGTAGCAACTGTAGTAATAAGCCTTGGCTTATCCACTTTATTCATCCGAGAAATCATATATCGTTTCGATCTTATCAATACAAGCTGGCGTAAGCAGTGGATATATTTCCTCACCACTTCAATCCCTCTTGGGTTCATATGCGCCTTTATTGCCATTGGCTTTGTATATGCATATTACATCCATGCCGGATACGCAGTTCCGCCATCTTTCTGGGGAACTGTTCTTGACAACTGGCTTTTCCTTGTCCTTCTTATGATCGCTTGGACTTTTATTTACATTACAACTGTTAATAAGGATCGATTACACAAAGCTGAGCAGGAAGCTATACAGCTTAAACTGCAGCTCAATGAAGTCAAAATGAGTGCCCTAATGGGACAGCTCAACCCCCACTTTCTTTTTAATGGCTTAAATAATATCCGCGCATTAATCCTAGAAGACGCTGCGAAATCCAGAGAGATGCTAACAAACCTATCTGGCTTGTTACGTTATACTTTAGTGGCTCATAAACAGAAAACGGTACCCTTAAGAGATGAGCTGGAAATTGTATCCCAATACGCTGAGCTCTTAAAAATACAATATGAAGATCGTCTACGCTTCAACCTGGAAGTTGATCCGGCTTTAATGGAAGAGTCAATACCACCACTTTTAATACAGTTACTTGCTGAGAATGCAGTGCGCCATGGAATTGATAAATCCAGGATGGGAGGTGAGCTATTGATTAAAATTTTCAAAGAGAAAGACCATATATCGATCACAGTAACGAATCCTGGAACTTTAGAAAACCTTAACTCTGAAGTAACAACACCCGGTGAAAGGAAAGTCCAAAATACCGGACTTGGATTGATCAATATTAAAAAACGTCTATCTCTACAATATGGAAATAGAGCCTCATTTAATCTACAACAACAAGGTTTACTAGTTGTTGCCCAATGTAGCATACCCTCTTCTGCTTTTTAACTGACGGTATAAGAAGTGAAAGCCATTATCATTGAAGACTCACGACTCGCACGTAACGAATTGAGAGAATTACTTAAGCCCTATAAAGATATTAATTTGGTTGCAGAGGCCCAAGATTGTGAGCAGGCCGCTACGCTTATTTCCAAGGAACAGCCAGATTTGATTTTTCTGGATATCAACTTACCGGATGGAAGCGGTTTTGATATCCTGGATAAACTAGACTCTATCCCTAATATCATTTTTACAACGGCCTACGACGAATATGCAATTCAGGCTTTCGAAGTAAACGCTCTGGATTACCTGCTGAAACCAATTCATCCGGAGAAGTTAGAACGCGCTATCAATAAGGCCGTAAGTGATACCTTACCAGCTGCCAGCTCCAGCCAGGAAACCTATTTAAACACTAACAATAAAATCTTTATTAAAGACGGCGAACGCTGCTGGCTTATTGAGCTTGGACGTATAAGATACTTTGAAAACTGTGGCAATCATGCACAGGTCTTCTTTGATAATGATAAGGCTTTTATCTATAAGTCACTGGTTAAAGTTGAACAGCGCCTAAACCCGGAAACCTTTTTCCGCGTAAATCGACAACAAATTATCAATCTTAACTTCATTAAGGATATTCAACCCTGGATAAGTAACGGGCTACTTGTAACCATGGTAGATGGGAAAGAAGTAGAAGTCGCCAGGCGTCCCGCTACCCGCTTAAGGGATATGTTAAGTTTTTAGTCAACTTTTAACATATCCCACTTTAGAAGCAGGTGTTTCAGGTTATGGCAATATCAAAGTTAAATTTTTACTTTACTGTGATGTTGCCGTATTCGAACTCTTAATTTGTAAAATAGCCCTATGCTCTTTCAATACTCTGTGGATAGTTAAACCGATTACCTGGATCAAGTACACTTTTTAAACGCTGTAATCGGTCATAGGAATCCCCATAGTAGGCATTTTCATAATTCTTGATATTAATATCAGGATAATTCACATAGTGCTTAGTTATACCACTTTTGTGGAGCAACTCTTGAAGGTGAGCCATACTCTCCAGTCTTTGCACTTCATCGGCAGGTTTTTCCCAGTAACACTGAGCTTCTCCCAAATAATTGGCGTCCCTATGGACATAGGCCCCCTCATTTTCTTGGTGCAAACGACTTATCTCACCCCCCAATGTATTAATTTGAAAAACCGCTCCGGGGGTTTTACCCACGAGGGTAAAAATTTCCTCTATAGACCTACTGATATCATTAAAGCCACTATAATAACCAGCACTAAAATTCTTATAATACATAGCATTGGAACGGCCATAGTAATACTGAATACCCACCTCCAGAGGATCCGGCTTTAACTGGGCATTTTCATCCATTCTTTGGTCAAATTTTGACAAGATCCTTGTCATTACTCGATCATGATCTGTCGATGTTAGCATTACTGTCAATGTATTGCGGTTCAAGACAAAGGCAGAAAAGGCGTGGTCTGGTAATAACTCACACTGGTCAAACCAAAATCTTGCCAAATCAGCTGCGGCTCTCGGCGAGAGCTTATAAGACCTAAATCGGTGCTGATAAAGTGTTGTTGGTGCGGGAACCGTATCAAAACGCATTTCCGTTATCACGCCAAAATTACCATTACCACCTCCACGACAAGCCCAAAGCAGTTCTGGAACCTCATCTGAATCTACGGCGATACCCTTGGCATCTATCAGGCGCACGCCTTTCAAGTGGTCACATGTCAGCCCAAACTCCCGCGCAAACAGCCCATAGCCCCCACCTAGCGTGATACCTGAAAGCCCTACTGTCGCACAAGAGCCCGATGGCAGCAGGCGTCCCTTTGGTAGGCAATAGCTATATAATTGAACAAGCCTAACTCCAGGACCCGCTATCAACCTATTATCCGCTCTCAGCTCCAGCCCACTCATAAGGGAAACATCAATAACCAAACCATCATTATTTAAAGAAAAACCCTCGAAACTATGGCCTCCACTTTTGATATTGATGTCCAGGCTGTGTGTATTTGCGTAATGCACCGCTTGCTGAACACCCTTCTCGTTTTTGCATAACGCAATAATTCTTGGAAGGAAATCGATTCGCTTGTTAAATAGGCGTCGATAGAGATCAAATACAGCACTATCTCGCTGGAGGAACTCTACATCATCTTTAGAGTAATCCCCATATACAGTTCCAATTGGCAGGTACCCTGCAGGAATGCCCATTCCCAAGGTTTTGACAAAGTCTCTGCGGCCTACTGTTTGCTTCATTCTATTTCCAACGACGTTCATGAGCTCTGCTACTTATGCCGTATAATACAGAGATCAACTTCAACAGGAAACTTTAGCTGTTAACATACGAAGCACCTAACCTCTTGAGCAATAGGCCGCTATACATAGAGACAATATCAACCAAAACGGTATCTCTTCCAAAGCTCTGCTCGCTCAAATAAGGCAATCAACTATATACAATACTTTTAAGAACCTACTGGTTGTTTAGGAGTGCCCTTCTAATACCTAAAAAGAAGAGAATAACCGCTACGCTTTGCACCATATGATAAATCCCATTATGGTCAAAATCCCAGATTAACGTAATATATAGTGAATCTTTTGTTTGAATATATATGGCAATTAATGAAAGCAAGCCACCCAGTGCCATATACCAACTTCCATTTAACTTATTCAGCCAGGCTAACCTGCCATATCCAAATATAATAATAAATGTAATAGAGAATTGATAAATCACGTAAGCAAGAAACCCTTCAGGCCACAATAAAGTAACAACATAGAAGGCAATCCCGATGAGCGGAATATAAGGTAAAACTTTTTGCGTCGCCTTCTCGCCTAATAGATCAAAGCAAATTGCAGTGGTAAATGCTATTAGAAATAAACCAAGAAAGAAAAATAAGACTCTCCAGAGCCTCTGACTTAGCTGCACCGACAACTCTAAACCATGAATTGTTGCGGCCAATACAGTGACAACAATTGTCAGAAAGAAAAAAAATTTCCAGGCCAGATACTTCCTACCGCCCTTTGGGCTATATCGAACCAAATAAATCAGTGCCACTAATGCGATCAGGGCCAATATAATGTCCGTTGCGGCCGACGTCAGCTCTGTTTGCAGACTACTCAGTTTCATTGCTTTTTCAGGGCCCACTGATACCCATAGTTAATGATATATTGAACGGAAGATTAGTGATCCTAAGACTCTATATCACAATTCAAGATTATAGGTTGATACTGGTATGACTTTGGCCATACTGGCATCAATTACGACAGCTATCCAGTAGCTTCTCTCGGTTTAATAGTGTCACACTCATATCCCTGATCCATGACCCATAGTTATTCTATATAATCTAACCAACCGTATATTTACCAGAATTAGGAACTACAACTCCTCCGTTAATAGAATCTCATCCAACAAGAAAACTTCCTTTACTCAAATATACAAGTTATAAGTAATACCAAATCGCGACAAAGAGGTTTAGCAGCATCATTAGAAAGTCAACAATAAAAATAAAGCGCATTACCCCTTTAACCTGCCAGGCCCCTCCACCACTACGATTTTGAAGAGCAACAGGCACGTTGTAAATAAACTGTGAGCCATGCGTGACTGCAAAAGCAAGTAACAGTACTGCCCTCTGAATATCACCTGAAAAAGTAGAGAGATTAATTAACAGCAAAATATTGAGGAAGGCCAGGGAAAAGTTGAAACCACCGAGAAACTTTCCAGATTCAGCTAAGATACCAAAGACGGGGGTATCCCTATGCTCCCTGGGCACTACCAGCTTGGCAAAGATCTTTCCTCGTAATGAAAAAACATTAAATCCCATAAGAAACCAGATGGTATTTAATACTAAAACTATTACAAATATCATGTAAATTCTCCGATAATTATTTTTATAAAGATCTGCTAAAAATTAGCTATCTACACATAGCTAAATATATTCTAATCAATTATTAAGGTTTAGCTGTTACTCAATACAGGCCAGCGATCCACTATCTCTCCCCTGTCATATACTGCAATATCACCGAACTGAAGAAATACTGATTCACTTTGAGTTGGGCGCAGGAAAACCCAGTCATCTTCCACTAAGGTCACCCTGTCAGAGGCATTTAGCATTTCCTGATTTGTAGAGCGGCCATAAATAGGGTTTATTGATAATCCAGCGGGAGACTCAGGTAGTGCTTTCCAGTAACCCCCCGAAATAAAAAAGGTCTGAGCACGATTTGGGTTCAACCAACGCATTGCACCGGTAAGGTTTTCTATTCCCGGTATCTGGGTATGAGGTAACCTTTTGAGCACTGGGCTCGCAATAAACGCTGCAGGGATATGATCCGATAGTGTGGGAATATCAAAATCCGTTGGCTTGACCAGACAAGAGCCAGCCGCAAGCTCGGTGCAGGGAGCAGTATTTCTCCTGGACTGGTACAGCTGGTAAGTCGGACTCCCCGCGCCATTTAACGTGAGTTCCGATGGAAATACAGCACCTAGCTGCCGTTTTGCTTGCTCCAATCTCTGCGAGTAGATATTGAGCCCCCGATCTATTGCCTTATCAGGGCCACCCAGTAAACCCGGCATCTTGGCAGCATGGGCGTCATAGCCCATAAACCCCGCAAGCTCCAATCCCTGCTCTCTCTGGATAATATTGAGCATTTCAGTAAGAGCTTGATCACTAGAAACCCCTCCCCTGTGCAAGCCAACGTCCAGTTCAATATTGATACGCAGTGATTGCCCAAGGCTATTGGCCAGCTCAGCATACTGCTGTAATCGGCGGGGGCTATCAATCAACCACTGCAACTGTTTACTAGGATCAAAACTGTTGCCTGTCGGTTTCGCATAAAAATCCTTGGCAGCAGCTATCGGTAAGGGTTTACCCAGCAGGATATCCGCCGATGGCTGGGCCTGAGCAAGCTGCCGTAAGAATGGCAAGTGAAATACCATGATCCGCTGTGTACCGGTTCGCCTGGTTACTGTTTCCAGTAAGCCAAGTGCGGGCAATGACTTTGCAACAATACGGAAATCATAATTCCCCTGAAGGTGGCTCGACAATGTATCGGCATTGTTCTTTAATCGATCGAGGTCAACCACCATGGTCGGACTCGACATGCCAGCTTTGTGCAGGGCTCTGGAAATTGATTCGAAATACTCACTATGCCCACCCTGCCCCAAGGCTTTTGGCCGCAACATGGGTACCGCTGCGGCAGCTCCCAGAACCACTCCCCCAAGCAACAATTTTCGGCGCTTGCTATCCAAAATATTTTCCTTTTGGCCTTTAGGGCAATCGCTACAAGATCATTTAATAAAAATAATTTATCAGCATTTTGCCCGAATAGAAGAGTTGTCAAAAAACATCAAGCAATTAGTGATTTTAAGTAGGAATTCAGGAACTTTCCGCTGGGGTCCAATTCTTGGCGAACTTTCATAAAGTCCTGCCAGCGTGGATAAAGCTTAGCGAAGTCCCCCCCCTCCAAAGTGTTTAACTTTCCCCAGTGCGGCCTGCCCCCATACTTACGCATAATTGGCTCCAGCACTTTGAACAGTGGCTGGTGATCCTCTTCAAAGTAACGGTGAACGGCTATCGAAATAGAATCCTGCTGATAGAAAGGACTCAGCCAGATATCATCCTGCTTAACGAAGCGGACCTCGATAGGAAAGAAAACATTAAGGTTGTTTTCTTCGATAGTGCTTTGAATCTCAGCAAATGCCGCTAAGCCTGCCTCCCTGGGCAGGTGGTATTCCATCTCATTAAAGCGGACATTGCGTTCGCTAGCATAGTTACGCCAGGAGGACTCCACTACTACTTCCTTTTCAATGTCTTCCATGGCGGACTGCAAGGCAAATCGGCGCAACTTGGGGGACCAGCCCAGCCAGTCTCTTACACTCTTAAGAGTCATCACTGCTTCATTGGTATCCTCACGCTCAGTGGAAAAGATATCCTCTTCTGTGAGCTGATGAGAATCAGCCATGCACATCCCGGAGAAAGGGATGTAATAGAACTCAAAGTTTCGATTAGAGTTCGCCAGCGATTCAGCTTGATCCAAAATCTCTTGCATAGGCGCCACCCAGGACTCACGGCGTAAGCGATAGCTGGGCTGATTTTGCATACGCACCTTGGTCACCAAGCCAAGGCACCCCAGGGAAACCTTGGCCGCAGAAAACACCTCCGGGTTATTCTCTGCATCGCACCAGAGGATATCACCATCGGCCATTACCATTTCCAGACCAGTAACATTACTGGACATGCAACCCAAATTCGCACCGGTGCCATGGGTGGCGGTTGCCAGGCATCCGCCAAGGGTTTGCTCATCGATATCTGGCTGGTTAATCAAGGCCTGCCCTACTTCCTCCAGAGGCTGGCCAATATCTGCTATCCGTGTGCCCGCATAGACCGTGGCTTGGGAGTTTTCGGCATTGTGGTCAGATAGTCCGCTAATACGACCGAGAGAAACTATCGTATCTTCTGTTGGCACCAGCGCAGTGAAAGAGTGACCAGCACCCACTGCACGCACAGTACCACTAGCCTCCGCCACTATTTCCTGTAATTCAGTAATATTTTTTGGTGCCAGGCGCCTATCGGGTATGCACTCCTGGGACCCCGACCAGTTTCGCCAGCGAATCTTACGGGGTTTAGCAGCATCAGCTGCCTGGACTAAAGTACGCGCTATTGATGATATTGGGGATGCTGCAAAAGCTGCAGATCCGGCAGCCAGGGTAGTGACGAAACGGCGACGTGATTGATGCATACTTCCCTACTCCGCCGTAGCCATAAAAGCGATCAACTGCTCAAACTGCTCTGGTGAGCATTCAAAGCAAAGGCCTAGCGGGGGCATCCCCTGAAAACCATTGATAGCATTATCTACCAATATATCCATTCCCTTATCCATACGTGGCTTCCAGTTATCCAAGTCGCCGGTTAAAGGCGCGGCACTAGCGCCGGTACCATGACAGCTACGACAGGTCCGAATATATATTTCTGCAAGATCAGAATCAGCTGGTGTCAGGGAAAGTGCGCGCTCACCCAGAGCTGCACGATTGGCAACTGTGCTCTCTGGTGATTTAGAGCATCCACTTGTAAGGAGGGCCAAAATTAGAAAGATGCCGACTAACCCAAGGCTTCGGCGCAGGCTTACCAATTCCATGTATGTACACCGACTACATTATTGTTAATTATCACTCAGAGATATAAATCTGAGAGGGTTTGTGTACTTAATTTTGTCACCATTGTTAAACAGACTGACCTCTAAAACAACTAGCGGAACTGGCCGGTCTGATAAGGGGGCGTTAGCCCAATTTTGTTGCGTACCAATTAAAGAAACTTTTACCGCTAGATATCATTACCCTCGCAACTTATCAAACCCCAATCGATACCTCACGTGTTTGTGCCCTTTCAAGAGGTCAGAAGTACTGGATACTTAAGTTGCCATAACCTCACGGTTTTTAGTGAAGCTCCTGAAAGCCAAGCAAAATAATTATTATTGAAAGAAATTCCTGTGCAAAATTATAACCATACCAAAATTAAAATACCGGGAAAGCAACCATTCATTTATAGCCTACATAAATAAGCTTTTAACTATTTTGAATCCACTGATAGGAACCTGCCTCTAGAACCACCTACCTATACAAAAAGATAGAAACCACCTAGCAACTACCTCAAAATTGACCTTTTGGTCAAGCCAGGCTTTGAACGCAAACAGCAATATGTGGCAAGACTACACTCTACTGACTACACATCCATCGTTATCCCAAACACCTTGTTTGTTACAACAAACGAAAACGGTAAGAAAGCCCTTAAGATTTTAGTTGACATATATCAATCTTATGTCTTTAATGGGGCTCTACAGTACAGAAGACAGCCATGAAAATCTTGGGGTCCATCGATATAGAACGTATTAACAAAGAGAATTCAAAAAGTCTTCGCCAAGGTTTTTGGCCATGGCAAAAATTACTGAGCATTATTTATGTTCTCTTATTGTGAGCGGCGAAAGCCAAATCAGCCAGCCAAGTATCCGTCATTTTTTAGATACGCTATTTGTACAGTAAGAACACGTGGCCCGCACCAACACTGCACAAGAAACATGAAGGAACTCAATATTTATACTTAAGGGAAATAACAGACATAGCAGACCAAGTCGTTTTTCGTTTACATACTATAAAGGAAGCACCGTGATACGCTTTGCACAAATAATTTCTACAATTTTTGTTTTTATCTTCACCTCTGCAGCTATAGCCTGTATATTTTTTCCCGGCTCAATTAGCGAAGCCAGTGGGTTTAATGCCGTCTCAGACTATGGCCTGACTAATGTGCGCACACTCGGTGCTCCTCTACTTATGTTAGCTGTGGTTACGGCAATAGGAACTTTCCGCCGGGATTGGATAATTCTTGTACCAGCCTCACTTTATTTCCTCTTTAATGGGCTAACTCGTGTTCTCTCTCTTTTCCAGGAGCAATACGATCCTATTATGATACGAGGGCTGATACTGACCTTTGTATTATTTTCTCTCTCTCTGGTTGTTATTTATATTTTCCGAAAATCAAAAACTAACTTAAAGCAAACCAACCAATTAGTCTCAGCATAAAGGGACGGGAACACAGAGTCCTTCAGGGGTTTTCAATGGGAGGATTTGGGGCAACGAAAATTGGTTTCAAATTTCTGAGTATTTCTCTAAGATAATCTCCTGGGATGGCGCCATCCACAGCCGAAGTACCCTTAAGAGCACCCGCCCCAGCATCGTCGAGCAAATGTTTGTCTCTGAAACTGACTTCAACAGCCACTCCCCTGGTTCCAGGTAAGCCAGTGGTCTAAAAAACGCGAAGAAATGCCTATGGATTTAGTATTCTTTACAGGTACCATGGATGCACCTGCAAATTACACCACTAGCTTTCTGCGAGAATTACAAAGCCTGGATATCCCTTTTCAGCACATTGAAACCAGTTGTCCCCACAGCCCTTTCTGCTTTTTTAGTGAAGACCGCATAAAAATAGCGTATGGCAGCAAGTAATCATGAGATACGAATATACCATCTCAATAAAAAGCTATGTGCACAAACTAAAATCGATGCAGTTATTCCGGCGGTAGATAAACATTCACAGTTTGAGCAATCGATTTTGATTGCTCCTCCCCAAACAAGCAGGTGACTAGTTGAAAAGCAAACTCTATCGCAGTACCTGGAGATTGACTAGTGATTAGGTTTCGATCAACCACCACTCGTTGGTCGCTAGTCTCCCTCACATATTGACTGAGTTCACGACGGAAAGTCCTATAACAAGTTGCTTTGAAATCAGTTATTAGGCCATGTCTACCAAGTACGATTACAGGAGCGGTACAGATTGCTCCTAACCAGCGCCCAGACTCAATTTGCTTTTGGATTAGCCTCATTAGAGGCTCCGAGTCATGCATATGCTCCGCCCCCTCCTTGCCTCCCGGTAGCGCAATTAAATCCCAAGTAGTATCCAGGCATTCCTCTAGGCTGCTGGGTGCCTCAATGACAAGGTCACGCAGGGTGGTTACACGCCTACTCGGCATAATTGATGCCAAAGTCAGTTTCGCGTCAGTTCGGCTCAAAATGTCGTAGATGGCAATAGCCTCGATATCTTCGTTACCATCAGCGATTGGAATCAGTATTTTTGACACAGTTACAGCTCCCATAAATACAGGGCTTAAGTATTTATAGACCTAACGTTTACAAACCACACACTTGAACCAACTCTTGACCATAAGGCTACTCCCGGTTCTCCAGATGTACGCAGTGGCCTACTCTACCGATGGGAAATTGTGCCCTGGTGACACTACTGGCTTAATGCCGCTCTGGATTCCTGTTAAGCATGCATAGTTCAGGCATAATCAAGATTTTTGATCTTTGACAGGAATGCTGATGGCTGAAAGTATCACACGCCCCCAGGGCCCATACCTCTCCGAACTGGTTCAGGGCTATTGGAGATTGGCTGACTGGGAAATGAAACCCCAGCAACGCCTTAGCTTCCTTGAACAACACGTAGACTTGGGAATTACTACCATAGATCACGCCAACATCTATGGTGACTATGAATGTGAGCAACTCTTTGGCGAAACATTAAAACTGCAGCCGGGTATGCGAGGGCAGATTCAAATAGTGACCAAGTGCAATATCAAGTTGTGCTCAGCCAAATTCCCCCTTCGAAAGGTTAACCACTACGATACCAGCTCTACACACATAATAGAGTCCGTTGATAACTCCCTTTCCCTACTGGGGACAGACTACCTTGATGTTCTTCTGCTCCACCGACCGGATGTCTTGATGAAAGCTGAAGAAGTTGCAGAAACTTTTACCAAGCTCCGAAAAGCTGGCAAGGTCCTGCATTTCGGAGTATCCAACTTTTCACCGAGCCAGTTTGCCTTGCTGCAGTCACGGCTGGAAGTGCCATTAGTAACCAATCAGGTTGAAATAAATCCGCTTAACTTTTCCGTGGCCCATGATGGCACCCTGGATCAATTGCAAATGCATCGGATACGCCCTATGGCTTGGTCCTGTCTCGCAGGGGGACGATTACTCAGTGGAGGCGATATACAGGCTCAAAGAGTGCTTAGTGAACTTGAATTACTCAAGGAAGAAATTGGTGCCAAAAGTCTCGACCAGGTGATTTACGCCTGGGTTAGACAACTGCCAGCCAATCCATTGGTTATTATCGGCTCAGGAAAAATAGATCGCTTGAAAGCTGCTGTGGATTCACTAAAACTCGAATTATCCCGGGAACAGTGGTATCGGATATGGGTTGCATCCAAGGGACATAATGTCCCCTAGTTAAAAAGGGGCGCCTAACTATCCCCTTCTCCTGCAGCACGAGACTTACGCCACTCTGAGTGTGCGGCAAGTATTGCGATGAGAATGAAAATGTTGATCGCGATCATCACCCATGGCCGGACTGCCAACGGAAACCAACTTGCGACAAATGGTATTAGGGGTATCGAAAAACCTATGGTTGCAAGCAGGGCAAAGCAATAAAAGACAAGGAAACCCCACCCCTTGTATGCCAGTAGGCCCACAGCGCTAAAGATAGCGAGTGCCAGCAGCAGTAACCCCAAACTGGCCACGCCGGGTGATGTTCCGAACATACTGATGCTTATGAAAAAAGACTTCCAGTGCACGATCGAAGTTAAAATAACAAGTACCCCGACTATTCGGGCCAGGTTTCTCGCCTGAGTTTTCATAATCACTTTAACTCCACCTTGTTGTGCTTGGCCAGCTCCCCAGCTGACAATTGCAGGGGAGCTGTATTACTAGATTATTAGCATAATCAAACAGGAACAATCAGTTCACGATCAAAACTAAGGCAATGGGAAGTGCTGATAGCCAAGCTTTACAACATTTCAAGCATTAATTGTCTGCGATGTTAATACCTCTCTCACCAAGGGCTTTATTCAACACTGCGGCCAAACGCACTCCACCTTGTTGCAGGCGCATTTCCACAGATTCCTGGCAACGCAGGAAGTACTTTTCTCCTAATTCGTATTCACTCGTATAAGCGAGTTTGTGGGCTAACTGGTGGGATTCCCGAGCCCACTGGGCCTCTGTTGTGGATTGCCACAAGTGGCGCTGGGCTGCGCTTATCTTTTCTGTTTGCTCTTTTGCATAACTGTGCCAATCGGAAACTATCCTGGATACTAAATGTATGTCCCATAGGGCATGTAAATTGGTGTCAATACCTAAAAACCGGACTTGGACATCATTGCCACCTTTATCTGAATACAGGCCTGTATGGAGTGGCTGATGCAGATCGCCGACAAAATGAGCGATAAACATTAAGGCTTCTGCACGCTCCTCTGATTTTCTGTTTCTATCATTTAAAATCTGCGAGAACTGCTTGATTGCCTTGAGGATGCAGCCCGCAGGCGGGCAATCCCTGGCCTCAACATAACTGGTCCACTCTTTGGACAAATTAATGTAGTGCATTGGAGCGGCCCAGTCGTATTGTTCATTAGAGCGGATACGATCCGCCCAAGTTGCTGACTCAGCCAAGTCCGGCTCATTTGCTCTTTGCAAAAGCAGCTGAACTTCACCAGCCACCTGAGGCTCCAGGTAGTGCCAGGCAATCTCACCCACTACCCGATGCCCATCATCCCCCCAGGCAACAGCCTTATTATTCAGCCCGAGAGTACTGAGCAGGAGTAGCGCTACTCGAAAGACATTAACCAGCCCGTTCATTGATTTTTCCATTGCAGTATTTTGTCGCCAACTTTAATGAGAGTTTGTGACAACTTGGCATCTATAGCCAACCTCTTCCGTAATCGTTACAGAACTGCAACAAATCGTTAACCAGTCCTTAAATATCACCCGCTAAAAAGCTCACTGGCCGGGACCTGGGGAAAGTGTCTCGGGAGCCGATTACAACCAGTACTCTCAAAGCCACTTTGTTGGCTCTTTTTTAAGACCAGGACTTAGTTATGAAACCTTCCATTTTCCGGCGCATGTGCCTATCCGCTGCAATTATCTCCGCGATTGGCACTTCACATGTTTCCCATGCACAGGAAACAGCCGCAGCTATTCGCGGCTCTATTACTGGCAGCGGTGGCGAAGTAATAAGCGATGCGAAAGTAACGGTGATTCATACTCCGTCTAACAGCCGTCGTGTAGCGCAAGTGGGGGAGTCCGGTCAGTTTAATTTGAGTGGTCTGCGTGTTGGCGGCCCTTACACGGTGACCGTTGAATCCGGCCAAGGCAAACGGGTACTCGAGGACATTTACTTATCGGTAGGCGATACCCTGCCGCTAATGCTAACCCTGGGTTCATCCAATCTTGAGGAGGTGAGCGTGCTTGGCCAAGCTTTGAGCAGTTCACGGCTTGCAGTAGGTCCCTCTTCCCACTTCAACAGCGACGACCTGAAAAGTGCGCCTGCTGGCGGTCGTGACATCAAGGACCTGCTGCGCCTAGACCCTCGTGTTTATATAGACGAGGCCAACGCAGATTCAGTCCAATGCGCCGGCGCCAACCCACGCTTCAACAGCCTGACTGTTGACGGCGTGCGTATGAATGACAATTTCGGCTTGAACAGTAATGGCTACCCAACCGAGCGCATGCCCTTCTCCTATGACGCTATCGACCAGGTGGCCGTAGAGCTCGCACCGTTTGATGTACAGTACGGAAGCTTCAGCGCTTGTAACATTAATGCTGTGACCAAGTCTGGCACTAATGAATGGCACGGTTCCTTTTTCTATGACTACACCGATGATGGCTTTCGTGGGGACTCCCTGGAAGGTGAGGACATTAACGTAGCCGAGTTTGATGAGAAGCGTTACAACGCTACTCTAGGTGGCGCCATTATTGAGGACAAACTGTTCTTCTTTGCTGCTTATGAGAAGCTTGAAGGCGTAGCTACTTTTGACCGGGGGCCCGCTGGAAGCAGTGCCGCAACTGAAGTCCAGGGCGTATCCCAAGCCCAACTGGATGAAATTGTGCGTATATCCAACGAAGTATACGGCTACAACCCAGGTGGTCTGCCCAGCAGCCTTCCAGAGGAGGACGAGAAGCTGCTGGTTAAGTTCGACTGGAACATCTCTGAAAACCATCGCGCAGCATTTACTTACAACTACAACGATGGCTTTTCTATCGCTGAGGCCGATGGAGATCCAGATGAGCTGGAGCTGTCCAATCACTACTATGAGCGCGGCGCAGAGCTGAACGCCTATGTAGTACAGCTCTTCTCAGACTGGAGCGATATCTTCTCTACTGAAATGAAGATTGGTTATTCCGAACTGGATAACCGCCAAAATTCCCTGGGAGGTACCGATTTTGGTGAAGTACAGATCAGCACCTCCTATGACCATGACAACGATGGCAGTGATACAGATGCAACCGTTTATCTGGGTGCTGATGATTCCCGCCACGCAAATAAACTGAGCTATGACAACTTGACCTTTAAGCTCGCCGGCAAGCTCCTTTTAGGTGAACACAACCTTACAGCTGGCTACGAGCACGAAAACTTCGATATTTACAACCTGTTCATCCAGGAGGCCGCTGGTGAATATCGCTTCAGTAGCATTGAAAATTTTGAGCAGGGCGTTGCCGACTTGATCATCTACGAGAATGCCACGGGTACCAATAATATCTTGGATGCCGCAGCTGAATTTGCTTACAGCATCGACACTCTCTATGTGCAGGATGAATACACTTTTGCTGACGCTGACCTCACAGTTGTAGCCGGCCTGCGCTACGATCGCTACAGTAGTGACGACAGACCTGTCGCTAATACAGATTTCGCAGCAGCCTATGGCTTTTCCAACCAACACACCATGGACGGCCTCGACCTTCTGCAACCCCGACTGGGCTTGAGCTGGAATGTTGATGATAACCTGGAGCTACATGGTGGAATTGGCCTTTACTCTGGCGGCAATCCGAATGTATGGATTTCCAATAATTACTCCAACAATGGCGTTATACAAATTGAAGCGAGTGATGGCAGCGGCACGCCATTATTTGATATGGACTGGGCTGGCAACGGCGCCCCAATTTTTGATGTACCACAGTCCCTATATGATCAGGTAGCCAGTGGAGATGGCACTTTAGGTGGTGTGAATATGATGGATCCGGATTTTGAAGTTCCATCGGTTTGGAAATATGCAATTGGCGGTAGCTATGAGTTTGAATCTGGCTATTTGCTCTCTGCCGATTACCTCTATAGTGATTATAAGGATGCAGCCATTATTCGGGACCTGTCACTGGAGCAGGTGAGTAGTACCGTCGATGGCCGTGCGGTTTACGCTAACACCAATGGTCGCAGGGGCGACTATATGCTCACCAATGTTGACGGCGATTCTGGCTACTCCAGCGTCTTCTCATTAGGACTCAGTAAATCTTTCGATTTCGGCCTGAATGTAGCAGTGGGTTACGCCTATACCGATGCTGAAGACGTAAACCCCATGACCAGCTCTGTAGCCTACTCAAACTACACCACCATCGCCACGGTAGATGCCCAGGACCCGGGTACGGCTACTTCAAACTATGTAGTTCCGCACCGATTCACTTTGAAGCTGGATTACGCCCAGGAGTTTTTCTCTGGGTATGAGACTCGCTTTACCCTCTTCGGTAGCGCTAACGAAGGTGTGCCCTATTCCTATACTTTCTCTGACCGTATCTTCGGTGATGGCGGCAGGGGCCGTGGGCTACTCTACGTTCCAACAGGCATGGGCGATGCGAATGTTGTCTTTGGGGATGACTTCGATACAGAGGCATTCTTCGCCTGGGTCGACTCTGAAGACCTGGACAGCGGTACTATGGAGCGCAACTCCCTCAGCAGCGATTGGTGGACTAAGTTCGATCTGCGTATTGACCAGGAGTTGCCTGGCTGGCGCGCTGACAACCGACTCAATGCTTTCTTTGTTATCGAGAACCTGGGCAACTTACTGAACGATGATTGGGGAGTAATGTACGAGGGTGCCTTCCCCCGCTTCCAAGCTGCCGTTGATGCCAGCATAGATGATCAGGGGCGTTTTGTTTTCAATGAATTCAATGATCCTGCTGGCCAAACCCGAGTCGCCGACGCCTCGCTGTGGAGTGCACGCATGGGAATTCGCTACGAATTCTAATCATAAAAAAGCCGCGGCAGTTGCCGCGGCTTTTTTACTTCCAGCCTGCTTAACAAACCGCAGCTGGATTTTTTTAGACTTACGCACTCCCAAGCCAACGGGCTAAGGTTTCTCTCAGTAAATCTTTACTTAAAGGCTTTGTCAGGTAGTCGTCCATTCCGGCGGCTAAGCAGCGCCCTTCAAACTGCTCTTCAGTAGTACTGGTCAGGGCAACAATTGGCAATCGATCGTCGGGCCGGTGTTCAGTTTCCCAGCGGCGCAACATCTCAATAATTTCCGCGCTGTGGTCAGTATTTTGCTGGCAATCTACCAACACCAGGTCATAGTGGCCTTCGGAGAGGCGAATAAGGGCCTCATCCCCATTGCCTGCAACATCCACCTGATAGCCTAAGGCCTGCAGCATTTCCTCTGTCACCCACTGGTGTGGACGGGACTCCTCTACCAATAACAGTGAATATTGACGTGGCTGATCAGCCCCCCCAGTTACTACTCTGCGTGTAGTTTTTTTAATTCCACCAAATATGCGCTCGACAATTACGTCATGTAACTCTTTGCGAGTCACTGGACGGCCGAGGTACTGAGCAGCAGGTACTGCGTGCTGTAGCTGGGCAAAGGAGGACTTCTGGCCAAACCCACCCAGGCAGATCACCGGACACTCCTTGCCTTCAGTGTGTGCCTTGTACATATACGGCGTTAACGAGTTAAAGAGCGTGTCATCTCCCATCGCCGGCACCAGGATTACCAGCTGATTGCGCTCCAAAGCCAGCTTAAGCAGCTTCTGTACCTCGCACTCGCAACCTTCACACCAACGCAGGGATTTCACATCCATACCAAACGAGCGCAATACCTGCACCAGCCCGGAAATAAACAGGCCCTTCTGGTGAATCAGCAATACTTCGCTATCCTGCAGACGGCGATCCGGGGTCAGGTAAGTGCGCTGGTTCGGCTCCATATCGAATTTGATTACCACTTGATAGCGATTGCCATCGGGAGTCGAGTGCAATTGCAGGTAGCCTCCCATCGCTTCTGCCAGCCCTTTGGCAATCGATAAACCCAGGCCGGTCGTAACCTGAGTGGTGTCCATTCGTGAGAAAGCACCGAACAATTCGCTTTCATCAGGGAGAATCTCACCACGCCCGTCATCCATCAGGGTAATATTCAACTGGCCTTCCACTGTCGTGATTGGCGTAAAGCTAACTTCCCCCCATAACTCACCGCGCTGGGCAATACCTGTTGCTGAATCTACCAAATTACGAATTAGCTGGGCCGTCTTGCGGTTATCCCCGGTAACCATTACTGGCAGATTGTCATCAATCTGGAAATTGAACTCCAAATCCTGGCCGTGGGCGGAGCGGGCGGCAAACTTAAAAGATTTCTCGATGGTTTTGACCAGATTAAAAGGTCCCTGGCGCAGGCGGATATCCTTTCGCGCCACTCGAGTGAATAACCCAACATTATCCACCAGCTTGAGCTGCTGACTATTGGCGGTTTTGGCAAGCTCAACCCACTCCCGCTGGCGGTCGCTGAGAGGCTCCGCTTCCAATAATGCCATTGCGCCAAGAGCATCTGATAGCTGGCTGCGAAACTCCTGACCGATATTAACGATAAACTCGTTAGTCAATTCCACCGCAGCTTCTGAGTGCTTGCGCGCGGCAGCCAGACTGCTGGCACGCTGCTGTAGCTCCTGCATGGCCGACAGTCGCTCCCAGTAATTTTCTGATTCGCGCCGCCCCTGGTGTGCAGTAAGCCAAATAAAAGCAAGGGTCAGGGTGCCGTAAATTGTGCCGAGGACCATTCCCGAGAACAGAGCCATCAGAGCCGCTGGCAGTAGAGAAGTGGCAGTAAACCAGGTGAGAAAACGATGATATGGAGAAAATACCGTAGTCACACTTGAGCAGAATATAACCGAGTAGATCCACAGAAAGTGCGTTTCAGGCGCAAAGCCCATCAGGTAGACAAAGTAAAACAGTGTCAAACCCCACCAAATGGAGCCAAGAATAGAGACGAAGAAATAATGGTTTCGCCAGCGGTTCGGTCCCGCGCTGTAAAGGGAGTCGAAGCGGAATACGTAGTAGCCCCTGATCAGGGTGAGTATCACCAAGCCCCCACCCAGGATCAGTAAAAGGCGCGGTGCTTCCAGGCGCATATCCCCGATTGTGGCGGCAATCAGGAAGGCACAGAGGGAGAGCAGCATACCCCGCCGGCTGTATTTAGCGATACGCATATCAGTGGCGCGACAAATACGTCGGTCTTTCTGAACCTTCAGTTCAGGGCGATCAAATAGTGGCATTGCGACCTTCCCTGGGAGATTGGGTATATAGTGACATAAAAGTCCCTACCCTATCCCAAGCACTTCAACCAGTACTGTTTTTATAATAAATCCAAGCAATCCGAGACCCAGTGCCAAAAACAGGATAAAGGTTCCGAACCTCCCCGCCTTGGAATCCTTAGCGAGGTTCCAGACGATAAACACCATAAACATGATAAGTGCGCCGATTCCCAACCACAGGGAATACTCTTCAAACTGCTCAAAAGTCATGCGGATCTTCACTTAAAAAATTGGCGCGCATTGTACAGTGCTTAGTGACTACTGATAAGGCTTGCCAGAATACGGTCAGCCAGCGCTCCCCCCGGACATGACTAACTATTCACGCCCCTTGATAGTAGTCACCATCCTCCTGGGCGTGAGTGCCACAGCGCAAACGGCGCACCTCCTTCTCACGATAACGACTATCGTGCCAGCAACGAGGCAGCGGCTCACCAGACAGAAAGCACAGGTCAGTTTTGTCGAAAACCTCTGGATCCTGGATCTCCTCACCCCAGAGATAGCGGCCAACCACAGTTAACTCATAGGGATTTGAAAGCGTGACAACGTCAGCCACCTCAACCAAATGCTTGGTAGTTACATCTTTAAAAAGCATAGTGGCACCTATTTCCTCTTTCACACTTCAGTATAGGGCCTTTAGCGGCTATTCCGGCTAAATCTATATGCTTGTGGGCCGAAAATCCGGGATGAGGAGCAGAACGCCCTACCCAAAAGGTATTCATTACAGAGGTATGCTGGGAAAGTCTTCCCGCTAAAAACCGACAGTGATCACTGGCGGCTTAAGCGGGAGCAGATAGGATTATCCTTCTATTGTCAGGCGAGCGGAGACCATACCTTGCTCAGCGAGCGCATCCAGATTGATAGTACGCACCGATAGCTTCTCTTTCATCAGCTGGTTGAGCCATGGCTGCAGATCCTGGTAACGCACCTCCTCAATCCAGAGGCGGATACGATTCTCCCCCTCCGGCTCAAAGCGCTTAATGGTAATCCGGTTGTTCTTTGCCGCAGTGGTCACCCTTTGCAAAAGAGTGCCCGACGCATTGCCAGCGGAACTATTAGGCTTGATCCGGGCAAGTACCGGACGCTGGGACTCCATCCATTGCACTAGCTCCTGGGCTTCTTCAGCGCGACTGCGAGACTCCTCAAAAAAGCCCTTGGCAGGACTGTAGAGGCCGTAGACTATAAACAGGCCCCCAGCAAAAACAGCGAGAAGAGCGAGAGCGCGCTGGTCACTGGAAGACAGTGCCTGCCACTTCTGTTTCCACTGTTCAATTTGTTCTTTCATGCTTCAATAACTACCAATCTTATTCTGCACATCAATATGTCACTATCAGCGCACGCGCACCCGTCCGGATACACCTTTCTTCAGTTCATTGGCCCCGAGTAAGTCAGCTTTTAAGCCGTTACCAGACAACTTACTAACAAATGTATCAAGATCCGCCAGGTTAGAGGCCTGTAACTGCAACACCATTTCACCCCGCTGGCCATCAAAACGCAGGGATTGCAACTTGAGTTCCTTACCCCGTTGCTCTGTCCACACCTTACTCAGCTGTTGCATCTGTGTGGTAAAGGCGCCGCCTTGACTGCCCGCACTCTTAAGAAAACCATCCAACTGACGGCGCATTTGCGCGGAGGGTCGGGTATTGGGAAACAATTCAGTAAACATGGTGCGCGCCTGCTCTTCGGCCTTCCCAGCCTGCCACTGGAAATAAGCCCCTGCCCCCACAAAGAACAGCAGTTGGGCGGCAAAACAAAAAGTGGCAACTTTTGCTGGTTTCAGCCACCAGGCTCCTTCAACTTCTCCCCCTGAAAGCTGGTAGTCGCCGCTCAATAAACTACTGAGCTTGCCAGCTTTAAAGCGCTCCAGAAAAACCTCTTCCGGGGCTCGCTGGTTGCGCTGTAGACGATCAGCAAATAGCGTCTCCAGTTCGCCTACAAGCAGGTTATCACTCTCTTGCGCTCCCAAGAGCAGCAGGCTTTTCTCCTCAGCTTCATCCTCTACTTGCTCAGATTCTTCTAAGGGTTCGCTTTCCCCCAGTAAGGAACTGAGCATCGGCTGCAGGTATTCACGGCGAATTGAAAGCCCCTGCCCACTGTCTTGCCAGATATGCGCCTGTTCTCCATCTAGCCATAGAGCAAGATCGCCCTCGAGCAGACCGAGTAGCTGATATTCAGCAACCGCAGCCACCAGCGGCCACTGCAAGCGCTCAACCTGGCTGTGTAGCGCTTCCATTTTATCTTTGGCTATGGCATAGACACTGCAGAGATCACCATTCTGTGGCGTACAGACAAAATGCAAATCTTCAACGTCCTCCGCCAGATGCTCTTCCACCATATAGCCAATGGCATTGGCCTGCCGTCGTGCTGCTTTGGGAATAGTTTCCACACCGCTCCACACCCAGTTGCCAGGTAATAACAACAAGGCCTTGGCCCCATCGGCAAAGCTCAAGGGAGCAGTTTCCTGAGAGAACTCTGAAGTTTCAAATTCAGGGGTAAAAGCCGCAATAAATTCATCATCTAATGCAGCAGGCTGCCAGGCACCCCCCTGCCACTGATGGAGTGTGAGCTTTCTATCCGCATTTTCAGTGAGTCTCAGCATTACCAGCGATGGCTTTGGTGGATCCGCAGGCATGCCTATTTCATTCAGGCTTTTCTTTTTAAACATACGATCTTATTGACTACCTACTCTCGTTCTTCTGCCGTGCCGTCATAGTCGAGTAGCTCCTGCATCATTGCACCGGAAAATGTCCGGCGTTGGCGCTGCACTACTTTCACCGTTACTTCTCCGCCTTCCTCAAGCCGGAGCACAGTCTCCCAGTACTGGCGGTGGTCTTCGCCATCTCCCAATTGGACAGCGATACGCGCCAGAAAGTGCTGGCTATGGAATACAAACGAATCTGTCTTGGTGATATTGATTGAGGATAAGTCCCCAGAGTTACTAAAGACCTCTCCCGATTCACGAAGCTGTTCCAGTTTCGAAATACTTGCTGAAGGGTCAATCGCCTCTACCAGTTCTTGGGAGGCAAAATTGATATTGATCTTGGATCCGGTTTCCGGCAATGCACAGAGAAAAGGAGCAAGTTTTTGCCAATCCTCGGCTTCTATTCCCTGTACTGAAGACAATTCAGAAACATCACTGATCGAGGTATCCGGAGTACGGTGTGAGATATCCCTACCGAGATAGCCGTCATCTTCGGTTGCGGACGAGCGCGGTGTATCGTCGTCATCCACCCAATCGGCAATAATCACCGCCAACTCCGGTTTACCAGTGACATTACTCACCAATCTACGAAAAATATCAAACTGGTCATTAGCCGACCTATCAACAAGATTATTGACATTAAAACATGAATTTAAGTCTTTGATATTAATACGAATTTTTCCGTTATCGGGATTGAATTGCAACGCTGGAGAAGCCCAGGCCTCCAGAGCGTGGTCCGCTGCTTCCTCGGCTTCCTTATCCTCTTCAAAGTCTTTCAGCAGTGCCACCCGGCTCCAGGCTTCGGCCCCCTCAACAAACTCGGCCAGCTGGGTATTGGCAAGCAATGCGCCACTGCGATTAATGGATATTTGATCTCGAACGATCGCATGAGAGACCAAGGCAATAGCAATCACCATCACCAACAAGACAGTAATAAGTGCAACACCTCGCTGGCCACCAAGGATCTTCACAGTCGCCTCTCTTCGCACATGATTAATCGCCCCCACCAGGTTGAGAACCAGGGGGCTCTACGGTGGAGAAAGGAAAAACCCGGCGAATCTCACCGTACTGCCTGGTGAGTAAGACAAACTCAATGGCCTTAGGTAAGCGGGGGTCTGCGCCATTAGGTGGGTTATTGTCATTGGAAGCCGGGGGCCATTGCGAAACCCACGCTTCGCTCTCTGGGTCGAAATAGCGCAGGGTAAGGCTCTCAACCCCCATCATCAGGGGCTCAACAATAGGCTCGGAATCCGGCCCCCGATCCAGCACCTGCCAGCGGCTTCGCAGCAGTAGCGCGCCTGGATCTTCCTCCTCTGTAGTGCTGAAAGAATCGCGCTCGTCGGATTCCGGGTAGCCAATGCTGTACCCAAGGCGCTGCAGTTCCCCTCTGGGCTCAGCAGTCAGATTGGCCGCGCCCAGTCGGGTAAACTCGAATTCATCTTCATCCCCGCGCAGTGCTGGCTCATAGCCACTGTAGGCATTCTTGATCGGCCTTGCCGTCAGCTGGCGAAGATCATCTTCCAGGCGGTATAAAGCCATAGAAAAGCGGCGTAATTCCTCCGCACGCTGCTCAACTACATGGTCTGTACTTCTAAAAATATCCAGCAGGGAGAAGGAGCCGACGCTGATAATAGCTACCAATACCAGCACAACCATTACTTCGACCAGGGTGAAACCAGACTGCGCTTTTAGTTGGCGGATCATCATTGCAGCTACTCCTGTGCCGCCCAGGCATCCAGTGTCAGAGTCGGGTTCTCCGCATCGGGATAGCCCACTTCGATGGTGATATGGCGAAGGCGCTCTTCACTGGTTGCTTCAACTCTTGCGGTCACTTCCCATTCCCGCTCAGCAAAGGTCACCTCCTCCTTTTGCTCACCGACGGGTGGCCAGGGTGTTTGCAATCGCACTTGGGAAAGTATTTGTTGTGCCACCCAGTTGGCAGCGAGCCGCTCTTCCATAATGCGTTGCTGGCGCACACTGCGCTGCATGGCCTGCAACACACTGGCTGCGATTACCCCAAATATCACTAATGCAACCAGGACCTCCACCAGGGTAAATCCCCGCTGGGCAGAAAATCGTTGCGCACTAAAATTCATCAGCCTGCCATTCCAGCTGTAAACCGTAGAGGCTGTTGTAAGTAATTGTCGCGCCACGAGCGAAGTCACCCTCATCAACCAGGTACATCACCAGTTCCACAGGCAGGACCTCACCACTGGACAAGGCGACAAAATGTGGCTTCGCGCTTTCCTCATCCGAACTCTCCTCCTCGGCAAACTCGGTAGACTCTGTCGATGGAAGTTCTGCCCCGGCAATCACCTCAAGGCGTACATTGGGAGGGAGCTCGTGAAGCGCGAAGCGCTGGCTGCGCTTACCGGCAGCAGCATCCGGCGCCTGCCAGGTCATGGTGGCGGGATTAAAGCGCACCACAGTGTAGGATTCCGGTTCCAAAACCACGCCATAGTGGCTCTTATCGATCAAGGCGCGATCTGAGATCAACTGTAGCAAAGCGGAGAGACGCCTAACCTCACCTTCCCATACGCGCACGCCGGAGCTACCCAAAGACATAACCGCCATCCCGGCAAGAGAGGCGATGATCACAATCACCACCAGGATCTCCACCAGGGTAAAGCCCCGGTTACGCGTGAATTTCAGTTGATTTTTCCGGCTGTACATCAGTTGTCGCTTGAACCGGATTTACAGGTCAGCGGCAAAAATATCAGCGTACTCACCTTCACCACCCGGTTTGCCATCGGCACCCAGGGAGAACAGGTCGAAGGGACCAGAGCTGCCGGGGCTGATGTACTGGTATTCATTACCCCAAGGATCTTTCGGCGATTTCTTCAGGTAAGGCTCAGTCCAGTTCTTGGCCTCCGGGAAACCTGACGGACGGGAAACCAGTGCCTGCAAGCCCTGATCAGAGCTGGGATAAACGAAGTTATCCATACGGTACATATCAAGCGCTGTCTCGATTGCTCGCAGATCAACGCGAGCTGCTTTCATACGCGCCTCACCAGTCTTGCCGAGTACACTGGGCACGACCATGGCGCCAAGGACACCGAGGATTACGATCACTACCATGACCTCAATCAGAGTGAAGCCGCGATTTTTGCTTAGGTTTTGCATTTTTTTCTCCAAGTTCAGCCGTAAGCTGGGAACCCCAAGGGCCACAATATCCTTCGTGACCCCACTCTAAAATATTGACTCACTTCAAGGAAGGCATCCCCCTTCACCCGAGTCAGCAGGTATCAGAGAAACCCTGACAGAATCAGGATTAACAGGAGACACTGCCCCTAAGGCTTCTCTTTGAGCCTTACATGGCCAGTTCGTTCATGCCCATAATCGGCATCATAATAGCCATCACGATAAATAGTACGATAGCGGCCATCACCAGCAACATCAGGGGCTCGAACAAACTCACAAAAGCGGTAACCGCACCCTGTAAATCCTGCTCCTGGGACTCTGCCGCCCTTTGCAGCATCTCATCGAGGGTACCGGAGGATTCACCACTGGCAATCATGTAAACCATCATTGGTGGGAAATACCCGATATCTTCCAGCGCTCTGTGCAGGCTACCACCCTCGCGCACAGATTTCTGCGCGCCTTCCAATCTATCTTTCAGAAAATCATTGCTCATTACTCCGCCGGCAATGCCCATGGCCTGTACCAGCGGTACGCTACTCCCCGTTAAGATGGCCAGGGTTCCCACGTAGCGAGCGCTCTGGGCACCACGTACCATCCACCCTATTACCGGTAAATCCAGTAGGCGATGGTGGAAACGGTAACGTATTGCCGGGCGCTTCAGCAGAAAGACTATGCCTATGATGATGGCGCCTAATACCGGGGGCACCAACCAGCCCCAGGCAGAGATGAAGTCACTCAGGGTAACCAGGATTCTGGTAGGTACTGGCAATTCCTGGCCGGTACCAGTAAATACCTCGATCACATCGGGTACCACATACACCATCAGGCCGGTCACCACCAAGACACAAATAAACACCAGCACCGCTGGGTAGATCAGTGCCAGCTGAACTTTTTGCCGAAACTGCTGCTGGCCTTCCGTGTAGTCACCGAGGCGCTCCAGAACTGCGTCGAGATGACCAGAGTGTTCACCAGCCTCTACCGTGGCGCGGTAGAGCTTTGGAAAAGCGCGTGGGAAGCTCGCCAGGGCGAGAGCAAAACTATGCCCCTCCAGGATTTTGCCTCGAACCGCCAGAACAACCCTGCGAATTTTTTGGTTACGAGTTTGATTGGCGATTGCCCCGAGCGTCTCCTCAAGGGGAATACCGGCACGCAGCAAAGTGGCAATCTGACGTGTTAGCAGCGCCAAATTTTTAATGCTGAGGCCTGGGCTACCAGACATAAGTCCACCGGCACTCTTTTCAGATTGCTCAGTAGCAGGAGCCACATCCAGGGGTACCATCCCCTTGGCACGCAATTGTTGGCGCGCGGAGCGGGCACTATCCGCCTCAAGGGTTCCCTTGCTCTTCCGACCGGATGCCGCAAGGGCTGTATACTCAAAAGCTGCCACTTTCAGGACTCCTGGGTAACTCGCATCACTTCCTCAAGGGAAGTCCTACCCGCCAGAATCTTGGCGATACCATCATCACGGATGCTCGGCCCCAATTTACGCGCTTCGGCCACCAGTTTGCTTTCCGACGCACGATCGTGAATAAGCTGGCGCATCACCTCATTCAACGGTACCAGCTCATAGATGCCAATACGGCCGACATAACCGCTATGGTTACACTCCTCACAACCGTTGGGGCGATAAATAATGGTTTCCGCATTTGGGTCCACACCGAGCACTTGCCGCTCGTTTTCATCGGCCACATGGGGCTGTTTACACTCTGGGCAAAGTACCCGCACCAAGCGCTGCGCGAGCACACCAATCACGCTCGATGACAGCAAAAAGGGCTCGATTCCCATATCCACAAGTCGGGTCACTGCGCCAAGCGCGGTATTGGTATGCAGCGTGGATAATACCAAGTGGCCGGTCAAACTTGCCTGAATGGCGATTTGCATTGTTTCGAGGTCACGGATCTCACCCACCATCACCACATCGGGATCCTGGCGCAGAATTGCCCGCAAACCGCGAGCAAAAGTCATATCCGCCTTGGTATTCACCTGGGTTTGGCCCACACCTTCCAGGTTGTATTCCACTGGGTCTTCAACCGTAAGGATATTTTTCTCACGGCTGTTAATACTGCCAAGGCCAGCATATAAGGTTGTGGTTTTACCCGAGCCTGTAGGTCCGGTTACCAAAATAATGCCGTGGGGATGGGAAAGCAGTTCCGTCATTACACTGAGATCGCGCTGTGCCATTCCCAGCTTGCTCAGGTCCATCTTGCCAGCCTGCTTATCCAGAAGACGCATAACCACACGCTCCCCCGCAGAAGAAGGCATTGTGGATACACGTACATCCACTTCGCGTCCAGCCATCAAAAGAGAAATACGGCCATCCTGGGGAACACGCTTTTCCGCGATATCCAGCTTGGCCATAACCTTAATCCGGGAGACCAGTAAAGGCGCCAGTGCACGGCGAGGCTGCAGTACCTCCCGCAGGACGCCATCAACCCTAAAGCGCACAACCAGCCGCTTCTCAAATGTCTCAATATGGATATCCGAGGCGCCCTGTTTAAGCGACTCGGCGAAAATTGCGTTGATCAGCTTAACGATAGGTGCATCGTCTTCCTGCTCCAACAGATCTTCAGTTTCCGGCAACGAATCTGCAACCGCGGCAAGATCCAAATCCTCACCAAGCCCCTCCACTTCCGAGAGGTTTCCTCCTTCACGGTTTTCATACAGTCGCTGTAGAGCAACCTGGAAAGCCTCTTCCTCGACGGCCTCCAGGCTCACCACAGCACCATTGATTCGCTGTACCTCGGCAACAGCCGAGGGATTCAACGGGGCCACATACTGGCATATAGGCTGGCCTTCCTGCTCCACTAACAGAACCCTGTGACGCTTGGCGAAAGCGTATGGAAGGCGGCGAATTATTGGAGTTCCTGTTCCTAGTTCAGCCGTCATTTAGATTCTTCGACCTCCAGCACCTCAACATCAACCTCACCTGGCACCCCCTCCAGGGCTTCCTCCAGGTTATCAACAGCATTGATAGAACCATCTACCGGGGCCGGGCTTTCGTTATAGGTTCCTGTTGGCGGCATTAAGTCAGGCAATGCATCTCCACGGTGCCAATCCCACAGCAGGCTTGTACGATCTTTGATATAGATCTGCTTCTGCTGCAGATCCATGTAACGTTTGCGGGTTTCCTCGTAACCTGCCACTTGCGTACTCAGGATCTTCGGCTTCAGGAACACCATCAAATTAGTTTTGAAGACTTCCTTTTTATTATTGCGGAACAGGCGGCCTATCCCTGGGATATCCCCTAACAGGGGTACCTTTTGCACAGAGTCTTTAACGGTATCTTCAATTAATCCACCCAGTACAAGTATTGCACCATCGTCGATGAGTACCTTGGTGCGTATTTCCCGCTTGCTAGTAATAATATCCGAAGCCCCGACAGCAGCATCAGCCGCGGCCGAAGCAAGGTTTTCAACTTTTTGCTCAATTTCCAGGGTTACAGAGTTGTTATTATTTACCCTTGGAGTCACTTTCAGTGTGGTACCAATATCCTCACGCTGAATGGTGGTAAAGGGATCATCATTACTACCCGACAACAGCTGTTCACCGGTGATAAAAGGCACATTTTGACCAACGAGGATCTCAGCCTCCTCATTATCCAAAGCCATAATTGTTGGAGTGGAGAGGATATTCGTGTTGCCTGCAGTGGCAAGAGCATTCACTGCGACACGAAGGTCGGTGCCACTCAGGTAACCTAAATGTAATGCATTCGCCCCAGTTAGACTTTCAAGAGGTAGTGAGAAAGGGTTGATATTTCCATCGGCATCTTTAGCCGGAAGGTTATTCCAGCCGGCAACAACATTATCATCCGCCCCAGCAATCCAGCTGATACCCAGCTCGTTATTGGTATTTTCATTAACCTCAACAATAATCGCTTCGATCAACACCTGAGCACGACGCACATCCAGACGAGCGATAACACCTTTCATGGTTTCCAGCAGTGCTGGTGGGGCAGTAAGAACCAAAGCATTGAGTGATTCATTGACTTGGATACTGACTTCAACATTCGCCGCCTGCTGATCTTTCTCAGTGTTCTGAATACTGCCACTCATACCTTCCAGGATTGGCTTGAGGTCTGCAGCATTAGAGTACTGGATATAAACCACCGCAGTATTGCCATCTCCATCCAGCGGCTGGTCAAGGCGAGCAATAACAGACCTGATCTGCTGGCGAGTTACCGGGTCACCGGTCAACAAAATACTATTGGAGCGTTCATCCACGGCAATACGCAACGGTTGTACTTCCTTACCAGCCCCTTTACCACCACCCGACTGCAAAAGATCGGTGAGAATCTGCTTGACCTCTTTTGCGGAGGCAAACATCAAGGGCACGACTTCAATATCAATTGCACCAGCACGGTCCAATTGATTAACCAACCTTACGATCTGGTCAATATTAGCTGCGCGATCCGCAATAATCAGGGTATTGGTATCAGCGTAAGCCGCTAGATGGCCAGTCTGAGGAATCAGGGGGCGCAGCATGGCAATCAATTGCGATGCGGAAATATTTTCCACCCGCACAGTACGGACTACCAGAGACTCAGCCGGCGCACGGGTGTTGGCATCAGCTACAGGAATCGCTTGCTGTTTTGCTAATGCATCAGGCACTACTTTCCAGGTTCCGCCCTGCTCTACAAGACTAAAACCATTTACCTGAAGCACCGACATAAAAACATCGAAGGCTTCTTCATGGGTCATGGGATCACCGGCAACAACGGTGACTTTTCCCTTGACATTGGGGTGAACAATAATATTTTTTCCGGTGAAATCCGCAGCCCAGTTAATCAGGTCACGAACATCCGCATTATCGAGAGAAAGGGTTACCCTCTCCGGGCCTTGAGCCAGCGTTGCAGTAGACACAAAAAAACCAAATCCGACCGCAATCAGCCGTCGATAAAACATCTTCATCATTATTTATCTGGCTCTAGTAAATGTTCAAAAAACTCAAAACAATCTAGGTTGACAGTTTTTATTGGGGCTGACGTTGCGCTCGCCGTTCGCGAGCAAGTTCACGCAGCTTTTCCATCCGCTCCCGAATACTCTGCTGATTTTCTCCACGCTGCGCAGTATTACTGCTTCGGCTACTCTTGCGAGCAAGGCTGGAGTAATTCTTAAGCGGAACATTCGGTCGACCATCCACTTCTGGATAGGTCAGTTTTTCCATCCTGCCATTACGACGAAGAACTACATGATCTACCTCAACAGAATAAAGTTCTGCGCCACCCGGCAGAGAATCCCCTACATACAAACGCTTCGCAGGTTTTCCTTTTTCGGCCACAAGTGCGCTAGCTTTTTTCTTGTCACTACTGTCTAAAACGCCAGATAAGACAATATTCAATTGGGTGATAGGGAGATTGGAAAGATCGACTTCAGGGACGTCTACTTTTTCCTTGGCATCGGCGAGGCCAAAGAAAGGGGTATTTGGTATCGAAGCGGCCTGGGGCGCACTCACTCTGGAGTTCTTGCGCTCAGCCAGCAGAGATTCTTCAGTTTCTGCAGGAATAAACAGGGAACCATAGGCGAACAGGTTGCCAGAGACCCAAAGCAGACCCACTGCGGATGCCGCCATGGTGCCGCGGGAAATCGCCTTTCGCGACTCACCCTGGCCAAAACCGGTGCCAACTGAGCCAAAGGCTCGCTTTAATGGGGACATGAACATACCCACATACAAGTTCAACTTTTTTGAGGTTATTGGTTTTTGACGCCTATTTTGTTGCCTAAGTCTTTGAAAGGCAACGCTCCTGCCCAGTTAAACGCTGCAAACCTTAAATTCGTCCCCGAAATTGCACACTAGTTCCGCCTCAAATAAAAAAGGCGGCTACCCGCCGCCTTTTCCAATACTGGTCAGTATAGTAATCAAGGATTACAGCTTTGCTTCAAGCTCGGGAACAGCTTCAAACAAATCAGCGACCAGACCGTAATCGGCAACGGAGAAGATCGGGGCTTCTTCGTCTTTGTTGATCGCAACAATCACCTTGGAATCCTTCATACCTGCCAGGTGCTGGATAGCGCCGGAGATACCGACAGCAATGTACAAATCGGGAGCGACGATCTTACCGGTTTGACCAACCTGCATATCGTTGGGAACAAAACCGGCATCTACAGCAGCGCGAGAGGCACCAACCGCTGCACCAAGCTTGTCAGCCAGCTTGTACAGCATCTCAAAGTTGTCACCATTCTGCATTCCGCGCCCACCAGAAATGACCACACTAGCGGCAGTTAGTTCCGGACGATCGGATTTGGCGAGCTCTTCGCCGACAAAAGTTGAGACACCGGCATCATCAGCAATATCAACTGACTCAACGGCCGCACTACCACCTTCTACTGCAACAGCATCAAAAGCAGTGGTGCGAACGGAGATCACTTTGATAGCATCTGAACTCTGAACGGTTGCAATAACATTTCCTGCGTAGATCGGACGCTTGAACGTGTCAGCACTCTCTACAGCGATAATGTCGGAGATTGGCTGAACATCCAGAAGTGCGGCAGCACGCGGCAGCATGTTCTTGCCAGTGGTGGTGGCGGGAGCCAGGATGTGGCTGTAATCCTTACCTAGATCAGCTACTAATTTGGCAACATTTTCAGCCAGTTGGTGCTCATAGGCGGAATTATCAGCCAGCAGTACTTTACTTACACCTTCTACCTTTGCTGCAGCTTCTGCTACGGCAGCACAACCAGCGCCGGCAACCAGCACTGCGATATCACCACCAATAGCTTTGGCTGCGGCTACGGTGTTCAGCGTAGCGCCCTTCAGCTCGGCGTTGTCATGTTCAGCAATAACCAGGATGCTCATCAGATTACCTTCGCCTCGTTTTTCAGTTTCTCTACCAGTTCCGCAACGTCGGCTACTTTAACGCCTGCCTGACGCTCAGCCGGCGGCTCAACATTCAGGGTTTTGGTGCGAGGAGTAATATCTACACCCAGCTCATCTGGAGTAGTAGTATCGAGGGGCTTCTTCTTGGCCTTCATGATATTCGGCAGAGAAGCGTAGCGCGGCTCATTCAAGCGCAAGTCGGTGGTAACAATCGCAGGCAACTTCAGTTCAACCGTCTGCAGCCCGCCATCAATCTCACGGGTAACCTTAACGGCATCACCCTGCACAGCCACTTCAGAAGCGAAGGTGCCCTGCCCCATTCCAGTCAATGCGCCCAGCATTTGCCCGGTCTGGTTATTGTCACCATCGATGGATTGCTTACCCAGGATGACCATTTGAGGCTCTTCCTTATCAACAATCGCCTTCAGGCACTTGGCCACGGCCAGAGGCTGCAGCTCCGCATCGGTTTCTACCAATATGCCGCGGTCAGCACCCAGGGCCAGCGCAGTACGAATTTGCTCTTGGCATTGCTTGGAGCCCATGGAAACGGCGACTATCTCGCTGACAACGCCTTTTTCCTTCAAGCGTACCGCCTCTTCAACTGCGATTTCGCAAAAGGGGTTGATAGACATTTTGACGTTGGCTGTATCAACGTCAGTGCCGTCCGCCTTAGGGCGAACCTTGACGTTGTAGTCAACAACGCGTTTCACAGCTACAAGAACTTTCATGGAAATCCCGTCTTAAATAAGCTTTTTAACAGCCGCGACTGACGATTCACATCGCGAACGGATACGGTGTTCTGGTCAAACAAGTGTTTGAACGGCGTGTATGGTGGCGGTTCTATACGGCAAAATCAATAGTCAAATAGAAGTCATCACTGCCATTCACAAAATCTATTTCCAACCATTGGGGTAGTCTATCCCCTATTCCTAACCTGTTGAAATACAGCGCATTTGCCATAGCAAATGAATAGTCATGCAATTGGTAGGGTTGATTAAACGCCTATATAATCAGCCACCAATATAAATGATAAGGCCGGAATGGCCGCAAAAAGTTGAATGCAACTGCTGAGGAGAGTGCCGTGGAACGCGAATCAATGGAATACGATGTAGTGATCGTGGGTGCCGGCCCCGCCGGATTGGCAGCGGCCTGCCGTATTCGCCAGCTCAATGAAGACATCTCAGTATGTGTCGTGGAGAAGGGTTCCGAGGTCGGTGCCCACATTCTTTCGGGCGCAGTTTTTGAACCTACTGCCCTGAATGAACTTTTCCCTGATTGGAAAGAGCGCGACGCCCCACTGAACACCGAAGTCAAGGGCGATGACATCTACGTCCTGCGCAGCGATGAAAACTCCATTAAAGTGCCCAATATGTTTGTGCCCAGCACCATGCACAACGAAGGCAACTACATCATCAGCCTTGGAAATCTATGCCGCTGGCTGGCGGAGCAAGCAGAAAATCTGGGAGTGGAAATCTTCCCTGGGTTCGCCGCATCTGAAGTGCTTTATAATGAAGACGGATCCGTAAAAGGCATTGCTACAGGTGATATGGGAATCGGCCTGAATGGGGAGCAGAAAGACTCCTACATGCCCGGCATGGAACTGCACGCAAAGTACACACTTTTTGCCGAAGGCTGCCGTGGCCACCTGGGCAAACAGTTGATTGAGCGCTTCAAACTGGATGCCGATACCGACCCACAACACTACGGCATAGGCATAAAGGAAATCTGGAAAGTACCTGCTGAAAAACACCAACAGGGCTTGGTAGTTCACACCGCAGGCTGGCCTCTGGATCAAAGCAACACCCACGGTGGCGGCTTCCTTTACCACCTCGAGGACAACCAGGTAGTGGTCGGCCTGATTACTGATCTGGCCTACAGTAACCCACATGTCAGCCCCTTTGATGAGTTCCAGCGCTACAAGCACCACCCGGTGATTAAGCAATACCTGGAAGGTGGCGAGCGCGTGGCCTATGGCGCCCGAGCTATTGTTAAAGGCGGCCTACAGTCTCAGCCAAAAATGACTTTTCCTGGCGGGCTTCTAATAGGAGATAACGCCGGCACCCTGAACTTTGCCAAGATCAAGGGAAATCACACTGCGATGAAGTCTGGCATGATTGCTGCAGAATCCGTAGTGGAAGCTATTGCCACAGACCGCAACAGCGAGGAGCTGACCGATTATACCTCCAGGTATCGTGACAGCTGGGCCTGGAAAGAGCTACATATGCAGCGCAACTTCGGCCCTGCCCAACACAAGTGGGGCAACATCCTTGGCTCCGCTTATGCCTTTGTGGATATCAACCTGTTCAAAGGCAAGTTGCCCTGGACCTTGCGCGATACTAAGGCAGATCACGCTCAGCTCAAACCCGCAGCAGACTGTGCAAAAATTGACTACCCCAAACCCGACGGTGTACTTAGTTTTGATAAGCTGTCCTCTGTATTTATTTCCAACACAAATCACGAGGAAGATCAGCCCTGCCATCTGATCCTGAAGGATGCGGAGATTCCGCTGAACCACAACCTGCCAATCTATGACGAACCGGCACAGCGCTACTGCCCCGCCGGCGTATACGAAGTTGTTGAGGATGCCAACGGCAAGCGATTCCAGATAAATGCACAGAACTGTGTTCACTGTAAGACCTGTGACATTAAAGACCCAACCCAGAATATTGTTTGGGTTACTCCGGAAGGTGGCGGCGGTCCCAACTACCCAAATATGTGAACCCATCGACTTAAATGGCGCCTTCCGGCGCCATTTTTATATCTACTTTTTCACTTGAACTCTCTGCAACGTGAAAAAGTAGAGAAAATTCCTGCGGGCGAAAAAGAGGCAGCAGAAATTATTGAGAGAGAAGATCAGAATTTATATTGAGCGTTTATGGCAAAGGTCTGGCCCGGCTTTTCTTCAAAGACAATAACGCCATCTCGCTCAATCTCAATTGATTCATCCAGAAGGTTTTGCATCTTGGCCTTTATCGTCACCTCCTCAGTAGGGTGCCAGGAGTAAGTTAGGTCAAGCGAATGGAAAGGTTGCTCGTAAGAATCTGGATCCAAGTTACGGCCAGCCAGATGCAGGCGCTCTCCAAAAACGTTGTAACCCAGCGTCGCAGAGTGATTGCCATCAGGGCTGTCGAAACCCATCAACATATTCACAACGTATTCGGATGCTCCTGTCATTTCACGCACCGGATTCGTCGGAGCATCAGCCTCATCTCCAGCAACCAACTCGGTTTCCTGCAAGGTTACATTGCCCTGCACAAAGAAGCTCTCCATATTATCGCCAAGGAAACCAAGTTGCTTCATGCCTTCGATTTCAATACCGATAATCTTTCCAGACTCGGCATTAATAATCTCGCGAGCCACATTGGTATCACTGGAGGCAGCCTCGAAAAACTCAATTGGGTCAACCACATCCTTATAAAAAGCAGAAACTGTCAAACTGTCCCCGCTGTCAAAGAACCACTCAGCACGTAAATCATAATTGTTGATTTCTGAAGGCCTGACATCGGGGTTCCCTTTCACCTGCTCATCGGTAATAGGGTCAATATAGAACGCATCGGTAATTTCGCGAAGATCAGGCCGCACGGCTGTTTTTGAAACCCCCAAACGAAGCTGGAACGTCTCCGCCCAAAAAGACCCCATATAAGTCAGAGAGAAAGATGGGTAAATGTCATCTTCAGCATAAACAGCCTCCAGCAACTCATCCGGGTCAGCTGTTACTTGCGGGTCATCTATCGTGTAGCCATATGGGTTCCACTCAAGTGCCACCTGGCTGTAATCCTCCCAGCGTGCCCCTGCCGAAATTCGCCAAGCTTCATTGAACGTCCAATCGAATTTACCAAACACTGCATCTGTTGCCGTTGCAGCTAAATAGCTTTGCTTGTTGCTCCCCGCCAAGTCAAAAACAAAGTCATTATCGCCGCTGATAATATTATCATCACTAAATACTTCATCTAGGGGGCTGCCCAACACATCCCCATCGTTCACACTGAAAATATCCAAGCGTAGCTCAGTTTGCCTGTATGAGCGTCCCTTCTCTATCCTGGCAAAACCACCGCTTAACTCCAGGCTGGAAGTGGAAAATTCCAAAGGTAAGGTGGCCGACCAACCATAATTTTTAACGTCATCCTCAAGCTCTGTGAAGCGGAACCCCGCGCTTCGCGAGCCTGTACTGACCTTCGAACTCAACACTTCGCCTGTCGCAGGATCAGTAACCGTATCGGAAATAACATCCACCTGATTAGGAATATCCGTGGTCGCTGTCGCGTCCGAATAGAACCAGTCGAAAACCACCTCTTCCGGAACCCAGTTGAAAAAATCAAAAGGAAGGATAGCTTTGGTCTCAGGCCCCAAGGAGTGGCTACCCTTGACCTGATTCAGGGCCAACTCCCTCTCTTCATATTTCAACAAATACTCACGATAGCCAGAACCATCTGATACCTGACGATTTTCATTAAAGTAATCGGTGATAGAAGTTTCATCATCAGTGTTACGTAGAAAGAGGCTTGTATTTTCGATTACATGCTCATCCGCAAAGCGCAAACCTAAATTTAAGTTTCCGCTGATATCCACTGAGTATGTAGACTTGCTACGGTTGTTTAATTGCTCATTGGGAGCCCCGAAATTGCGCAGAGTTCTCTCAGATTCTCTCCACTCGCTTTTATATGAGGCACCAGCCAGAAGCCCCAACTCCCATTTATCACCGAGATAAAAACGATTACCTACACTCGCTTTCACATCACCATCAGGATCGCTGGACTCCTCTTCGATGGCAATATCACGATTAAGGTTTAGGGCCAGCTCACGATTTAGCCCCCGGGCTGCAGCATCAGCTTCCTGCTCACTGGAATACTGCTTTCCTTCCTCAATCAGAATTTTTCTAATATCAGAAATTCCCAAACCACCCCTGAAGCGCTTTAGCGCAACAGAGATTTCGCCCGGTAGCGCCCTGGTTCCGTCATCGGTTCCGAAGTGATCATTACCCCCTCCCCGATAGCTCAGAACTTCACCGCTGGTTTCTGAGTTGGCTCCTGTCCCCAATTCAATTGAATACGTAAGATCATCTGGAATCCCCTTTGTCCGAATATCCACATTTCCACCGCCAAAACTCGCGGCCTGGTCAGCAGAGTAACTTTTCTGTACAGCCAGCGAATCCACGATAGAGGTGGGAAATAGATCGAGGGGAATCACATTTCTCGTCAAGTCCGGTGAAGGTACCGTAGCGCCATTCAGCGTGGTACTGGAGTAACGCTCTCCCAATCCCCGCACATAAACAAATTTATCGCTCACTAGCGATAGTCCCGACACCCTGCGTAACGCCGCAGCCACCGTTGAGCCCCCTACCCGACCAATCATCTCAGCACCGAGGATGTCGGTGACCACCTCCTCTTCCAGGCGCTCACTAACCAGAGATTCCGCCGAGTCCCTTAAACGCCCCTGGACCATTACTTCTTCAAGACTTTGTATCGAACCGGTCTCTTTTTCCACAAGATCTGCATCCTGGGCAATTACACCAGGAGCAATAGCAGTGGCCGCGGCAATAGCCATTACCAGCGGCACCCTCTGAAAATTTTCATATTTAGCCATCACATAGGCCTCTTATCATTCCCATTATTGGGTGTCTAAACCAAGCAGGGCGCCGACTCCATCAGCGAAGGCGGCGCCCTGCAAGATCAGGAGAGCTTCCCCTAACCACATCTTTGGCTAATTATTCAAACCAGAGAGGCTGTGCACGGCTGCCTTGATGTAAGCCATAAGTCCAGCCTTGAGTCCAATCAGTACCGTTGATATCAAGTGCACCCAAATAAGCACGCTCAAACGCGGTGACAGCGGGTTCCGCGTCGTTGATTCGCTGCTGGTCGGCGCCCACGGTATAGATTGCTGGAGTGCCGTCTAGCAGAATAAAGTTAGTATCAATGCCGATAGTTGGGCTCAACGCTCCTGAAATTGGAGCAAACTGATTGCCGCTATCTACAGCCCACGCCTCCAGATCAAAGGTATCTTCATCTGTCTTGGTGCGATCCTCACAAGCAAAGATGTTGGAGGTCAGGGCTACTTCCGTACCAGAGGTTGCTTCATTGCGCGTTTGAACACTCTCCATACGCAGACAGTAATTGCTACCATCATCTGACGTTTCATCAGCTTTAAAAGAAGCAACAATTATGGAATTGGTAATCATCGGATAGATACCCTCACGCAGACGCCAACCTGCACCCGGATCATGAGTACCTTCTTTTTGAGCAGAAACGATACAAGTCAGGCCATCAATTATTGGACGGCTGTTCAGACCCTGATCAATCAGAGCGGTATAATCAATCGTATCTTTGTAAGAACCGATTCCATCTGCCTCAATACAGTGGTTCCCATCATTTTCACTCTGTACAACCAAGGCATTGGTGATCCTTCCACGATAACCTTCATCAATATCGATTGAATCATCTCGCACATAGAGAGCAACATAATTGCTAACGTCTACTGCACCACCAAAGAACTCAATTCCATCATCAAAAGTGGAATAAGTTTGCAGGTTATTTATCACTGTGCCGCTGCCAACTGCATCAAAAGAGATGCCATTTAATTCATCACCACTAGCAACCAGGGCACCCGTGTGCTTTACAACAACATAGGAAAGCTCGCCAGAGTTATCTCCATTGTTGTCTCCACCGTAGTATGAGGTGTTATCGTCAGTGGAACCTTCAGCGGCAACATGACACTCGCCATCCAAAGTGAGATCTCCACCGGCAATTGAGCCTGAGTATTTGCACTTATTAGTTACACCAAAACCGTTGATAACCATTCCACCCCACTGGGATACGGCATCTGCAGTTACAGTGCCGCGGACATCTGTTTCAGAGGTAAATGTAATTGGTGCGGATTCAGTACCACGGGCAAAAACCTGTGAACCACGATTTACAACCATAAAGGCTGAGTTATCCTTAAAGGCAACGGTTGCACCGGCTTGTATTTCCAATTTGACGCCATCACCGCCCTGGGCAACACCGGCAGCCTGTAAGTCAACATCACTGGAGTAGTTTTCACCAACAAAGAGACTACCGTCAAAAATGTGCGCGCCATCATCTGGAAGCGCAGGAAGATACAAGTCCTCGGTTAAAGGATTAGACGCGGAAACAAAGTCGGCTCCATATCGACAGTTACCGCTTTCAAAAGAGCCTTGTACCCCCGTACTTTGGATCGCTGCGCAGGGATTTTCAGAAGATCCACCACCAGAATTATCGACAGAGTTGTCTACTGAATTATCAACAGTCTTAGGCTCAACACTCACTCCACCACCGTCACAACCCGCCAGTAAAGCTGTAATGGCGGCAGCCAGAATGATCTGATTTTGTATGCGTTTCATATCTCCCCCCACAGGAATGTAATCCTTGAAAAACAGTCAATCAGCACGAAAAGCTATTGGAGAGCCCTACTAAGCCAAACAACACACTGTTGACTGCCTAAATTTCTGTTTAATTTATTCGCCTAAGCGGTTAGGACGCGGGGGAGTGTAGAAACGCCGTGTTGCGAACTTGTTAACTTTTTGTATATTTTCAGTAATTTTTGCAATAAAACATCCAGCTTTACACTTTTTGGAATGTTTTATTGCCTTCAAATTTCATTCAGCTTTCAAGTAAATGAATAAAATATGGATATTTAATAAATCCGTATCAATTAAGTAATACGTGCAACATTCAGTACATATAGAAAACCAGCAAGGAGAGAAATCAGGAAAAGCCATCCCGCTTAATATAAGACTAAGTAATAAAGCAAAGAAAAGAAGCTTAGAGCCAGCAGAACGCTGGCCCTGAAATGGCAGTTTTTCAAAAATCAATTATAAGAACCGAGCAGAAAATCCTTACCGGCACTACGCACAAAAAGTTTCCCGGTATCACTGGGGCCATGATTAGCTTCTTGAGCCCAATCGACCAGCTGGTAGAACACATCACGGGAAACCCTGGCTTGAAGGCCACCACGAAGCTCCAGGTAAGGAATTAGTTGCGGGGGGGCGCCAAACTCCTTTAAGTGCCAATTGCGGTCTTCGTCTAGCGCGATCACATCACCCACATTGGTTGTGAAAAGTAAGGTCTGAGCATCACTATTCGGATTACGTGCCACCTGTGTCGCCACAAAAGGTACATCTTCCACCAGTATGCGCAGCTTCTCCACTGGAGTCACCAGGAAATATTCATCCCCTTCCCGCTTGAGGATGCTCGCAAACAGCTTAACCAGTGTGTGCCGCTTTATTTCTGTCCCTTCATGAATCCAGCGACCATCATGCTTGATGACCATATCCATGTCGCCACAGAGGTCTGGGTTCCACTTTTCAACCGGAGGATATCCGTGGAACTCCCTCTGTAGTTTTTGCAGCTGCTCGAAAAGTGGCTCAGCCAAAGGACGGCCCCGCAGCTTGACCAGTGGTATGACTGCTTGCCGGTGGCTTGCGGGAGGAAATATCTCCGATATGGACCCCCACGTCCATGATGAACTCCATCAGGCCCTCTCGGTCCTCAATCACGTCAGCAAACGACTTGGAGTGATAAAGCTCTACTGCACCCTGAACCAGGGCCCAATAGGTTGAATAGTAATAGTAGGCAGGCACCTTCTTCAGCATGCCCTGCTCCATCCTTCGTTCAAACACCCGGTTCAGGGCAGAAGCATTGGAGTTGCGAATGGCATGTAGCTCAGAAATCATCTCCGGAGCTAAATTGAGGGTGATTATTTTCTCTTCCAACCGCTGGAAGAGCCTGTCCTTGCCCGGATCAGCCATACGGGACTCAAAATAGGCTCTGGCTGGAGCTGTGATATCGCCTTTTTCTTCAGCATTCTCAACAGCTACCTTCAGGCGTTCAGCGAGGGACCTCTCGTAGTCCATCAGCAAACGCATGTAAATCTCTGTCTTTGAAATGAAGTGCTTGTAGATGGTGCCCTTACCAATATCTACCCGCTCGGCGATCTGCTCTACCGTGACCTTTTCTTCACCGTGCTCCAGCAGAAGCTCCAGAGCCGCATCCAGGATGCGCTGCTCTCTCGCGCGAAACCTCTGAACCTTCTCTTTTGCCTTATCCATACTTCCGACCTTCTCTGCCCGTAATAATGGGGACTGAAATTGACTATTCATTCATGAATGATAGGCAATTCAACTCGGTTGGAAAAGTGAATCGAGAAATTAGACACTCAAATATTAAAAATTTTAGCCTATTTTGCTCAATTTTTGTGCTATTAGTGCAAGATACAGAGTGTGGAGGGGAACGTCACCCGAAAAAGTTGGCGCCAGTTATCGAAGACCTAGAATTCTCAGAGTAGGAGCTTACGGGAATAAAAAACGTTGGAGCTATCAAAAATTTTGGCAGGTAGTCCATTACCCACCCGCAAGCAGGTGCTTTCCCAAAACAGCGCTTTAAGCACCTGCCCCCTAAACCGACTTCATCTTAAGCTCCAGTAAGGGAGCTACGACATCGTTGTCCTGAGCACGAATCCAAAGCATCTCTTCCTCACTATAAAGCTCCGCCACAATAGCGTTTGCCAACTCACAGTCATGGGATATGAGGTGCTGAGCCAGCCATTCGGCGGCAAATGTGCGCTTCTTGCCAAGAGTCCCTTGGGCGCGCTTATATAGATTCTTTATCGCTTTGCGGCTGTACTCTAAAGTGGAAACTCCCGGGGTGGCTTCTACCATCTTGCGGTGCAGCTTTTTCGTCTTTTGCTCAATAATATAGGGCAGTACCTGCCCCGAAATATAATCGTGTGCAACAGAGCCCTTACATGTACATTCAAAAGATTTTCTTTCTTGAAAGATCTTTTTAAGACCATTGAGGTGGTTGTGAGTTTTGTATGCTGACCTGGCGGCCAAGCCAGCGTAACCGACAGAGAGCGCCGTCCCGGCAACGATTAAGCCTACGCCCGTAGCCGAAGTGGCTACAGCAGCCCCGGTTGCAAGGCCTGTAAGTGTTGCACCCGTAGCGGTTTGTGCACCCCAGGTGCCATAGTAAGCTGCGGACCCTACCACTCCAGCCACCGCCTTTGCAGTACGATGTCTGCTAACTACCTTGCCAAAGTTTTGCGGTGGACGAATATCAATATCGTGATGTGGCATCTGGCAACATTCCTTTCCCGTTATTGCATTTTTATCGGTAATTAATCGGCCGGGGTTACGCCTCAAGACATCTCTCCCAGGCACTATATGGCGCGTTATATCACATCAATAAGCACACAATCGACAAATTGAAAAAATCAAGAGCATATTTTTTCAAATTTAATGGGTTATATGATTTGGCCATACACAACTGCGATTCGGTATTGGAGTGACCAGTCGATCGAATTCGTTCAAAATGTGAATGGAGATAGTACATTTGGCTGCTATCATCGCCGCTTCGGGCAAGATTGAAATGCCTGCCCGGATTATTCCGACTATCACTATTAGGTAACAGGTAGAGTCGTCCATGTTGGAAAAGCTGAGCAAACTACTCGACGTAGAAGAGCTGGATCGCAATCTCTTTCGCAGTCGTCACCACGTCGAAAATTATCGAAAAGTACTATTTGGAGGCCAGGTGCTTGGGCAAGCACTGATGGCCGCTACACGCACTGTTGAAGATCGTTTGCCACACTCCCTGCACTCCTATTTTTTGCGCCCCGGCTCCAGCGAACTACCGGTGATCTATGAGGTGGACCCTATCCGCGATGGAGGTAGCTTCACCACTCGCCGCGTTGTCGCAAAGCAACGAGGTCGGGCAATTTTCAACATGTCTGCTTCGTTCCAGATCAAGGAGCCCGGATTCGATCACCAGGCTGATATGCCATGCGAAGGGATTCCTGCCCCAGAGAACCTAAAGAATACGCAGCAACTGGCGCTTGAGGCAGGCTTAGTCAGCCCACAATATGATCAGCGCCGCTATATGATTGACTTCCGCCCGGTAGATCCTAAAAGCTACTTTGGTGCCGAGCTAAGTGAAGCGAAGTGCATGTTCTGGCTCCGCGCCGAGGGTGAGATGTCTGATGACCCTATGGAGCACCGCGCTGCGCTCTGTTACGCATCTGACATGGGATTGCTTGGAACCTCCTTACAGCCACACCATATTTCTTTGTTCGACCCCCACTTAATGCCGGCCAGCGTCGATCATGCGATGTGGTTCCACCGGGACTTCCGCCTGGACCAGTGGCTCCTCTATGTAACCGACAGCCCTTCCGCTACCGGCGCACGCGGATTTGCCCGTGGCCAGATTTTTACCCGCGACGGCGTACTGGTAGCCTCCACTGCGCAAGAGGGCCTAATTCGACAAATTAAAAGTTAAATCAATGGTTTACAGTAAAAAAAAGGTTGCTATAATGCCGCCCACTTCGCTGATGAAGCGAGACCAATAAGTCGGTGAGTAGCGCAGCCTGGTAGCGCACTTCGTTCGGGACGAAGGGGTCGGAGGTTCGAATCCTCTCTCACCGACCAGATCTCAAAACCCGCACTAAGCGGGTTTTTTGCGTCTGGATGACATCTATTTTCATCGCATAGTGGATTGATAGCTCTTTTCATCCAGATAACTCTTCTACCCACAACTTCCTGCTATTTTTCAACCACTCTCCCTTCAATCCACTGAAGTAGTCCAAATAGCTGACCTGGTGGTTTTGACATATATTCAAGCTAAAGCATCACCCTGCCACCAGGGAAAGAGAAAGGCCCATGAAATACGAAGAAATTCATGAGGAACATGACGACCCCCTGATCAACCAGCTGCACCGGGCGATCAAGGCAGCAGTTAGATTTCTAGCCATTCTTATGGTCATGGTTATTTTTTGGACCATTGCCGATGTGATTTATGTGCTTTATGAGAAACTCAAGTCTCCCCCATTCCTCCTGCTCGACATGGAGGACATCCTCGCAACATTCGGAGCCTTTCTGGCTGTCCTGATCGCAATCGAGATTTTTACCAATATACGCTTGTATCTGGGCACCAATGTCGTACCCGTCCAGTTAGTTCTGGCTACTGCCCTTATGGCTGTGGCCCGTAAAGTAATTGTTCTCGACCTTGGACTGGTAAGCTCTGAACAGATCATAGGTATCGCCATGGTCACTATCGCACTGGGCGTTTCCTATTGGTTAGTACAGGAAAAAATCAAACGTTCAGCGTAAAACCCACTACCGGTTCCTTTACACACATGGTTTACGACCTCGTAAATCAGGGCTCATAACCCTTCTCCCCCGTTATTGATTAACAAAGAATGGGGATATTTCTGGTGTTGTCAGATTTGCACATTTATAACGACTTTATAAGTGTATACTTTTTATTAGTGTTTAATGCTAATTGATAACTTCAGTCACCGGGAGCTGGTAGACACAGGTGCCTTACTCTCGCCAATTTGCTTGAAGGTGACACTTGGGCACCTGTAGGCTTGGAAGCTGTCCAAATCTCAACTTGTTGGATTTCCTGCCAAAAAATGATGCTTACAAGACTGTTTACTCTCTCCATACTCCTCCTTTCTATCACCCCGGCCACCTGGGCTTATGACTTGCTTTACACAGCGAAAATAGACCCGGAAACCAAACTCGCGCGGGTGGAATTGGCACTTAGCGGGAAGAGTATCCCCAGTAAACTCACGATCAATTTAAGTTCGGGTCGCTACAAAGATCTTAAAAGTACAGACCCTCTTGAGATTAAAGGTGACAAGGCAGTCTGGCGCCCTAAAGGCCGTCAGGCAAAGCTCAGCTACAGCTTTGTGATAGACAACCAGAGGAGCAATGGCGGGTATGACTCCAGAATTACCGAAGACTGGGCAATCCTCCGCAGTGACAAGTTAATAGCCCCCATCTCTGCGACCAGCCGTGGACGTTCAAATGCACGCCTAAAGCTAGACATGCCCAAAGGCTGGTCATCTGCCCTGCCCTATCCAAAGATTGAAAATAATCTATACCGGCTATCTGATCCTAAACGTCGCTTTGTAAGGCCCAAAGGGTGGATGATCGTGGGCAAGATTGGCAGCCGCCAGGATATCATCGCGGGAACCGAAACCCGGATTTCCGGCCCCAAAGACCAAAATATACACCGCCAGGATATCCTCGCCTTCCTTAACTGGAACCTGCCGGAGTTAAAGAAAATTTTTCCGCTTTTTCCCGATCACTTATTGATCGTTACAGCAGATGATCCAATGTGGCGTGGCGGCTTATCAGGTACCCGATCATTATTTATGCATGCTGATCGACCACTAATCAGTGGAAACCGTACCAGCAGCATGATCCATGAGCTGGTACACGTCGGTACAGGCATCCATGGGGACGATCGGAGCGATTGGATTGTTGAAGGCTTGGCTGAATTTTACTCGCTTGAAATCCTACGTCGCACCGGCGGAATTAGTGAGGACCGCTACCGGGAGGCTATGGATAAACTAGCACGCTGGGGCAAAAAGGCCCCCTCTCTTTTGGTTAGACGCTCTTCGGGCCCAGTCACTGCCCGTGCTGCCGTAGTTATGCTGGAGCTGGATAATGAAATTCGAAAGGCTAGCGGCGGAAAAGCCAGTATTGATAATGTAGCGCGGGAGCTGGCAAGCACCCGGGGAGAAGTGACCCTGGAACGATTCCGTGAGCTATCCGAACAAGCTGCGGGCCAACCTATAAAAACCCTGGCGGTGGAAAACCTTACCGACGAGGGTCGGTAAAACGCCAAAACGCAAATAAAAAAAAGCCCTGACGACGGGGGGGGAGAGCGTCAGGGCCAAGACCATTAGGAGTGAAACTTGGAGGATTTCATCCTTGCTACACAGAGAGCAAGCCATTTCAGTCTGCTCTACCGGCGCTACTAAACACGTTTTGGGGGAGACGTGCTAGCCAGATAAAGACAGTATCGAACACACATGAAAGATTGCCAGCAGCGCTGAAAATAAATTTAGAACAAATGGAAATAGGTTCATTGGGAGCAGTGCTAAAAGTTATTACGCCTTCTGCCTAACCGTTCCACAGGAACTTTCCCGACTTTTTCACCTTTCTTTTTCACAATGTTGAAATCAACGCTTGACTAATCTCCGGGAGTCCATAGAATAGCGGCCTCTTACGCAGCCAAGTGCACGTAAGTATAAGAAAACGCTAGGATTTTTCAGATTTATCAGATAGAATTCGCAGCGTTCCATTTCGCACTAAGTGTGAAATAAAAAGGCTAGGTGGCAGAGTGGTCATGCAGCGGACTGCAACTCCGTGTACGCCGGTTCGATTCCGACCCTAGCCTCCATTTTCCTTTCCATCGCAAAGTCCTGTGAATTGCGCTGGAAGTGAGGATGAAGGACAGAGCAAAAAGCTAAGGTCCCCCTCGCAAAGGAACTGCCCGGGTGGTGGAATTGGTAGACACAGGAGACTTAAAATCTCCCGGCTTCACGGCCGTGCCGGTTCAAGTCCGGCCCCGGGCACCACACAGCACTTCAAAGTTAGATAGTTATTGCCCCCTCTAGTAGGAACGCTTCTCTATATTTTTTTCCTCAGAATTTGAAGCCCCAGCCCCACTTCAACTCAGTTTTAACTTGATCAAAAAGTTGGCAGCTTACATAAGAAACTCATCACTCAATGAAGAGTCAAGCAACCCTTAGGTAGATCCGGCCATACCAGTCATAAATTCCCTCAAGTGATTTACTAAATATGACCCAACAATACGCATTGGGGTTAAGTTACTGGCGAACCCCTACTCCACGCACTTACTAATTACGATTAAATATACTCCTCAGATCCAAACCCCTCCCTTGAAGTTTATGCCTCTTCCAGGTTGCCCTTAAAATTTACAACGACTTCAAAAAACGCGCTTCACGAGGAAGAAAGCGATTCTCATAGTCCAGAGAAAAAACAACACGACTTGCCCTGCCGACTATTTCCTTTCGGGGAATAAGACCTATGACCCTGGAATCAGCGCTGTTATCTCTGTTATCCCCAAGGGCTAAGTAATGACCTGAGGGGATAGTGCCAGCGCTAAAACTCGACATTGGGGAAGAGTGTTTGTCAACTCTGACGAAGTGCTCAACACCTAGCAGATTTTCTATTTTATCCAGGCTATCACCATCAGCTTTAACAAGCTCATAATCAAGCCGCCGCCCATTAATTGTTAAAATATTATTTTTCATCCTAACATTATCCCCTGGAACACCAACAACACGTTTTACTAGCCTCTTTCCGGAAACTTTAGAATCAAAAACTACTATATCCCCCCTATCTGGGTTGGAAAGTTGATAAAGGGAAAAATGTGTAAACGGTACACGAACATCGTAAGCCATTTTATTGACAAGGATTCGATCACCTTCAACAATTGTCGGCCTCATAGAACCTGTTGGCACATCGCTCCAATCAGCTACAGCACTTCTGAAAATTAACATTAAAGCCAAAAATAATAAGATTGATTTATTCGATCCCCAAGCTCTAACCATAAAATTCTTCATCGCAATTCCTTTTTGCCTGACTCACATAAAATCTAGCATCCAGAGACTAGAGATGATAAATATCGAATGCAAGACACCCCATCGCAATAGGCATATCTACTCAGCGCAAATCAAGATAATATCTATCTAAATGGATCATATTTATGAATGTATGTAATTCTTATAAACGAAGACGGAATTTACCACCCTGCTCCTCATACCCGGTGGACCATTCTGGATAAGTTCTGCATCTGGCTTTGCACGAGCTTTTCAACCCTATCATCGACCAATCGCCCATACTGATCGAAAGCCCTGGAGGCATCACTTACCATAATTTCTGGCTCATTGAGAACCCACGCTTTCAAAAACACCATCACCTGCCGCAAATGATACTGACACCGACAAGTACCCATACGGCCAGGGCTAGCCCCCATGATTGCAACCGGCTTATTATAAAACCCTTGTGGTTCATACCGAGACAACCAATCAATCGTATTCTTTAACACCCCAGGCATTGAATAATTATATTCTGGCGTGACAATCAGCACGGCATCAGAAGCAAAGAGAAGCTGATTTAATTGATCAACACTTTTTGGAAAACCAACATTCTTTACATCTTCATTGTACAAAGGAATATCATCAATTTTCCTAAGGTAAAATTCTAATTCCTTCGGCGCTAACTGAATGGCTTGATGCATCAGCTTTTTATTAAAAGATTCTGTTCTGAGACTACCACACAAAGCCAACACATTGATGGGAGCCATATAAATTCCTCTAACAGCCTTCTTGTGCCAACCTTAACCAAAAGATCGATACCTTTTAATATACTATAGGTACCTTGCACTACTGTTATTAACGCTTAAGATTTGACACCCGCCCAGATACCAACCTGCTTCTTGAATATCGCGAATGGCTAGTCACGTCACCACTGTCTACCCTTAGCCTGATTGGCATATTTTTCTTCATTTTGGTTTCTCTCCTTTTCTGAACGTGAAAGACACGAGGTTTACTATGAGGAAGTCAGCAAGAGAAACGCTGCGTACTAAAGAGCTCGCACAACTCAATACCCCAACAGACTTGAGTGAGAGCGCGCGTGAAGACATTACCAGCGCAGTGAATACATTGCTGGCAGATACCTTCGGGCTGTTTATGAAAACCAAGAATTTCCACTGGCATGTGAGCGGCCCACACTTTCGCGACTACCACTTGCTGTTCGATGATCAGTCAGAAGAAGTATTGGACATGACCGACGCGCTGGCTGAACGTGTGCGCAAGCTGGGAGGCACCACATTGCGTTCCATAAGTCATATCGCCAAATTGCAACGCTCAACTGATAACAACTCCGACTTTGTAGACCCACAAGACATGCTAGCGGAATTATGCGAAGACAATCAGGAGCTTGTTGCTTTTATGCGTGAAGTGCATGAGTTGTGTGATGACCACCATGATGTTGCAACAGCGAGTTTACTGGAAGAATTTATTGATCAGTCGGAAAAACGGGCTTGGTTCCTGTTTGAAGCAAGCCGGAGATCAGGTCTAACACGGCATTAGATTTCTCATGTCCCTAGACTTTAGAGCGGATTACATCCTATGGCACTTTAGGAAATATATCGTATTACAGGCCCGCTAGGATTAACATGACAACTTCAGTTCATAATCGGCGGGTCTCCAACCTATCAAGCTCATCATTATCCAGAAAAAGAAGAATTAGATTAAGATCATCACTTCTGTAAAATGCTTTACTTTTATACACCGCACTTTGCATTTAGCATTTAGGAAAGTCACATTTCTAAATGCGCTCTCAAGACATTATGCTACTATCCCCCACCACCCCAAACCGCATGCCTTCCAATAATTGCTGACACATAGGATTCTAATATTGTTTGCAATCGAGAATACGAACGGCGGCTACCAGTTTCACTAGGCTATATGGCCTTTAAATATGATTGACAGCGTAACATTGCTAAAATCATATGGTTCAATTAAATGCCGCTAGTATTGCGGCAACTATAATTTTTATTGCTCCGTGAAGCTTATGACCCTCTGCGGAGAGACTGAAAAGCAGTAATGAAATATGACCATTGATTCTATCTGGAAGAAATACAGCGCAGCCCTCAAAGCTTTCCTCCATTCCAGGATCTCATCACCCGATATGGTGGATGATATTCTTCAGGAGATTCTGATCAGAACCCACAAGAATATCCATACGATCAGAGACCAAAAGAGTATCAAGTCCTGGTTATTTCAGGTCGCCAATCACGCGATGATTGACTTCTATCGTAAGAAAGGAAGAGTAAAAGAGGTGACCCTAGACGATTCTTTTACGATAGAGGAAGACACCAATACACAACAAAGTTTATCGGCATGTATAGAACCCTTCATTAAAGGGCTGCCACCTCAATCGGCAGAACTGCTGATAGCAATCGAGCTAAATGGCCAGTCGCAAAAGACTTATTCTGAGGAACATGGGATCCCCTACTCTACTGTCAAGTCCCGGGTACAAAAAAGTAGAAGGGAACTGCGCAGTCTATTTGAGGATTGCTGCCACCTGACACTAGATAGTCACGGAGCCGTGATTGACTACGTTCCTAAGTCCAATAAATACAGAAATTGTTGAAATCTTATCGTCCTTTTTAAGAGTGGCCCGTCTTATAGATATATACACTAGAGATGAGGATCAAAATGCTTGAGGTCATTAGCTTTAAAATTTGCCCCTTTGTACAACGGGTGACCGCTCTTCTTGAGGCCAAAAAGATTCCCTACAAAATCCAATACATCCGGCTTAAGGACAAACCACAGTGGTTCCTGGATGTGTCTCCGAACGGGCAAGTGCCAGTACTCATAACGGAAAGTGGCATAGCTCTATTTGAGTCCGACGCAATCGTTGAATACCTAAATGACATCTACCCCCGCCTGGAACCAGACATCAGCCCTGAACAGCGCGCCCTTGATAGAGCCTGGAGTTACCAGGCCGCAAAGCATTACCTGGTGCAATGTTCAGCTCAACGTAGCGCCGATAAGCAGACCTTGGAGGAACGTAGCAACAAACTTGACAAAGCCTTTGAGAAAGTCGAAAAAACTATTGGAAATGGGCCTTTCTTTAAAGACGCAAGGCTAAGTGACGTCGATATCGCATGGCTACCAATACTACATCGTGCCGCCATTATTGAGCTCCATTCGGGATATGATTTCCTGGCGGACTTTCCGAAAATGAAGGCTTGGCAGGCCAAGATGCTGCAGACGGGGCTCGCTGAAAAATCGGTGCCTGAAGATTTTGAGCAGCAATTTGTAGATTTCTATCTATCAGAAAATACTTACTTAGGTACTGGTAAAATTAGTATCAACAATCAAGATAACTCCTGCGCGAATCGCAGTTGTTGTTAAAGAACTTTGTTGTGCCCCCTTCTTGGGGGCACAGACAATCGCTAATCAGCCTGACCCCTAATATCAAAGTAATGGATGTATTCTAATCTGCCCCTCCCTTACGTCTACTCGGCTCATGGGCCTCATAGCGAGGCAAGATATCCAGACTGTCCCAGTTTGCCCTTGAAGTTACAAAGTTGTGAGAAATTGGGCGCTCCTGAATATCTGAATCAAGAATGCCAAGGCGAAGGCGGAACCTTGAAGGGTCTTCAGAATTTGAGCTGTAGATCGGCGATGCACATACCTTACAAAAGTGCCGACTCTTTCCCGGGCGAAGCTCGAATGAGCCGATCAGCTGCCTCCCTTGATCAATTGTTAATCCGCCTGCGTCTACGAAGCCATTGGTAGCAAAGGCAGTTCCGCTAGACTTACGACAAAGGGAACAATGGCAGTGAATAATATCCTTCACTCCACCACGGATAGAAATCTTAACGCCTCCACAAAGGCAGCTCCCTTTGTACATAACATCTCCATTAGTTATTAATAGAATTGACCATACGTGCCGAAAGGACAACCTGAAGCCATTGCACACATCTTCCACGTGTAATAAACACACAACTTCGCCATTACACCCCACCCTATAGCCACTTCAGGAAGCAAATTAAAACGCTTTAGGGCAGATACTTCAGGAAAAACTCTTGTATATTTTCTCCCATAACCTTGCGGATTTCTCTCACTGTAAATCCTTGATTCAACATTTCCCCAGTCAACAGATCCAGGTCGCCAACATCAAACGAAACCTCAACACTACCGTCATAATCTGATCCTAAAGCAACATGATCCACTCCCAACAACTCTACGGCATAGCGAATTGTTTTAACAATATTATGGGGGCTGTTATCGCAAACTGCCCCTTTCCAAAAACCGATACCTACTAAGCCTCCACGCTCAGCTATCTCCTTCATAAGGTCATCGCTAATATTTCGTGGCGAGTTACAGCTGCCTTTCAATCCTGTATGAGAAACAATCAAAGGCCGTTCTGTCAGTGCCAACACATCTCTAACAACGGTTTCAGAAGAATGGGCTACATCAATAATAATCGAACGACGATCCATCTCCTGAACAGCCAGGCTTCCAAACTCCGTTAAACCGCCTTCACTTTGCCCATGAAGCGATCCACCCAACTCATTATCAAAAAAATGCTGTAATCCCATCACCCGAAAACCAGCATCGTATAAGCGATCTATGTTAGATAATTTACCCTCCAGTGGATGGGCTCCTTCAATACCGAGAATTGCCGCGAGAGTGCTGGCTCCTCGCTCCCGGGCCTGAAGGACTTGGCGCAGATCTTCAGCGGTGTGTACAATGCGAAACTGCTCCGGGAAAGATTCCTGTAGAGCAGTGGCCCTTTCGGAGTGGAAGAGCGCACGCTCTAAAAGGCTATTCCAGGTTCTCGGTGGCCAACCTTGAGCGACCGCTAATAGCGTTATGTTGTCTCCGGCATCAGCAGAATTTTCACGATAGTTTTGCCCTCTGGGAGACTTGGTGACTGAAGTAAAAACCTGTATTCCGAGATTGCCGCGCCGGGCTCTGGGTAAATCAAGATGACCATAACTGGCGTCATTTGATAAATCTCTCGCCCAGAGGAAGCTATCCGCGTGCAGGTCACCAACAATAAGTGATCTATGCAATGTTCTAGCCTGCTCGGAGGTCTCAGAATAACCAGCAGAACCTATTTTGTTTAAATTTCGTTCGACCTCTGGAAGTAAAAACCACCTCCAACTCGAGAACAATATCAGTGCCAGTGCTGTCAAACTTGCAAGCCACGTCTTCATAATGAGTCTCGGTAGTCAATAATGTTGCGTAAAGTTGCCGTTATAACCTAAGAAGTTGTGGTATGTCAGGAACTTTAGGGGTCAATTAGTAATCACTGGGCAAATGAACCGGAAAGCTCGAACTAATTACGCTAAGGTTCAGCAGCCCAGTGTAATAACTAGCAGATAGGAAGACTAAGGAATAACAGTGACAAAATACTATCGACTCACTCTGTTAATACTGATTACGGCACTATTCACTGGTTGTGCAGCACTTTCGCCTAACTTTCAAAAACCCGAGGTAGAAGTGATCGCAGTAGAACCACTGCCCGCAAGAACTGGCAACAACCTGAAGTTTCGAATACACCTCAGGGTCTTTAACCCAAACAATAGTGAGCTGGCACTATCAGGACTTTATTACACCTTACGCTTAGGAGGACATAAAGTGCTGACAGGCACCTCCAACAACCTCATGCCCATTGCTCCCTACGGTCAGGATGATATTGCTGTGGATGCTACTGCCAGCCTGGTTGGGTCTATCTTTGCTGCTGTCGACCTTATTAATCAAAATCAAGATTCCATACCTTATGAGCTGGAAGCAAAAATAGGCTTGAGTAAATCGCTGCTCCCTTCAATCAGGGTGAATAGAAGTGGTGTGATTAGCTTGAATCAGTATCAATAAGTCTTCTCCAGGGTTCATTACTCAGCATTACTACTTCAGTGCCGTGTCTTAATTAAAGCTTGTAGCGCAGCTATTCAGGAGGGCAAGTAGATATCGTCCTCCTGACAATGAAAAACTCATAATTGCTTAGTGACAATCAAAGACATTACAAAGTTACCCATCGGGGCACCATTGTGGCTCAGAAAGCCTTCATCAGGACGAACCTGGGAAGTATAAATTTTCGTGTTGTACCTGATATTGAAGCCAAATTCATAGGTATTACGCCCCCAAAAAGCCCCGATATTTGCGAGGATCACTTCTTTCTCTGGGACTACACCATAACTGAAAACTTTTACTCCCCTCTTAATCTCGGAGTTTCCCTCCATTAATACATTTCTCTGAACTGCTTTATGTTCCATCCCCAGCTTAAAATACCAGTATTGATTCCCTACTCGCGGTAAAGATATCGCACTGAAAGCTGGTAAAGAACTACCCAATAATAAGGTGATTCCGGCAGCATAATCTCGGACTATGTTGCCGGTTTTCCAGCGTAAGTAAGGGACCAAGCGATAGTTCATGCCTCCAAGATTCACTTTAGGTAATCGGTAATCCAGCTTAAGCTCCGGCATTAGCCCCCATTCATTAAAAATCTGGGAGTCCCACCCATGTGGAGGTGGCGAGGAGACAATCCAGTGTAGAAAAGTCTGTGTGAGACGAGCACCAGACCTAGGACCAATAGTCCCCGCATCAAGAGTGAAATCAACAATCCAGCGATTAGAGAACTGATATTTGTAGCTTGCGCCTAAATAGCTCCAACCAGCATATGGATGTTCATCATTGATTGGTGCAGATCTACCGAGATGGTCCGGGGTATAGATCTCCTGGCCAAGCCTTAAAGTGTAGGCTTTGCCTAGAGGACTCCAACGGATAAAGAGACCACCGGTATAGTCCCTATCAGTTTGGAAAAATGCATCATTGACCAATTCCAGCTGGAGTTTCCCCCTCGGAGAGTCATTCGCATTGGCCAATGAGTGATAACAGGCAGGAACCAAACTAACAATAAAAATCGGGAGTTTTTTTATATTCCTCAGCACCCTTAACCCGCCCCTTCATCCGTGGAAACCGGTACATCAAGTTAGTAGCCCTGTGATTAATTGCCCCAGTCACCAACTTTATCAGCCCCAGGAATTTCAAACTCAAGGTACTCCTGAATGCTAAATGGCATTTCTTCCATAACCGCTCTAACCCGCTGCCCAATGGCTTTGGTTTCGGGGCGCGCATTGGCCAGTCCGGTGTAGGGGATACCCTTCCCACTGGGCACATCCGGGTACTTCTTTTTAAAGAGCCGGTGCCGAGCTACCATGTGATTGAACTGCCCCTGGGTATAAATTAAGGGCACTAATTGCGGATACTCTTCACGGGGGTCCATATATAGGTCGTAGTAAGCCTCCGGCATTCCTGAAGATGCGACCTCACCAGCACCAATCCAGTGACGCTTATATCTCCCTTTTACCGTAGCCCCCAGATTGTGACCGGCATAGATAAAAACATAATCCCGACGGCTGTAGGTGTCACCATTTAGCAGCAGCGCTGTCTGGTCCAGACCATCCACTACCCTATCGGTGGGAATATGCTCAGTCGCACCGCCAAGCCTTGCAAATGTGGTGTATAGGTCCGTGATATGAATGATGTCCCCAACTGCCTGACCGGGCTGAATCATGCCCGGCCACCAAGCAAAAGCCGGTACTCTCACACCTCCCTCAGTAAAATCCCCTTTCCCCCCCCGATATAACATTGGGAGCATGCCCCAACCTGCCGGCGGGCTATGCACCATGGGACCATTGTCTGCCATGGCGACAAAAAGGGTATTCTCCGCAATACCCAGCTCTTGCAGCTCTGTCATCAATTGGCCAGTGAAGTCATCGACTTCGGGGAATGAGTCTGCCACCATCAGACCAGAAACTGAGGGTTTGGGCATAAAGGCAGCCATAAAATTCAGAAAATTGGGCCAGTAAGCCACAAAAAACGGCTTTTTGGCTTCGGCATTCTTACGGATGAATGCCATGGTGCGACGCTCCGCCTCCGGGTCAAACTTGCTAAAACACTCGTTGGAAGTACCGCACCACTCCCTACCCTGCTGCCCTTTCTCACCCTCAATGTTCATTACCCAACCGGAGGGAATCAGGCCTGGATTGTCTAGGCGATAAGGATCGGGAGGGTATATCTCAGGAAACATACCAAGTACTGCATTTACAGCATTGGCCTGGGGATTGAAGAGAGAGGTTATCTGGTTCATGGGAGTAAATAACGCCTCATCAAATCCCTGGTTATGCAGATAGCTCTCCTCGATATCTCCCAAGTGGCCCTTCCCAAAGAATCCCGTGGCATAGCCGGCCTTTGACAGTACCTCCGCAATGGTTACCTCTTCAGCGCGAAGACCGGAAAATTCGTGGGGCATTCCCACAGCCCCCATGCCATACCGCACCGGATGACGACCGGTAAGCACAGCTGCTCGGGTAGGCGTACAGGAGGGTTCGGTATACATACGTGTAAAGTTGATACCCTCTGCCGCCATCTTGTTTAAATTGGGTGTTGTGTAACCAAAGTTCTTTTGAAGTACAGGAAAGCCAACAGCACCAAAGGCGGTATCATCCCAAAGTAGGAAAATGATATTGGGTGGCTGCCCATGCTTTTCCCGCAGGGCCTGCAAGCGTTTGGCTATTTCAGAATCTTCTTTTTGCCAGCGCCCACCATTTTGCATCTTCAGCACGTAATATTCGGCATCATGCACCACCTGCGCCTGCGGTAACATTGAGCACAGCAGCGCCAGTAGCCCTGCCAGAGATTGCCTCACTAACACACCCACCCTCCTATATTTATTTTGGCTGGGACAGCAATACTTTGATGAATTGAGTTACAAACCCAATTCATCACTCTAGAAGAACGACCCAATGGCAGCGCTATATGTGACGACAAATAGAGAGTTTTTGTAAATGGTTGGACGTTACAAGCTCAGTAATTACGTCAGGAAGGGTAGACTTTGAGATGTGGAGAGCCCCCGCCTCAAGCAGGGGGACACCTATAAATAATAAGACCGGTAATATGAAGGGATTTAGGTCATGGAGACTTATGATTGTCCGCCATTAACACCGGCCAAGCTGCGCGCAGGTACATCACCATGGTCCATAGAGTGAGCGCTGCGGCAACATACAGCAACAGGTAGCCCAGTGTTTCCATCACTGGAAAGTCTCGGACATCAAAAGCGAGAAGGACTATGATCGCTGCCATTTGTGCGGTCGTTTTTATCTTGCCTACATAAGAAACTGCAACGCTGCTACGCTGGCCCAACTCTGCCATCCATTCCCGCAACCCAGAAACAGCGATCTCACGACAAATTATTACTGCGGCCGCCACCGTAAACCAGGCGCTCTTATGCAGCCCAACAAGTAACACTAGAGCAGTGGCCACCATCAACTTATCTGCAACCGGGTCAAGGAAGGCGCCAAAGGCTGTACTTTGGTTTAGTTTTCTCGCCAGGTAACCATCCAACCAATCTGTGGCTGCAGCGGCAGCAAAAATCACGGCAGAGGCGATATAGCTCCACTTATAAGGTAAATAGAAAACCAAAACCAGGACCGGAATCAGTGCAACGCGAAGCAGTGTCAGTTGATTGGCGAGTGTCATACTTTTCTCTGTTCTTGTGGAGGGCGTACGTTAACAAGCCATCGCACAAAATGAAACGCTCAGTAGGAAAGCCGGATAATTTTTTCGACAACTTCAGCTGTTTATCATTCGTGATGTAAGGCCGAATATATATCTTGTGCGAGTTTGCGACTTATTCCTTCCACGCTGGCAATTTCTGTCACCGTAGCCTTCTTAATTTCCTGCAAACCACCAAAGTGGCGCAGCAATGCTCGCCGACGCGCAGGCCCTACCCCACCAATGCCTTCGAGTGGGGACTCTCGCCTCTTTTTATCCCGCCGAGCTCTATGCCCCGTAATAGCAAATCTATGGGCCTCATCTCGAACTTGTTGAATCAGGTGCAATGCAGCTGAATCAGCGGAGAGCACGAGTTCTTTATTGCTAGAAACAACATGCAGAGTTTCAAATCCAGCCTTGCGAGTGGTGCCCTTAGCCACACCTATAATTTGTACGCCAACAACCCCAAGCTGATTGAGGGATTCAACAGCCTGGCTCACCTGGCCTTTACCCCCATCGATTAACAGGATATTTGGAAACTTACCCTCCCCATCAGACAGTCTTGTATAACGTCGCTTAAGGGCCTGTCCCATTGCGGCATAGTCATCCCCGGCCTGTATTCCCTTGATGTTAAACAGACGATAATCCGTTTTAACAGGGCCGCCGGTATCGAACACAACACAAGATGCGACCGTTGCTTCACCGGATGAATGGCTGATATCAAAACACTCCAGTCTTTCTGGCAGCTGCTCTAACCCAAGTACCTCCTGAAGAGACTCAAAACGACCAATTAACTTTTGCTGGGCAGCTGTACGGCTGCTTAAATTCTGTTGTGCCGCCTGCTGTGCCATTTCTACCCAGGTAGCTCTTCTGCCTCGCAAACGATATACGATCGCAACGTCCCTTCCTGCCTGTACACCGAGAGCCTGCTGTAAAGGCTGCATATCTTCAAGGGCTTCCGAGACCAATATCTCGCGAGGAATTTCACGAGGATTGCCAATATAGAATTGGGGTACAAAAGCAGAAAGCAGCTCCACGGGGCTCAAGCCGAGACGTTCACTGGGGAAGTAACTGCGACTGCCCAAGATACGCCCCTGTCGAATAAACAGAACGTGTACACAGCAACTTCCCCCTTCACTTGCCACCCCGAGCACATCGACATCGCCACTATCACCCTCTACCACCTGATCGGCCTGGAGGCGGCGCAAAGCAGAGATCTGATCCCGCAGGCGCGCAGCTTTTTCAAACTCCAAGGCTCTGGAGGCATCATCCATTTGGTCGGCAAGTTCGCGGATTATATTGTCGCTCTTGCCGGTGAGAAACATTTCCGCATGCCTCACATCCTGTCGATACTCATCCTCACCGATAAAATTCACACAGGGCGCAGTACAGCGCTCAATTTGGTATTGAAGACAGGGCCGGGAGCGATTGCGGAAGACGCTGTCTTCACAAGAACGGATACGAAATGTCTTCTGTAGGAAATTCAGGCTATCGCGAACCGATGAGGCATTAGGGAAAGGGCCGAAGTAGCGTCCCTTCTTACGCTTGGCTCCACGATGCAAAGCAATACGTGGGAAAGTATCGCTGCTCGAGAGAAAAATGTAAGGATAGCCCTTATCGTCTTTCAACATCACATTGTAAGGTGGATGCTGGGACTTGATCAGGCTTTGCTCAAGTACTAAGGCCTCTGTCTCGCTACGGGTGACAGTGACTTCAATATTGCCAATACGCTGCACCAACGCCATGGTCTTTGCGGTAAGGCCTGAGCTTCGATAATAACTAGAAAGCCGGTTGCGAAGGTTTTTCGCTTTACCCACATAAAGGATCCGGTTATCCGCATCAAACATCTGGTAAACGCCAGGCTTGCGGGTAACCGAGGATAAAAAACGCTTGCTATCAAACATCTGGCAATCGGTACAGTGGGTTCATCAGGTTCCCACAGAAATTAAAGAGCCGCTTCTGGGTCAAGTATCTGGTACTTAACGGCAAGCAAAGTTAGCTCCACATCGCTGTTAATATTCAGCTTCTCAAATATCCGGTAGCGATAGCTATTTACGGTTTTCGGGCTTACGGAAAGCGACTGGGCAATCTCTGCGACTTTAGCGCCGTTAACAATCATATCAGCGGTCTGTAATTCACGTTTGGATAGTTTCTCGAAAGGAGACAGGTTTTCCGCTTGGCCAGAGACATTCCGCAAAGCCATTTTGGTGGCCATGGAGTTACTGATAAAGACACCACCACTGACAACAGTACGAATAGCGCGAACCATCTCCTCCAGGTCTGCCCCCTTAGTGACATAACCCATGGCGCCGGCCTGCATTAATCGACCAGGGAATAGGTCATCATCTAGGGCACTAACCGCGATCACCTTGGCCCCTGGACAGCGGCCGAGCAACTTTCGCGTTGCCTCAAGACCACCCATTCCAGGCATTTTAACGTCCATCAGGATGACATCGACCTCAGACTGGCGCACAAACTCCAAGGCTTCTTCGCCACAGTTTGCCTCGCCAACAACCTCTATATCCGCGACGTCACTCAGCATGCGCGAAATCCCCATTCGCACAAGATCGTGATCATCCACCACTAAGACTTTGATCAAATTATCCCCAACTACGGATAAGTGCAGCGGCTGCGCAGCGTATTAGTCCCCATCGCGCGCTCCCTCAAACTGCGTTCTTCTTTTTACTCACGAGGAAACTACCCCGTGTAGATCCACCCCAAGAATCCTGTCGCAACATACCAGACAAAAACGCTACTGCAAAGCAATACTGCCGTTTCAAATGCTGCCGAAAAGACATTTGGCCACAGGATCTTGCTGCCTTTATAACCATTTATTATACCGTAAAAACGTACCAAGTTATTTTTCTGCGATCAACATTCTCCTTTCCGCACTATTTGCGTCCTTCGATACGGATATGTGAAGAAAATGTTTATGGTACAAATAGAAATATATGAATCGTGCTGCATTATTTTTGGTTATATAGTTACAGTTTGGAAAGGGCAGCATAAAGCCCTGTTGGGGATGATAGTTTTCTGGCAGTCAAACTCAACTGGCCCGGGAGCTTTTGATCAGGGTAACTACGACCAACAAAAGATTGACTCTGCGCACGATTAACTGTGCTTAAGGAGCAGCCCCCAAATGAAGAGCCTATGAAAGAAAAAAGAGTCCGTGAGCTGCAAGCAAAAGCACCGAAGAGATGTTAGGGGTAGTAACGGGGTTCCGGCTCCAGGGATACACCAAATTTAGCATGGACATCTTCAGCAATATCTTCAGCCAATCGCGTCACTTCAGCACCGGCTCCTCTACCTGGATTTACCAGTACCAGAGCCTGCAACTCATGAACCCCGACAGCGTCACGCCTGACACCGCGCCAACCAGCCCGATCTATTAACCAGCCTGCAGCTAACTTCCAACAATCCCCGGCAGCAAATGCAACGAGATCCGGGTGCTCTGCCTTGAGATTCAGATAGCTATGGGTATCGACAATAGGATTCTTAAAAAAGCTGCCGGCATTTGGGATTTTATCCGGCAACGGCAGCTTACTGTTGCGAATATCAATTACCGCCTGAGCAACCTGTGAGGGTGTAAGCCTATCAACATTCCAATTTTGTCCAGCTACATACTGGCTTAGCGCGGGGTAATCAATATGCGCTTGCCATTTCTTGGGAAGGCACAAGTTCACTTGGGTAATAATATATTTGTCCCGGAGTTTCCCCTTAAAAACACTGTCACGATAAGCGAAACTACAATCTTTTGCTGCAAAGTTTCGCAATTCACCGCTTGCGATCTCCATTGCCTGGAGACTCACGAAGCGATCACACAACTCAACTCCGTAGGCACCAATATTCTGGATTGGTGCAGCACCTATCTTGCCAGGAATAAGGGCAAGATTCTCAAGCCCCCCCAACTCCCCTTGCACCGTAGCCATTACTATTCGGTGCCAATTTTCACCAGCCGCCGCTTCTAGAATATGGCCCGAATTGTCAGACCTAATAGAAAAACCACGAAGGTCGACCTGAATGACCAGGCCCGGATAATCACCTGTTAAAACTATATTACTACCACCACCAAGGGGCAATATTGGCAGGGAGCGCTCGCGGGCAAATGCTAATGCCTCACGCAACTGCTCCAACGTTTCCACCCTGGCAAAGAATGCACTGTGCGCAGAAATTGCCAGAGTATTATGCGGTTGCAGATCAATATCATTCTCTATCATTGAAGTTCAGCTTTAGCCGAGCAGTGAGCGCATGCGCTGAAGATCCTGTTCAGTATCTACACCGCCAGGTACCTCTGCACAAGCATTAGCCACATGAATATTCTCATCGTGGTACAAAAAGCGCAGCTGCTCCAGAGCTTCAAATTTCTCCAGAGGGGCCATTGGCCAAGTCACAAAACTTTGTAGCTGCGCCACTCGATAAGCATAGATTCCAATATGCCTACGTGGTTCCAGGCCTGCAGGTAGGTCGCTGCTATCCTGAGCAAAAGCATCCCTGGGCCAGGGAATGGGAGCACGTGAAAAATAGCGGGCCAAACCGGATTCTGCAGTTACAACCTTAACGATATTCGGGTTATGGAAATCCTCCAGGGTAAGAATTGGCTCTGCCAGAGTAGCAACGCCCGCATCGGTATTTTGCGCGAGATTGGAAGCTACCTGATCGATAACCTGAGGCGGAATCAAGGGTTCATCCCCTTGTACATTTACCAGGATACGATCGTCGGACAACCCCAGGTTTGCTGCCACTTCTTGTAAGCGATCAGTTCCTGACGCATGCTCCGTGGATGTCATACACACTTCACCACCAAAAGAACGTACAGTCTCCGCCACGCGCATATCATCAGTAGCGACAAAAATCCGCTCTGCACTGCTCTCACTGGCACGCTCGTAAACATGCTGAATCATAGGCTTGCCGGCAATATCAGCCAGGGGTTTACCAGGTAACCGGCTTGAACCGAATCGAGCAGGAATAATTACGTCAAAAGAGAAACTATTTTTCATGTTGGCAAAACTGTTGCAGGTGCTGATGCACCTTCTGATAGAAAAGATCTGGTAATTTCGCTCGCACCTCAAGTGCCCACCAATGGCTCTCCCAGAAATCCCGGCATTTCACCGCGTCTTTCATAGTCATTAGCACTGGGGTTTCGCCATCAAAATGCAGCTCCTGTGGACTGAACTGATGATGGTCCGCAAAGGGCTGCTCCATCACCTTGTAGCCAAGTTTCTGCAGTTCGCGGAAAAACCGTTGGGGATTACCTATTGCTGCAACTCCATGACAGGGGCCGATCTCTGGTCCGGAAGTCAGTCGCAGGGTGGAGGTCTGGTCTAGATTGAACTGGTGCCAACAAGATGGCTCCAGTGTCATTTGGAATTCGAGCAAATCACCACACTGCTGCTTTACCTTGGGCTCTGGCTCGCCATTACTAACCACAATATCCACACTTTGCAGGCGGGTGGCGGGTTCCCGTAGCGGGCCCCGCGGCAACATATGGCCGTTGCCTAGGCCACGATGGCCATCCACTACGCAAATTTCCAGGCTCCGCCAGAGACTGTAATGCTGTAAACCATCATCCGAGAGAATCACATCGCACTGGTGGTAGTCGATCAGGGCCTGGGCGGCTTCAGTGCGTTGTGGGGAAACCATCACTGGAACTCCAGTGATCAGGTGCAGCATCAAAGGCTCATCGCCAGACTCCAATGGATGTGATTGCGCTGTAACCTGATAGGGGTAACGCTCAGCTCGCCCGCCATAACCGCGACTGATAATACCGGGGTTGTGGCCCCGCTCTTTAAGCCAGCGCGCGAGCTCTGCCACAAGTGGTGTCTTGCCAGCACCACCAACGGTAATATTCCCAACCACAATAACCGGTACTGAAAGAGGTTCCGGTGGCGTACGTGAGTTTAATACCCGACGCCGCCTACTCACTCCACCGTAGAGCATTTCCAGTGGCGTCAACAGGGAGAGGGAACGCCCCTTCCCTTTCTCCGGATACCAGCGCTTGTTAAACCAGTCTTCCAGTGACATCCAAGTGCCCTATCCCATTGTCTGCTGTTGCAACAAAGTGGCGTAACGCCCCCCGCGAGCGAGTAACTCTACGTGGTTACCACTCTCTACGATGTGTCCTTTCTCCATTACCAAAATACGATCGGCATTCTCGATGGTAGTTAAGCGGTGGGCAATAACAAACGTAGTGCGATTTTTCATCACTTCTGCCAAGGCAGCCTGGATATGCCGCTCCGATTCATTATCCAATGCAGAGGTTGCTTCATCCAAAATCAAAATTGGCGCATCCTTAAGCAGGGCCCGAGCAATTGACAACCGCTGGCGTTGGCCACCAGAAAGCATCTGCGCATTATCACCCAGAACAGTTTCCAGTCCTTGAGACAGCTCTTCAATAAAGTCTGCTGCGTGCGCCTGCTCAATTGCACGCAATACATTTTCCTTTGGCGCATGTTCAAGCTCACCGTAAGCAATATTTCGATAAACTGTGTCGTTAAACAGCACAATATTTTGCGACACCATACTGATATGCCTGCGGAGATCTTGCAAAGGTACCGATGAAATATCGGTACCATCCACCAGAATACGGCCACCTGTTGGCTCGTAGAAACGTGCCAGCAGGCTCACCAAAGTACTTTTACCGGAACCGGAGGCGCCGACCAATGCAATAGTCTCACCCGGCTCTACTGAAAAGCTGATATCAGATAGCACCTGGGGCGCGGATTCATCGTAGCTAAAGTCAAGTGCCTCAAAGGAAACCGAGCCACGAACTGGCTTGGGCAAATCCACATTTCCGCCTTGCGACTCCTTCGGCGCATCCATCACTTCGAAAATACTCTCCGCCGCAGCAATACCCTTCTGGATATCAGCAAAGACTTCCGACAGACTGCGCACCGGTTTTGCCAAGGAAGCCGCCGCGCCAATGTAGGCTGCGAAAACACCGGCAGTCATCGCCTCCACCATGCCCGGGGCCAACGCCAGCCATACGATAGTGGCAGTTGAGAGCCCTACCAGGATTTGGATCACAGATACACTGGCGTTGTTGGCTACCACCAGTTTCATAAACTGCCTGCGATTGTTATCGCTGGCAGACTGGAATCGCGAATTTTCGTATTCCTGACCACCATACATGCGTACTACTTGATAGCCATTAATTGCCTCTTGGGTAACATGTGTTACGTCACCCATGGAGTTTTGTATCCTGTGGCTCAACTTGCGAAAACGCTTGCCCACCGTACGCACAATCAGAGCAATAAACGGCGCAAACAAGAAAAAAGTCAGTGTCAGCTTCCAGTTCACTAGCAACAGGTATGCCAGCAAACCAATAGTGGTAAAAGACTCACGAAATAAAACCTTTACGGCCTTAGTGATAGAGTTAGTTACTTGCTCGACGTTATAGGAAACTTTGGAGATGAGGTAGGCGCCCGTGTAGCGATCAAAATAAGCACTGGGCAGCTGGCCAATCTTCTCAAACAGCTGTGCTCGCAGCTCGTGAATCACCGCACGACCCACATAAGCCAAGCCGTAGCTGCCGACAAAGTTTCCAATTGCTCTCAACACAATGATCAAAAGCATCGCAAGAGGTACCAACCAGCGAGCAGTCTCCTGGGGCATAACCCCCCCGGGATAATGGGATGCTACAAACTTGGATAGGAACCCCCTGCTCTCCTGAATACCTGCACCAACAGCGTCGAGCAATAGCTCAGTAACAGCAATCAGGCTCACGCCCATGATGGAGAACAGGAAAAATCCCAGTACCGCAACAGCAAAAATGGCCAGATGCGGTCGGGCGTAGGCGAGCAGGCGTCGATAAGTGTGCGCCCCGCGCTGTGGTGTGCTCGGGGGCAAGGTTACTTTCTTCATACAGACCAATGACTGGACCCACCCCCTAAGGGGCGGGATCGCACACAAAACCTATAACCAATCGCAGTACCGAGGCAGGCTTTGCGCGCTAGTTCTCTTCCGGTTGCCGTGTAGTAATGCTTAGGTTGACAAAGCCCAGCTGTCCAGCGGCATCCATTGCACGAACCACGGCCTGGTGGTGGGCTGTGGCGTCGGCGGTTATCACAAGCGGGCGATTGTACTCGCCTGCGGATACTTCCGACAGCGCAGATTTCAAAGTGGTCAGTTTTTTATTGATCAGTGCCTGACCATCCACCGAATAGGAGCCATCTGCACTGATCAGAATTTCTACAGCTTGCGGTTGATCCGCTGCTTGAGGGCCCGCGGCCTCAGGCAGGTTCAACTTGAGATGGCTCTCTTTGGTGAAAGTAGTAGACACCATAAAAAATATGAGGAGCAGAAAGACCACATCGATCAATGGCGTTAGGTTTACCCCATCCTGCTCTTTGGTTTGGCGGCGAAACTGCATGGATTGCTACCTCGCTCAGGCCGCATCTTCGATTTTGCGGTCACTGTGTAAAGCATCCACGAGTTTTACCGCTTCCTGCTCCATAGTCACTACGATGGTATCTACCCGGCGCTGAAAGTACCTGTGTGCCATCAGTGCAGGAATCGCGACAGTCAAACCGGCGGCAGTGGTAATCAGAGCCTGGCTGATACCTCCGGCCAGTACACCCGCGTTTCCGGTGCCTTCAAGCATTATTGCCGTAAACACCTGGATCATACCGATAACGGTACCCAATAAACCAATCAAAGGGGCAACAGCAGCAATCGTGCCCAATGCACCCAGGAAACGCTCCAGGTCGTGGACCACTTGGCTCGCAGTTTCCTCAATACTGTCTTTCATAACCTCCCGCCCATGACGGGAGTTGGAAAGCCCGGCAGCAAAAATGCGCCCTAAAGGACTGGAGTCACGTAACTCTTTTAACTTGTCGGCGTTTACCTGGTTGCTTTTCAGCCACCCCCAAACATCTCCTAGCAAAGTACGCGGTGCAATACGCTGGGGATTCAAAGTCCAAAGGCGCTCAATACAAATTGCAATTACGGCAACAGAACAAAGCAGGATCGGCAACATCAGCCAGCCGCCAGATTTTATTATTTCAAACACTTTTTTGGCCCCAAACAGCGAGAGGGATTTTCGTAATTTTCTTCTGCACTTGAGATGCAGGAAGGGCACTTTATCACAGCTACTCCCGGCGGCTAAGTCTTCCAGGTAATCCTTCGCTATCAGTGTGACTCGCATACCAAAATCGCGGAGCCGACCGCGCGATAAAAATTTCAGGTTCTAGAGCGTTTTCCCCCCAGAAAAATTCAACCGCGCCACTGTCGGCAGTATTGAAAATTCGCGCACCAACTTCGTGATACCGCGCAACCACTTCGGAGTGTGGATGACCAAAGTGATGACGAAATCCCGCACTGAAAACAACATGTCTGGGCTTTGCCCAGTTCAACAAAGCCATGGATGATGAAGTCTTTGAACCATGGTGAGGTGCCACCAGTACATCCACTGGAACAAACTGCGGATAAGTCATTAGCAGGCGGCGTTCTACTGCAGCACTGATATCACCGGTTAGCAATATCCGTACCTCACCCCATTCAACCAGGGCAACACAGCTGTGGTCATTCTCCTCACCAGTAACTGTTACTTGCTCGGGCCAAAGCCAGCGGATATTAATATCACCAAATTTTTCTTCTTTGCCCGCAACGCAAGTTTTGGAGAATACATCCAAGCCAGCCGCTAATTTTTGCCCTAACTTTCCTGGTGCGTACAGGTTGCTAACAGATTTACCAGACAACACCCCCTCAACGCCCCCGGCGTGATCCTGATCACCATGGCTGACAATCAGCGCATCCAGTTGATCAATTCCTCTACCACTGAGAAACGGTGCAACAATTGTATTTCCCGCACTCCATCCGGAATTCGAAACCGGCCCGGCATCAACTACCAGCTTACCCCGTGAAGAATAAAGAACTAAAGCCAGGCCCTGCCCTACATCCAACACAGCAAATGTGAGCCCCTCACGCTCAGTTGCAGGTAGAGGCAATACCGGTTGAATCAGAGGTAACAGGAATAGCCACCCCAGGTTTCTTCCCGGCATTCCCCTCGGCATCAGTAACATCAGCAGGCACCCCGCGACAACTGATAACATCAACACACCCTGGGGAGGGCTCAGAGCCTGCCAGGTGGGCAAGTATCTGTCAGCTCTCTCCAATAGCTGCAAGAGAAGGTCCAGCTGCCATCCGGCAAAACTGAGAAACAAATGCCCCAACGCCGTGTTTATTAACAAAGCCCCCAACATCAAAGCTGGCAGGACTAGCAAGCCCAACCACGGAATAGCGAGTAAGTTAAGCAGTAATCCGCCGCTGCTGTAACCGGAAAAGTAGACAACTGAAGGTAGTATCAAGCCCAGCGCGACCAGCCATTGGCTACGTAGCAGCTGAAGAAAAGCATTGAGAGTATCTGCAACCCTGGGTAACGACCGCCAACCCCCTTCCCTACCTTGGTCCTGGTGTCCCTTCCCAATCACCTGTCGCCCACCGAAGCCGAGGAGCAACGCCGCTACTGCAGCGAATGACAGCCAGAATCCAGCTTCGTAAAAGGCAAGAGGCTGAATCACCAGTACAAGCGTCAAAGCCAGAGCGAAAGCAAATCCCGCACCTATCCTACGGCGCCACTGCCAGGCGAGTAGCAACACCCATGTCATTACCATCGCCCTCTGGGCTGATAGCGGTGCGCCAGCCAGCAGGGTGTAAACCAAGACCCCGGAAGACGCCAAGATGACCGGAAGTAACCGCAGGCTAGCGCCAATAAACACACCAGCACTTCGACTAATCATATTGCCGATCAGCAGTAGAAAGCCCGCAACCATCCCAACGTGAAGTCCAGAAATGGCCAACAAGTGCGCTGTCCCCGTCCGCTGCAATATTTCACGTTCCTCCCCACTGAGCCCACTGCGATCCCCTAGTAGCAGCGCGGCCGCCAGTGCAGGCCTTTCAATCGGCAGTTCTCGAAGAGCTTCACGAAACACATCGCGTATTTTCGCCAGCCCCCAGCCCTGCCCCAACCATTCTGGCTTTAGATCTTTCGGGCGAACATAGCCAGTTGCATACACACCACGACGCAATAACCAGCCCTCGTAGTCAAACCCATAGGGGTTTACACTACCCCGCGGTCGCTTTAGACGGACGGGCAACCTCCAATGACTGTTACCTCGCAATTGAACAAGAGCGCTCGGAGTTACTCGGTACCAGGTGAGATAGAGAAGACTCCCAGAGACAATATCTTCATTCGTAGAGACCACTTTAGCCTGAAAGCGTATATTGACACCCGGATCTCGCTGCCAGCTCCCTCCGTCTACTGAGCGGATTTCTGGCAAAGAAGTGACTCCTATATCCAAGAAATGATCTGACCCATGAGCCCAAAGAGGCAATCGTTGATCCAGGACTGCCTGGTTGGAAAATAGTGCCCAGGACGACCCAGCAAAGGACACTAAAAGAATGCCCCATAGACTGATACGCTGCGAAGACGGTGCCACAACAAGGCTTACTACCAGGTAGCCACCCAATAGCTCTGTGGGCCGGGGCAATACGGGAAGTAGCCCAACCAATACAATTGACAGGGAAAACACCCATAGCCACACAATCGGCCCGCCAAGTATCGGTACCCTAGACCCACCAGCTCTTTTTTCTCTTTTGGCGACAGGGGAGCCTGTCAGCCTGCGGCCCATTGCTATCAATAAGAAATACTCCCTGTAAGGAATCCACACAAAGGCTTCATCTACAAATGATATACAGCTGCACCACTCAAGGCTTAAAACGCCGTGATTTACAATTTTCAGGCTACCTTAACTGTTATTAATGGCACCGCCTGGTCATATTTTTTTAAGAAAAGTGCCATCTTTAACATGTTTGTAATATTCAAGTCGCAAAATCCGCACCAAATAGAGGGACAGCCAACAAACAGAACGGAAGGCCACCCCTCAACCCAAAACCATAAACTGTGCGAGACGACTATGAATAAGACCGCTCTCTCTCTGGCCATCGTTGCCATGATTCCTACTATGGCCAACGCCCAAGATGAAGGCGATGTACTCGACTTTTACGGCAAAGCCAATGTCACCTTCCAGGCTGCTGATGAGGGTGACGGCTCTGAAACTGACGTTCAGAGCAACGCTTCCCGCCTGGGCGTTAAGGGTGAAATCGCCCTGACCGACGGCATCAAGGGTATCTACCGTATGGAATACGAAGTAGATATGGACGGAGACGCCGATGACACCTTCTCCCAACGCAACATCTACGCTGGCCTGGAAGGCGGCTTTGGTCAGGTTATCGCGGGTAAATTTGACACCCCGCTGAAAGTTGCGCAGAAGAAAGTTGACCTGTTCAACGACCTGGAAGGCGATATCAAAAGCCTGATTACCAGCAGCGACAACCGCGAAGAAGATGCCCTGCAGTACACTACTCCTTCTTTCGCTGGCTTCAAAGCTTCTGCTGCTTATATCAGCAATAAAGGCGAAGTCATTAACGAAGAAACTGGCGAAGAGCGCAACAACGGTATCTCTGCTTCTGTTGCCTACGATAACAATGGCGTTTTCATGGCCTATGCATTCGACCAGGATGTTGAAGGCCAGGACATCGACGTTCAACGCTTTGTAGCCCAGTACAACATCGGCCCTGTACAGGTAGGTGCGTTGTTCGAAGACCAGGAAGACGCTGCTGGCAACAGCACCGACGGCTGGATGGGCTCTGTAGCCTACAAAATCGAACAGTGGACTATGAAGGCTCAGTACGGCCAGTCTGATATTAAAAAGGAAGGTGGTGAGACCTACAGCCTGGGCCTTGACTACAAGTTCAACAGCTCTGCCAAAGTATTCGGTTTCTACACCGACGAAACTGCTGATGGCGACTACGACCGCAGCTATGCCGGTATCGGTGCTGAGTACAAGTTCTAATTATTGCTTTTTAGGGCAGTCATCCAAATTGGGTTTGGGTTGAGCAGTTTGGCTGTCATGTATCTTTAAGAACTTAAGAAAAGGCGGCCTCTGGCCGCCTTTTCTGTATCCACTTTAAGCGGAAATTGAATTGGTCAAATTACCAATAAATCCATAAATCTATTTACCGGCGTCTCCTCAAATTTCTTTTGTGCTTTGAAGAGATCAATGATTTTTTCCGCCCGATGAGGAGGAAAACGCGAGAGCAGGTTTGACCTGAACTTTTCCTCTAGCAACGGCATACCCTCCTTACGTCGGCGTCTGTGCCCCAATGGATATTCCACTTCAATCTTTTCTGTCTCGCTGCCATTCCTGAAAAATACCTGGACCGCGCTGGCAATAGATCGCTTGTTCGGGTCGAGATACTCATCGCTATAACGCTTATCCTCAACAACTTCAATTTTTTTACGTAACTCATCTATTTCCGGATGATCCTGGTGAAAATCATTCTCATAACACCCGGCGGACAAATCTCCAAACAGCAGGCCGACTGCAACAATATATTGAAGACAATGATCTCTATCCGCGGCATTAGCCAAGTGACCTGTTTTGGAAATAATCCGAATTGCCGACTCATGGGTAGTGACTACAACCTTATCAATATCAGCAAAACGTCCTTCAATCTTTGAATGCAGGATAATCGCCGCCTCACAAGCCGTTTGACTGTGGAACTCGGCTGGGTAAGAAATTTTGAACAAAATATTTTCAATAACATAGGAGCCGTACTCCCGGGAAAAGTGAAATTGGCGATTTACCGGCGCCTTTATTTTCTGATCGGCATTGGTTTTACTGAAAGAAACATCATAAAACCCCCACTGCTTTGCTGTCAGCGCACTAGGTACCCCCATTTCCCCACTTAAAGCCATTTCAGCCAGACGCACTCCCCGGGATGTGGCATCTCCTGCAGCCCAGGACTTACGGGAACCAGTATTAGGCGCATGTCGATAGGTACGTAAAGCACTGCCATCCACCCATGCCAGAGAGACTGCAGCCATCACCTCTTCCCGGCTCCCCCCTTTTAACCAGGTCGTCACTGCCGCCGAAGCTACCCGCACAAGTAAAACATGATCGAGTCCCACACGATTAAAGCTGTTAGCCAGTGCCAATACACCCTGGATCTCATAGGCTTTAACCATTGCCTCCAGGACTGTTCGCATCTTTAACGGGGGTTCCCCAACGGATATCTTCTTCCGGGAAAGATAATCACTGACCGCCAATATGGCCCCCAGGTTATCAGATGGATGCCCCCACTCTGCCGCAAGCCATGTATCGTTGTAATCCAGCCAGCGAATGGTAGCGCCTATATCCCAGGCGCTCTTTACCGGGTCCATACGGAATTGGGTACCCGGCACACGGGCCCCATTAGGCACCACAGTGCCCTCTGCCAGAGGACCCAATAATTTAGTGCATTCAGGAAAACCTAATGCCAGACACGCACAACCCAGAGAATCCATCAAGCAATAGCGGGATGTTCGCCAAGCCTCATTAGAATCAACCTGGAATTTGAGGACATAATCAGCAATATCCTGTATCACCTGATCATAATCTGGGCGGTCAGCCCGGCTTGAATCAGAACACATAGCTAAGAGCCTGATGCAAAAAACAAAAGGAAATTACACGAGTTTAGCTGTTTTCGACAACGCCACTAATCAGTTTGAAGTGAGATCCTCGACCCGAAGCTTGATAATCGAGAAAAATATCTTGATGATACTGGCTCCTGGAATTTACAACCGCCACATTAAGTCGGCCTGCCAGACCATTACTATTTAAGACACCAGCTTGTGAGGGATTTAGGGTGCATCCGACGCGATATTGTTTGAAATTAGATATTAGGCTAAGGGTTCAATGACCCCCCCAAAAAAACTAACTCGCTCGAAACAAAGAGACCTAACTTTAAGAGCCTCCAGCAGGATTATGTTAAATTGCAAGAAATAGCCGCTAAAACAAAAAGAATATACTGCGCTAAAGAAACAGTATTATTCCGCCAGGGACAAGAATCCAGAAAAATCTATTTTATTCATACAGGCTATGTTCTTATCCATAAAGTGGATTTTCAAGGCAATTCTGGGCTTGTAGACTTATATGGACCAGGCTCCTGGTTTGGCCCCGGCCTAGGCGGGAATTCACAAGATATCGAAGCAATTGCCAAAATAGGCTGTGAGCTAGAGGTAACCTTTCCAGAAAACCTCAATACACTGATGCTTTCTCTGTCACAAACCCCAGAAGACCTTATAGAGCATTTAGCCAACAGGGAATCCCTGTTGCAGCAGCGTATATTTCAGCATATCACCGCACCACTGCCTGTAAGATTAGCAAGCTTGTTATCTCAACTCTTTTATTTTCGGGGGCAACCCTGCGCCCACGGGCATGAACTGGACGTTAGGCTTTCCCAGTCTGAGTTAGCGGCTATGGCCGGCGGCAGTAGACAAACTGTCAGCCAGCTACTTAACCGTTGGAAACAGGAAGGCGTTATCGATTACACACGCCAACATATATGTTTACTTAACAAAAACGCCCTCAAAGACTTAGCGCAAGGCTAAATCCAATTTTTTTGTCAGCTAGCTGACAGTTCATCACCCCTCGCCTCCCTATACTTTCAAAATATTGAGGGCCAGAGCTAATCCTCATCTCTATTGAATCAACATAGGAAGAGACGTCATGCGGACCATCTGTTTAGCGACACTGGGAATTCTCTTTAGCCTGCAGGCCATAGCCCAGGAAAACCTAAAGTCCACATTCAGTAATTTCGTCGATCCACGGGGAAATATCACCTTGCCTAAGGATTACCGCCAAAACTGGACCTTTCTCGGCTCTTATCAGGTTAAGTCCTCGAATGGCGAGGGATGGGATACCCACAATGTTTACACCCAACCTGCGGCAGTTAAAGCCTTTCGTAACACCGGAAAATTCCCGGATGGCGCAGTACTGGTAAAAGACGTCAACAGCACCAAATCAGAACCACTTACTACTGGTTTGGCATACTACTCCTCTGATCTCCAGTTCACATTTATGATGGTAAAGGACACTGAAGGGCGATTTCCCAAAAACGAGGCCTGGGCCGAAGGTTGGGGATGGGCTTTATTTAAGCCAGGAATAACAGAAAGTGAAACCAAAACCTGGAAGGGCAGCGGACTTAACAACTGTTTTGGATGCCACTTGCCAGCCAAGAATAATGACTGGGTATATACGCAAGGTTATCAACAGGTCCTACAGAATTAACAAGTAAGTAGCATAAATCAGAGGTCAATCATTCGGCTAGAAAAACAAGCATAGCCCCGTCCAAATCAGCTTATCACTTCCACCCCGGCACTAATTGATTTATATCAATTAGTGCGATCTTGAATACCGTTAACATGCGGCCGCGTCCAACTATTCCACTATGAGTTTTTCCGTGCTTAAACCTGAGTTACTGTCCCCCGCAGGGACTTTAAAAAATATGCGATATGCGTTTGCCTATGGTGCCGATGCCGTTTATGCCGGCCAGCCCCGCTACAGCTTGCGTGTGCGCAATAATGAATTCAAAAATATTGAAACCCTGCGCCTAGGCATAGAGGAAGCACACCAGCAGGGAAAACAGTTCTATATCGCCTCTAACATCGCCGCTCACAACGACAAAGTTCGCAGTTACCTGCGGGACCTGGAAGAAATTGTCGAAATGGGGCCTGACGCCCTGATTATGTCCGACCCGGGCCTGATCATGATGGTAAGGGAGCGTTGGCCTGATCTGCCAGTCCACCTATCCGTACAGGCCAATGCGGTAAACTACGCAACCGTAAAGTTCTGGCATCGCCAGGGGTTATCTCGGGTGATACTTTCCCGGGAACTGTCCCTGGATGAGATTGAAGAAATTCGCCAGAGAGTGCCTGAGATGGAGCTGGAAGTCTTTGTCCACGGTGCACTCTGTATCGCCTATTCCGGGCGCTGCTTGCTGTCCGGTTATATGACCCATAGAGATGCCAACCAGGGCGCCTGCACCAACTCCTGCCGCTGGCAATACCAAGCTCATGAAGCCAAAGAGAATGAAGTTGGCGAATTGATTCATGTGCAAACCCAGCAACCCACCTCCGCCAGTGACAGTACATCCCAGGCCTTTTTACTGCAGGAAGAAGGTCGTCCTGGAGAATATATGCCGGCCTACGAAGATGAGCACGGTACCTACATCATGAACTCCAAAGATCTACGGGCTGTACAGCATGTCAAGCGCCTCACGGAAATGGGGGTTCACTCTTTAAAAATCGAAGGTCGCACCAAATCCCACTACTATGTGGCTCGTACTGCCCAGATCTATCGTCGCGCGATAGACGATGCTGCAGCAGGAAAAGACTTTGACATGAAGATGATGGACGAATTGGAAACCCTCTCAAATAGGGGCTACACGGAAGGTTTCTACCGTCGCCATCCACCAGCAGAATACCAGCAATATGAAAAGGGATTGATATCAACTCCGGGCCAACAGTTCGTAGGCGAGCTTATTGACGGAAGTCCTGAGTATTTGACGATTGATGTTAAAAATCGCTTTGAACGCGGTGATCAATTGGAGTTAATGACTCCCAGCGGTAGCTTGTTCTTCCCCTTGAAGCAAATGGAGAATACGGAAGGCAAAGCGATCGATGTAGCTCCGGGATCCGGGCATATCGTGCAGATACCCCGACCAGGGGGGGTTGATGACGATCAACTTCAACAGGCGCTATTGGTCAAAGCTCTGGGATAACCCCCGGCCTGTAATTTGCACTAAGGCTTATCAAGCCCTTCTTTTTACAAACCTATTTTGTTAACGGTGTAGTGGTTTAGACAAACCACCGGATTCACTAAGCCACGACACCTTATTTCCATCATATCTCTTTCTTTTAACTTGTGAGTTGATCCTCAAAATTCATTGGGTAATCGTTAAATTTCTCAAGTGACTGCCCACCTCACAATATTCAAACCGTCCTGTATTTCCCTACCATTCACCGCAAGCAACTGGTTCTTGCACCAATTTTCCTGCATTTTCAGCCTCACCTAAAACCCTTATACAGCCTAAGTTTTGATCATAAAAATATGCTCGACAGTACTAATTACAAGATAAAAACCCGCCCTCCCTCGGAGTTCCAACAGGAATACCACCCTTTTTAATCGCTATGGTTTTCCACCTCTAACGCGCCTCCACATCAAGGTTTCACAGCAGAAAAGCGTGCAACGATTGCTTAACCAAGGAAATGCCACAATATGGATATTATTAAACCTAAGAAACGCCCCCTGATTAAGCACCCTTTAATGTTGGGTGGTGCTGCTCTAGCTTTTGTGGCATTCACCAGCACTCTCCTCTTACTTCCTGACAGCGCCTACAAAGTTGAGCGGGAACAGCTGATGCTGGGTACCGTCCAACGGGGAGACCTGCAAGTTGTGGTAGATGGCTATGGTAGGCTGCGTTCAGACAAGCAGACGTTAATTACCGCTCTAACCGCAGCGAACGTTGAAAAGATTATGTTGCGTCCCGGTGCAGAAGTACAAAGTGATAGCATCATTATGCAGCTGAGTAATCCCGAGTTAATGCGCGATCTGGATGGAGCCGAAACCTCCCTGGAACAGGAGGAAGCTAATCTGCGCCGGCTTGTTCTGAACAACCAGCGCGATGTGCTCGCGGAGGAAGCCATACTCGCGGAGCTGAACTCCAATTACCAGGTGATCAAGTTGCGTCGCGAAGCTGAGGACGAGCTGGTAAAAAGTGGAGTGGTTTCCCAGCTCACCTACCAAACCACCGTCTTACGCCAGGAACAGATGAAAAAACGTGTGGACCTTCAAAAACAGCGTATCAATCACCTGCGCAAAGTCGCCGTCGAATCAGAGTTAATCCAGCGCGAGCAAATCAACCAAGCCCAGACCCAACTGCAAAGTATCCAGCAACGAACAGAGCGACTGACGGTACGCGCCGGCCTGGACGGCATACTGCAAAGACTACCGGTAGAGCTGGGGCAAGGTGTCGATCCCGGGCAGGAGCTGGCACTGATCGGCAGCGAGACAGATCTACTCGCCCTGGTTCAAGTACCACAATCCAAAGCAGAGCAACTGGAGGTTGGCCAGCCCGCTGAAATTGATACCCGCAGGGAAAAAGTCGAGGGTGTGGTAACCCGTATTACTCCTGAGGTTCGGGACGGCAATATTGAAGTGGAAATTGCTTTTAGCGCGGGCGCCCCGGAGTCTGCCAGGCCACAGCTCAACGTCGATGCCCGGATCTTCACCGCCACTATGGAAGATACACTGTTCGTCGAGAGACCTATCAATGTACAGAGGCACAGTGAGACCAACCTCTTCCTGATTAATGAAAACGGGGAGGAAGCGGCACTCCAGCCCATCAGTTTCGGCGAGGAGTCAGGTCGATATATCCAGGTCACCCAAGGCCTCAATGAAGCGGACCGCATCATCCTCTCGGATATGGCCAATTTTAATGAAGCTGAGCATATCCAGATTGTTGACTAAAGCCTGAAACCCAAAGCGAGAACAGGGAGTTCGCTATGTCCAAGCCAATCCTCCATATGGCCGGGATCACTAAGGTGTTCAGCACCGAAGAAATGGAAACTCACGCCCTGCGGGGCGTTGACCTGAGTATTTACTCGGGGGAATTTGTTTCTATCTGCGGCCCCTCGGGTTGCGGTAAATCCACACTTCTCTCGATCCTCGGCCTGCTGGACCTCCCCACCAGCGGCAGCTATCAGATTGAAGGCACTGAAGTCGCTCAATTGACGCTAAGTGAGGCCGCGACAATTCGCAACGAGAAAGTAGGCTTTATCTTCCAGTCCTTTAACCTGATTGACGAACTCTCTGTCTACGACAATATCGCCCTGCCCCTGCGATACCGACGCAATCCAATTGCCAAGTCTGAAGCCGACAAAAAAGTGAAACATTGCCTGGAGAAGGTAGGGATGGGTCACAGGGCCTCTCACAAACCTAACCAGTTGTCCGGTGGCCAACAGCAGCGAATCGCCATAGCCCGGGCGCTAGTTGGCAATCCATCCCTGCTGCTGGTAGACGAGCCCACCGGCAATTTGGATTCCCACAATGGCGATGCGGTAATGGAAATGCTGCGGCAGCTCAACAATGAAGGGACCACCCTGTGCATGGTGACCCATGACCCTCGTTATGCAGACATGGCCAGCCGCCAATTGCATCTGCTGGATGGAAAAATCTCAACGCCGCAGCCCATAAAAGAGCCTCACGAGATGGCCCTATGATCACCACAAAGGACCTGTCCATTGCCCTCCAGTCCCTCAGCCGGGCGCGGAGCTACGCCACCACTATTATTTTAACCCTGGGTATCACCCTCGGCGCCCTGGTAACGCTATTTAATCTCAACTACCAACTGCTAGCCGCGCCCCTACCCTACCCGGACGAAGATCGGCTGTATGTCGTGAATGGTAATCTCTACCAGAACAAGCAGCTGCGGCTGGAAAACAACAGCCAATACCCCGCCCTGGTTGAAATCTATAAGAACGACAGTTTCTTCGAATCCAGCGCCCTGGTGTACTTCTGGGAAGATGTGGTTCGCAACTTATCCGGATCACCACGGGTTAATGTTTCCTATGTCTCTCCGGAATATCTCCAGCTGGCTGGAGCACCCCTGGCCTTGGGCAGACAATTCAATACCGATGAAGGGCTCGACAGCCGGGTTCCCGTGGCGGTTATCAGCTATCAAACCTGGGAGCAGATGTTCCGGCGCAGCCCAAATGTCTTGGAGCAAAGCCTGCAATTTGGGGAGGTGGACTTTCGTATTGTCGGCGTCACCGCCAAAGACTTCATTGAACCCCAGATCTATAAGCAGGGCCGACAAACGGCGGTCTGGCTGCCCTGGGACTTTAACGATACACAAGTAGAGCGCAGAAATAATTGGAGAGGCTTCCTGCCTTTTCGCATGCTCACAGGAAAGCTGAAGCCGGGCATTGACCCCGCCAGTGCGGGGCATGAATTAAGCACATTAATGGATGCCCAGTATCAAGCGGCCCTAGCGGGAAGATCCTCTTCGGTAGAAAGGTCCGTTGAATACCGACTCACCCCCTTCGCCAATAAAATACTTGGCGACAGTGCCACGCGAACTCTAATGGTAATGGGCGGTACACTGGTGCTTCTGTTAATTGCCTGCGCCAATGTTACCAACCTGATTCTTTCTCGCGCAGCCAAACAACAACGCAATATGGCGATACAGGTCGCGTTGGGCGCACACAAAAAACATATCTTTTTGGCCCTGCTGTGTGAAATCGGCCTACTTATGTTAGGGGCTGCATTACTTTCTCTACTTTTAGCCCTGGGGTCGACGGAAGTATTAAAGGTGATGGCTACGGAACAAATTCCTCGCATTCAAGAGCTCACCTTAAACTGGCAGACACTGGTTTTTGCACTGTTGTGTGCCTTACTTCTCGCCCTGTTCTTCTCAGCCATAGTCAGTCGCCAGGTTAATTACCGCGCACTGAATCAAATGCTGCAGAGCAGCGGCAAAGGTTCCGGCGTACAGATCTCGCCTCTAATCCGCAAGGTACTCATCAGTAGCCAAGTGGCAATGACCAGCTTACTCATAGTCGCCAGTTTACAGATATTCCTGCAAGCCAATCGCCTGATTAACCAACCATTTGGTTTCCCTTTGGACAACGTTCAGGTAATGACTCTGAATATCGGCAATCTTAGGAGCGCCCCCACTACCGAGCGAGAGAGTTATCTGAAGGCCATCAGGCAAAGATTGCTGGAGCACCCCAAAGTACAAAATGCCAGCCTGAGCTTAAACACTCCTATCTCTATCAGCCGGCCACTCTGGACCACATCCCTGAGTCAGGATGCCAGCCGACAAAACCCGGTGATGGCCAAGACCACAGTCGTCGACGAAAACTACCTTTCCATTTTGCGTATGCCACTGGTAGCTGGCCGCCATATCAGTGCGGCTGAGTTTTCCGATAACAATCGCATGATGCTCGTTAACGAAACCCTGGCCCAGCAGCTGGAACCGGATGGAGAAGTATTAGGTAAGCGCTACTACTGGCGAGGTGATTTGCCCTACCAAGTGGTCGGCATAGTGCGCAACGCAAGCCTGCCCGGCAAAAAGGAACCCGCCCGCTTATTTGTGCGCGGTATCAATGTGAGCTATCCCCTACTCGTACTCAGACATAAGCCTCACCAACCACTCAGCACCACAGAAATCAATCGGGAATTTGCCGGAGTAAACAGGCAGTACAAAGTTTCCGAGCTATTCTCCCTGGAGCAGGCGCGAGACCTACTCCTAAGCAATGACCGGGTCTCAGTTTGGGTAACCACCGCCCTCACATTACTGGCACTCAGCCTTGCTGCCATCGGTATCTTTGGAGTGCTCAGTTACAGTGTACAACTGCGGCGTACCGAGCTTGGCGTGCGCATGGCAATCGGCGCCCGCCCAGCGACGATTTTCTATCACACCCTGATCGATAGCTTGATTCCCGTAATTATCGGTATCGCTGTAGCGACTTTGGTAGTGGTCCCACTGGCACTTTGGCTTGAGCAAAGCGAGTTCAGCATTGAAACCAGCCTCTGGGGCTGGCTGCTGCCACCACTACTTATTATCGGCCTAACCGCATCGGTTACCCTGCTTTCTGTATGGAAGGTAATCAACAAGCCCGCGATTTACGCCCTGCGTGGCACAGGGTAGTTACTCTTTACGCCAATATCCGGCACTGCTTGAGATTGTACTCGCTTCATGCAATCTTTGCTGCGAATACAACGATAAGAAATGGAAGAACCAATGCAGCCTCAACAGTGGTTATCAAGTGGCCAATACTTCAGCTACCAAAATCACCGGTTATTCTATATCGACAGCGATCCAAATAACCTTCAGAAGCCAATACTATTGATGGTTCACGGCTTCCCAACAAGTAGCTATGACTGGCATAAAGTTTGGCCACAACTTACGGAAAATTTCCGGTGTATTGCCATGGATATGCTGGGCTTTGGGTATTCTGACAAACCAAAACAACACCGGTATAGCATCCATGAGCAAGCCGACTTACAAGAAGAGCTTCTACATCGCCTAGAAATCACTTCATTACATCTATTGGCACACGACTACGGCGATACCGTTGCCCAGGAACTGCTCGCTAGAGACAATAGCCGGGAAAAGAAGCTTTTCCGTTCTACGTGCTTACTGAATGGTGGTCTCTTTCCTGAAACGCACAAAGCACGACCCATCCAGAAGTTACTGATTTCCCCCATCGGCCCCCTGATCAACTTGCTAGTGAACTATCGTCAATTCTGCCGCAGCTTCAAGGTGCTGTTTGGACCTGCCACCAAGCCCACAGAGACCGAATTGCGTGAACTCTGGCAAATTATCCAGTACAACGGCGGCAAATACCGTTTCCACAAACTGATAAATTACATGCAAGAACGACTCGAATACCGCCAGCGATGGCTGGATGCCCTAAACCAGTACCCTGGCCCACTGCAGCTCATAAATGGCTCATATGACCCGGTTTCAGGCGCACATATGGTAGCCCGGTTCCGCGAACTGATAGAGCGGCCAGCTGGCATCGTAGAACTGGCAAAAGTGGGACACTATCCGCAGTGGGAAGCACCAGAACTTCTCGCATCAACCTACCTAGGGTTTATTGAGAACCATTCAAAAAAAGTGGCTCCAATCAGCCTATAACCAAAGGCTAGATTGCCAAAATTCTATCCAAACAATAAAAGGTTGCCGTCAATGAAAGAGTTGCCCCCAGGTATAACCCCCTATAAGAAAACCCCTGAATTCACTGAAGAAGACATCCCTCCAGGACTACTGAAAGATCACAATACCAAGGAGGGAGTATGGGGGAAAATTGTAATCCTCTCCGGATCACTGGAATATACGATTCAAGAGCCTGAAGTGGAGATTGTTGAGTTGAGTCCTAAAAAATTTGGCGTAGTAGAACCAACTATAAGGCACCACATAAAACCGCTAGGGAACGTAAAATTTTATGTTGAGTTCTATCGATAAAAATCATCCAATCCAGCCATCTTGATAGATAGATCTGGTACAGCCCTGCTTCCTCAAGTCAAAGAAGGCAGATAGACACAGGATACATTTCAGCCACCTATATAAAAGGACAAGATCAACTTCAATGATAAGTAACGTGGATAGTTAGACAGATATTCTCAACCAGAATATAAAATAAACCTCAAAAAATCCAAGGGAGTATTTATGTATCGGATTGCATTGCTCACTTTATCTTTCCTGATCGTCAATGCTGTAACTGCAAATTCACCCGATGATAAGAAAAGCATAGAGAGGGCTGTACTCGACTATATTGAATCACAACACCAGGTTAAGCCCAAATTAATGGGTAGGGGTTTAGATAAAAAATTAGCCAAAAGAACCTATTGGAAAACTAAGGATGGTTCAGAGTTCATAATGGAGACAGATTATGAAACCATGCTTTGGATAGCCGAAAACTACAATAAGGATGGAGATAAGTTTCCACCTTCCCCTAGAATTGATATAGATATCCTTGATATTGATAATCGAGCTGCATCAGTAAAATTATCTGTAGATGAGTGGATTGACTACATGCACTTATATAAAAATGATAGAGACGAATGGAAGATAATCAACGTTCTCTGGCAATACCATGACAACAATAGACATGTAAGCAAGAAATAAACTGGGGCAATATGGGCCTAAAGCAAATGGACACTTCTGTATATCATGTGATTTCCAAATGCACTCAAACCCAAGACAGAAAATCACAACTTCCTGCCTCTCAGAAAACTATCAGTTTAAAATCACTATTTGCTGGTTTGGACCCTGGAGCATTTTAACTACAGCTGGTAAATTAAGATATCCGAGGTCACATAATGCTTAAGCAGAATACCAAGATGACAAAGAGATTCATATCATCAGCATTTCTACTTATTGCTCTCGTTGGGTGCGCACACCAGGAAGACACCCTGAATAATGAATTGTAGCCAGGGGATCTAAACATGTATCAACTTAGCTACTCAAATGAGCCTCAGCCAGGTAATACCCAATCTCTATACACGCAACCTGAAGATAATGAAAATAAGAACAAGCAAGAGCTTATTTCTGACTCTATAAACTGGCATATAAGAGCTGGATACCTAACATTTATCCTACGATAGCGATATAAAGAAGTAGCATGGGGCTATCAGCCCCATACTTCACCATTAACAGCACAAAAGTAATTGCATGAAAAAGACCCTGATTAAAATTCTAATTTATACTTGCTGTATTACAATTCATGATTCGCTTGCAGATCACGGAACAGGTATAGATAAGGCATCTGAGAGCCGACACCCACAGGAAAATGAGCAGCTAACCCGTTTATTTAACCAGGATCAGATTTCACGCAAGCTTTCACACGACGAAATCGACTGGAATGTACTTAATCATAAAGACAAGAATCGACGTGAAAAAGTACTAAAGATGCTAGCAGAGGGCCGAATTAAGACTTCAAAAGACTTCTACCATGCAGCACTTATTTTCCAGCATGGCAATAATGCGGAAGATATTAGGCTCGCTCACGCACTTACCACCATAGCAGCCATCCTTGCTGAGGACAAAAGCAAGGCAAATTGGTTAAAAGCAGCTACATGGGATCGATTAATGATGAACCTAAACCAACCACAATGGTATGGCACCCAGTTTGTGAAAGACCCATCGGGAAACTGGAGCCTGTATGATATAGATCCTGATATAATCTCTGATCAGCAACGAACAGACTGGTCAGTTCGAGTAATAGAAGAATCGAAGGCTTTAGAGAAATCACTGAACAACACCAAGGAAGGCAAGCATTAATTAAGCTGACCATTTTTCTTATTACGACGAGGGAAGAACTAAGAATAAGCATGATAAGACCAGTTACTACTTTAGACTCCGCAGAGATTGCTGAAATCTACAATTACTATATAGAAAGTACTTTTATTACTTTTGAGACCGAGCCTGTTTCAACTGAAATTATCACCAACAGGATCGAAGAATGCTCCAGAAACAACCTCCCCTGGCTTGTCGCAGAATATGAAGGTCGCATAGTTGGCTATTGTTATGCCAGTAAATGGAAGGGGCGCTGTGCATATCAGCACTCAGTAGAAGCTACCGTATATTTAGATACAAATTCAATATCCAAAGGCTGGGGTTCGAAGCTTTACGCAGAATTATTAAAGCAGTTGATACAGCTTGATGTTCATGCAGTTATCTGCGGTATAGCACTACCCAATGCAAGTAGCGTCGCACTTCATGAGAAATTTGGCATGAAGAAAGTCGCTCATTTTAAGGAAGTGGGATACAAGTTTGGGCAGTGGGTGGATGTTGGTTATTGGCAATGCTTACTTTCCTCAGGAAAATAATTAAGATATATAACCATTCGATTACGATAACCACGTATTAGATATATACTTTTACACTAGCTTTCGCCATAAGAAGGAAGTCAAATGATTTTTTCAACTACAGAAACAGTACCAGGAAAGGAAATCTCAGAGGTGCTGGATATCGTCACTGGCAATGTTGTTCAGTCAAAACATATCGGTCGTGACTTAATGGCAGGGATCAAGAGTATTGTCGGTGGAGAGATCCGCGGCTATACCGAAATGCTGACCGAAGCGAGAAAAAAAGCTTTTCAAAGACTGAGCGATAGCGCAACACAGAAAGGTGCTGACGCCGTAGTGGGTATTCGCTTTACTACAAGTGCTATTATGGACGGCTCCTCAGAGATCCTGGTTTTTGGTACAGCAGTTAAGTTAAAAAGATAGGCTGTTGGCATCAAAAAATTTGAACAATTTCCCTGTATAGACTTAACCCAAGCTAGAAGCTGCTACTTATTTACACGACTAAAGCTCTACCGCAAACTGCCCCAACTTTCTCCGCACCGCCGGCAAAGAGTTGGCGGCAGCTATAAGGGCCCTGAATTCAAATCTTGCCTTAAGGGATTGCCCAGTGACTATTTTGCGGCCATGCTCGGTAACGTCAATAACCTTCTTGTCCTCCCTGTGACGCAATTCTGAGTACCCAGTGAGCCGCCCTGCTACAACCCGCGCTGCTAGCTCAGCAGCATCGGCAATCCCCAAGTTCATACCGCGGCCGCCTACAGGAGAATGACAGTGGGCTGCATCTCCAGCAAGATGTATTCTGCCTTTCGAGTAGGTCTCAGCCTGGCGAACAGAAATATTAAAGGTTCCCTGACGACGAACCCTCTTGATATCCAATGCCATTGGGAAAGCCCCTATGGCATCGTCACAGCTTGCCACCAAACGATGGCGCCCCTCCCCTAAAGGCACTGCAACAGCTACCACTCCGGACTCCATTTTTACCAATGTGAACTTTCTTTTTGGGGGCCAACCATCGGTATCGACATCGGCAATCGACCATTCTTCCTCCAGGTCAAACCCAGGATAATTAATACCTGCAGCCTCACGAACAGTGCTGTGGATACCATCCGCTCCAATCACAAGATCGAAACGCTCCTCCTCACCCGCATTAAACTGGGCTACCACTCCGCCTTCAGATTCAGTAAGAAATGTAAGCTCTTTCTGATATTCGACCTCAACACCCATACCTGATAGTACCTGGGCCATAAGGGATTCGGTCCTGTCTTGAGGCAATCCGAGAATAGTGGGGAAATAGGTGCGATCGGAGTGAAGGGGGAATTCCAGCGCTAGTCGCGTATCCAGATAGATACAGGCAGCTTGAACAGCAATACCTTCAGCTATCAATTTCTCTGAAACGCCTGACTTCGAAAGCAATTCAAGACTGCGGGAAGTAATACCCACAGCCCTACTTAGAGTGGATGCGCTGTCCCGACGGTCAATAATCCTTGGTGACAAACCAAGGCGGGTAAGCTCAATGGCAGCGGTAAGACCAGTAGGTCCCGCCCCAACAACCAATACTTTCACAAGCCACCTCGAATAACTTCATTATCAGGCCACTGCTATCTGCGTAAAGTATAAACATGAACTCTCGGTTTCACCCCTATACATAAAGCTCAGGTGGTTATCGATACAAAGGGTACACTCCACCAATGAAAGGAGTAATTATTCTCCCTTACAACTAAAAAGAGTGCTGAAATCAGGAAGCTTTAGCTACTAAATCCTGGACATTATCATAACCACCCCGTGATATGTAGCGGCTAATACGAACCGAGCACTGCAGAAATAAATTATTTATTTATTTTAATATTTGATTAATTATATCTTAAATTAATAAAAAAATTATAAAGATATAGACCGCCAACCCACAGGATAAACCCTCCCCTTAGACGCAGCAAATCCACCTAAAAAGAAAGAATCAGCAAGCCCCTTGAACTATCACTTTCCACAGAAATATCACATAAATATGTAGCCTAAGACGCAAAAGAATATTAAACTCAACTCCATGAAACTGCAAAAAAGCAACAATCTGAAATAACAGAAAACCACCATGATTGACCGAAGACTATTTATTAAGATTAGCAGCCTTTTACTTGCAGCCCCGCTATTCGCAAAAAAATCATTAGCCATGCAGGACTTAACCTTCAGCTCGCTGCACATGCCAGACGAAAGCGATCAACACAAGAGAACATGGATGGCTTTTGTTGCCAATGATTATATTTGGTCACATAAGCAAATTCCTGAGGTAAAAAGGAATCTGGCATTAATTGCAAATACAATTGCCAAATATGAGCCCGTATCTCTCCTGGTGAGCAGAAAAAATTTACATGAAGCAGAAGAGCTACTGGATATAGATAATTCAAATTTTAAAATCGAGCTTCACACTTTTGAAGTCGATGATCTATGGCTTCGTGACACGGCCCCTATCTTTGTAAGATCCACCTATGGGGAGAAAATTGCACTAAATTTCAATTTCAATGGTTGGGGCAACAAACAGGAACACTCGTTAGACAAACAAGTCGCCAGGTATATTGCCAATACATCTGGAGCAATCCATGAGAGAGCCAACATTGTACTAGAGGGTGGGTGCTTTGAAGTTGATGGAAATGGCACAGCGATTATGACTGAGAGCTGCATCCTCAATAAAAACCGTAATCCAGGATGGTCAAAAATAGATATTGAGAAGGAACTCAAGGCACTGCTCGGATTACGTAAAATTATTTGGCTCAAAGGCATTAAGGGAATGGATATCACAGACGGCCATACCGATTTTTACGCACGTTTTATCAAACCTGGGGAAGTTATAGTCAGCAGGGATAATTATCAATCCTCCTATGACTATGAGGTTACTCGCGAAAATATCAACACATTAAGCAATAGTGTCGACGCAAATGGAAATCCGCTAAACCTACACGTCCTGGATACACCAGAAATTATTAATGAGAGATTTGGTACTAAAGACTTTGCCGCAGGCTATATTGGTTACTATGTTTGTAACGGCGCAATAATTGCTCAAAAATTTGGCGATAGAAATGCAGATGAGAAAGCCAGAGCTGTTTTGCAAAGCGCCTTTCCCAATCATATAATTGAGCAAATAGCAATTGATGGAATTGCTTCAGGTGGAGGCAGCGTCCACTGTTCTACACAGCAAGAGATTATTGTTTGATTCTGCTTTTCTTTAAAAATTTTCTGCATCACTTGCAAAACTTTCCATAAGTACCCAGAAAATTATTGGGTTATTTCTGGGAACCCTGGGTGCAGCCTGGATAGGCTTCAAGAGAAATATGGCTGCATTAACACTGGACCTAAACCGGGGGCGAGCTGGATCTTCTTATCAGGTGCAATTTCACTTAGCCTGTATAACCCACTGGTTAAGCGGGTTCACTCTGATGAACCTACAGAGGTCATGGCCTATTGGGTAATTTTATTCGGTGCACTCTGGTTATTGTTTTTTACCCTCCCCCTCTTAGGCACCATAAACTGGCAAAATACATCTTTTCAACTCAATGGCAGCTTACTTTATTTAGCGCTATTCACCACACTAATGAGTTTCTTTCTGCTGCAGTTCGACACGGTAAAAATTGGTCCCACCAAGGTAGCCGCTTATGGATTCTTGAACCCGATTTTTGTACTGGTACTAACCCTGCTTCTGGAAATGTCAGAATTCAGTAGTTCCTTTTTTCCAGGCATTATTCTGGTCTTCTTGGCTATGTTATTTATTCAGGCAGAAAAGACAGCATAAAAGGCACCCCAAATATTGAACTACAGATCACTGTTGTACCCTCTTAACCCTCCCCTTACCCACACTGCAGGAGGAGTGATAGATCTAATTCACAGGCTTCTCAATCTCATAAATTGCATCAGATATATCTTCCAGTTTTGAAGACACAATAGCCAGTGCATCATGCAGCCCTTGATTGTAGAAGCCAGCCCCCATCTCCCTTGCAAGAAAATCGATCAAGAACTCCACCTCAAAGCCACCAGCTTCGAGATCAAACTCCTCAGAAAGGTATTTCCTTATCTTCTCCACCAATACAGATTTACGTTCTTTTTCAAGTACAATTTCTGGCATAAGAATAACCCTGTCATTACTTCATTTTTACCCGGAAAAGCTATTAAACATATACTGGGATATATTAGTAAACAAAGACTACGATGACTTCCATAGGTATACAAGACAGAATGAAAAAAATCCGAGCAGCCCAAGGCTGCTCGGATTTGAGGGGCTCTTATTGGGAACTTTACTTAAAAATTGTAGTTGAAACGTACTCCGTAGCTCACAGGTGTGGAGAATGGACCGGATACCAGGCCATCACTTCCATCTGCGTAGTACGGAACAATTTCATCGGTAATATTGTTACTATAAGCTTCAACATTCCACTGATCATCTGGGCTTGCATACTTGATGGACGCATTGATCATCCAGAAAGAATCTCGGCTATCACCATAAGCCGAAGTATCACCAACCGGGAAATCATGCTTATCAACATTCCAATAAGTCAGGTAAGACTCATCCTCCCAGTGAATGCCGATAAACGGAATAATTGCACCGCCGTGGGCCAGCTCAAAAGTGTGATCGTAATTGATAGTGAAGCTGAAATCCGGTGATACCGGCAACTCATTATCCTTCAAATTTCTGAAGAGTCCTTCATTAGTATTGTCGTGAGCTAAACCATAATCCGAAAGTTCAAACAACGCTTGGTTGTTGAAATTCCAGCGGTTCCAAAAATCAGAGGTGATTTCTGTTTGCATCCAGGTAGCAAAACCACTGATTCGGCCATTCGGATAGGGAGCCCAGTCAAACTCTAATTCTAACCCCATAATTTTTGCGCTAGCAGCATTCTTGGTAAGGTAAATAACAACAGGCTCGGTCGTAATTTCACCGGCATTCTCACCTTCTCGCTCTACCGCATAGTACGAGTACGCGGTATCAGGTGCAGCTAGCTGCATATCCTTATAGTCGGAGAAAAAGAAGGTACTGGCCAGATTCAGGCGTCCATCCAAGAAGGTACCTTTTGCTCCTAGCTCCCAAGTAATGACCTTCTCCTCATCATAGCTAGTGTCAATTACCTGTTGAACAACCCGATTTCCTTCATCATCGTAGATGTACTCAGCCGTACCCGGGTCTTGCTCATATTGGATGACAACGTCACCCAAACCTCCGGATTTAAATCCACTTGCAACATATGCATACAGCATGACGTCATCTGTCAGGTCATAATCAAGACCAATTCGGAAGTCTGATGAATCCCAGCTCTTGCTGACATCATTGTAAGTATCGATTGTATAAATTGAACTATCGACGAAGTGACTAATAGAAAAGCTATTAAAGGTGTCCTGTAAATAGGCAGGGAAGCAACCATACACTTCATCTGATCCAGTGGACCAGTCACGAGTACAGCTCAGGTTATTACCACCTTCATCACTCTTCTTATCTTCAGTATAGCGACCACCAAGAGTCAGGTGCAGGGTATCAGTAAGGTCATAGGTAGCCTGAGCAAATACCGCGCTGGCCTCTACAGTTCTGTCTGGCTGTCTCCAAAATACGGCATTATCTAATGAGGCCAGGAAGTAGCCATTCAGATCAGTGGTCTCATGGAAATAAAACAAACCTGTAATCCACTGTAGGGGACCATCACCTGTAGATTGCAGCTGCAACTCATGGGAGTAGGAGGTATTTTCTGAGCCTGTAATGCTCATACTCATATCCCAGGTATTGCGACCAGCATCAATATCAATCAGATTACTTCGTTCCTGAACTGCATATCCGGTGTTATACACAAAGGCCATTGTATCGCTGAGATCCCAGCGGAAGTTAGAACGGAATGAAGTCATGGTGAGATCAAGTTCACCTGGTACATTCACAGCTACGCTGTACTCATCAGCACCAAAGCCGTAGTAGGTTTCACAAGTTGTTCCATCTTCGCGCTGCTCAGCCTTTTCACAGTCGATAGTGTTGATGCCGCCCGCACTGCTATCCTGATAGTGTTCCGCTAAGGCATACCAAGAAATATCGTTTGTCGGCTCCCATAGCGCACCAATACGTACTGCCTGCTGATCAATATTCCCATAAAAATCTTCAGCATCAGCCCTGACCAGCTGGTAGTCTCTCGCTTCTTCAGTATTATTCGCCTGAATAAAAGTTCTGGTCGCGTTATCAGCTAATACACCCGCACCTACAGATTCAGCATCAATATAGCGATTATCCCACTGGTTAACGTCATAAAACCCGGTAAGGTAGGAGTCCCGTGTCTCATCCATAAAGGACGCACGAAGAGCAAAGGTGTCTGAAACTGGAATATTGATAACACCTTTTACCAGCTCTTGATTCCAGCGACCAAGTTCAACTCCGACTGAACCTTCAAACTCGTCAATTACCGGTCTCTTGGAGATAACATTAATGGCACCAACAGTAGAGTTACGTCCATAAAGGGTACCCTGCGGCCCACGCATGGCTTCAACCCTTTCGGAGTCAAACATCATTGCCATAGCAGACTGGGGGCGCGAAGAATAAATACCGTCGAAGTGCAGACCAACAGCAGGGTCACCAAACTCGGTAGTGTTAGTTGAGCGCACGCCCCGCATAGAAATTACTGGTGAAGACTGGGAGGCATCATAGCCAATATCCACATTAGGGATAGTGTTGCCCAAATCCTTTACGTTCTTTATCCCTTGTCGATCCAGCTCTTCTTGAGTAAATGCACTGATCGCTACCGGGGTTTCCATCAGGTTGGTTTCGCGCTTGGTTGCGGTAACCGTTACTTCTTCTAGTACCCAATCATCATCCTGTTGGCTTTCTTCCTGAGCCCAAGCCGACACTACCGCAACATTTGCCATTGCAATCGCAAGGGTAAGTGGTTTTTTAATTCTCATTGATGTCTCTCCAATCTGCTGTAAAAGGAAAGCCAAATTTGATTGTTATACGTGGCTAACCCTAAAGGCCGTCGGCTATACGGCGACTAGATTAAAATCTCAGAAAGGAGAGCTCTGTGAAACCAAGATACGACGGGAGGGATCGCGATTAGGACAAATCGGACCAATCTGCTTTAAGCCAGGATATCAGCCAACTACTTAAATATTTGGAGGAATGGAAGCAGACTCTAGAAGTATTTTTTTATTTTACATAAATTAAGGAGACAAATTCCCACAGAAAGCGGTGAAATTTTTTACACCAGCCAGAGAGAAAAATGTCTTGGCTTCAGATCAAGCTTACTCAATTGGAAAAAGCACTTATTAAATAACTAGAAGTAAAGGAGATAAGCAGTGAAAAATAGCGGGAACCTTACAGGGCCCCCGCCAAAGTGACGCCACCTAGAAACTATCGCCAGGCACCCTTACCCACCCCTCCATCAGGATCCGGGCACTGCGACTCATAATGGCTTTGGTAGCAGTCCATTGACCACTCACCTCTTTTGCCTCCGCGCCAACGCGTAGAGTGCCAGAAGGATGGCCAAAGCAGACGGAACTGCGCTCACCACCACCAGCGGCAAGATTCACCAAAGTACCAGGGATAGCCGCAGCTGTGCCGATAGCTACCGCTGCCGTGCCCATCATGGCATGGTGCAGTTTGCCCATCGAGAGCGCTCGCACAAGCAAATCAATATCTTGCGCCGCTACCTTTTTTCCACTGGAGGCAATGTAGTCCTGCGGCTTGGCGACAAAGGCAATCTTCGGCGTGTGCTGCCGGGCCGCGGCCTCCTCCACAGAGGAAATCAGGCCCATCTTCACTGCACCGTAGGCACGGATGGTCTCGAACATGGCGAGTGCCTTGCTATCGCCATTAATGGCATCCTGAAGCTCAGTGCCGGTATAGCCAATATCTTCCGCATTGACGAAGATGGTGGGGATACCGGCACTGATCATGGTCGCCTTGAGCACACCGATCCCGGGCACGTCCAGATCATCGACGGGGTTACCGGTGGGAAGCATGGCACCCTCGCCGTCCGAGGGATCCATAAACTCAATTTCTACTTCGGCTGCCGGGAAAGTTACGCCATCCAGCTCGAAATCTCCGGTTTCCTGGACTTCACCGTTGGTAATAGGCACATGGGCGATAATGGTTTGGCCAATATTGGCCTGCCAAATGCGCACTGTACAAATACCATTCTCTGGAATCCGCGCAGCATCCACAAAGCCGCTATTAATCGCAAAGGCTCCAACAGCCGCAGTGAGATTACCGCAGTTGCCGCTCCAATCGACCATGGGCTTATCGATGGAAACCTGGCCAAACAGGTAGTTCACATCGTGATTGGGCTTATCACAGGCAGACAGGATCACCGTTTTGCTGGTGCTCGAAGTGGCGCCACCCATACCATCGGTTTGCTTACCGTAGGGGTCCGGACTGCCAATCACGCGTAGCAGCAAGTTGTCACGGGCCTGCCCGGGTACTTGGGCAACTTCGGGTAGATCCTGTAAACGGAAGAAAACACCCTTGCTGGTTCCCCCGCGCATATAAGTCGCGGGGATTTTTACTTGAGGAATAAACTTCATAACTCAGGCCGTCGCTTCTGCTTCGAGGAAATCTTTAGCAAAGCGCTGCAAAACACCCCCAGCCTCATAAATGGAAACCTCTTCTGCGGTATCCAGGCGGCATGTAACTGGAGCCTCAACTGTCTCACCGTTGGCGCGGTGGATTAGCAAGGTCAGCGTGGCATGGGGAGTGCGCCCACCAACCACATCGAAAGTTTCAGTACCGTCGATATCCAGGGTTTCACGGGTAGTGCCCGGCTTAAACTCCAGCGGCAACACGCCCATGCCAATCAGGTTGGTGCGGTGAATACGCTCGAAGCCTTCGGCAACAATCGCCTCCACGCCGGCCAAGCGCACACCTTTCGCAGCCCAGTCACGGGAAGAGCCCTGCCCGTAATCAGCGCCCGCAATGATAATCAGCGGCTGCTTGCGATCCATATAGGTCTCGATGGCCTCCCACATACGGGTAATCTGCCCTTCCGGCTCGACACGAGCCAGAGAGCCCTGGCGAATCTCGCCCTTATCATCACGCACCATTTCGTTGAGCAGCTTCGGGTTGGCGAAAGTTGCACGCTGGGCAGTGAGGTGGTCACCGCGGTGGGTTGCGTAGGAGTTAAAGTCCTCTTCCGGCAATCCCATCTTCGCCAGGTATTCACCGGCAGCACTGCTGGCCAGAATGGCATTGGAGGGAGACAAGTGGTCGGTAGTGATATTGTCACCCAGCACCGCCAGCGGGCGCATGCCCTTCAAGCTGCGCTCGCCTGCCAGGGCACCTTCCCAATAAGGTGGACGGCGAATATAGGTGCTCGTTGGACGCCAGTCATAGAGTGCGTGACCCTGCTCTTCTGCGGCATCCCGCTCTTCAAACATGGGAATATACACATCGCGGAACTGCTGCGGCTTCACGCTCTGACGTACGATCGCATCGATCTCTTCGTCGCTGGGCCAGATGTCTTTCAGGGTAATCGGATTGCCATCGGCATCGTATCCCAGCGCATCTTTTTCAATGTCGAAACGGATGGTACCGGCAATAGCGTAGGCAACGACCAGCGGAGGTGAAGCCAGGAAAGCCTGCTTGGCATAGGGGTGAATACGACCGTCGAAGTTGCGGTTGCCAGACAGGACTGCAGTAGCATACAGATCGCGGTCGATCACTTCCTGCTGGATTTTCGGATCCAGGGCGCCGCTCATGCCATTACAGGTGGTACAGGCGAAAGCCACTACGCCGAAGCCCATCTGCTCCAGATCCGGTAGCAGGTCGGCCTCTTCCAGATACATTTTTACCGTTTTGGAGCCCGGTGCCAGGGAGGATTTCACCCAGGGTTTGCGGGTCAGGCCGAGCTTGTTGGCATTGCGGGCAATCAGGCCTGCGGCAATCATATTGCGCGGGTTGCTGGTATTGGTGCAGCTGGTAATCGCCGCAATAATTACAGCACCATCGGGCATCTCACCAGCTTTCTCTTCCCAGGCCTTGGCGATACCGCGATTGGCCAGTTCCGAGGCCGGCAGCAGCGCGTGGGGGTTGGAGGGGCCAGCAAGGTTGCGACCCACTGTGTCCAGATCGAACTTCAGTACGCGCTCGTACTCGGCACCCTTCAAGGTGTCGGACCAGAGGCCCGTTTCCTTGGCAAACTTCTCTACCAGGGCTACCTGCTCATCATCGCGGCCGGTGAGTTTGAGGTAGTCGATAGTTTGCTCATCGATAGAGAACATGGCCGCAGTAGCGCCATACTCCGGAGTCATATTGGAAATAGTGGCGCGATCGCCCAGGGTCAGGTTGGAAGCCCCTTCGCCGTAGAACTCCAGGTAGGCACCAACCACGCGCTCGCGGCGCAGGAATTCAGTGAGAGCCAATACCAAATCGGTACCGGTAATACCCGGCTGCAATTTTCCGGTGAGCTCCACTCCAACAATATTCGGCAGACGCATATAAGAGGCGCGGCCGAGCATCACACTCTCAGCTTCCAGGCCACCAACGCCCACAGAAATCACACCCAGGGCGTCTACCATCGGTGTGTGGCTATCAGTGCCGACACAGGTATCCGGGAAAGCTACGCCCTCGCGCACCTGCACCACCGGAGACATTTTCTCCAGATTGATCTGGTGCATGATGCCGTTACCGGGGGGAATCACATCGACGTTTTCAAATGCGGTTTTGGTCCAGTTGATAAAGTGGAAGCGATCTTCGTTGCGGCGTTCTTCTACCGCACGGTTTTTTTCAAAAGCATCCTTCTCAAAACCGGGATGCTCTACCGCGAGAGAGTGATCCACAATCAACTGGGTGGGAACAACTGGATTTACCTTGGCGGGATCACCGCCTTTATCGGCAATGGCATCGCGCAGACCGGCCAAGTCTACCAGCGCAGTCTGGCCGAGGATGTCGTGGCATACAACCCGGGCCGGAAACCATGGGAAGTCCAATTCGCGCTTGCGTTCGATAATCTGTTTCAGGGAGTCGGACAGTTTTTCCGGCTCGCAGCGACGCACCAGGTTTTCCGCCAGAATACGTGAGGTATACGGCAGTTTGGCATAGGCTCCGGGCTGGATCGCGTCAACGGCGGCGCGGGTATCGAAAAAATCGAGGTCCGTACCGGGCAGTGATTTGCGGTAATCAGTATTCATAGCAGGTAAATCAGTCGAATCTTTTTTTAAAATCGTGTCTCTTCTGAGAATGGCTTCAGGCCACCAATCACTGGTAACCTGAAACCTGCACACTGGGTGTGCATCACTTCAATAATGAAATGAAAATTAACCACGCTCGGCGATTGGAGTGACTGTACGAGGCTCAACACCTACGTACTCTGCACTCGGGCGAATAATGCGGTTGTCAGCGCGCTGCTCAAATACATGTGCAGCCCAGCCAGTAACGCGGGACATTACAAAAATCGGCGTGAACAACTTTGTGGGAATCCCCATAAAGTGATACGCGGAAGCGTGGAAGAAGTCTGCATTGCAGAATAATTTTTTCTCGCGCCACATCACTTCTTCACAACGGACTGATACTGGGTAAAGCACAGTATCACCCACATCTTCAGCCAGCTTTTCGGACCAGGCCTTGATGATCACATTGCGTGGATCGGACTCGCGATAAATAGCGTGCCCAAAACCCATAATTTTTTCTTTACGCTCCAGCATTCCCAGCAGTTCTTTTTCTGCCTCATCAGGGCTGGAGAAACGCTCGATCATTTCCATCGCCGCTTCATTAGCACCACCGTGCAAGGGCCCACGCAGGGTACCGATCGCTCCAGTAATACAGCTAAACAGGTCAGACAGAGTGGATGCACAAACACGTGCGGTAAAAGTAGATGCGTTGAACTCGTGCTCTGCATACAGGATCAGGGAAACGTTCATGACCTGCTCATGCAGTGCGTTAGGTTTTTCACCACGCAACATATGCAGGAAGTGACCGCCGATGCTGTCATCATCGGTTTCAGTTTCAATACGCACATTGTCGTGGGTGAAACGGTACCAATAGCAAATAATGGATGGGAAAGCAGCCAACAGGCGGTTGGCTTTCTCCAGTTGCTGCGCGAAAGACTCTTCACCTTCCAGGTTACCCAGCATGGAGCAACCGGTACGCATGACATCCATCGGGTGGGCATCAGCGGGGATGCGCTCAAGAACTTCTTTCAGCGCTTGCGGCAGGCCGCGCATGCTTTTCAACACCGCCTTGTACTCAGCAAGCTGACCGCTAGTAGGTAACTCTCCGTAGAAAATCAGGTAGGCCACTTCTTCAAACTGACAGTGCTCAGCCAGATCTTTGATATCGTAACCACGGTAAGTTAGGCCGGAACCGGATTTGCCCACTGTAGACAGTGCAGTTTTACCCGCAACCTGGCCGCGCAGACCGGCACCACCCAATGCTTTCTCTACCATCTTCTTATCTCCCCTTTTTAAATACGCAGTTTCTTTATTCGTTGAGTAAATACCACGCTGGTATCTACTCGAAACGAAAATCCGTTACTTCTTGAACAGCTCGTCGAGTTTCTGCTCAAACACGTGATAATTGAGGTAGTCGTACAGCTCCTCACGGGTTTGCATGGTATCCACAACCGCTTTTTGGTCGCCATTTTGCAGAATGCTGGTGTACACATTTTCCGCAGCACGATTCATAGCGCGGAACGCCGACAACGGATACAGTACGATATCTGCACCGGCGTCACCCAACTCTTTGGTGTTATACAGTTCGGTTTTACCAAACTCGGTAATATTTGCCAAAATCGGCACGTTCAATGCCTCTTTAAACGCTCTGTAGTGCTCTAATTCAGTGACTGCTTCAGCAAAGATACCGTCGGCACCGGCCTCAATGCATGCCTGGGCACGCTCAATGGCCGCATCCAGCCCTTCCTGAGCAAAGGCATCGGTGCGGGCCATAATAAAGAAGTCATCATCGGTACGGGCATCTACTGCAGCCTTGATACGATCCACCATTTCCTGCTTGGAAACGATTTCCTTATTTGGGCGATGGCCGCAACGCTTTTGTGCAACCTGATCTTCAATATGCACTGCACCTGCGCCTGCACAAATCATCTCTTTAATGGTGCGAGCGATATTGAAAGCACCGCCCCAGCCAGTATCTATATCTACCAACAGCGGCAGGTCACTGGCAGCGGTAATACGGCGAACATCCTCGAGTACATTGTCGAGGCTCGTCATACCCAGGTCGGGCAGACCGTAGGAGGCGTTGGCAACACCTGCACCGGAAAGGTAAATTGCCTTGTGGCCAATACGTTCGGCCATGATCGCGGAATACGCATTAATGGTACCGACTACCTGTAACGGTGAATTTTCTGCAAGTGCGGTGCGAAAACGCGCGCCGGCGGAAGGCTTTTTGCTCATACTCTACCTCAGTTTATTTTCAATATTCTGCCTGGAAGCGCGGATATGCCGGCGCATTAATAACTCTGCCAGCTCCCCATCCCCCGCTTCTATGGCTTCGATGATATGGCTGTGTTCGCGAAACGCACGCTGGGCCCTGGGACTGGCCATACCCAACTGGTAGCGATACATACGAACACGGTAGTAAAGACGATTGCATAGCGTGTCGATCAGTAAATCATTTTTGGACGCCTGCACTATGCGAAAATGAAAGTCGAAATCCCCTTCCGGTTGGAAATAGGCCTTGCCAGCCTGCAGCTCCTCCTGTTGCTCGTGGCCCGCAAGCATTCTGCGCAAAGCCACCAAGTCCTCGTCACTGCGCTGTTCAGCTGCCAGCCTACAGGCCATGCCCTCAAGGGCTTCACGCACCTCATAGAGCTCCAATAGGCCCCGCTCACTCAGCTCGACCACACGGGCGCCCACATTCACTCTGCGCTCCAACAAACCCAGGGACTCCAGGCGCATTAGAGCCTCGCGCAGGCTCCCCCGGCTAGCATTGAAACGCCGGGCAAGCTCAGGCTCACTAATTTTGCTGCCCGCAGCGATGCGCCCCTCTACAATCTCACCGCGCAGTGTCAAAAAAAGACGCTCAGCCAGACTCTGATGGGCTTCACGTATCGGGACGTTCATACCAATAGTAGCCATTTGCCCTTAACATTGTCGACAATCTTAAAATCCCGCAGACCTTAAAACACTACGACCTGAGCGTCAACTAATGTACTTAAGACAGATTGTTGACAATTTGAAGTGAAGAATGACTTTTGCGGCAGCAGTAGTCTTGCAACACCGAAGTGGGCATAATAGCGCCCGCGCCAGATACGCCATGCTCCACTACCGGGGGCGCTCTATGCTTATCTGGGGTGGGAAAAAATCCCTACGCAAGAATTTCCAAACCCCGGTACAGCGCTCATTTAAAAAGGCTGCCAGCACCCAGGTTTCAGACAGAGTTATGCCGAAGAGTATTATCAGGCGATGGCTGCCAAGCCCCGAAGAAATCCGAGCCAAGAACGGGCTCAAGTTTCTGGGGACTCTTCTCCACGATCCCAACCTATTTCATCTGAATAGGCACTCGGTTTCAGTTGCATTCGCAGTTGGCGTATTTACCAGCTTCCTGCCCTTGCCCGGACAGATGATTATTGCCGCACTGTTAGCCCTATGGCTGCGCTGCAATTTGCCGCTATCGATAATTCTGGTGTGGATTAGCAATCCTCTCACCATGCCGGCTATCTTCTACAGCACCTATAAACTGGGTGCCTGGATTCTGGGCACCCCACCAGTGGACTTTGATATCGAGCTATCCTGGGAGTGGCTCACGGAAGAAGTAGGAAAGATTTGGATGCCGCTATTTTTCGGCTCACTATTGGCGGGTATTTTCTTTGCTACCCTGGCCTATTTTTCTATGCGCGCCCTTTGGCGCTGGCACGTGGTAAAACGCTGGAAACTGCGCCTGGAACGGCGCTCCGCTGTCAGCTAGCACCCCTACGGCAAAACTGCCTGACACTCCATAAAGCCCCTGCGCCCACACCAACAGCTACTAGCGCGGGTAGAGAGTAGTCGGTAGCGATACCCAGCCCCAGTGCAGCAAGAGCCCCAAACAGGAAAGCTATGGTTGCCGCCTTTGCACGATCTCCGCTGGCAGAAAGTGCAACGACCCAAATAACCGCAAGGGCAGAAAGGGCGGCTCCCATACTCACCAACCAGAGAGGGTGCATCTCCCACCCCTCCGCATAACAGACGGAACCTTCACGCAAGCCAGGTGGACAGAAGGTTTTCACCCGCCACTCATCAAACCACAAAGTACCGAACAATACTGCTACCCACGCTGTGGCCGCCAAAGGAACAGGTAATAATTTACGCATCACTCCGGCAACGCTTCTCACGCTTGGGCCCTCTACTCATTGCGTAACGCCGCGGCTGGCTGCACACGGCTAGCCTGCAACGCAGGGTAGAGAGTAGCCAGGAGACTGAGCAGGAACCCTGCACCTACGACTAACGCTACATCTGCCCAGGATAATTCCGAGGGCAGGTAGTCCACCGGATAGACATCAGACTTGAGGAACTGGATACCAAAGAGTGACTCAAGGCCCGCCACCAGGTCTGTCACTGTGAGCGAACCCAAGACCCCAAGGGCACCGCCAACTAGAGCCCCGACCAGGCCGACTAATGCGCCCTGGCTAACAAAAGTGAGCAGGATCTGGCGGGTGCTGGCACCCATGGTACGCAGAATGGCGATATCCGTGTGCTTATCTATCACCACCATTACCAGTGTGGAAACCACATTGAAGGCAGCGATGGCAATTATCAGCAAGACCAGCAGCCCCACCAGATTGCGGGACATCTGGATCGCCTGGTAAAGATTGCCATGGGTTCGACTCCAGTCCGTGCCATAGAAACCCTCCCTGGGCAGCTCCTGCAGCAGTCGGCGCATAATCCAATTGGCCTCCAGCATCTCTGTAACGCGCAACTGCACCCCTGCTCCGCCCTTACTGCCTGCCAGTGCCTTGGCCTGGTCCCAAGAGACCAGAGCCAGCGTTTGGTCAAGGGCGGTTCCAGAGTGAAACACCTCCGCAACCCTAAAACCAGCCACCCTGGCAGCACGGCGACCACCAGAGGCCGCATCGTTGTTTGGCACAATCAGGGAGAGGTAATCGCCCTTTTCCACCCCTAGCTTCTCGGCGATACCACGCCCGAGCACTACGCCGGGCTCAACAGTATTAAGCATTGCCGGAAATGCCTCGGGGCTCAGAAACTCGCTGATATTCGAAACTTCAACAATGGTTTCGGGGTTAACCCCCTGGACCAGCAGTGGTGTTACCTCGGCGCCACGCCGAGCTAGTGCGTTTACCTGCCAAACCTCAGCCGCAGACATTACCTGAGCATCGGCAGCCAGCTTTTTTCGCATCGCTGCCCAATCTACCTCGGAGCTGGCGTTGTAAATGGTTGCATGGGGCATAATGCCGAGAATTCTGTCGCGCAGCTCACGATCGAAACCGTTCATCACCGACATCACCACAATCATCAGAGCGACGCCGAGGACTAGGCCGATCATCGACAAGCCGGAAATAAAGGAAACCAGTCCGGCGGAGTCATCACTTCGCCGCTGGGCGCCGGCATAACGCAGGCCAATAAATGCGGGAAGCGGCTTAAACATGGTCACCCTGATGCCAGTCGCTGAGAAGTTCGCCATCTATCAAGTGCAAACAGCGATCCAGTGCTGCAGCAAGGTCCGGGTCATGGGTAACGATTACAAAACTGATACCCATATCCTGGTTGAGTTGATCCATCAGCCTGTGAATTTCCTGGGCTGTTGCCCTATCCAGGTTGCCAGTAGGCTCGTCCATTAACACGCAGGCTGGACGGGTAACCAGCGCACGCGCGATAGCCACACGCTGGCGCTCACCACCGGAAAGCTGCGAGGGCTTATGGCCAATTCGCTCACCTAGACCCACTGCCTCCAACATGGCTTTTGCCTCGGCACGGGCATCCGCCACACTGTGCTTTCCAATCAGCAGTGGCATAGCCACATTTTCCAGGGCGGTGAATTCATTAAGAAGATGGTGAAACTGGTAGACGAAGCCAAGACTGGTATTGCGCAGCCAGCCGCGTTCATTGGCATTCAAGTCCGCCAGATTTTGGCCCGCCACCCGCACTTCGCCAGAGCTTGGCGTATCCAGGCCGCCCAACAGATTGAGCAGAGTGGATTTACCAGACCCGGAAGCACCAACAATTGCCAGCTTTTCGCCACGCTTCACTTCCAGCTCAACACCTCGCAAGACTGCGAGATCCCTACCCCCCTGTCGGTAGCTCTTGCACAGCTTATGACAGGCCAGCACGGCATCATGGGTATCCAGTGCCGGACGAGCTTGCTCGGTATCTATTTCCACTCGGCTATTCATCAATCTATTCGTCGTCTCTCAATTCGTATAAATCATGTCAACAATCATTACTAATCAATTGATTTTTGACATTTATTCGTAGCGCAAAGCTTCTGCAGGCTCGATCTGAGCCGCGCGCCAAGCTGGAAAAAGGGTCGCCAGAAGACTCATGCAAATAGCCACGGAAAGCACAACAACGGCGTCACCAACTCGGAATTCTGATGGCAGATAACTGACAAAAAATACCCGCGGGTCAAATATTTTGGCCCCCAGCAGGTTCTCAACCCAAGTAACCATCTCGGTCAGGTTGAGTGCTATCAATATCCCCAATACCGCGCCACTAAAAGCACCTATCAGGCCGATTGCACTGCCCTGCACCACGAACACCGCCATAATCTGCCGGGATGTAAGTCCCAGGGTCCTAAGCACTGCGATATCAGAGCGCTTATCTGCCACCATCAAGACTAGGGCCGATACGATATTAAAAGCAGCGACGGCAACGATAATCATCAGCATCAATGTGACTACCGTCTTCTCCATCTTCACCGCCTGGAACAGGTTGCCCTGGGAATGGCTCCAGTCTTCACCGCTAAAACCCTCTCCCAACTCGCTGGCATACAGGGGAACCCTACCTAAAGCGTTATCCATATCATCGAAGCGCAGCTGCAGCCCCTGGACCTTGCCCGGTATGCGCATTAGACGGGCCGCATCTTCAATATTCATCAGGGCAATATTTTGATCCACCTGGGCACCAACGGAAAATACGCCAGCTACTGTAAAACGTTTAGTACGGGGAAAAATACCGGCAGGGGTTACCGAAACTTGAGGCAGAGTGAGTATCACAGACTCACCGGGCATCACATTCAACTGCTGAGCCAGGATACGGCCAAGCACAATGCGATAGCTACGCGGCTTCAACTCATCCAGGCTGCCCAAAATCATGTTCTCGCCCACTTGGGAGACATTGCGCAAGGCAGCCGGTTCCACTCCCTGAAACTGCACTCCATGACTGTCACCATAGGCGCTCAACAGAGCAAAACCCTTAACGAAGGGGCTGACCGCCTCAACGTGGGGCTGCTGCTCAATCTGCTCTGCCACCCCTTGCCAGTTCTGTAGTCCCCCTTCACGCTCAATAAAACCGTGGGGAACCACACTGAGAATCCGTGTTTTAAGCTCACGATCGAAGCCATTCATTACAGAAGTCACAACGATCAGCGCAAGAACGCCCAGCGCCATGCCCACCAAAGAGAAGCCATTGATAAAGGAAATGAACTGCTGCCGACGCCGGGCAGCCACATACCTCAGGCCGATAAATAGGGGTACAGGTTTTAACATAGAGCAGATTTAAACGGAAAAGGACTAAGAAATCCAAGCATTTACACAACATCAGCGCTTTGACTGAGTTTTTAGCGTCATCCGCAGGCGTTTGAGTTCCGCTTCACTCCAATCGGGAGGCTCCGTCAGGGCTATCCAAGCGAGGGTGTATCCAGCCGGTGAATAGCGATGCCCAAAATCCCGCGGTGTTACCCCCACATTAAAGTCCGCGATCAACTGCAGCATGGTAACTACAGGAAACCACCGAAGATCCGGGGACACATCCGGTCCTCTGGGGCGCTCCAGCCAATCAGGCCTTCGGAACATCCAGCGTAAATCAAAGAAGACTATTGGATCACTGGCGTGCTGAAGGAATGCAATGCGGAACCTACCCCAGGGTTCTTGCCCCAAGTAGCCACCGTATTGATTGCCAAAGCGCACTACCTCACCACCCTTAAACTGAGGTAACCAGGCGGGCGTGCCTGGATCACGATTATCGGTAATCATTCGCCAGACGCCCATTCCAAATGGAGGCCCTGCCCAAAGCGCACCGTCGATGGGATTGTCGATAATATCGTAGAACTCAAATGAATCCTCGGAAAGCTGTGCACCCAAACTAAGTCCAAATAGATAAAGCCTTGGGCGCGTACTGGCAGGCAAAGTCTCCCAGTAATCATAAATCACCTTAAACAGCCAGCGAGCCGACATTCGGATATATTTGTCATCCGTCAGCAATGCGATCGGACCCGGCAAGTATGAGTACTGAGCCGCTATCGTGGCCACATCACCCCGATATAGGAATTCGAGGGAATTCACCGCACCCGGATCAACCCAACCATCCCCTACCGGAGTTGCAATCAGCAAAATTTCCCTTTCAAACGCTTTGAGTCGCTTCAATTCCTCGAGCGCCAAGAGAGCGCGCTGCTTAGGAGTTTCAGCAGAGTGCAGCCCCACATAAACCCTAATAGGATCTATTCCCTCTCCGGCAATCTCCTTGATTTCCTCAGCGGTAGGTCCCAGCGTCAGAAATCGGCGCCCCTGGTGTCCCATGCTGTCCCAAGACAAAAACGAATTTGCCCCACCTGTCTGATTGGGATCTTCCGGCGGAGGCAGATCGTCGGCAATAACCTCATCTAACTGTTCATAAACAACTGAAATTGTATGCAGACCCGACTGCAGAAGTACCCCGTTTAAAATGCCCCAGTAAAGCAACAGTGCCACCAGCAGCCCAGCAAGAATTGCCACCCGCTCAGGAATCCTTTTTCCCAGCCGTGCCGATACTGCAAGAACTATCTTGTGGAAGCCTTTACCTAGCTGCCTGAAGAATACAAATATAGCGAATGCCACAACCCCAATCGTAATAAGGCCGGTACTAGATACCGCAGGCATACCCATCAATGAGCGCACAGAGTTCTGCCAGTAGGTACCCTGCCAGAGAAACCCTGAAATCAGGAAAAAACCAAAAATAATTACCCAGCGCTTCAGTATTTGCCGCTGCCGATTATTTAGTGGAATATCTGGAATATCTAAGTACTTCCAAAGTCGGCGAAAAAGTACACCAAAGGAATAGCCGACGGTAAAAGAGACTCCAGAAAGGATGCCTTGGACAATAGCACTGCGCGGAATCAGTGAAGGGGTCAGGCTCAGAGCAAAAAAAATCGCGCCCAGCAGCAGGCCAGAAACTGAAAAAGCGACTACTGTTGTTCGCATCCATGCCTGCCTGCTAGACCAAGCTTAACGTCAGCCTAGCATAGAGCCCCGCAACTTAAGGCGGGTAGATCTTTAAGCCACAAACTGCTTTTAACAAGAAAAACCCACGGACTCATGGCGTCTGGGAAATCTCACCGCACCGGATAGGATCTCAGTTTTACGCGCAGACGCTTTAATTCCTCTTCACTCCAATCCGGGGGTTCGGTCAACGCCATCCAGGCCAATATATACCCGGCAGGGGAATATCGATGTCCGAACTCCAGGGGGGCTATACCCACATTCAGGTCCGCCAACAGTTGTAACATTGTTACTACAGGGAACCATTGCAGATCCGGCGATACATCAGGCCCCCTGGGGCGCTCCAGCCAATCGGGTTTACGAAACATCCAGCGCAAGTCGAAAAAGACTATGGGATCGCTGGCATGTTGCAAAAACGCAATACGGAACCGGCCCCACGGCTCCTGCCCCAAATAACCACCATACTGATTGCCAAAACGTACTACCTCCCCCCCTTTAAACTGGGGTAACCATGCCGGGGTTCCAGGATCGCGATTATCGGTGATTATGCGCCAAATGCCTGTACCGAAGGGAGGGCCTGCCCAGAGAGCGCCATCCAGGGGATCATCGATAATGTCATAGAAGTCAAATGAATCTTCAGATAACTGCGCACCCAGGCTAAGACCGAATAAGTAGAGCCGAGGGCGGGTCTCTACGGGAAGGTTCTCCCAATACTCATATATCACTTTGAACAGCGCCCTGGCGGACGTCAATCCATACTGATCATCAGTAAGCAGAGCCACCGGACTGGGCAGATAGGAATACTGGGCTGCAACCGTCGCCACATCCCCCCGATATAAAAACTCCAGTGAGTTGACCGCACCTGGATCGATCCAGCCAGCCCCCGTGGGCGTAGCAATCAGGAGTATCTCCCTGTCGAAGGCCTGAAGGCGTTTCAGTTCTTCCAGGGCCAGGTATGCTCGCTGCATCGGGGTTTCGGCTGCATTCAGCCCCACAAACACACGTATTGGTTCAATGCCTCGCCCTGCTACTTCCCTGATATCCTCTTTAGTTGGGCCGAGTGAAAGGAAGCGCCGCCCCTGGTGCCCAACACTGTCCCAAGACAAAAGGGAATGTGCTCCACCAGTCTTATTTGGGTCTTTTGGTGGTGGTAAACCCTCGGCAACTGCGGTATCGACTCTCTCAGATATCAGCGCAATCGTATGTAGCCCCGCGTTAAGAAGTACGCCATTTAAAACACTCCAATATAGTATTAGGGCCACAAATAACCCCGTGAGCAAGGCCACCCGCTCAGGGATATATTTTTCCAAACGGACCGTGACTACCCGAATAATCCTACGGAACCCTTTACCCAACAACCAAAAGATTAGAAAGACCAGGAGGGCAACCACTCCTACGGTCACAGGCCCAACTCCAGATACTGGCGCCATCCCCATCAATGCACGAATTGAGTTCTGCCAATGAGTTCCCTGCCAAAGAAAACCGATGATCAGACAGATGCAAAAAACTAAAGCTCCACGTTTCAATATACGCCGCTGCCACTGATTAACCGGGATATCAGGAATCTCCAGGTAATTCCATAACCAGTGCACAAACAGACCGAAGATATAACCAAAGGTGAAAGCCGTACCAGCCAGAATGCCCTGCATAAATGCACTGCGGGGAATCAGGGAGGGCGTAAGGGACAGCGCAAAAAATATAGCGCCAATCAGCAAGCCGAAAACCGAAAATATTCTTGTAAGTCGCATCCGAGCCTGCTCGCAGGACCAAGCGTACTAGTCAGCCTAGCACACCCTATCCATCCCTTTTCTTTGGTCAAAATGCTTTTTGACAATGAAAAACGTGAAGAAAGCCAAGTGTTTTGGCATTATTTCTGTTCTAATGAGGTGGCGTAATCGAACACCAAAATTGGAGAACAATAAATGTTCAGCAGAAATCGCAACGGGGTCGCCCATATTGCTGGTACCGTCGCACTGCTTTTTGCATTCGGCGCCCAGGCAAAGCCCATCGAGATGCCAGTGGGCACTCAGGGTGGCGAATCCTCCTTCGAGGAAGTTCGCGGAATGAAGAAAAATGACGTAACCACAAGACTGGGTGAGCCCCTGAGCATCAAGGGCCCTATCGGTGAGCCAGCTATCACACGCTGGGAATACACCGATTTTTACGTTTTTTTTGAGCAGGATACCGTTTTACATACGGTAGTTAAGCCCCGAGGCTAAGCTAAAGCTCCCATAAGCTACACCGGGCAGGATTCCCTGCCTGGCTCTCAACGAACCTCAAGCAGGCTCCCTCAAAATTAACCCAACTCAAAAACACAGTTAACTACAGACCTGAAAATCGGGAGAGGCCAGCGACTACTAGCTTCAATATCAGTCAGCTGGTTGGTTTACTTAAGAACATCGACACTGCCCAACACTGGCATCTCAACTGAAAAAACTGGCAGCCAATATCAACGGCTTTGCTCGCATTCCCCTCTCCACTAGATTTCTGGCCCATGCAATTTCTCCAGGGACATTGGTTAGCAAAAAATATAAATCTCCCAGAAAGCCCCCGCAGACCACTCATGGTCAAACGACCTACTTACCACTCCTTTCCTCTTTATTTCTGCAAACATTAAATAACCGGAGAGCCCAGGAATGAAACCTATTGCAATTTTACTCCTGCTTTTAACTAGCTTTGCCAGAGCCGAGGTCACTCTGGTTCGAGTTATTAAGTCGGAAAACAAGATGTTACTTATGGATGGACAGGGGATAGTAAATACCTACCGGGTCACCTTTGGTGCATCCCCCAAGGGGCACAAGTCAGAGGAGGGAGATGAGAAAACGCCTGAAGGGCGTTACATACTGAATCATAAAAAAGAGGACTTTTCCTACTACCGCGCTATGCATATCTCCTGCCCCAACGCTCAAGACAAGGCCCAGGCCCTGCAACGAGGCGTTTCTCCAATAGGCTTTATCATGGTGCATGGCCAGCGTAATGGTCTGGGCTGGCTTGCGGCACTCGCCCAACGGATTAACTGGACGGATGGCTGTATCGCTCTCAGCAACGATGAAAAGGATGAGTTTATGGCCCTGGTACCAACCGGAACACCCATAGAGATTTCCTGGTAACCCCCTGCCCTCTGGGCACCCAAATGGTCAAGGGACTGGATTTCCCCTCGGCAACAGGTCAATATGCCCGCCGTAACTTCAGCTTGGTGGATTGTACAACTTTTAGGCAAGTTGGCGATATTCCACCTTTTAGGACCAGCGAGAAACCGATAGAAAATGACAGTAAAAGTCGAATCCGTAGATAGCCTATTGAAGTCCAGCGGCCGCGAAGGAGAACAAGTTCGCGTGCAGGGCTGGATCAGAACCCGCCGCGACTCCAAGGCCGGCCTATCCTTCCTGGCCGTGCATGATGGCAGCTGCTTTGACCCGATCCAGGTAGTCGCTGAGAATCACCTGCACAATTATCAGTCAGAAGTGCAGCGCCTGACTACCGGCTGTGCAGTGGATATCCTCGGTACCATCAAACCTTCTGAGGGTAAGGGACAATCCATCGAGCTGCTGGCCACAGAAGTTCGAGTTGTAGGCTGGGTTGAAGACCCGGATACCTACCCTATGTCGCCAAAGCGCCACACCATGGAGCACCTGCGGGAGCACGCCCACCTGCGCCCACGCACCAACGTTAGCGGTGCCGTAGCCCGCGTACGTAACTGTATCGCCCAGGCTATTCATCGTTTCTATCACGAGAACGGCTTCCTCTACGTGCATACTCCAATCCTCACCGCTTCTGACTGTGAAGGCGCCGGGGAAATGTTCCGGGTCAGTACCCTGGATATGGAAAACCTACCGCGCACTGATAAGGGCGCTGTGGATTACAGCAAGGATTTCTTCGGCGAGGAGAGCTTCCTCACCGTATCCGGCCAGTTAAACGTGGAAAGCTACTGTCTGGCCATGTCCAAAGTATACACCTTTGGCCCTACTTTCCGCGCAGAAAACTCCAACACCACTCGCCACCTGGCGGAGTTCTGGATGGTTGAGCCAGAAGTCGCCTTTGCGGATCTGGCAGATGTAGCCGATCTCTCCGAGCAAATGCTGAAGTACGTTTTCAAAGCGGTACTGGAAGAGCGTGCCGATGACATGGCCTTTTTCGCCCAGCGTATCGACAAAGAGGCTATCAGCCGCCTGGAGAACATCGTTGATAATGACTTTGCCCGCATCAACTACTCCGAAGCAATCGAAATCCTGGAGAAGTGCAAGGAGAAGTTTGAATTCCCTGTATCCTGGGGTATCGACCTGGCTTCCGAACACGAGCGCTACCTGGCCGAGAAACACTTCAAGAAGCCGGTTATCGTGATGAACTACCCGAAGGATATCAAAGCCTTCTACATGCGCATGAATGACGACGGTAAGACCGTTGCCGCCATGGACGTACTGGCACCGGGAATCGGCGAGATTATCGGCGGTGCCCAACGGGAAGAGCGCCTGGAGAAACTCGATGAACGCATGGATGAAATGGAAGTTCCCAAGGAGCACCTGGACTGGTACCGCGATCTGCGCCGCTACGGCACTGTGCCCCACGCCGGCTTTGGCCTGGGCTTTGACCGCATCGTATCCTATGTTACCGGGATGGGTAATATCCGCGATGTGATCCCCTTCCCGCGCACGCCAAAGAACATCTCGTTCTGATGCAATAAAGCCCCGCACGCGGGGCTTTTTCTTTTCCTGCTTTTATTTAAACGGGATACCTCAGGCAATTTGCCCCGTAGCCGTTGCGATAATGTCATCGCTGGCCTTCTCGCTGATCATATAGACCGGCACTACGATAAAGAATCCGGGGATCCGAGGGAACACAGAAGCATCCACAACCCTCAGGTTATTGGTACCGTGAACTCGGAACTTGCTATCAACCACCGCCATGGGATCACTGGCAGGCCCCATTTTGTTTGAGCAGGAGGCGTGATGCCCCCAGGATTGGTTTTTAACGAAGTCACCAATCTGTTGATCTGATTGGATGTCAGCCCCAGGTAATAATTCTCTTGATACCTTCTTGCCAACAACGGGACCAGACATTATATCTCTGGAGATCTTCACCCCCTCGATAACAGCCGCAAGATCATCACCCGAAGCATCATTACCCTCACCGAAATAGTGGAAATTGATATCCGGTGTATCTCGTGGATCAGCAGAGCGCAACGTCACCCGCCCAGCTGTATTGTTTGTATGCCCTTTCAACACAATCCAGGAGAAACGGTCCTTGTAATTCCTTAGCGCCTCTGAGTAACCGGGGAAATAACCATGGAAATCTGAAGGTACTCCAAAGATAAACAGATCTGGATCTTCCAAATCAGGTTTTGAACGTTTCACCAGGGATAGCACTGGGCCATTGCCACTATAAGGGCCCTTATTCAACCAGCCATAGCGATATCGGTTCAAGCAGGGATCACCCTCCTCCCCCCAAGTGCAGTCTTTCAGCAGAGCCAGGTCTTCTGTCATCTCACTGACCACACCCACCTCATAACGATCCTGAAGGTTCTCACCTACCCCGGGTAAATCAACAACCGGCTCAATCCCGTAATCTCGCAGCTCACTCGCAGGACCAACACCGGAGAGCTTCAGTAACTGAGGGCTGTTGAAGGCCCCTCCCGACAGTATTACCTCGCGAGTGGCACGCACTTGCCGCAAAGTACCAGCGGAGCCGCTTTCATTGTAATAAGGGTCTGCTTTATACAAGCTTGCCCCATCAAGAAACTCTACACCCACCGCAGTTTTGCCTTCAAACAGCACCCGTGTAGCCAGGGCATTAGTGCGTATGTGCAATAAGTTGGGATAAATCGCCTGTGTATCCAGCAAATGCTCACGTACACCGCTGCGCCGACTCTTACTATCAGCCGCCATGGGTGCAATAAACGGCCCCTCTAAACCGCTGGCCACATCCCAATGATTGATATCAAGGTTCAAGCTGCCCGTAACTATCTGGTCGATAGCTCCTTCCAAGCCATATTTGGCCAAGGCCGCCTTAAAAATTTTCAGTATTGCGGGGTCTTCCAGTAACAAAGCCGGATTACCCCGATTGGTAGGCAACCAACCATCAAACCCATGCCGTGAAGGGTTAGAGAAAACCGGACGGGACACATACTCGCAGCGCTCTATACGCTGGAAATATCGCCGCATATTCCAGCTTTCCCAAGAGCTGTCCCCGGTACTCTCTGCAATACGATCAAAGTCATTATTGTGGGGATAGACGGTGATCAGCGCATGGTGGGTAGTACATCCACCTATAGTGGCTGCTCTGGGATACAGAATACCTTTGCCAGGTATATATTTACTATCCAGTTTTTGCTGGCTTAGATCTGCATAGTGCTTAACGAAAAAATCCCAGCTGAGCTTGCGGTCCTCTGATGCGAAGGGGTGCCAGGCAGGGATATTATGTGTGTTATCACTAGGATCATTGGCACCCGCTTCCAGCACCAGAACCCTGAAGCCGGCTCTCGCTAAGTTTGCAGCCAGTGGGCCACCCCCCGCACCGGACCCCACTATCACATAGTCATATTCATCATAGAACTGATTTGACGTATCAGACAGTGCCGAGCTAACACCTGTAGCTACAGCTCCTGTTGCCAAACCGACTTGTAAAGCTCGCTTGGCGAAAGTTCTCCGACTAACGCTTTCTATTTTATTTTTTTTATCCGGTGTTTTTTTACTATCCATACTGATTGTTCACCCTAATAGTTTGAGGATCGCATTGCGCGCTATGAGAGGATGTAAACATCACAACCTTAAACAGCCACTGGAATTTACAACTAAAACGTCTCAAACTTAATGCTCCCGGCTTCTTTAGCAACAAGAAACTTCTCGCTTTTCAACAGACATCTCAAAAAAACAGCAGAAAAAATAATTCACTCTCCCCATTTTTCAATTACATAAACCAGCCAATCACAATCACAATGAACCGCCGGCCCGCCAGCTCCAACCATCCTGAAAACGATCGGTTATAAAACCACAACAGGAAAAAATGAAGGAGTGATTTGTTCACTCAATAAGCCTACCTAGGTTCTTATTAAGTACTTACTCCAGTCACACCCTCACCACAAGCACTCACTGCTTATTAAAAAATATTTATATAGATAATTTTTGATTAACCCTCAACAAAAAGTGCCAGCCAGTTACAAAAAGCGACGAATTGATACAAGGTGTGAAATTTACACCCACCCCTCCTCAAATTATCTAAAATATAACTGTTAAACAGTAGTACTTGTTGCACCAAAGAACTTGGCACAGTTATGATTCACCAAAAGAAGTTAAATAAAAACAAAAAAATATTTTCCATTTTGAAGCCAGGTAGAAACTGGGAATTGACCCTTAAACATTAGATTACCAACAACATAAAAGCCTATTGACCGAGCTATTTTTCAGGGAGATCAAAATGCCCCTCAGCGAAATTTATATAGCCTCAGATTCCCTACCTAAATATGGTCTCCACAAATGCGAGAAAACTTCTGAGCTCTTGACAGCCAACCTTGACACAACCTTGCTGAACGACAGGAAAATCATTATTGCAAATGGCAAAGGAGTGAGAATTTTTAACCAAGAAAGGATCAATCAGTTAATCCAAGATGGCTGGATTTGCCGATTTCCCGCCGGGACAACTCTTCCAGAAGGCCTAAAAATTGTCGAGCAATCTCCGGGAGAGTTTTATATTTCTCCAGAAAAAAATATGGCCGAGAGGCAGTTTATCGCACTATTAAAAGAAATGTCTCTCAGAGCAATAACGATATTTAAGAGAGCTGATAGAGCCGTACAAATATGAATTTGCACACGCTAAGAGCACCCATATTCTAGCCAAAACAGAGTATAGATATTGATTACAGCAAAAAATAAAACCCTCACAAGGGTGCTCCGATAGAATAGCTCCCTATTTCAATTCTGGGGAATTACTCTTAGCTCCGAGCAATGATCATTAGGCAGACCTTATAGAGATCAATATGTAAGCGACCAATATAACTCAAAGCTAACTTCAATAAATCGCTAAAGAGAAAACCTATTAAAAAACCACCTTAAATTTCACCCCCCCATATGCAAGAAAGGAGAGCAAGCAATGCCTAACCTTGTACGGAGCCGCACCGTTGCGACCAGCTGTAATGACCTGCTGGCTGATCTAAGCGCCGCGCTTGATGTAACCCCAGCCAATATGCGCTGTGTCGGTGTAATGATACAAGCGGGAAAAACACTAACTTCACTTAGCAATATAAAAAAGACCATGGGTGGCGGACACGTTTCTCCATTTGTAGTGAATGCGAATGGACTTCAAAGCTGGGACGAAGTCTGTGACAGCAGTTGGCAAACTTGGGCGCAAAATTCAGCTTCCGGTGAAACTCATGGCACAGTGAATGATGTGATGTTCTACCCAAGCTCAGCAAATGACATAACTGTCTATGTCCACCCGGCAAGTGACACCGAAGTAGCCACCGTAGTAACCAGAGCCCAACAACTCTTGAATGCCACCAATCTCGTGTACAATCATAACCCTACCCTAACATCCAGCTTCCCAACCAAAGGGGACTGTGTAACTAAGAGCGCATGGGTAATGGGATCCTTCTCCTATTCTAAGCCCATGCAAGGAGCTGTGACGCCCTGGGGTCAAGCGGTTATCTATGAAGCCTACACATCGCCAGTCAACTTTATGAGCAAATGGGTGAAGATTAAAAACAAGGGCTGCAAACTTGGTGTGATGAACTAGTCTTCTCCCGTAAGAAAAATTTCACATCAGGCAACCTAGCTTTCGTAACCCGGCAATGAAATAGATGAACTCTTATTCTCTACTTGCCGGGTTCATAGCACCTCACCTCATAACCAAGTTATTCAATGCTATAGTTAAATCGATTGACAGCACGGACTTAAAAATCCAACTGAGAGACATAAAATGATCTATCTATTTATGCATGCCGAGGTAGAGGATTTTAATAGATGGCAGGAAATACTTACAGATTTTAAACCGATACTGAATCAAATGGGGGCCACCAAGACCTCGATATATCAGGAGATAGGTAGCCCCAATAATATTACTGTGATTCATGAGTTCCCCTCAAAAGAAAAAGCCGAAGCTTTCGTCAATAGCAGTGAACTCCACAAGGCAAGAAAAAAGGCCGGGGTCATTGGCGCGCCTAGAGTTTGGTTTACTGAAAAACTGTAGTTACATTACCTTCAAGCACGATAAATCATCACTCAAGGAACAATCAACTAGATCAAGAAACAGACAAGTAACTCAACGCATATCAGAGCAAATCATAACTTCGTTGACTCACTTCAGGTTATACTTTTTAACTGCTAAGGCAGGTTCCATTGGTCCTGATAAATCCACCTGAGGCCTTTTGCCAAACCAATGGGAAAGGTCGAGTAATGATCAGCTCCACTTACTATCTCATCGTTGATAGATATGCCTGTATACTTTCGCGATCGTAAAATCTCGACAAACCTCTTATGACCATCCACCATGTCATTACTCATTCGGCCATCTTCTTTGGTTTCCAGAGCTCCGGTAGCCAAGTAAACATTGGCATTTAACGATTTATACTTCTTTGAATACTCTTCCTCAATATCAAAAATCATTTCATTCTTATACCAAAGTGACGGACTCGTCAGGACATAGCTGGAAAACAATTCCGGCTTGCTCAACAGCACCCAGACGCCAAATGATCCGCCTAAAGATTGGCCAGCCAAAATTCTCTTCGCAGGATTTGCACGATAATTTACCTCAACAAACGGTATCACTTCTTCTTCGATAAATCTCAGGTACTCCGGAGCACCTCCAGTCCTATAGCGCTTCCAGCTCTCATCAAGTACAGGAGTAAGGTCACGCACTCGACTAAACTGCCCATTCTCTCCATGGGCAAAAGAGATACCAACCAAAATAGCCTTATTCATACTTTTTAGGTGTGTAACACCTGCAGCAACTTTAAAGGCATAAGGCCCATCATTAAGATATAGAACCGGATACTTTAATTTCTCCGCAGCCTTATCATTATATCCTGCGGGGGTTTTGATATATAAATCATATTTTCGCCCCAGAATCTTTGAATAAACTGTAAAAATTTCAGAGCCTTTTATATTAAATTCCCCAGAAGTCTCAACAACAAGTTCTTCTGCCACGGCAAAATCAAAAGATAATAATATTGTTAACAAAAAAGTGAACCTACGCAAACCCCACCCCTCTATATATCCTAAATAGTCGAAAACTATATTCCTGGAAGATTGTATTCTGCCCACAATATTGAATCCCTATTAGCACTGAAATTTCATAGATAAGAAATCTATAAGGACATTGGGGATGAAATCACATTAAACTCATGGAGCTGGATATTACAAAGAGCTACAACCCGTTATTACTTTACAGCTCTGTGGACATCCAAATCTTTATCTACCGCTTTAACATATTCAAAAAAACGATCCAAAGCCCTCCCCGATAAATTATTAGAAGCTGGGAGATCTAATCTGAGAGGATCAACTGGCCTTCCATTTTTATGTATTTCGTAATGCAAATGCCGCCCTTGAACCCTACCTGTAGCGCCCAGATAGCCTATAACCTGCCCCTGCTCTACTCTCACACCTGCCTTTATACCTTTGGCATAACCTCTTAGGTGTGCATAAATGGTTTGGACTCCCGATTGATGACCAATTCGAATATAGTTACCAAAACTACCAAAATATGAAGCCCTCTCAATAATACCATCACCTGCAGCCAGTATAGGAGTGCCTAGAGGCGCTCCAAAATCTAGTCCTTTATGCATCCTGGTAAAACCCAGTACCGGATGCTTACGTCTACCAAAATATGAGGATAACTGAGCATTCTCTAGAGGGGTTTTCATTAGGAAACTTCTTGAACTTTTCCCATCAGGGTGGAAATAATCAACCACTCCTGAATCGCCATCCTGATAGCGATAAAGAGATATCACGTCATTCGACAATGACACTTCTGCAAAATGTATCGATTGAAAAACTTCGTCACCCTTTAACTCATCCCGACGAGTACTATAAAAAACAGAGAAGCTATCTCCAGATCTAATCTCACGCTGAAAGTCTACTTCATAGCTCAATATTTCATTCAATTTAACCAGTACCGCATTATTTAGACCAAAGTTTAGTCCTGTATTATATAAACTACCGCTGATCTCTCCCTCGACATAGTAATTTTGTAAGGTCGTTGGATTTTGTTGTTTTACAGAAATCAATTCTTGGCCATCTTTCTTTATTTCCAAACTCTCAGCAAATGCTAAATTTACACTAAGGCTTTGAAACCGTGACTCTTCATCGAAGGCCAATAGAAACTTCTTCCCAACCGCTACTGCATTGATATCGAGGTACTCTGATAAGAGCTTTACAATCATTAAAGATTCTTCTTTCCCTATTGAGTTTTCAGCCAGTAACGAAAGCACTCCTTGATTTTTTGAAAGAGATACCTCTTTTACCCTGGCAACCATGCTCTCTAAGGCAGAAGAACCCTCTTGATTTACACCTACTATTGGCCCGTTTCCTAGCCTCAAAGGCATTTGACTGGGCTTTGAAGAGAAAAAAATTGTCAAGATATCATTATTGATCTTAAAAAAACCTTCATGCTGAGATAAACCCTTTGCTTCCATCACCGTTAACGGGGATATCACCACCAACAAAATAGAGATACACTTAAGAATCGTTTTACTGTAGGAGCTAAAAAACCCACCGGATGTGACATTACTCATTAGAACCCCGGCCATAAATCAACCAAACCACAACTTCAGTAAGTATTCAGGATTTACTCTCTCACCTTGTTTTATCAGCTCAAAGTGAAGATGAGGGCCTGTTACTTTTCCAGTAATACCAACTGTTCCAATCTTCTGCCCCATTTTTATACTTTGTCCTACCTTTACTTCCCGAGTATCTAAATGTGAGTAAAGTGTTTGGATGTTTTGCCCATGATCAATGATAATAATCTTTCCATAATTTTTGTGCCTATAGTGATCAGTTGAAACGATAACAACTCCTCCAGCAGGAGCTACTATCTCTGTACCGAGCGGCGCGGCAAAATCAGTGCCTCGATGTGAATTATTTCTAACTTTATTTAAATCGCCAAATAGGCTACTGATACGAGCATTTTGAATTGGCACTATCCAATTCTCTACTTCAGGATTAACTATCGACAAGCTTGGTTTTGCCATAGCCCCCACAACTGTAAAAAACACTGTAAAGAATATAAGTGATCCCCTTAAAACTCCCATTTTAAACTTGTTAGATGAAGCACTCTCTTGAGTAGCATCTCTAATATTTAACATTCTCTTTTTAATCAAGGATAACTGGCTGGTCTTATCAAATATTGAGAAAGCCACAACACCATTGCGATTATCTGGCCCCGAACACTCCTGTAATGTGCGAAGCATAGCTTGAGCGTATACTTTGCCTAAACCCATACCAGCGGTCCTCAAAACCTCTCGATCGCAACTTAGCTCAATAGCCCACGACAATTGTTCTTTAAACCACTTCAAAAATGGAATAAACCATAAAAAACAGCCCAATATATGAGCAGCCATGATCAACATCGGGTCATGTCTTCTTATATGTGTTAGCTCATGCTCCATTACTAGCTGCTTTTGTCCTGCATCCATCGATAATAAGTAACTAGGCAAAACGAGATTCAACTTGAAAAGACCGAAAACAAATGGAGAGCACTTAGCCTCTGTAACAATCACTCGTACATTATTCTTAGACAAGTATTCATATTGCGCGCTAGTTAATAGGCTACCAATGACTTTTTTCTTAATCACTGTTTTAGCCGTTATCTCTAAGCCTCTATGCAGCCGATAATGCCGTCGAAACATCAATGATAGGCTCAGTAATGTTCCACTAATATAAAAAATCAACCAGCCGCTGGCCAAAATATCGATATCACTTAACTTTCGCGCTCCATCCTCCAATAAAGGGCTTGCTCCCAGACGATGGCCAAGATTTACATCGAGTGGAGCGACTTCATAACTGACTTCCGGTACCAACCCTGTTGGTGAGATATCCAACAATTGCGAAAGGAAGAATGGCAAGCTAATCACGCATAAAGTACATATCCAGAAGCTACGCCAGTAGTAAACAATCTTAATCTTGGTGCTAACCAGAGAGGATATTCCCCTCACAACGATATATATGAGGCATGCCCAAAGAAAAGAAAATATAGATACAACCAGAAGATTGAAGGCAAAGGGTGACAAAGAGAATATTAATTCCAACATATTACTTCACGCCTCTTGCCTTCAATCTGCATCTGGCCAGCTATTCAACATTTCTTGCAGTTCTTCCAGTTCCTTTTCATCCACTAGCTTACTGTTAGCAAACATGGCTATAGGAAGAGGGCCATCCAGCTCAAGAACCCGCGTTGCAAAGTCAGTAGCATAGTGAGCTAGTGTTTCAACCTTATCGAGAGCCGCCTTATAGACCTGAATACCATGCACCTCAGACTGAATCACAAGTGATTTATCACGCATTCTGTCCAGCGTTTTTCGGGTGGATGAATAGGACCATTGGAGTTCAGATTTCACCTTTTCATGTATTTCTCTTGCACTAAGGGGACTTTGCTTCCAGAGCGCTTTCAGCAGAGCCAACTCAGTGGGGGAAGGTTTAATTTCTTTCATTTATTTTATTCTCGCGACACTTGGTGTATTTCCGCTACACAGAAGGCAAGTATGCGACAAGTGTCGCATTGCGTCAAATCTCAAGTTATGACAAATGCCTGCCTGCCTTTGATTAATTTTTAACCAAAGGCAGGCAATAGAGAGGACTCTTAATAAAAGTTACTACGCATAAAATATTTAGAGGCGCTGACCCAGCGACTAAAAGGAGTAGTGCAAAAGAGAAGTAACAGGCTAAAAAGAGCAGCTATGCATAAGCATTCATAAAGGCGATACGAAACAATCTGATTAACTCCGCTTCACGGTTTTTAGAACTAACCCCAATGGAGAGGAATCGGGATACCTACCGCCCCTGGGGTAACCATGGTTTAAACCTGCCGTAAGAATTTTATTTTTGCACATCGGAATTCATCTGTGTACTTCCCATATTTAAAGATAGCCTTTTTAAAAACGCCTTCCAATTCCTAACCAGATTTTTCCAAAACTCTTATCGACGCTCTATTTTCAGGTGCTACTGAAGCAAACAGCCCAACGATAGGTCCCTTTGAAAAGATATAATTAATAAATTTATCAAGGGCTGTAGATCCAATTCCCTTTCCCCAGAAATCACGAGCAATCCAGCACCCCATTTATGCAGAGTGAACATGCTCATTAGCTTGACTATTAGCAATAATTACCCCGCAAAAAATTCCTTCAAACTCAATAATTTTTACAACCCCAATTTCTTTACTTCCGGTACGTACCCACCATTCAGTATCTTTAAGTATATAGGGTTGAGGTATTTTGGATGATAGATATTTAACCGTTTTTTGACATTCAAGTATTGGACTAGCATTGCTTCATCCGCTTCGCTCAAACCTCTAAACTTAATCATCTTCACGCGCCAGCGCGTTTAATTGCTCCAGACTGTTCCCATCGAGCCCTACGTTTATCAAGAGTCATCATCAGAGCGCACCTGATTCAATTGCCCAAGTGCAAATTTGCCCCTCTCAGATACGGAATCTGACTTATCACTAGCAAAATGCTCAGCTAATCTCCGTCCCTATTGTCCTAACTTATCAAAGCCCCTGATAGGAATTCAGCTGAAACACGCCTTACAAAGGAAGAGGGATCTAATGCAGTTTTTTTAACAAGGAAAGCACTGCTATAGCTCTATTTAACTTCCTCTCTGCAACAACAGCTTGCACTCCACCTTCACAGTAACGAATATCCGTCTATACCCACTACTTTGGAAGTAAAAGGCCTATAGCTTGTTTAGTGAGTGCTTGAGTTTGCATCTTACTTGAATCCACAAACCCAAATTATACCCCAAAAACATATTTACCTTGCTCCACCTCAACATTTGGTGGCCTGCCATGAACCAGGAAGTACTTATAGCCACCTTGCAAATTTCTCCAAAATTCATACCACCTATGATCCCGATACTTATCTAAATTTTCATCTGTCAATTTGAACGGAAAAGCATGCACCCTGAAGAACGGCTGCCCCCCTTTGAGAGCTTCTGTTGCCAATGTATATATTTCATTAATATTAGTATCTGTCATGGCATAACAACCAATAGAAACGCAATCACCATGAACCATTAAAGCGCTGCCTGTCCTACCCTGCATACGATCATATTTATTCGGGTAGCCTAAGTTAAATGACAGGTGGAATTGACTCCAAGGATTTAAGCGACCTGCGTTAACAAAGTAAAACCCTTCAGGGCTTTGTAGATCCCCCTCCTGTTCTTTTGGCCCCAAATCTCCGGAGTAGGCACATATCTCATACTCTTTGAATAGCTTGAACTTTCCATCATTAGACTCCATCCAAAGCTCCAAAGTGCTTGACCCTTTGAAAATCCTGATGAAAATCGGGGCGCCATACTCCAAGTTTTGTGCAGTCAGCTCACTCACGAGCCTACTCTTTACACTCTTAGTAGCAGCTTCAGATCGCTCACTCGAGGGAAGCGTGGAAGCCACTACCTCTCCAACTAAGAAGCTTAAAACCAAAAATAAAGTTAAGTTATTCATTTTCCCAAACAAGTAAAAACAAGAATCTGTGGCTTTGAAAAAATCACATCAAGAATTTTCAGTTATCCAATTGTTACTATTTTGATAGGCATTACCAGTTCAAAGAACTAATCACTGTACATATTTTCTGGTGAAGGCCAATTTCGGGCAATCACTTTATTCAATTTCACTGGCACGGCATTTACTGATAGATAAATAGTCAATCTGTTAACATTCTAAATGCCTACCGTTCATTTCAACTTTATCTGACAATTCTAAGGGCACCTCAATTTATTCTTTGAGTTCATGACACTTATTGCACGCAAAGCCCTATAAAAATCTCTCACGCGGCTATCTGCAGATATAAAGCGCCTGGAAACCACTAACTATACTTAAGCATATAGTCACTATGCCACTACAACTGTTCCCTTATGAGACGAATCTGCTTTTTCTTCCTCTTCTTGTGGCTCAGTAAACCCAAAGTCTTCCAGTATCCCATACAGTGCTGGAAGCACCAGCAATATTAAAATGGTTGAGCTGCTGATACCAAATACAATACTGGTTACCAGAGGCACTAACACCTGGGCCTGTAAGCTCGTTTCAAACAGCAGGGGTAAGAGGCCAGCAATAGTTGTAAGCGAGGTTAGGAAGATTGCCCGGAAGCGGTCGCGACTGGCCTGGCTTGCAGCACTGTGCACGTCCATACCCTCACGTACTCGCCGTTTTACAAATTCCACCAACAAGATGGAATCATTCACCACTATGCCAGCAAGGGAAACAAATCCCATCATGCTGGGCATAGACATATTCTGCCCCATTAGCAGGTGCCCCCAGATTACGCCGATCAGCGCCAACGGAATCGCAACCAATACGATAAAGGGTTCCACATAGCTGCGGAATTGCAAAGACAAAATCAGGTATATGCCAATAGCACCTATCAGGAGTGCACGCCCTATGGATTTACCGGTTACTTCACTGTTCTTCATCTCCCCCTGCATATCCACACGCAGACCGGGGAACTCTTCCGTGAGCTCTTCCAGAAATTTTTGCTTGGTATCCCCAAGTACCTGCCCTGCGTTAGCCTTCTCGGTGAAAACATCGGCGTACACGCTCACAACACGTTCACCATCTACGCGCTGAATGCGCGCATAATCCCGATTCATTTCAATATCTGCAACGGCTATCAAAGGGACCCGCTGCTTGGTAACCGGGTGAATAATTACCAGTTCATCGAAGCGACTAAGAGCTCCACGGGAATCCGCATCCATACGCACTTGAATCTCATAGGTTTCCCCAAGGTATTGAACTTCATCGATCTCCATACCCTGGTAAGCGGCACGTAGCTGGTTCGCAACATTGCTGGCATCTAACCCGGAAGCGTATGCACCTTCACGCATTTTTACAGTTAATTGCGGCTTCCCTGGGCGCAAGTCATCCACTACATTCACCACACCGTCGTATCCGCGCAGCCAGTTTTGCAGACGGATAGAGGCTGCTTTCAGTTGATCCAGTTCCAGCCCGGCAAGGCGCAAGTGGATGGCACGACCTGCGGGACCGAGAGCGGGCTCTTTGTAAAGTATGGCGATAGCTCCCGGTGTTTCACCAGCAGCCTCTCGCCAGGCGTGGCGCAATTCATCCATACTGGTATTGCGCCCCTCTGCTGCAAGTAGGTCCACATTAATAGTGGCCACATGAGGCCCAGTTTCAAAAGCATCTCCATTTACGCCGAAGGTTACGCTGGTATGATTTACAAGGGGTGCGCTTTCATTTCCAGAAAGTTCATTGGCAACCCGGTCTAAAGCATCTAACTGCCGATCAACCAGGCTTTCCATATCTACCAGAGAAGTCCCCTGGGGCATCAGAATACGGGCCTGTAAAAGATCCCCCTCAAGAGTTGGAAACCCCTGAAACTTTACAACCCCGGCAGGCAGCAAGCTCACCGTTAAAAAGAACAGGCCCAGCACAGCCCCAACAAAGGCGTAGCGATATTTAACAGCCCAGTCTGCCGCGCGGCCCATGCTCTCACGCCAGCCTTCAAAGCGCTGAGCGAAAGCCTGTTTCCAGGCTGGCGTACGGCTTTCTTGATCGAGTGCATGGCGCAGGTGCGCCGGTAAAATTAAGAAGGCTTCCACCAAGCTCACAAGCAAAACAGAAATCAGGACAATCGGCAGTACCTTAAGCACCTGCCCCATATCTCCCTTAATAAAAATCAGCCCACCAAATACCATCACAGTAGTAGCGAAGGAGGACAACACCCCGCGAGCTACACGCTTGGTACCATTGACAACTGCTTCGAGCGGAGAAAGACCATCGCGGTGTTCACTAGCGATGCTTTCCGAGAGCACGATGGCATCATCCATCAAAATACCGATGGCAATCAGTAAACCTACCAGGCTGATCATATTAATGGACACACCCATGGCAGTAATCAGCGCAAAAGAGCCGAGGAAAGATACCGGTAACCCCATCACCACCCAAAATACATAGCGGCCACTAAAGAAAAGATACAAGGCGAGAGCCACCAGGATCAGGCCCTGCCAGGCATTAGAGATGATCATTTGCAGGCGATCTGCGACGATGGAAGCACTATCTTGGGTGAGGGTCATCTTCATACCCTCTGGCAACTTTTCATTTTCGCGATCAACAAAAGTGCTTACGGCTTCCAGTACGCGCAGGCTGTCATCTACGCTGTTCTTTTCAACATTGAGCAATGCTGCGCGGTGGCCATCGAAAGTAATCTTGTCTTCCGCCAATTCAAAGTCATCATAAATTTTCGCAATATCACCGAGACGCACTTCAGCTCTATCATCACCTTTAATAACAACCAGGTTTTCCAGCTCTTCCACAGTGCGGCGTTCTTCAGTAAAGCGCACCTGATATTCACGATCCGGTGTAGATACTTTGCCGGCTGGCATATCGACCGCTTGCTGATCGATAATATTGGCCAGTTCCATCACACTGAGCCCGTACTGGCGCAGGTTGTAATCAGAGATTTCGATCTGTAGTTGGTGGTCCGAGAAACCCGAGATTCGGACGATCGGTATAGCAGGGTCACGCAGTAATTCACGGCGGTAGTGCTCTGCCATCTGGTTCAGTTGCGGCAATGGCAAGTCAGCACTAATAGCAATACTGACAACCCCTTGAGTACGCCCCAGCTCTTCAATTACCGGGCGCTCGCTCTCTGCTGGCAGGGAGTCGATGCCGTCTACCGCAGATTCAACATCCGCAAGAAACTGGTTCATATCACCAGTTTCTTGCATTTTTAGGGTCATCAGGCCTAGGTTGTCTTTCGCTTCACACAAACGCTCATCAACAAAGCTAATCCCATCGGTGGCCTCTTCCAATGGAAGACAAATACTATCTTCCACCCCAGCAGCTGCAGCACCGGCATAAGGAACAGAAACCTGCACCTCAAACTTATCGATTTCCGGCATGGTTTCGCGTTTCATACTGGGCAGGACAAACAGGCCACTCAACATCAGCGCTACCATCAGCAAGTTGGCCGCAGTAGGGTGGCCGGCAAAAAAACGAATCACTGCTGCGTACCTCTTGGACTCAGCGCCACTGGCTGCTGACCGCCGGCTACAGAAACCGCCATGCCATTAATCGCCGGAATTACATCGGTGACAATTACCTGCTCACCGGGGTTCAAACCGGCACGAATCACTGAGGTATCTCCCTGATGATAATCCACCTGCACAGGACGAGCGCGCAATTGGCCATTTTCAACCAGGTACACCCTACCCTCGTGCAATGCCCGACGAGGAATAGCCAGTGCCGACGCAGCAGGAGCAAGCAACTCTACGCGGGCATACATACCGCGAAATAGCGGTGGTTTTTCACCCGCAAGGGCTTCGCCATAGGGATCGTCAACTGCAACAACAACGGAAAGGGTGCGACTGGTACTGTCAAGAGTTCCGCCCAATCGAACAACCCTGCCCTGCCACTCGTTTTCCCCTGGGCCACCGACCAGGGTGATGCGGGCCTCTAAGCCCAGCAGCATTTTGGGCAGATCATCCGGCGTCGGAGCACTGCCTTCTCCCGGCCTGAGGTTTCGCAACAGTGGGGCCACATGAACCATAGGAAGCTCTGCGGCAATCTCCACCTGCGCGAGGCCACTGGCGTCAAACAAGCGCGCGTTACCGGCTACATACTGATTTTCCTCCACATGGACGTCTCCAATACGTGCATCGAAAGGCAGGGTCACTTGGGTTCGTCCCAGGTTGTACTTACTATCACGCACCTGGGCCTCAGAGCGTGCTATTTGGGCTTCGATTACTTTGCGGCGCGTGGGAAAGAGTGACAGCTGACTGGTCTGGTTCTGCACTTCCTGGCGTAGGCGCAGCATGTTTTGCTCTTCAAGATCTACTGTGGAGCGGGAGACAGTGCCGTTGGCTACCAGCTTCTGCTTGCGCGCCAGTTCTTTTTCACCCAGCTTTAGCGCACGCTCGGCAATTTCCAGAGAGCGCTGACTATTGGCTTCTTCTACATCTAACTCCTGTAAATTAGCCCGGTTAGCCGCCAGATCACTCTCAGCCTGGGCCAGGGCCAACTGATAACTGGTGTCATCAATCTTCAGAACCAGAGTACCCGCAGGAATAATATTTCCGCGCTCCAATTCTGGGGCTATGTAAACTACCCGACCGCTAATTTCAGCATTCGCCTCCAGAAATGTACTGGGCTTTACCTCGCCGTAAGCGACAGCCTTAGCTCGCAACTGCTGTTCCTGCACCTCCACCACCTTAACCGGCGTTATCAGTGCTTCTATCCCATCGTGTTTCGGTGGGCGCTTGCTCATCACCACCGCCGCAGCCAAAAACATACCAATGGTAATCAGCGCAGGTAGTGCCAGGCGACGGCTCATCTGTTTTTCCAGTTGGGCTTTAATTCTCACCGCCTGTCTCCTGCTGTTCAGCTATAGAAGTATTTGCTACTCCGTGGAGCAACATCTGTACTGTGTGATCAATCCACTTCTCGCTGTTATCCCCATCTACCATAAAGGCGAACACTTTCTTCAGGGGGTCTCCCGCTATAAACGGGAATGCAATCAGGCTGATAAAAGAAATGGGCATCAAGTTGATATCGAGATCTTGACGCAGACAACCGGCTGTCTTGAGAACACCCAGTAATTCACGAAGCTTGGGCCCCAGCTGGGATGCCAGCCTATCTGCAAACAAGTCACGCATACGGCCCGGTTTAGACGCCACTTCGTCAACAATAAGCCTGGGAATCCAGGGCTCACGAGTGTAAAGGCGAATCATTCTGGCCATCGCCTCCTTCAGCATATCTAAGGAAGGTTCTTTTCCATCCAGCCCCACATTAAGGAATGCAGGGCCGTACTGCAGGAATTGGCTTCGCATTACCTCAATAATCAACCCTTCCTTGCCGCCAAAGTGGTAGCTGATCATTGCGGAATTCACCCCTGCCCCTTTGGCAATCTCGCGGATAGAAATATCGCGAAAGGCCTTCTCACGCAGGAGCACATAGGCAGACTGTATCAAGGCCTCGCGCACCTGCATTTCACGTTCCGGATCCCTGGGCCGTCCGCGGCCACGGCTGGATATGGATTCACTCACCTTAAACAACCAATTAATTAATCACTTGATTAATTAAATAACAGACCTCAAATAAGAACAAGCTAAAAAATCGACCTAATAGTCATATTTTTGGGCTGCACAAGGCAATTAACCCTTTGGGTGGCACACTAGGCTTGCTTCCCTTTTTTGGTCAGTCGCCCTTTTGCAGGCTTGAGAGCGTTGGCCACGATATCTCGCGGCACTATGAAGATCTAAGCGATTTTGTAAGAAAAGAAAAAAGGCCCACAAGGGGCCTTTTTAGAGGGGAGAGGCTTAATAAAGGCAACAAGGTCCTATCCCCTGCTGAGCACAAGCCATATATCAGAGAGATTTAAATCTCGCCGTGAAATGTCGTAAAACCGGCGGCTCATACTCAAAGGTCAAACCCTTCAATTCATGGGCTCGATTTTGCAACTCAATAATGGCATCAGCGATATAATCCATATGATCATTGGTATACACACGGCGCGGAATGGTTAAGCGCATTAACTCCAAATCCGCCTTCTTCTGCTCACCTGTTTCCGGATCACGCCCCAACAGTAAAGAACCAATCTCCACCGCGCGAATACCCGCCTCCAAGTACAGTGCATTAGTTAAAACCTGAGCAGGAAATTGCTCCGGCGGAATATGTGGCAGAATTTTGGCAGCATCTACAAACACTGCATGGCCACCTGTCGGGTACTGGATAGGCACTCCACCCTCTCGCAAACGCTCACCGAGATACGCCACCTGGCTAATACGGTAGTGTAGGAAGCTCTCATCAGCTGCCTCATAAAGACCTCGGGCCAAAGCCTCCATATCCCGCCCAGCCATACCACCATAGGTAACAAAGCCTTCCATAGGTACACAGCGTGTGCGTACGGCCTGGAACAGCTCTTCATGATCGCGAATACAGCACAGACCTCCGATATTAACCATTGGATCTTTTTTAGCAGACATAGTCAGCATATCGCCGTACTGATACATCTCGCGAATAATTTCCAGGATCGACTTATTCTGGTAGCCCTCTTCCCGCTGCTTGATAAAGTAGGCATTCTCACAATAACGAGCGGAGTCAATCACCACTGGGATATCGTATTTTGTGGCTATCTCATAGACTGCGCGCATATTCGCCATGGAAACCGGCTGCCCACCAGAACTGTTACAAGTTACCGTAGTGATAATTGCACAAATATTGTTCGGCCCATGCTCTTCAATCGTTTCAACCAACTTTTCCAGGTTGAAATTTCCTTTCCAGTCATAGGCAGTAGTGGTATCAAAGGCCCGCTCATCCACCACATTGATCGCTTTACCACCATTCAGCTCAATGTGACCAGCAGTTGTGTCAAAGTGATAGTTGGAAATAAAAACCGGCGTAGTGCCGCCACGCACTTGGCGCATACGCTCGATCAACGCAGGGAACAGGATTTGCTCAGCACCACGCCCCTGATGTGCAGGAACGGTTAATTTATAACCAAAAAAATGTTCAACCGCTTTACACAGATTGTAATAGTTGCGGCTACCTGCATAAGATTCGTCACCCAACATCAAGCCAGCCCACTGGTTATCGCTCATGGCGCCTGTACCAGAGTCAGTCAGCAGATCGATGTACACATCATCACTACGTAATAAGAAAGGGTTCAAACCAGCTTCCGCCAAAGCCTCTTCCCGGTCGGCCAAGGTTGTCATTTTGATCGGCTCAACCATCTTGATACGGAATGGTTCAGGAATACGCTTCATCGTTATTTTCCTTATAAGTCCTGACAGCGGGAACTAAATCTTGGACCTTAGTCACACCGCACACTGTTTTAACGCGGGTATAGTACAGAGGAAGGGGGAAATAGGCGAATGAGGAGCTCGCCATCACAGAAAACTATTCTTGTAGCCGGCTATCAGGCATAAATTATGTTCATTTTATATACCCGATACCGCCAGCTCTTTTCTGAATTAGCTGAAAGCAAATCCAATTTCCACGAGAACAGCTGCTAGCTTTAAAGCGCTTCCCATTCTGCCCAACGGTTTGAGTTAGCCCCCAATTCCAGTAAACCCAAAACCCCAGTATAATTCAGCTTGGCAATAAGCTACATTAAAAGAGTCATACTTTCTGCTTCCAAGCTATATAAATCTATACTTTGTCTAACAAACAAACCTCTTTTTTTCCGTAAAGTTATCAAAAAAAATATTCAACGTTCATAATCCAAGTTCATATTGAGTAAAATCCTTATCATTAATATCATTCAGGCCATTACAGTCAAAGAAAATAACCGCAAAATAAAAACCGGATTATCCAAAACTTTAAAATGGAGCGCCCGACTAGAGCATACCCATTGATCGACATGGGGTATCATCCTGCCAGTTATCTTGCTGCTAAAAAATGATAAATTCTAAGGAGAGTTTTAGATGTCCCCGAAAACTATTGGATTTTGTGAGGAACTCTAAGGATAGAATAAGACAGAAGCGCAATAGCATTAAATATAATCGGAAATAATCTTCTGTAAAAGCCACCAAGATAACTAAAAAAGGAAATTATCGACTAGTTGAGAAAGCAGCCTTCACCCCGCTCCTATCAACTGCCTATTTACCCTCGATCTATATTCTTGCATTCACCTCAATCTTAATTCCCACCGGATCAAAAAACACCAGCTGCCGCATATCTCGCCCCGGGATATCCATTTGCTTACTATCGACTCCCAAAGAGTCCAACTTGGCCTTAATAGGTTGAAGATCATCCGTATGGAAAGCTACATGATCAAGATGCGGCTTAGCCGGTTGTTCACTAGCAACCTCTCCCTCAATCAAATGGAGAATAGGTTTCCCATTCCCATATAACCAAAACCCCTTACGATTGAAGTTTGGGCGCTCACCCTCGATCAGACCGAGAACCTCGGTGTAGAAATCCCGCAAGCGGATCAATTGCTCCATAGATGCGGTAATGTTGAAGTGATCCAATTGCATAACGCTTCCCTGTATTAACCAGCTGACTGAAAAGCGGCGCAAAAATGCACCGCTTAGCTATGCGAGCCCCAATTCCGAAGGGTGTACTACCGGCCAATTAGGAGGCTCTACACAATCCCTTTTTGGCGCAGAGCACCAATCTGGTCTTCGTCTTTACCTAAGAAGTCCCTCAGAACTCCTTCAGTATGCTCACCCAATACGGGGGGGGCTTGCCGATAGTCGAGGGCAGTCTCAGAAAAGATAACCGGGTTACGCACGGTTTTTACCTTACCGGCTTCCGGGTGATCCTGCTCAATCACCATGCCACGGGCTTGAACCTGGGGGTCGGTAAAGACCTCTTCCAATGTATTAATCGGTCCACAAGGTACATGATCATCGCTGAGTTTTTCGAGCCACCAGGCAGAGCTTTGCTGGCGAGTCGTCTCCTCTATTTGCGGTATCAGTTCCTCACGGGCAATCACTCGCGCAGAGTTGGTGGCATAGGCAGGATTATCTGCTAGCTGCTCAATGCCAGCGATCGCACAGAAGCGCTTGAACTGATCGTCGTTGCCTACCGCCAACATAAAATAGCCGTCTTTTGAGGGTACTGCTTGGTAAGGCACGATATTGGGGTGGCCAGTGCCCTGCCGCTCCGGGCTTTTACCAGAGGTGAGATAGTTTTGCGCTTGGTTGGCAAGCCAGGCCACCTGGGTATCCAATAAGGCCAAATCGATATGCTGTCCCACTCCGGTCTGTTGGCGATGCACCACCGCCGCTAGCACGGAGGACACGGCATACATACCAGTCATCAGGTCGGCAACCGCCACCCCCACTTTTTGCGGACCGGCACCAGGCTGGCCTTCCGGCACTCCGGTAATGCTCATCAGGCCACCCATACCCTGGATCATGGCATCATAACCAGCACGATTCTTGTAGGGGCCAGTCTGGCCGAAGCCGGTGATGGAGCAATAAATGACACCAGGGTTAATTTCCTTGATGGATTCATAATCCAGACCGTACTTTTTAAGTCCGCCAACTTTGTAGTTTTCCAGCAGGATATCGCAACGTGCTGCCATTTGCTTAATCAGCTCCTGGCCCTCTTCCGTGGTGATATCCACTGTGACGGATTTTTTGCCACGATTGGCGCTCAGGTAGTAAGCCGCATCGGCAGTATCATTACCCTGCCCATCTTTCAGGTAGGGAGGGCCCCAGTGACGGGTATCATCCCCTCGTTCAGGGCGCTCCACCTTGATCACTTCTGCGCCAAAATCGGCGAAAACCTGCCCCGCCCAGGGCCCAGCAAGAATCCGACTGAGATCAAGTACCTTTAAATGCGCGAGCGGACCTGCCATAACTTCCTCGTTTCGCTAATACAGGGAATAAACCGGAAAAATTTTTGCGGCAGCCTAACAGATATTTAACGCTCACGCCCAACTTGGAAGCTGGCAAAATTCGCCGTACACTGAGGTGCGCAATAAAAATAAGGAGGCGCAGCATGGCCGCTATAGAAGCCCAAAAATTTGAATCTTTTCGCGACTTTTATCCTTTCTACTTACAAGAACATAGCAATCTCACTTGCAGAAGGCTTCACTTCCTGGGCACCACCCTGGTTTTTGCAACCGTGATTGCAGCGATCATTTCCGCTAACCCTATGTGGTTCGCGGCTACCCCCATTGCAGGTTATGGATTTGCCTGGATCGGACATTTCTTTTTTGAGCACAACCGTCCGGCCACTTTTAAGTATCCCTTTTACAGCTTTTTGGGAGACTTTGTGATGTTTAAGGACATGCTCCTGGGCCGTATTGAGCGCTGACCTACGCTTATTTTTTGTCCGCCGACAAGCCATATTTACGCAGCTTGTTGGCTACAGCGGTGTGGGAGATTCCCAGTTCTTTGGCAAGCCTTCGTGTTGAAGGACGCCCGGCAATCAGCTCTCTGAGCAATGCTCGCTCCATGTGCTCCATCATTTCCTTATAGCTGAGTCCTCGCCCCCAGCCTTTCCAAGGCAACTGGGCTTGCACGGTCAAATCCGGCAAATGCTGCAAGGCGATGCTGTCCATACCGTGCCTCCGGCAATTCCCAGCAGCAGCCACAAAGTAATCACGTAATCCGTTGAAGTTATCCGGCCAGTCGTGGCGGCAAATCAAGTTCTCGACTTCTTGATCCAAAGCCAAGTCCGCCTCGTCCGGGCACTCCTGTCGCAGCAGTGTCTTGGCAAAACGTGAGATGGCGGGGCGCATATTACGTAGCGGCGGCAAAGTTATAGAAAGCGAAGAAAATAATTGAGCCAGGGCAGGATGCAGGGTTTTAGGGGTACAACAGGTGGCCACCAACCGAATGGAAGGAGGCAGAGAGCGCAAACGACGCAAGAGTAAAACTTGTGCCTCACTGCTCAAACGATGAAGATCCTCAAGGATCAGAGTTCCACTGGAACGTAAGTGCAACGGGACTTCCATCCGGCCTTCTTGGGGGACAACCCGGTAGCAATCTGCTCGGGCAGCAGCTGGGGAGAGGTAATGTACCGCACCCGCAAAAGTGCTCTTGCCAGTACCCCGCTCGCCGGTGATCAATAACGGGGAGGCCAGCTCAGCAATATCTTGCAACTGCAGGCAACTGTCTCTGCGCAGGTCGAAATCCCATAAGGCCACAGGCCTGGGCAGCTCAGCATTAAACACACTCCTATCCCAGGATTGCATGCGCAATACTGCCCCCGCGAGGGAATCTACATCACTGGGACTATCCAACGCTAAAGGCGACCAGTCCACTCGAAAATTTTGCCCACGCACCACTACTGGCAGACCAAAGCGGGGAACGGCAAAATCCCTCAACAGCTCTGCCACCTGCATTAATGGAAGAAAGCGCTGTAACTGCAAACCCGGCACCTTATCCAGGCTTACGCCGAAAGCTCGTGCCGCTGCCAGATTTGCAGCCACCACCCTGCCCTCACGGTCCACACTCAAAACCGGGTCGGTCACATGTTGAAGCAGTGTATCAAGCTCAAAATAACGCCTTTCTAATGGCAGCAGTGAGATGCGGCGAACTCTCTGCACCCCTGGAACCCTGTAGAGGGACCTCTCTATGGTCTGGTACTGAGTGCCAAGCATCCCCGGCGCGAGCAGATATACCTTGTCGCCACTATCACCACCGAGCTCCCCAGAGGTAACGTTTATACGATATTCGCCGAATATTTGCATAATTTCATGCAAAATGCCGACTCGGTTAGCACAAGTTATTTCAATCCTCACCGGTCCACCTGTAAAGATAACTTTACAAGAAGTGTAAATTGACTGCCACAAGCGGCGCAATACAGCCCTCTCCACTCTCCCCTCCAGGCATCTGCCTGACTAAAAATAGAGGAGAGACATAACAACAAGGTTCAGCGGCAGGGCCAGGCTTACCCGGTACTTATTGGGGGCTGGTGGACCGCAGGAGACGAGCGCATGAAAAAAGAAGCAGCCAAGAAGGGCACCAAGTACGTAGCACGCGAACCCAATGAGCAGGGTTTTATCGAATATACGGATCTGGAACACCAGACCTGGCAGCGCCTGATAGAGCGCCAGTTGGAAGTACTGCCCGGTCGCGCTTGCGATGAATATATGCACGGCCTGGACCTCCTGGACCTTCCCCGCGATCGCATCCCCCAACTGGAGGAAGTTTCCAGCGTTTTACGCCGTGAAACTGGCTGGGAAGTGGCTCGGGTTCCCGCTCTGATCGGTTTTGAAACATTCTTCGGTCTGCTCGCCGACCGCAAATTCCCGGTAGCTACCTTTATTCGCACTCCGGAGGAGTTTGACTACCTGCAGGAGCCGGATATCTTCCATGAGATTTTCGGCCACTGCGCCATGCTCACCAATCCCGCATTCGCCAATTTCACAGAGAAATACGGGCAGCTTGGGCTACAAGCCACTCCCAAAGAGCGCGCGTACTTAGCCCGTCTCTATTGGTTCACCGTAGAATTTGGACTACTCAATACCAAAGATGGCCTGCGGATTTACGGTGGCGGCATCCTGTCCTCCCCAAAAGAAACACTGTACGCAATGAGTAATCAACCAGAGCGTTACGACTTCTCTGCGATTGATGCCCTGCGTACACCTTACCGGATCGACATCGTACAGCCGATTTATTACGTACTGGATGGCTTGCAACAGTTACAGGACCTCACAGAAATTGACCTGATGTCCAAGGTACGCGAAGCCATAGAGCTTGGCCTGTTCGAACCACGCTTCCCGCCAAAAGACGCCGCCTAAGCACTACTTTACCGGGCTGTAAACTGCAGCCCGGTAAAGCCCTCCCCGCCCCGTTATTTCCTGCATATGGAAAATTTACTCAAACCACTCTCATAAACATTGCACTTGGGGAAAATTCCACTACCGGCACAATCGGCCTGAGCCTATCGTTACAGCAGGTTGTGTAGTGGGAGGCCAACTACCTTTCAGCTCTGCCTACACCCGGAACGCCAAACTAACATTCGGGGCGGCATGCCAGCGGACGGCTTTAAAAATGCGTGCAAGGACACAGAACCCCGTAGTTTTGGGAGCGCTGTAGCACTATGTCCTCACTTGACGCGATTGATAGACAACTTCTTGCTATCCTCCAATCCGACGTCAGCCTTTCAATTGAGGAGCTGGCGGAGCGTGTTGGTCTAACCAAAACCCCCTGCTGGCGCCGGGTGCAAAAGCTGGAGAAAAGCGGCATTATCCGCCGCAAAGTTGCATTGTTGAATGCGGAGATCCTGGGCCTACCTGTCTCGGTATTCGCCCAGGTAAAGACTGACCAGCACACACCGGAGTGGGCGGATGCTTTTGCCGAGCATGTGGCCCAACTGCCAGAGGTGGTAGACTGCTACCGAATGGCCGGTGATTACGATTACCTGCTCAGGGTAGTCGTCAGTGATATCGCCGCTTACGACCGCTTCTATAAGGAGCTGATCAGGCGTGTAGGTATCAGTGATATTATTTCGAACTTTGCCCTGGAGCAGATTAAGAGCACTACTGAACTGCCGATCCCTGCGGAAAACAAGGATTAATACACGGGAGATAATCGGCGAAGACTACCGGCTGTCCACACAACTATGGATAATGATGGAATCTCGCTCACTCGCAAGGATGACATGTGGCGGACAGCTCTCTCTTCCAGTCTTTCTTTCTAATTTTTAGTGGCGCGGCGATATTCGCCACCCTGGCTCTCTTCGGCCGCCAGCCGCTATTGGTCGCCTATATCGCCCTGGGTGTACTGCTCGGGCCATCCGGGCTTGCAGTGATTGATAACCTGCGTCTGCTTTCTGACATGTCCAGTGTGGGCATTATATTTTTGCTGTTCCTGCTTGGATTAGACATGCAGCCGCAGGCCCTGATCTCAGTACTGCGAAAAGCTACCTTCGTTGGAATTGTGAGTTGCGCAATCTTTCTCGGACTGGGCTTTTGTATCGGTGAGCTATTTGGTTTTACCACCACAGAGAGCTGGGTAATCGGCATGGCCCTGATGTTTTCCAGCACCATTATCGGTATCAAGCTACTGCCCACAACAGTACTGCACCATAAACACTTGGGTGAGTTGATGGTGGGGCTGCTACTTTTCCAGGATTTTGTCGCCATCGTCTGCTTAATGATCCTGCTCAGCGACAGCACCGGGGATATGCATCTGGGACAAATTGCACTCTCTTTTGGCTCACTGCCTCTGATGGTGCTATTCGCCTGGGTAGTTGTGAAATATCTTTTACTACCGCTGTTCAGCCGTTTCGATCGATTCCACGAGTATATTTTCCTGATGGCCCTGGGCTGGTGCATGGGGATGGCTGAGCTGGGGGAATCACTAGGATTATCGCGAGAAATTGGTGCCTTTATTGCCGGTATTACTCTTGCTGCCAGCCGGATTTCCCAATATATCGCCCTAAACCTGAAACCATTACGGGACTTCTTTCTAATCCTATTCTTCTTCAGCCTTGGAGCTCAATTCAAACTGGCCATGCTGCCGGAAATCCTGGTGCCGGCAATAGTCACTGCTACGGTAGTTTTATTGGCAAAACCGGTGATTTTCCGCTATTTGCTGGGCAACCAGAGCGAGCTTAAAGTTCTGGCCTGGGATATTGGCTTCCGCCTGGGGCAAATCAGCGAGTTTTCCCTACTCATCGCCTTACTTGCCTATAGCCAGAACCTAATCGGCAGCGCTGCCTCTCACTTAATTCAAGCTACGGCAATTATTACCTTCCTGGTCTCCTCTTATATCGTGGTGATGAATTTTCCCAATCCCATCGCAATCAAAGACGAGCTGCGCAGGGATTAACCTTGCGCAGCTGGCTTGTATTTAATTTCCGGCTCGAGCGGTGCTAGTAAATGACTCAAGGGCGTTTTTCAGGGCGCTAAATAGACGGGGGATGTCTTTCCCAAACATCAGGTACAAGCAGGGCACCAATAAAAGTGAAATGGCCGTAGCTGCAAGGATTCCATAGCCCAGGGAAATGGCCATTGGAATCATAAATTTCGCCTGTACCGAGGTTTCAAAAATCATCGGCATTAAGCCACAGAAAGTGGTTACCGTGGTTAAAACAATCGGTCGGAAACGGCGCGCTGCCGCACGCTTGATTGCAGTCTCAACATCAACGCCTTCCTCTCGCAGGCGATTACTGTACTCGATCATTACCAGGGTATCGTTAATCACAACACCAGCAAGAGCGACCATCCCCAACAAGCTCACCATGCTCATGCCATACCCCATGACCAAGTGCCCCAGGATTGCACCAATAACCCCAAAGGGAATCGCCACCATCACAATTAATGGCTGCATATAGCTTTTCAAGGGAATTGCCAGCAATAGATAAAGCACAGCCATAGCCAGCAGGAATGTCAGGCCAAGGGAAGCGAGCCCTTCGCGCTCATCCGCCTGACGCCCTTCGTACGAAATAGTAAGACCGGGAAATTCTGCTTGCAGCTGCGGAATAACACTGCGATCCAGCTCATTGATGACCAATGCCGCCTGATCGCTGGGCTCTACATTGGCAGAGGCAGTCAGCACCCGGCGCCCAGCACGACGGTTAATAGTTGCATAAGCGCGCCCCTTATCGATAACCACGAGATCCGTAAGAGGCATCCATAGGCCGCTGCCCGCGCGAATCATAATGTTATTAACGTCATCCATACTGACACGCTCGCTCTCCGGCAAACGCACCATGACCTTGACCTGATCTCGGCCGCGCTGTTGCCGCAGCGCCTCATCACCATAGAGAGCCGCACGTATCTGCCGGCCAATCTCCTCAGCCGACAAGCCCAGACTCTTGGCGGTTTCAGTAAGCGTCAGGTCAAGCTGGGTTTTTCCCAGGGTAACGCCCGCATCGATATCGCTGACATTGGGAAATTTTGCCAGCTCGGCCCCCAATCGCGCCGCCGCCTGATCCAGGACTGCTGTATCGATATGGCGCAGCTCAACCGTGAGAGAAGAACCTGCGCCGGGCCCTCCCCGATCGGAGGCCGTAGTCGCACTTAAAGCTCCGGCAATTACACCAACTTCTTTCCGCCAGGCACGGACAAACTCACCGGTGGAAAATTCTCGCTGATCCGATGGCACGAAGAAAAAGTCCACCTGGACTGAGTCATCTCCCATCAAACCGCGATTACCGAGAAATACAGCGTCGCGATCGTATTGCTCCAGAACCTTGTTGCCACCGGCAATAATCTGGGATCTGGCTTTCTCCAGCTGGTGTTGCGCTGTTCCCGTGGGGAAAGTCACCGCAAAGCGACCGGAATCCCGCTCTACCCTGGGCATCAACGTAAAGCCCATACGACCACTGGCGGCATAGCCACCAACTACCAGCAGCGTGGAAATGGCAATAGCGATAGTGGTGTATCGGTGTCGCACACAGGCTTCAAGCAACGGGCGGAATCGCTCCTGTACAAATCGATCCAGGCCACGAGCCAATCTCTCCTGGCGGGCTGCAAAACGTTGCGCCCGCGGACTTTTATAGCCTCGGCGCGAATGGGCCAGATGCGCGGGAAGAATAAACAGTGCTTCAACCCAGGAGATAATAAATACCGAGCCCACAACGAAGGGAATAACGCCAAAGATTTTGCCCATAAATCCAGGCAGCGCCATCAACGGGATAAAAGCGACAATATTGGTGAGGATGGCGAATGTCAGGGGAACGGCCACCTGCCTGGCACCAGCAATTGCCGCCTGTAAATTACTATAACCCTTCTGGCGCCACTCGTGAATATTTTCGCCGGCAATAATTGCATCATCCACCACAATACCCAGGGCGATGATAAAGGCGAACATACTCACCATACTAATAGAAATATCCAACCCGGGCAGGAAAAGCAACGCGCCGAGGAAACTAATTGGAATACCCAGTGTTACCCAGAAAGCCAGGCGCAATTCCAGGAAAGCCCCAAGTACAACAAAAACCAGCAACAAACCGATAAAGCCGTTTTTTAGTAACAGCGACAAGCGCTCCTTAAAAATCTCGGAATCATCATCGCGGATAGTGAGGCTCACTCCCTGCGGCAACGACGCCCGAACCTCATCAATAACTTCCCTTGCAGCATCGCTCACACTCAGTGGAGTCTGGTCTCCCACCCGATAAATTTTGATACCAACGGCCGGCTCACCGTTAAACACCATATTGCGGGCCTCATCCTCGAGGGCATCGCTGATAGTAGCGATATCACGCAAATAAACCGCGCCACCGCCACCACCCTGGGTAACAACAATATCGCCAAATTCCCGCGCCCAATCACGCCGTTCGGTAACCCGCACCAGAATTTCACCGGCATCGGTTTTAACACTACCGGTGGGAATATCCACTGCAGCGTTTTGAACAATTGTGGCCACCTGGGCCAGAGTCAGGTCATAGCGGCGCAGGTCGTCACGGCGTATTTCCACCGCCACTTCCAAATCGCGGACGCCCTGGGCCTCCAGCTGGGTTATGCCACTGTGGGCCTCCAATTTGTCATATACCTGCATGGCAAGTGCGCGCAGGCTCCGCTCATCCAGGTTGCCATGGAGGACCAGATCCAATACATCGCGCTTGCGTTCGGCCAGGTTCACCTGGGGCCGCTCAATATCGGCGGGAAATGTCGTTACCGAATCGATCGCCTGTTGGATATTTTGATAGACAAGATTGGCGTCGGCATCACCTTCCAGCTCCAGGTTGAGTACGGCAGAGCCTTCCCGGGCACTGCCACGCATCTCCTTAATACCCACCAAGCCCTGCACCGCCTGCTCGGCCGCTACCAGCACCCCGCGTTCAACTTCCTCCGGACTGGCGCCAGGATAAGAAATGGAAACGCTGACCAAGTCCAAACTGAATTCAGGAAAAACCTCTTTCTTGACGATCACGGAAAATATCAGCCCGCCGACAAGAAACACCAGCATCAGCAAGTTTGCGGTGACATGATTTCGCGCCATCCAGGCGATGGCGCCCGTTTTGGTATCGATATCTCCGTCTTCCACTCTCAGCTCATTCATTCGCGCCTCCGCCACGAGGGCCTTTTCTAGTGGAATTTTCGGCTGAGGCCGCTGCATCTGCCGGTGGCAGACGGGACAGGTTAATCTCTCCAGCGATCCTCACGGGCATTCCCTCGGTCACTGTAATCAGGCGCGTAGTCACCAGAGTTTCACCGCCACTGAGACCTTTCTCCAGTACTGCATAATCCCCGCTGGTATAAGCCACTTCAACCGGCAAAACCGCAGTGCGGTTATCCCGCACTACCCATACGTTATCGCCGTCCTGTAGTGCGCTTAATGGAATCCGCACACGCTCCTGCTCACTTTGGGAAACAATCTCGACCCGCGCGAGATCATTCAGTAACAACTGGGGCTGCGATGGGTCCTGAACAGATAGCGGGTCGTCTAATTCCACCAACACACTGGCAAGCCTGCCCTGCTCTTCCAACACTGGAATCACGCGAACGAATTCACCACGACGATAAATACCTGCGGGCCATTGGCTGCCATAAATACGCACTTCAATATCACTGCTATTCAGGCGATACAGCTGAGAGGCTGGCACTTCCACAGCAATCTGGAAGCGATCGGCACTGGCCAGGCTATAAAGCGTATCCCCGGGAGATACCCGATCACCCACATCCACACTGCGACTCACTACAAGTGCATCGAAAGGCGCTCGGACCTGAGTGAGACGGAGGTTGCGCTGGGCAAGTGCGACATCGGCCTCTGCAGCCTCCACGCCAGCCTCGGCAGCGGCCTGCTGGGGTTCACGTAGCACCAGTGCGCGGTCGGCATCTGAGAGAGTTGCGCCAAGCAGCTCATATTCCTCCAAAGCCACCTGCTGCTGGCCACGCTCCTGCTGGAGTTCCGCTCGGCTTTTGGCAAGGGTACTTTGAGCAGTTTTTAGCGCCAGCTGATAGGGTTCCTGCTCTATACGAAGCAACACCTTACCTTTTGGCAGAACCGCACCTGGCCCCAGATCGTAATCAAGCCATTCAACCTGTCCATCCACCTGCGGTTCCAACTCCGCCTGTTCGCGCGCTGCCACTGTTCCCAGGGCACTCAGGGTAAAAGAAAAACGCCCTTGCTCTGCCAGGGCAACATCCACCGCCGGTGCTGACACCTTGCGCTCACCACGTCCCACGGTGGGTTTCTCACGGATCAACCAGCTGGAAAGCAAAAATGCCAAAACCAGCAAAACTACAGGCATCAGCAAGCGCCAATTGAATTTATTCAGCATCAAGAATTTCCCTCCAGGTACAGCTCCAGATCCACTGGCTCAGGTACGGGAAGGTCCTCCTGAGGAAGCCCCCCGGAAAGTGCGCGGTAAAGTGTCACTCGGTTTTCAATCAACTGGCGTTCAGCGGAAAGCACCTCACGCGCCAGATTTTGGTAATCGGTCGTCGCAGTTAGAACATTGAGGAAGTCCACAGTGCCATTGATATAGGCGCGACTGCGCCGCTGGGCAATCAATTCCGACAGGCGCTCACGCTCCCGCAGGTGCCCAAGCTCCTGTTCAATGGCGCGCTCGCGAATTAAGGCCTGTTCAACTTCTGATAGCGCTTCATTCACCGTACTGCGATACAGCGCCCAGCTCTCCTGCAAGACCGCACCCTGCTGATCTCGCTTGGAAGCCAGTGCCCCACCATCAAAAATGACACCCTCAATAGACGCGGCAATCGCAATTAGCCAGTTCTCGGTAATATCGCTTATCAGACTGGTGCCATTACTGGCGACAGCGGACAAACTGAGCACAGGAAGCCGATCCGCCCAGGACTGGTCCGCCAAGTGGTAATCCTGAAGCAGATTGCGCTGGGCCTCACGCACATCCGGGCGGCGCAACAATAACTGGGAGGGAATACCGGTATCCGGCAGTCCTGGCAATACAGGCAAGCTTGCCACCTCTTGGATATAGCCTTCCAATTGGGGCTCATTGGTCCCAAGCAGAGCAGCTAACTGTACCTTGAGCGTTTCGATATCGGATTCGGTCTGCTCCAGTTCCTGCTCAGACCCCTGAACAAGCTGGCGTTGCTGCAACACATCGGCAGCATCTGTGACACCGCGACCAAATCGCAACTCCAATACCTTCAGACTCTTGCGATTGGTCTCAAGTTGCTGCTCCAGCAAATCGCGCTGCCCCCACTGCTCGCGCAGCTGTAACCAGGTAGCAGACACTTCAGAAGCCAAACTGAGAGCCGCAGTCTGAAGGTTTTGTTCCTGTGCCAGGAAGCCCGCCTCAGCAGCACTGGCACCGGAGCGTACGCGCCCCCACAAATCCACTTCATAACTGGCAGCGATACGGGTGCTCCAGCTGTTGCCCTCGTTAGACGGGTCAGTAAATTCACCGGATGAATAGCGCTGCTCGGTATTTTCCACCTGGGCGGTCACACTGGGCCAGAATCCCGAACGCGCTCCCCGGGCCGCGGCGGCAGCTTGCTCAAGGCGCCAGTAACTGGCCTGCAGGCTCGGATTGTCCTGCAGGGCCAAGTGAACCAGTTGATCTAATTGGAGGTCATTAAAACTACGCCACCAGCGCGATTCCGGAGCCACACTGCCGGAAGCACCAAAAGTTTGCGGCAGCCCTAAAATTTCCTGCGATTGAGGGGGTTCGACAGGTTGCGAAGAACAGCTGGCAAGCAAGGGAATACAAATTGCCAAAACGCGGTAAAAGCACAAGGAATATCACCGAAAAAGAGTTTTAAGCCATTAAAAGTAGAGATTTATTGCGTGCATTATCTCCCCGAAAAAATGCCCGGCAAGGCGTTTTACTCTTGTTTACAAACCGCGGGGAAAATCCTGTGAAATTTTGCCGTCCGTAAGAGTGCCCCAACGCAACTACTTAGGTATGATGCGCCACACTAAACTGAATGGTCACCGGGATTTGCCGCGGGATTCTTCGATAGTCCCCAAGACAATCGGTGTTGGCCAGGCATCCATTAAGCCTGACCAGCTGGACATCCGGTGCAGATTAATAACGGAAGTAGAAGAGACAAGCCATGAGTAAACATCAGCCCCTCGCCCATTGGGACGACATTTTGCTGCTGGACCAGCAGCTGACCGACGAAGAGCGTATGGTGCGCGACGCCGCGCGCGAGTACTGCCAGGACAAGCTGATGCCCAGAGTCCTCGAGGCAAACCGCCACGAAATCTTTGACCGGGAAATCATGAGCGAAATGGGTCAACTTGGCCTGCTCGGTTCCACGATCGAGGGCTACGGCTGTGCCGGTCTCAACTACGTTTCCTACGGCCTGGTAGCGCGCGAAGTAGAGCGCGTGGACTCCGGTTACCGCTCCGCCATGAGCGTACAGTCCAGCCTGGTTATGCACCCCATCTACGCCTATGGCAGCGAAGAGCAAAAGCAAAAGTACCTGCCCAAGCTGGCCACCGGTGAATGGGTTGGCTGCTTTGGCCTGACCGAGCCGGATGCAGGCTCCGATCCCGGCGGCATGAAAACCCGCGCCAAGAAGGTTGACGGCGGCTACCGCCTGAGCGGTTCCAAGATGTGGATCACCAACAGCCCGATTGCCGATGTATTCGTAGTCTGGGCAAAAGACGATGAAGACATCATCCGCGGCTTCGTACTGGAAAAAGGTATGGAAGGCCTGTCGGCTCCTAAAATCGAAGGCAAGTTCTCCCTGCGGGCCTCCATCACTGGTGAAATCGTGATGGATAATGTTTTTGTACCGGAAGAAAACAAATTCCCCGAAATCGGCGGCCTGCGCGGCCCCTTCGGCTGTCTGAACCGCGCCCGTTACGGTATTTCCTGGGGCGCCATGGGTGCCGGTGAGTTCTGCTGGCACGCCGCTCGCCAGTACGGCCTGGATCGTAAACAGTTCAACCGTCCGCTGGCTCAAACCCAACTGTTCCAGAAGAAACTGGCAGACATGCAAACTGAGATCACCCTGGGCTTGCAGGCCTCCCTGCGCGTTGGCCGCATCATGGACGAGAATAAGCAATTCGACCCCACCATGATCTCCCTGGTGAAGCGCAACAACTGTGGCAAGGCCCTGGAAATCGCCCGTATCTCCCGCGATATGCACGGCGGCAACGGTATCTCCGACGAGTTCCACGTAATTCGCCACGTGATGAACCTGGAAGCGGTAAACACCTACGAGGGCACCCACGACGTACACGCCCTGATCCTCGGTCGCGCCCAGACCGGGCTACAGGCTTTCGTTTAAGGCCCGCATACAGGCGCCCCCCGGCACTTGCCGGCGGGTGCGCCAATACCCGTTTCTCTGCTCTTTCCCGCTTTTTAGCTCGGTATCTCAATATTCGATTTCAATACGGTTCTCTCTCCGTTCCAGTTGATTCTGTCACACACTGTCGACCCCTCTCTCCCCATGCCAAATAAGGAGTGCTATTCTCCCCTGCTTTGCGAGTCTGTGGATTTAAAGACACTATGGATCAACTGCTGCATTGGTTCGACCTGATCGGCATAGCGGTATTTGCCTTCAGCGGAGTGCTTGCCGCGGGACACAAACAAATGGACCTGTTCGGCGCCGTAGTACTCGCCTGCGTCACCTCGACGGGTGGAGGCACCATCCGCGACATCATTCTCAACATCCCGGTTTTCTGGCTACAGGAACCTTACTACCTGTGGATTGCCGTAATCACCGGTGTGGTCAGCTTTTACCTGATACGCTATTTACAGGTACCCATGCGCCTACTGATGTTTGCCGATGCTATTGGCCTTGCAGTATTTGTGGTGATCGGTACCCAGAAGGGCCTCGAAATGGGTTATTCCGCCACTATCGCCATAGTAATGGGAATGATGACAGGCACCTTTGGTGGTGTTATCCGCGACGTGCTGTCCGGAGATATTCCCTTGCTGTTGCGCAGGGAAATATATGCTACTGCAGCCCTCACTGGCGCAGCCGTTTTGGTTGCTTTAGATGCCAATGGCAAACTGCCAGGCGATTTGGTGGTGGCCATTGCAGTGCTTGTCACCCTGTCTATCAGGCTGGCTGCCATACGCTGGAATCTTTCCGCCCCCATAGCCCGGTTTGGTAATCATTGACTTTGGCCAACTCCGAAACCCAAACATCAGTATTCGACACTGCTCACAGGAATAGACCCAGTGCGTAACTTTCGCCCGCTCTCCGCCCTACTTTGCTTTCTCTGCCTGGTGCTGAGCGCCTGTGAGCGATCAGACCCGGACGCGAAACCAGGTAAAAACAAGGAGTCCAAGAGCCATACTCGCTTGATCTCCAAGCCCTGCTGGTTTGAAACCGACGACAGCTGGCCCTTTACCCAGTGCTTTATGATGGAAGTCCCAGAGGATTATGCCCATCCAACACGGCGGAAAATCCGCTTTCCGGTTATCCGTTTCCGCGCCAAAGAGCCCGATGCCAGCAAACCGCCCCTGCTTCACTTAGGAGCCGGCGGCCCCGGCGCAAGCATGGGCCTGGAACCAGAGAATGCCAGCGACTGGCTATGGCTAAACTACGCCGCCATGACGGTCGAAGACGGCCGGGACCTTATTGTGATCGACCCCCGAGGCACCGGCATGGCGCGGCCACGCCTCACTTGCAGTGAATTTATTGATGATGCCCAGACCGCTTTCCAGCGCAAGCTTTCACCGGAGGAGGAGGCGCGTGTTTTCGCTTTCAGTATGGAGCGTTGCTACAGTCGCCTGAGTAAAGGCGCCGATATGGCCCAATATAACAGTACAGTGGTAGCGCGGGATGTGGATGAGCTGCGCAAGCTACTGAAGCTCGATGAACTCGACCTGTATGGTGTTTCCTATTCAACCCGGTACGCACTCACCTATGCCCGGGATTACCCTGAGTCTGTACGCGCACTGGTACTTAACAGCGCGGTATTTCCCAACATCGCCTACACCCAGCAGCTAGCCCAGGATTCGCTGGCAGCTTATGAGCGCGGCCTCAAACATTGTACTGAGGATAAAAAATGCAATAGCCGCTACCCGGATCTCCGTCGCAGACTGGAAAACCTGGTGCAAACCCTCGATGAGGAGCCCCGCACCATCCATATCAAACACCGCTATTCAAAACAGACCTACCCGTTCGTTCTGAACGGACAGCGTTTGCTGCGAGTGCTTTTCCAGGCACTGTACAACGAGAATTTCTATAGTGAACTGCCAAAAATGATCGAAGGACTGGAGAGCAGTGGCGATGAAGGACTTAAACCTGCACAAAAAGCCATCGGTCACTTTATGGAAATTGTGCTTGACCCCTATTTTGGCGATGCTGCCGGAGTCAGCCATTTCTGCTATGAAGAAGCGCCTTTCGTGGATTTTGACCAAGCCCGCGCCAGTGCCGAAAATACCGGAATCCTTGGTGGCGCCGTACGCTCAGACCTGAGCCTGCTACAGCTGCAGTGCCGTATTTGGGCGATTCCCTCAGCACCACTACTGGAATCTGAGGCCATTGAAACTCCCGCACCGGTAATGGTGCTGCACGGAGGTCTCGACCCGGTATTGGCTGCGGAGGATGTAGATGCTGCACGCAAAGCCCTACCCAATCATCAGTGGCTACTTTTCCCCAAATTGGCACACGATATTATTTCCGCCAGCAGCTGCGCCGAGAAAGCTGCCGGCCGCTTCCTGGACAATCCACTAAAAGATCAAACTCAGGCCACCATGGCTTGCCGTGAGCAGGAACTCGCCGAACAGGAGGCAAATAAAGAAGAGGACCAGCAGGCAGAATCCAGTGAGGCTGAAAACCAGACTTCCGAACCCCCGGTGGCATCGCCAACACAACCACCAGCAGCCTCGGAAAGTGGCCAGCTGAATTAACAACAGCATGGCTTTCCACCTACTCAACCAGCCAGGCCTGTACATACTCAGAACAGCTGGCAAAAACCAAGAATACAGGCTGAGCTAATTTGCCAACCTGGAGTCAGGCAAACCAAGGGAATTGAGCAGATGCAAACGGATGACAATACTGCACTGATTGAAGTAGCTGACCTGGTAACACTTCAAAAAAGTTCTGACCCCGTAATCCTTGACTGCCGTTATGAGCTGGCTGACCCGGAGAGTGGTGCTCGAGATTACGCTGCGGGACATATTCCTGGGGCCCACTACGCCAGCCTACACCGGGATCTCTCAGCCCCAACGCAACGTTTTGGCGGGCGGCATCCCATGCCCACCAGCGGCCAGTTCCAGGAATATGCCCGCAGCCTTGGTATCAATGACGATACACCTGTCATCGTCTATGATGACAACCGGCTGGGTTTCGCCGCGCGAGCCTGGTTCCTGTTTTACTTTTTTGGTCACAAACCTGTCAGCATCCTAAATGGGGGGCTGAAGGCCTGGCTTGAAGCTGGAGAGGCGCTTAGCACCATTAAACCCATTACCCCGAAAGCTGGAACCTTTACTGCAAGACCCAAAGAAAATCTGTTGGTGCACTATGAGGCGGTCAAGGAAGGTTTAAACGGCGCGTCATGGCAGCTTGTTGATGCGCGGGATAGCCAGCGTTTCAACGGGATTCAGGAGCCCATTGATCCTATAGCCGGTCATATCCCTTCAGCTATCAATCAACCCTGGCAGAATGTCACGGACAAAAATACCGGAAAAGTAAAGTCAACTAAGGAACTGCAAGCTCAGTTTGGCAGTCTGGGAGAAGGTAAACCGCTGCTTAACTATTGTGGTTCCGGTGTCACTGCCTGCGTGAATTTCTTTGGGCAATACCTGGCCGGTCGAAAAGATTCTCTGCTCTATCCCGGCAGCTGGAGCGACTGGTGTGCGCACCAATAATGAGTGAGTCGCTCGTGTTTACCTATCCGGTCCTGGTGCGAAGGAAGGCGGTAAGTGGGGACCCTAGTCCCTGAGTGTTGCCGGAAAATACATTGCTGTGAGGGCAGCTATATCTACCCTCACACCTATTCAACGGCAGCAATCACTCAATGCGTCACCACACCCTGTTGATGTAGGCATCAACAGACCAATCACTACGAAATTGTATCCAACCACGCATATAGGCATGCCGATAATACGCATCGAAAAAGTTAAGGAAGTCTCCTTTTGTCGCAAAACGGTACTCTCCATAGTTTGGATCGAAAAAGAGCGCACCTATATCAGAGTTCACCCTGTCATCTGCAACCCAGGCTGCAACAGCGTGCCCTGCTCTGCGGCCAGAGAAAGTAATATATCCATACGCATCTCGTAAACTGCGCAGCGCATTTACCAGGCTCGTATTAATTGGCGGAATTGGCTGAACTGGAGGTACTGGATGGCCCGGTTGAATAACAACCATATTGTTCAATGCAACAGCAATTGCACTTGAACTCCAGCGATCTTCTTTATGCAATCCCTGATTTATTAGCCAGTTTTCGATATTTAGTCCCTGTCTACCACCTCCATAAGTCCAGGTACGAAAATCCCGCCCCACCTTTATTAACTCGCCAATATTTAGGGACCGATATGTGCGAAAACTAAAAGCACCAGCATTATGGACCCGGGGAGTTAAACCTAATTTATCCGGCAAACTTTTATCGTCCAGTGCGTTGGTCTTTATCCAGTGCGCAGCTAGAGATGCGCAAATTCCAAACTTACCAAATCTGAAATAATGAATATAAGCCCGTGGTGAGGACTGGGAGAAGCCCCAGGTTTTTACACCATTGTTACGCCTGGCTATACGATCAACCCCCATAACAGTATTCCTCCTGAATGGATAGTTTATTAATCATGACAAACACGAGTGATACACCTACCTTCCAGTGGAGATGAGGCTCTCTTGTAGCTCATGTCATGAGCCAGACTTTACGAGAGCGCATAGCCTTCTGCTTTAGATCCTGAGCGTATTTTTTTAGGTTTTGGTCTTAATTGATTTTTTAAGGAAAGTACTGGCAGTATTTGAGCGCCGGAACGTTTATTGGGAGGGTTTTTATAAAGGCAGGGAAATGAGGGGGGACGTAAATCACATCAAAAAATAGGCAGCACTTTTCATGCCACCTATTACTGATTCAATATGGGGTCTAATCGTGCATGGGATTGCGCAGGATCGGACAAATCGCTTCCTTATTTTTCGCCATATACTGCTGGTGATACTCCTCAGCGTAATAAAACGGCTGCGCCATGCTGATCTCAGTAGTCACCTCGCCACGCTGTTTTTCATCCAGCGCCGCCTGCACGGCATCCCTGCTGGCCTCTGCTTCTTTCTTCTGCTCTTCACTGGTGCAGAATATGCATGAGCGATACTGGGAACCAATGTCATTACCCTGGCGCATACCCTGGGTTGGATCATGCATGTCCCAAAACAGCTTTAGAAGCTCCGCATAGCTGACAACCTTGGGATCGTAAACCACCTTAACCACTTCAGCGTGCCCGGTGCGCCCGCTGCATACCTCGTCGTAATTAGGGTTTTCTGTCGCCCCGTCGGAGTAACCAACTGCGGTGGCAAAAACACCATCAGTTTCCCAAAATATACGTTCGGCGCCCCAGAAACAGCCCATACCAAACATGGCAACTTCCATATCTTCCGGGAACGGCTCTTTGATTGAGTTACCATTAACGAAGTGGACGCCAGTGATTTCCATCGGCTGCGGCCGACCAGGCAAAATCTGATCCGCATCCGGTATCTGGAATTTGTCGTATTGCATACTGTTATCTCAAGTGCTGAAATTTTCTTCAAACAGGATAGCCATAAGCTGCTAATCCGCCCAGAGCCATACTTAGGCCAGTTTAACCCAGTGATCAAACAGGTCAGAGAGATATTTGATCACTGAGTTAAAAATTGGCAGATCAACAATAAAAGGAGTCGCCATTGGCACGCTTAATCTTACTACTGCTTATCGTGATTGGAGTCTGGTATGCATGGCAAAAAATCAAGGCCAGCTCACCTGAAAACAAGCGCAAGCAGATTTTTCTGGCCACAGTTTTAGCGGCTGCGGTAGTCGTCGTTTTACTCGCACTGAGTGGCCGTCTGCACTGGGTTGGCGCCGCTGTGCTTCTGATCCTGCCGGTGCTCGGCCGCCTGCTTAACCAACTCACCCGTTTATTGCCCTGGATGGCACCGTTCTTTGAGCGATATTCCCGCAACCGACAGCAACAAAATCAACAACAGGGCGAGGAAAACTGGCAAGGGCAAAAAGCAGCTCAAAAGGATCAGGGCCCACCTCTCACCGAGCATGAAGCCCGGCGAATCCTGGGAGTGAGTGCTAATGCGGGAAAAGATGAAATTATTGGCGCACACCGTAAGCTGATTCAGAAATTACACCCGGATCGTGGCGGCAATGACTACTTGGCATCCCGGGTAAACGCCGCCAAAGAGTTATTGTTGCGTATTTTGTAATCAGGGCACCCTGCAGAGGAGGTGTATATAGCGAGCCAGCTGCCGATATGGGTCGAGCTGAGAATACTCCAGCTCCTTTTGCACAATCGCCGCCGCTGGCAATTTTTCTCGAATTGAGGGCGTCATAAAATCGTGGAAACAGCGAATGCCACTGTGACACTTAATATCAAAGCCAACTTCTCCCAACCATCCTTCCACCCACTCAGGTAACAAGGGGGTTTGCGGGGTGAGACTGCCCGGATGCCCTCCCCAGTAGTCCTCTCCAATGTTGCGTTCAAGCTGGCGAAAGCTACCGCGCTGCAGCAGGCGAAACTCCAGCGCACGGCGATTGTAAAATGTCAGTGACAGGTATCCACCGGGCTTCAGCAATCGGCGCAAATGCTGCAGCGCCTGCTGCGGTTCTTCCAGCCACTCCAGCACTGCATGGCAGATCACCAGATCCGCTTCGCGCAGCTCTGCCTGTTCAGGCAATGCCTGTAACGGCTTATGCAGGAGTGTCACCTGCTTTTGCAGTTGTCGCTCTTCGACCTCAGCTGCGGCATGCTCTAGCATCTGTGCAGAAATATCGGCCAGGAAAACCCTGTGTCCGGCCTGCGCCAGATCCATAGCGAAATGCCCCTGGCCACCACCGGCATCCACCACTTTTAAAGAGTCTGACCTTCCATTGAGCAGCGGCGCCAGATCCCTGTTCAGCACCGCCAGGCGAATATCCCCCTTGAGCCCCCCATAGATACGGTTGCGAAAACGGTGTGCCAGGTCATCAAAGTTGCGATCGCTAAAACGACTAGCGCTCATCGGCTTCCTCATTACACAAATCTATCTCACAGCGGCGACGATTCTCATCAATTTTGTCGCGTAGGGCGGCATCCAAATCCACCCCCAATACCGCAGCCAGCTTGATGAGATACATCTGGATGTCCGCAAGCTCCGCGGCGATCCCCATCGAATCTTCAGTTTGCATCAGAGCCTGTATTTCGCTGTTATCTTTCCACTGAAAATATCGCCCAAGCTCTGCAACCTCTACCGACAGTGCCATTGCCAGGTTTTTAGGAGAATGTAACGGTTGCCAACCGCGCGCTTCGGCCACTGCGTCGAAGGCCGCCAGGATTTCACGATGGGTCATCAAATTTCTTCCTCTGCTGACGTTCCAGACCGCCCTCACGCGCTGCCAAAATGGAGTTCAGTGCCTTGGACAAGAACTCACGCCGATACAGTACGCAGACCACAAAGAGGTAACTCGCAATAAAGAGCAGCGGATGGATAAACCAGCTCAACACTGACATAGAAAAGTAATAGGAGCGCAGGCCGTAATTGTAACTGTGGCCCGCGTGGTCGATCACCTTGGCAATGCTGATCGCAAATCTGCGGCGCTCTTCCTCAGAGAGATCACCGGTTTCCGGCGGCGGCGCAGCGCCAATCAGGACGTTGGCAAAGGAGTACTGGCGCAAAGACCAGGTGAAATTAAAAAAGGCATAGATAAAAATCAGGATCAGCAGCATCACCTTGAGCTCAAACTGCTCGACGGAGGTTGGCTCAGCAAAAGGCAGGCTCGTAATCACTTCGATAGCGGCCTTATTTGCGGTTAGGGCTGTTACCAAACCCGCCAGGATCAGGATACTGGTAGAAGCGAAGAAGCCAATCACCCGCTCCAGGTTACTCATGATCGCCGTGTCGGCCATACGCATATCCCTGTCAAGCATGCGCAGCATCCACTCCACCCGGTACCATTGCAGCGAGGACGTCAGGCACCAGGTTTCCTTGGCTTTTTTTCGCGCAAATATGGTGTAGCCGACCCAAGTAATAAAAAAGCCAGTGACGCTGGCGATATCCAACCAGGACAACCTCTATCTCCCTGTTCGTCTACATTTATGCCGGGGCTTTGGAAGGCGAAGTCTTCGCCTTGCTGGCATCCTTGTCAACACTGTCTTTCCGGTGTGTGCAAGCGGTAGAATAGCGCCCTTTCGCCAGCGACAGAGGCTGGCTAGAAAATTTCCTATAACTCCAGGGAGCTGTCTTTTGAGCAACTCACATCCTGCATTCAAACTGGTTACCAGCGCAGAAATCGATTCTCTCGGCGTGCGAGTCGAGGAATACCGCCACAATACTACCGGTGCACAGCACTTACATATCGCCGCAGACAACCCGGAAAATGTTTTCCTGGTCGCCTTGCGCACTGTGCCGGAAGACTCCACCGGTGTGGCACATATCCTTGAGCACACCGCATTGTGCGGCAGTGACAAGTACCCGGTGCGGGACCCGTTCTTTATGATGATCCGGCGTTCGCTCAACACGTTTATGAACGCCTTTACCAGTTCCGACTGGACCGCCTACCCCTTTGCCAGCCAGAACCGCAAGGATTTTGACAATCTACTGGATGTCTACCTGGATGCTGTATTTTTTGCGCGCCTGGACCCACTGGATTTTGCCCAGGAGGGACATCGCCTGGAGTTTGCCGAGGCAGATAATCCCAAAAGTGAACTTGTTTACAAGGGCGTAGTGTTTAATGAAATGAAAGGCGCCATGAGCTCTGTCAGTTCACAGCTGTGGCATACGCTGAGTAAATACCTGTTCCCTACTTCCACTTACCACTATAACTCCGGTGGTGAACCTACTGATATTCCCAAGCTCAGTTACGAGCAGCTGGTGGCCTTTTACCGCAGCCATTATCACCCGAGCAATGCCATCTTTATGACCTTTGGCGATATTCCCGCCGCAGAGCACCAGGCAGCGTTCGAAGAAAAGGCCCTGCACAAGTTCGACCAGCTGGAAAAAACGATTGCCGTTGGGCGCGAGGACCGTTACCAGGCGCCGCTCAAAGTTGAGGAGCACTATCCGCTGAACGGAGAGGCACTGCAGGGTAAAACCCATATTGTCCTGAGCTGGCTACTGGGTGACGTCACCGACTTGGAAGAAGCCCTTACTGCTCATCTACTTGCAGGAGTGCTACTGGACAATAGCGCCTCCCCACTGATGAAGCTGCTGGAAACTACCGACCTGGGTACTTCCCCATCCCCGCTTGTAGGCCTGGACGATTCCCAACGCGAGCTGGTCTTTGTCTGCGGTATTGAAGGCAGCGAGCGCGACAGCGCCGACGAACTGGAAAAGCAAGTACTGGCAGTGCTGCAGGAAGTTGCGGAAAAAGGGATTCCCTACGAACAGGTTGCCGCCAGCCTGCACCAACTGGAGCTGCAACAGCGCGAAATTGGTGGCGACGGCTACCCCTACGGCCTGCAGCTAATCCTCACGGCCCTCACTGGCGCCACCCACCGCGGCGACCCCATCGGCCTGTTAAACATTGATGCCACTTTGGAAAAACTGCGCGAGCAGATTAAAGATCCCAGGTTTATCGCCGACAAAACCCGCGAACTGCTGCTGGATAATCAACACCGTGTGCGTCTGGTAATGAGCCCTGACGACCAACTGGCTGAACGCCGGGAGCAGGCGGAAAAAGACCGGCTGGCGCAGATCAAATCCCGCCTCAATGAAAAAGACAGGGAGCAAATTGTCGAAACCGCCAAGGCCCTGGCCGACCGGCAAAATCGTGAAGACGACGCCTCTATTCTGCCAAAAGTCGGCATCGAGGATATTCCGGCAGAACTGCCAGATGTAGAGGGAGAAAAAACCTCTCTCGGCAACCAGACATTAACCCGCTACAGCGCCGGCACCAATGGCCTGGTCTACCAACAGATGGTCAGCGCACTGCCGGAGTTCACTGAAGAAGAAAAACAGTTACTGCCTTACTACTGCCAAGTACTGAGTGAAGTTGGCCTGGGAGACAAGGACTATCTGGAAGTACAACAGTGGCAGACACGCGTAGCCGGAGCCTTACATGGTTTCACCAGCAGCCGCACTGCCATTGATAACCTCGATCATCTTTCCGGCCACTTTATCCTGTCCGGCAAGGCGTTATCGCGCAACCAGGAGGAACTGACTGAACTGATGCAGGCCACTATGGAGCAGGTCCGCTTCGACGAGCATGCCCGCATCAAGGAATTATTACTACAGACCCTGGCCCGCCGCGAGCAGGGCGTAGTTGGTAATGGTCATGCCCTGGCAATGGCCGCAGCGAGTGCCGGCTTTAACCGCGCCGCCTGGGAAAGTCATGCCACAGGCGGCCTGCTGGGCCTGCGCGACTTAAAAGCACTGGTCGCCAACCTGGACAAAGAGGAAGGCCTGCAGAAACTTACCGCGCAGTTCCAGGCTATTCACCAAAAGATCCTGGCTGCACCACGCCAATTCCTGCTGGTAGGTGAAGAAGATAAAATTGACAGCTTCAGCCAAGCGCTGTCGCCGCTCACTTCCAACCCCAGTACCACCGCGGCAAATCCGGAAGCACCTTTCGAACAAAAGCGGGTTGAAGAACTTTGGATTGCCAACAGCCAGGTGAATTTCTGTGCCAAGGCCTACCCAACTGTGCCCATGTCACACCCGGACGCGGCACCACTGTCTGTTCTGAGTGGCTTCCTCCGCAATGGCTTCCTGCACCGCACCATCCGCGAACAGGGCGGCGCCTACGGCGGCGGCGCGGCACACGACAGCAATATTGGAGTGTTTCGCTTTTATTCCTATCGCGATCCACGTATGGGAGAAACTCTGCAAGACTTCGATGCCTCTCTACAGTGGCTGGCTGAAGAAAAACACAAGGAAGAACAGGTTGAAGAAGCCGTTCTCGGTGTCGTCGGCGGACTGGACAAGCCAGGCTCCCCCGCCGGCGAAGCCAAGAAGAACTTCCACTCGGGCCTTTACGGTCGAACCCACGCAGTACGCCAGCAATTCCGCAAACAGGTAACAGAAGTGACCTTGCAGGATCTTCAGCGAGTGGGCGCCACTTATCTGGACCAGAGCAAGGCGAGTACCGCTGTAGTGACAGGTCCCCAAGGCCAGGCTGCCGCAGCAAACCTCAACTTGCAGGAAGAAAAACTCTGACAGAGTCCTGTGCTCTATCCCCGGTAAAGTTATTGCCGGGGATAGATCCCGCAGCCGACGCGCATCCGGCAGGCCCCAAGCCTGCCTGTTAATCGCAGTAACCCTTCAGCGAAATTCAGATGAGTAAACACGACAATATTTACGCGAGTCCTCTGGGCCAGGTAGCCGGTTTTGAGTTCGATCGCCAGGTAGTGCAAGTATTTCCCGATATGATTAAGCGCTCGGTTCCGGGCTATACCACCATCGTCGCCATGATCGGCACCTTGGCTGAGCGCTATGCCCAGGCAGGCAGCCGCTGTTACGATCTCGGCAGCTCTTTATGCGCCGCAACCTTAGCCATGCGTCACCGCATCCCCGCAGCAGATTGCGAAATTATTGCCGTAGATAACTCCAAAGCCATGACAGATCAGGCGCGCACCGTGCTCGAAGCCGATAGCGGCGAAATACCTGTACAGCTTATCTGCGACAACCTGCAAAACGTCATTATTGAAAACGCATCTGTAGTCGTACTCAATTTCACCTTGCAGTTTATACCGGTGGAAGAGCGCGAGGAGATCCTAAGAAAAATTCACGATGGTCTACGCCCCGGCGGCATCCTGATTATTTCAGAAAAAGTGGACTTCGCCGATAAAGCCCATAATGAATTAATGATTGAACTGCATCATTCCTTCAAGGCTGCCAACGGTTACAGTGCATTGGAAATTGCCCAAAAGCGCTCAGCCCTGGAAAATGTGCTGATCCCCGAAACCCTGGATACCCATCGCAAGCGGCTAAAGAACGTCGGCTTTACCAGTGTTGATGTATGGTTCCAGTGTTTTAATTTCGCCTCACTCATTGCCATTAAAGGCAGCCCCGAAAAGTAAGTACCCGTGATCGACTACTCCCAACTCTACCAAGGCCTGCAACATATCCCTGATCTGCGCTCCTGGCTCGCGCAGCTACCCGATCAGGTGGCCGAAAACCTGAGCCCCCATCGCTGGGGTGACCTGCCCGACTGGCGCGCAGCCATGGAAGCCTTACCGGATATCAAACCCTCAAATATAGAGCTTGCGCAAAGCGTTCGCATTGGCAGCGCCAGTGATGCAAGCTCTGAACAACTGCAGTTGCTGGAACAGGAACTGAGAAAACTACACCCCTGGCGCAAGGGCCCATGGGAAATTTTTGGCCTGCCTATTGATACCGAGTGGCGCTCAGATTGGAAATGGGATCGCGTATTACCCCATCTGGCCCCTATGGAAAATAGATTGGTACTGGATGTGGGATGCGGCAATGGCTACCACTGCTGGCGCTCTTATGGTGCTGGCGCCCGGCGCGTGATCGGCATAGATCCATCGGCAAAATTTATTGCCCAGTTTTATGCCCTGAAAAAATACCTCGGCAAAGAAAAACCGGTAGACCTGTTGCCCCTGGGTATTGAAGCCCTGCCATCCAATCTACGAGCCTTCGATACCACTTTCTCTATGGGCGTGCTCTATCACCGCCGCTCACCCATGGACCATCTGCGCGAGCTCCGGGAAACCTTGCGCCCCGGAGGCCAGTTAGTTTTGGAAACTCTGGTGATCGATGGTGGCCTGGGGGATTGCCTGGTGCCGGAGGGCCGCTATGCAAAAATGCGCAATGTTTGGTTTTTCCCCAGTTGCGCCACCCTGGAAAGCTGGTTGCGCAAATGCGGATTCCACAATCCAAGGACAGTGGACCTAAATGTCACCAGCCAGGAGGAACAGCGCCGCACTGACTGGATGCATTTTGAATCGCTGGAGGATTTTCTGGACCCACAATCACCAGATAAAACCATCGAAGGTCACCCCGCGCCCAAACGTGCCGTTCTGGTCGCGGAAGCGCCGTAGCTTCTCTTACGCTACGAATCAGGAAGATCATAAATTCCGCAAAATCCGTAACAAATAGAATTTTGTACGGAATGCTGGCTGCCACCTTGATTGTTGCGCCTTGTAAGGCAAAGTGCGCCCCCAATTGGTGCAACTATATCCTTAAGGGAGGGCTGTGAAAGTAGACAGCCCAGCGCAGAGAAAATTTATGAGCATTAGTGTTTTTGAACTCTTCAAAATTGGTGTCGGCCCTTCCAGTTCCCACACTGTGGGCCCTATGGTCGCCGCCCGCCAGTTTGTGCAGGATCTGCGCTCTCGCTCCCAGCTAGCCAGCACTGATCGTGTACAGGTGCACCTGTATGGCTCCCTGGCGCTAACCGGTGTGGGCCATGGTACTGATATGGCCGTACTGATGGGCCTTCTGGGGCAGGCTCCAGATACGATTGATGTGGATAGCATCGAAGACAAGATGGCTGCGATACAAAGTGATCGCACCCTTGTGCTAAACAATGACCACAATATCGAATTCGTTCGCGAACGTGACCTGGTCTTCCATATGGAAGAGTTCCTGCCGCAACACTCAAACGGGATGACCTGCCAGGCATATTCCGGATCTGAACTACTGTTCGAGCGCAGCTATTTTTCCATTGGCGGTGGCTTTGTACTGTCCGAGGAAGATTTTGCTCACAAAGAAGAGATAGCCACCCTGCTTCCCTATGATTTCAGCAATGCTGAGCAATTAATGAAAACCTGCGAGCAGCACGGCTGGACCATTGCCGAACTGGCAATGGAAAACGAGAAAGCCTTTCGCAGTGAGCAGGAAGTAAAAGATCGCCTGTGGAATATCTGGAAAGTCATGGACGCTTCTATTAAGCGAGGCTGCCACCAGGACGGAATCCTACCCGGAGGCCTGAATGTACGCCGCCGTGCAGCCGAACTCTATCGTGAATTGAATAAGCAGAGCCCGGAAGAACGCAACCACGGCCTCGCTATCCTCGATTGGGTCAGCCTGTTCGCCCTGGCCGTAAACGAAGAGAATGCTGCACGCGGACGTATCGTGACTGCCCCCACTAACGGAGCTGCCGGTGTTATTCCCGCGGTAATTGCCTATTACGTAGAGTTCGTACACAACCCGGATATTCACGGAGAGCTGAAAGACCAGGTAGTGAAATTCCTGCTCACCGCTGGCGCCATTGGCATGCTATTTAAAAAGAATGCTTCTATTTCCGCTGCTGAAGTCGGCTGCCAGGGAGAGATCGGCGTAGCCTGCTCCATGGCATCTGCAGGGCTGGCAGCAGTAGAAGGCGGTACTAATCAGCAAATTGAAAACGCCGCCGAGATCGGTATGGAGCACAACCTAGGGCTCACCTGCGACCCTATTGGCGGACTGGTACAAGTACCCTGTATTGAGCGCAATACCATGGGTGCAGTAAAAGCCATCAATGGTGCACGCCTGGCTCTGCGCGGTGATGGTGCCCATATAGTTCCACTCGACAGTGTGATCGAGACCATGCGCCAGACGGGTATCGATATGCAAAGTAAATACAAGGAAACCTCTCTCGGAGGGCTCGCTGTAAACGCGGTTAACTGCTGAGTTTTTAAGGCCGGGGCAAGTAACTGCCTCGGCCACAACACAACTCCCCCACATCAGCTCTTAGCCCATTGCTCCCACCTAGAAATAAAGGGTTTTGATAACTCTCTCACGGTGCATTTGCTACTTGTTAAATATCAGTGAACGATGTGCAGCGACACCAGCCATAGTACCGGACGCGATCGCAAATGTTCCGCTCTGCATTGGGTTGGACAGGTCCCCCGCAACAAACACCCCATTAACAGAACTTTCTTTAAAAGCATCAACTTTCACAATACTGCCAACTAGAGAGTCTTCCAGTGCTAAATCCAGCATTCTTATAAGCGGCGAAGCCAGCATAGCCTTTGGAGAAACATAAAGACCCTCCAGAGGTATTTCCCTCCCATCAGCTAACAAGACAGCTTGCAACTGCCCTTTTGCTCCCAGCAAATTGGTAATCGGTGTCTCCTCGAGTACTACACCTCGATCAATCAAGTGCCCCAGTACTTCTCCCTCTGGGTTGAATTGCCCCTGAGTAAAAAGGGTTGTCGCCCCCCAATCTGGAATCATTGCCGCCTGATGAAAAGACAATTCACTGGTCGCAAACACACCCAAGGGGCGATCACTTAGCTCATAACCATGGCAATAGGGGCAGTGAATAACGCTTTTACCCCAGAACGCTTTTACACCTGGAAGATCTGGCAACTGGTCTGTGATACCACTGGCAAGAATCAGTTTCTTTGCGCGGTAAACGGCATCACTCTCTGCCGCTACCTCAAACCCGCCTCGCAATTTCTCAACACCTACAGCCGCATCCTCAACCAGCTGAAAACCGGGATAGAGTGCAAGCTGGGATAGTGCGGTAGCCCGAATCTCGGCAGGGCTTTTTCCATCCAAGCCAAATACACCGTGAGACGCACGAGCAAAGCGATTGCGTGGTTGGTTTGTATCCAACACCACTACTTTACGCCGCCCACGAACAAGCTGCATCGCGGCAGACAAACCTGCAAAACTACCGCCAACAATCAAAACATCGATATCCATGGTCACCTCCCAATCATCATGTAACTTTAATTGTTACACAATATTTTTAAAAATGGCAACACACGTAACACCAAATGTTTCATGATATACTACGAGCTCAATGACTAAGGTGAACTATGCGAAAGGACAGTCGGCTTTCCCGGGTGCTACATGTACTCATCCATCTTGAAATGACTGATCAGCCAGTCACATCAGATAAAATGGCTGAAATGCTTTCCACCAATCCAGTAGTGGTTAGGCGTACCATGGCTCTGTTACGCGATCGGGGATATGTACGGTCGAGCAAGGGGCATAACGGAGGTTGGTCACTGGCCAAGCCCCTAGATGAAATCACACTATTGGATATCCATACGGCTCTGGGTGAAGCATCGGTTTTCACTATTGGGCTAACTGACGAGCATACCAACTGCCCCATTGAGCATGCGGTAAACGCCTCCTTAAAAGACGTTATGAATGAAGCTGAGAAACTGATGCTGAAGCGTTTCGGAGAAATCACTTTGGATTTACTAGGAGCGGAATTTAAGACCTGAACTTTTCCATACTGCGCGCTATTTCTTCTTGGCCCAAGATTGAATTCGCCATAATGATCGAACGCCCAATTCCTGAGCCGCCGAAACAGATCTGGATGCGCAGGGTTAGTGCATCCAGATCCTCAATTACATTATTTACGATACAAATTTAACTGCCGACTTCTTCACCCCGTAGGCCACCTTCCCGCTCTTTTCCTAACAGCAAAAGGTCCGAATTTACGGATGCTATTTTTGAGTACCTGCTTATTCAGAAGCTGCGAGCGATTTCCTGCTCCCAAACAGAAGCCACTACAGTGCAGAGACTAATTCACAGATTTAGACTCACGCTGGATACCCCGCCACCTCCTTTTGAACGCAACCGATAGAGAGCCACTCAATGAGCGACCTGCGTCCGAAGCATAGAACCCTGCTCCCAATACTACGGCAGCACCAAGTAGCGTGAGTCCATCAGGTAGATCACCAAAGATAATAAAACCAATCACGATGGCCCAAAACAACAAGGCATAGCTGAAGGGCTGTAAAACTGTTGCGGGCGCATAGGAAAGGGCCTTGATGAGCAAATAGTGACCCATTGCACCCAGTAGTCCATTCAACATCAATAATTGCCAACCTGTTGAGGTCGGTTCTACCCAGTAAAAGGGTGCTAATCCGCCGAAGACAATCAGACCAATGAAAGCCGTATAGAAGGCCGTTGTACTGGAGCTATCGAACTGCGCGACACGGCGTGAAAGAATTTGATATGCAGCCCACAGAATTGCCCCAGCTATCGGTATCAAAGTTTGCCAACTCATTACTCCCAATCCAGGCCGAATGATAATCAGAGCACCTATAAAGCCTATAGCAACACCCACCCAACTCCTCGTATCTATCTCTTCACCCAGGTACCATCCCGCCATCAATATTGCAAACAGCGGTGCCGTTGCAGCGATTGCATGGACATCAGCTAACGGCATCATACTGAATGCAAAGATAAATACTGTCACCTCGATCAAAAGCACAAGAGATCGAAGTATTTGGGTACCGAGAATCTTACTTCGAACTTGTTTGAGCTTGCCTGTTAATCCAGCCGTGACGATCACGATGAAAAAAAACATCGCAAAGCGGACTGCCATAATTTGAACAATGGGATAGGTTTGGACGAGTAGCTTACCGGTTGCATCCATACCGGCTAAACAAAGCATCGCCATAATGCTCAAAAGTATTCCGCGACCACTTTTTACATTCAATTTTTTAGTTCCTGAAGATAGAGCCCGGCCAACCCTGGGTCCTGGTAAAACCATTATGATCAGGTAAGGAACACCTTATGCAATCCGGCTTCCCAACCTGCATTCAGGGGGTGAAAGAAGAATAAATACAATAGAGATTTAACCAACTTCGCTGAGAATAACGCTTAACGTTATTAAGAAGCCTCTTCCACTGGCCACTTGACGAATGCAAGCACCCACACCAAGACTATATTGACAACAGGAACTATAAGTAACAAGCCCCACCATCTGGAAAAGCCAGCCTTCTTAGCTACAGAGCCAAAGATTAGCAGCGGGCCGAGAAGGATTACAAAAATGATGATGAGTTGCCAAAGACTAATTCCGCCAACGCCCATCATTGTACCTCCTCAGTTTTGGTGCTGACACTCCACCTAGATGCAGCCAAAACAGCACCAGCTACCAGAAACCCTAAAACTGGTATGAACAACGTAAGACTATAAATTGGATTCAGTCCAGCACGCTTAAATATTCGCCACACTGGGTATAAGAGAAACAAGGCCACAACTAACGCTTCCACCACAAAGCTACCCATGAACTCTCCTTTTGATGAAGCCCAATCCCAAGATCAGTAGAGCACTAAACTAATGGCATTATGAGTCAACAGTACTCTCTGGTTAGGCGGGCAAGTCTATGCGCGGTATCGCCCAACGCACAACCCCCGCAACCCAAATAAATCCAATAAGACCTCCAAGATAAACATTCATAGTTCCACCTGGGGCTATAAAGCCACTGTATCCGAATACAGTGATAGTTTCGATTGCCTGCTCAAGAAAGAAAATAACACTGAGCGACTTAAGCCAGCGTGGGACCTCAACAGATGTGCCAGGCCCTATAGCTAAAAACGCTACCGCCATCGCTGTTGTTGACCCATTCACCAGAGGCCCCCAATAAGAAGATATGCCGAAGATTGTGCGAGCAACTGCTGGCTCCAGCCCTTCTGGATGAAGTGCTAACCCCGCCCATAGCCAAGCTTGAACCTGCGCTGTGATGGCAAATCCAAGCACGCCTGCAAGAAAAATATACCGACTCGGTTTCGGTAACAATGTAGAAATCTGCCCACCAAAGATGGCGAGGCCAAGTGAGAAAAAAGCCGCTGTCCAAGCATAAAACCGGGCGCTCAGTTCGTTAATTGAAAACCAATGAACAATCTGCTCGCCACTTGAATCGATAGTTGGATACGAACTGCCTAGTGCGACAAAACCGGCCACATAAAATGCAGCAGTCATCAGAATATTTATTAATAAAATTCGTGATGGTTTTATGCTCATACGAGGCAAACCTTTATGTAGCTTTCAGCACCACTTAATGTAGACCTAGGTGGTTGGTATTTCACATCTCTATCTGAACTTGCCAGGGTATCCCGATATTAGAAATACTAAGCAAACAGCTGTAGCTAAGCACAAGAAACTCTCCCTCGGGGAAGGACAACTACAGCTTAAAATATCAAGATTCTCCGGGAAGATGAATCTCTTTCAAGCTTAAGCCACAAGGTTCGCAGGTAGCGACATAGCTAAACTTAAAGTTAACAAACTTTCCAAAGAATACGTATACTTTATGCCCAATACGGTAATACCAGTACCCAACTACTAATAGGCTTGGCAGCCCAACAAAGACTATTTGAGTCATACCTTCAAAAGCAAATACTTCCTCTAAGAAAGATTCAGGATATAGGATTATAATACATAAGTATGTCATGAAGCCTATAGGGGCCATTAAAGCGACAGACAAAAAAATAAAACCGATTAGATCTTCACCTGCAACCCAAAGCTTGATCTTAGACTTTCCTCTTTTTCCACATCTATCACAAATATACATTCTCAGTAGTTACCTATAATATAGCCTAATAGAAGATGCACCCTAAACTGGGGTTGTCACCTTCCAAATTTTTACGCACCCAAAGATTACATCTTTCACCATTTTAAAGTGTCCATGATATCTTCTAGAAATGCTTATCTTTGGCCATTCTGCCGTCGAGCAAGCCAAAGTCTACGAAAACAAGAAAAATGTGCGACTCCTCATCTCACTTTAATACTTCAATACCTCAATGCTTGGATGAAATGTAGCCATGAAGAAGAGCCCCTAAGCGGAGACACTAGTCGAATTACCAGGAGACTTAACTCTAGTGATTATATTGTAACTGCTGAGTAGTCAGGTACTTGATCATGAAGTAAATATTAAGCGTTTTCTCTTAAGTTAAGCTCAGCAGTCAAGGCAAGCTAAATTAATAAAGTCCGGTGAAGACTGCTAGCTAAGACATACTACAACCCTTTATCAGCATGTCGCATGGGCCTGCAAATCCTCATTATATTTTTCAATTCGTCTGGATGCAGCAGCTATCCCATTTTCGTACTTATTGATATCCCCCTTCTGCTCACCCCACTCTTTCAAATTAGCTATACGCTGCTCCTCGCGATCAATCAGCGCTGTAATTGCTGCTACCTTTGCTGTTTTCAACTGTTCTTCGATACTTTTATTTATAATTTCTATTTGTTTAGACTGTTGATCAAGAGCAGTTAAAGTATACTTTTCAAACTGATCATTTTGCTTCTGTTGCAACACCATAGAATAAATTGCTAAGGCCAGAGCAAAGCTAGAAAACAGAGATGAGATAGCACCAAAACTTTCTCCAAAGTTACTCGCCTGATCCAGGCTCTCAAAACCATAAAATGCAATGATCCCTGAAATAACCCACAACACGATCGATATGAATATCAAAATTCCCAGCCTCATACTCCCTCCCTAGATTAATGCTAAAGCTAAAAGCAATACTATGCATTCAATGCATTGGCTTATTAAGCCAACCGCTTATCCTTCTATACGTTTAATTAATGTATAAACTCCACTCAGGCTTAAACCATTCATGACGAAAACGATATTCATAAAACTTCAAATAGAGAAGCTTTTCCTCTACAGCATCATATTACACCATTTATACTAACAATACGTTACTAGCGTGTCACTGCCGCAGTCACCAACCATCCATAGCCGAATACAGCCAAACTATAAATAACTAAAAGTACTGGAATCACAACTGCAGACAACTTACTGAACCGTTCCATTTCTATAAATGCATTTTTTGGGGAGCTGGGCATTACACGCACCGCCACGCTTCCCCCCTCTTTATATCGACTCAATAGATCATGCTCGATATTGTTATTTTTAAACAATTGGGGGGACCTGAGTAGTGGAGTATCTGAACTATACTTGACGCCCTTGTACTCATACTCAAACTCGATTTGTGCCTCGTATACCCTTTGCCCCTCCGCATTCGTAAAATTTTTTAATTTTGAGGTTGTTATTTTTGCATCAACTACAGGGAGAGAATTCCATTTTTTCTTTACTCTTTGATAAACAAAGGTTTGACCAAACCCCAAACTTACGATTATCACAAGCCCAATATACTTCAAAATTCCAAACATCGTATTTTCTCATAAGATAACTTAATCCCCATTAAAGAGGCTATCCATACTACTCATATATCATGCAAACTGAGAGCACAGAAATCAAACAAAGCGCAAGGTGTTCTGGCCGGAGCTGCACTATCTATCTTTATTATGTCAATTTACTTTATGGAGCCACCCTATAAATACCAGGCCCATTGATTAATACGCCATTAGATAACATGTACACAAAAACCACCACAGATAAAACTACTACAGCCCAATGAAATATGACAGCTAAACTTATATATTTTGAAAAATAGCTCATACTATTTTCTGAGCCCGCCACTGCAGCAGCAAATGGCAAGAGTACAATTACTGCAAGCCCTGCCAGGAAAAAATAAGAGAGGTATCCCTCATAGTAGTAGGGAAACCATGACTCATAAAATGCCGAAAACGTAAGAAAATATGCAGCAACCGCAAAAAAGAGCGAGACAAAGTATATTAATAATTTCTTCAATTTAGACACCAAAACTTTTAACGTATGCGCAAAGCTTCAAAGGAAAGTCAATCAGCTTATTTAAGTGTGCTAACGACTTGACGTAGCATCAAGTTTCTTACTTTCTTGTTTAGAGCATTTTGTTGCTACTTAAGGATAAGCCCTGTTAACAAGTTCACATTCAGGCCAATATGACGGACGCTCCGATAGCGATCAAAAACGCGATCCAGTACCAAGCTCCAGCCCCCTCAAGATGATCAAGCAGCTTGAATACACCTAACGCGGTGACAAATGAAATTACGGTGCCAATGAGTACATTCAAATGGAAACCACCAAAAATAAAGTTCAACGAAAGTACACCGGCACCCCAAAAATTGCCGAATAAAGCTAATTTGATGAACGTGCGAAGTATGTCAGCACAGCGATAAGCAGGACTACTTTTAAAATCACTTACTAATTCTCACTGAATACTGCAGTAGAGTCAGTAAATTTTGATTGCATTTTGCGCAAAAATGGGATCAATAAGTTCCGCGCAAATGCAGTATGCATAAAAAATAAATTTTAAGGCGGGTTAGCACCTACAAAGTAACCTTTGCAAAAAGCTAGAAATAAAAGAATTAAACTCTCCAAACAACGGGCAGATTACTACCCGTTGATTAACAAATACAGAGCTATCCTAGCCAATCATCTGGCTACCCAACTTCAAAAAGTACGGCCAAGGATACGTTTAGCGGCATCTATCGCAAAGTCTTTATAATCTGCCTCTATTTGTGCCATTTCTAACTCATATTGAAATTGTTCTTTACGCGGCAATGCCTTCCAGTCTTTTAGAATTGGGATATGACTGGTTTTCTCTGCGATGGTATAAAAAGCAACAAACTCTTCACGTACTTTGTCTTCCACCTGAAGCGCATCCAGAAGAACGCGAATACGAATCGAAGCTTCGGTAAGCCCTACTCCATCATCCAACAAGGTACGGGCAATTATCTGGATGCTGTCGTTTACTCTTTGGCGCTGATCTTCGGCAGCTTGCTCCAGCTCCGCCAGTTGTTCGGCCTGTTTCTTTTGCGCTACTGATAGTTTGCGCAGATAGTAGCCAGCCACAATAGCGAGAGCAAAAATGATTACTGCTGCAAGAATAAGCAACCAGGTTGGGAAAACGGTCATCAAAAGTACACCTTAAGCAATGCCAGCCCGATACTGGCAGTAACAACAGAAAGCAATGTGCTGAGCCCCACAATATTCGCCGTAAGCTGGCTGTTCCCGCCCATCGCATGGGCCATTACAAAGGCCGAGATTGCACAGGGAGCACCCGTCATCAGGATCAAATATCCCAAGTACTCAGGGCTCATACCCAATGCCAAACCAATCAACAGGCAGACAATCGGAGCAACAACCAGTTTAAGTAATGAGGCCGCCAGCGCCGTAGGGGAACTGCGCATCAGTGTTCGCATTTTCATGCTGGCACCAATACAAATAAGCCCCAATGGCAAGCCCACAGATGCAAGATACTGAATGGTATCGTGCAGCACCTCCGGCAACCTTACAGCCAACAAACGGCACACAATGGCTGCAATGACACCGAGGATAAGAGGGTTCTTGACCAGCTCCCACAGCATCACCCGCCAGCCAAATTTTCTGTCCTTATTGTAAAGCACGAAAAGAGCGACGGCGATAACATTAAACTGAATCGTAAGAGCCGCTACCAACCCTGCGGAATTGGAAACACCCTCGCTTCCGTAGGCTTTTTCGATCCAGGCAAGGCCGACAATCGCCACATTTCCACGAAAAGCCCCCTGGATAAAAGCGCTGCGATCCATTGGCAATACCGGCCGCGCCAGCAACCATGCCAAAGGGAGCATCACAAAAGTGCCGAGAACCCCTGCTACAAGCAGGTCTATTTCTTGCGCGGGGTTGGCATCCGAGGAATAGATATTAATAAAAAGCAGTGCCGGCAAGGCTACATGGAAAACAAGCCTGGAGGCATCATCAATAAAGCTGTCTCGTACTATCCCTTTATACTTGAGCAGGTATCCGCCAATAATCATCAGGAAAATCGGCCCTGTGACTGATAGCGCGAATACAAGATTTTCCATAAAAAATTATTCTTCCGTGGCGGCTTCCTCAGCCTGTGGCAATCCCTTTACCTCAGGCTGATCCGCTCGTTCCCTTAAGTCCGCAGAGATCTGTTTACGGGTTTTAGCACCCAGCTTACGCAAGCTATCAATCCGCTTCACCGCATTACCACGCCCTGTCGCCAGTCGTTTGTAGGTCTGCTGGTAAGCGTCATCCGCTTGGCGCAGGCGATCACCTAGAACATCCAATGACTCCAGCACCATAGCAAACTGATCGTGCAGCTTGCCGGCCTCGTCGGCGATTTTTTCCGCGTTCTTGTTTTGTTTCTCGTAGCGCCAGATATTCTCGACGGTGCGCAGGGTCGCCATCAGGCTGGTGGGGCTCACCAGGACAATTTGCTTCTCATACGCGAAACGGAACAGGTCCGGGTCCGCCTGCATCGCCAACATATACGCAGCCTCAATAGGCACGAAAATAAAGACGAAATCCAGGGTGCGCACACCCTCTAGCTGCTCGTAGGCTTTCTTGTTAAGGCCGGTAATATGGGCGCGCAGGGAATTCACATGCTGTTTCAGGGCTTGGGTGCGCTCCTCATCGGTTTCCGCCGAGCTGTAGCGCTCGTAGTCCACCAGGGAGACCTTGGAATCGATAATCAGGTCTTTGTTTTCCGGCAGGCGCACAATCACATCCGGCTGGCGCCTGCGGCCATCGCTCGTCAGCGTTACCTGGGTTTCGTACTCGCGACCCTTCTGCAAGCCGGACTCCTCCAGCAAGCGCTCCAGCACTACTTCACCCCAGTTACCCTGGATCTTGCGATCTCCTTTCAGGGCCGAAGTCAGGTTCAGGGCCTCATCACTGATGCGCTGGGTTTGCTCGCGCAACGCTTTAATCTGCCCCAGCAGGCTGTTGCGCTCAGCATTTTCGCGATCGTAGACATGCTCCACCCGCTTGCGGAAATCCCCCAGCTGACGCTCTAGCGGATCGAGACTTTTGCGCAGGCTGTCTTCACTGCGGCGCACGAAGCTCTGCTGCTTCTCTTCAAAAATCCGGTTGGCCAAATTCTCGAACTGCTCACCCATGGCAATACGCATTTGCTCCATCAGCTTGCGCTGCTCTGCCAGGGCCGCCTCCCCTTTCTCTACCAGCACTTGGCTTCGCGTGAGTTGTTGCAGCTTGTCCGCCAGCTCGGTACGCAGGGATTCCACATCAACTCCAAGTTGGGATTCCCGCTCGCGGCTGCTATCGATCCGCGCCTGAGCCACCTGTAAAGCGGCTTGGCTCTGCAATAAAGCGCGGCGGCTACTGGCTCGCGCCAACCAAAACACCAAGCCCAACAGAAACAAGATGGCAACAGCCGCCATCACCGCATGATCGGCATTCAATTGCAGCGGGAACGCTGGCATAGAGTGGTACTCCCAGACCCGGAAAGAGATGGATAAATCAGGATTTTGCCAGGGGCCTATCCCCAATGGCTTGCCTAGATAGAGGCGAAACCACCATTCTACCAGTTTGACTATGGAAAGTGCGTCCGCCAGAGGATGCTATTGCTCCCTGATACCTGCAATGGGAATTTTCGTGGAGTTTTGAGGTATTCTTGGAGGATTGGTTTCGATGTTGGAACTCCAGAACGCATGCACAAACACAGCGCCCACCCAGATAGCCCAGCCCCCAGCGCCCTGATTTTTGATTCCGGCGTGGGCGCCATCAGCATTGCGCGGGAGATCCGCCGCCTGATGCCGGGCCTGACCTTACACCTGGGTGTGGACAACGGCTTTTACCCTTACGGCAACAAAAGCGAAGAGGAGCTGCGCCCGCGGATCGTCCAGCAGGCTCAGGCCATGATGGAACACTGCGGGGCCGATATTTTAGTGGTGGGCTGCAACACCGCCAGCACCCTGGCCTTGCCCCAACTGCGCGAATCCCTACAGAAACCCGTAGTGGGCGTTGTGCCCGCTGTGAAACCCGCCGCTGCCGCCAGCCGTTCCCGCACTATTGCCCTGATTGCCACCGAAGGTACCGTCAATCGCCGCTACACCCGCGAGCTGATCGAGCAATTTGCCAACGGCAACCGGGTAATTAATGTGCCCGCACCGGAGTTGGTGCATCTGGCGGAAAGCAAACTGCGCGGCGAAGCCATCACCGCGGAGGATTTGGAGCCGGTCTTGCACCGCGTATTCCACACCGCCGGCGGTGACCAAGTGGATATTGCCGTATTGGCCTGCACCCACTTTCCCCTGCTGCGGGAAGAACTGGACCAGTTCGCCCCCCGCTCAATCCAATGGCTGGATTCCGGCGAAGCCATCGCCCGGCGCGTACGCTGGTGGCTGGAAGAACTCGGGCTGATGCTGACGGATACCCCAAACACTGGCCGCCTGATCACCAGCACTGTGGACTTAACCGGCAATATCGAACAGGCCTTCCGCGAGTTCGCCCCAGTTGCCGAACCCCTCGCACCTAACCCCTAACAACAAGCCATTACATGATGAGAACCGCGCAACAGAGTTGACAGCTCCGTCACAAACCGCGACCGTTCCCCGAATAACAAGCCCTAACCGGTACCCGAATTCATGCTGAAGCCGGCATTTCCCGCTCTCGAAATATTTGCGCAGCTGCCTCCCGGAGGACTGCTGCTCACCCCCAACAACCGTTTGCGCAACCGCTGCCAACAGGTGTTTGCCGCGCAGCAGTCGCCCGGTGCCTGCTGGATGCCGCCGCCGGTGGAATCCCTGCGCAGCTGGCTGGACAAGCTCTGGTTCCAACTGCAACAGCGCAACTGGCAGCCCGCCTTGCAGCAGGTATTGAATCGCGAGCAACGGCAATTGCTCTGGCAGCGCGCCTTGGATGAATCCCTGGACCGGCAACTGCTCAACAGCCAACAACTGTGCCGAGATGCCGATAGCGCCCTGGCGCAGCTGCTCCAATGGCAGCTGATCTCCGACCTCTCGCAAATAGATGAAGCGCTAACTCCCCTACTGGAGCAGTTCGCACTCTCTATGCGCAGCGACGAGCTGCCGCTGTGCGCCATGATCAAGGCCTTTGCCACTGAACTTCAGGCCCACAGCGCCATCACGCCAGACCAGCGCGATCAATTGATCCTGCGCACATTCCAAGAAGGCATTCTGGAACCCGTCGCGCAAATTGATACCGCCGGCTTTGCCCAGATTTCGCCCCTCGCCAATGCCCTGATTCACGCAAGTGCAACAGCCGTTAATGAAAGGCCGGGACTTACCCAGCAGAGTGAATTATCCGTAGCCGCCTGCGCCGATTTGGATGAAGAGCTCTATCAGGCAGCCCTATGGGCCGGGCAGAAACTCGCTGAAAACCCCAGCCACAGCGTCGGCATAGTGGTGAACAATCTGGGCCAGTGCCGCGCCCAGGTGGAAGCGGTATTTTCCCGCGTGCTCGAACCCCAATACCTGGACCCGCAGCAACTGCGCTACACACTGCCGTTTAACTTCTCCGCCGGTACGCCCCTGGCACAGACACCGGTCGGCAGCGCCGCCTTACAATTGCTATCGCTACTGCAAGACGAATGGGATTACCCTCAATTGCAAAATATCCTGTTCAGCCCCTTCTGGGGTGACGACAGTGAAACCTGGCTGCGCAGCGCCCTGTTCCGCCGCCTACAAAAACTGGAACTGCGCCGTATCGACGGCGCAACCCTGCGCTACTGGGCCGAACGCACCGCAGAAGTCCTCCACTTGGAATCACCACAACTGCCCCGCCAGCTGGAACAAATGGCCGAACGCGCCCGGCGCTGGCAGCGAGCGCCCGCTGAAATTTGGGCCGCGCGCTTTTCCGAAACACTTAGCGCATTAAATTGGCCCGGCAGCCGCAACCCGGACAGCCAGGAATACCAGCAGCTGATGCAGTGGGAATCCATCCTGGAAGAGTTCGCCGCACTCAGTGCCTGCGGTGGCAACCTTACCCTTACCCAGGCCCTGCAATTGCTGCGTCAGATTGCCAGCCGCACCCCCTTCCAGGCGGAAACCCGCGATGGCCCCCTGCAAATTCTCGGGGTACTGGAAGCTGGCGGCCTCGCCTTCGATCACCTGCGCCTGGTCGGCTTCGGCCAACAACAATGGCCGCCGGCACCGGCGCCCAATCCGCTGCTGCCAATTCAATGGCAAAAACACTGGAAGATGCCCCGCGCCAGTGCCGAGCGGGAATTGGAACTGGCCCGCGAACTCACCGCCGACCTGCAGAATGCCAGTGGCGATATCGTCGTGAGTTACACCTGCGAAGAAGATGGTGTGCAGCAGGGCCTGAGCAGCTTGTTTGAAAGCCCGCAACAAGCCCAGCACTTTGCCGAAGGCGCCCTGCACAATCACTACAGCCAACTGGCGCAAGCCTGTCAGCTGGAAAAAATCGAAGACAAAAAGCTACCGCCACTCACCCCCGCCGAATGCGAACGGGTGCGCGGCGGTGCCTCGGTGCTCAAGGCCCAGGCCCTGTCCCCATTAAATGCGCAGTTGCGCTTCCGCCTCGGCGCCAGCAGTTTTACCCAACCGGATATCGGCCTCGGCCCCGCCGAGCGCGGCAATGTGGTGCACCAGGTGCTGGCGGAATTCTGGCAACAGTGCGGCACCCTCGCACAACTGCAAGCCATGGACGACGAGCAACGCCAAGCGCAAATCGAGCGCGCGGTAGAACGCTCCCTCGGCAGTGTGCGCAAAAAATACAATCACCTGCCTATTGGATTTTGGGCCATGGAAAAGCAGCGCCTGGAGCGCCTGCTGCAACAATGGCTGTCCATCGAACTGGACAGGCCCAATTTCTCCGTAGAAAAAGTGGAATGGGAACAGGCCGTGGAAATCGGCGGACTGCACTTTAACCTGCGCCTGGACCGACTGGACCAACTCGCCAGCGGCGAGCAACTGGTAATCGATTACAAAACCGGCATCCCCAGTATTCGCGACTGGCTTACCCAGCGTATCCGCGAACCCCAGCTGCCGCTCTACGCCCTATTCCAACCGGACGCCCACGCCATCGCCTTCGGACAGGTGCGCAACGGCGACTGCAAATGGAATGGCTGCGGAGACCTGGAGCACCCCATCACTGGCATTAAAGCCGTGGGCGATACGGAAAAAGAATCCCCCTACGGCACCTGGAGCAATCTGGTGGAGCACTGGCGCTACAGCCTGGAATCCCTCGCCACCGAATATCGCAGTGGTGTAGCCACCCTCGCCTTTGATCGCCCCACCGATAACAACAGTGAACTCTGGCCCCTAAACCGCTGGCCGGAAAGGGAGCAAATAACCGAATGAACGAAGTCGTGACCACTCCCGCCCTGCGCCGCCCCATCGATGCCGACGCCCGTAGCCAAGCCCTGGATATCAGCCGCAGCTTTGCCGTATCTGCCCCGGCGGGCTCCGGTAAAACCGGCCTGCTCACCCAGCGCGTATTAAAGTTGCTCGCCGCCTGCCAGCAACCGGAAGAAGTGCTGGCCATTACCTTCACCCGCAAAGCCGCCGGTGAAATGCGCGAGCGCCTGATCGACGCCCTGCACAGCGCCCGCGACCAAGCCCGGCCAGACAACCCCCACGATGCCATCACCTGGGATTTAGCCCGCGCCCTGCTGGAGCGGGATCGCGAACTGGAATGGGAACTGCTGCAAACTCCCCAGCGCCTACGCATTCAAACCATCGATGGCCTCTGCCGCAGCCTCGCCAGCCAACTGCCGATCGAAAGCGGCCTGGGCGCACCGGGTGAACCCCTGGAGCGCACCCAAATCGCCTTCGAACTGGCCGTGGTGAACCTGCTCAAACACCTCGATGGCGAAACCCCAGACACAGACCTACAGCAACTACTGCTCCACCTGGACAACGACCTGGGCCAGCTCAATAAGCTGCTGCGTATTTTGTTGGACAAACGCGAGCAATGGCTCAGCCCACTTTTGAGCGTTAACTTCGACGGCGCCCAGGATTATTTCCATTTTGTTATCGACGAACTGGTGGCAGAAAAGCTGCAAGACCTCACCACAGCCCTCGGGAGTTACGCCGGGGAACTGCTGGAGCTGGCCAGTTATGCCGGCAGCAACTTACAAAAGGAAAACCCCAGCCACAGCCTGTGCCTCTTCGCCGAACTGGACGATTTCCCCAGCACAGACAGCAGCGGCCTGCCCGCCTGGCTCGCCCTCGGCAGCCTGCTCCTCACCACCACCGGTGATCTGCGCAAAGGCGGCGGCATCAATAAAAAACTCGGCTTTGGCCTGCCGGATAAAAAAGATCCCGAGCGCCCCATCGCCGAAGAATACAAACAGCGCATGAAAGACCTGCTGGCGGAACTGGCCGGCAACGAACCGCTGCTCTCCGCCCTGCGGGAAGTGGGCAAACTCCCCAGCGGACTGCAACAGAGCCAATGGCAACTGCTGCAAGGGCTCGCCCAGGTACTGCCCAAGTTGGTCGCAGAATTAAAACTGGTATTCCAGCAGCTGGGCGCCACCGACTATACGGAAGTGGCCCAAGCCGCATTGATCGCCCTGGGCGATAGCGACAACCCCACAGACCTGGCCCTAAAACTGGACCTGCAAACCCAGCATATTCTGGTGGATGAGTTCCAGGACACCTCCCACACCCAGCTACAACTGCTGGAAAAACTCACTGCCGGCTGGCAGCAGGGAGACGGCCGCACCTTATTTATTGTCGGCGACGGCATGCAATCCTGTTACGGCTTCCGCAATGCCAACGTGGGTATTTTCCTGGATGCGCGCGAACGCGGTATCGGTGAAGTGCCCCTGGAAGCCCTCGACCTAAAAGTTAATTTCCGCTCCGAAAGCGCGGTGGTGAACTGGGTTAACGAGACTTTCCAAAGGGCCTTTCCGCAAGCGGACAATATCGGTCGCGGCGCTGTGCGCTATCTGCAATCCGAAGCGTTTAAAGGCAGCAAATGGGCCGAACCCTCGGTAAATTTCTACGGCTGCATCGATGATGAAGACCGCAACCGCGAAGCCACCCAAGCGGTTGAACTGGTGCAGCAATTACAAGCGCAAGATCCAGAGAGCCGCATCGCCATTCTGGTGCGCAAGAAAAAACACCTGCAAAAGATTCTGCCGGCCCTAAGCGCCGCCAATATCGCCTTCCAGGCCCCAGAGCTGGCGCCACTCGCCAGTAAAATGGTGGTACTGGATTTACTCAGCCTCACCCGTGCCCTGCTCGACCCCAGCGACCGAATCAGCTGGCTGGCCGTACTCCGCGCCCCCTGGTGCGGACTGCAACTGCCAGACCTCTACACCCTGGCCAACTGGGGCAATGGGGATATCACCGTAACCGATACCAGCGCACGCCCACTATTAATGGCCTTGCAGGAAGTAGACGATATCGCCCTGCTCAGCGACGAAGGGCGCACGCGCCTGGCCCAAGTGGCCCCCAAACTGCTGCACGCCTGGCAACAGCGCGGCCGCAAACTCCTGCGCACCTGGATTGAAGGCCTCTGGCTGGAACTGGGCGGCCCCGCCACCGTTGCGCAAAAATCTGATCTGAATAATGTGCAGGATTTTCTGCAATTATTAGAAGCCTTCGATACCGGCGGCGCCATTACCGACTGGCAACAATTCACCCTGGCCCTGGAACAGCTCTACGCCCGCCCCGCCCAAGATGCCAAAGTGCAGGTGATGACCATTCACAAATCCAAAGGGCTGGAGTTCGAACACGTACTGATCCCAGGCCTGGATCAGGGCGGAAAACCCGGCAGCGACCAACTGCTGCGCTGGAGCGAATGGCTCAACCGCGAAGGTGAAAGCCGCTTCCTCCTCGCCCCCAAAAATGAACGCGGCGGCCGCGACCCGGTATTTGAATACCTGAAGCACGACAACAGCGAACGCGAACGTCTGGAAGGCACCCGCCTGTTGTATGTAGGCTGCACCCGCGCCATCCGCTCACTACACCTTTTGGCCTGCATCAACCGGGATGAAAAAAAGGGCCACCTAAAAGCCCCCGGCAGCGCCGCCCTACTCGCAGGTATCTGGCCCAGTGTTTTACATCACCAGGAAGGCGACTGGTGCCACTGGCTGGAAGCGGAAGAACCCCTACTCAACCAGGACGAAGCCAGCAGAGATCACGACTACCTACTGCGCCTGCCCGACCAATGGCAACCCCAAGCCATGCCCCGGCAAGAATGGCTGGCCCAATACCGCATGCCAGACTACCAACCCAAAACAGAGGAAGAAGACAATATTCCCGAGCTGGGCCAGGTAGCCCTGCGCTGGCTCAAACACGCCGGCACCGTAGCCCACGAAACCCTCGCCACCATTGCCGAGACCAACATTAACGACTGGACACCCAGCAAACTGGAAGCCCAACGCCCCCTATGGCAACTGCGCCTGAAACAATTGGGGCTATCCGCCACCAGCCTGGACCGTGCTGCCGAGAAAGTGGAGATCGCCGTACGCAACAGCCTCAACTGCCCCACCGGCCGTTGGCTATTGGATGGCTCACTAAGAGAATCCGCCTGCGAACTGGAACTCCACAGCGGCAGCCGACAGTTACGGCGCTCTATTGTGGACCGTACCTTTATCGATAACGAAGGCACCCGTTGGATTGTCGATTACAAAACGGCTGAGCCCAGTGGTGAGGAAAGCCAGGAAGAGTTTATTGCGGCTCAGCTAGAGCAGTATCGGGATCAGTTGGAGAATTACCGCAAGCTCTTTTATGCGCGGGGGGAGCGGAATATTCGGTGTGCTTTGTATTTTCCGTTGATGCAGAGGTTGGTGGAGTTGGATTAGAGCGGAGTGAGCATAGTGCCAGGCCCAAATCACCCGTTTTAAGAGAGTATCCAGTGTTAAAAATTCAGAGCCGCATTTCGAGGCGGTCTGAAACTGAGAAGTTTTGTATAAGATAAATTGTGACATCCACCAGCTGGGCTAAGTTAGGCATAAAGAACATCATACAAAAGCGCTTATATATTAAATACACTTACATGTACCAGCCTTAGCATTAAATATGCTACCAGACCTGCTGGACCGAGCATTAAGGTCAACAATAAGATCGGTAGTATCAACCAATAGGAAATGGAAAGCTGCTGAGAATCCAGCAAAATATGTAACCCGACCAACAGATCAAAAGCTAAAAAGTGAAACCAACCCACTACCACTGTTCGTGGGTTGGTAAACATCGCCATAATGCCCTCTAAATTGAAAAAATCTTTATAACTCACTTGATAAGCTAATTCCCCTTCATATTTCTTTCCAAATAGAGTCAAGTATAGATAAGCACTACTAACAATGATTACAATGAACCACACCAATGTTTGTGTCCACTTCCAGAGTGGTAAAAAAAACAAAAGCAACCAACCCACTCGCACTAGTTTTGCTTGAAGTGAGTAAATTCTTCTAAGCTTCTGATTCACTCCCCCCTCCAAAAAGCAGCGTAGACTCAAAGGTTCTTGCTAAATTTCAGATACAAGCGCTTGCTCCGCTTTAATCCAGTTTTCAATTGCCAATGTCAATGGCATCTCCTCTCGATGCATACCTAGCTTTTCATCAGCTATTTTTTGCTCCACTAATCCACGTCTTGATAAAAAACCACATTTTGTATAACCAATTGCAGCTATCGAACCATCCTTTTTTTCAAATTTAAATTTCATATAACTCCATTTGTCATCCCAACAATCCATTTCAAAATGAATATTGTATTTTTCAAATGGCGATAGTTGTTTTCTATAACTGATCAAGGAACCTGCTGCTACAGGTTTCCAACCGAGCTTTACTGCCTTTTTCAATATTCCCGCTCGTAAACCAGCCTCTACAATCAATAAATCTACGAGCGTAGAATAGCGTCCGTTATTTAGGTGCCCATTAATATCAATATCATTGGGCAAAACCCTCATTATTCTAACCAATTTGCTAGAAGCGTCTATCTTTGGAAGAAAAAAGCCCCTCACAAAGGCAACGATCAGACGAAGATATAAATTCATTTAAAGTACCCGGTCACTTTCAAATTAAAAGTGACTATACAGATTCCCGCTCAGCCAGGCAATAGGAACTTTCAAATTAAAAGTGACGATGATATATTGATCACTGATGTATCAGATAAATTGAATCCAAGATGCCCAAAGTTAAAGACCCTAAACGCCGCTCAAACTGCCCTCTCGCATGCACACTTGAACTGTTTGGCGATAAGTGGATCTTGCTTATTGTCCGGGATCTTATCTACCACGATACACGTACATTTAAGGAGCTAGAGCAGTCTTGGGAACATATCCCCGTAAGTACCCTCGCTGACCGACTCAAAAAGCTTGAGTCGATGGATCTTATCAATAAGAAACCCTATCAAAATCGGCCTATTCGCTATCAATACCAGTTGACTGACAAGGGATTAACACTAATTCCCATACTTAAGGCAATGACCACCTGGGGGCAAGAGCATATTGAATCAACGATTACTGTTTTAAAAATAGAAAATGGAAAGGAAGTTTTTGTTCCGCCGGAAACTGTTTAGTAATGCTCATGCGAACAATAGATGACTAGTCTTTAAACTGCCCGCGATTAACAAAAAGTAGTTACCAGTAAATTATGCTCGATTTATTTCAAGCTAGGCCACTTGCTTAGTCTGCACCTGGATTAGTTGGTCAACTTTAGCTCCCCGCTCAATCGACAGCAGGGCCTTTCTAAATATATAAAAGGGAATTTAGGCGCCCAAATTGTCTTATTGAAATTTATTAAGTTTTTTTTCGTATAAAAGCTGCGTAAAATCGATAAACATCTATCAGCATTGTGGGCCGAGGATAAATAAGCTTCTAAGAGGCCCTCATATTAGAGATACGCCAAGAATTTTCTAAATGATTTACTCCCTTAACAGGAGAACGACAGCGTGAAGTAAGAATAGAGAAAAGGCGCTGACCCAAGGTGCTGCAACACCAGGGGCCAGCTAACCAAATTGATAACGACAGTATCAAGATGGCTATATGCATACTACGCTAGAAACCCGCTCGTCTTCAATAAAGTGGAGCACAATCATCAGCTTGGAGCAATTCCCCAAGCTATGGGACCCTAGCGTCCGCCTTTTCCTATTCTGCGCCCACCGCCCCCGCGCCCCCCCTCACTTCCACCAAGTATCACTTACCAAGCTTCCCCACCAAGGAATGCCCACCCACAGCTTGAGTATCGGTAGGAAGAAAACATGTTGATCCTAAAGCGCCGAACAGGCGAGAACCTAAGAATTGGAACCAATGTCTCAGTCACAGTGCTGGAAGTGAAAGGAAATCAAGTAAAGATAGGCATCCGCGCTCCTAAATCCCTTTCCGTTCATCGAGAAGAGATCTATGTACGCATTAAAAATAGACACAAAACAAGCAGCCGGAGGTGCTGAGGACGCACTTTCCGAGGGGGGAGGCCATTTAGCCTCCTAACCCTTGAACTACAATTAGTGAATCTCTAAAGCAGGTTGTAATAGAACTAAGAGCAGCGTACCAGCACTGTAGCTATCCAATGAACAAACACTTTAATTGTGTTAGGAAGTAGCCGCCCCTGACCACTCTGCTAAATGATCAAAGTGGCACTTAAAAGGTTAAGAGCCACGTTCGGGGAGAACGTATAGAAAACGATATAGTTATCTATGAAAGCCATAGTCTCTTGTTAAACATTACCACAATAGCTTAATTGTAGTAATGAGGGAGAGAAATACTACTACCCACAAAATAGCTGGGATTGCTACAGCAGAAAGTTCAAAATCTTTACCCGAAACTTTATATTGTGGTCAAGTCTAACCGGACACTTCGTTAAGCACTTTTCTAAAATTCGATGGGAATAACATCTCCCAATCTTGTATGTATTCGGCGTAAGTTGTAGTAAGTGATATAAGCTCTTACATCTGTTATTACATGCTCCCTTGTTCGATAGAAATTCCCCGTTAACTATTCGCGCTTCAGGCTGCTAAAAAATCGCTCAGCCGGCGCATTATCCAAATAATTCCCTTTACTACACATTGAGCACACCATTCCATGCTGTTCCAACAGTAATTGGTAGGTATGGTTAGCATACTTACTACCCCTATCGGAATGATGCATCAGGCCTTTTGGTGGTCGACGAAGATGAATCTCCATCATCAACGCACGACTCATCAGTGCAGTTTCCATCTAGCGGTCCAGGTGCCAGCCAACAATCCGACGTGAATAGAGGTCGATAACGACCGCTAGGTACAACCAGCCTTGTATGGTCCAGATGTATGTGATATCCGTAGTCCAAACTTGATTTTTAGCGGTCGCTGAGAAATTCCGGTTCAAAAGAATCTCTGCGACGGGTAGCTGGTGTTTACTGTTTTTTGTCAGTGTAAAACGCTTCTTGCGTTTCAGTATTAAACCTAGTCGTTTCATTAACTTGCGAACTCAATAGCGCCCAATGTCAAAGCCTTCTTTACGTAGTAGTTTCACTAGGCGACGACTTCCATAGCTCTGACGAGACTCTATAAGTAAGGCCTTCAACAATGGTATAGTTGCCATTCTTAGCTGTCCACCGAGCTGTCACTACGACGACACCAATCGTAATAGCCACTCTTGCTGACCTGCATCACAAGAAAAAACAACCTCACTGGACAGCTACTTTGCTGTGCCTTAATGAAGCCGTACTTTATTTCATTTATTTCGCAAAGAAGGCGCTGGCCTTTTTTAGGATTTCTTTCTCGATGCGCAGCTTCTTATTTTCTCGTCGCAACCGATCAAGTTCAGCACGCTCACCAGCATCCAACCTTACTCCGCTTCCACCTGTTCCTTAATCCGGCGTCGGAGGTTACCTGCGGTGGCTCCGACAGCTTCTGCGGCCTTAGAGATCGAATACCCCTGCTAGAGACTAGCGCCACGGCATCTTTCTTGAATTCCGGCTCGTAATGCCGACATTTTCCTTTTGTTGTCATGCTTCACCTCGCTTGGTAGTTTCATCATCTTAGCGAAGTGTCCGGAAGGATTAGACCACTACAAACTCTTCTCTCCAATGTATAGATATCTACCTTCTTCGCGAGTAGAATTTCCAACACAAAGCATATAACGTAAAGGGCATTACAAATAATCGTAATGTCGACAGCTCACCTTAGCAAGGGCATGGCCACTGAGATTCTGCCACTCATTTGCCCAATCCAAGATCTCTTGAGGAGACACCTTAGCTGTAGTAATGCTATCATCAAAGAACTTCACAAAGAAAATATTAATCGCAACTTCTTGAAAAAATCTAATAGATTCGCTAACTAGTGCGCACATTATTGCAAATGCTCTGCGTACATTATATCTATCTTTACCGTCACAATAATTTATAAGATTTTCAAAGTGAGATTTAAATGTAGAGATATTGAATGGTTCAACAGATTTAAATTGCAAGTTAAAATAGCTCCCTGAGTCTGAAAAAAACTCTTTCCCTTGAGCCTGAGGGATATTGCAGTCTTTTGTATAAAATGTGCCATTTTTATTTTCAAATCCTACTAAATATAGATCCTTTGGCCGCATAATTAGCCTTAGCTCACCATACCCCCTAATCTCCACATCTACATGAATAATGGACTCTTTTCGATTCGCCTTATTCTTAAGATCTGTAATCATCCTAAACACATTTCCAAGATAGCTATATTTATGGTCAAGCCTTATCTTATACTCTTTCATCAGTAAATCTCCGTAATTTTTTGAAGTAGAGGTAAGCGCGTGAAAATATCATAGACACACCCTTAAGAAAAATTCATATAATTACAGAAGCTTACGGCTCATCGTAATGGCCTAACCCTTCAAGACATATTGAAATTAAGAGGATCTCAATAATCTTACCTTCAATAGAGGTTTTCAACTTACTCAGCATAAAATGATTCATTAAAGTCCATCTTTTAAGATTTTGAATAACTGGTAAAATTAGAGTTTATAAAAAAGCGATTCTGGACACCAATCAAATAAGGCACTAACCAATAAAGATTGCTTACCAGTCTTCGCCACCAAAGCCAGAAATTCTGGACATCCACCAAATAGAGTGGCGAGCACGGCAGCAGAAGCTAGATTAGAAAATTGGCATTGGCCCTACAAAAATAATTTAAATTCAACAGATTATAGTGAAACACCAACTCAGGAAGACTAGCCTCTCCTTCCCAATTCTGCGCCAGTCGGGACGCTCCCCACACGAGAGGCATTACTTGCCAAGCGCCCTCAATAAGGGATACTGACCCACTGCTTGTATACCACTAAGAAGCAAATAGGTTGACCATAAAGCACCGAACCGGCAAAAGCCTTCAAACTAGAACAAGCGTTCTTGTTGCTGTATTGGAAGTGAAAAACAGGTATCCTCGCCCCCAAATCACTCTTAGCCCATCGTAAAGAGAACCATGTGCGTATCGAAAGGTAAGCAATGGGAGCAGATTCTCCAAAGAAGGAGCCTGCAATAGAATCCCTATCTTTTTCGAGACCATCCTCTATCAGATAGGGATGTATCAAGTTCTGAAAATAGCACTAACGTCTCCATCAGTCGGAGCTTGCTTTGTAGATTTTTCGTATGAAGATTGGAGCGTAGCGACCGTGTGAAATATATACAAAGCTCTGCCTGATTATACATTTACTAATGCTCTTCAATAGGATATTGGCTGGCACCGTGGTTACCTATATTTGGAGCACTATTTTTAAATTGAAACAACTCTTCTCTAGAGCCCTTTTCCGCATACAAACTGACCGTAAACCTGTTTGCATACTCACATGAGCGAAGATCGACCTCCGTACCGGCTGCTATGCTAACACCTTGAGCCGTGACATCCTGACTCAAAACATAAACGGAGGGGTTGGAACAGAGCAGGTCATAACTTGGAGAATTTGCCCACCAACCCAGGAAAAAGCCTGTGATGACCAGTGCCGTTGTCATTAACAAACCTTTAAGAACTTTTTTCACGATCTATCTCGATAAAATATATAACTCTCACAGAGAGGCGAAGAGTCCAGAACATCATACTTCCCCCTATTAAATGTTGACATTCGCGAGACAGTATCAAGGAAAAACAACTCTGGACACCCAGCACATAGAGTACCTAGCAGTGTAACAGTAGCCAGGCTAGAAAATTGGCACAGAAACTATATAAAAAGATTTAACTTCAACAAGCTATAGTTAAACACCAAGTCAGGATGGCTGGCAACCACACTTCCGTATTCTGCCCCACGGCGATCGTTCCCCACCCGCAGAGCACTCCTTACCAAACTCCCCCAACAGGGATACCCACTCACGCCTTAAGAATCAGCAGGAAGCGAGCATATCTCAGAATTAAATGGATCAAGTATCTCTCCCCCCCCTGAAAATTCAGAAGCAAATATTCCTAATACTTTTATCCGGACACAGATACCCTAACCTATTATTCGGCTCATAATCTATACTTCTTCACATGATCAGTTGTTAGACGGCAAATAGTATTTTTCTTAAAAAGGCCAGATACCACATTCTGGCCTAAATGTATCTTGGGTGTATTATGTATGCATTTTTAATGTATCTAAAAGATCATCTTTAAAATCAATTTGCTCTAATGATTCAGCTGTAAAAATCAAAGCTAATGCTTGATCTATAAAAACATAAATTGCCCCATTAACTTCCTCTACCTGCTCAACCACTGCCCAACTATAGAAACTATGGCCATGTTGACAAGTTTCTTTAATACCCCCTGGAGTAATCTCATACTCTTTAGAGCCTAATATTATTCCATCTTTGTTTGGTGTAAAGCACTCGCCTATTTTTACAGCCAACAGCCTACTAAGAGCAACATAAAAAAGAAACGCAAGTGATATTACCATAACTAATATGAACGGACTCAGCTCAATTTTCCCAGTCTTAAACTGAACACAAGACATAAAAATTAAACCGATAGCCAACCAAACAACTAGGCTCTTAAGCATTGATATCCATGTATGAGATTTTAAACGGCTACATACCACATAATCACAAAAATCATTATGATCAGCTTTAGAGGTTACTACTTTAAGTTTCAAACGAATCTCCACAATCTACATAATATATAAAGGTCAATCTACCTTAAACTCAAGCACACATTCTTTGAACATACAGCGAAAGCTAATCACACCACTTCATTTCTACTACCTGAGGCGACTTTCTGCATTAAGAAATCTTCTGAACGTATATACCATTACGGTAATATAAAGGGCAATTACTATTGCCATGGCGGAAATATCATAGACGTTTATCACCCAGCTTTCTGGGTGTTGATCTCCTTGTATCAATAGCGTAGTAGTTAGAAATAACACTAACAGCAGCAGTATAAATACAGCAGTTATCAATAGAAGTTTGCATGCCAGGAGTATAAATCTCTTCATAAAATAAAAACCCAGGTTAGGCAATTGAGGGCAGATGCAACCTGTACCTATATTTGTCTAAATAATTAGCTCAATACGTCTTTCCTGCATAAGGGAGGCCTTAACTACTTTAACCTTTTTACTTTATGTCCTGACCTTCAGACTGAGGTTAAAGTGGGGCCCTTATTCTCCCACTCGTCAATCATTCTTTCGGTCAGCGCCCTCAAACGTCCCATGTACAGAATATCTTCTTGAAGCTCTTCAGCTTCTTCATCATCACATTCGTTAATATTAACATCACACAATTTTTCTTCATAGCAAGCAAGGGCTTCTCGTATGTAGTTCAAATCTTTGTAGTTATAAGACATCACTTAACTCTCATATATTTTTTTAAGGCGGCAAGCTTTTCAAAATACTCAGAAACAGGCATGTCGATTTCCGCTTCAATCGAGTAGTGGGTATTGCCTTCTGCATCGGGAAACATATCTTTTGCAATAAACAATCCTGATTCCAATCTCGCATCTTTGGTAATTATCCACCAAGCATCCTTTCCCTCTCTAAATGGAACTTTGCTACTGATACCATCAAAAAGTGATACCCCACCCGATTTAGCCAAAATATACGGCTCTGAAGAGCCTGGCATCCGATAGGATACGATATCGTTTCGTTTGGGCCTCTCTTCGCCCGCTCTCTTGTTTTTCACCATCATTGGCCGATGGTCCTCACGATACCTAACCTTATCGATTTGCGGATTATCAAGCTTTCCTTTCCTAAGCACCACATCCACATCAAATCTCTTCATACAGACTTGATTGGCAAGTTTGTGTGATTTTGCGTGCCCTAGGCATCATCCCGTGTAAAGCCCAAAACGTTTAGATTTGTTTACTCACTCCATAAGTTTCAATCCGATATTGGTAAGCGATATTACTTCAATACTTAACGACGAGCCACAACCACTTGTAACCCCATTCCTCTTTGCCATTGGAGTCTATAGCGTCCAATTAGGTAACTCAGTAGCTTGGAGCGAATCCCCAATTTCCGAGTGCCTAGCCCCCCGCCTTTTACTGATCACGTCCACCACACCGAACCGACGAAAACTAAAAATTGGGACGTTCGTCTACACAATAGTGCTAGAAGTGAAAGTCAATCAAGTAAAGATAGGTATCCACGCCCCCAGCCCCCTCGTCCACGGGAAAGAGATCTATACGCGTATCAAAAGAGAATAAAAAGCAAGCACTGAAAGGCGGTGGGAACAGATTTACAATGGAGGGGCCCCCACCCAAACCTCCCCCTCTCTTTCATCATCATAGTAGCACCTTTGAGCGCACACCATCTCTAAGATGGGTAATGTCGCAACCCTATATTTATCTTCACATGTATCAGAAAGCAACTCCCCACCCTCTATAACTGAAAAATCAAAAATCGCTGGCATGATCAGCTGTGAACGATTCCATAAAACAATTTTTTAGAAGTTCTACCAACCATCGTTACGTCGCAAGATTTATGGATCTGTAGAGGGGCTTCAAAAGGATCAAGACGAATGGCTCGTATATTACAATAATGATCGGACCCATCAGGGTAAGAAGTGTTGCGGTCGCACTTCGATGGCAACACTTGAAGATGGAAAAGGCACCTGGAAGGAAAAACTCGTAAACTGAATTTGACCTGACCGAACATCTTCTGAAAAACCGGTAACTGTCAGATCAAGTCTGAACTACTACATCTAATCCTTCCGAGCACTTCGTTTGTTAGTTTTACTCTCTTATAGAAGAGTCCGGAAGTTATAGACCACTATACTATGGAGCTGACAACCATATTCGGTCAATCTTCAAATACCCCCCCTGAAGCCCCCTCATTTGTATAGTTACATCGCGCCCAGAGGCTTGGGCAGCCAAAGCTGTTGAATAGAACATGTTGGCGAACTCAGGGTTTTCATCGGCAGCGAAAGCAGCAGCAAAGTCATATACTGCACTTAGTCCAGCGCTTTCTGGAATATTTAGCGCTACAGGTGTATCAAAATATAACAATATAAGATTATCTTTATTCACATAGATACGTTCGACTTTGCCTATGTATTGGCAATACACATCACTCCCTGAGTGGCAAGTTGGCGTCCCTGCCTGAACACCACCAACAAACATCAAAGCCATTACTGTTATAAGTACACTAAAACTCTTCACTTTATCCCTCTACATTTAACAATCAATTTATACGAAACCTTAACATATTCCCCAGAATTAAGCTCAAACCTAATCAAAAACCAAAGCTCTTAAAGAAGCAAAGAGGTTATTATAGGAGCCACCGCCTCCATCCCATATACAAATACTCTAGCGGTGTCAGAGTCTTGATTTCCTTCACTATCCGTCACTAACAGTGCAACACTGTACTCTCTTTGTCTCGAATAAGTATGATTAACAGATTTGTAAGCGATCTTACCAGATCGTAGGTGAGGCTTGTATTAGAGAACTGGGATAGCACCGCTGAATGCCAAGCCATGGAAGGCTTTAAGGGTTGTGTCATCAACGGATAAATATGACTGCTTAACAGACGTCCGTCTTCTTGCGGACAGCGCAGTATATCATGCGGCTGTGGCCACACCAACTCTCTCAAGTTGGATGTTCCAGGATAACAGTGCCTCATAATCTTCAACGGATTGGCAGTGAGGAATCTGTTTAAGCACCTCCACATAATACCTCATGAGTAATTCCTTTTTATTTCTGAATCGTAAGGGACATAACAGTAAATTCAAAAGCAGCACCTATATATCATTCTTTTCTATAATTCCAAAGCCCTTCAGCCCGAAGATACAGAGGATCAAGATATCTTTAGTTGGCACAAGTGTTCAAAGAAAGATATAGATCAATATATCTATATATCTGTAGTTTCCCTGCCCTATATCTTTTGAGGAAAGAGTAGTGTTACTGCGGGTTTCTCTGAATATTCTGCGCAACCCTCGCAACAAACCTAACCACCTTGCTAGGTCCACCATTTTTCACTAATTTCTTCCCAAACTGCTTTTGAATCCAAAAACAAATGCTGCTTTACTTTTAGCCTCTCAAAGCCAGTGTCAAGCAAGCTTACAGGAACGTACATAGCCTTATCATCGTTCTTCCCAGGTAAGGATGATCCACATTCTGAGCAAAAATTTGTTTGCCAATCATGATTTGGCTTTATCCATTTTTTTATATGGTCTTGGCCAGAAGCCCACTCAAAACTTTCATTAGGAATCACCGTTACGGATATTCCGCCTCCGCCTGTAGCTTTACGACAAATAGAGCAATGACATATATATACATCTTCGGGGATTACGCTAATTCTGAAATTTACGGCTCCGCAATTGCAAGAACCTTCTGCTAATTCATTCAACTTTATATCCTCTAAATTTCACACACATAGCATGAGTAAAGCTAAAACGTAGCGTTTACTTTCTCGCCATGCCTAAGCTTATCAAGCTCCTTACCTTGCCGCATACTTTAGCTCTATCGTATCTGTGTATATTGATTTGAAATTCTCAGCCATAGCTGAATTTATCCCTATTAATATTGTGGCACTACTGTCCCAGCAGGCTATTTCAAAAATAGCTTTTTCTAACTGGGGTTTTGGTTCAGAGGCATTCCAGTAATTAGGGTTTCCATCAACGTACGGTGGTTCAGCAACCGCAAATCGGGTGCCGATAGGAAAAGCGCTGAATACAGCCCAAATGAACTGGACATCATTGCTAGTTATTGTTTTTTCTAGCTCAACCCCAGAGTGCCAACCCTCTGATATAGGCAAATCGTTTGTTTCTATATCGCTGACAAACCAATCATAGTCATGGCATGAAATTTTGAGGGCAGAGAAAACTTCCTTTATGTTCGTGAAGAACTTTACTTGATCTGTTCCTTCAAGAATAAGATTCATACGCCTTAAAAGTTAACTGTCAATTTAAAAGTAACATCTATATATCACGCTTCTCGACAACTCTAAAGCTCGTCAGCCCAACAAGATAAAAATCAGTAGTTCAAATCAACTCACTGAGCTACAGCTGCCTAGGATTCACATTTTTTATTCTATACACTGCCTCCGTACCTCGCCTTTGCTATTTATCATTTACCAAGCTTCCACATCAAGGAATGATCCGACCCACAAGCGTGAGTTTTACTGTAAACAAGCATGTTCACGATAAAACACTTAACAGGTGAAAAACTAAGAATTGAGACAATCGTCTCGATTGCAGTACTGAAAGAGAAAGGTGATCAAGTAAAGGTGGGCATTCACTCCACCAGTTGAGGGATCAATGCCTACACTAAAAGCGAACAAAAATTAGGCAATGGTGGTCGTTCAGGTCAGGCACCCTAAGGAAGAAGGCCCTACCCCCTCTGTAGCAGTTAAACTTTATTTGGCAACGAGATGCATATCTACACGCTCTGCTCCAGCCTTTTCTTGAGCAAACTGTGCAAAATGTACATAAAGTAAGTCATTCCAAAAAGGCCCGAAGAGCCGTAGCATACTTCTTGTGCTTGTTAGGCACCGGGCTCACCAGAAAGAAGGGAGTACGCTGTGTAGGCTAATCCAGCTAATAACAACCAAAATGACATACTGACAATCACCACCAGAAACCCATTTGGCTCTCTCCCTTTCTTTGTGAAAGGTTTACAAATGAGATTGCCAGGAAAGTGGAACATGACCTCGACAATGATTGTAAATATAGTCTCAACAATAAATCGACCGAGAAACCTAAATACACCACCTATTACTTCTTCCACTAACCCTCTCTCCGAACTCAGGATTTTTGACGCCTAAAGTACTTACGGTAAAATCATATCGAAGCAACGGTTTTTTTACACCGTATGCCTTTTCGTGTTAAATGTGGGCTCAATCCGAACCTCCTGAGTCAGAAAATTCGTTGCTACAATTGGATTCTACTAGGGATGAATCACTTCTATTCATAGAAATCACAACAGAATCAATTTCTTTCCTGGCCTCGATTGAGCTAAGACTTACGCCAGATTCTGTACAATATTTATCAAACTGCTTTTTATCTGACCACATGTATATTGCGTACATTTGATACTTAGTCAGTTTAGGATAGTGGTTTTGAACACTATTAGCCACCTCAGAGACTAAATACTTTCTCTTATTCCCCCAATCATTTGATAATTTACGCCTTAAATCCCTTTTGAAGATCCGTATGGCCTTGCGTTTACTTGACAATTTTAAAAACTACACGATCGGATACCTTTACCGGTTAATTCAAAAGCTACATCTGTATATCATGCTTCTCTCTAATTCCAAAGCTCATATATCCTACAACACAAAAAGATGCAGAGAGTCAAGAAACCACCTTTAACCGATACGTATGTCAAATAAAGATATAGAGCAACCTCTTTATATTTCTGTACTTTCTTTGCTCTGTATATTTTTAGGAAGGCTTTATGAGTCAATGAGTTATTGCTTATCTTCAAGAAATAAGAAAAGCTGCTTTTCAATTCTGATATACAGAACAATGCAAAAACATCTTACTTGCCTATTTTGGGAGATTTATATAAAAAGTCACTCCTACCCTCCCCTGCACCCACCGACTTCCCACCCAAAAAAAGTCACTTAGTTGCCCTACTAAGGAATACCCCCACGGCTTGAGCACCAGTAGAAAGCAATGAGTTTACCCACAAGCCCCGAACTGGCAAAAACCAAAAAATTGTTACGAATTCCTCACACACATTGCTGGAGGTGACGGGAAATTAAGTAAAGTATGCCTCCCACCCCAAATCCCTTGTCGTCCATCGAGGGGTGATCTACGTGCGCGTCAAACATGAACAAAAAGCAGACACGAAGGCCCTGCTGTAGTATCTATTTGATAGATGGTACGTAAGCGGTGCATGAACCACATTATTCAACTTGCTCTGACGGGCTTGCCATGATACCCCCTCCATCAACTTTGGGGGAAGGCCCTATGAATCAGCAGCAGTGGCAAACCCATGTCAGGGCCCACGAGAGAAGCTCTCAATCCAAGCGCGCTTATACCCGTAATCACAACCTAAACCACAGCCAGTTCCTCTACTGGTACCAAAAACTAACTGAACAAACTGCGGTCTCTGATACCTTTGACTTTGTTCCCGTGGATATCAAGTCTTCCACAGCTACTACGGGAAACCGGGATATATTAGAGTTCCCGAATGACATAAAGTTGGTGATTAATAGCCTGGTGTTGTTGGCGCAAATCCCTGACCTTATGGACCTGTAAATACGATGTGGCTACCGTTTAACAGCAAAGTCTGGTTTTACCGTCAGCCGATCGATTTTCGCAAGCAGATGGATGGTATTGTGCTGCTGGTGGCTGATACGTTACACAAAGATCCGACATCCGGTCAGCTCTTTATCTTTCGCAATAAAAAGGCCGATAAATTCGTATGCTCTACTGGGAAGATAAAGGATTCTGGCTCCTTTATAAGCGAAATGAGAAGTCGAGGTTTATCTTTCCTGGCATTTCAAATGATTCCATAGAGTTGTCGATTTCACAGCTACAGTGTCTGCTTTCTGGGTTGGACTTTACTCAACAAAAAGAACCAGAAAAACTCTATTTTTCATGCTTTTCCGTTGAGGATTATGAGGCGCTGCTACCCTGGAATATCCAACTTGATAAAGTTGGGATGGCCGCAGCCGCATGATATAACGGCGCTGTCCGCAAGAAGGTGGACCTCTGTCGAATGCCACCATATTTGTCTGTTGATAGCACAACCCTTTAAGGTGTCCATGACTTGGCATTCAGCGGTGCTAGCCCGGCACTTTAAATAAAACCCTCACCTACGATCTGGTAAGATCGCTTACTTTATGATTGATGGGCGGTAAAGAAAGATGGTGAGTGGCTAGACCCTGCGCATGCATAAGCTGATTCTATAGTACCATTGGTTTTGAGGCATACCTGTCGCTTCTTTGTAGGCTAGGCAGGGGCTTGGTGGAGTGGCCCTTGTTTCTGGTTTTTTGTTCGATAGGCTGGAGGGGCTTCAGTGCAGATAGCCGTTAAGTACACAGCACATGCGGCCTTCAAGGTTCGCACTACAGAGTTTTAGTGCGATTGGCATCCTGCGTTGCGACTTATGGAAAGGTCTAGATATTCCTACAAAGCTTTGTCTTGATTGTGAGCAGCTCTGAAAGTAATTGAAATTACGGCGTTATTAATAGGCCCCCTAAATGCCGTAATTTGGTGAGTGTCCTTTCTTGTACACCAATACTGTTCTCAGAAAACTCATAAATAGTTCACCATCTTGATTGAAGCCACGAGTTTCAACCGTCACTATTCCCTGAGTAGGGCGGGAACGTGATTCCCGTTTAGATAGGATTTCACTCTCAGCGTAGATGGTGTCCCCCTCAAAAACGGGTTTTAGTAGCTTTACCTTATCCCATTCTAAATTAGCTACTACCTTCTTACTGATAGTGTTTACGGTCATTCCAGTTACAATCGCCAGGGTTAGAGTGCTATCTACTAGCGGTAACTTCCATTCAGTGTTTTGTGCATAGTGTGCGTCAAAATGCAATTGTGCCGTATTCATTGTAAGTAACGTCATCCAGGTATTGTCTGTTCGAGTCAATGTCCTACCTGGACGATGCTCAATGATCATACCCTCTGTGAAGTCTTCGAAGTAAAATCCAAAGTCTTCCCGATAGCGGTTATCGTTGATTTTTTTATAGGGTTGGAATTGCATGACTACCATTTCCCTTACGGCTTCAGTTTAATTTGTTGAAGATAGAGATGATTTGTTTTGCTTTGGAATAGACAGGTACATCAATCATCTCACCCTGGTATTGACAGGTCTTGCCCTTTGAATTGTTATAAATCTCTACGATTTTTTCTGCTTTTTCATACTCTTCTTGAGTAGGCTTGAAAGAAGACTTGATTGCTGAGATTTGTTTGGGGTGGATAGCGGCTTTGCCATTGAATCCCATTGCCTTAACGATATTCAGCTCTTTCAGTAGCCCACCTTCATTATTGAAATCAAAATAAGGTGAGTCATAGCAGGCCAGATTCTTTGTCGCTGATGCTTCTACGATTTTACTGCGAGCAGAACTCAGGGCGTTAATGGAGTTATCACAGTTCAGGTCGTTGGCGTAGTCTGCAGCACCAAACATCAAGGCCTGCAGTTTATGTGGGCTGTTATTAACAATATTGTGGACGTTAATTGTTCCATTGGCTGTTTCGATTAAGGCAATTATTGCTAAGTCCTCATAAGTTTGAGAGAGAAGTTCACTAAGCTGCTGAATATCATTAGGGGACTCTGTCTTGGGGTAAAGTACAGCATCGATCTGTAATTTGGCTCTAGTAATAGCAAGTATGTCTTTTAGCCCTTCATTGCTTGTTAGGTGGTTGATTCGAATAATATTGGCTGTGGTGTGGCTGGTGTTCTTGGAAAGATATTGAAATGCATTGTCTCGGGCTAATTGCTTGTCACTTTTGGGTACACTATCTTCGAGATCAATAATAACGGCACTGGCTTCTACTTCTGCGGCTTTCTGAAAAAGATTGGGTTTATTACCTGGCGTGAAAAGCAGTGCAGGATGAATGTGTAGGTTGATCATAGGGTTAGTTAGATAAAATTGTGCTCTTTAGCTTCTTTTAGCAGGCTTTCCCTAAAGTCTGGGTGTGCAATATTAATTAGGGCATGGGTACGTTCTGTGGTTGATTTCCCCATCAGCTGGCAGCAGCCGTATTCAGTAACTACATAATCAACATCAAGCCTGGAATCTGTTGTGATTGTATTTAATCGCGGTACCACTCGAGAAATTTTTCCGCCCTTTGCTGTAGAACTGCTTGCCAATATGGTCTTACCGTTTTTCGAGTAATAGACACCTCTAATGAAATCCAGTTGTCCACCCACTCCTGAGAATTGATGGTCAGTGAACTCTGCGTTTACCTGACCAGCGAAATCGATCTCAATAAAGGAGTTGACCGAGATCATGTTGTCAATAAGGGCAATAGTCTGTGGTTCATTGACGTAAGAGACTGGGAGGCAGGCCATTGAAGGATTTTCATCAATAAAGTCATACAGTACCCTGTCACCTATTGCAAAGGTGAAAACATTGAGATGGGTATTAAGCGTTTTTCGTGAATTATTAACAGCGCCAGATTTGATCAGGTTTATCATGCCCGAGGTGATAACCTCAGTATGTATCCCAAGATCTTTCTTACCAACCAATTGCTCACATACTGCATTGGGAACACCACCAATCCCCATTTGAATGGTGGAACCATCAGGTATTAGTGGCGCAATATAGTCGCTTATCTTTTTATCCAGTTCAGAGGTTTCTCTTTGTGGCTCTTCGATTAATGGGGTGTCGTTTTCTATGATTGCATCCACTTCGTTAATATGAAGTAATGTTTGCCCAGAAGTTCTCGGCATATTTTTATTGACTTCAACAATCAATCGCTCCGCGTGCCTGGATAGCTCAATCGCATAATCCCCGCTAGTGCCAAAATTGAAGTATCCATATTTATCCATTGGGGATACGGTAACGAGAAAGGCATCCAAATTAACTTGCTTTTTAATGATTTCAGGGTAGCGACTGAAGGAAATAGGCACATAGTTAATATATTTTTTACCCTCAGCGAAACCTTTCTTGGCGAGCTTGACCTCGTCTTTGGTGAGCATGGACGAAAAAGGTCTAACGCGGTCTAGTAAATCTTCCTGAAAAATGGTTTTCATTGCGATGCCACCGCAGCGCATGTAGTACACCTTAAGCTTCTTTATGTCGTCTGCTCGAACTCGATTTTCTAAAGCTTTTAGTAAGGCCGGTGGCGTGGCTACACGCATGCCCATAGAGATGATACTTTCGCTGGGTATTGCGGATATGGCATTATCGGCTGTGGTCAATTTTCTATGATATTGGGCTTCGTAGTTCATAATACGCTAAATTCACCGTTATCTTAGTTGTCTTCTCTCTCGGCCCTTAGGCGCTTTATGGCCTACTATCACTGAACTTAAAATAGATTATTTTTCCAGTTTCGATAGTGAAGTATGGGCTTCGATAGTATTCTCAGCTAATACTAGGGTTTCTCTATAGTGGTTGTTTTATATTGTCGTGATTTGTTGCTATTTATTGAGAAATTGAAAGGTTATTTACGGCGATAATGTTTAAGCCCCGCAGGCCAAAATGAACAGGGAGTGTCGGTGGGATAAAGGAGAGGTTGCGAGGCAGGAAGAGAACTAAAGAATCCCATTGACCTTGACTACAAATTCTTAAGAGGGCTGGAATGGCGGCATATTTCGTGCAGTACATAAGTAAAAAAGGCCGGTCTAAGACCGGCCTTGAGAAGTACCTATTTTTATTCCACTGAGGAGCGGATCAGGTAATTAAACGCGCCCAATGCTCCTGTGGCACCTGCGCCCTGGCATCGCCGGCAGCGTAGACCCCGGGTACAGATGTTGCGCCACGCTCGTTGATAACGATCTCTCCCATGCGATTCATTTCAACATCGGTTTCCTTGAGAAACTCTGTATTGGGTACCAACCCAATTTGCACAAAGATTCCTGCCAGATCGAGTTTTTTATTTTTTCCAGATTCACGATCGGTGTAGGCGAGTCCATTTACCTAGTTACCATCGCCTAGGACTTCAGTGGTTTGCGAGTTGACGATAATGTTATCCATCTGCTGAGCTTTGCGCACTAAAACGTCATCTGCTCGCAGCTTGTCGGCAAATTCCAATACGGTGACATACTCGACAATTCCGGCCAGGTCGATGGCAGCCTCAATACCGGAGTTACCACCGCCAATTACCGCTAGACGCCAGCCTTTAAAGAAAGGACCGTCGCAGTGGGGGCAGTAGGCCACGCCCTTAGTGCAGTATTCCGCTTCACCCGGCACGCCGAGTTCTCTACAGCGGGCTCCTGTGGCCAGTATGATTGAGCGACTGGATAGGGTAGCGCCGCTTTGCAGTTCTATATCCACCAGCTCGTTGCGCTGTAAATTGGCTGCACGTTGGTCGGTAATAATATCTACGCCGTACTCTTTAACGTGTTGTTCCAGACTGGCTGAAAGCTTCGGGCCCTCGGTGTAAGGGACTGAGATAAAGTTTTCGATACCCACGGTATCCATCACCTGTCCGCCAAAGCGCTCAGCCACGAGGCCTGTTCGAATACCCTTGCGTGCGGCATAAATGGCTGCTGCAGCACCGGCGGGTCCACCACCCACTACCCACTACCCACTACCCACTACCCACTACCCACTACCCACTACCCACTACCCACTACCCACTACCCACTACCCACTACCCACTACCCACTACCCACTACCAGCAAGTGTAAGGGGCTTTTTCATTGAGTTCTTCAGTTTTGCGTTCTGCGGCGCCGCTATCCAGTTTACTGACGATTTCTTCCAGAGACATTCTCCCCTGGTCGAAGTGTTCGCCGTTCAGGTAGACCGCTGGTACTGCCATGACAATGCGCTGCTCAACTTCATCCTGGAATAGGCCGCCGTCGATCATCTCGTGGGTGATGTTGGGGTTGAGGGTAGCCATCAGGTTCAGTGCTTGAACCACATCCGGGCAGTTCTGGCAGGAAAGCGATATATAAGTTTCAGAATGAAATTCGCCTTTTAGATTGCGCACCTACTCAAGTAGTTCTGGGTTCGCCTTGGAGGGATGGCCGCCCGCTTGCCTAAAACCGCAGATAAACAAACATGTTGACTTTAAGGACAAAACAGACACAAACCAGACAATTGGAACTCCTGTCTCAATCAAATTTCTAGGCGTAAAGGGACATCAGCCAAAGATAGGCATCCCCCCCCTCAAACCCCTCCACATTCGCCGCGAGGAGATCTATGTACGTATTGAAGAGGAGTGAAAAGTAGGCAACAGAAGGAGATTAGCCAAGGAAGGAGGCCCGCCAGCGCTTCCCGATTAAGGTTTAACTTGACTAGACGGCAAGGTGCGTCAAGCTTCAATTTTCGCACCAATACTATGCTAAGTCGCGCTTACCATGCGCCTGCTTAAGCGACTTTTTGGGTGCAGGTTGTAAATAGGTAGAAATATTAAATTGAATGTCCTATATCGGTTGATACCCCTATCCAGAATTGGATGGCCATACTCTCAGACGGCGGTTTCAGAAAATACAAAGTCGATGCAGACGATACTTCAATAATCTGCACAAATAAACAGTCAGTCATAAGCCACCCTAGGTTAATTACCCCATACATCATGTTCGGTCGCTTAGATACATTTATGCAATGAAACCTGCTGTAGTATCTATTTGATAGATGGTACATAACTGTAAGATTTTTTAGATCTTGAGCAAAGTATGGGCTACCTCATTCATTGCTCTAAAGGTTGAACCATGCAGAAAACTATTACGATTATTGGCGCCACAGGCCAGTTAGGTCGCAAGGTAGCGCGAAAACTGGATAGTAAAGGTGTCCAGGTAACTGCGGTAGTAAGGGATGCCGCTAGCGCTCGCACTATCCTTCCAAAGAGTATCCAGCTTATCGAAGCAGATGTCTCGGACAAAGAGAGCTTGGTCTCGGCACTGGCTGGTACCAAAACGCTTTATATAACCCTGAATACTACGTCACTTGACCCTAGCTTACCCTTTCACACAGAACGTGAAGGAGTGATTAATATCGTTGAGGCTGCAAAGGTCACTGATGTAAAACACATTATGCAGATTGCAGGTATTGATTATCTACACCCGGAATTTGCGGACAAGGGTCTCGAGTACAAGACCAATGTAATCCGTATACCAGGCATAGAGGCCATTAAAAATTCGGGCATTAATTTCACTTTCTTCTTCTGTTCGTTCTTCCTGGATTCTTTCCCCACATTCATCGAGAACGGCCAATTTGCGATTATCGGTGACCATGTTCATCCTATCTATTACACCAATACAACAGATCTGGCAGAGATGATCGGTAATGCTATCGGGAATGAGATGGCTTACAACCAAAGTTTTTCGGTTCAGGGTACTGAGGGGATGTCTTTACCTGAAGCAGCCAAGAAGTTTGTCGAAGGCTATTCTCCGGGAACAGAAATTGTCCTCCACCCTATCGCCACCATTGCAGAAATGGGACTGCCCGAAGAACAGGCAGTATTCATGGAGCATATGCTGACTTATGTAGAACAACTAAAGGAGCAACCGGTAAGTCAAAAAACCTGGCAGGTGCTAGGTAAGCCGAAAACGACCATCACAGATTTTGCCCGAGACCTGTCGAGCACTTCATAACGCCTGATCCTTATTCAGTATTGCGTCCTCTGTGCTCAGCCGCTTCATCAAGTCAGTGGCAGCGGGACCCAGTGGACGCTTGCTGGACCAGATGATATCTACACCGTGTGACAGCTCCTTCTCTTGCTCAAATACCAGGGGGAGCTGTATCAGTTTTTTCGCCGCTATTCCCTTTGCAGCCACGTGTAGAGGTAATACCGCCCAGCCCAATTTGGCCTCGACAAGGTCAAGCGCATCATCGACCCGTGACACACTCCACACGTCTGGAGACACCAGCCAGCGAGTTTGGCTGGATATCTCAAACTCCTGCAATAAGATTTGTCGGTATTGTTTCAGGTCTTCCCAGGTAACTTCAGTGAGTCTCGCAATCGGGTGATCCACGCAGGCGATGCCTGTAAGCTTCAGATGGCCCAGGGCTCTGAAATCGCATCCAGCGGGCACTTCATCCAGCTGTGTGATAATCCCGAGTTGGGCTACCCCTCCTTCAACCCAGGTCTGTACATCCTGAACACTTCCCGCTCTGAGCGTGATCTGAACATGTGGATATTTGGTCTCAAACTCTCGAAAGAGTCCACCCAGGTTTTTAATACGCACATGTTGGGCAATAGCTAACGTCAACCGGGCCTCGACATCCAGAGACAACCCCTGAGCGATCGCCATCAAACGCTCCCGTTGCTCAATAAGATTCCGTGCGCGTTCCAGCAATGACTCACCAGCGTCCGTCAATCGAGGGTATCGGTGACTTCGATCAAATAAGTTGACCCCCAAGTCAACTTCCAGATTCGATACCAATGAGCTGATTACCGACTGCGCCTTTCCGCATTTACGTGCAGCCGCTGAAAACGAGCCAGCCTGCTCGGTAGCTACAAATGCTTCCAGTTGTTCAATAGAAACTGCCATACATTCAATCTATCTGTATAAGGTATAGTATCTAACTTATTCCATCTAAATTAACTGTATATCATTCAAGCATATTTTCTCAAGCAGAGTGAGTATGGTTGATGACTTATTCATTGAAGAATCGTTTAGTGCAGGCTATTTCCTACGAGTTTTTCCTGTTGCTCACGAGTGGCTTGCTGGTTGTGCCAGTACTTGGGCTGGAGGTACACCAGTCACTGGCAATTGCAGCTGGACTATCACTGTTTGCGCTGGTCTGGAATATGGTTTTCAATCACGCCTTTGACTGGTACTTATTGAATATACGTAAAAACCCGGAGAAGACATTTATCGTTAGAGCCATACATGCGTTATTGTTTGAGGGGGGTATGTTAGTACTGACGTTGCCAATAATCGCGTGGAGCTTTAATCTGACTATCCTAGAAGCATTTATGCTTGAGATAGTCATGGTGATTTACATCGTGATATATACCTATGTATTCAACTATTGGTTCGATAAGCTGCATAGCTCGTTTCGAGTTACTGAACACAAACGTTAAAGGTCTTCTCCACTTTCTGTTTTAGGTGAAATGTAAGACCAGTTAAAATACACAATGCCGTAATCACCCAACGGGGGGTCAGGTACATGCTTTTACTATGTGTTTAGCTCAATACCGATACACCTCAAATTTGTTAACAGTTCTTTATATTGATCGGACTTGGAGGATAAGTATTATAACTTACGATGCCTTTTAACTTCCCAATTACCAATGACAGAGTCAATTTTTGCACCGGATGCCGATGGTTCATCGTCAAAACCAAACTCAAAGCCGCAGCTACATATTTGAAAAGAGCCACTACCATCCTCTAAGTAAGCAGGAGATCCCAGCTCAGGACTACCACATACAGGACAATGCCAATATCCATTGGCATGCTTGAACATGGTAGCTTTTTCACCATTTCTAAATGTGACATCTTTTATGATCTTACCCATCAACGACGAACACTCTCTTAAGCGATAAACTACGCATTGAAGCATATATCTCAATAAAAGTACTAAAGGAGGCCTGCCCCCTACTTTCTCTATAAAGGTTTACCTAATTACCACTTATGCTAAGCCAATTTTTAGCAACCTTTCCGGCATCGGTGGAGTCCGAAGAGAGACGTAAACCACGTCTTGGAATGAGTGCCGATAAATCAAACCTTCGATTAAAGCGATATTGAAATTCTGCCAAATAGCACTGTGCATATTTCGGCCTAATAGCATGGTAAGTACTACGCCGCGCACTCTTTAAATCATCAAGTACCATATTTACCCAATAGAACTCAGGCTCTTCAACAGAAGCTCGGCCACCACCACAAACACTTTTTTCATGCACACAACCGGCCTCCTTAATGGCATTGAAGCATGGAAAGCCATCTGAGATGACTGTGCTGCCACTACAAAGGGAATTTTTACTCCAGATTGAAATTTCACTGCTTTTGAAGCCCATAATAATTGAGAGCTTAATACGGGTTGGATGTCCCTCCTTGGTTGTTTCAACGGCAGCTACAAAGGAAGTTTTACCCTTGGCTCCGCGCCCCGGCTTGCATCCAGCACGCTCACCACCGAGATAGGCATCATCCAGTTCAATAAAACCGAACAGTTTGTATCGCTGGTCCCGCTCCATCATCACTTGCATGAGTTTCTGCTTCATACGCCATGCTGCGTTGTAAGAGATACCCAGATATCGAGATCGCTCCAAACAGGAAACACCCTTCTTATCTTGAGTAATCAGGAAGATACCGAGAAACCAGGTGGTGAGGGAAAGCTTCGTGGAGTCAAAAATCGTACGGGAGGTAATCGATGTCTGACGTCGACACTGGTTACACTGCTTAGGCTTACGATAAGCGAGGTCGCTATGCTTGTCATATCCGCAGTAAGGACAACTAAAGCCATTGGGCCAACGCCATCACGACAGCGCATCGAAGCACTGTTCCTCGCTGCCGTACATGTTGAGGAATTGGTCAAACCAATCCCCTTCTGAAACTATACCTTGTTGCGAGCCATGGTGTATTCCCTTGCAGATCAACGAGATAACTGTATTTATATAGAGCTAGGCTTAACTTAGCAAGAGTGGTAATTAGGAAATCCTTTATTTTAAACGCTGTACCATCTTCTTTAACTAGCTTAAGCAAAAAGGTCAGCCTTTTATCATTTAACTTGGTCTCTAGACATGAAATAAATCAGTCAAACTCACCATTAAAGCCACCATCCTTAAAAACCTTTGCCCCAAACTCCTTATGTTTCGCATTCCCTATTGATGATACAAAATTAATTTCCCCCATAGACGCCCTTCATTAAACTCAATTTCTTCATCAAAGGTTGCAAAGTGCTTTTGTGAATTTTTTTCATAGATAGTTAAATTATTCTTGTTGCAAATATAGTTATAAACCACTTCTATACTGAAAAATACAGGAGAGTCATGTGTAACCTAATCTAAACCAGGATTATACTTTTCTTTATTTAAAAATACTTCGGACAGTTTTAAGAGGTGAAATGGGTAGAAACCATGGACAGGTATGGAAAAATAAGGTCCTCAGATCAAATTGACGCAGTACCTGCCTATGGAAAACGGAGTTAAAGCTATTTTCGTTCGAATGTCCAATGTCAAAAAACCACGGAGAAATTTCATACTCACGCTATTTACTGTACTGATGGTTTTTCAGGGGAAGGCGACATTTCTAAACATGGAGCGATACCGTTTAGCCAGTGAAAAGCGCTATCGTCGATGGTCTCGTCGGAATTTTGACTTCGTTAAGTTCAATGCAGAATTATTTATGCAGACATTCCCAAACAACGATGAATGTGTGGCGGCTATAGATGCTAGTTTTATCAATAAACCAGGAAAACAACAGAGGAAGTTGGCTGGTATTACAATGGTGGTACCGGAGCCTCACAACGTGGCCTTGAAATCTCTATAATCAGCATCACTGACCTGAAGTCGAATACTGCCTATGCCATGGATGCCCAGCAGACAATAGACGAAGAAGGCCGATCCTGAATTGAGCTATATGCTAACCATGCCGTCAAACTTGCACCAACACTCCTTGATCTCGGCATTAAGTATCCTGCTGCAGATACCTAGTATAGCAAGGTGAAATTTGGTTCGACCAACATTCCAACGGAGTTGCACATCGTTGGCAAGTTGCGATCTGATGCAAACCTGCTATGGCTATATGAAGGCGTTTACAGCGGCACTGGACGCCCCAAAAATACGATGGAAAAGTTGACTTTATAGCTGGCCTGAACCGTTTTGATCATGTTGGCGCTCTGAATGATACGACTGAGGTTTATACAAAGGCTGTCTATGCAAGTTTTTTGAAAAGAGTCATTCGCGTTGTGATGCCGAGGTCTACTAACGGCGACAAAGATGGGCATGCACCGCTGTATTCGACAGACACAGAGCTAGATGCAATGAAACTGATCGCCTATTACAAGTCAAGATTTCAAATAGAGTTTTTGTCCTGGGATGCCAAACAGTACACAGGTCTAACCCACTGCCAGTCAACTCGAAAAGAAGCTATCAGTCTACAAGTAAATGCAACACTGACAGCCCTAAATTTACTGAAAGCTGAGGACAGAAAAGCGAAGAAAACGGATAAAGCAACGGTTATTTCAATTGCCAGCTGGAAGCGCCGCAAGCGTAATCAGTACCTTATGAATAGACTTTTTGGCGAGTTAGATCTGGACCAAAGTTGTGGAAAAGTTGCCAACATTTACGAACGGTATAGTGACTACAGCACTATAGTTGCGTAAAACTGCCCGAAGTAATGTTGGGATATAACACCCAACAATTAATCTATAAATTAATATATGATTTTTTAATATATCAGCGAAGGGTACTAATCCTCAGTAAAGAATGCTGGTAGTATCGGCTAAGGCTGTGAAAATATCTGTAGGTTGGCGTTATATATAACCACCAAGGTATCAAATGTTTTTAAGGGGTAAAAATCATATCGAGACAGCTTTTATGCGGCTGTAAATATCGCCTATGAGGTGATGAACGTTAATTTGATGTTTGTGCACCGCTATGGCGAAAGTTGTGTTCTGTTAATTTCGGATAATAGAATATGAGTGAAAAGCATGGAGCAAAAAGTTTTGCCGGCGCCTTATCAGAAGAGTTAACGGAAATTTGCCAAGGATTATACTTAATTTCAGCGCCACCAGAGAACCGCCCTTATATTGGCGAGCAGTCACTGTGGGTATACTTTTTACTTTCACCACCCTCTTTAATTCTTGCCCAGCATAGCTCCCAACATTCGCCAAAACATGCGAAAGTTACACTCGAACACACTTGGAATGAAATGTCAGGTTGGTATATTTTTATAGGCGTAGAAGTGAGTCAACAAGAAGCGTCCGTCTTTATCGAGAAAGCTAAAACCTGTTTTCCTGACCTCACCGGTACTATACAACCTGAACATGCACTTGTATGGCTGCAAAATCAATCGTTACCGGAGGATATACCGGCTATCAGTGTACTAAACACAGGGTTTAATTTTCAAGTACGATTCTCTGAAAACTTATATTGGTCGCAACTTAAATTAGAGTTTATAGCAGGAAGTGAGGTTGAGCTCATTGGGGTGGAAGAAGGCTCTCCTGTTCTGAGGTTTTCGTTACAGGGAACTATATCACCATTACGGCTACTTCATTACGATTCAGATAATGAGCTCTATATTGCGTGGCCGAATCTACTCCTCACACGTTCGACGATACAGCTGTACTTTTCTGGACCGGCTGCCGGTAGCTTGAATTTTCTATTTGGATTGAGTAATTGCCACCTGCGCGAACTAGTAGCCGCAACTGGCTGTCATTTTAAATATATCCCTGAAATATCCTCGAATGGCAGGAAATCCGTGTCGAATGAAATCCAATTTCCTATGTTCGATTTTACAGATGTAAAAGGAACAGTCGGTTTTGATTTTTGGTTAAACCCTGTTCTTCCAACGAACTTCTTCGCTACACGCCTACAGTTGGATGTCGCAAATCGTTGTGGTAATACGGAATGGGCGAGAGAAGCCCAAGCCATTGCTTCAAGCTATTTTTTTACTACCGAAGGTGCTCCGGTAAAATTATCACCCTATGATCCGGGTACAGTTTTACCCGTCAACGGCGAAATCGGTGCTGGATTTGGCTTTTCAAAAATGCAGGATCAAGATATAAGTGGCTTGCCCACTCACTTCCCCAGCAACTTATATCTTTCTCCCGTAGGGATTTTTATACTTGAAAATATAGAAGCTGATGGCAAGAACTCGATGATAGAGCTTATGCCCGGGCTTTATTCACAGGAATTCCTGCGAATTCCTGAGGGAACTAAAATACAGTTTATCAACGATCAGCCTGCCTATGCGCCATCATTCTCGGTTAGCGGATCTCCATCTGACTCACCACCCAGTAATTTGGATTTGCTTCAGAATGACTACACAACATCCTGGATGCAGGTACTGACAGAAGAAGGGCACTACTTTGGCGAGCCTAGCTCTGGAAGCTTTTTTGTTGAACAGGATGGTGGCCCCTTTTCAAATAGCGTCGATGCTCGCCTGGCAACTTTATTTAACAGTACCGAATTCCCCTGTGTGCCATTGGGCGGTATTTTCTCCACCACTTCCCCTTTAAACAGCGAACAAATCAGTCGCTTTGAGGCGACCATTCTCAGCAGTGCCCGTCATGGTCAATTGACTTTACATTCTGCAGGGCCGGTATTTTCCCCTGGGGACAGTCTGCTGGGTTCGTCAAGTATGTTTAGTTCTACTACGCCCCAGGGGCTGCTAATTGAGCTCAATGGCGATGGTAGTTGGAACAAAGTGGTGCTGGCCAAGCAGCCAGCTATGCTGAATGCCGACCCTCCGATTCCGGAGACCCAGCTGCAGTTTTTATCCTATGGCTCCCCTCCAAAATTCCCTGCAGACCTGTCGCTGATACTGACACAAAATCAGCTTTTTTTTATCGTAACTGAGCCCTCTGAATGCTGGAGCTTTGACTCGACGATTTTTCTCAGTGGTTTTCAATTTGAGCTGGGTTTTGATAGTGAAAATCCGGACGCACAGCTCATTATGATTTTTAAGTTTAATACTACAGCCAGTGTCGCAGAGCTGGTTGCTAATCCGGGGCTATGGACCGCTGCAGAGCATTATAATAGTGATCCAGAGGCGACCTCAGCACTGATCGATGACTATATTAACTTTGCTCAGCAACGGGTGCCCGGCGATCCTTTCGAGCACTTTAATAATCTGGTGAATGATCCGGCCTGGACGGGAGTACTATTTCTCAACATAGGCATTAATGGCAATGGTATGCCGGCAGATTTACAAATGCTCCTGGGAGGTGTTAATGGCCCCCTACGTGCTCATCACTTGGGTATTCAGGGCAACATGATGGATGTTGAGGCCAAGTCTGGGAAATTAGAGATCGATCAATCGTCCTTGTTTGGAGTTATATTTTATAACGGCGATGGTCAGCCTTCGAACCCTGACTTGTATGATACACCAGTAGATTACGAAACAGAAACACTGGTGGTTGTGTTTCGTAATTCCAGTATTACGCAGTTTAATACCAGCGTTGGACTTACCCTCAATCAATTGATGGGTAGAGATGTTCAATTGATCGATCCCCCTGTTGGTTACAAACCGAACACCTTGAGTATCAAAGGGCAGTATCAGGCCGGTAGCGACGGTGTCGGCCGGATGACATTTATTAGTGAGCAGGAGTTTGTATACGAATTTTTGGTAAATGATCCCAATATCGATCCGGTAGTGCCCAACGTAAGAGTGTTGGAGAAAGTAGTATTTAATCAGGCAAATCTGGTACCGGTGAGCAGCGAGCCGGTACCAGAAAAAGGTACAACCGAGGTCAGTGCGCGCTTCAGTTTAAGTGGTGCCTTGTGGTTTTGTCCCAACCCGTTCCCAGACAGTGATCAGCTGGATTTATTTTCTTATGGGAGCATGGGTGACTCCGGTGTAGGTTTGGCAATCTCAAATCTTTCCGTAGATGTAGATTTTACTCTTAGTGAAGTGGGTATAACGGTGCCTGATAGTAAACAGGTCACTCTGGACCTGACGGCTATGACTGCAGATCCGAGTACTGATGCCATTCGCCCTAATAGTCTGCTGTTCAGCATTCCGCTAAAATTCAGCCGCTTTATTGTTGGCGAAGAAGAAGCAATTAATACCACCAATACCGGATCTACCGCTGTGAATATCTTGCAGCTGGAATCCAACCCAATCAATGCGGATTCACTTGTACAGCCAGCATTGCTGGATTCTCCCGGCCAAGCTGCTAGTCCGCCCTGCACTTACATTACCAGCGCGCCGAGATATGCTTTGGAGTACGACATGTTACTCGGTTCGCTCGGCGCTCTTGGTGCGGATGCCAAGCTGGAAGCTAAGCTTCTTTTGGCCTGGGGGCCTTCATCCACCATACCGGATAACGACGCCGCCGCACTTTTTATCCAATTGCCACAGTTATCCGCCGGTGCAGGTGGTTTTGAACTCGAAGGTGTACTGAAGACAGCATTTGGTGATGCCAACCTGCTTAAAGTCGACCTGGAAAACGGCAGTCAAACCGTGTATGCCATGTTGTTCAATAATGTTCAATTGAGCGCTTTTGGTTACAGTTTCCCCCCGGGGGTAATGGTCGACTTCACGGTTTTTGCGGGAACAACAACACCGGAAACACCGGAGCATGTCATTCCCACCTATGCTAATAATTTGGCATGGTTTTTATCAGTTAAACCGGAGAATGATTAATCATGAGTTCCTCTAGCAAAATCGTCGACGATCTAATGCTATGGCTCAATCAAACCTACTGCTTGTCATTACCACTACTGCCGCTGACAGGTTGGCCAGCTGCTGTTGTTACCCTGTGGAATAAAGTGGTCGATTGGCTGCCCGGAGAAGGCCCACCCCCGCAGACTGTGGTAGTGGAAGGTACCTGGAAACCTTTTGGGAGTGGTAACTTTGAATTTGAAGAACTGAGGATCAATATTTACAGAGATTAGCCTGCTTGCGTAGTGGCAAATCACTATTAACTTAGTCAACTAACCAGTTAGTAGATTAATGCGGTACAAGGATGTGCTGCCCTTGGCTATAAATCGATGCGAGTCTGTGAATTAGTCGCATATCTGCATCGGCATTTAGCGGGCGACAATGTAATAGATAAAAATTCATTAATTTTATTGCCCGATTTATAAATTGAAAATTTTTGTAACAAGCAATAAGCAAAAACTTAAAAGGTAAACGCTATGAATACTCCCGCTCTCAGGGCTAATAACGCACCTACAGGTGTTACTCTCAGTGCTACTCTCGATATTAATGGCAGTAAAGTTCCAATTAGCAGTCAGGATCTCAGCAAGATAACAACAAAGGATCTGAAATTTAGCCTTACTCAGCCTGTGGTAATCGGTAGTATCGAGGATTTCATCAATTGGCTTAACGATAAGTTTCCTTCAAGTATTAAGTTCGAGACTTTAGATAGAGCGATCAAAGATATTCCCGTTGAAAATATTCAAAAAGCGTTAGAGAAATTACTCACGGCACCAATATCGGTGACCGCATTATCTATAGACACTGCTAGTGAGTACTATGCTTTCGCTGTCACTATGTCCATGGAAGACGACCCAATTGAAATATTTTCCGGGCTTCAGTTAGATTCTATCGGGGTGGGAATCGCTTCTGGTGAAGAGCCTCCAGATGGCGATGGCTAGGATTGCTCACTAAACGGATCAACACTTAAAATTCCCAACCGGTCTCGAATTTCATTCTAACAGCACCATGACTAATCTCGTACTCAAGGCGACAGGTAGCGCATTTGATGTTCCCCTAGAATTAGATATGCAGTTGTTGGGGGGACCTCTTTCTTTAACTCTCGCAACAACTCAGTCACTATCTATCAATGATGTCTGGAATCTTTTTAGCTGCCAACTGGAGTCGGCGACGGGGATTTCGCTTCCGGACATCCCTGCCGGGCCTTGGCAGGCAATCATGGATCGGGACATCACACCCTCGCTTAGCGTGACACCCAGCACAGCGCAGGGCAATACCGCCGCCTATCTTCAACTGGCACTCGATCAGCCACTGAATATAGGCGGTACCGGCCGTTATGGTCCCGTTGAGATTACTTTTGAGCCCAATATACAAGTATTGGCTATATTGATTGGCTATGACGGTGATGGTGACGGCCTGACAGTAAAAGCAAAAATCAAAACGCCCACAACGCCATCAGCTTCGGGTAAAACTATTAGTCCGGATGCTGGCGCTACTGAACAACTGGTTAATTTTCCCTTCCCGATACCTTCCCAGAATTCAATTTCGGCTTTCAAGCTGCACTATTTAGGCATCGGCCAGCGGGTAGGTCCGAGGTTTCAGGTTGCCGGATCTGCTAACCCCATGGAGGAAATATTCCACCAACTGGAAAATCAGTTGGTGGGCGATGATCCAGCTACCATCATTACCGAGCTGGCTAAAGAGTTTTATCAGCCCGATCGCGATTGGTTTATCGCCGCAGATCTTTCCCTACGTGAATTCCGTTTGAGAGTTCTTTTCAATGATCCAGTTATGTATGGTCTCGAAATTTCGGTGGCCAAGACCACACCACCTTCGCTTTTCAGTGGCCTGCTGTTTGAAATTCTCTACCAGAAACTGGGACCCAATCTCGGCGTTTACTACGGCTCCCTGACATTGCCCTATGCGATGCGGAAAATTCCGCTTAATGGGTTTATTCTTATACTGCCGAGCTTTTCCATTTGGGTTTACACCAATGGTGACTTTCGGGTAAATGTAGGCTGGCCCGTGAGCCCCGAGCGGTCTATTGGTATCTCTGTCAGTGTTCTTACCGGTTGGGCTGGATTCTATTTTGCGAAGTTGCGCAGCGGAAATAACCCAGGTGCAACTCCAAGTGTCAATTACAATCCTATTCTTGAATTTGGTATCGGCATTCAGGTAAGTGCAGGCTTGAGTATCAAGGCCGGGCCATTGAGTGCGTCCTTGGCTGCCACAGTGGCGGTCTCAATGCAGGGCTTGCTGGCTTGGCGAGCCAATGGAAATGGTTCGGGGAATTCCTTAGCCAAACCGCCAGATCACTATTGGTTTGCCGGCGCCGCCAGTATTGCAGTGCTGTTAAAAGGCTCCGTGAATCTGGGAATTATTAAGGCCACTGTGACAGTGAGCTTCACTGCCACTGCAGGTATTGCCTTTGAAACGGGCTATCAAACAGTCATTCCTGTCTCGGCTTCTGTGAGAGTGAGTGTCTCGGTTAAAGTGGTATTTATACGTATCCACTTGTCATTCCATACTACAGTGACCCACACTTTTTATGTGGGAAGTGGTACACCAGCATCTATTGACGGCCCTTCAGCACCTGGTCTCAGCTTCCCCGAATTTAGTGTAACGGACATACTAACAGAACGGGCCAAAAACGCTTCCCTACGTATACGTAGAGAAATGAAACAGCCTGTCCAGCTTTTACATAATTTCAGTGTTCCAACTCGTTTTATACGTGAAGGTTTTGAAAAAGAACAGTTTACTGATGCACCCATAAAATCGAGTCTAGCGGAGCTGGAAGTGGTTTTCCTGCTTCAACCTACCGTGGTTTATAGCGAGAATACAGCATCAATCAAACTTATTGCTTCGCTGGTGATGGAGAGCCCGGCACCCGGTGAAGTGCCATTAAAGTCGCCTGGGACGGCTACCGGCTATGAACAACTTATTATTAAACTGGTACACTGGCTATTGACATTTGTCCCTCCAACACTTGTTGAAATACCGCTTTCACAAACCTTACAAATGCTTTCTGATGATCTCGGCACCGGGACAGAAGAGCCCGGTCCGCTTTTCGGCGGCACTGATGGTTTTGTGGAAAAACTCAAAGCTTATTTTGAAGATAATCTGGTTTTTAGTATCAGCAGCTTTCAACAGGTTTCTGAAGAAGCTCTGCAAACAGCAGCTATATTACCCATGTTCGATGAATTACGCCTGCAGAGCGGCGACAATAGTGTAGATTTCAGTGAATTTAATCGCACCCCGGCCAATTACCTAGAGGCCATCGACATGTATTTTGACAATCTGGGCCTCATCGGTTCAGAAGTGCCGGGGGTCGGCTCAGAAATTCTCGAAACAGCAGAGACCTCGCCGTTAACAGGTCCCAGCATGGCGAGCTTTTTGTTTACAGATTACTTTGTTTTGATCGCGCGTTATGTTGTTTCACTGTTGATTCCGGCAGCTCAACAGTATGAGCAATATATCGATCAAAGGCTGCAAAAAGATATTGCCAATGCCTCTGCAGCTTTGTCGGAAGACCCTTTCCGGTATGTCGATTTAGTCAGCGCCCATGCCGCTGCCAGTGATCCAGGGCAGGAACTCAGTACTTTGCTGGATGAACTTGACTATGCCAGTGTTGCGGGGTTCGGTTCACGTTATCTGATGTCAGGCTTGCAATTACCTGAGCCAGATAAGGTACCGCCTCAATTGAGCCCCGAGATCATCGCTGATTTTCCCGTGGCTTCCCTATTCGAATTGTCTGGCCAGCAATTTTCGGCCAGTGAAGGGAGCGTTACAGAGGAAGCCTGTTTGAGCTTCTCACCGAACCAGTCGGCCGCTTGGATCAGCTTTAATGGTGTTAGTCCCGATATGGTGCAAACGGAGATTGAATTACCTACTGAACTACCTTCGGCCCCAAACCCCAACTGGCAGGCGGTTAGATCATCAACCCGATCCACCAGTCCCGCAGAAAACACCATTGATTTCCGTGCACTGCCACCGCTGACAGCTACGCCCTTGGGATTCAACTTAAAAAATAGCCTTGCATGGGACGCGCCGGGTGAAGCGCGCACCCTGTATACGCTACCTCAGCCGCTGATGAATCTAGTTGCGCAGAAGCAGGGCGTGCAACTCGCACTGGAAAGGGTCGACAGCGGAGCAGCTATTCTTGGGGCGGATGTAGAAGCGATTCCAAGTTTGGCTATTCCGCTGTCACTACGTCAAGTTCAAAGCCCTACAGAGAGCGCAATGGGCCGCTCATCGGGGTTACTCGCGGAAGCTGACTACTCAGCGAATATCTACCAACTAAACGGCACTGATGAAGCCACCCGGGATTTGATTGAACAGGCGTTGAAAAGTGATTTGTCGGATGCAAGCATCAGTTTACTCTACCAGTGCCCCGGCAGTGACAAACTGCGTTCGGACGATTTGGACCCCAGTGTACTGCTGGCCAAATTGAACCTCTCGACTTTAAATCAAGTAGAACAAGTCAGTGCCTTGCACGCCCACACGTTTAGCGTTTTATCAGGGGCAGATAATTCCGACTTCGCTCCCTTAAGCGATGTGAGAAATTTCCTGCGTCTAATATGGGAGCTCAGCGTTGTTCGGGCCCAAGGCTTTTATCTCTATTATAAAACTAGCTCGGGTGAGGGCTTGCCCAATGATCTGTTTGCGGATACCGCCAACGCTACTGACTCTCCGACTGACCCCAACCAAGGCACTGTTCTAGGCACTTCTGGTGGAACCGCTGATTTTACTATTTTGGTTCAGTGTCAGAATGCTGGGAACAATAGGGTGGCTCTTGCCCCTTATGAAAACTCCTTGTGGGTTGAATGTGACAGTCCGGCTCCCACCCTGACTACCGAAGTATTCGATATGAATGGTGTACCCCTCACCAATTATCAGCCCACCTATGAAGCCGGTAATATAGGCTTTGCTATCAATTGGAAACCCGTTAATGATGATGATTTGATCCAGATTCCGGTGAATGGTGATCTGCCACAGATTCGGGTCAATGAACTTTACCACCTGCTTCAGTATCAGCTAGTAAGCAACGGCACTTATGGTGCTTCGGTCTGGAGTTTACCAGTGGGCCCCACCCAGAGCGAGGATGAGGTTTCCCCACAGGCAGATGGTTGTTTGCAACTGCGCCAGGTCATTCCGGTGTTTGCCTTCCTTCAGGAAACATGGCCAGAGGTGGATTCCCCAATAATGGCCAATCGCTACGATATTATCGGCCAGCAAACAGATTTGGCATTCCGGATTTGTGATTTATACGGCAACCCGCTGAACAAACAATACAAAGATACGATTACGCCGCTCTATAATGATCCCCTTATCAGCCCCGGAGAGTGGCCGGGGGTGGAGACTGGATTCTTTTTTATTGATCATAACGACAATACGGCTCTGCTGAAACTGTCTATGGAGTTTAATCCAGGCATAGTCAGCGCTACACACTCACCAGAATTTTCCTCACTTGCTGCTGATGAGAAGCAGCAGTGGCAAGCTATTCAAACGCGCTATCGTTTGATTATTGACCAACTTACCGACTGCAATACCTCTCTAACGGTTACCACCAGCCTGACCGGAACCGTGAGTATTGGTAACCCTCAAAGGGAACTGCTTAACTTTGCAGAGCAGGTACTGGAATATATCAACCAGCAAGTCAATGATGCTGTTTTCAGTGCAGTGCCCTCATTGACTGAGCCTACGATTAGCACACAATTTAACTTTCCTGTCGCCTTTAGAGATGTCTTGGAGCAACCAGATGATATTGTTGAGATCACGGCATGTCTGACGATGAAGCGCGACAGCTCACTGGTTTATCCGCCGGCAATAACATGCTTGCCTGCAGCCGCTGAACTGCAATTTCATATCCCGGCAAAACTTAACTTACCCCCTTTCCCTGTTGCTCAGGAAATGGCTACAGACTGGATCTCGGAGGACAGTAATCGAATCACTAACTTTGCCCGTTATTTCGAAGCAGCGTTTACAGGTTTTGATCAGGCTGGAGGCATATTGAAACTGGCGCAGAGATCAGTCCAACAAGTGGCCGATGACAGTAATCAAGTTCCTGATCTGTGGGCCGTTCGCTTCAGTGAGATTAAAGGCTTTGATATAAGCTTTTACAGCGATCCGGTTTATTTTGCGCTTCGGCCACTGAATACGACGCCACGCAGCGGTATGGTCAATGACACCCAGTACAATGATATCGATATGGATGCATGGGCCCAAAGCTTTTTGATGGCTGTGGAAGCATTTCTAACGGCAGAGTTTGGTATTGCAGTGGCGCTGCTGGATCAGCGTTATAACACTGATTACTACGATCAGTTAATGGCGAGCAAACAAACTCTTGCGACATCAATCCCTAGCGGACTGGTGCCGATTTTAGAGAAGGATGAAGGGCGGGGTGATATCGGAGAAGCTCAGGAGCGATTGCGGCAAGCGCTATTAGTAAACCTTACCAGTGCCTACACCATTTCCACTGTTGTTCAGGTGCCCGCTGATATTAGTGCATCAGAAATTATAGATGGCATTCATCCACAAAAGGCACCACAACTGTTTGGTAGCATTGCCCAACCTAATGATGAGGCACCGATTAAAAGCGACTCTGATATCGACAAGTTATACCAGTTCTCAGCGGTTTATCTGAGCCTTGATAGAGGCCAGCAGTGGGCAACTTCTTTGCTGAGTGTTACCACGCCGGAGGATCGCTCCCGTATTCAGCTACCGCTGCAATACAATGTCAGCTACTTGCAACATAACTTTGAAGAAGATAGCGAATTTCTCGGCTACGTACCCAGTTCCTGGATAAAATTTGCACTGCCCGAAGAGGCGCCCCTGCTGATGCCCATCACTGCCCAGGCGCCACTCAATACGGAAGCTATCATCCCGATCCCCCTGCCTTTTGAACCAGCCTTGCCAACACTGTTGTCTCACAGCGGCACTGGAGCCAAACATTTGACGGAGTTATCCAGCTCTTCAGAGCTTCGCGATGAAATTCTCGATGCGATGGAGTGGACCTACACGGTGCAAATAAGCACCGATATTGCCAGTCAAGATGACTTGTATTTCGATATTATCCGCAACCAACCGATCGCACCGGGGCAACGGCGAATCACTGCGGCCAGAAAAAATCTAGGAGTTACTGATGCCTTATTTAAAGCTCTTGCAGAATTTCACCAAGAGTATCCGGCCTTATCGGCCCAATTGAATAATATTTTGTCTGAAGCCTATAGTGGTGGTGCCGCTTTCCAGGGCTTCCCTAATAAGGAAGCATCCGAGCTTGTTTCAAACTTTGTCACACTGGTGAATAATGTTGCAGAGGCTTGGCCCACCAATTGGGATATTGCCGAAGATTTGTTAGTTGAAGATAATGAGATCGACCATTTCCATCTCACAGTGAGCGGAGGTCCTGGTGTCAACACAACACTGAATACGCTGACACTGCAAGGGCAAACTGATCGGGATAACGATAATCCCGCTATTTGGCCTTCTCTCTCCTTTAAAGGTACTCTGAATGGAGATAACTTTTGGGAGCCGGAGCCTAGTCAGGCTACGGGAAAAGACGGATGGTGGGAGCTTCAACACAGTATTCCAGCTGACCCCCTGTTTAGTCCTCTAACTTTAACTTGGACACCCCTAGATATACTGGCTTATCAGTCTGCCAATTTCACTTCATGGATTGTTCGCAACGCCGAGTTAGTACCCAATGAGAAAACCAATCCACTGTTTATTTATACAACGGATGAAACCTCCTTTGTAAATGCAACTATTCCGTTAGTTGAACGGGAGTCACTTAATCCCGTCGATGTTGGACCTATGAGTGAGGCTACTTTACAGCAAGTAATGGAAGATATTATTGATCCTATTTCTTCGGTCAACTTTGCTGCTATTAATCCCAGGATTAATTTGCGAATTAGTTACGCCTACTCGCTGGTAAGTGATAACAGCGGTAATAGCCATTTGATGGCGGAAGCTTCCGTTTTGTTAGCCAACGCGCTTGAGTTAGACACGTTGTCTCCATCGACGACAGCGCGGAGTGTCGCGTCACAAGTCTGGCAGTGGTTCCAGAATAGCCAGCTCCCTTCCGATAATGCACGGCTCAATATCGGATTTACCTTATTTGGCACAGTTAATGGGCAGCAACTACCACTGGTGCAAATTAATAAGATAACAGTGTTATTTGGAAGTACTTACTAAAAAGAGGCAAGGAATACACTGTGCTCGGGACCCTATGAGGCATGGTTGCCGATTACGAGCTAACAGGGGTGTATTCACAGCGTGTCTCGAGTGCAGTGTATTCTTTACTTCTGACCCGGTGGTAATAAAGGCGGTGGAGTTGATGATAAAATCATCTGCAACAACCCGAGCGGGTTAGAACAATAGAACCTGGATGTCCCCCCGGCGTAAAGACACTGGATTCGAGGCAATCTCGAAGCGGATATCTGTTGTTGATTGGGATAAAATTCTTCTAACTTCAGGAAGTATCCTTTCCCCTCGTTCTGTGTAAACCACCCATGCTACATTGTTTGGGAATTGTTGTTTTGCCTCCTCTAGATCAGTCTCAGTTGCAGAAGTTTTAAATCCGGCTTCAAGTAAATCTTTAGTAATAGTCTTTGCATTTTCCTGCTGTGCGGCCTTGTTGAATATGAGGATAGAGTAATGCGAATTTCTTTCAAATTTTTCCCGAGTTGCCCTTCTTTCTTTTTCTTGCGCTGGGCTAATAGTTGCACGTGGAAGATGTTCGGCCATTCTTTCAATATCATTTCTATTGGTGGTCAATCTCAAACGCAGCTCTTCCAGTTGGTTATTGAGTTCCGCTTTCTCTGCACCAAAATCCTCCTTAAGTTGAAATTTTGCTCCAGAACCTCCTACCCATATTTCCACGGACCCCCAGATAGATAAAGCAAGTAGCATCGAGCCAAACATTACAAGTACGACACCTCCCAACCCGAAATTTTGATGCTTAATGTGGTTGTATACCGCAGCGAGGAGGCAGATTCCTCCCAAGATGATCCCCACTATCATTGTGGCATTTTCAATGATCATGTATGTCACCTCGCTTTCTCATTTAATATTAATGCTAGGGTCGACTAAGTACAGCTGAAGGTGTTCCAGGAGTCACTTAATGGAATCTTAATCGGTGAAGTGGGTCGTATAGTCAGAAAATAGTATGCGGTAGATATGGTTGCTCCAACAAATGTAATTTATTCAGGTTGAATTCATCGAATGTCTCATCATCCTGCTGTGCATGGCTGACATAAAGTGATTTCTATAAATGTCTTCAAGCTACTAGAGTACCTTTCCAGTCAATATTCCAAATCTCCAGCAGTGAATGGTCGTGGCGGTTTTTTACCTAAAACTTTGCGTAGCAGACTATTCATCGTTGCCGGATCTTCATCGAACCCACCATGTGTTTTACTCTTGGTGGCATTGGAAGGACTGTAATGAATTTTTACCTCGTTCATTGGAATCTGATCGTTGTAGATCTGCATGCCCATGAGTGCTTCTCCACGCTTTTCCTCAAAAGCATTGGAGACCAGATATAAGAGAGATTTACCATAGACTCGAGCGACATTGTCATCTTCTTCCTCTTCTGCGGACAGATTGTAAATGGTGGTTGATTCTAATTTTTGATTCTTAATCAGTGGTTTGTAAATATGCTGGTAGAGGTCATAATTGGCGGCCGGTGCCAGCAGGGAGCAGCTGGATACTTTGTTGAACATATTACCTCTAAATAAACGTTTTAACAGGTGTGCTTGAAGTATTGCTCCGGCACTGTGACCAGCCACATGTACCTGCTTATTGCCTATTTCATTCAGCGTGTTCAATATGTGTTTTAGTGTGCGTGAGCCATGGCTATCTCGACTTTCAAAAGGTTTCGCCGCATTTTGTTTCATTTCATCCCATATAGCTCGACCCGGAAAACGAGTCATATTTTCAATTCGACGATCGAACCAGTCTCGTATGCCTCCTGCAATGCGCTCGGCACGGGCAGATTTATCAGTCAGAATACTCTTCATAATCTCAAGAAGGCCAGTGTCCCACATAAAATGAAAGGGGTAGATGCGGTTCTCAATAAAAACATTTTTCATCGCTGCGATACGACGCGCCGAGTCCTTCGCAGTATTTAAGCCACCATGTGCATAAAAAAGTAAATGATCGAAATTTGTTTTCTCTCGGTGTAGGTTATCTGCTATAGCCGCGATATGAGATTCATTGCTCCAGTATTTACCGCCGTCACGGAAATTACCATCATTAAGATGTACAAAGTGTCTCCATATCTCATTGCGGCTTGGTGTAGCGGATGCTGCGAGATTGGCAGTGGACCGGGTACCGGCTCGGCGTAATTGGTCAAATATCTGCGGCGTGGGCAGGGCAATTTGTACCACCCAGGCATCCAGTACTGAGTTTAACCAGTCTTCGTAAGGCCAGAGGGCTTTCCCATTGTCCCCCCAATCCCTGCCCCAGGAATTCTGAACCCAAAATCCCTCGGTGTTATATCCAACTATGGCGAAAGCATGCCCGCCTATCTGTTGTTTATTGGCTGGTATAACGTATTCGCCGTTAGGGTTTCTGCGAAGTTTAAACCAACCATCATGAATCATTGCTGATACGTATATGATGTAGGTCTCCTGAAGTGCATAGTGCATCTCAGTAATATCCGGGCGTATTCGATAGTAGGCACCGATAGTTCGAGACTTAGCATCTTCCAGTTGTTCAAAATTTGGGGTGTCGCCATCTTCTTTCTTGTAAAGGGAATCGAGACAAACACCGGTATTCAACCACCCCTTAATCGCTCCCCGACAACTTGACCCCTCATAGGTTTCCCCAGGCCACTCGTCGTATCTGCGCGCCATGTTGTAAATCATCCAGGGGCTGACTAAGACATTTTGATTCTGTTGTTGATACAAACGATTAATTACAGCAGCCAAACCAAATCCGGTACAGGCTCCATCCTGCCCCTGATTGAGAATAGTGAGGTCTTGGGGAGGGGGCATCTGGCAGGGTATGGGAGACAGGCGGGGCTCATAATAGCGATCCCGTAGATCCAGGGCGTCACTAATGACATTAAATTGCTCGCTCAGCTTCTTCATGGCAATTTCTCGGTCTATTAAGCGGACATTCCTTCACTGAGGATAATTCGGGAGTAGCACGATTCCAGCTATTGGTAAGAATAGTAGTTAGATTCTATATCTACTTTATTATCATGATTAATACAGGATAAACTACCGACTTGGATACTGATATTTTACTGATCTCTACTATTCCAACGCATAAGATGAGAATAGGAGATTAAAGGCTGGCTAGCGCTATTCAAAGAACGCTTTTGTGAGGTTGCCAATGCCGAACTGACACCAAAAATTATCAAGCTTGCGGCAGTGTGTTTTTAACTGAATTTATGAAATAGTTCCTTTTTGAGAAGCTTTACCATAAGTTTTGGTAGAATATCGAGATTGGGCCATCAATAGACAATTGTGGTGCGGAAAACACTACGAAGTTGATTCTCAACTACGACAAGTGAGCTTGGAACATTTGCGCAGGTGATTCTTAAAAGTTTCTCCTCAAAAGGGTTTTTAAACCGCTCCAATGAGTTTCTGTCTAAGTAATGGGGTATTCTGTCGTCAATTTTCGGCTTAAAAATCGCGATAATGCTATTGGCGACACGGTTAATTTATCGGAGCCATGGGTGTGGAAATAGATGCCTGATTAGCTGCCAGCCACTGTAAGCAAAGCAATCCATAGACCACAGTTACTTTGTGGGTCAGAAGGAAAGAATACACAGCGCTCGAGGCGCGCTGTGAATACATCCCTGTATGCTCGTAATCGGCATCCATGCTTCATACGGTCCGAGCGCAGTGTATTCTTTCCTTCCCCTTTTTTATTTCTTACAAAAACTTTTTAGGGAGGCTTTTTATGGATCGTGCAATATTCTACGACGGTATTCGTGAAGATCTATTCGAGGGACGCCTGAATCTTGAACAGGTTGAAGGAATGGAGGCGATCCTTAATCTCTGGGAAACCCCGCCCGTTCAGCCGACTGGGGATTTGAAGGCTCACTGGGAGGTTCGCCATATCGGTTGGCTAGCTTACATGCTTGCAACGGTTTTTCATGAAACGGCATTCACTATGCAACCGGGCACAGAGTTTGGCAGTAATGAACGCTTTACTCAATTATATGAAGGCCGCAAAGATCTGGGCAATACCAAGGAAGGTGATGGTGTAAATTTTAAAGGGCGCGGCTATTTACCGTTAACCGGGCGCCGTAATTACGAGCAAATGACCTTAGTCGTTCGTGAATTTTACCCGAATTGCCCTGATTTTACCACGGACCCCGAAGCGGTAAGAGATGTACGGTATGCGACGGTAATACTGTTTTACAGTATGATTTTGGGGTTCTTTAATGATAAGACACTGAAACAATATATTGGCAACCCAGATAAGGGACAGATAGTCGATTACTTCCATGCACGTAAAGTCACTGGCAGCATGCATAAGGCACGTAGTATTGAAATCTATGCTAAGGAGTTCGAACAAGCGTTACTACAAGCCGAGACCAGTCAGGCGTCACTACTACCTATAGAACCACAACCGGCTCCATCGGTACCCGAAAAGCCCCCAGGAACTGCTCTTCAAATGGAAAGGTCAACCTTCTACGAAGATATACGCAAAGGCATCTTCAAAGGCAGCTTGACCCAGGAACAGGTTAATGGAATGGAGGTTATTCTGAATTTCTGGGAAAAGCCGCCGACTCAGCCGAGCGGAAATTTCAAAATTCAGTGGGAAATTCGTAGCATTGGTTGGCTGGCTTATATGCTCGCAACGACTTTTCACGAAACGGCATACACTATGCAACCAATTACGGAATATGGCTCTAAATCTTATTTTACCAGGTACGACTTCCGAAAAGACCTGGGGAATACTGAGCCGGGCGATGGATATAAATTCCGGGGTCGCGGCTTTGTGCAGCTAACCGGGCGTCGCAACTACGAGAAGCTGACACCGGTAGTACGTGAACATTACCCTCAGTGCCCAGACTTTACCCAAGACCCCGATGCTGTGAAAGTTCCAAAATATGCAACGATCATCCTTTTTTACGGCATGTTCCTAGGAATCTTCACCGGGAAAGCACTAAGGCATTCCATCGGCGATCCAGAGAAGGGACAGATAGTCGATTACCGCCATGCGCGGCAAATTATCAACGCTATGGATAAAGCGGACAATATAGCACGCTACGCTGAGGAGTTTGAGCAGGCACTGGTAAATGCCGGAGCTACAGCCTAATGCAAAAAGCGGCATGTGCGCTCATTGTATCGGCTCTTATTGGCTGCGGCCAATCACTAGATAATCATCGAGAAGCACCGACACAATTCACGAACTCTTCGAAAATTGCTGTTTCAGCTGAATCCTTAGTTAATTGCGACCAAATAAAGAGGCCTCTTAATCCATCGGAAAAGCCATCCCGTGGGGAAAAGGAACTGGACAAGCATTTCCGCCTCGCTTTCTATTACGAATCTGCTGGCAACTTTGATAGCGCTATAGAACATTACCGGGCAGCTGAAAATTTAGCCATCTGTGATTGTGACCGTGCTCATGCCCTAGCCGGTATAATGGCAGCCGCAGAAGCGAAAGAAATATTTCAGCAAGAAGGTATAAATGCCAAGCCAACGCAGTATTTTTGGGGGCGCCTGCAGGACTTGACCCAAGATCTTCCTTGTGTAGACGTCCAGTAAAACCTAGATTGCTAACATAAGTGACACACGCCTGTCCGATAGAAATTCCAGCGGACTCAAGTAATTTAACACCTTTCTTGGGCGAGTATTAATTCGGAACACTGCATCATCGATATGGCTTTTTGGTATCTTGCCAATTTCTATACCCTTCGGGAAGAAACGCCTCAGTAGACCATTCGTGTTTTCGTTCAATCCACGCTCCCAAGAGTGATAAGGTTTTGCAAAATATATTTTGCATCCCAGTTTCCGCGCAATCGACTGGTGGCCCGCAAATTCGCCTCCATTATCGAAGGTTATTGTTTTACATATTGCCTGATACGGCTTTAGCATCTGCTTGATTGCACGACTTACTGTCTTCTTACTCTTATTGGGTACCCTACGAGTGAGTAACAATTTAGAAACTCGCTCAACTAATGTCACAAGATAGCTATCCTGACCATAAACCGTATCGCCCTCCCAATGGCCAAGCTCTGTGTTTTCATCAACAATCGTTGGTCGCTCTTCAATGTCAATACGCTCCGGAATGAGCTTTACTCCTGCCTCGGAGTCTGTACGCTTCCGATAAAGTTTGCCTTTCCGTGGCAGCCGCTGCCTCCAATTAAGCCGACCTATCCAGCGATAAATTGTTGAGCAACTGGCCCTTTTTTCACATTTCTCAAGCCTCATTCTCCCAGCAATTTGTTCTGGGCTAGCGTTTTTTAGCTGATGGTCGATTTGCACTTTCATGGCGAAATCAAACTTGGTGTGCTTACGAGCCCCATGCAGCCTCTGCAGAGCCTTTTGATGAGCGCTCTCGGCACAGTATGGATAAAAGCGGGTAAGCTCTCGCGAGATGGTTTTGTTGGAACGATTGAGCTGTAACGCTATCGCTCGAGCCGAATAGTTCTGTCCACTGTGGACTTCGATCTGGTATCGTTCTTTCAGTGTCAGCTGGTTGGTATGGGTTCCCATAGGGTTCCTGGCTTGTTTGTGTGCAAGCTAACCAGCCTACAGCCAGCTGGCCTCCTTCGCTATCGCCAAGTGTGTCGGTTATTGTGGGAATCTAGGAGGAAATCAATAAGCATCTCGCGGGGAATGACATGGCACTGCGTGAAGGTACCATTGTAGATGCCACGATTATCTCCGCGCCAACTTCGACGAAGAATAAAAAGAAGGAGCGCGAACCAAAAATGCATCAAACTTAAAAAGGGAATCAGTGGCATTTTGGTATGAAGATACACATTGGTACAGATGATACCCTTGGGCTCATCCATAACCTCGACATAACAGCCGCTAACCAGCACGACATACCGCAACAGGTAAATTGCTACATGGTAAAGAGAAGCGCATTTGGGGAGACTCTGACTACATGGGTGCGGAAAAGCGCGAAGAGCTTAAATCTAAAGAGGTGGAGTGGCACATTGCAGAGAAGCGAAGTCGTTTGAAGCATCGACCGGGCCGTGCTGAATTGCGAATGGTAGAAAAAATAAAGGCGCAGATTAGGGCAAAAGTAGAGCACCTATTCCGATATATAAAAAATATCTTCGGGTATGGAAAAGTACGCTATCGAGGTTTAGAAAAAAAACGCTCAGCGCTTGTTCCTCTTGGCAGGCTTCACCAATTTGTTAATTGGGAAGAAATATCTGCTGACCTAGGGGCAGTGTACCCAAAGTCTGCAAAATGCAGATTATTGGGCAATAAAAATGGAGGTAAATACGCATGGAAACCTGAGTTTCGACTAAAAGATAGACGTTTTTTGATTTTGTAAAACATGATGAAGGAGTAGAAGCTGATTTTCAGAGCTTCCATTATATGGATTTGGTCTGAACTAATCCATATGATTTCCCCCAAATAATATTGTTCTATTCATTTTTGGCCCAAAAACTATTAAATCAACTATGATTCGCGCGTTTTTGCCCTACTTGCATTCATAAAACAGATTGATTCTGTAAATTTTTCATTCGGGTAAGATTCCACCCAATAAATGTCACGTCGAAAACTTCGTTAACACGATCTAGGCCGCGCACTTTGATCTGTCGAATCAGCCCTATGTTTTTTCCCCAACCAAAACCCTCTTCAATTCGTTTACGAACTTTCAAACTGGCCTGGTACCCAGTATGACGAGTTGTCCTCCCATCAATCGCGGACCCTCCTGGACGTTTACCATTCTGAGCAACATGAGGCGTGACTCCCAAACCTCTGCAGGACTCTACAAATCCACGAGTGTCATAACCTTTATCCGCACCAACTGTCTTGGGTTTTGAGCCCGGTAGTTCCGAAAGCACATCAAGCGCTGTTTCCCTCTCTGCGGTTCCCGTGGCTAAACTGACCTTTGCATTCACAATTAAACCATTTCGGTTATCCATTGTGGTATGCCCCAAGTAACCCAATTTTGCTTCTGAGCCTTGGGATTTTTTATAGATTCTTGAATCTGGGTCAGTGGTCGAGGCGTGCGTATCATTAGTACGTTTCTCTCCACGAAAATCTCGCCCCTTGTTACGACCACCCCCTGGTTTTTCGTCATCATCACCGACTTTTTTCGACCGAAAACTTTTCCGGGAAGCCCATGCTTGAATCAAGGTGCCATCAACACTGAAATGTTCATAGTTAAGCAGATTTTTCTTGTGAGCCATCTCTACAATTTCTTTAAAAAGCGCCGGAATAACCTCATGTTCAAGTAACCGATCTCGGTTTTTACTGAAGGTAGAGTGGTTCCATACGATATCGTCTACTGAAAGTCCAACAAACCAGAGAAATAGCAAGTTGTAATTCACCTATTCCATTAACTGCCTTTCACTGCGAATCGTATACAGAACCTGTAATAGTTGGGCTCTTAATAAGCGTTCTGGTGGGATAGATTCACGGCCGTATTCACAGTATGCAGAGTCCAGCAGCCAGTCTAAACGCTTGAGCGCGAGGTTAAAGAGAGTCCGGATCGCGCGTAATGGATGCTTCTTAGGTACGAAAGATTCCAGGTGAATCGTTGTGAATAAAGCTTCTTGGATGATATTGGCGCCGCGCATTATCGTAGAGCTTCCAGAGTTTATCTTGTGGATATTCTACCAAAACCAGTACCTATGCGGTCGTATTTCAACAGCCTGCTAGGGTGTGTATTTGTTGCCACACACCATCAATCGCTTTCTGTGCCTTATACGCTTGCTGGCGTAGTAGCTCTGCATGCTTATGTGCTTGCCTTGGGCGATTCCTCGCAAGCCTCTATTGCATCGCAGCTCTTGGCTGATCGTTGAGGGATGCCTCTCAAACAATTCTGCAATTGCTTTCTGAGAATGTCCGGCTTTTCTTAGACTGGAAATCTGGTATCGTTCGTTCTCGCTCAGTTGATAGTAGCTCATCAGTGTCTTTCTCTTGGTCGGGAGAGGTGCTGACTCTACCAGCTGGGCCCTCCGTTACCAATTGCACTTTTTATCCGAAACCAAGATGTAGAAAAACAATTCTCCCGTCACATATTTTTTAATCTGTATAAACCTAATTAAAAATATAGTAACTGCAAATCAAGAAATTTGAAGTTAATCGCGACATAATTACATCGAAAGTGCAAGTTATTACCTACAAGTTGCCGCCTGCAAACCCAAACTTGTAAAGATTAAGATTCAAATATATATAAATTTACTGTTGTTTTTAGTCTACACCTTCTAAATATTGAGGATCTTATTATGTCAAGTGTTATTCCAACAGACTATGAATTCAGCCAAGCACAAAATGACCCTCAATGGCTCATATCTCTACTTAGGCAAGATGAAGAGATTAATTTTCACTTAAATTCATTAGCTAATTTCTTAATACAAAATGAAACACAGATAAACGATATTTACAACTTTGTTGGTAGTACTGTACATTCAGAGAAATCAAAAGAAGTGCAGGAGGCTATATTAAATCTATTACGTGACCCCGGTGACGCCAACTTAAAAATAGTTAAAGATGCTGTGTTTGAAGTTAATAATCAATTTCCCCTAATTGTAGATCAATTAATCAGCAAGCTTAAATATGATGAAAATCTTGGAATTAATGTAAATAGCGGGATTTGGTTTCCTCCACAAGCAGTTGGGTTCGGATTTGATGCCGGAGCTGAATTGTGGGGCATAACTGTGAATGGAAAAAAGCTCAGTGAATGGGCTGGTGCAGAGTTTGTTGGGGTACCATCGTCAGATGCAGCTGTTGTTCAGCAAGGTTTTCAAACGATGTATGACTTCTTTCGCCTGACCAATTCGCGACGCTCAGGGGACTATTTGGGAGCGAAAATAACCTGTGGTCTTACCTTATGGAATAATATTCCTAGGACGACAACCAAGAAAAAAAATCCGAATCCTCCTCCCCAAACACTTCCAGGTACGTACCATGGGGTGGATATTTTTTCAACTTTTTTCCCTATAAAGGTGCAAGAACCAAAAAGAATGGGTATAGGATTAGAATTGCTTGGATGGACATTCCCAGATCCTGATACATCTTCACAATTAGTACAGGATTTAACTATTGATTGGGAAAATGATGATGTCCAGAAGTCGCATTCTAAATTTTTAATTGCATTAAAGACCTTATTTGTCTTATTCCATGGAATAAGATTCTCAGCCAATCTAGATTATAATTATGGAAGGTTTATTCTTGAAATAATATATGTATTAGCAGAAACCGCAAAAGGTAAAAAGCCTAGCACTTTTTGGATTAAGTTTATTAACGCTTTCCCAAACAGTGATACCTGGTTTAATCAGCAGCAATGGGTTGAGGGTATGAAGCAGAGCAAGCCAAGGTTAACCGTTGATCCTATTAAAGTCTATCTTGAAGATAAAAGTACAGCGCTTACATATACAGTTACTTGGCCCTCAATTGGAAGTATTATAGCGGGAAAAACTTTTTATAATAACCATCCTGTTCAACAAATTAATGGGCCAGACAAAAACGTTACAACTCAGGTTAAATTGGAGATCCCGCTCTTCTATCAAAATTGTGTTGTACCTGGCACCTTAAACAATATGAGTAAAAATGGTGCCTATATCGAAATATTGAACCCTGGTAACGATGAACAACAACAATATGATCTTACTATTAATACTCCAAATGGAACTATGACAAATCTCCCCTCATATCCATGGAAATACTCTTGGGATGGGTCAGGTCAAGCGTCTAGCGCAAATGTGATCGTACTTGAATATGTAGGACGAGATAATGCTTCATGGATTAACGATTATGTTATTAAGATTAATAATCTGTGGCCGAATGCAAATACTAAAACAGGAACCGCTGCAGCACAGTTGAATTTTTCAGATCTAGGTTATGGTGCTGATACTGCATGGACAAAGCCTCTAAGCTTAAATACAAAAACTATAACTTTAGATTCGCAAGAGTACAAAGCAAGCTTCGACTTAACTATTGACTTTGACGCCAGTGGTAATAATGGTCAGAATGGCTTAATGTGGAAGTTTTGGTGGCTTTATGATTCAGAAACCGATCCTGTACGAGTTACCTTTACTAATAATCAGTTTTCTTTCAATGCAATTCCATGCTCAACAGCATGTGCTCCATATATAAAAGCACCTGCAGCTTATGTAATACGAAATCCAAAGTTAGCGGACACAGACGGAAATCAACCCTATTTAGTTGCGCAGTACTATGAAAACGATGGCAGTGGTAATTATGTGCCTATGGCTACTTATCCTATTGGATATACATTTAATGAAGCCAACTCCAATGGTACATATGTCGGCCAAATCCAAGCTGGATATTGGAAAAATACCGGTCCGCAAAAGACTCCGCAATGGCAAGGACCGGTAACCATATCAACCAACCAGCCCAAGTCAATAAAAGTTGTATTTGCGCCTACACGATCGAACACTCAGTTTGCTACATTTAATTTCAATAGCATTCTATCAGAACCTGAGTCAACAGTTGCGTGCTTCCCACCTGAAAGCAGCTAATTAGATTTTAATATGGATACTTGCTTATTATTCGATTCGCAAGCTACACCTATTAATATATACCAATTAGTTTTTAAATTTAAAATTCACCTATCTAGTTTGTCAACCTTATGATCGACTATGAAATTTTTTCATATTTAGCTTTCTAGATAGATTTTAATTAGACCTAAATTAATGGAGGGACAATTATTGATAGAAATTTTTTAAATCATTATCTTAAAATTTCATAGGAAAATGTACCGATGAATGAGTATCAACTAAGTAAAATGCTTTCGAAATCACCAGAATTTAATTCAATTTTTGAGGAAATCATTAAACATATAATTTTACCTGCAACTAAAGCAGGAAATAATTTATTTGACCGAGAGCATGGCAATAACCATATTCCTACTTCTGGATTTTCTAAAAGTGAATTTGATCAAACATTTCAAAGCTATAAAGAAAAAGATCCTTCAGCGTTAAATATATTTCTGAATGAGGATAAGAACTTAATCCCTTTCGGCAGTATAATTGCAGTCGCAGACAGGATTGTTTCTCATCTTGCAAACTTAAAAGAAGAGCTCCCTCTTTCCTTTGCAGATATGGATAGAAAGGAAATTGCTAAAGTCATTAAGGATCAGATATCTGATTCGGAGCCAGAACAAATAGTCATCGAGCAATTGGAATGGCAAGTGGTTCAAATTTGCAAGGCCATCCTGGGTGTTGATATCGTCTCCATTCTCTTTGGATTTATTGAACTACTTTTAGTTGACGTCATGTTACTTAAGGCGTTTGATGAGAAATTACCGGAAATAATATTATTTGTGGTTTTCGAGATAATTGGTCTTGTATTATCAGTAATTAATACTGCATACAACTATCGCAGCTGTATGGCATAATTAACTCACTAGAATGGAAATATTTGTATGTCTAATTCACTAGTTACCAGAAAAATAGCACAAGAATTGTCAAGCCACTCGCAATCTATGTCCATTGTCAATTCAACACTGGAATATATGATTAAGGTAGTAAGAAGTTTGACTTCTGATGTATTGGATTCAACGTCGAATTTGGGAAGTGATGAATTATATTCACTAAATGAAAATATAAAGCGTGGTGAATTTACTGCAATTTTAGATCTGTTTCATAAGTTTGAAGGGGATGAAAGCTCCCCATTACATATGAAAAATTTTCTTAAATTCGTGATGGACCTTGAAAAATTAAGAGAGAATTTTTTAACAAACTTACCAGCTGGAGCGCTTTACCAGGATAAAGATGTCTTAAAAGGTGCAATTATTTTACTCTTGTCTGACACCAACTATGAGCAAGAGGTAGTTAACATACTAAATGACAGCTCAGCCTCTGTTGGTCATGTAATACCTAACCCTCCTTCTTGTATTAAAGCTTTTCTTACGTCTTTCGGTGGTCAATGGGTAGAGCTTGTGAAAGAGTGTATGGCTATAGCATTTATAGAAGGAAGTCAATTTAAAAAATTAGATCAAAAGGAGTTAATGGCTGCACTTCTTGGTGTGTGCCTTCAAATGTTGTTTGGTGTGATTGCAGACGCAACGAATTTTAAAATGTGCATGGAATCTTAGTAACTTAATCTAACGAGTATTTATCATGGAAAATATTTCTATTGTAAACCCCTCCTTTCTTCATTCAGATTCTTTTCTAAAATTCGTTCGAGAGTTAGAAGAGTTAGCGAATTCTATTATTTTAGACCTTACTAAAGATGATAATTCCAACGAAGATCTAGAAGGAGATATAGAACCCTATCTTCTTGGGCTATCCCAAGGTAGATTATCCGATTTTTCCGCACTAGGAAATAAATATCGTTCTCTCAGTTCAGAAAAATTACTCGCCAAAATGCTTAGACTGAATGAATTCTTACATTCTACACTTACGGAGATTCCGGCTAGTTTACTCTTACAAAGCCCAGAATCATTTAGGAGAAATATCGAGGATTCAGTTCGTAGAGCTATTTCTGGTACTGTATCTATTCCAGGTAAAACTAATAAGGATTGTGATACAATACTAGCGGGCCAAATATTGGCTTGGCTCGTTCAAATTGCAGCCACACTTTTTGCTGATTATGCAGTCTATGTACGGGAAGAGGCGAGGATTCAACCAAGTCAGGCCCCTTTTTGGAAAAAAAAGGGGCCTAAAACTTTTAGTCTTGAAAATTGGAGGCAGCTTGCGACATTCGTAGGGCTCGCATCTGAAGTACTTTCTGCTATTTTTCAGTTAATCTCATATGCTTTATCGTTCAGAAAATGTAATTTTAGTTAAACTTAGCATCAACAGCTTAATTGTTTATTGTAGTAATTGCGCACTCTTGACAACTTTTCTAACTGAGTTATTCAAGAGTGCTCATTTGCATCTGGCGATTCTTAGTTGCCCAGATAATGCTCTATCATTTAAGGTCGAAACTACTATGATTAGAAGCTATTTCATAACTTATTAAATGTAATTAATGGGCATGTATTATAGAGCGAAGCTCAGTAAGCGGATCAATAGTGATCTTGTCTAACGACCAAACCACGATAATTTTTAACTATGAAAAAACTTTCTTAACTTACCAGTGTTCTATACATCTTAAAAACAGCCTGCTATTACGCCCCTAAGTTTTCTTACTGTTTCGTTAGATAAGATATATTTGTGGGACTGCAAGATAATCTGCTTGCAGCATATAGGGATTGCAGTTATTACTTGAAACCAAGAGAGATTAATATGACTCCTCCTAAAAATGAAGAATCCTCTAGACTGGGTGACGAAGAAATAAAATTGAATGCTGGGTTTTTAGGGAAATTGTTTGGAGATAAAAATAATGCTCCATCTAATATTGCCGGGTGTATCCTTTTATTACTTATTGGCATGAGCATTTATGGAACTTTATTTGAACTTAAAGGCGTGGATTCATCTGAATTGTGGAAGTTCACTGTTCCGGTAATAAACCTAATTTTAGGTTACTTATTTGGGAAGGGCTAACTTGTTATTGAAATCATTAAAGCTACTAATCATATAGTTAACTGAGGTTTTTGTAATGGAAGAAAAAACATGTCCTTGCTGCAGTGGGAAGTTATTTAAGAGCTGTTGTAAGATATATGTTACCGGAATGGCTTACCCTCTAGATCCAGGGTCACTTACACGAAGTAGGCATGTAGCTGAATTATTGGGTTGCAAAGAGTATATAAAGAATACATGGCACCCAGAGACTTTCCCTGGAGTTGATAAAATTAATATTAATAATGTTCAGTGGTTAGATCTAAAAATTATAAATATATTTGGAGGTGAAAATGAAGCAGTAGTTTACGTTAAAAAAACATATTTAGAAAACAATTGTGAGCATTATGTAGATACTAATCTATTATTCATAAAGCTGGGCGGACGGCTAGTATTTTACTATTCACTGGAGTAAAAAAACTTACTTTATTGTCTGCTTGTGTCATTGAATAATGTTTGTAGTGGTCTAATTCTTCCAGACACTTTGCTAAGATGGTAAAATTACCAATCGAGGTGAAGTATGACAACAAAAGGTACACGTCGGCAATTCAAGCCGAAGTTCAAGAAAGACGCCGTAGCCCTTGTCTCCGAGCAAGGGTATTCGATTTCTAAGGCAGCTGAAGCTGTTGGAACCACTACCAATAATCTACGACGCTAGATAAAAGACCTGAAGCAGGAAGAGAGCGGAGAAAGGCCGGATACCAGCGAGCGTGCTGAATTGGATCGGTTGCGACGCGAAATCAAGTAATAGCGGATGGAGAAAGAAATTTTAAAAAAGGCCAGTGTAGGTTCAACCTGTCAAGGCAACACCCTGTTTAATAACCTGCTTTGGTGTCGCAAATTTCAATGTTTTTCTTGGCATGCTATTAAGCTCGTTAGCAACTTGATTGAATTTCCTCTGAGTATGCTGCGCCAAGCATGTCTTTTTTGGAAAGTACTGACGGATTAAGCTGTTAGTATTCTCATTCGTTCCCCTTTGCCAGGAGCTCTGAGGATCGCAGAAGAAGACAGGAACACCTGTCTTTTCCGTAAATTCAGCGTGCTTCGCGAGCTCCATTCCTCGGTCCCACGTCAGTGATTGGCAAAGCTCTTTTGGCAGTTTTTTAAACTTAGCAACAAGCGCCTGGTTCACAGAAGTCGCATCTTTCCCTTTCAACTTAAGAATGATCGTATACCGCGATTTTCGATCAACAAGCGTGGCAATATGAGTGTTGTTTGAACCTGACACTAAGTCACCCTCCCAATGACCTAAAACACATCGTTCTTGTATCTCCTGAGGACGCTCCCTTATCGATGTACCGTTGACGATGTTGATAGTACCACGCTCGCCTTAACGTGAATGTTGTTTGCTGTGACGAAGACTGTGAGATCGACGCAAATGCTTTACTAGCTTATGATGAAGTGCTGAACGCACATGGAAATACAGTGTTTTATAGATAGTCTCTGCTGATATCTGCATTGATTCATCAGCCTGATATGTCTTCCGTAACCAACCCGATATCTGCTCTGGTGACCAGTTCAACTCTAATTTTTCCAAAACAAGCTTCTTTAGCCTCGGGTTTTGCTCCAGCAAATACGGCTTGGGACGCCTTGCCATCCGTTTTGCACGGTTGTTTGCGTCTACTGGTTTATAGTATCGTCGCCCACGATTTCTCTGAATCTCACGCGAGATTGTGGATGGATTGCGATTCAAGGAGCGATCGATTGCTCGAATACTTTGTTTTGCAGAAAGACCTGCACGTATTTCCTCGCGTTCGGCTAATGTGAGGTGTTGAGGGGATGGCTTTCTGGGTATTGGTTTAATTCCGCCAGTATCTCTCAATACAGAAAAAATGGTTCCTGGCTTAGAATCTATGGCATTGGCAATTTCACTAAAGCCAATGCCCTTTTTCCAAGCGTCGAAAATCCACTCTTTTTCTTCTGCTGTAAATATGCGCTTCATTCAATGATCCCCCGATAGGCCATATTCCTACAGGGGTGTTGCACTGATCAATTGAATCTACACTGGCCCTTTTTTAGAATCTCCTTCTCCATACGCAACTGCCTTACCCCACGTCGCAGTCGGTCTAATTCACCTCGCTCATCAGCATCCAGCCTCACACCACTTTCTTCCTGGTTCAGGTCTTTTATCCAGCGTCGTATATTATTGGTAGTGGTTCCAACAGCTTCAGCTGCCTTAGAAATCGAATACCCATGCTCGGAGACAAGGGCTACGGCGTCTTTCTTGAACTCCGGCTTGAATTGCCGACGTGTACCTTTTGTTGTCATACTTCACCTCGCTTGGTAGTTTTACCATCTTAGCGAAGCGTCCGGAAGAATTAGACCACTACAGGATTCCTAATATTATCCATTATATAATATAAATAAGGTACCTATGCCTATAATCCCCCTATTTGGAAGGAAGAAGGCTATCTAATGTATAGTTACTTGGAGGAGAAGGAATTACCTTTTCTGAAGCCGGTAGTCGGTTATAAGTATGTTCCAATTTTATTTCATAGTGGTTTAAAGCATAAGCTGGCCCATTATAGCGATGTGCGAATTCAGACCATGCCAGATTTCTTAAATACACTTGCAAATGATCCGCTGCTATAAACTTAGCCATTGCATAAAGCTGTGATGCCCCTGAATACTTCATCGCTTCAACAAAATCTAAAATTGTTGAAAACCCACAGATTTTATAGTTTATACCAAGTACCTGTCCCAACCCCCAAGAGCAAGAGGAAAGTGCAGCTTCTTGATTAATTTCCATAGCTTTATCAAGCCATAAATATCTTATATTTTGTGTAGTAGGGTATGGCTTTGTTCCCCACTTTGGATATGCTAGCCCCTGTTTTGATGCTTGTAAGCGCTGTGATTGAATTTTAAGCTCATGATAAAATATATGTGGCTCACATAGCATAATTGGCCGATTGTCAGGGCCAAAGCCCTTACCAGTTGTCTCTACTATGATAACCGAGTGTAAAGCTGCGACTTGACATCCTAAATAGCCAGCAATAATTTCAATGTCACTATCCGTTAAAGGTAACGCTTCACCTCGAAAATTCATGAGATTATCCTTTAGTATCTACCATACATGCTTAAATTTTAGCATTAATTTTCATTAACTGTTAAACTTTGACCAGAATTTAATAATGATTTCATGGAAATAGAATTTACTATTCAATCATTAACATATAACCTTTATTTCTGATTGTTTTTATGCATAATGGACTTGTCGGTTTGTCGCCTACTTTTGACCTTATGTTGGATATACTTATATCTATAGATCTATTAATAGCATCATAATTTGTTCCTTTTATCTTTTTATATGTAATTTCTCGAGAAAGAATCTGACCTGGAAATTTTTCCAAAAATGTTAGTAAGTCATATTTATTTGAGGAAAGCTTCAATTCACTTCTATTTATCATTATTTTCCTGACATTTGATTTATTCCAAGGTCACCAATTTCTATTTGGACGCTTATTTTATCTTCATTCGAAATTTTTTCTTTCCGCTTTACTAGAGAGTTAACTTTTAACAAAAAATATAGGGGACTGTTTTTAGAGTTATAACCAAATCTGGTGTTTGAGGGTTTGAAAGAAAGCAGCGTATCTGGTTGATTTGTTGTCGCCAAACAATCAACCAACCAAGAGTACGCCGCTATGGACAAGAATACCGTTATTGAGTTTACAAATCGACAGGAGACAATTGGCCCACTGACAGAACTGCTACGCCGGGGCGCACGAGAGCTACTTCAGCAGGCAGTGAAAGCAGAGCTGTCGACCTTTATGAAGGCTTTTCAAGATTGCCGCTTGGACGACGGCCGAGCAGCTATAGTTCGCAACGGCTACCTGCCGGAACGCGAGGTTCAGACTGGAATTGGTCTGGTGAAGGTCAAGATACCGAAGGTCCGAAGTAAAGATAGCAAGCCGGTCACCTTCCACTCAGCATTGGTGCCGCCATACGTTCGCAAGGCTCGCTCTCTGGAGGCGGCACTGCCGTGGCTCTATCTGAAAGGTGTTTCAACGGGTGAAATGGAGGATGCTCTATCGATATTGGCTGGCCCGGAAGCAAAGGGCCTATCGGCCAGCACGGTGGCTCGCCTGAAAGGGCAGTGGAAAAATGAATATGATACTTGGCGAAGCCAACGCTTAGAGGGGTATATCTGGGTAGACGGCATATACAGTGGCCTACGCTCGGAAGAAAGCAGGCTCTGTGCGCTGGTTGTCATTGGTGTGAACGAGGGTGGAGAAAAGCACTTTCTGGCCATTGAGGATGGGGAACGTGAATCAACGCTTAGCTGGAAAGGTGTATTGGGAAAGCAGAAAGAGCGCGGAATGTACGCCCCAGAGCTGGCGATTGGTGATGGTGCCATGGGTTTCTGGGCAGGAATGGAGGAGATCTACCCGGAGACACGTCAACAGCGATGTTGGGTACACAAGTCGGCCAACGTGCTTAATAAACTGCCCAAGTCGAGCCAGCCGAAAGCCAAGCAGTTTCTACACGACATCTGGCAGGCTGAGACAAGGGCCAATGCGGAGAGACACCTTCATCAAGACATATGAAGCCAAATTCCCGAAAGTTGCCGAGTGCCTGTTAAAGGACCACGAAGAGCTGATGAGCTTTTACAACTTTCCGGCAAAACACTGGCAGAGTATTCGGATAACGAACCCAATTGAGTCGATGTTCGGAAAAATACGACATAGGACGAAGCGCTCCAAAGGCTGTCTATCGCGAGAAGGCATGCTGCACATGTTGTTCAAGTTGGAAGTATGTGCAGAAAGAAAATGGAGAGAACTCTGTGGCTTTGACTACCTCGCCAAGGTCATCACCGGAGTGAAATTCTACGATAGAGAGGAGGCACCAACAGCTGACCAGAGCGCAGCTTGATCAGGCTTGTTGAACACCAGAATTAACAATAACTAGTTATAGGGCACCCCTGCTGCGTAGTTTATCGCTTAAGAAAGTGTCCGTCGTTAGTGGGTAGGATCAAACCTCTGCCGAAGTACATGATTCACAGGTGTTCACTGAATTACTGGGTGACAACAGTTCGAAAGATGTTTGGGCGGACAGTGCCTATTATAGCGAAGAACTTGAGATTACATTGGAAGCGATGGGCTACCGCAGTCATCTACACAAAAAGGTCTGTAGAAGTAAGCTCCTTAGCGACCGGGATACAAAAACCAATCGTCAGAAATCCAAAATTAGGGCCAGAGTTGAGCATGTATTTGGCTCTATGGAAAATGAGCAGGGCGGAATGTTCGTTCGAACTATTGGGCTAGCGCGGGCCAGCGCCAAGGTTGGCATGATGAATTTAGTTTACAACATGCGCCGCTTTGTCAGTATTTACAGTCGAGTTGCGCCTGCAACATGAAGAAAGGAATAAAATGGCAATGAGTCTTCCTTGGAGTGACGATAAAACACACTGGCTATCAATATTTTTTGAATAAACTTAGTTTTACAACTAAAAATCAACCATAAAATAGCACATTAGTAGTCCGTAAATTTTCCTCCAAATTAATAGAGGCGCCTTAAATACTTTTTAACTATTCCTTTTCTTAACCTTTTTATAATTTTTTTTAAATTTAATACTCCCTATCATATCAAGCAGACTCTTTAATAATGGAAATAGAAAATGACTGGAAAAACCACCTATCATTGCAGATGCAGGGCGCCCAATTTCATTAAGAGTTTTATCACCTAAAGGAGTAGCATGTACCAGTAAGGTACATGCTAGTAGTCCAAAAATTACACTGAAAATATATCTTACCCAGTAAGACGAGTTATAAATGGGGTCAAACAAGCCCTTTTCCAAGTAATGCCCTACTACTAAGAGACAGGCCAACGAGCCGCCTAGTGATGCCGCAGAGAGCAGAAAAATTAATATTTTTAATAATGACAGCCCTGATAACTCTAAGAATATAAATTTAGTACGTGTTTCCATATCAATTTCTGGCGAAATTCCAAAAAAGATAAAAATTGCCATTGATATTAGAACAACTAATAATATATTTCTGAAAATGCTAGCATTAAAAAACATATTTATATGTAATGGATCTTTAGTAGCATCCATCATTAATATGGCTGTTCGTGGGGTTGCAGGACTTATCACCTCAACCAATAAACTATGTATTCTTACTATTTTTTTAAGGGAGCCTACTTCTTTATCCGTTAAAGGAAGGCCTTTATTTTTTTTATTATTATAGTAACTACATTGTTTGATTTCTACGATCAAGTCGAAAGCCGAGCTAGGTATGTCATATCCAGATGACAAACTGAAGTTAACCATCGCAATAGATTCTTTCAATAGCCTATTAAACGTTTCAGTGGTTAAGCTCTCAATCAACTGAATATTTATTTCATTTTTCACAATTTAACAGATAATATTGATCAGTTGATTAAATCATAGCTAAACTTTACTTTGATGTTTATCTTGGTTGATCATTTTTTTGTACCTGTTAGTTACTAATCGTCTGAGATTTTTAGGTCAACTAACTTTAATACGCCATTTTTCTGTTACATCTAGTAATATACTCAGATGGTGGCATCCCATATTGCTTTCTAAAGTTCCTGCTAAAGTGGGCGCAGCTTTTAAAGCCTACACTATGGGATATCCAAGAAACATTTATCTCTCCTTTCTTAAATAGTTCAGCTGCTACTTTAACTCTCAACCAAAAAATAAGTGCTTGCGGTGAAATACCTATGTATTTTTTCACCTTCCTAAACAGCTGTGATCTACTTGAAAAGGATAGTTTTGATAGCTCATCCACTGAAAAATTTTTATTATCAATATTTTTCATAATTACTGTGTAGATACGCTCAAATGATGATTCTTTTATTCTGGCTCTCTCGATTCGACTAGATATATTTGTATTTGTCGCACTCGGCGCGGATTCCCATACAAACCTTTCATACTGGCTTTTCTTGATTTTTGATAGCTTTTTATTAAATTCAATAGTTGGCAATGAGATTTGGAGATATATTCCGTCGTCTAGAAATTCATTTAGATATACTGTCGCGTTATGTAACTCCAAGACATTCTTTGCTATGAGTAGACCTAAGTGATCTCTACTTTCAACTTCTTTTTTCTCCCCCACAAGGTATTTAAAAATAAACTTTATAGCTTCATTATAATTACCACTTAATCCTACCCCTTCATTCTCTAGCTCACTTTTACTATTTTCTGAATTCAATTTTTCACTATTAACACCCCTTAATTTCATACCCCCCTCTTCTACAGGGGAGTATATAAATAAATTCAATAAATCTTTGTCATTACACACCTTTATGCCAATCGATCCATCTTCCGTTATATTGGCTATCAAATGATTTAGAATTACTATGAACGCCTTTTGCATTAAATTTTTATGTAATGGCCATAATAATTGATAAACTTCATTTTCATTTACCTTTAAACGAATCTTTCTCTCTCTTGCAGTCGATTTAACGCTTGAAAAAACTTCATTTATTAGTTCATCAACTCTTTGTAGGCTTAAATCATTATCTAGTGTTTCTTTTTTATAAATATCCTCATAGACCATTATTTCACTAATAATTGGGTATAGGTTTTTCGCACTCTCTATTATACTGTCTACATCAACAAATTTACGGTCACACTTTGTTTCAGGTTTTCCATTTCTACCATATATTTTTACTTCATTAAATAATAGTGATAATGGGGAGTTTCGGTCTTCAAGTTCTTCTGTAATTGCTTTGATATATAAAGCTTGCAACTCTTCAATTTGATTTGAAGCTTGTGATTCTTTTTTCAAGCCAACGGCATACTTACCTTTAATCTTTTTTTCTGAAGAGTTCATTGTCCTTCACTTTGCAATTGTTTGTAGGAGCAACATCTAAACTAATATTAGACCGTGAGTACCAACTACATTTAACCACAAGTGCCACTTAATTGTCCCCTTGTTTCAATTATTATTATTATCAAATATGTGATTTAATCATTAGAAATTTCGTCTATTTTTTGGCAAACATTTTTTTTAGCTTTGAGTCACATTTTATTTATAAATTTTAATGGCACTCAGCATGACTGGTCTAGACCATTTATAGAGAAATGGCTAATTGCATTAGTCGTAAACAACTATATCTGGAACTTAAAAATTAAAAGCATATTGTTACTAATGCAACAATATCAGTATCGGGCTTCATAAAGATACAATGACCACTAAGTTACCTCTGAATGCTCTGAAAAACCAGCCTTTAGCCTTGTATCACGCTTCCCACAACTAAAAATGTCTATTTATTACTCGAAATCCTACTTGATCTTACCCACCAACGACGGACACTCTCTTAAGCGATAAACTACGCAGCAGAGGTGCCCTATGACACGATCAAGTAAATCTTTTCAATTTTCTGACAGTGACACGTCTATTCTAAACAAGTGGTGCCGGTCAACAACTCTTCCACATGGACAAATTATGCGAGCGAAGATTATTCTTCAGATCATTGAAGGAATAACTCCTACAAATGTAGCTACCGCGCAGCAAACTTCACCGAAGACTGTTTATCGCTGGCGAAACCGTTTTGAACAGGAAGGTATTGAAGGGCTGCGAGAGCGTGCTCGTACTGGACGGCCAACTGTTATCGAAAAGGACGTTGTAGATCGTGTATTGTTTGTAACAACAAAGCGTATACCCGAAGAAGCGACACACTGGAGTATTGAGCTAATGGCTAAATACGCAGCAGTGACACCATGGCAAGTTCGGCAGATATGGAAAGCAGCTGATCTACGGCCCCATTGGCTAAAAACATTCAAGATCAGCAGTGATCCTGAATTTACTGAAAAGGTTATCGACATTGTAGGTCTATATATGTAGTAGTTCAGACTTGATCTGACAGTTACCGATTTTTCAGAAGGTGTTCTGTCAGGTCAAATTCAGTTTACAAATTTTTTCTTCCAGATGCTCCTTCCATCTTCAAGTGTTGCCATCGGTGTGCGGCCACAACACTTCTTATCTTGATGGGTGCGATCATTATTATAATAGATGAGCCATTCGTCCAGATCCTTTTGTAGCTCTTCTATTGATCCATAGATCTTGCGACGTAATGATGGTTGGTAGAATTCCTGTAAAATAGTTTTATGGAATCGCTCACAGATACCATTGGTTTGTGGATCCCTCGCTTTTGTCTTGGTGTGTTCTATTTCGTTCACACTTAGATATAACTGATAATCATGTTGCTCCAGCTTGCCACAATATTCTGTACCACGGTCAGTCAGGATACGTAACACCGCTAGATCATGCATGGCATAAAACGGTAATACACGGTCATTCAGAAGGTCTGCTGCAGTGATTGGTGTTTTGGTGGTATAAAGCTTGCAGTGAGCCACTTTTGCATAGGTATCGACATAGGTTTGCTGGTAAGAGAGTGTAAATAATTCTGTGTAACCGCCCATGCCAGTTGGTTATTGGTAATCGGTGAGTCGCTCACCAAACTCGATCATAAACCTGTTTAAGGCTGGCTTCCAATTGCGGATTGGCATTGTCCATTTTTTCGAGGCGCCTTGCATAGCCAAGTACACCACCTTCATGGCTGATTCATCAGAAGGGAACACTTTACGTTGTTTCGTCGCTTTGCGAATCACGCTGTTGAGGGACTCTATTGCATTAGTCGTGTAGATCACTTTGCGGATCTCAGGTGGATACTCGAACAACGTGATTAGGTTAGCCCAGTGTGTAGCCCAGGATTTGCTGATCTGTGGGTAGATGTCATCCCAGCTTTCCGAAAAACGCTCTCGTGCTGCTTGTGCAGCCGGCTCTGTAGCAGCGGTATAAATTTCCTTTAGGCCGGCTGTAACCGCCTTATAGTCCTTCCAAGAAACATATTTCAGTGAGTTGCGTATCATATGCACGATACACAACTGAACCTTTGCATCTGGGTATTCTGCAGCAATCGCTTCGGGGAAGCCTTTCAGACCGTCTACGCACACGATTAGAATATCTTCCAGGCCGCGATTCTTCAGTTCCGTGAGTACAGACAGCCAGAACTTGGCGCCCTCTGTTTCAGCAAGCCATAGGCCTAGTAGCTCTTTTTGCCCCTCCATATTAACGCCCAGAGCAACATACATCGCCTTGTTGATTACCCGCTTATTTTGGCGGATCTTCAGGACGATACAGTCTAAGTAGACAATGGGGTAGACCTGATCCAAAGAGCGATTCTGCCACTCTGTCACAGCACCAAGAACCTGCTCTGTAACCTTGGATACCAAGGTTGCTGAGACGTCGGCACCGTACATTTCTTTGAAGGTATCGACGATATCGCGGGTGCTCATGCCCTTTGCGTACAAGGAAAGTATCTGATCGTCCATCTGCGTAAGGCGGGTCTGGCCTTTGCGTATAAAGTGAGGCTCAAATGAACCGGCTCGATCACGGGGAACACTAATTTCGACCTCTCCATGCTGACCTTTTAGGCGTTTGGAGCTCGTGCCATTGCGGCTGTTACCAGAGCCACGTCCGGCGGCATCATTCTTGGGCTAGCCAAGGTGTTCATTCAGCTCTGCTCCCAGGGCAGCTTCTACCGTCATCTTTACCAGCTTTTGCGTAAGGCTGTTAAGATCGGCCTCAGATTTAACCTCCTTGGCTAATTCGGTCACCTGTGCTTTGAGTTGCTGTTCGAGGTTCTTATTATCCATTGCTCTGCTCATGTTATCCTCATACAGAGTACGGAGACAGGAGCAGTTACACAATTAAATTTACAGTCTCAATTGTGCCTATAGCTATATTTCTTCTAGATAGTTAGTTCAATTGGTTTCCCTAAACAAGGGAGGCTATAACTACCTTGGCATAACAGTTACCTTGAACTCTATCCATCCTTCTATACAATTACTCAGTGCTTCAATAGGGTGATTTGGCTATCCAATCCCAAGGAACGCTGTTTATGTACCTTGTAATATCTATTCATGGCAAAGCTCCCCTAAGCGCCAACCAATCTGTAAAAAATTCGTTTTCTATATCTATGTCTTTAAGCAGGGAGATGGGGCCTAGTAGGTTTTTAAAACTCCTTAATCTCGCGATATCTTCGCATGATTGCAACTCTCGCCAGTTCTCGGATATATCTGCTGGGTCAGTGCTACAAAGTTTTGACTTAACAGCTAAAAATATATAGTCAAGGTCTAGTAGTCCGCCTCCTACGCCATGAATTTTTATAAGACGCACTCTTAGATTTAACTCCTGCACTAAAAATGAATTCATATCTGAGGAATTCTCACCTTGTAAGTGAGAAAGTATTTCGACGGCAGCTTCAGCATAACTAAGGTCTGTCGTTTCTGAGTCCCCTATTCGCGCATAAAGCATTTCATATAGATAGAGCCATTCATTGGTGCTCATATTGTGAGCGCAAACCCCTTCTAGTATGGATCGAACTAAGCTTAATGATTCATCTGGACTAACATTCTTTATTTGCTCTCCTAGTTCTCTGTTCATAGCTGGATTACTTATAATGCTAAGTAAAAAAATGAAGTACGCAGCACTTTGTCCCACATGCGCGCTTTGTTAGCTCATTCGCAAGCACCGGCTATATCTCCGATTTTTAGTGCCGCATTAATCCAAGGGGTGGCGTAACTACTATTTGCTCCACCCTCAAGGGTGATTGAGCCACTTATTCTATCGGAGTAATACTCCAATCGGTAGCTGGGGCCATCCATCACGATGATCTCTAACTCAGCAGGCTGTTTAATACCAGCAAAAATCTCTGATGTTTTAAATATTGCACGTTGTAGATCTCTGATGCCGGTTTCTATTTGAGGGCAATCTGAAATTTTGACAATGTGCTTATCGTGACCATCTTCAGGGACATGAGCTATATAGACCATACCATCATTAATATGGTAACCGTACTCAGAGCCCGGCGCATACCAAGGGCCTGTTAAAAAGGTGATGCCATCGAAGTAATCGAGGTTATCCCCGTATGCAGACTGCAATATATCCTCTTTCTTCTCTTGTGACGCGCAAGAAGACAAGAACGTTATCAGTAGTAATGTAAATACTCGAATATTCATAGAAAGCTAATAGTTAATTCAAAAGCAGCATCTATATATCACGCTTCTCTGTGACTCCAAAGCGTGTCAGCCCGGCGATACTAAAAGATGTAGAGGATCAAGAGTTTACCTTTAATTGATATACATATTCAAAGAAAGGTTTCGATAGCACCCTGAACGAGGATACGCTGGTCTTAACGTTAAGAATCAGACATCCAGATTTTGTTTCTGAAAAGTTTCTGTGGGAAGCTCTCGAACGAGCTTCAGTGAAAAATAGCAGCGAGCGCATCGGGAAAGTTTGGTTCGAGTCACTTTGTAATGGCCCTAACATACAGTTGCTTCATATTGGAAGTTTTGATGGTAAGAAAAATGATTTAGACGGGAGGAATTATTTTGCGAAGAAAACGACCTAGTCAGTGCCTCAAAGTTACACAGAGAAATCGATTTGTCTGACTTCAGAAAGAAACTAGCAAGTTAATAACAACCTTGATGTTTAAGATGCCGGGTAGCTAGTGCAATCCCCAAGCACATGCATTACTGCATATCCACTTCAACCTGCGCTTCTGTTACCGCAGGCCAGACCAGTCCCGCCCTTGTTGCTACGAGCAGCAATACAAAAGACACCTCCAGTGCGAGGAAAACACCAATAGGGTGATTGGGTACGCCGCGTATCATCAGGTAGAGTAAATAGCTCATAGTAAGTAGATTACCCGCAAGCGTAACGTTGAGGGCGTAGCCACGTTCTTGCCAGAGTGGTTTGCCGAGCAGGAGGTTCAACACCGCTGTGCCGGCGAGCATCACGCCGGGCAACATCAAAAGCAAACGACGGGATAAACCCATTCCGTCGCTGGTTACCAGTGGCCAAACGGCAGTAAAGTGACCTTGAGCTCCGAGGGTGAGGAACAGCCCCAAAATTACTGCGCCGATGGCTGCAAGCCGATACAGTGCATTGCGTTGCAAAGCGCGTATTGATCTAGAAACCAACATCGCGCTCCCCTACTGTGGCCAGGCCACATTCGTATGCGAACACCACCGCCTGCGCACGATCGCGTAGCCCCAGCTTGGAGAGCAGGCTTGAAACGTGGGTTTTAACGGTGGCGGGGCCAATAAACAGGGCCTCCGCAATCTCGGCATTGCTTTTACCGGCGGCGATGGCCTCCAGTACTTCGCACTCCCGAGTAGTGAGGCGCTCCAGGCGTTCTGACAGGTTGCGCCCTGCCCCCAATTTCTGTGCGAACTGGCTGATCAGGCGTTGGGTGATGCCCGGTGCAAGCATGGCACCGCCCTCAGCTACGATGCGTACTGCCTGCACCAGCGCCTCTGGGGGAATATCCTTGAGCACAAAGCCACTAGCCCCTGCCCTCAGCGCACGAAACACGTATTCATCGGGATCGAACGTGGTCAAAATAATGACACGGCAAGCTGTATCACTAGCTTCCAGGATGCGTGCCGTGGCTTCCAGCCCGTCCATCTCCGGCATGCGGATATCCATCAGGATAATATCCGGCTGATGCGCTCGTGCAGCTTCAACTGCCTCAATGCCGGTACCGGCCTCGGCGACCACCTCGATATCGGGCTCGTTGTTCAGGATCAGGGCAAAACCGCGCCGCACCAAAGCCTGGTCATCCACCACCATCACTTGCAACATTATGTTTTCACCATTCCTGTAGGCAGTTGTGCATATACCTCAAAACCACCACCATCGACCGCGCCCGCATACAGATGGCCGCCGAGCAATTCCGCGCGCTCGCGCATGCCTGCAATGCCGTGCCCACCGCCAGGCTGCTCGTCAATAGTTGTTTCCACCATGGGCCTGTCGCCAGTGGTGTTGCCATCATCGCCTACATGAATCACTAGAGTGTCATGGTCTAAGCGCAGGCTCACTTGAACCCGCGCTGCAGCTCCAACGTGCTTGATGACATTAGTGAGGGATTCCTGAACGATACGATAAGCGGTGAGCGCGACGCTTGTCGGTACATTCTCCAGCGTGCCGTGGGTTTCGTAGTCGACCTCGGTTAACACCTGCCGGACCTTTTCAATCAGAACTGGTAAATCATTGAGACCCGGTTGCGGCGTGAGGGCAGTGTCGCCGCTGGTCGGGCGCAGTACGCCCAGTAAATGGCGCATTTCTGTCATGGCCTGACGGCCAGCAGCCTCCACAGAAGCCATGGCTTCACTGGCGGCTTGCGGGTTATTGCGGCTGATGGCCCTGGCGGCACCGGCCTGCACAGTCATAAGGCTCACCTGGTGCGCCACCACATCATGCATCTCGCGGGCGATTCGGGTGCGCTCGGCCGCTACCGCGCGCTCGGATTCGGCATTGCGTTCGCGCTCCAAATACTTGGCTCTCTCTTCCAGCAAGCGCAGATATTCACCGCGAAAGCGCAGCCGGCGACCGATATACCACAGCGCCCATACCAGCATCACCGTTACGGTGCCTGCCGCGGTTGGTTTAACCGGAAGACTCTGATCAATCGCCACAAAAACCAGCGTCGCGATGACTCCGATAAAACTGGCCCGGGTGTTGGCCTCGTAGCGGCCAAGGCTATACAGCGAAACCGCCATGGCGACAATGCCATCCGCCGGTAAACCCAGTTCCAGCAATATTGTTGCGCCGAGAATAACGGCCTGTACCTGCCAGGGGTGTGTGCGACGCCACAACAGAGCGAAGGAGCCGACGAACGCACACTGGAAAGCAATAACATCCCCCAGATTTTGCATGGCCAGCACTTCGCGCGCCTCTTCGCGCGACCACATCAGTAGCGTCAGCAAAAACATGAGCAGGGCGATGAGCAGATCAGTCAGGTGCGGCCAGCGTTCGAATGGCCCGCGGAAGGGCTGCCACACCGGAAGCTTGGGTAATTCCGAGCTGGTGTTGAGCGGGTTCGACGCAGGCATATTTAGGGACGACGATTTCATTTCCGCATGCTAAACCAGGCGCAACCAGCTGTCATGGGACTTTCGGAGGATGCGGAAGCAGGCGCATCTCCGTCTTTTGGGGGAGGTCCGATTCCTGCCTGTGGCCGATGTGCGTGTGCCCGAAAAAGCCGAACATGCTCGGCAGGCACATTCAGACCTTATACGGACCATAATCGCCTGGAGAAACCCATGAACAACGCTGTACTCAGCCAAACATTACCGCGACCATTCGATACCCGGCGAGCAGTTAACCTGTCGGTAAAAACCTGGTTCTGCATCGCGGCCATCGGCCATGCGATCTTCTTTGCCTATATCCTGGCCGTCTTCTACCCACCCATTGCCGAATCGGGAGTGCATGGTTTAAAAGGGCTACACCTACCGGCAGGCTTTCGCGAGGGAGATACATTGGGTAATCTCGCTTCGGTGAGCCACGTGCTATTGGCCGCAATTGTGATCGGCGGTGGGCCCCTGCAGCTGATCCCTTCGGTACGACGGCATGCCCCCAACTTCCATCGCTGGCTGGGGCGCAGCTATCTGCTGACTGCCGTCATCGCCAGTATTGCGGGGCTCTACATGACCTGGACGCGGCACACTATTGGTAATCTGATATCACAGATCAGCATCACCATGGACGGCATACTAATTTTGGCGTTTGCCTTTCTGGCGGTGCGTACCGCGATGGCCAGGCGCATTGCGGAGCACCGCCGCTGGGCCTTGCGCCTATTTATGGCTGCCAGTGCAGTATGGTTTTTTCGTGTGGCCTTGATGGGCTGGGCAATGCTCACCGGCGGCTGGGGGGTCGACTGGAAATCCTTTACCGGGCCTTTCCTTTATGCGCTGGGCTTCGGCCAATACCTGCTCCCGCTGGCCATGCTGGAATGGTATTTTCACTGTCAAAAACGTGGAACCGCACAAGGTACCCAGATTGCCTTTGTCAGTACTCTGATGCCTCTGACTGTGTTTATGGCCATTGGTATTTTTGCCGCTACGATGGGAATGTGGTTGCCACGGATCTAAGCTTACATAGCCAAATTATCGTGAATGAAGCTCTTCCGTTAGTTTGGCTGTAGAAGTCCAGGGTTTGTAGATCCGAATGCAGTAGTAGTTGTAGACGCCCCCCAAATTAAAATATAAACCTACAAGACTATTGACTTAGGAGGAGAGTTAAACAAGATACTAACGGCCGCGATACTTACCATAGAGTAATCTGTTTTCTCATTCTCTTTTGAAATTTCAGTGTCTGCTTTAAAAGTAGGCCTTTATTTATTGGAGAGACAATCTCCAAAATTAAAAGCTTATACAAAACGGAAAAGATCCCGCAATTCAAAAGCATGCGTGCGGCTTAAGCAGTTTGTAGCTTCAACAAGCTGATTTCGCATCGATTTTCACGTAGAATAAGTTAAACTACAGTACTTGTAATTTAAGTATCTTGGTAGTTTTGTGCGAAATGTAAATGCTTAATATTTATGTTCAGTCCCTTATAGATAAAGTCCGCGAAATACAGCCAAAGATGCCTAGCATTCTGAATGAAAAAGCAGACTTTTCAGAGATTCAAAGGGCTGAGAAAGTCATTGGTATGATCCTACAAGATGAGCTGAAAAGCCTTTATTTGACCCATAACGGACAGAGACATGGGCCTGGATTCTTCTTTACATGTCCATTTTATCTATTGACGAAATGCTGGATGAATGGAGCAAGTGGAGTCGGGGTGAGGAAAAATTTATAGATAACTGGGATGTCAATTCAATATCTGTACCCCAGGGCTATATTAAAGAGGTAATTTTCAACAGAAAATGGTTCCCCTTTTCCATGGATTATGGTGGAAATAATTTTACATTAGATATGGATCCAGGCCCAAAAGGTAAACCGGGACAAGTAATAGTATTTGGTCGTGACTATGATACAAAATATGTCTTAGCTGATAGTCTGTCAGAGTTTTTTAACTATTATATTGATTGCCTTAAATGCGGGAACTACACGGTAGAGAATGATGAATATATTGACATAGATATGCCGAAGCTTTCAGTTATGGAAAGTGACCAGAATAGTAAGAATCAGAACATTTTTAAGAATTGGGAAAGCCAATTAAGTAGTGAATGACTTTTAGCCTTACAAAAAAATATCTCGAAAGACTTTAGCGTTGATAGTTTAGAATCACTACACAGTCTAAACTTATTAAAAACTAATGCAACCGGCTTAATCCCCGCTGAGAAACTTACAGGGCTAAGAAAGCTGATTGCTAGTGGAACGAAGATAAAGACATTAAGTGGAGTGGAATACTGCCCTAATCTAAAAAAAGCATATTTTGCAAAGTGCTCACTGAAAGATATTTTTGCTTTAAACGCATGTACAAAGTTACAAGTTCTAAACTTCTCAAACTCTCAAATCCCTTCTACCGAATCAATCACTGAATTAAAAAGCCTTAAAAATTTGTCACTAGAGGGAATTGGGCTAGATAAATTGGAAGGCATTGATAATTTAGCAAACTTAACCGAGCTATACATAACTCGAAATGAAATATATGACTTTTCACACCTAGGTGATTTGAAAAAACTGACCAGCTTGAATATATCCTATAATAAAGTTGATAACGCACCGGACCTTAACAAACTGAAAAAATTGAAGTCATTGGACATTTCAAACACAACAATTTGGAACATTGAATTTCTTGGTGACATAAAGTCTCTGGAAACGATACGCATATACTCTATTAAAGCGGATGAATATTCAATCTTAAACAAACTTCCAAATCTAAAAGAAGTTTACTGCTCTTTCGATCAGTTTAGAAAAATTATTCAACTCCTGGAGTTCAAAGTCGGATTTGCCATGCTCGGGGAGTTGACTGAAGAGCAGAGAAATTACTACTCAGCTTACATGCTTCAATAAGTGTTCATACAGTACATTTAATTGATTACTGCTAGCGGGTGCCTTAGGAGTCAGGAGAGTAAATTGCCATCGAAACTATAGAATTCAACTAATGCTCCTAACGCCCCACGTCAGCAGCGTGACCAAAGACATCATCGTCCGTACACCTTTGTTATGTGGCATGTGAATATCCTATAAAAACTGATATCAATTCTTTGTCTATTTGATTAATCACCGACGTAGGCAACCGCGTCAATTTCAACCAACATGCATTCTTCTGCCAACGGTGTCTGCACTGTTGTTCTCGCTGGTGGATTATCTGGAAATATCTCACTAAAGATATTGTTCATTTCTTGAAAATATTTCATGTCTTTGAGATAGACGTTACATTTCAAGACATCAGTCCAGTCCGCGCCACCTTCTTTGAGTACAGCTTCAACGTTACTTAGGGTTTGCCGGGTTTGGGCTTCGATATCGCCAACGCCGACAATATTGCCGTCACTTCCCCAAGCAACCTGACCTGCAGTATACAATATACTACCACCTCTTGTGCCGGGAGAATAAGGGTATGTCGGACGCGGTTGAAATTTTAATTGTTCAGGTTTCAGAATTTTTCGGGGCATCGTGAAGCCTCCATTCGCTTTTAATAATACCGGACAATGTCAGTTGCAATGAGCACGCGCCACATAACAGTTAATTCAACATCAGAATCTATACATCACGCATCTAAACCTTCCAAAAGCTTATCAGCCCAATTATCTAAAAAGATACTGAGGAATAGTGAGTTATTGGCTCTTCCCAATAGGATCACAATACAACCCAGGGAAGCCATCAAATAACCTAGAGAGCAGGACTGCAGAAATCAGCAAGCCCAATAGATACTCTAATTATAGAATGGAAAAAATCAACGGTGTGTAATGACTCCTAAAAATAAGGGAGTATAGCGCCCTCCATTTATTATTCTGCATCCACCGTCCCGCGAATCCACATTCCGTATCCAGATATTACTTCCAGGCTTCCCGACCAAGAAATTTCCACCTACAGAAAGAGTACCGGTGAAATAATTTTTATATTCGCCACTATGTAGGCGCTTTCTGGCCAGCAATTGCACGTATAAGTGAATTTATCATTTATATAATAGCTCAGCAGCGATACCCCTACAGAAATTCTCCTACATAAAAATAGTAGTAGTAATTTTTTTAGAACTCAGGAAAAGACACTAGTATTGCTCGAAGACGGGAAGTATTAACTATCAAATGAATTTCTCCTCAATTATTCTGCCTGGATTGCATATTCAGATTAACATATCGGACTTATCAATTGGTAAGCTTGAATAGCACATCGTAAATATTTCCTATGCAACCAGTTCAATCAGAAGCGGTTATTTGTTTTTCTCAATTTTCTATTTGGTGTATCAATGGTTATAGCTGGGGTTAATTGGTGATCTCGAGCTTTAACCCGAATATATGTTTGTCTTGGATTTGGAAAGGTAATTGCAGAACCGTAGGTTCTGCTTATAAAATCCAGGTTTGGAAAGTACCAATCCTCCGTCCAGCCATCGACAATCATTGCCAACCTTCCTAGTCTCCACATCGTCATATTTGGAGTCAGAGGACTGTCAGATACTACACAATAAGCATGATCGTAACCAACAGCTCCTACCATGGTTACGTGATGATTTCCATCAGTCAGATAAGGATCAGATTTTAGCGAACTGTAGCAGATAGCCGCTTTTTCATTACAATTACCAAAACCGGTTCTGGCTGAATCCTCTAATGCCTGCGCGATGTCATTAGCATTATGGGGTTGGTGATTCGAGCGGCATAGTGCAATCACATCAGATGCATACTTCTTTCCAGTTGGATCAAACATAAAAGCAAATGGATTGTTGGCACTTTGCACCGCTTTGTACTTGAAAAAACGTAACGCTTTAACCGCCGCTTTGCGTCGAGCTAGGATAATCGCTTGATCCGTCATCTTGTTGCTCCTGTAATTTTAAATTAAAAGTTTTTTGGTTGATATCGGCGCCGCGCATTCTCGTAGAGTATCCAGAGTTTATGATTATGACATTCAATCAAAGTCAGTATCTATGTTAATGTATTTCAACAGCTGTTGGAGTAACCGACTCACAATCGGTAAGCATCCAGTTAAAGTCTAGAAAGGCCGACAAATTTACCCTACGAATCAATAGGTTAAATAATATCATCTAATTTTATCACTCTATCTCTCGCCTCAAACTCACCATGCTATTAAAAGCATTTCAGGGCGTTGCAATCCACCTTTACCGTTGACTATGAGTAGATGTTGATGAGGGACTAAAATAGTCCGCAAGCTGCTCTTGGACGTGGGTTTCGGAAGGGGCTATCAAAATATTCAAAGACATGCATTATTGCAGAATTGTAAAGATCAATAGTCAATTCGACTTGCCCTAGCATTTGAGTGGGCTAAGATGATTGGGGTATCGTGAATCATATCGTTTCTGCTATACCCTTGGATATTCCTATAGCTGTCGCGCTCAACTCTGGGCAAGTAATCAAGACCGCTCATTTGGAATTAAAACTGCACAAATTATGCTCAACCGATGTATCACTTGCTACATCATTTGCGCCTGCGGCAGGTGTGTTATCCGCATTTTTTATTTTAGGTAAAATTCCAACATGCTCACAATTTATTGGCGGAGAAATATTAATGACTGGCTTAGCAAATTTTCTAGGTGCGATTTATCTACAACATGGAACAAATATTAAAATACACAATTCTATAAGTGAAGATGGAGTTGTGCGAACATTGGACACAGGGTATTGAATCAGCCATAAAGACATATGAAACATTTGAATTAAAAATTCATGACCAGAATATAGCCATGCAAAAGGATATTTATGTTTACACAATCTTCTCCTTTAATTAAAAAGCTACTTGTTGGTAACCGCAATTGGGAATGGATACCTATCTTGGTGGCACGTGTGTCATTGGGATTATTCTTCTCAGTATCTGGGTATAACAAGCTATTTGTACCCGAGAGGCATGCAGACCTAATAAATTTAATGAAAGAAATAGGAGTGCCCTTTCATGAATTTATGGCTATATTTTTAGCTTCTGTAGAATTTTTTGGTGGATTACTATTAATAGTAGGGCTTTTTTCAACAATTGTTGCGATTGTATTAATTATCGTAATGATTGTTGCTATCACCACCGTTGAAATTGAGCAGGTCATTCCCAAAGACATAGGGCCATTGGATTGGCTGAGCTGGTTTATTTACTTACCCCAAGTTTTATATATTATTTTATTTGTATGGTTAATAACTACAGGTCCCGGTCGATTTAGCTTAGATTATCTAATCGCTGATAAGTTAGGCATTAATAACCACAATTAAGGAAATTGGGCTGCTGTCATAGTTAGTACAGTTATTTATTCAATCTTAATCAGAATCTGGCAACCCCATTGAAAATATGTACCCCTGGACACCTACAAAACAGAAGTACAAATCGTCTAGTCTAATGGCCGAATAGAATACTTAGAAAAATTGAGAATCAGCTACATCCTTTAATATGAAATTCGAGTACCCTGAATAAATTGAAAAGCCCCCAAGCTTTAAGAGCCTATTGCCCGCCTTCCCCATTAAAGCCCATCACTTACTCTGCCGCCAGGCACCAGGCATCGCTCACAATGCTTCCCCACCGGGAAACACCCCGAATTGATCTTCAATAAAGATAAACAGGTTGAACTTGATTAAACTGCAAGATGCATCAAGTCTGGATTGTCGAACTAACTTGCTAAGTAATACACAGCTATAGCTAATAGCTGTCTTTTTTATTTATTGTTACCAGCCACAGTGCCTGAAAAATTATTGTAGTATTTAAACTCAAGTAAATTGCCCGCCGGATCTTTAACCACAAATTTACCAGCCTCATTTTCAGAATCCTCACCTCTCACTAGTGGTTCCAGTACAAATGGGATCGAATTGTCTTTGAGTAAAGCTAATATTTCACTCCACTGTTTTTTCTCTAGTAATGGGCCAAAGTGATCTATAGGCTTGGCTACCATTCCATCCTTTTCTTGATGTATAGTAATTTGATGCCCATAGAATATTATATCAATCCATTCTCCTGTATCTCGGCCTGCAGCACAGCCAAGTAGGTTTACGTAGAACTCCCTTGCCTTTTCTAGGTCTGGAACAACGAACGATAGATGAAACGGCTTGATATCTAGCTCTCCTTCCTCAAAAGTATAATCGCGGTAACCATGGACTACCCACTAGTAAAAGTATAAACCACCAAGACTATTGGCTGAAGAGGAGAGCTAAACAAAACACCAAGAGCCAGCTAGCCAAATTGGTACGACATAAAAGAGTAAAGTATATTCAACACCCCAGAACAACTCCTCAATCACCAGAAGCCTAGCTCCCACCTTTCCCTACTCTGAATCCACTGCCCTTGCGCTGACCAAACTGCGACTACAAGCATCACTTACCAAGATATCCCCACTTACTTAATACGGCTTCCGCTGCCTGGTTCAGCCTTAATATTGAAAACTTCGGCACAAACGCTGCCCGAGGAAAGTAGCAACCAAATATATAATAGAATTTTTTCATCGCCCACTCCAAACTAAAAATTAGCTCCTATTGTGTTGAAATTGGGCCGGATGAATATGTTCGATATTACCAGATTGTAGTTAAGATTCGTAATTAGAGTGCAGGAATAGCGCCATGAAATGCCAAGCCTTGAGAAACTTAAAGGACTGTGTCACTAATAGCCAGGCATGAATACATTTAAGTGGCGAAAGTAGACTATGAGTGAGCGGAGCCAAAAGTTAATACACTCCGGAAACACACGCAAGATCAATAACAAGTAAAATTATTGTGCTTGCCACTTAAATCAAACCCAACTTTAGCTGCTCAGTGGGATCGTGAAAAATATTGAAAGCAATTTTTTAGCTAGATATGCTTTACCATCAACCCAAAAACAGAATCTTCAATTGATATTAACCCATAATCTTAAAATGAAGTAAAACCTGAAAAAATATATCAACCCTACAAAGACCTAAGGGCAATGCTACATTTACTTATCTCGCCATTCTTCCCTAGCTTAATATTAAAAACAAATTCAGCCCAAACAATGGATCGGACGCCCATTAAGAACTCATTATTTTTGGTGCACATTACATATGTGATTAAAGAAGCAATAGACCTTTAACAAGGTACTCTGTAGTACACATTGTCATGATTGATTTCGAAGCCTAAGGAGTGATATAACCGCCTCGCACGGTTATTTCCTATCTCTGTTTTAAGCTCAATACGAATGGCTTTTGTTTCCTTTGCAAAATTTATCGCAGTCTGAATGAGTTGCTTAGACACTCCTCTTCCTCTAAAGCGGCTTGATACTCCTAAATCATTAAGAATCCACAAGCGCGAGAGTGCAAGGGAAGAATAGCTTGGATAGAGATTTATAAAACCCATTATCCCTGCAGTCTTCAAATCTACGGCGATAAAAAGAGCGGAGGCTTTGCTAGATAACAATTTACCTAGAAATTTCTCTGTTCTCACCAAATCCGATGTGTAGCCACAAAACACTCTATATTCGTCAAAAATGGAAGCCAAATCTGATACGTAGCTTTCATCGCACTGAATAATTTTCAAAGCTTATTCCCTGTTAGAAACTCATATACCCAAAGTAAAGTATTTCTCAAGCATCCTGACGAACAACCAAGCCACCAAAACCTATGAGCAAACTCCCACTTAAGCGTAAAATCCAGCGTTGAAACTTGCCTCTGACTGAGGACTGCTTCCATTTAGACAGCACCAAAGCCATTCCTAAAAACCATAGAAATATAATAGAGGCATGAACAGAAACCAGCAGGAATGCCTGATAATAACTTGTTGTTTCCACCTGGATAAACTGGGGGAAAGCTGCAAGATAAAACATTGATACTTTGGGATTGAGGATCTGGGTTAAAAAGCCTTCAACAAAATTTATATGGGAGGCTTGTTGAGCTGCTCCTAGCTTTGGTCTATTTGTAAGACTGTGCTTCGACCCCTTCGAGAAAGTAGAGACAATTGTCTTTACACCCAAATAAACTAGGTATGCTGCACCGAGGTATTTTATTACAGTATAAAGCTCAGCTGACTGCACAATAATCGCCGACAAGCCGAGAATGGAAATAGCTCCGTGAGCGAAGGTGGCTGAGACCAGTCCAAGAATATTATCCAGGCCCGGCCTTAACCCCTGGCCTGTTACAGTCTTGAGTATGAGGACGCTATTTGGCCCCGGAGATATAACCAATAAAAGCGATATAACGGCAAAAGCGAGCATCTCACTCATGGTACAAGGCGTCCTTTAAAAGAATAAGTGGCTAGACAGCTTGGTTGACCAAACCTATCTCTGGCTCAGCCGCCATTCAATATAAAAAGGTTGCTGTGCCAGTAGCAATCAACTCTTCCTTATCATTACTTAGCTCCATACGTGCAACTACCAGCTTGTTGCCAGTACGTAGGATAGAACCTTCACAGAGGAAGTGCTCTCCCCTGCCTGGTTTTAGGTAGTCCACACGCATATCCACGGTACCGAGCTTAGATAAGCGATCAGCTTTTTCCTTCCAATGTACGTCACCCATACGCTGGTAAGCGGCTACCATAGCAGTAAGACCACCGACGGTATCCAGGGCGGTGGCGATTACGCCACCGTGAAGAATTTTTTTCCAGACATTGCCAATCAGTTCCGGGCGCAGATCAAACCCCGCTGAAAGTGTGAGTGCCTCCAGGTCCAGGGAGCGCATTTCAAGTCCGATTTGTTGGTTAAAAGGAATCTTTTCAAAGAACCCTTTCACCAGTTCCTGAAACTCATGTGGTGAGGGCTCTGTCATAGTCGTGCAACCCGATTAAGCCCATCCAATGCAGCACTGCGGTACGCTTCTGCCATGGTGGGGTAGTTAAAGGTGGTGTTTACGAAATAATCAATCGTATTATGCGGTGAAGGCTGCTTCATTATGGCCTGGCCAATATGCACAATTTCTGCAGCCTCAGCACCAAAGCAGTGAATACCCAGAATTTCATGGGTTTCAATATGGAACAGGATTTTGAGCATACCCACCCGCTCACCGGAGATCTGCGCACGTGCTGTGTGCTTGAAGAGAGCACGGCCGACTTCATAGGGTACTTTAGCAGCAGTCAGCTCAGATTCCGTTTTACCGACCGAGGAAATTTCTGGAAGCGTGTAAATACCTGTAGGTGCATCTTCGATTACACGGTGACCACGCCCTGCAATGGCAGCCGCCACAGCCCGCCCCTGGTCATATGAAGCACTAGCGAGGCTCGGCCAGCCAATCACATCCCCTACCGCGTAAATATTTTCCACTTCTGTACAGTAATGGTCATCAACACTTAGCTGGCCGCGGTGATTGGCTTCTAGGCCAACATTTTCCAGGCCCAAGGAGTTGGTATTACCAGTACGGCCGTTACACCAAAGCAATGCGTCAGCGTGGATACGCTTACCGGATTGCATCTCCATAATTACGCCCTGCTCGTTGGGCAGTACTTGTGCATACTCTTCTTGATGGCGAACGGTTACGCCCATATCTCGCAAGTGGTAGCTCAATGCATCTGAGATTTCATCATCCAGAAATTCCAGTAAACTGCTGCGGGTATTAATCAGGTCCACCTTTACACCCAAGCCGGCGAAAATTGAGGCGTATTCACAGCCAATCACTCCCGCACCATAAATCATGATGGAATGCGGGGTATGCTGCATATCCAAAATCATATCGCTATCGTAGACACGCTCGTGACCAAAATTCACATCTGCCGGGCGATACGGACGGGAGCCAGTAGCAATAATAAATTTCTTTGCGGTGACAATTTCTGTGGCACCATCCGGCAGCTGCACTTCCACACTGTTAGCATCGCGGAATTTGGCTTCACCAACAATCAACTCAACACGATTACGCGCATAAAAAGAAGTGTGCATTTCCACTTGGTAGGAAATGACCTTGTTGACCGTTTGCATCACCTGCGGGAAAGTAAGGCGACGAGGCTCACCCAGTGCGCGAAACACGCTTTGAGTGTTGTAACGCATCAGCTGTTTGACCGAATGGCGCAAGGCCTTGGAAGGGATGGTGCCCTTATGAGTACAGTTGCCACCTACTACTTGGCGCTTTTCAATAACTGCTGCGCGCATGCCCTTCTTAGCGGCACTCATCGCGGCGGCCTCACCTGCAGGGCCCGAACCAATTACAACCAGATCAAACTTTTGCTCTGCCATCAAATGCTCTAATTCTGTTTTCCAAACGGAGCGAGATACGCGAGAGCGCTGCTCACTCATTATTTAATTACGATTATCAGCACCAGTTGTGCCAATGACATAAAACAACAAGCCCGTTGATCACGGGCTTGGGAGGGAAGCTGCTTACTTGCGCTTGGTTGCGTCATAAGCGAGATCTTCAGTAGCCATGCCTTTTTGGCGCTGGCGCTCTTGCTCTTTTTCGCACTCATCATCGTTGCCACCACAAATGGTGCAGTCCTGCTTCATACCGATATTATTCAGCCCGCCACAGGAACCCTTCAGGGGTTTGTTTTGAACCATGGCACCAAGGGCCATCCCTGCAACGACCAGTAGCATGGCAACAAATGCAAATATAAATATTGTCACTACTCAGACCTCTCAAGGTAAGGGGCAAAAGCAGCGCTATACCGCTCTTCAAACCCCTTGTCAGTTTTCACCAGCATAAAGACAGCCAGCTTTTCACGCTCTGCCAAAGCCATTCCCGCTTCGGCCCCAAGTACATTCAGTGCAGTGGCCAGGCCATCTGCCTCAGCACAGGTATCCGCTATAACAGTCACCGACGCCAATCGGTGCTTTAGCGGGCGACCAGTACGCGGATCTATGCTATGCGCATAACGTACCCCGTCGCGCTCGTAATAATTGCGATAATCACCACTGGTGGCCACTGCTTTACCACTCACAGCAATTGATTCCTGAACCATTTGCCCCGTTGAGTCAGGCGCCTCAATGCCAATTCGCCAAGCCTTACCTTTTGGATTCACACCAAGGGTACGCAGTTCACCACCGATTTCGACCAGGTAGTTAAGAATTCCCTGCCGCTCCAACAACATCGCAACCCGATCCACGCCGTGCCCTTTGGCGATGGCCGACAGGTCAATCTCCACTGGGCGCTCACGAGTAATAGTGTTCGGCTCTCGCGCCACCACAAGTGCATCGGAACCGATGACCTTTAGCAGACGGGCAATATCCGAATCTGAGGGAATAAGTTCGGGCTCTGGCTGGGGACCAAATCCCCACAAGTTAACCAGGGGTCCCACAGTCACCTCAAAGGCGCCTTCGCTGCGACGATAGATATCCAGAGACATCTGCACAATATCGGCGAGCGGTTCGCTAACCGGAATGGCCTCACCCACAGGACTGCGATTAAAACGCATCAACTCGGAATCATTGATGTAAGTGGACATCTCCTGGTTGACCTGTTGCAGCTCACTATCGATTAGCGTCTGCAACTGGCTGTGCCCAACACCTCGAGGAACATCGACAACCGTGATGTGATAAGTGGTGCCCATGGTGCGGCCACTGAGTTGCCAGTTCTCAGGTGTCGGTGTACAAGCAGAAAAAATTACAGCCACACAAAGCAAAAACAGGGCCGGAAGAACGGGCCCTGTTTTTGCTTTTTTCGGGGCTTTGATTGCGTATAGCAAACTAAGCTCCCCGTTTAACCACCGAAGTCATCGAGGAGGATATTTTCATCCTCCACGCCCAAGTCTTTGAGCATATTGATTACTGCGGCGTTCATCATGGGCGGCCCACACATGTAGTACTCACAATCTTCCGGAGCCGGGTGGTCTTTCAGGTAGTTTTCATACACTACGTTGTGAATGAATCCTGTGTAACCAGTCCAGTTGTCCTCAGGTTGTGGGTCGGACAGAGCCACGTGCCACTGGAAATTGTCAAACTCAGAAGCCAGGCCGTTGTAGTCATCTTCATAGAACATTTCGCGCAGGGAGCGAGCGCCATACCAGAAGCTGATCTTGCGCTTGGAGTGCAAGCGCTTGAGCTGGTCGAAGATGTGTGAACGCATCGGTGCCATACCGGCACCACCACCGATAAAGACCATCTCGTTATCGGTTTCCTTGGCGAAGAACTCACCGAAGGGTCCGTATACCTTGATCTTGTCACCCGGCTTGAGGCTGAACACGTAGGAAGACATCTGGCCAGGGGGCACACCTTCCGTGCGCGGCGGCGGAGTCGCGATACGGATGTTGAATTTAACAACACCCTTCTCTTCCGGGTAGTTGGCCATAGAGTAGGCACGTACCACAGGCTCAGTAACCTTGGACTCCAGCTTGAAGAAGCCGAAATGCTCCCAGTCACCGCGGTATTGGTCTTCTACTTCGAAGTCAGCAAATTTTACGTGGTGGGGCGGAGCCTCCAACTGCACGTAACCACCCGCACGGAAGTCAACGTTTTCACCTTCAGGCAGACGCAGGGTCAGCTCTTTAATAAAGGTGGCTACGTTTGGATTGGATTCCACAGTGCACTCCCACTGTTTCACACCAAATACCTCTTCCGGTACTTCGATTTCCATATCCTGCTTAACAGCAACTTGACAGGAAAGACGCTTACCTTCCTTTGCATCTCGCGGAGTAAAGTGTGCCGCTTCGGTGGGCAGCATATCACCACCACCCGCAGTCACTTTACATACACATTGCGCACAGCTGCCGCCGCCACCACAGGCGGAGGCCAGGAACAGGTTGTTAGCAGCCAGGGTTTGCAGCAGCTTGCCGCCGGCCGGTACGGTGAGAGTCTTCTCACCATTAACCAGGATATTGACGTTGCCGGTGTTTACCAGGCGCGAGCGGGCCGCAAGGATCACCGCTACCAGCGCCAGTACGATAACGGTAAACATCGCTACGCCGAGGATAATTTCAATACTCATTCTATTGTTTTCCCCGCTTAGATATCGATGCCGCCGAAGGACATGAAGCCCAGGGACATCAGACCAACGGTTACGAAGGTGATACCCAGGCCTTTCAGGCCATCCGGTACGTCACTGTACTTCAGCTTTTCACGAATACCGGCCAGTGCGGTAATCGCCAGTGCCCAGCCGAGGCCAGCACCGAAGCCATAGGCAACACTCTCACCAAACGCATATTCCCGTTCAACCATGAACAGAGAGGCACCCATGATGGCGCAGTTCACGGTAATCAGCGGCAGGAATACACCCAAAGCGTTGTAGAGCGCCGGTACGTATTTATCCAGGAACATCTCCAGGATCTGAACCAGTGCTGCAATTACGCCGATGTAAGACAGCAGGCCAAGGAAGCTCAGGTCCACGTCGGGGTAGCCGGCCCAGGCCAGCGCACCGTCTTTCAGCAGGTAGGTGTAGATCAGGTTGTTCACCGGTACTGTCAAAGTCAGTACCACAATAACCGCAACACCCAGGCCAATAGCGGCCTCAATCTTCTTCGATACCGCCAGGAAGGTACACATACCGAGGAAGAAGGCCAACGCCATGTTTTCAACGAAAACGGCGCGGATAATCAAAGAAATATAATGTTCCACGGATTAGGCCTCCTGCGCTTGGGAATTAGGCGCAATCTTGAACTCATCCTGCTCAACCTGGGCAGGCTTCCAGGCGCGAATTGCCCAAATGAACAAGCCGATCAGGAAGAATGCACTCGGCGGCAATAACAGTAGGCCGTTAGGGATGTACCAACCACCATTGCTCACGGTAGTCAGGATATCCACACCAAACAGTTTACCGGCACCGAAGAGTTCACGGATTACCGCGAGACCGATCAGGATTACGCTGTAACCCAGACCGTTTCCAAGACCATCAAAAAAGCTGGGCAGTGGCGGGTTCTTCATAGCGAAGGCTTCCGCACGTCCCATCACAATACAGTTGGTAATGATCAGGCCAACGAATACGGACAGCTGCTTGGAGATGTCGTAAGCCAGGGCCTTGATCAGCTGGTCAACCAGGATTACCAGGGAGGCAATCACGGTCATCTGTACAATGATACGGATGCTGTTCGGGATCTGGCTGCGGATCAGAGATACCGCAACGTTGGAACAGGCCACAACCGAGGTCAGAGCGATACACATTACCAGGGTAACCTGCAGTGAGCTGGTTACAGCCAGTGCAGAACAGATACCCAGGATCTGCAGCGCGATCGGGTTGTTGTTAAAAATCGGCTCTAGCAGAGTCTCTTTGATTTTCATGCTTATGCCTCCCCTGCTTTCAGGTTTTTCAGGAAGGGACCATAACCCTGGTTACCCAACCAGAAGTTCACCAGGTTATCAACACCCTTACTGGTCAGAGTCGCACCAGACAAACCATCTACTTCGTGAATCGCATCTGGGCTGCCAGGGTTTACCTGCCCCTTGATCACGTTGATGTCAACGTTGCCATCGGTATCGAAGACCTTTTTGCCAATCCACTGGGCTTTCCAGTTGGGATTGTCCACTTCGCCACCCAGTCCCGGAGTTTCCTTATGCTCGTAGAAGCCGAGGCCCGCTACGGTGTCGAGATTGCTCTCGAGTGCGAGAAAGCCATACAGGGTGCCCCATAGGCCGTAACCACGGATAGGCAGAATGATCTTATCCAGCTTGCCGTCTTTCTCTACCAGGTATACCTCTTTAGTATTTTCCCGACGGATAATTTTGGCCGTGTCCTCATCAGCGGGCAGCTTCTCGCTGGCAGAGGCAATTTTGGAAGCGGCACGACCGCTACCACCAGCCGGAGCCTGATCGGTGAACTTGCCGGTATTCAGGTCAACATATTTGATCTGAATATCCGCGAAGGCCTTCTCAACCTCAGCTTTGCTAGCGTGGGAATCCTTTAGCAGGCCCCCTGCCATCAGTACATTGCGCTTCATGTCCAGCTCGGCATTCGCCTGCTGGGCAGGCTTCAGCATTACCGCCGCAGTGGAAACCACCACGGAGCACACCAGGCACATTACCAGCGCGACAATCAGAGTACCGGTTACGGAATCTTTATTAGCCACGTGCCAACCTCCGTTTGATATTGGACTGCACCACAAAGTGGTCAAACAGCGGAGCGAACAGGTTGGCGAACAGGATCGCCAGCATCATGCCTTCCGGGAAGGCCGGGTTCACCACACGAATCAGGACTACCATCACCCCAATCAGGATGCCGTACCACCAGCGGCCGATATTGGTCATCGCTGCAGATACAGGGTCAGTGGTCATAAAGATCAGACCGAAGGCGAAACCACCCACTACCAGGTGCCAGTACCAGGGTACCTGGAACATCGGGTTGGTTTCGGAACCGATCATGTTGAACATAAACGCAGTGGCCATCATGCCCAGCAGGGTACCGGCTACGATACGCCAGCTGGCGATCTTCATGCCCATCAGGATTACTCCGGCAATCAGGATAGCCAGGGTAGAAGTTTCACCGATGGAACCATGTATCTTGCCAAAGAAAGCGTCGAACCAGGTCACCTGGCCAACAGCAGCGTTCACAATACCGTTCTGGATACCTTCGCTGGCCATGACAGACAGCGCAGTAGCGCCGGTGTAGCCGTCAACCGCAGTCCACACCGCATCGCCGGACATCGCAGCCGGGTAGGCAAAGAATACGAACGCGCGACCGGTGAGTGCCGGGTTGAGGAAGTTTTTGCCGGTACCACCGAATACTTCCTTACCGATAACCACACCGAAGCTGATGCCCATGGCCACCATCCACAGAGGGAGATCCGGTGGGCAGGTCAGGGCGAACAGGATGGAGGTTACGAAGAAGCCTTCGTTCACTTCGTGACCGCGCACAGCGGCGAACAGCACTTCCCAGATACCACCCACAATAAAGGTGACCGCATAAATCGGCAGGAAGTACATGGCTCCGTAGACAAAGTTGTCCCACAGGCTAGCTGGGTTGTAGGAGGTCAAAGCACCAATAATGGCGTGGCGCCAGCCGGACAGATCCGGATTGGTCATACCTTCGAGAATGGTGTTGGCCTGGAAGCCGATATTCCACATACCATAGAAGGCAGGGATCATCGCACAAGCCCAAACCGTGATCATAATACGCTTCAGGTCGATACCATCGCGCACATGAGCAGTAGTTTTGGTCTTGTCTGCCGGCTGAAACAGACCGGTATCAATCGCTTCAAACAGGGCGTAGAACTTTTCGAACTTACCGCCTTTATGAAATTTTGGTTCGATTGAATCGAGGAATTTACGCAGCATACTTACCCCTCCTTCTCAATACGGGTCAGGTTGTCCCGCAAAATGGGGCCGTATTCGTACTTGCCCGGACACACAAAGGTGCACAGCGCCAGATCTTCCTCATCCAACTCCAGAGCACCCAGTTTCTGGGCCATAGCGGTATCACCCACGATCAGGGAGCGCAGTAGCTGGGTCGGCAGTACGTCCAGCGGCATTACCTTCTCATAAGTGCCAACCGGTACCATGGCACGCTCGGAACCGTTGGTACTGGTAGTGAAATTGAACAGCTTGTTCTTGAACAGGCGCGAGAGGTAAATCGGGAATACGGAGAAACGCTTGTTACCGGCACGCAGGTAGTGCAGGAATGGGCGCTCATCGCCCTCTTCCAGAACAGAAATCTGGTTGTGGTAACGGCCCAGGTAACCCAAAGGACCTTCAGCAGTACGACCGCCAAATACCGAGCCGGAAATAACGCGGTCGTTATCACCTTTCAACTCACCGGAAGTCAAAGTTTCCAGGCTGGCGCCGAGACGAGTGCGCAGAAGACGCGGCTGCTTGACTTGAGGGCCGGCCAGGGAAACAACGCGATCGGTGAACAGTTTACCAGTGGCAAATAGTTTGCCTACGGCAATCACATCCTGGTAATTAATAGTGAATACACTGCGAGAACCGGAAACCGGATTCAAGTAGTGGATATGGGTACCTGACAGACCTGCCGGATGGGGGCCGGCAAAAGCTTCGCGGCGAATATTCGCAGCGCTCGGTACGGGGATATCTGCATCAGGGGCGGTACAGACGTAAGTGGTTTCCGCCAGCTTGGAAAGAATCTCAACGCCCTGAGAAAAGGCTTTAGGATTCTCGGCAATGACCACTTCTGGGTTGGCAGCCAGAGGATTAGTGTCCATCGCATTGATAAACACCGCTTCCGGTTTAGCGTCCAGTGCGGGAACGCGACTGAATGGGCGGGTGCGCAGTGCGGTCCACATACCGGATTCAACCAGGTTCTCAACGACCTGCTCGCGCGTCAGACCAGACAGCTTATCTGCGCTATAGCTTTGGAACTGTTCTGCTGCATCGCCGTCTATGCCAATCACAACGGATTGCAGAACACGGCGGGCACCGCGATTAATAGCAACAATACGACCAGCGGCCGGCGCTGTGTAGCGCACACCTTCGGTTTTTTTGTCACTGAACAGTAGCTGACCAAGATTGACGCGATCCCCTACAGCCACCGCCATTGTCGGTTTCATCCCGTGATAATCGGGACCGAGAACAGCAACGGTCTTGATCGCAGGCCCTTTGTGGATGACCTGCTCGGGCGCGCCGGATATGGGTAAGTCCAATCCCCGACGGATCTTTCTCATACGCCTATGCCTAAGTTTCTAGTTTATAAAATTGCAATACGGCCCACCGTTCCGGGTTCAAACTGACAAACAGTCGATCCCAGACTGGCGAGCCATACTGTGGAATTCCATGTAGCGAGGGCTTATGCCGTTTCACCCGTAGACCGGGCGGAAGGAAGCTAACTAAAAGGTTGTGCGCGCTAACTTCTCGGCGCACGGCCGCCCCGCAAAATCGCGCGCATTATAAAGATGGGACAGAGGCTTTACCAGCCTGGGAAGTCTTTAACTAACACTAAGTTGAGAAATTTTTACTGGAAAAACAGGGATTTGGAGAGATCCGGGCGGACGGCTACGAGAGCCGCCTCACCCCACTGGCCGGCCCCTGAGACCGACCTGGAGACTTTCAGCTGACGCCTCAGTCTTTCTTGGGGAACAACTCGTAACGAACGCCGGCCATATCTTCCAGGCAGCGAACCACCTGACAGCTATAACCGAACTCATTATCGTACCAGCAGTAAAGCACCGCATTCTTACCGTCAACGATTGTTGCATTGGAATCGAATACGCAGGCACGGCGGGAGCCAACAAAATCGCTGGACACTACTTCCGGAGAGTTGGTGTAGTCGATCTGCTGACGCAGCGGAGAGTGCAGAGCCACTTCACGCATGTACTCATTCAGCTCTTCCTTGGTGGCCTCTTTGCCCAAATTCAGGTTGAGGATCGCCATGGAAACGTTCGGGGTCGGAACACGAATCGCATTACCAGTGAGCTTGCCCTTTAGCTCTGGCAGCGCCTTGGCGACAGCTTTGGCCGCGCCGGTCTCAGTCAGAACCATATTCAACGCAGCTGCGCGACCGCGACGCTCACCCTTGTGGTAGTTGTCGATCAGGTTCTGGTCATTGGTATATGCATGCACGGTTTCCACGTGGCCATGCTCAACACCGTAGCCGTCCATCATAGCCTTCAGTACCGGCACGATAGCGTTAGTGGTACAGGATGCTGCGGAAAGGATCTTGTCTTCTGGCTTGATGTCACCGTTGTTGATGCCGTAAACGATATTCTTGATATCGCCTTTACCCGGAGCGGTCAGGATCACTTTGGAAGCACCTGGGCTTTCCAGGTGCTGACTCAGGCCATCTTCGTCACGCCATACACCGGTGCTATCCACGATGATTGCATCGTTAATACCGTGCTCGGTGTAATCCACCTCCTGCGGAGAGTTGGCATAGATGACCTTGATCTCATTACCGTTGCAGATCAAGGAGCTAGTCTCCTCATCCACGCGGATAGTGCCCTGGAAGGCGCCGTGTACGGAATCGCGACGCAGCAGGGAGGCGCGCTTCACCAGATCATTCGGGGCCTTGCCCTTACGCAGCACGATTGCGCGCAGGCGCAGAACGTCGCCGCTGCCAGCTTTGTCAACCAGCAAACGAGCAACCAAGCGACCGATACGGCCAAAGCCGTAGATCACTACATCCTTGGGCTCAGGCAAAGGCTTGCCAGCACCACTGGCATCCGCCAGTTCCTCACGTACGAAATCGTCTACAGACAGATTGCGATCGTCGCGCATAAATTTATTGGTCAGGGTTCCCAGGTCAATGTGTACAGGACCCAGGTCCAATTTGCAGATAGCTTCCAACACAGGGAAGGTTTCAAACTCGGAGAGTTCATTCTCCTCAACCTGACGCACGAAACGGTGCGCTTTCATAATGCTCAGAACTGAGCGATTTACCAGGTTGCGGCCGTACATATAAATACCGACGTTTTGCTCGCGGTTGAGCTTTCCGATCATCGGGATCATGGATTCGGCCAGCGCTTCACGCTGCTTCCAGTCCTTGAAAAAGTCCGCGGGCTTCGGTCGCTTCTGAGTCACTGTCAGACACCTCTGCAAAATATTAATAGGCAGGAAATCACGGCCTGATACCTCACCAGGGCCATGTGGCTGCGCATTATCAGTATTCACCTATGCCTACGCAACTGGGCAAAAAAAAGTCAAAAAAATGTAGTAAAACTACCTTTTCGCTAGCCCGCTGCCGGATGTAGTGCAATATCAAAAAAAGCGTAGCCGTTCGCAACCCAAAGCACAGGCACGGTTAACATAGACTGCAGCCAGACCCTTTCACGGCTACAATAGCCGCCCCTGGCACTACAGCAGATGAAAGCGCGGATATATAAGGAAAGATGACCGATATACAGCCCCTGACTCCACCAAAGTTTCTCAACAGCAATGACCGGCAATTCTGGGGGCAGCTGCATGGCGCAGCGGCCGCGCTCGCCGTATTAAACGCAGCTCGCAACAGCAAATCCCCGACACTGCTGATCACTGGAGATAGCCTTGAGGCGCACCGATTAGAGGTGCAATTGAAATTTTTTAACAAACCTCAGCGAGATGACGGCCCGGAACAGCCACTTGAGATCTTTCATTTCCCTGACTGGGAGATACTTCCCTACGATACTTTCTCACCTCACCAGGACATCATTTCCGACCGCCTTGCCACCCTTTATCGAATGCCCAAAATGGGCAGCGGCATTGTGATAGTGCCGGTAAGTACCCTGATGCACCGCCTACCCCCGTGCGACTATGTTGCCGGCAACGCCCTGATCCTGAGCGAGGGGCAACAATTTGATATCGACATCCAGCGGCGCTTATTGGAGCAGGCGGGCTATCACTGCGTGGACACCGTTTATGAGCATGGTGAATTTGCCGTGCGCGGCTCCTTAATGGATATATTTCCCATGGGCAGCCCGCTGCCCTATCGCATCGATTTGTTTGACGATGAAATCGAATCCTTGCGCACTTTTGACCCAGAAACCCAGCGCACTGTGGACAAGGTGGAAACGATTCATCTGCTCCCCGCGCGGGAATTTCCCATGCACAAAGCCGGACTTTCCGGCTTCCTGCAGAACTGGCATGAGCAATTCCAGGCCGACCCCAGCCTGGTACCTATCTACCAGGATATCAGCGCGGGCATAGCCCCAGCGGGTATTGAATACTACCTGCCGCTATTCTTCGATAATAAATGCGCGAACCTCTTCGACTACCTTCCCGAGAACAGCCAGGCATTCATTCAGGGGGATATCCAAGCAGCAATAGAAAGCTTCTGGCGTGAGGTCAGCAATCGCTATGAGAGCCGCTGCGGCGACCTGACTCGCCCTATACTACAACCCCGTCACATCCTGCTCGATGTGGATGAATTCAACGGTGCCCTCAAGTCCATGCCGAGAGCCATTTTCTCCACCGATACTCTGCCGGATAGTCAGGGCAACTACAATTTTGCCACCCTGGTACCGCCGACCCTACCCGTAGATGGTAAAGCTGAACAACCCATGGCAGCTCTGGAAAGCTACCTGATGGAATGCTCTGGGCGGGTGCTTTTCTGCGCGGAAAGTGGCGGGCGCCGTGAGGCATTGCTGGAACTCCTTAAAGGCATTCACCTGGCTCCCCCAGCCTTTGCCAGCTGGGAGGCGTTCCTGTACAGCGATGAAGCCATCGGCATCACCGTCGCCCCCCTTGACCAAGGGCTGCTACTTACTGACCCCTCCATTAATTTAATCGCTGAGCCGCAGCTATTCGGCGAACGGGTACTACAGCAGCGTCGCCGCAAGAAAGCTAAGGACGACGCAGACAATGCAGTTAAAAACCTGGCGGAACTGCGTATAGGCGCCCCGGTAGTACATATTGATCATGGCGTGGGTCGCTATCGCGGCTTGCAACACCTGGAGATCGACGGCCAACCCGCTGAATTCCTAACCTTGGAGTATGCCAATGAGGCCAAGCTCTATGTGCCCGTAGCCAGCCTGCATCTGATCAGCCGCTACTCTGGCGCTGATGAAGCCCTGGCTCCATTACACAAAATGGGCAGTGAACAGTGGCAGAAAGCCAAGCGCAAAGCCGCTGAAAAAGTGCGCGATGCCGCCGCCGAACTCCTGGATATTTACGCTCGCCGGGAGGCACGTGTCGGCCATGCCTTTGCCGATCCCAAGCTGGCTTACCGAGAGTTCTCTGCGGCCTTCCCCTTCGAGGAAACGCCAGACCAGCAGCAGGCCATTGAATCCGTGATTGGCGATATGCTGTCGAAGAAACCCATGGACCGACTGGTCTGTGGCGACGTGGGCTTTGGCAAAACCGAAGTCGCCATGCGTGCGGCATTTGTCGCCGCTCATGCAGGCAAGCAAGTGGCCATGCTGGTGCCAACGACCCTACTCGCTCAGCAGCATTTTCAATCTTTCCAGGACCGATTTGCAGACTGGCCTATCAATATTGAGGTGATCTCACGCTTCCGATCAGGCAAGGAAGTGGACAGCGTGAAAGAAAAAGTAGCCAGTGGCAAAGTGGACATCCTGGTCGGCACCCATAAGCTGCTACAGAGTGACCTGGACTTTAAAAATCTGGGACTGCTGATTATTGATGAAGAACACCGCTTTGGCGTACGCCAGAAAGAACGCCTCAAGAGTTTGCGTGCAGAAGTCGATATTCTCAACCTGACTGCCACACCAATTCCTCGCACTTTAAATATGGCAATGGCCGGTATTCGCGACCTCTCGGTGATTGCCACTCCTCCGGCGCGCCGCCTATCGGTAAAGACCTTTGTACGTGAGCGCGATGACGCCCTGGTAAAGGAGGCCATACTCCGGGAAATTCTGCGTGGTGGTCAGGTATATTTCCTGCACAACGAAGTCAAGAGCATCGAGCGTACTGCCCGGGAACTGCAAGAGCTGATTCCTGAAGCGCGTATCGGTATTGGCCACGGGCAAATGCGCGAGCGCGAGCTGGAACAGGTCATGAGTGACTTCTACCACAAACGCTTTAACGTGCTGGTGTGTACCACCATAATTGAGACCGGTATCGACGTCCCCACCGCCAATACCATCCTGATTGAGCGCGCAGATAAGTTCGGGCTGGCTCAGCTTCATCAGCTGCGCGGCCGAGTAGGACGCTCCCACCACCAGGCCTACGCTTACCTGTTGACACCCAACAAGCGCTCCATGACCAGCGATGCTGTAAAGCGACTGGAAGCAATCAGTGAAGCCCAGGATCTGGGGGCAGGCTTTACTCTGGCCACTCACGATCTGGAAATTCGCGGTGCCGGTGAGCTACTTGGCGAAGAACAGAGCGGGCAGATCCAAAGTGTAGGCTTCAACCTGTATATGGAGATGCTCGACCGAGCAGTAAAGGCAATTCGCGAGGGGCGCACACCCAATATCGATGAACCTCTGGAGTCTCCTGCGGTTGATGTCAATCTGCGAGTGCCGGCACTCATCCCTGAAGACTACCTACCCGATGTGCACGGCCGCCTGATGATGTACAAGCGCATTGCCAACGCTGTCGATCGCCAACAACTCAAGGAGCTGCAAGTAGAGATGATAGATCGTTTTGGCCTGCTGCCGGAGTCGGTAAAGCACCTGTTCCGCACCACTGAAATCAAACTGAAGGCGGATAAAATGGGCATTCGCAAGCTGGAAGCCTCTGCCGCCCGCGGCAGAATAGAGTTTGCTGACACAACCCAGGTAGACCCTCTCACCCTGGTAAAGCTGGTTCAAACCCAACCTGGCCGCTATCAATTGGCAGGCGCCAACCAACTAAACTTCAGCCTTGATGAGGAAGGTCCAGATCGCAAGCTGCAGGAAATCAATGAAGTTTTGGAGCGGCTAGCGCAATGATAATATCTCGCAGCCAGTGAGGTGATCGATCGACACCAGCAATTCCTGCTGCCAAAATTACCGACACCAAAAACTGGCTTCGGCCGCTCCTCCAGGCACCGACCATAGAAAGATGAAAAGTGGTAACTCCATGACCGTGAAAAGGATAACTCGCCTCTGCTCCACCCTAGCCCTGGCGCTCGCTGCTGCAGGCACGCAAGCCGCCAACTATGCAGGGAACACTTTCGAAATCGAGATGATCATTTTCGAGCGCCCCCAAGGCATGGCGCAGACTAGTGAAAACTGGCCAGCAAATCCACGCCTGGAGTACCCTTCCAACTGGGTGGACTTCGAGACCCGCCAGGAAAACCCACAACCGACCCCCTCTCCAGAAGCGGTATCTCTAACAGAGCTGGCCGGGGAAGAAATCAGCACCGATGAGCCGTTGGGATTTGAGCCGCTGGAAACCAATGGCGATAAGGTAGAGTCAGGAAGTCACTCCAGTTTACTCCTCTCGCCCACAGCAACCCTACTGGGCAACAAGGCTACTGCCCTTGCAAGAGGTGGTGACCGGATTCTGTTTCACAAGGCATGGCGCCAAATATTGAAGCAAAAGCGAAACTCCCCCGCCATTCTGATCGACGGCGGCGACACCTTCCAAGGCCACAGCCAACTGGGAGGCTCGATCACCCTGAGCGTCTCTCGCTATCTCCACATCAGCACAGACCTCTGGCTAAATGATTTTTCCACCCCAGCTTCCGTTGATGGCGTATTGTTGCCACAACGACCAAGGGTCGCCGTCGAAGCTCCACTGGAAATAAAAAGCAGGGCACAGTCTGAAGAAAACTATAAGAGCGTTGCGCTACAGGATGTCCCAAATTCCTTGTCAGACTATGAACCTGTAACGCTAAGCGAGCCCCAGCTGGAAACTGAGCATATGGTTTATGCCGCTCACACTGCCCGCTTGCAACATGAACGCCGCTTACGTAGCGGACAATTACACTATATCGACCACCCCGCCTTCGGTATTCTGATTGAAGTCCGCACCGTAGCTAAACCGACAGAAGAAGATATAAAAGCAAGCAATACCATAGAGAATAATATTTCGAATACTGGAAACTGACTAATAAAACCTTAAGCTAGCCAACTTATCCCCCACAACAATGGGGGGTATTACTTTAATCCTTTACCTCGCCAATCTACACTCCCCAAGATACAACCAAATTTAAAGTCAGTTAATAAATTTCGAATTAAGTACATTGCATGCAAAAAGACTAAAGAATAATTTTTTATAAACTAAATGCAGAAATCAGCTCTTATAACAAACCACTTTTTTCAACATACGCTTAATTATCAATTTCCTTTCCTTACATCCTTTTGATTGGACAATACATTTTCACTAACCGCAGAATTTTGGGGCACAATTGGGAAAGAAGCCTATAACATTAAACAGGTTTCAAATTGATTAATTCTAAAAATTAATGAGAGGTTAATTCAACTGGGTTAAGCGAGAGAATAAAACGAGAATCAAAATATACTGGCGGCGGGCATTTAGACCGTAGCAATATCAACAGTCACAAAATAGCCAACCTCTTAACCTACGGAAAAAAGGAACCAATCCAATGAAGGAAACGGAATAGAAAAGCGGACCTTTCAGCCCACTTTTCCAGAGGCGCTGGCAGAGCTGGCAGCAGGTATCTGCACAACCCTACACGACAACAGTTCTTTCAACGAGCGATCCGTAAATCACTCACAGGGAACAACATCTTCCGCCAGCAGTCCTTTGTCACCTTGTTGCATTTCGAACTCTACCGCCTGCCCCTCGTTAAGGGTTTTATAACCCTCGCCGCGAATGCTGCGATAATGAACAAAAATGTCTTCAGTTCCTTCTCCACAGGTGATGAAGCCATAACCCCGTGCGTTATTAAACCACTTCACAGTACCTGTAACGCGATCACTCATTGAGAAAACCTCATTATTGTTATTGCGCCTACCTCAATTACCTCAATACTACTTTCGGCAAGAGGGGCAAACGCCACCCCATTGTTAACAGACTGCTTCATGCAGAATGCTATCTTGCTTAATCCTTTAGGTAGATACCCAAAGGACGTACCCTGATTCTTAGATAAAACAGCGCCAGTGTCTAGGTTTCTATGTGAAATAAATACTACGTTTTTACCAGTATGGGTAATTAACCGTCAAAATATCACTTAGAGACCATATATAAACTAATCATTTGTACCTTATTGCACTCCCTATACTCAACTGTCTAACGCGGCCTCACGGGCTAATGAAGGAATATCGGCAATATGAATAGTCGAAGTCGGAAACGCACAGGAGGCACCGTGTTTTTCGACAATTTTTAGGATAGTTAACAGAACGTCCTGTTTGATTTCGTGATATCTCACCCAATCTGTTGTTCTGGTAAAGGTATATATAAAGAAATCCAACGATGATGCAGCAAAACTATTGAAATTGACTATAAGGGTTCGATTAGAGTCAATTTCAGGATGCTGCTGTAACATTTCTTTAACATCCGCCACTATTGAAGCCATTGAATGGGCATCTTCATAACGGATGCCGATGGTCTCAAAGATCCTGCGATTGAGCATTCGCGAGGGGTTCTCCACAGAAATCTGAGTGAAGATGCTATTGGGAACATATACAGGGCGCATATCAAAGGTGCGGATGCGTGTCAGGCGCCAGCCAATATCCTCAACGGTACCCTCAATTTCCTTATCCGGAGAGCGTATCCAGTCGCCCACGGCAAATGGACGATCCAAGTAAATCATCAGCCCGCCAAAGAAGTTGGCCAACAGGTCCTTGGCTGCAAAACCCACTGCCAACCCACCAATGCCGCCAAACGCTAACACGCCACTGACGCTATAGCCAAGAAACTGCATGATGACTATGCCGGCAGTGATAGCGATGGAGGCCCGCACCAACTTTCCGATTGCCCGCACTGTAGTGGCATCCATCGGCTTGCCAATATAGCGAGGGTTACACAGGTTGTGCTCAGCACTATGGGAAAATCGCCAGGCAAACCAGGATAGAACCAGGATAAGCCCTATCTCCCGTATTGGTTCAGCCAGAGAGAAAATCTCAGCCCCGGTAGCCTGTCCTGCCCGCTGCGCGGCAACAGTCAATCCCACAAGCCAAACAAGCACTGGTCCAGGTGGTGACATGGCCCCAACAAGAGCATCATCCCACGGATTAACCGTCTTCTCGGCTCTTGCCGCTAATCGCTGTACAAAGCGCCCAAAGGCCCAGGCTCCCAAAGCTGAAGCCAGCACAATAAGGAAAACCCATACTATCCAAACCCGGTTCTCACCGAGCCAAGACATTAGAATGCTATCTACGGATTCCACGAATACCCCCTCCGCTCATCTAAATCTGAGCTCGACAATCTTTCTGATACTCCCAGATAATTTGGGCGGGCATCAAAATTTCGAGCCCTTAATGCATTATCGACGCCAACCAGCCACGGGTTCTATGCCAACGCGCACTCTTTTCAAGTTCCGACCAGGATGTTATCAAGGGCCTGCCACGCATAGCTTTCAAGCGCTCGCTGGATTCTCCCTGGGGTATGTAGTCCTGCAGGGCGGCCAGCGCCTCCAAGGCGCCGTCTCGGTTGTTACAAATAACCCCCATATCACATCCCGCCTCCAGCGCTGCACGAACTCTCCCTCCATAACCGCCTGCAGCACCAGCCCCCTCCATCGACAGGTCGTCACTAAAGATAACACCGCCAAAACCCAATCGCCCTCGCAAGATGTCTTGTAGCCAGTAACGGGAAAATCCGACCGGCTGACTGTCAATATTCACGAAACGAATATGTGCTGGCATTATTGCATCCAATTGAGAGGAGGCGATGCAGTCCACAAAAGGTAAGGCATCGGACTCCATTACCTGCTCCAGTGAACGCTTGTCTTCAGGAAGCTCTACATGGCTATCTTCTAGTACATGGCCATGACCAGGGAAATGCTTACCCGTTGTCGCCATGCCTGCTTCGTGCATTCCTCGCATAAATGGACGTGCGAATAGCTCCAAACGCTTGGGATCTGCACAAAAGCTGCGGTCGCCGATCACTCGGCTGTGTTGATCATCAGCATCCAATACCGGGGCGAAGCTGAAGTCCACCCCTACCGCCAGCAATTCAGTGGCCAAGAGCCAACCCACGTCCTGCAACTGCTCCTCGCTGGCCTTCGCTGCCAATACTTGCATAGATGGCAAACGGGTAAACTCGCAACGAAAGCGTTGAACCCTGCCCCCCTCCTGATCAACAGCTACTAAAATCTCAGGGCGCACAGCTCTAATATCCGCTATCAAGCCTTGCAGCTGCGCGCGATCCCGGTAATTACGTGCGAAGAAAATCAACCCGCCAACAAGGGGATGACGCAGAAGCTCGCAGTCCGCATCGGTAAGCTCTAATCCCTCAATATCAACCATGACCGGTCCCAAGGGTGCAGACATATTCTATTCCTCTGTTATCAGCCAATAAGAGCCACTTAAAACTAGATAGCCTCCACCTTCAACATTGCAGAGGCAGCCGGAACCAACCGCTCAAGGGTCTCCGGCAGGCTGCTCTGTGCACCAAAATCCTCTCTCAGGATAGCTTCTATGGCATCGTAACTCGACAGGGTGAAGATCGTAGCCCCCAGCATAAAGTACAGGCGCCAATAAAAGGTTACAGGGTCCACACCCGGTAAGGCCTCAGCCAACAAACCTGCAAAACGGCGATAACTATCCCCGTATCGAGACACTATAAAGCGACGTAAGTGCCCCTGGAACTGCGTATAAGCCAGCCCCAATAGGCGCATAAAACGCTGTGGATCGAGCCCTCTGTCACTCAAACCACCGAGGCCCACTCGATAGAGGCTCTCTAATAATCCCTCCACGTGCAGCTCTTGGCCGGTGGCGATACGACGATCTAACTCGGCCTCAAGGTCTTCGGTAAAGGGGGTCAAGAATCGCTCAAAAACCGCCTGGATCAACTCTTTCTTTGAACCAAAGTGATAGTTAACCGCAGCCAGGTTAACCCCTGCAGTACTCGTAATTGTGCGCAGGGAAGTCTCAGTAAAACCACGTTCTGCAAACAGGGCCTCGGCTGCATCCAGAATGCGGCTGACAGTATCCGTCTGGCTCATATCTCTCAAACCATCATTTAAAACAGTTGTTTAACTCTGGCCAGAGTAGCACATTCCATTGCTCAGCCAACGGCACTCATCTCCTTCATCAGCTGGAAGCGGTTACAGTGCTTCACCCTAAGTCACATTACCCAGGTATATAGAGGACGGCTCGGAAAAATATCGGAGGGCTTCTCGATTCATCCTATAGAGCAAAAAAGCCAGATCTGAGATTTTGATTTGCTGGAAGCACAAATACGGAGGTGCCTTCGCCTGTGACACTAGGCCCCAAATATATTCACTTTTCCTTGCCTTGAACCAACTGGGCTTCGGCAAGCCTCTTTAAGGCCACCCTGTCAATTTTTCCCGTTGGATTAATTGGCATATCCGCCAGAATTTCGACTACCTCCGGAGCCTTGTATCCAATACGTTTTTTTGCAAAACGAATAACTTCACTGACACTTGGCATAGGTACATTTTTTTTCAAGGTGATAAAAGCCCAAACGCTCTCCCCGTGCGTGTCATCACGAATACCGATTACGCCTGCTAGATTTACAGACGGATGCTCCATGAGAGCTTCCTCTACTTCCTGAGGCGATATATTTGAGCCATCGTGGACAATAATTTGCTTCTTTCGACCGCGAAACCAAAAACAACCATCAGAGTCGACACGCATAACATCGCCCGTATCAAACCAACCATCAGATAACGCCTCCCTATTTGCCTGGGGGTTTTTCCAGTAGCCAGTCATAACTGGCGACCCACGGAGCCAGAGATTGCCATCAACATTAGGTGCCACTTCTTGGCCTTTCTCATCGCGCAGGCTAGCAACGTAGCCTGGAGCAACAGTACCTACAGATCCAGATTTATCTGGTGAGAGCGATTGATTGAAAAGACAGTCGGGAGCTTCTGTCAGTCCATATCCTTCCTGGATCATATGGCCGGTTTTGTTGGTAAATTCTTTAGCAATATTTACTGGAAATTTATCTCCGCCGGTGAAGCACACTCGAAGAGATTCAAAATCTTCACGCCTGGCTCCCGGATTGCGTTCCATTGCAATAAATACTGCCGGAACCATAACCAAAATAGTTGGCCGGCTACTCCGCAATATCGACAGAATTTCCTCACCATCAAAACTTTGTGGAATAACTGTCTTCGCACCCACGGAGAGAGCTGCCAGGGCCGTTGAAAGCGACCCGACATGTGCGATTGAACCTCCAGGCAGAACGATATCGTCCCGAGTTAACTTCAGGGCAGCAACGAAACCAGCTACGATAGAACCAAAGGATAGCAAGCTGTGCACAACGGCTTTTGGCTTGCCAGTACTTCCAGATGTAAAAAATAAAAATGCAGGATCACTGATACTGGATACAGGAATTTCAGCAGGCTGCCCACCGGCATTGATTAGACCTTCATAACTTCTTGTATCTTCGAACACACCACCAAAGTAAAGAAACCCTTTTTTTAATTTACCAATAAATTTACTATCCTGAATATCCTCACTCCGCTCTGCATCTATAATTAGCGCAACTGCGCCACTCTTTTCAAGAGCGTAGTCAATCTCCAGAGTTGTGTACCTGTAGTTTAACGGGACAACCACCAGCCCCACTTTCAAGCATGCGAGGTAAAAAACGAGTATTTCACCCCGGTTAGGCATCAGGGTTGCGACCCGATCACTTTTGTGTAATCCCATTGTGATCAACCCCTTGGCCAGAGCATCAATATCCCTCTGCAACCCCCTCCAAGTCCATTCTCGACTTCCTGAAACTAATGCCTTTGTATCCGGCCTGCTATTCAGGGGCAGAGATAGCAGATCCCCCAAGTTCACAGGCCTCGACAATCGGGGGCCGAAAATTGGCACAATTCAATCTCCCAAAAAATAACCTTAAATAATCTAAGAAGCTGGAAGGAACTGAATAAAGAATAGACTCTATGGAAGTTCCAACGCTTTAAGAACTAACTTTGCACAATGAAAGAATTTGAATTATTGCAACTTCAACGAAAAGGCTACCGGGACCTTGCTTAAAGTAGCTACCATTTTTAGCAATATAAACGCAAAGAGGGTTTATCTCTTATCAAGAAAATTTGAATTGAGCTGACTAGACTACGAAACCCATTAGATCACTGGCCAACTCATTGTGGAGCTTTCAGTATCAGATGTTGGCATTTATAGAGTCGCGTTTGATCAGTCCCTGGTCCGCATATATTTCATAATCAGGTCCGCTGTCTCTTCGACGGTATCCACGATATGAAATAAATCCAGGTCACTGGCATCAATACAATTTCGTTCAAGTACTGTATCTACCAACCAGTTGTAGAGTCCTGCCCAATAGCGCTTACCCACAAGCACGATGGGGAAGCGACGGACCTTTTGTGTCTGCACCAATGTCAGCGCTTCAAACAGTTCATCCAGCGTTCCGTAGCCACCAGGCAAGCCCACAAAGCCTACTGCATGCTTAACAAACATAAATTTACGAACAAAGAAATAACGAAAATTTAAACTGATATCCTGGTATGGATTCGCCGCCTGCTCGAAAGGCAGCTCTATGTTTAACCCAATGGAGGTGCCTGGCTGATCGAAGGCTCCTCTATTACAGGCTTCCATAAGGCCGGGCCCTCCACCTGTAATCACGGGCACCCCCTCCGCAGCCAACAGCTCTCCCAGCTTTACCCCCTGTTGATATTCAGGGCTATCCTCGGTAAACCTCGCCCCTCCAAAAACTGTTACTGCTCCACTGAGCGCTACCAGGCGCTCTATTCCATCAACCAACTCGGACTGAATCCGCAGAACCCGCCATGCCTCTGGCATTTTCACATCTAACATTATTTTTTTCCCTCGTTGTCAGATCTTTCAACGATTACTCTCATTACTTGTTTTCATAAACAATGTAGCAGCTTATGAAGAGGCGGGTGTTAGGATTGCGTGAAGCTTAATTCTGTATATAATCCCAGCAACTGTATATAAATACAGAAAAGCTAGGTAAATCTATGACCAATCTCACCGCACGCCAGGCTCAGGTATTAGAGCTCATCAAAGCCTATCTCGATGATACTGGCTACCCTCCCACTCGAGCGGAAATCGCTCAGGAACTGGGGTTCCGCTCACCAAATGCAGCAGAAGAGCACCTGAAAGCACTGGCGCGAAAAGGGGCCATTGAGATGGTTGCCGGCGCCTCACGTGGAATTCGTATCCCCGATCACCAGTCGGGGCTTCCCATTATCGGGCGTGTAGCCGCAGGCAACCCAATTCTTGCTACAGAGCATATTGAGGATTACTGCGACCTTCCTGCCAGCTTCTTTCACCCCCCTGCAGACTTCCTATTGCGGGTTCATGGAATGAGTATGCGCGATGCGGGGATTCTGGATGGGGATTTGCTTGCAGTACAGAAAACTGAGCAAGTCAGGAATGGACAGATTGTCGTAGCGAGAATTGACGAGGAAGTAACTGTTAAGCGTTTCCGCCGCAAAGGTAATCAAGCGACTGTTCAACTGCTGCCAGAGAATGAAGACTTTGAAACTATCCAGGTGGATATGCGGGATAAGAACTTTGTGATCGAAGGCTTGGCAGTAGGCGTCATTCGTCAAACACCATAACCTGTATTAATCTCAAAGCTAAAACAACAACAGCGGCCAATGGCCGCTGTTGAATCATATCTCTATTAACCATTCAATCAATGGATAGTATGGTTAACCGGCATCGACTCATCTTCTTCTTCAAAGTAACCAGGCTCCAGATCATCCAAATTCTGTACAGTTTCTATACCTGCTTCCAGCATTGCACGCGCAACAGCCACTTTGTGTTTTCTCAGGAATTGTAGACTCTCAGCTGAGAAATGAATACTCACCAGAGGGTCCTCCTTGTGACCAGCACGACGCAATGCCACATCGCCATTGGCCAGCTCAATAATTTCGAAAGTTTCGGAGGACATTCGCTTTTCCTTCACTGCACATCAGTTTGCGCACAGTGTACCACAGGCAAATTAGAAGTATCAGGGGCCTAAAAGCCGAGAAACATGGTACGAAAGTACCTGCGACTAACACTCTTCCAGATTGGCCCGCTGCCTACGAATCAACTCAACCATAGATTTATGCCATTGCGTGAGCCCTTGAACGGTAATTGTTACCGGTTCCCGACCAACATTATGTATCGGTATCAAATTGGGCGCTTCGCGCTTAACCTCAGTATTTGACGGCAAAGACAATAGCAAAGTCCAGGCTTGCAGCAGCTGATTTAGCCAACTATCGGGCTGCTCATTCAATTGCTGTAACTCTTTCACCTCATTACTGGCCCTGCCCTGAGTCTCAAGGCTGTCAGCTATCATCTGAAGGGACTCCGGCTCAAAACCCAGCTGCAGCTGATGCGAAAGCTCAACAAGAAAAGCTCTGTATGCTTTCCAGAGCTGCAACACAACCGCCTCCTCAAGTGCGGCACTTTGCAGCGGTGACACATCACTGGTCAGCTGCAGTAACAGCTGGGCTTTGCGCAGAGCCGAGGCAACCTGCCCTGTAAACGGATTACTCATTTACTTTTTTGCAGCTATTTTTTTACGCACTGGCTTGCGCTTCGCTGTGGTAGCCTTACTGCCGGCCTCAACCTGCCAATTACCATCGCGGTAGAAGGCTCGCCACCCCGTTGCCTTGCCCTCCTCCTCAGACTGTACATACTGCTCTTGGGTCTTGCGGCTAAAACGAATTACTGTATCCCGTCCCTGATCATCCTCAACAGGAGCAGAGAACAGAAAAGTGTATTTAGGATCAATCTCACTCTTATGCGGGAGCAACTCCCTCACCAGTGGTGCGCGAGTTTCACGATTTTTAGGGAACTGGCTGGCAGCAAGGAACAAACCCGAAGCCCCATCACGCAGGATATAGTGATCCTCCACTTTTAAGCAGGCCAACTCTGGCATAGATACCGGATCCATTTTCGGGGGAGCCGGTTGGCCATTTTTCAAAAGCTTACGGGTATTCTTACAAGCTTCATTGGTACAACCGAAGTATTTTCCAAAGCGACCGGACTTTAGCTGCATATCACTGCCGCATTTATCACACTCGATAATTGGGCCATCATAACCCTTGATTTTGAAAGTTCCCTGCTCCACTTCATAGCCACTGCAATCCGGATTGTTACCACAGATATGCAGCTTGCGGTGTTCATCGACAAGGTAACTATCCATCGCTGTACCACATATGGCACAACGGCGCTTCTCACGCAGCAGCCGGGATTCTGCTTCTTCATCTTTATCTGCATCCACCGCTTCATCACCAGAAACCAGATTCATGGTATTGGTGCAACGCTCCTTGGGTGGTAAAGCATAACCGGAGCACCCCAGGAAAACTCCTGTGGAGCCGGTTCGAATCTGCATATGGCGGCCGCACTTTGAGCACTCAATGTCCGTATCTGTCGGGGTATTGCGGCGCATGCCCTCGTCAGTTGACTGTGCCTTCTCAAGGCGCGAGGAAAAGTCCTGATAAAACTCATCAAGTAACTGTTTCCAACCCTTATCTCCATCGGCCACCGCATCCAAGGATTCCTCAAGATTCGCGGTAAACCCATAATCCATCAGGTTCTTGAAGCTCTCACTAAGGCGATCGGTAACGATATCGCCCATTTTTTCTGCATAAAAGCGACGGTTCTCCAACCGTACATATCCGCGATCCTGGATGGTGGAGATAATCGAAGCATACGTAGAGGGGCGGCCAATACCACGTTTTTCCAGCTCTTTTACCAGGGCTGCTTCGCTGAAACGGGCTGGAGGCTTGGTGAAGTGCTGTTTCGGGTCCAGCTTTTCCAAAGCCAACTTATCCCCGACCTTCACATCCGGCAACACAAGGTCTTCGTCTTTTTTGCCAGCGGGAGGAGCCACTTTAAGGAAGCCATCAAAGCGAATAACACGGCCTCGTGCGCGAAGCTCAAACTCCCCTGCTGTCACCACTATCGAGGTGGAGGTAAATTGAGCGGGTGTCATCTGGCAAGCAACAAACTGTTGCCAAATCAGGTTATAGAGTCGCTCCGCATCCCGTTCAGCTCCGGAAAGCATATTTGGCGCAATACGAACATCAGATGGACGAATTGCCTCGTGAGCTTCCTGGGCACCTTCCTTGCTGCTGTAGCTGTTCGGTGTGTCAGGAAGATACTTACCACCGTAATTTTCACCAATATATTCACGCGCCGATTCAACCGCCTCCTTACTGAGGTTGGTTGAATCAGTACGCATATAGGTGATGTGGCCGGCTTCATACAAGCGTTGGGCCAAGGTCATGGTCTTTTTGACACTAAAGCCCAGGCGATTACTCGCAGCCTGCTGCAGTGTCGAAGTAATAAAGGGAGCGCCAGGCTTGGAACTGGTTGGCTTATCATCACGACCACTGACTACAAACTCACTGGATTGCAGCTTCTGCGCAGCACTACTGGCATCAGTCTCGTTAGTGGGACGGAATACCTCGCCAGTCTGTTTTTTTACTTCAAGGCGCAGCTTGTTTGCTTTATGTGTCGCCGTATCTGCAAATAGGGTCCAATACTCTTCAGGAATAAATGCACGAATTTCACGTTCACGCTCAACTACCAAGCGCACAGCAACAGACTGTACGCGTCCAGCGGAGAGCCCCCGCGCTACCTTTTCCCAAAGCAGGGGCGACACCATATACCCAACTATACGATCGAGAAAGCGGCGAGCTTGCTGGGCATTAACCCGGTTGATATTTAAACGCCCAGGGTCTTTAAAAGCCTCCTGGATTGCCGACTTGGTAATCTCATTAAAAACTACACGTCGGTAGCGATCATCATTGCCGCCTATCGCCTCGCGCAAATGCCAGGCAATAGCCTCCCCTTCGCGATCCAAATCCGTCGCGAGGTAGATGTGGTCGGCACTCTCAGCAAGCTTCTGCAGCTCACTTACGACTTTTTCTTTGCCCGGTAGAATCTCATAGTGCGCCTGCCAACCGTGATCGGGATCGATGCCCATACGCTTGATAAGCTGCTCGCGGTTTTTCTTGCGCTTGTAAGCTTCCTTTGCCTCAGGGGAGAGCTTGCGAGTTTCAGCTGCACGCCGAGCACGCTCCTTCGCGTCTACGGGTTGCTTGTTACCCCCACCGGTTGGCAAATCGCGAATATGACCGACACTGGACTTCACAACGAAGTCCTTACCGAGGTATTTGTTGATCGTTTTCGCTTTGGCCGGTGATTCGACGATGACCAGTGATTTACCCATAAGCCTTTGATTTCAAATGAAAATTTTACTGCTATCCGAAGCCTTTCAGGTCCCTTCATCGGACCTGTGCTGCGCGAATATATAAGCCTCACTTCCTGCGGGGTCAAGCAAAGCTGACAATTTTCCGTACCAAGTCAGGATTAATTGCCCCTCAAAACCACTTGTGAGAGTGCCTTCCGACGCCAAATTTCGGCAGCCGTACCCCCCTTGAAGACCTAGTCTTCCGGGAGTTTTATCTGGCTCACTTTACGTATTGCTTCTTCTATATGGGGGGTGTATTCCGCCAAAGAGGTAGAGAGCTTTTCAAAGGCTTTATCACCTCCATTTTCACTCCACTGCACCCCCAATCCGATATCTGTAGCAATAACTGCATAGCTTCCGGAGGGTATCGCGTCGAGTAATTTGTGCAGATATTTCCATGCCGCCTTGGGTGCAGCACGACCATTACTCCAATCCCAACTCCCGGCAAAGTTCAGCTCATGCTCCACCCGCTGGCGCTGGAGGGTCCAACCAATTTGCAACCTCTTGCGGTCATTCCACCGGTAGTAATAAACCGCAGCAGTGCCTTTATCAAGCGCGGGGGGAAGTGCCTGGATCTGCACTGTAATCCCCTTCTGCGCCGCTCGACCGCGCAGATCAGCCAAGCGGGAGTCACGTTGATTGGGTTTTAGCCACATCACCGGCCCCAATACCAGCGCGATGGCAAAGCCAATAATAATCACCGGCAACCACTGGGACATAACGGCTCCTTAGAGGTAGAAATAAATGACTATTGTGCGGTGCCTTGTGTGATCTATGTCAATCAGTTTTTTTTACGGTAGACTGAAAATGTCTGTCGAAAAGTGCACCCAAAGAGCACGTATAAGGGACAGGAGTAAAAATTATGGCGAAATACCAACAAATTTTGGTTGGACTGGACCTCTCGGAGGAATCCTCCCAAGTACTGGATAAGGCCGCCGCACTGGCCGGAGCATTTGGAGCTGAGCTCAGTTTGGTTCATGCCATTGAGCCGCTGACTTTTGCCTATGGCGGGGATATCCCCATGGACCTGTCTGAAGTTCAGGACCAACTTCAAAGCCAAGCCAAGGAACAGCTACAAAAAGCCGCACAACCGCTCAACATTCCCCCCGAAAGACAGCATGTGATCCTGGGACAACCCTCGACTGAAATTCACCGCCTAGCCAAAGACCTGGAAGCAGACTTGATTATTATCGGCAGCCACGGCCGCCATGGGCTAGCACTCTTACTTGGCTCAACCGCTAACGGGGTTTTGCATGGTGCCAAGTGCGATGTGCTGGCTGTAAGAGTGCATATAGATGACGAGTAATTAAATAATGGGCTGTATCAAAAACAGCCCATTCCCTCGCTTATTCTTCACCACCTTCAAGTTCAGACCAACGCTCAAAAGCAGCTTCCAGCTCCGATTGCTTCTCTGCGAGCAAGTTGAGGCGCGCCTGAACCAGGGTTTGCTCCTGTTGATAAAATTGAGGTTCGGCCACCTCCATCTCAATAGCGCTAATTTCATCTTCAAGCTGGTCAATCAGAGCGGGCAGGCTATCCAACTCCCGTTGTAATTTATAACTCAGCTTCTTTTTCTTTGCTGGCGCCTTTTCCCTTACTGCAGACTTCGAGTCGGTCTCTACTGGCTTTGTCTCTTGTTTATCTACTTTTGCATCCGCCGCAAAATTGCCTCCCTGACGAATAAAATCTCCATAGCCACCCACATATTCACAAATTCGCCCATCACCTTCAAAAGCCAGGCAGGAATTCACCACATTATCCAGGAAAGCACGATCATGGCTCACCAGTAACACGGTACCACTGAACTCCAGCAACAACTTCTCCAGCAGCTCCAGGGTTTCTACATCCAAATCATTGGTAGGCTCATCAAGTACCAAGATATTGGCAGGCTGACTAAACAATTTTGCAAGAAGGGCTCGATTACGCTCTCCTCCACTTAAAGCGCCAACCTTTGTTCTGGCCTTAACTCCACTAAAGAGAAAATCCGACAAATAGGACATAACGTGACGACTTTTGCCGCCAACAGTTACGGAGTCCCGCCCCTCAGCAATGTTATCCAATACCGTAAGTTCAGGGTTGAGCTGATCACGGCGCTGATCAAAGTAAGCCACCTGCTGCTTGGTACCCAGGCGTACATGACCGGATTGCGGTTTCAAATCCCCTAGCAACACGCGAATCAAGGTACTCTTGCCGACACCATTGGGGCCGATCAAGCCGACTTTATCACCCCTCAACAGGGTGAAGGAGAGATCCTGAATCAGGGAGGGCTCACCTGGGTAAGCAAAGGAAACATCAGTTAACTCCGCCACCAGCTTGCCGGACATCTCCCCACTATCCAGGGACATCCGGGCAATACCCTGCTGGCTCCGGCGCGCCTCTCGTTGACGCCTCAGTGCTTGCAGAGCACGGACACGCCCCTCATTACGGGTTCGACGCGCCTTGATACCCTGGCGAATCCAAGCTTCCTCTTGAGCAAGCTTCTTGTCGAACAGGGCATCGTTTCTCGCTTCCTCTTCCAGAAGCTTCTCCTTTTCTTCCTGGTATCGCTCAAACTGACAGCGAAATACACGAAGATGACCACGGTCCAGATCCCATACTGCACTGGAAAGCCTCTGCGCCAGCGCCCGATCATGGCTGACGAAAAGCAGGGCGCCTCGATAGTTGGCCAGGAATCCTTCAAGCCACTCCACCGCAGCAATATCCAGATGGTTAGTGGGTTCATCCAAAATCAGTAAATCGGGTTCAGTCACCAGTGCTCGGGCCAGGGCAGCACGACGCTGCCACCCCCCCGAGAGGTCTGCTACCCGCTCATCTGCTGAAAGGCCCAAACGATCCAGGACACTGTCAATACGTGGTAATAGGTCCCATCCGTGGCCAGCTTCTATGCGCCCTTGCAATTCAGCAGTGGGGGTATCACGATAATCAGCCAACACTGTACCTATTCCACCCAACCCCTTAGCAACATAGCTGTAAACGGAGTCAGTACAGCCCACCGGCAACTCCTGCTCCAATGTCGCCATTACCATACCGCTAGCCCGGACGATTTCTCCGCCATCAGGGTCCACCTGCCCCGCTATCAATCGTAACAGGCTAGACTTTCCCTCCCCATTTCGGCCCACTAAACAAATGCGATCACCTCGCTCAATTTTTGCACTGACGTTGTCGGCAAGTACTTGGGTCCCATAGCGGAGACTAACCCCATCCAAAAGAAGCAACATAATTAGGCACTACAATTAACAAACCCGGAAAATGGATCCGCAAGATGAAATACGCGAAACTGTTATTACGGGTCCTGTGGAAAATCCGCTATTTTACGCTTTTTTACCGAGCCGTCTCGCAAACTTGCAAGGGCGCAAATTTTAACAGGGTAACTTTGATGACAGCCGACACAAAGCAATTGACCCTACTCATCTCACTTTTACTTGTTTGGAGCTGCCTTGCTATTCCAGTATCTGCTTTGACCGAAGTCCGTGAACAGGGGCGGGAGAAGGGATCAACTGAGCTACCGGTGGTCATTGCCAACCAGCGTGAGAAGCTGCGTAGCGCCCGGCTTGCGATCAAGCACAACAACCAGCATCAGCTACGAGAGTTGAAAAACCAACTAAAAAACTATCCGCTGGCTCCGTATCTTGAATATTGGGCCATCAGCAGAAAGTTACGCCAACTGCCCTTAAAAGAAATTGACCAATTTCTGACCGAAAATGAAAGCAGCGCTATAGGTGACTGGATGCGGGTCAGGCTACTTAAAGAGCTTGGCAAACAACGCAAATTTGACACTTTCTTAAACTACTACGAACCTGAGAAAAATAATCGCGCCAGTCTGCGCTGTTATTACGCCGATGCTCTAAGCCGTAACGGCAGCAAGGAAGAGGCCTACCGTCTTGTAGGAGAACTTTGGCTGGTTGGGTACTCCCAAGCTAAGGAGTGTGACCCAGTCTTTACCCGCTGGATACGAGATGGAGGCCTCACTCAGGATATGGCCTGGAAACGCCACCTACTCGCGATTAAAGAGGGGAACTTGCCGCTTGCAGCCTATATCTCCAGGAAGATGGAGAATTCCTATAGCCGCAAAGCAGCGCTATTACGCGAAGTGCACAAGTCCCCCAAACAATTGCTCAACTATTCCAAATTTCTAGGCAACCCAAAGCAAAATAAAGATATTATCCTGCACGGTTTACTCATGTTGGCCCGCAAAGATGCAGCAAGCGCTGAACAAGCTTGGCAGCGCTACAGTGCCAGCCTTCTGTTCAGTGATGCGGAACAGAATGACATGCTCCGTCACTTGGCGCGTCAATATGCACGTCAAGAGGATATGCCCGGCCTGTTACGCCTGACAAAAAGACACACGATCAACGATAATCGCTCTATCGAGTGGCTAGCGCGGCAGTCGCTACGGGAGCTGGACTGGGAACAAGTCGCATTCTGGATCGACAGACTACCTCAAGAAACTCAACAGCATGACCGCTGGCTCTACTGGAAAGCCCGCTCATTGGATGAGCTCTATGGCAAAGAGCGATCAGAGGCTTCCTCAGTCCTATACCGCAAAGCCGCGCGGGAACGCAGTTATTATGGTTTTCTCGCCGCCGATGCTCTGGGACAGAATTACAGCTTCGTTCACCGTCCCGCCCCAATCACACCAGTGCAAGTAAAAGAGATGGCTAATCGCCCCGGCCTACAGCGTGCCCGCGAGTTACAAGCTATTGGTGAACTCTTTCACGCGCGCAGGGAGTGGAGTTATGCCACTAGAGCCATGAGTCATGAAGAGCTACTTGCAGCCGGCAAGGTCGCCAGTGCCTGGGGCTGGTATCACAAATCCATACAGTCAGTACTCGCGGCCGACTACTTAGATGACCTGGAATTGCGCTTCCCCCTGGCCTTTGCGGATATAGTGCGCGATGTCAGTGCCCAGATTGGTCAACAAAGCACGCCACTTGAGCCTTACATGATCTATGCAGTTGCACGCCAGGAAAGCCATTTTAGCCACGATGCAAAATCCAATTCCGGCGCCCTGGGACTAATGCAGTTACTCCCCTCCACCGCCCGTGCCACAGCACGGCGTGCCGGAGTGCGTTACCGTCGCAGTTGGGATTTACTGAGCCCCAGTACCAATATTGCTTTGGGTAGTTTTTACCTGAGCACCTTGCTCAACCGATTTGATAATAATCGATTCCTCGCTGCCGCTGCCTATAATGCGGGACCAACCCGGGTAGCGAAATGGCTGAAAGAAACCCGCAAACGCCTGCCTCACGATGTCTGGATTGAAACTATCCCCTACAGTGAAACGCGCAACTACGTACAAAATGTACTGGCTTATACGGTAATTTACGCTTATCGCAGCGGTACCAAATTGCAACTACTCAGGGAGAACGAGTCCCGGACCAAACTCTGATTAAATTAAGCGTTGCGCTAGCCACTCATCCAGTTGAGACTGGCTGAATGGCCAAGCGCGTACATCATCAGGGTTGCCAAGGCCAACGACTGGAATTGACAAACGAAATCGCTCAAAGAGTTCATCATCATCGGCGATATCAACCTCCTTCAGTCGCAACCCATACTGTTTAAGCAAAGGCCAAATTTCCAACTTGGCCTTTTCGCACAAGGTGCAACCAAGGGTGGTATAAAGCATCAACTCAGCAGATGCACTCATCAGATAACCCCCTGGGTATTCGCCCAATAATAAGCAGCCGCACTCGCTACCGATAATAAAATCAGGCCCAAAAATCGAATACCTGGCCTGCGATCGGTCTCATTACTTATGGGAATATCTTGCAGTTCACCGCCCGGAGTAACAAAAGAGGGCTGGGTAACATCTACAGCCTCCGAACCGCCAGAGGGCATTGCAACAGGCTTCATGATCTCCAACTCCGGGAGGGCCGGACGCACTGCAGTCCGATCAATATCATCTGTGGGCCCTACTACAGAAAAACTGAGGGTATCAAAGCGCAGATCATCGCCTCTGCGCACACGACACTCTGTGATTCTTCGGTTGTTAACATAAGTCCCATTCGCCGAACCAAGGTCGACAACAAACAGTAACCCCTCCCGCACTTCCAAACGAGCGTGGCGACGTGATAAATGGGATAGTGAAAAGGCGATATCGCACTCATCCGAGCGGCCAATAACCGAGCTGTCTTTCACCGGGAAAACCTTACCGGCAATAGCTCGGTGATTCGCCCGCAATGCCCAGGCCACATTTTTAGCCCCAGCAGATTTAAGCTTAGTCACTTTGGGGTCAATAATTTTAAGTATACGGGTACCAACTGTGATTTGATCATCAAGTTTTAACCGGCAAGCAGCCTCTATAGGTTTGCCGTTGACCAGAACCCGGGAGCCTCCAGAAGTGTTGCCGAGAGTTAATTGCTCTCCCTTTACCACGATTTTCAAGTGCAGCTTCGCTACGGAGTCGTCAGCAATAGAAAAGTCACAGCCTTGATCACGTCCTACAGTTACTCCAGGTGAAACCAGCCAAACACTCTGGCTCGGGTCTTTTACATCACAAAGTTTGAGCATTGTTATCGCTCCTCAGCCCGAAATAGACATTAAAAAATAGGCGCTATCCCAGTAAAATTGCTTTAAAACGAGGCACTGTAAGCAACTGTAATAAGCCCTTTTTAGAGTTGCTAATGATTTTAACATGGGCGATATCATTAGCGTGTGATTGGGTTTGCAGCTTACTGCGGCACAAAAGTCTAGTATTCAGCCAATACAGGGATGACCATTGTCGCTGTCACAGGTGTGGTTATTTAAAGTACACTTGCAGCATCATATGAAAGAGATAGTCGGCCTTAGAGCTGGCCATCACCATCGATCGAATTGAGAATACATTACAGGTAGTTGCACGCCAGTGAGTGAAGCCAAAGTACGCGAAGTATCGCGGCAAAGCGAAGTAGTTCAGCGCACACCAGGCACTATACGTAGTGCAGGCTCCACCCATCCTGGCTACCGGCGTGAACAGAATGAAGATGCCTACTGGGCAGATGAGCAGAAAGGCATTTGGGTTGTTGCTGATGGCCTCGGCGGCCATCATGCTGGAGAGCTTGCCAGTAAAACTGTCGTAGAGGAAATTGCCCAGTCCGCATCTACCGACCGCCACTACGAACGAGCGTTGCAGAAAGCCCACGCCCTACTCCTAGGCGACGAACATAGTACCGCCAATATGGGATCGACTGCTGTTGTTCTCGCCGAGGAAGGAGATTACTTTCATATTTACTGGGTAGGCGATAGTCGCGCCTATTTATGGACGCCAAATGAGCAAAATGGTGAGTTCAGCCAGTTAACCAGTGACCACTCCTATGTCCAGATGCTCATGGACTCAGGCGCAATAAATTCTGAAGAAGCAGCTAATCATCCTAACCGCCATGTAATCACACGATGTATAGGTGGCAGTACTAACCCCAAATTAGAAGTAGATCGAGTTTCCTATCGCTGGGCCGCGGGTCAAAAACTACTCCTCTGCAGCGATGGCCTGAGCTCGGAAGTGGCAAATGAGAAGATTACACGAATCATCGCAGAGAATACCGATAATCAACGGATAGTAGATCTTCTTATCAGCGCCGCCCTTGACGCTGGTGGCAAAGACAACATAACCGTACAAATTATAGACGCCCCTCCCCAAGCCCCCACTTTCATAACGAACCCCAACATTCCCCCAGAGGATTTCGACCAAGCCCGTGAAGTGGAGGCAAACAAGAAAAAAATCTGGCAAATTCTGTCAGCCTTACTTATTGCTGCGGGAACCATTGTTACCCTGGCAATTGGGCTTCCCCACCTGATGTGACTGAGCAGCAGCACATAATGGAAGCCATTAATGGCGGCAACTCGCCGCTGCAAATACCTGGCTATCGAATCGTCAGAAAAATAAATCAGGGCGGTATGTCCACAGTGTATTTGGCGATCCAACGTAGCGTAGGACGCCAGGTGGCCCTGAAGGTTATGTCACCGGTTTTGAATGCCGACCCCATTTTTAGCGAGCGCTTTCAGCGAGAAGCCAACATTGTCGGGCAACTGTCTCACCCCAATATTGTTGGCATTCACGATATCGGCCGCTATCGCAGTCTCAACTATATCGCCATGGACTATATGCCAGGCGGTTCAGTATCCGAACGACTTGCAAAAGGTCCACTGGATCCGCTGGAGGCCCTAAATGTCGTGCGACAGATCGCTATGGCATTAGACCACTCCCATAGCAAAGGCTACGTGCATCGGGATCTCAAGCCAGAGAATATCCTGTTTCGGGAGGACGGCTCTGCAGTACTGAGCGATTTCGGAGTAGCACGGGCTGTGGCTCACACCACTCGTATGACCAATAGCGGCATGGTGGTGGGAACACCCTATTATATGAGCCCAGAGCAGGCCCGCGGTGCTGCTATCGACGGCCGTGCAGACTTGTACAGTCTCGGTATAGTTTTTTACGAAATGTTAACCGGTGCAGTACCTTACCAAGCTGAAGAAGCCGTGGCCATTGCTATCAAGCACCTCACCGACCCTATTCCCAAATTGCCGGCGCGCCACGCGCTGTACCAACCGTTAATTGAACAATTCCTCGCTAAAGACCCCAGTAGACGATTTCAACGCGGGTTGGATGTGGCAGATGCCTCAGACCAATTGGTTGCTACGCTTGCTGGCAAACCAGGCCACCAAATTAGCCAATTGAATAATGCTTCCCTCGGCGTATCCAGCCTGGCTCGCGCCCTGCTACTCACTTTATTCAGCAGCCTCGGTGATCGTTTAACCAGCCTATTGCAAACGAAATCAAATCCAGAGAGTACAAACCCAGGGCGCACAGAGCAGGATACTCTGGTACGCCTACGTCAGCTACTCAGTGAACCTAGCAGGCATAGACGCCCATGGCTTATGAGCGGAGTCCTCACTGCTTCCCTGATTATCTTTTTGGGTATTTTCAGTCTGATCAGCGCTAATACCCATTGGCGAACTGGGTTGCCATTTTTAGATGGGGCCGGCGATTTCTCAGCCAATCTCCTCGGAATCAATACTCTCGGAGACCAAAACACTAGCTTCGCCGAAAACGACACTGCCGAATCGGCAAGGGGGATCATCATGCCTACCGATTCACCCTCCCCGTCAGCAAGCTTTAGCCAGGAGCCGCACGGAACAAATCAAGTTTCGAAAACCTCCACGTCAGAGGCTTCCAGTGCATTAATTTTACCTGAGGGACCAGAAAACACTTTTACTGAAGAAGTACCACGCGAAAAACAAAACCCAAAATCTTTCGCTCTTAATGTCAATACAATTCCCACGGATACGCGTATTCGTATCATGAACATTGCTCCGCGCTATGAGCCGGGAATTCAGCTGGAACCAGGAAGATATGACCTGGAAATAAGTAAAAAAGGATTTACCAAGGTTCGCCGCTGGATCGAAATTGAGGATCGGGATATTGCACTATCGATAAAACTCAATAAAGCCTACTTTGCTGGCAAAAAAATTCGCTCCAATTTATCTTCAGGGGGCCAGGGCCCCAAAATGGTGGTTGTAGGCGCAGGCAGCTTTACTATGGGCAGCAATCGATATAGTTTCAGTAGCCCTGCTCACCAAGTGAAAATTGAAAAAGCATTTGCCATATCCACTCATGAAATTACCTTCGACGAGTATGATCGCTTTGCGCTTGCCACCGGTAACGCCCAACCAAATGATACTGGCTGGGGTCGCAAAGGCAGGCCGGTTATCAATGTGAGTTGGCAAGATGCCCAGAGATATGTCGAATGGCTATCCAGGGAGACAGGACTTAAATACCGGTTAGCCTCCGAAGCTGAATGGGAGTATGCAGCAAGAGGTAACAGCACTCAGCCACTCTGGTGGGGGAGCAGTGATGCACGCGGTAAGGCTAATTGTCGACGTGGTTGCAATAGCGAATTCAATAACCTGTTTAGTGCGAAAACAGGGCCAACAGGCCACTACCAGGCCAATCCATTTGGATTATTTGACACGGCAGGCAATGTTGCAGAATGGGTTCAGGACTGTTACCAACCTGGCTACGATATAAATCAGAACAGCGCCCGCCCACTGGAAATGGCCAATTGCAAGCTACGCAGTGTTCGCGGGGGATCAATGCGTGATCCGGCAAACAAAATTGGAGCAGATTACCGCAAGGGGCTTAATGACCACAGCCGCAACAAAGATGTTGGCATTCGAGTGGTAATGGAACTCAACTGAATAAATACCCTAAGAAATAAAAAAGCCCGAGTGATTTTCTCTCTCGGGCTTTAAGTAAAATTAGAGCTTCGCTGGCCACCTGCTACTGATGTGTAGACCGAATCTCCCACACATTATGAATCTTCGGATTTCTTTGGAAATCCTTATCCAGCAACTGCAGGCACTTAACAGAAAAGTCCCTGGTTACATCCTCATCCATCCTAAAGCTGCGCAGGTTATTAGAAAAAACCAAGGTTCCCCCCGGTGCCAGTAAAGCCATACATTGGCGTACCAGCTTCCCGTGGTCGCGCTGGACATCCAATACTCCACGCATCTTGGCAGAATTAGAGAAACTCGGGGGGTCAAGGAAGATAAGGTCGTAGTGTCCTTTACGATTTTGCTGTGCTGACATCAGCCACTGCAAGCAGTCCGCCTCTACCAGTTGGTGTTTGTAGGGGTCCATATTATTCGCACGGAAATTACGCGCAGCACAGGCTTGATATGTTCTAGACATATCCACACTAGTACTCTGCACACAGCCCCCCCTGGCTGCCTGTACAGTCGCACTGGCGGTGTAGCAGAACAAATTTAAAAACTTCTTACCAGAGGCTAGTTCACGCAGATACTTGCGCACAGGACGATGATCGAGGAACAGCCCAGTATCGAGATAGCTCCACAAGTCGACTTCAAACTCTGCACCATACTCTCGCACCCACAGAGTAGTTCCCGCTTTTGCCTGCTTCTGGTACTGGCCACCTCCCTTTTGTCCACTCTTGTGACTATGGCGACGTCTCTCTTTGATACTGATATTTGCACGGGGCAACTCCAGAACACACTGAACAGCTCGAAGCAAATCACGCAGTCGATTACGGGCTTTTCCTTCATCAATACTGGCCGGAGGGCGATACTCCTGAAGGTGCGCATACAGAGTTCCATCTATGGTTTTGTACAAATCCACCGCCGCTGAATACTCAGGTAAATCTGCATCGTAAAGGCGGTAGCAATCAACACCATTTCTGTTTGCCCATTTGCCGGTAGTTCGCAGATTTTTACGCAGGCGGTTGGCCACCATTTCAGCCTCGACGGACAGCTTACGCGCTCTGTCAGTCGCTTGGCCCGATTCACTCTGCTGGTGTACTTGGAATAGCAATAATTGGCTGGGGATACTGCCGTTATATAGCTGGTAATGTTTATGAGAACGCAACCCGGTGGAGTAGCCCAATTCGGGATTACCAGTGAAAACACCAACCTGCCAACCGGCAAATTCCGACTTTAGTTGGCGGCCCAGCTCCGCATAAGTTTCGCGCAGGGCCTCTTGCTCACCCAGGCGCTCGCCATAGGGCGGGTTGGTCAGCACCAAACCGGGTTTAACCTCTCGATGGCTTGGCACCTTAAAGGACCCTACAGGGCGACAGCTAACTCTAACCTGGCGCTCAAGGCCCGCCCGGTCGATGTTAGCTTCGGCAGCAAATAGCACCTTCGCATCCGCATCATAGCCACGAATCTCCGGCAGTTTCTTTTCCATACCTGCGGCGCGGCGCTGTAGTGCTTCCTCCCGCAGGTTATTCCAGATATCACTTTGATGATTGAGCCAACGCTCAAAACCAAAGCTCTCTCGAAAGAGCCCTGGAGCGATATCTGCCGCAATCATGGCTGCCTCAATCAGAATGGTGCCAGAACCACACATTGGATCCAGCAGCGCTCCCCCATCAGCTGCGATCTGAGGCCATCGAGAACGCAAAAGCAACGCCGCAGCCAGGTTTTCCTTCAAGGGTGCCGCGCCAATATGGGTTCTATAACCTCTTTTGTGCAAGCTATCACCACTGAGATCGACAGCAATATCTAACCTGTCGCGGTTGAGACGTAAAGCCACCGTGAGATCTGGATGATGTTTATCAATTGTTGGTCTGGCACCGGTCTGGTTACGCAGGCGATCGACAATGGCATCCTTGGTCTTTTGTGCGCCAAACTGGCTATTGCGAATCTCACGGTTTGTCCCCGAAAACTGCAGCCAAAGCTTGCCAGACGGCCGGATATGTTGTTCCCAGGGCTGTGCAGCAACGGCCCGATACAAGTCATCTGCACTGCTGATACGAACTTGCTCCAGTTGCAACAAAATACGATTCGCCAGGCGACTCCAGAGGCAACAACGATAGGCTACCTCAAGAGAGCCAGAGAAATGCACTGCCGCAGGCTGCTCCCGCCTGATATCAGCACCTAGAGTGCGCAATTCCCCGACAAGTAAGCTCTCCAAGCCTTTGGGACAAGTCGCAGTAAACTGAAATTCTTCCATATGAGGGTCTGTCAAAACTATTACTCAATTAACCCCTGCAAAATGGGGGATTTCGCACCTGTAGGTGCCAATTTGAAAAAGAGGTTGCGCAGCCATCAGAAAATTGGGGTCACCTTCCTCTCAGCTATTTAAAATCGCCACCTTTCTGGCGCGATTATCCCATTTTGGCTCGGCTCCGCCTACGCCAGGCGCCTCATGGAACACAGTGTCCATTTAGTCATATGATTTTTTATGCCCAAATTAATACCACTCACAGGTTACTGAGTCAGATTTTCCGATCGCCCCACCTTCACAGTATTCTTGGAATGTGGAGGAGTGACAGGAATCGTACGTGGCTGCCCGAAGGAAAGATTCACTAGACTCAAAATATCGATGCAATAAAACTGTAACGAGCATCCATCACGCCGCGTAGCAATCCGAACATCTACAAGCAGAGGTGCCGTATTGATGAGACGCCAAAAACGCAATCACGCCGACAGGGCCTTCTACAAGGGTTATTTGGCCGCCCTAAACAATAAGTCCATTGACAGCTGCCCTTTTGTCGAAAGCGATCCCCATCAGGAATGGGTAAACGGCTGGCGTGAAGGGCGGGAAGACTACTGGAACGGCTTTGATAGGATTACAAAGGCGCAAAAATTGGAGATCTATGGCGCTATTTCCACCGATATTCAGTATCCCGATGGGTGGAGTACTATTTAGAACACATAACCTGAGCGTTTATCTACAAAACCAAGCCCAAAATAGATAGCGCGCCTCTATGCAGGCGCGCTAAACATTTGCTCACCACCCAGCTCAATCAGAATTTCTCAGGCTGGGCGCTTCGACCTCTAATCATCTTCCGAGCGACGGCGGCGCTCCAGCGCAATAGCCTCCACTGCCTCACGAATCAGCCTAGGCCCACGGTAAATAAATCCGGTATATACCTGTACAGCTGTAGCCCCAGCGCGAATTTTCTCAGCAGCACTATCCCCATCGAAAATGCCACCAACACCAATAATTGGTATCTGCTTTTCCAAGGCCTCGGATAGCTGGGCAATCACCTGGGTGGAACGCTGCTGCAGTGGCTTGCCACTAAGTCCCCCCTCCTCCGTACCATGCGGCAGATTGGAAACCAATGATTTATCGATAGTCGTATTGGTCGCGATTACACCGTCAATGCTGTATTCACACAGCGCTTCGGCAATCTGCGCAATGGCATCACCATCCATATCCGGAGCAATCTTCACAGCCACCGGCACATAGCGGTCACTCTTTTGAGCTAACTGCATCTGCTTGTCTTTGATACTTCCCAGTAACCGGTTGAGGCTGTCGCCAAACTGCAGGTCGCGCAGTCCCTTGGTATTGGGAGAGGATACATTGGCAGTAATGTAATCGGCATAGCGATAGACTTTCTCCATGCACAGACAGTAGTCATCTGCGGCCTTCTCCACCGGTGTATCGAAGTTCTTGCCCACATTGATACCCAGTACACCTTTGTAGCGGCGATGTTTTACACGCTCGATCAGGTAATCAACGCCAAGGTTATTGAACCCCATGCGATTAATAATGGCGCCAGCCTCTTCTACTCGGAACAATCGCGGTAGAGGGTTGCCGGGCTGTGGCCGGGGAGTCACAGTCCCCACCTCTACAAAACCAAAGCCCAAAGCCCCCAATCCGTTGAAAGCCTGCGCATTCTTGTCCAGACCTGCGGCCAGTCCCACAGGGTTGGGCAGGGTCAACCCCATCAGCTCTACCGGATCGTGCGCTATCGGCTTCTTAAACAGGGACATTAAGCCGAGGCGCTCGGCGGCCCCGATCGCATCCAATGAGAGGTGGTGGGCCCGCTCAGGGTCGAGCGCAAACAAAGCTTTACGCAGAGTCGAATACATACCTTTCCTTAAATAGGAGCCAGCCCCACCCACCAGATGGCAACAAGTGGAGCCATGTGTTTTAGCATACAAACGAGAGGCCACCCAAGGGTGGCCTCTCAGCAAGCCTGGCTAGCTTACTCTGCCAGATCTTCGCGATCAGCAGTGGCATGGGCGAGGTACATTAACTCGCGCAGGGCCACGGTGAACATCGCAAAATCACTGACAGCGGAAGCCTTCAACTCGGCAATCATATTGTGCCAACGCTGAATAGCTGGCGCCATGATAGCGCTCCAGCGCGACATTGCACTATCTACATCCAATTTCTCATCGCCGGCCAAGCGCATAATGTTCACTGCCAGCGTCGAGAGTTGGCTATCCAGATCATCCATACTGGTTTCCCTGGCCTGTGCCTGCCAGAAACTATCCACCGGCAAATCCACGATCAGATTACCAAACCAGTGCAAATTCAACTCATCAGAGAGCCTGAAATAGACAGTGGCCACCTCTTCTACCGGTCTCTCGCTGGCGCGGGCCGACTCGGAAATACCGAGGGCTGAGTACAGATAAGTGGGTGATGCCGACAATAGCGCCAAAGATTCTGGTACCCCTGCCTCCAGCAGCTTCTGGTAACGCTGCTCCCATTCGGTGAGAGGGTCGCCGCTCAAGACTTTTGGCAAAGCCTTGATTACCCGCTGCACCGACTCCTGGAACAACTCGCAGTTTTGTGCAGGCTCCAGCTCACTGCGACGATTGCGCAGGAACCAGCGCGTAGCGCGTCGAACCCGGCCGATCATTGAATTCAGCAGTTCAGTTTGCAGCTCAGCGGGCACTTTGTAATCCAGTTCCGCCAGCTGCTCCTGAAACTCCGGCATTTTGTAGACATCGCGGGCACTGACATAAGCTGCTGCAACATCATTTACATCTGCGCCGGTAGCCGTACTGATGCGGTTATAAAAGGTAATACCCATACTGTTGACCAGTTCGTTGGCCACCTGGGTGGATACTATCTGGCGCAAGAGTGGATGCTCGTAAACCTGCTCTTTATAGCGCTTAACCAGCTCTGCCGGGAAGGCGGACTCTACAGCTTCGCGCACGCGGGGGTTGTCGGTAATCTCTGCGCCTTGCAATTCCTCTTTGAGCTTCACCTTCACATAGGAGATCAATACCGACAGTTCTGGCCTTGTTAGGGTCTGCCCTTTGTGCACGCGTTCAGAAATCTGTTCATTGTCAGGGATAAACTCCAATGCGCGATTCAGACGGCCATCATCCTCAAGCGTGTTAATCGTGCGGCGATATTCATCCAAGCGCTTGGAAACCTGGTACTCAGCCACGCTCAAGGCTCGAGTCTGATCATAGTTATTGTGCAGCACAAGATCGCTCACAGAGTCAGTCATGCCATGCAGCAACTGGTTTCGCTGTTTGTCGGTCAGGTCTCCACTAGCCACAACCTTATCGAGCAGAATCTTGATATTCACTTCGTGGTCCGAGCAGTCCACGCCGGCAGCATTGTCAATAAAGTCGGTATTACAGCGACCACCATTAAGCGCAAATTCAATTCGCCCGCGTTGGGTCATACCCAAATTACCACCCTCACCAAAGACCTTGGCACGCAGCTCAAGACCATTCACGCGCAAGTGGTCATTGGACTTGTCCCCAACTTCTGCATCTGATTCGGTAGCTGCTTTAACATAAGTGCCAATACCACCGTTCCAGATTAAATCTACCGGTGCTCGCAGCAGCGCACTAATCAACTCATTGGGTGTAAGTTGATTTTCTTTAATATCGAAGGCTTCCTTCATCTCCGGAGAAATCTTGATTGCCTTTACACGGCGCTCAAAGATACCGCCACCTTTTGAGATCAGGTCACGGTTATAATCGCGCCAACTTGAGCGCGGCAAATCAAATAAGCGCTTGCGCTCTTCAAAACTCGAGGCGGCATCCGGGCTTGGGTCAATAAAAATATGCATGTGGTTGAAAGCGGCTTTCAGGCGAATATGTTCAGACAGCAACATGCCATTACCGAACACATCCCCTCCCATATCACCGATTCCCACTACGGAAAAGTCCTCTCGCTGGACATCCACTCCCATTTCACGGAAGTGTCTCTGTACCGACACCCAGGCACCCCGGGCGGTGATTCCCATTTTCTTATGGTCATACCCCTGGCTACCACCTGAGGCAAAGGCATCGCCCAACCAAAAGCCATAATCCTCAGCGATGCCATTGGCAATATCAGAGAAAGTTGCAGTTCCCTTATCGGCAGCCACGACCAGGTAAGGATCATCCTCGTCTCGGCGCACCACCAGCTTAGGCGGCACTATCTCACCATCTTTCAGGTTATCGGTAATATCCAATAATCCACGGATAAATGTTTTGTAGCAAGCAATACCCTCTTCCATCAGAGCTTCGCGACTGCCGTCCGCCGGCGGACGACGCATCACAAAGCCTCCCTTCGCTCCGCTGGGCACAATCACTGCATTTTTTACTGCCTGGGCTTTAACCAGCCCTAGCACTTCTGTACGGAAATCTTCCAAGCGATCCGACCAGCGCAGGCCACCGCGTGCCACCTTACTGCCACGTAGATGCACCCCCTCTACCCTCGGCGAGTAGACAAAAATTTCAAATTCAGGACGTGGCTCCGGGATACCGGGAATATCCCGCGGGCTGAATTTAATTGAGATGTAATCTTTAGGCTCACCCTCTGCGTCAGTCTGGAAGAAGTTGGTACGCAAAGTCGCAAGTATCAGCTCCAGATAGCGGCGCAACACCAGGTCTTCATTCAGGTTTTCGACACTATCGAGATTGTCGTGAATCTTGCTGATCAAACGCTCAACCCGTGTCTGCTCCTGCTTGCCTGTGCTGAGTCGCGGATCAAACAGGGCACGGAAAAGAGCTACCAGGTTGCGGGTGATTTCCACGTGGTTGGCAAGAGTCGCGGCAATATAACTCTGACTGGCACTGGATTTGGTCTGCTTGAGGTAGCGAGCGTAAGCTCTCAGCATGGATACTTCGCGCCAGTTCAAACGCGCGGCAAGTACCAGGCGATTAAAGGCATCACTCTCGGCGGTATGATTCCAAATAGCGGCAAAGGCGTCCTGGAATAAACCCCGGGATGCCTGTGCATCAATCTTGGTGGGCAAACCGAACTCCAGGTGGAATTCGTGCATCCATACATCGGTCCCACCACAGGGACGAATGGTATAGGGGAATTCACCAATTACCCTTAAGCCGAGGTTCTCCAACACAGGGATTACATCGGAAAGAGTGAGGCCGCTACCCCAGTTAAACACTTTAAAACGCAGGCTGCCCTGGGCCGCACCAACCGGCTGGTAAAAACTCATTGCCACCCGATTATTTTCACTGAGCCCTTGGATCGCAGCTACATCCTGTACGGCAATTCGCGGCTCAAAATCCTCGCGGTAGCCAGCGGGGAAGGCACGGCCAAAGATGCGGAAAAGACGATTGCCCTCTTCCTCACCGCTGCTGTCAATAAGTGATCTCTGAAATACATCTTCCCAGGAGCGGGTTATATCCACAATCTGCGCCTCCAACAGCGCCACATCTATATCTACAGGCTCATCGGGTGAAACACGGAAAACAAAGTGCACCCGGGCGAGAATCGACTCGGAAAAAAAGGTAGTGAAGTCTGAATCCTTGGCCTTGATCGCCTTGGCAATATGGGAGCAAATCAGTTCACGTACACTACTGCTGAACTGCTCCCGCGGTACATACACTGTTGCAGTGACAAATTTGCCGAATGGATCGCGACGCATAAACAAGCGGATATGCGCGCGTTCATTTAAGCTCAGCACCCCCATGACTACATCGAATAACTCCTGGGTACTGCCCTGGAACAATTCATCGCGGGGAAAAGTATCCAGAATCCTACGCAGTGCCTTACCGTCGTGACCATGACCGGAAAGACCACTGGACTCAATCATAGAAGCCATCTTGCGGCGTATAATCGGTATTTTCGCCGGGCTTTCAGTGTAAACCGGAGAGGTATAGAGCCCCATAAAGGCAGACTCTCCAATCACCTCACCTTCAGCGTTATAGCGTTTGACCATCACATAGTCAGAATAAGCACTGCGATGCACTCGGGATTTAACTGAGGACTTGGCAAAAGTTAAGTAGTTGGGGCCTTGATAAAAGCGCTGCTTACCTTCGCTAAACGCTGTCTCAGGCATGGGGGCTGCAGCTTCTTCCAGCTTTTTGAAAATCCCCAGGCGGCGATCTTCCACCTCGCTGAGAATTTTCTTATCGCCTACCTGGCTAAACTCATATTCCCGATACCCAAGAAACGTGAAGTTGCCATCTCGCATCCATTGCATGAAGGCACAAGCCTCCAGCAAATTAGTTTCATCTTCGGATAGCCCCGCACGCAACTGGCCCTCCATCGCACTACAGGTCTCGAGCATTGGCGCGTAATCATCGACCACCAGCTCTACATCGCCAAGTATATCCTTTAATGCCGACGACAAACTGGAGGCAAACTCTGTTGAGGTATCGTGATTTACCTCAATATAAATCAGCGCCTCATTGAGCAACTTAGAGCCCTTGGCGGGTTTGTGCTCTTTTCCTGAAACGTGCTCATAAGAGAGATCGAGAGATTCATCGCGGGGCGGAAGCAAGTGCTTCAATTTACCGCCGGCATTGCGCTCAAGATGCAAGACTGTACTCTTGATCGAGTGAATAACCGTATTTCTTTGGTTGACCTCCATACGTACCGAGTCAACCAGAAATGGCATATCTCGTACAAGGATGCCAATCACCGTATGTGAACACTCCCAGCCATCATCCTCCAGACGCGGATTGAAGATACGCACCTTAGGTAAATCATCTGAGCGCTGCTGAATAAAGTTCCACCAGGAATAGATGCAACCGTAAACATCCACCAAGCGCCGGCCTTCCAGGTCCTCCAGTGGGTACTGGTGCAGGAACTGCTGCGCAAAAGCCACAACAGGCTCCGCTTCACTCGCCAGCTTGTCACGAATCAGCTCACAAATTTGTGCCACCAATTCCTCACGGCTATCGGTAATCACCGTCGCCATATTCACGGGGAACCTCCCAATCTCATTTTTGTCACATCGAATCCAAAGACTGTAGATCCGAAAAGATAGTCATCTCATCCCCTGTGTGCTGCAGGAGAGAGTCCTAAAAATTAAACTTTCACTTAGTCTTCGGGAAGGCACCAGAGCCTCCCCGAATTATGTCGCTTAACAAGTGTGCGCGTGCTCAGTGGTTGCCTCTTCATCTGATGCCGCTAAAATCGACGTGCCCCACCTTCTTGGCGGCGACTATATATAAAAGATGGTAGATAGCCACCCAAATCGACAGGGTAGGCGCAATCGCAAAAGAAGAGACGCTATGGAAGCAAACCGGAATTTCAGAGATCGCATTATCGCATTGGGCAACTGGCTGGAAGAGCAGATTATCGGTCAGGAGACACTGGTTAATCGCATATTGATTGCCTTGCTTGCGGATGGCCACCTGCTGGTTGAGGGCGCCCCAGGCCTCGCCAAAACCAAGGCGATTAAAACATTGGGTGAAGCTATTGAGGGAGACTTCCATCGCGTTCAATTTACGCCAGATCTGCTACCGGCAGATATTACCGGCACCGACATCTACAGGCCGGAAACCGGAGAGTTCCATTTTCAACCCGGACCGGTATTTCACAACCTGATCCTGGCCGATGAGATAAATCGCGCGCCGGCCAAAGTACAGTCGGCGCTGCTGGAGGCCATGGCCGAGCGACAGATCAGTGTAGGCCGCAAAACCTATCCGCTACCGCAATTATTTTTGGTGATGGCCACCCAAAACCCTATTGAGCAGGAGGGGACTTATCCTCTACCTGAAGCCCAATTGGACAGATTCCTGATGCAGGTGAATCTTGCCTACCCCAACGCAGAGGCGGAAGCAAAAATCCTGCGGCTGGCCAGATCCGAGGCTACTCTTGGCGAAAATCGCCCCTCAGATATTATTAACCAGGAGACAATTTTCCAGGCCCGCAACCAGATTCTGGAAATGCAGATGGTTGAAGCTGTGGAGACCTATACTGTCCAACTTGTCATTGCTACGCGCGAACCGGCGAAGTATGACAGCGAGCTGGCTTCATGGCTAGATTTTGGTGCCAGTCCGCGAGCAACAATTGCTCTCGACCGCTGTGCACGCGCACGAGCATGGCTCGCAGGCCGAGATTATGTTACACCCGATGATGTTATGGACGTGGCACCAGATATTCTTCGTCACCGCTTGCTGCTTAGCTTTGAGGCCGAGGCCGCTGGTATCACGACCGACCATGTCATCCAACGCCTTCTGCAGCAGGTACCGGCAATCTAATGCACGCGGCAACCTCCCCAACGGAATTCGACTTACGCGGGGCTTACCCAGAGGTGGGCTCACTTGTACAAATGCGATATGTTGCACGCCAGCTGCAATTATTCAAGCCGCGCCTTGTACGTAGCGACCAAGCAGGCAACCTGCTGACTCGCTACCGCGGACGCGGGATGAATTTTGAAGAGGTGCGAGACTATCAGGCTGGCGATGATGTCCGCTCTATCGACTGGCGTGTAACAGCCCGCACAGGAAAAACCCACACCAAGCTTTATCAGGAGGAGAGAGAAAGGCCCGTTATAATCCTTTTGGATCTGCGTTCGCCAATGTTTTTTGGCAGCCATCGAGCCTTCAAGTCTGTCGCTGCAAGTGGAATTGCCGCAGCACTAGGCTGGGCTGGGCTCCAGCACAGCGACCGCATTGGCGCCCTACTTTTTTCCGACCGCGAAATAGATACAGTCAGACCGCGACGCAGTCACCACGCAGTGCTGTCAATGATACATAGTACCGTGGCCAGAGCTGCAGAATTGTGCAGTCCTGTAGCGGAAAGCGGCAGCCAAACCATGAAAAACCTTCTGGAAGAGGCTCGGCGTATCGCCCGCCCCGGTAGCGCTTTATTTCTGATTAGTGACTGCCATGATCTGGATGCCCACTGCTCTCAATCCCTATACCTACTATCGCGACATGCGGATTTACAAGTGATTCGGATTACCGATCCACTAGAGCTACATTTACCGACTCAATCACTCACGATATCCGACGGTCGCCAACGCACATTTCTGAATGCAGGCAACAAGCCCCTGCGCGATCATTTCGCAGAAAAGCAGGCGCAAATACGGACCGACGTCGAACAGCTTTGCCGCCGACACCGATTGCCATTGCTGGATTTTGATAACACCAAGCCCCTAGTGCCTGAGTTGATATCATTCTACGGCTCACGCCAACAAAATGGTTGGCATAAGAATAAAAGGCAGTAGCTGTGACGGATAAGGATGCAAATGTGTTTTTGGTGCTAGAACTCTATTTCGCAGGTGAGATGGCAAAGCCTTCGATGGGGGAAGCATGTTGAGAAAACAGCAACAAATGCAAAGTCCTTCACCGGAAGCCCAGGAGCTATTGGCGCAACTTTACGATATTCAGGAACCGACCCCCATCAGCTGGTGGCCACCGGCTCCCGGTTGGTGGATTCTCGCCGCAATACTCTTGTTAAGCGTTTTGGGGATCACCCTGTTAGTCAGATACCAACGTAAAAAAGCGGCGCGCAATCGCTACCGTATTGAGGCTATTAAACTGCTGGAAGCTGTAGATAATACTCAGGCAACAGCTACCGCAGAAATTAATGAGATCCTCAAGCGTGTTGCCGTAACTACCTTTGGTAGATCTCATTGTGGAAACCTCACCGGTGATCAATGGCTGAGCTTCCTGGAGAAATCTGCAGCCCATCAGTGCCCTCCAGATGCACGCCAAGCTCTACTGGAGCAACTCTACCGTGGAGTTTCTGACCCTCGAAATAACCAGGCACTACGCGAATATGCAATCACCTGGGTGAAAATACACGGTCTGCAGTCCCACCAGCCCTCTGCATTAGTACACAAGGAGGCTGCCGGTGTTTGAATTCGCTTGGCCGTGGGTTTTCATTCTCATACCTTTGCCATTACTTGCCCGCTGGCTACTCCCCAGAGCCAAGCCTATCAGCAGCGCTTTAAAGGTTCCTTTTTACGCTGACCTATCCCAGCGCAGTGGTGGCGAGCAGCGCAACTACTTCGGCTTACTATTACTCATTGTGATTTGGCTGCTACTAATAAGTGCCGCCGCTCGACCCCGGTGGTACGGCGAGCCAATCACCCAGACCAGTAGCGCCCGTGATCTTTTAGTCGCAGTAGACATCTCCGGCAGCATGGAAACCCCGGATATGATGCTGGGCGGCCGGCCAGCGATGCGCATAAACGCCGTCAAACAGGTAGTTGGAGATTTTGTAGAACGCCGCCAGGGAGACCGGTTGGGACTAGTGTTGTTTGGTACCCGCGCTTACCTCCAGGCACCTCTCACTTACGACCGGGAAACCGTGGGCACATTATTGCGCGAAGCCCAGATTGGTTTTGCAGGCCAGGGCACTGCTATCGGGGATGCAATAGGTTTATCTGTAAAAAGGCTTACACAGCGCCCCGCGGATCAAAGAGTCCTCATACTCCTAACCGATGGTGCCAATACCGCAGGAGAGGTATCGCCACTAAAAGCGGCAGAGCTGGCACAACAGGCCGGGATTACTGTCTATACCATTGGCGTTGGAGCGGAGGAGATGGTGCAGCCCGGGTTGCTCGGCAGTCGTTTTGGCAGTCGCCGTATTAACCCCTCCCGAGACTTGGATAGCAAAACCCTTCAAGCTATTGCAGATGAAACCGGAGGGCGCTATTTCCGAGCGCACAACCCTCAGGAGCTTGCCAAAATCTACGCTGAGCTGGACGAATTGGAGCCAGTTGAACAGGAAGCGGAAAGTTATCGACCTCTAAAATCGCTGTTTATTTGGCCTCTAGGAATAGCTCTACTGCTTGCAGGAACCTGGGCCATCCTCCCTTTAGCAACCAATATGAGAGAGCTGCAAAGCAGCACCAAACAGAGACTTAATACCGGAGGCAAGGCCCTGTGAGTATTCCAGACCTTCTCCAGACCTTTCATTTCCTACGCCCCTACTGGCTGTGGTTACTAATTCCTGCCGCTCTGATTTGTTGGGGACTGGGAAGGACCATTCTCAACAGCGCACAGTTACAAAAGATTATCGATGCCGATTTGCTACCGCATCTCTTAATGCGTGGCGGCACCAGGCGTCCGTGGCTGTTTGCCCTGATATTTGCCATATTGGCGGCAATGATCATCTCCTTGGCCGGGCCAACCTGGCGAAAATTACCAACGCCGGTATACAGCAGTCAGGATGCCCTAGTCATACTCCTGGACCTGTCTCCATCCATGATGGCGACAGATCTCTCCCCTAACCGCCTAACCAGGGCACGCTTGAAAATCCTGGATATCCTACGCGAGCGCCAGGATGGGCTGACAGCCCTGGTCGCCTATGCCGGCGAGGCCCATGTAGTAACACCGCTCACCGAAGATACTGCTACGATTGCCAACCTGGTGCCTGCCCTATCCCCAGCAATCATGCCTGTGCCTGGCAGTAATATAGAAATGGCAGTCACCACAGGCATTCAGTTATTAAAAGATGGCGCTACCGGGCGCGGTCAGCTCCTGGCTGTCACTGACGGCATTGACCCTATCGCAGCGGATGCTGTGGCAAAGTCTCTTTCGGAGGCCAACGTTGAGCTAAATATTCTCGCGGTCGGTAGCGGCGAAGGCAGCCCCATTCCCCGGGGAAATAGCGGCGGCTTTGTCACCGATAGTAAAGGGGCGATCGTCATTTCCAATTTCGACCCCCGTGAACTCCGCCAGCTCGCTCAAGATAGCGGGGGCCGCTATGCAAAAATCACCGTGAACGACTCTGATATCGAGCACCTTCTTCCCCACTCTGAGAGCCCCCAAAAAGCTGAACTGACCGAAAGGGAATTCGACCAGTGGCGGGATGAGGGCCCTCTGCTCATTCTGCTCATACTGCCATTTGCCGCGCTTTTATTTCGTAAGGGGGCCCTAGCCTGTGCTCTACCCTTTGCATTGCTAGTAGGCTTTCCCAGCGACAGCTATGCGCTGGAATGGAAGGATTTGTGGCAGCGGAAGGACCAGCAGGGCCAGAAACTGCTTAATGAGGGGGAGCCCGGCCAAGCGGCAGAAACTTTCCGCAACCCACAATGGCGCGGCGCCGCCAATTACCGGGCCGGAGACTACGCAGCCGCCCAAAAAGACTTCTCCTTAAATAGCGATCCTCAAGCGCTCTACAACCTCGGCAATAGTCTCGTCCAGCAGGGCAATTACCAGCAGGCAATCGAAGCTTACGATAAGGCCCTGGAACAGGCTCCTCAATTTGCCGACGCAGAGCATAATCGGGAGATCGCGAAAAAGCTGCAGGAGCTGCACGAACGCCAGCAACAACAAGCTCAGCAGCAATCCGGGGAACAACAAAAACAGGAACAACAAGAGCAAGAACAACAGTCCGGAAATCAACAACAGCAAAGTCAACAGGACCAGCAGCAGGAAGACCAGCAACAACCGTCAACTAGTGAATCCCAAGCCTCGCAGCAGGAATCCGAGGGACAGGAGCAAGAACAATCGGCACAGCAACAACAGACTGCAAGCGAGCAGCAGGAAAACCAGGAACAGGAACAACAAAAAGCTCAGCAGGATGAAAAGGAACAAGAAGAGGGGCGGGAACAAGAGCAACCCGCTAATGCGAAGGAAAACACCTTGGACCCAGAAACCCAGCAAGCGCTGGATCAGTGGCTGCGGCAAATCCCTGACGATCCCGCTGGTTTGATGCGTGAGAAATTCAAGTATGAAAGCCTGCAAAGACGCCGGGCCTATCGCAGTGGGGAGTGGGAGCCCCCAGAAAATGGCGCTACGCAGAGGTGGTAAAAGTTCACCACTTATGGATTTCTGAGTGCCCTAATTTCGGAAAAGTTAATGGTACACGTAAACGAAAAGCAAATGATAAACAGCGTATTCAGCCAACTTGGCCTCTATCACCTGTTCTTTTTTTTGCTGTTACTTGGTGGCAGCAACCTTAGTTTCGCCAGTGACCTAACGGCCACTGTCGACAGGAATAAAATAGGCATCGATGAAACTGTCAACTTACGTGTGCGCTACTCCGGCGATGAAAACGGCGGGCAACCTGACCTTGAGCAACTTGAGCAGGATTTCGATATCCTCTCCAGACAGCAATCCAATCAATACCGGGTAATAAATGGCCGCGCAGAAAGCTTTGTAGAGTGGACGCTTACACTCGCGCCCAAGCGTGAAGGAAAACTGTTCATACCATCTTTCCACTACAAAGGCCAAGTATCAGATGCGATTCCAGTCACGGTTAGTGAAGCAGGCAATACTCCTGATGGCGCCAACCGCAAGGCATTTTTGGAAATTGAGCTGGATAAAGATAAAGCCTATGTACAAGAACAGATACTGGTCAAAGTACGCCTGTACACCACTATTGGCTTACACGATATAGCCACAGAGCCACTCCAGGTTGCCGGTGCTCACGTAGAAAAAGTTGATGAACAGCGCTATGAGCGCAAGCTGGATGGTATTAGCCATGCGGTATACGAGCTTACTTATGCGGTCTTCCCAGATAGCTCCGGTCAACTCTCCATCCCTGCTCTGACTTATGTAGCCATTGCTGGGCGCAGAGATCCCTTCTCTCTGTTTAATCGAAATAGCCAACGCCTACGCCTGCGCTCACAAGCGAAAACAATAGAAGTGCTTCCGAAGCCGGATAGTTATAGCGGAATTGACTGGCTACCAGCTGCGAGCCTGGGGATCGTGCAGAGTTGGAGTCAGGACCCAGATACATTTACTGTCGGCGAGCCTATCACTCGCATCCTCACTATTCGCGCTGAAGGTCTGAGAGCCGCCCAACTCCCACCATTGCCCAAGCTTGACGTAGAAGGGCTTAAGACTTATCCAGACCAACCCCAACAAGAGGACCAGGTTGGCCCAAATGGAGTAACCGGCAGCCGTATAGAAACCACTGCAATCGTTGCCACCCAGCCTGGTGACTACCAACTCCCCGCTATTACTGTTACTTGGTGGGACACCAAGAGTAAAAAACAGCGGGCCACTCAGTTACCAGCTTTTCGTTTTAATGTCAGTGGTACAGCAGCAACCTCACCGCAAAATCAAGAACCTGGTCAATTACCCTCCCCGGCCTCTAACACTACAAGCCTAGAAATCCAGGACTACTTTTGGCGCAACTTGGCTATAGCGGCAATCGCATCACACTTACTGTGGGTTATCTATTTTTACCGAACTCGCTGGAACAGCAGGAACAGCCACAGGCCAAACAGCTACCAAACTCCGAGGAATACGGCGGCACAGCGAGAATCAGCTCTAAGGAGGGCTGTGGATAGTGGAACACCGTCATACATCCAAAAAGCTCTTTTAGATTGGATTCATGTACGCTGGCCCCAGCTAAGAGGCAGCAACCTCACAGAAAGTACCCAACAATTAGCTTTTGAAGAGCTTGAAGAGCTTCATGGACTCTTAAGCGCAGCTATATATCAAGAACAGCCACGGCCGTTGAATCAACAGAAAGTCAAAGTTTTGGTGGAACGGTTGCTGGAAAAGCAATTGCCTTTTTCGGAAAGCACAGAAGAAGAATCTTTACCGAAATTATTTACCTAAGTAATACCTGCGCCCACAAAAAAGACTGCAAACATACACCCCTCCAAAAAGAGGGGTGAGCTCTACTATTATCACTTAATATTTTTTTGATAAAGGAAGTTTATCTACTCATAACATCAAGCAACAAAGAATCAAACCACTATAAAATCTCACCACTGGTGCGGACGCCCCTAAACACACTCTTGACCTTAACGTTTAGAGTGACCTATCTAAGCACCAACAAAAAGAACTTTTGTTAAAAGTGCACCTCTTTTCCTGTGGCATTTTCAATAATTTTTTGGAGTACAGAGATAAATCCCAATCAGGGAAATCTAATTAACTGAAAAAATACAGGACAGACCATACGAATCATAGCATCCATATTAAAAAGCTTACCACTGAGAAGTTGCCCAGGCCGCAACAAACAGAACCTCGGGATAACTTTCCATTGGTGCAAATCTTAAAAATCTATAGCCCATCACCCTACCTAGCTGAAAACCTTCTAACTCTATAACTATAAATAAATTAGAGTTCTAGACCCGCAGCTTAAATACACGCTAACTAGTTTTTTGCCAATTTAATTTAGAGCGACAAATCTCATAAAAATTATGATCTAAAGGATGAATCAATGTTAATCGATGTGGCTTTTTATGAATTCTAATTACATCTCCAGGCCGCGTAATAACCTGATCATGTCCATCACAAGTGACATATGGCTTAGCAATATTATGTTCACCAATTATGAGTTTAAACTCACTGCTACCTTCCACAACTATAGGACGACTGCTTAGGGTATGAGGATTAAGAGGCACCAGGACAATTGCATCTAGCTTAGGGTGCATAATAGGCCCCCCACCAGAAAGCGCATAGGCTGTTGAGCCTGTTGGAGTGGAAACGATTAAACCATCCGATCTCTGTGTATATACGAACTGACCATCAATATACAAATCAAATTCAATCATCCGAATAAACTCACCCGGATGGAGCACCACATCATTGAGAGCAGCCCCCTTGCCAACTTGCTTTCCGGCTCTCGTGACAGACATATCTAATAAAAATCGACTCTCAGCCATATACTTCCCAGACAACACCTCCCCAACCTTTTCTTCAACCTGGCCTGGCATAATATCTGTTAAGAAACCTAAACGTCCCCGATTAACCCCCAATAGCGGAACACTATACTTAGCAAGCGCCCTCGCTGCCCCAAGAAGACTTCCGTCACCACCAACAACAATAACTAAATCACACAATTCGCCAAGCCGCTCCTTGGAAGACACTCTCACATTGTGCCCTGATAGCGCCTCTGCCGTATTAGTTTCCAGAACTATTGAATAACCTTCTTTTTGAAGGAATGACATTAAGCGCTCGAGTGATATAACTGCACTCTCACTTTCTGTACGACCAATTAGACCTATATTTTGAAACTCAGTCACCATTCCCCCTATACATATTTAGTACCCCTCAACAGCCAGCTGAATACCCGCTCAGTCGATACTAACTGGCTAGGTGAAACCCCGAGAGCCCAAACCCCCATTATGCCGGAGACTAACTTTTCAGTCGAACTTGCAGAAGTCAGGAGAAAGCACAAAGTCATCATAGACTACGACGCACACTTTCCCGACAACCTTTTAGATTTAAGAGGTTCACTACGTCACCTCACCTAATATTTGAGCAACTCCTATTCATAACCGCGCCTTCCCTGAAGGCCCCCGGAATGAACTATAAGAACACGCTCCCCATGAGAGATATTTCCACTATTATTAATCTTTTGAAGGGCATTAAATAACTTCACAATATAAACAGACTCAATCGGGACCCCAGAGTGATCTTCGAGCATACGTTGTAACTCTCTTAATTCCGCTGAGAGCTTCCCATAGCCTCCTCCATGATATCCCCCCAACAAACACCCCATTCTTTCATTAGACAAGAGGTGAGGCACTTGCACTCCAGCCTGGATACTCTTGTTAATCTCTGAAGATTGGCCAAGCACAGCAAGCCAATGTTGCGCGCTTTTCCGAACACTCTCCCCTGCTTTTAAAACCTCAACCCCAACAACAGACGATCTCTGAATACTTGAACTAAGCCCAGCAAAGGTAGCTCCAGTCCCACAGGCTACCCAAACTTGATCAAAATCTACTGGCGCCGTGCACTCTATTACACGTCCCAATAATTGAGTACCTCGCACGCCAGCCAGATTAGAGCCCCCCTCAGGTACAAAGTAGACGCCTTGATTTTCAAGCCCCAACTCCTCTATAAAGCCCGATTCATAGCGTCGTCGATACTGCGCTCTTGTTACAAAAATTAATTTCATTCCAAGGCGTTCAGCATCCCGTAAAGTAGCACTAAGCACCGGCGACCTTTCACCGCGAATAATACCTATAGTATTAAAGCCAAAGCGAGCTCCAGAGGCTGCAACTGAGTGTATATGGTTTGACCAAGCCCCGCCGCATGTAACAATTGTCTCAGCCCTTTGACTTCTGGCCTCAATCAAATTATGGATAAGTTTATAAGCCTTATTTCCTGATATTAGTGGATCGATCAAATCGTCACGCCTGACCCAAACATCCAAACCAGGAAACAAGCCGCCTCTAACCTGCTGGTATGGAATTCGAAAAGCTGCATCAGTAAATACCTGAAGATCTAGTCGGTCTAAAAAATGGGGCATCATGGACAAACCTTATAAAAAACTATTATGCCTATTTGGGGGGCACCTATCAGATACATTAAACTTATTATCCGCTCTGCCAAGAGCATTTCCCCTTTACCAATTTAAACCAAAACATCAATATTCTAATTAGGCACACATCAATGTTTTTAAAACCATGAGGCGACAATTAATCCAAAAGAAATTGAGGTGTACTAAAGGACAAGTCACCACATCATAACCAAGTCAGCCTATAGCCTGCATTTCAACTGAAAAAGGCTTCGGTACGAGTGGGCCAATATCACCATATCCAAAAAGCGGCTTCAATCTAGATGCAGTAGATCATACAATAATTTTTCGAGCAGATGCCGTGCCAAACAATTGTCGGAATACATAAAAATAACTACAAAATGCAAAAGCTTCAGCCAGGTTCATGTGGTGCAGTAACGACAGCTAGCCTCGCAATGCGACTTCCGCATAAACCTACTTCCGGGGGAGACTGACCTGCAGCCCCTATCTTGCACCAGGTCCAATTCTGTAGTCACCTCAAATCAACAAGGAATATGAACCCACCTTAAATTACTGAACTGACAGTAAAATGACTATATATCCATAACCATACACCTCAAAGCCCCCTGAAGGAACAATCTACCTAAGAAGGGATGGGGGTGAAGATTGTCGGCAGGTATGATACTTCCGGCTAGCGGGCGGTATTTAACTAGAACTCAGGCCTTTATAGGCAGAGCAAGAAACTCAGAAGCTTGCCACATAACCGATATGACTTGTGAGTATATTAACAGCTGAAGGTCGAAAATTATTCAATATCGGCGACCACAGAAATGTTTCCCCAGCCTAAACAGCCACAAAAAAGGCCCGCACTTTCGTGCGGGCCTTTTTTTAATCTGGCGGACCGGACGGGACTCGAACCCGCGACCTCCGGCGTGACAGGCCGGCATTCTAACCAACTGAACTACCGGTCCTCGGTAGTAAACTTCTTAGAAAGAAGTTGGTGGGTGGTACAGGGGTCGAACCTGTGACCTACGGCTTGTAAGGCCGTCGCTCTCCCAACTGAGCTAACCACCCGGTGCTCTTTTCTTTAAGGGCCTTGCCCCCTTGAGCGAGGCGCATATTACCGGATTGGAATTTATTGTCAACAATTTTCGCGCCAAAAGTAAGAGTTACTAATCTTGGGCCTCTTCAGAGGGAGCAGAAACCGGTGCAGCCATCACATCCACCTCATCCACACTCACCTCCTGCATAATTTTGCCCTGCCGATAGTCGGGATCAATCAAGTGACCAGCTATCTTCACAGGGATTTCCATTGGAATTAACTGCTCCTTAGGACGCGCCAAATCCTGCTCATTGAAGTTACACACCCCAGTAGGAAAAATGCGCAGCAAATCATCAATTCGTCCAGTAATTTCTTCCGTGTGAGGACCATATACGCCTTTTGCCAAGGCTCTCTCTACAGGCTGTAATGCACACTTGAAAATATCATCAGTAATCGGTGCACCGGCCACCTGCCTGGAAGTGCTATGAATCGGGTACTCGCGCATACATTTCCCGGAAGCCAAGCCGTTCCATTCACCATTCCAAACTTCAGGGCCAGCCGCTAGCACATTGCCCTCCCGGTCAAAGCAGCGGTCGTTGGCACCTTCAGGCCGATTGCCTACCACACCCTTCGAAGGATTATTAATAATGTTCTGCATCCAGCGATCAACTATATCGAGCGCTTCATCCACTGGGTTGTGGTCCTTGTGACTCACCCAGATCAAGTGGTTGTCTGCATGACCCCGAGCACGGCGAATACGCTCACGTGCAGAAAAAGAAGCTGAGCTATGGTGCATATCGGGCTCTTTATCCAGATAGTGGCGCATATCCACTATCGGAATCTCAACATCTCCTAGAAAAACATGGCCCGACCGGTAGATCCCATTAATCGCCTCCATACTTGCGCGGCTCCGTTTTGCCGGCTTTGCAATTGTACCCAAGTTTAAATTTTGCTCGCTCCAAACAGATAGCTTCACTGGCAATAAGCCTCCGTTTAGAAACCACAACTTTTCATCACTCTGGTTTTCCTGTGCCTTCCACCCTCCAATAGATGCATTCACCTTTAAAAAGGTATCGATGCTTATATCCCCATTTACCAGTGCCTTTAAACCATACTGAACACCTTCATTATCCCAAGTACTATTGGCATAACCATTCTCTCCAGCGCCATAGAATTGACGCAGGTTCTCCCAATGAGTCCAGTGGACATTATCTACAACAGAGGTAGAAAAACTCTTAAAAAAATGTACAAAGTTAGGGTTATTAACCAAGGGCACTAGCCCTCGCCACCCTTCCACACACTCCGTTGCCCCTCGAGCTCGGTTCCTATAGCGGCTATCAAATAAAGAAGCTGCAACGTTGATCATGTGGAAGCGACTATTCACTTCAGGGTTCGCAGCGAGCCCCTGAAGAATTGAACGCTCCTCTACACTCTTCCAGCGAGGATTATCGGCATCCTGCACATCAAAGAAGTATTCCAGCGGCTCACAATCGAATGCGTAGATAGTCTGAGTGACCATATCCGGATACGAGTAGAGAGGGATTGCAGCATCCAATAAACCAGGGGCATTTTGGGCAAACAAGTACTGCTGGATAGCCCCCCCCGATCCACCTATACCCACTGTATACATTGGCTCGCCATAAAGGGCTTCGAACTGCTTCTTTAATCGACGCGCTGTATCCTCCGCCAGCCACATATTGTAGTGGTTGCGGGTTTGGTTTGCTGTCGAATAAACAATTGCATATCCACGCGCCAACTGATCCACTCGCCGCCTGGTTACATCGCCTTTATTGAGGTTACCTTGGCGCCCCCCAATACCGACACCTCCCCTAAATTGATAAATCAACCGCCGGTTCCAATTGCTGCCATTAGGTGCCTCTGCAGTTTCCCCATCCCCCCGCAAAGCAGCAATCGCATAGAAATGCCGATTAATAGTGCCTGTCTCTACGCGTATAATGAAATCCACTTGGCGCCCATTTACAGTCACTTTATCAATATCATTTCGCGCCTCAAACAGATAGCGAAACTTTCCATCAGTTGTACTGCGATAGAAATAGGTAACCTCAGTTGCATGACTACAGTCGCGACTATACCCAATAACTTCCTTTGTTTTTTCGCCTGCCTCATTCAGCGTAAAAACAGGTACCCCCTCTTTCACCTGGTTATCGACCAACGGCTGTTTATTCGTAATGGCATTTCTACCGCAAAAGAATGGATACTTGGATGGACCGGTAAACAGGGTCTCCACAGGGCCAACTTCACCTATCGAGATCGGAAATGGAAAGTATTCTGGCGGGCGAGACATCATCCTCGGATGAGGACCAGTATATGCAGGTGTAGGGTCATAATTTAGTGCGCCACTAGGCACCCCCAGTACAGGAGCATCTACTTTTCCATGTACTTTTGGCAGCTTCTCATACGCAACCCACGCAACTGCTCCCAACACAGCCAGCAAGAACAAGAAAAAAACTGAGAGAAACCATGCTCCCCTTGTCGACATAAACGCCTCCACAGCCGTCAACTTCTGTATCTGGTACAGGTTGATTATATGAAGGGATAAGCAAGGCAGCCGCTAGTTGGCGCCGGTGAGGACATCTAGGGCCAAAGTATCAGTAGCCGGAAGCAGATATCTTATCTATGGAAAGTCAAATCAAGTACTTATTGAAAGTTAAAAAGGAGGCGCTATGGCCCCCTCTCAAGACGAACTTAAGGAAATAAATTAGCCTTTAGTGATGACGCCTTTCTCCTGCAATGTAGAGATAATTATCTCCACTTCTTGTTCAAGAGTCATTTCAGCAGTGTTTAGGTGTAATTCAGGGGAGAGCGGGGCCTCATAGGGATCATCAATGCCTGTGAAACCTTTGATCTCTCCGGCTCTAGCCTTTTTGTATAACCCTTTCGGGTCCCGCGACTCAGCCTCTTCAAGAGGGCAATCCACAAAAACTTCTAGGTAAGGAAGATCGCCAGATTCGTGTATTTTTCTGACCATGTCACGATCATCACGGTATGGACTAATAAAGCTACTCAATACCACAACCCCGGTATCTGCAAAAAGCTTGGAGATCTCACCTACCCGACGGATGTTCTCCTGTCGATCTTCAGCAGAGAAGCCAAGGTTGGAGTTGATACCCAGGCGAATATTGTCCCCGTCCAAGCGATAACTTAGCACGCCCCTAGCGGCCAGAGCCCTTTCTACAGCAACTGCCACAGTGCTCTTGCCAGAACCAGACAAACCAGTGAACCAAAGGGTCGCGCCTTTATGACCAAGGATTTCCGCCCTTTTCTCCCTAGTCACTTCACCCTCATGCCAATGAACATTGGTCGCTTTGCGTTCAACTGTAGTAGTCACCGATCACTCCAAGATTTCACATACCATTCCTATGCACCCCACCATTAGCACCAAGTACCAACTAGCGGGGAAGTTTGGGCGCCAATTATCAAGGATTCAAGGGGATGACGTAAAGGGATTGCTTATAGCTATTTTGGGGGCGGAGGTTCATCCAGTGAATAATAAATGACGAACTAAATTGCCCTAAAAGCCAAAAAAAAGGAAAAAACGACTACTTAGAAAGGGAGAAATTCCCCAACTCCATTGGATAGCCCCAAAATTACTCTCCCAGGCTCAGCCACCAACTCAGCTAGACTTCACCCACCTAATATAAGGTCGCAGTATCCATAAGCTATGGGGAGAGGTCCAAGATGGGGCAAATCATCATATTATGCGGTGATTTTACTGAAGATTATGAACTGGCAGTTCCATTCCATTGCCTGAAGATGCTTGGACATGAAGTGAAAACCACTAGCCCTGGCAAAGTTGACGGCCAATACATCACTACATGCATCCACGACTTCAACGATCGCTATCAAGCGGTTACAGAGTGGGAGGGGCACCGATTTATGGTTGATAGAGCATTAAATGGGGTAGATGCGAATGACTACGATGCTATCATACTTCCCGGAGGTCGCGCCTGCGAAACCTTGAGAAACGATCCACTCGTCAAATCACTAGTAATAGCTTTTGCAGAATCCCAGAAAGTCGTAGCGACAATCTGTCGCGGACTCCAGATTCTACTCGCCACGGGCCTAATGAAAGACCTACCAGTAACTGGTCACCCTGTATGCCAGGCTGAGGCAAGCTTAGCAGGAGCACACTGGAAAAAGTTGAGTTTTGATGAGACGCTTGTTAACAAGAATTTCGTGATGGGCACAGAATGGCCAGGGTTATACGCTTGGCTTCGTGATATTCGGACAGCTCTAAAGAGTGAGTCTCCCAGCTAACACCTAGGCAAACCCATTTTAAGTATCTTTGTTAATGCTAGAGAAAGCCTCTTATCTTATCTCCTGCTGACTGGCCATCGCTGCCCGATAAAAAGATCGAGCTACTCTCGAGCTTTTATAGAAATCATCACATCCAACACGAACCCTGTAACAGCGTGTGTGGCTCGACCCATTGATTCTAGCTGAAATGTAATTACTATTCCGAGCCTGATCGAAGGCACTCTAAGCCACAACATGTTGAGCCAGCCCCCAGCAGGGCACCTCAAATTACGGTAGCTTCCAGTTAGAAACCTGAAGCCTTATATAGTCAAATTTCGGCTACAGGTGAGGAAAAGAATTGCCTTTTGAGTCACCCAAAAAATTAAATAATCTATTACCAACGAAGGAATAAAATGAAGTACTTCCTAGATGCGCTTAGTAAATATGCAGACTTCTCTGGACGTGCCCGTCGCACTGAATTTTGGATGTTTACCCTGATTTATTTTGTACTTTCCATCGGTATAAGCATACTAGATGTTGTGCTTGGTATCGGGTTCCTTGCAATCTTATTTGCCCTTGCAATGCTAGTCCCAACTATCAGCATCACTGCACGCCGCCTACATGACACTGGTAGAAGTGGTTGGTGGCAGCTTTTGAGTCTGATACCACTTATTGGCGGAATAGTTCTAATTATTTTTCTAGTACTTGATAGTACAGAGGAGAATAAATGGGGCATCAGCCCAAAATTTGCATAATTGACATGTAGGCAAGTTAAATTATTGATGTGGCCTAGACTCAAATCGGCCACATCATTCCTCTCACTCTAGGCCTAGCCTTTACAAAAACCATTAAATTTCTTAAAAGTTATAGAATTTTGCATATCCTCGATATAGCTATGCAGACTCGAATCCCTCTTGAGCATCTTGCAATGCCTTGAACTAACAAAATAGCCTGTGAGGTATGGTGGACTATAAACCAAAAGCGGCCCCTTCTAACATTCATCTATTTTCCAACCCACCCCTGCCGCCTCCCACTGGATATTTAATTGGAATCCAAACCATCCGTAATCAATTAACCACTTATCACAAGGACAACACCGCCAAACCGGAGTTAATACAGCTCTAATCTCTTAAGCCCTGCATTATGTATGGGCTCTTTAAGGCTCCCATAGAGAAACTCGTAATCAGCCTTAAGCCGCCTATCCACGTCGTTGGAAATTAGAGCAATCCTGTTTTTACATGCAATATGTCTTTCAAGCAAACAAGTGCAATAAAGCCCCGTTAATCTGGTTAAAGATATCGGGGTCGTGCTAACCTCTGACTCCTATAGGTAATTGAAAAACCCTACAATTCATGGGGTTTGGCTTTGAGAAAGGGGGTATTAGCCAATGGCAAAGAGCGTTTTAGATAGGTTCAAGATTCGCAAGGGAAAGGTTTTTGAGGCACCGCTGGAAGAAGCATTTGGCCGCTTGGTTACTCCATTTGAAGAGTTCATCCATCGCCAAAGCAGTAGTGGGATTTTGCTAATGCTATCAGCACTGGCAGCGCTTATTATCGCTAACTCCCCTCTTCAAGATACCTATAAACACCTACTACATATGCCTATCAGCTTAGGTACAGGTGATTGGGAGCTTTCTCTGTCTTTACACCACTGGATCAATGACGGCCTGATGGCCATCTTCTTTTTTCTAGTAGGGCTGGAGCTTAAACGTGAATTTCTTGTAGGAGAGCTCTCCGACCTGCGTCAAGCTGTATTGCCTGTAATGGCGGCTATCGGCGGCATGCTAGTACCTGCTTTAGTTTATACCTCTTTTAATATTGGCGGAGAGGCAGGGCGTGGATGGGGTATCCCCATGGCTACTGATATTGCTTTCGCAGTAGGATGCATTGCGTTACTAGGGAACAGAGTTCCCCGTGCAGTGGTCACTTTCCTGGTTGCCCTAGCTATTGTTGATGACCTCGGCGCAATCCTCGTGATCGCCATCTGGTATACCGAGCAGGTGAACGTTATAGCTCTAATCGCATCTGGAAGCCTAATTGTAATAATGGGGCTTCTTAACGCTGCCGGCGTACGTCGATCATCAGCCTACGTATTCCTTGGGATACTATTGTGGTATGGACTTTACTTAGCAGGCGTTCATGCCACGCTTGCAGGCGTCATTACCGCTATGGCATTACCTGCCAAGCCAAAATATGATCCTGTTGCTTTTAGCACATTTGTAAAGGATATTATCCGCAGCTTTGACCGCTGCTTCCGCCCAGGTGACAAGATTATTGCCAACGATGCACTACGCGCACGTGTTATGGCCCTGGGTAATGGCGTGAGCCTCGCCCAATCCCCCCTGCAGCGTATGGAAACCCGTTTACATATCCCTGTTGGCTTTCTTGTAATCCCAATATTCGCCCTCGCTAATGCTGGCATCCCATTCGATAGCTTTAGTAGCTCAGCGGCAGTTTTTAACCCAGTGACTCTTGGAGTTATAGGAGGCTTGGTCTTTGGTAAGCTCGTGGGTATTGTGGGCGCAACCTGGATTGGCTGGAAGTTAGGATGGGGGAGATTACCCAAGGCAGCTAATTTTCAACATATAATCGGTGTGGCATTGCTCGCAGGTATCGGCTTTACCATGTCAATCTTTATCGCCGAGCTTGCGTTTAGCTCCCAGTATGAGCTACTAATTCAGGCCAAAGCTGGCATTCTACTAGCCTCTGTAATAGCTGGAACTGCGGGCTTTCTAGTATTACGCAATGCTCCTGCGACCACTACCACTGATGATGATGAAGAGGCTCAAGGCGACGACTTCGATTATCCAACTCAATCTTTATCCCAGTAAACATTAGCTTTAGCGCAACCTAGAAAAACTGAATCAAGCACCCCTTTGGCCGAGTAAATTCTTGTTACTCGGCCTTTCAATTCTACGTTCTGTAATAATTAACCATGATAACAAGCGCACGCTGAAGTTAATGATCGAGATCACCACTTAGCAAGGTTTAACCATAAAACCAGCATCGCTGCTTGCATAGTAGCATTCAGATTTTGCAAACCTGCCCAAAACCTTTCTACGTAAGGCCAAGCTAAACCAATAGATTAAACCCCGACAAAGCTATACGCACAGTATTTCTCTAGCTCCAGGAAGTTAAATTCTGACTAAAGTTACATCACAATGCGCATGATTCACTATACCATTTGCCGTAGATCCAATAATAGAACTCAACCCTTTCTTGGAATGAGTACCCAGCACGATTAAATCTACCTTCCTCTTCACAGATTCCTTACATATGATTTCGTAAGGTTTTCCTACCTTAAGAGCCCTGTTCTTTTTGGAAATACCAAAATCGGATACGATATCTTCAAATTTCGGCAGAGCACTCTCCTTTAACTCCTTCTGATAATCCCTCGGCAAGAAGCCATAAGGCAACACATTTAGAACAAACAATTTACTTTCAAATTTCTTCGAAAGCTCTACCGCTTTTGAAAGAACAAGCCTGCCTTCATGTGATGCCTCTATAGCACATAGAATGCTCTTATACATCTTTTAATCTCCTATGGTATATTAATGCTCTTCATGGAAAAAACACCTAAACAAAACCACAAAATCAAAATTACCAGTACATTAACCAGTCAAAATTTGACCGCCCCTCCCTCTATAACCCCCTTGGAAATCATGTAGAATTTATCATCATTAGATCAAAATCACGAGTTAATTAGCCAAAAAACAATAAAACGACTTCAGCAATAAAATCATCGCTGCTTGGACATTCACCTCGAAACTAAAACCCCTATGAAACTTTTACTATCCTGAACCAAGAATATCATGTAGGCTTAAAACAGTATAAGCTTGTTAAAATTAGAGCAATAACAAAAAGTTACTCCCTGCTAAAAAACTGAGTTTTTAGCAATATAGAGAAGGGTAAGTTGGATGAAGCAATTACAATTAGAGCTTACAGCATTACTATTGAACGCAAAAGCCAAGCAGAGAAGTATTTATCGTCAAGATAACTTATGCCTAGCCTAGGAGTTTTCCACTCTTAACTAGGCCCTCTATTCACAAATATGAAATCAGATAAGCCGAGAGTGCTGACTTCATAAAGCCTGATATAGATAAGACCCGATTAAGATGCCGTACATCATCAAGGTTATATCGAGAGGCATAGTATATAGACTTGCGACCTTAAAGAAAGTAAATTTAAACCTAAAGGCAGCTTATAGCTTTAGGCATCTCGGCGTAATTAATGAGCCGCAAACCGCGAGAAAATATACCTCCTAGACCGGGAGCCAACAGCACCAAAATACTAATAAAACCACCTACCACTGCGTATCTATATTGCAAAGTGTACTCTCACCCATACAGACTTCTATGAATATGGCCCGCTGATTTTACAACAACCATTGGCAATCAGGCTTCATGGATCAAAAGTTAAAGCTGCCAGTGATGTTAGAGATAGACCTCAGAAGGGAAGTGGCATAAAACCCATATCTATACAAAGAAATACAATCAACAGCTGATATGTTTATCATGCCTAAATCGAAAATATCCAGGGAAAGTAAATATTTTAGATTAACCTTCGCTCTTCCTGCCTTCCGGTTTCGAAAACATCGAAACACTCACTTCTATAAAATTCAAGCTTTTTGCCACCACCTGCTCTCACCTAAATCAAAACACTAAGATTTGTGAGCAATTTTTAACCAAGATCCCTCACAGCTTTTATCCCCTCACCTGCCATCTCAGTATCAACCCCAAACCCAAACATCTCGACAGGCTCTCTGTGCCGTCAATCTAACAGTCGTTCGCTAAATTCAGATCAAACTCATTGACATTTTAAACACTCTTAATTTCGTTTTACCATTAAAAATTAAACGTTACACCATCTTTCTGTAAGCATGATTCGCTCACCCCAAAATAGTGCAGACTTCCTAAATTTTGGAAAAAACTCAGGATCCCACCCCCGATATCATCAATTATCCAAGCCAGATGAATAATGTAAAAATATGTTTAGATAGCTTCCACAAGAGCAAGCTTGGCCAGTTAGCATGTCAATTTGGAAGATAGACTTAGAAATATCCAAAAAATCAGATTAAGTGCATACCGCCATAGATGGCTCAAGATCAAAAAAGGAACCACCCAATTCAACTTATTGATCAATTATCTTGGCTTAAGATGAATATAGTAAAGTCGAAGTAAAATCTACTTTTGATTACAGCTATGTGCAGTTGTTCAATCCCCTACATATCTGTTTCTCATATAATTGCCTGATTATTTGCACCTATTCACAACTCTGCATCGGAGTCTCAGGTAACCAAGCCAGAATCTAGCAGACCGGCACAGGCTTTTAATTAATGGAAATATTTCGAACTAACAACTACTTCCACTTGTCCAAATCACAAATAGCTTTTAAGTTTACATATAAATCTCAACCATAAAGATTGAAAGTTGGTAGAAAGTATGCTATCCATTTGTTAGCAGCTATAAAATTTTATCAATAGGAAGTATCATTCGATGAAAAATAGTAATATATTTTTACTGATTATAATCACTGCGATGGTTTCTAATTTTGCTACTGCTAATAAGCCCTCCCCATCGGAGGCTTTGGCTGCTCGGCCTCTACATTCAAACAACCTCTATAACAGTAAGCTGCCTAACAATGCCCTACCACTATCCTCTATAATTACCATTTTAGAGCAGCATGATTATACACCAATAGACATAGAGTTTATGGATGACCACTGGGCCATTAAAGCCTATAAAAACTACCAAAGATTTGAGCTGAAGGTAAACCTTTTTTCTGGAGCTATTCTCTACGAAAGAATTAGCAGCCATTAGGTTGCACTAAAAAAGGTGGGAGGTTATAAATATTCACCATTTTAAGTAAATTCAGGGTACGCCTCTTCAAAAAGCCTATATTTAGCTTATGATTACTGCGAGGTTTCAGCTAATTTTTAAGCACTTTTTTGCCCAAAATGCTATATTATCAAAGTGTTTCACTCTGCACTTGGTGAGAGTTCTATTTTTTAGCACACAAACAAGCTGTACATATAAGCACCACTTAACTCAAAATTTAATCATCCATACCCCATCTTCCAATAACTGAAAGTTTAAGGTTGATTAATAAGATACTCTTAGGACCTCCCGGCATAGACAAACAACCCTGTATATTTATTGACCCAAAATACAGTGACGTACATATAGGGCTGATTGATACCTTAAGCAACCCCCACCCTTAATCAGCTGTCTGCATATTAAGTCATACAGATTACTATGACGAAGCCGGTAAGGGTCTTCCACTAACCATGGATATTACTTCTTTAAAATCAAAAGAAACCTACTTAAAACCCCTTTCGCTAGATAGCCTTCACGAGCTTATTCACGTTATACTTCTGCCGTCCATATTCAGGGGTTTATGTGTGTCTAATTATAAATCGAGGGTAAATAGAGGTATGATGAAACTAGTTGGTAGCTCAATCGGAGCTTTGTCTTTTCTATTAGGCTCAAGCAATATACTAGCGTATGGAGATGGCGACGACCCTCTCTGCAAATATGGCTGCCTTATGTCGACTAGTGCAGAAGTTACTGAAATACGAACATACACTCACCAGGCTGAGCTAGTCGTCGCCGTTGACACGGGGTTTGAAGAGTGTCCAGAAGGTGGGTTCGTTGCTAAAGACTCCATTAACCGTATGGAATTAACATCGCTACTTTTGAGTGCCTTTCATTCTAAAACTCCAGTAAAGCTTCAGGTCTATAAAAGCAATGAATGGTATGCTTCGGAAGGAAAGACACATTGTATGATTAGAGCTGTTAGGCTGTACCAGAAATAGTATTAGATGGCAGCTGTAGCTGCCCGCGATCCCAGGGGCGCTATATTTACAAATAGATATATCTATCTTTCAGTTATCTATGCCAGCATAAAAAATCATCATCGATAGCTAATTTAAAGTATTTATAACGTTTAAAAAGAAATTTTTTATTATTTCAATAATGACAACCCTTTCAGCTCTCTTTACACAATCATATGCATATTTAGAATGTGGCTACATCGATGTAAAAGGTATCACAGTGCAAGCAACTCGCGATAATGGTAGTGCTTTTGTAAATACATTACGTACACACGTAAATTATCAGGGAGATTGTAGCGGGGTTATGTATACCTACCTTAAAAATTCAAAAGCTTCTTACCCAAGGGTTTTATCTACAATATTATCTGCACAAGCTTCAGGAAAAAAGTAAGTGTAAATGTTAAAGAATCAAGCGATATATCTTCAAATGCACATGAAATTGAATGGATTAACAATTGGGAATGATGAAATTACCATTGGGTTAATTGGTATCATAAGCTGCGCATAGCAGACAGTTAAAATCAAGCAGCCCCAGATTAGGTCAGGGCTACTTTTCTGCTTAACAGCGCGGCACACGTGTAATCTCAAATTGTATACATTTAGGAATCTGAACATGTTAAAAAAATTAGTTTTTAGTTTTATGATTAGCGGGATATCTATGAGTTCTTTATCAGCTTCTCAGGATATTGAAATAACAGGTATAGGCATAAGTGAATCTACGAAAACTGTCTATATAGGCGTTTATCCAAGCATTTCTGATACCCCATGCAGTGGAAGCTCACAAGTAAGAATTTCTCTTGCCAGCAGCTTCACTGCTAAAGAAGTGTATTCAGCTGCATTAACTGCTTTTGCTAGCTCAAAAACAATCAATATAGGATACGATGATTCAAGCTCAGCAGAGTGCCTGTTAAACAACCCAATAATACAGACGCTCTACATTAAAAAATAGCCCCGAAAAATATTTGAAAATACGTTATCAAAACTAACAAATGGAGAAACACTGATGAGAAAGATTATTTTATTTAGCCTTTTCCTATCAATGGAAACCTTAGCAAATGGCTGGAGCGGAATTCGGGATATTGAAATGATACAGCAAAGGGAGTGCTCATCGGAGAATAAAGGCTTCGAGATTACGTTCAAAACTGATCACAAAAACCCTGACAGCTGCTCCAACCCTCGAATTGTTAATTTATCTTGCACACAGCCAGGTTATGAAACAATGGTTTCCATGGCGTTAACAGCATTGGCCACAGGAAAAGGAATTGATACCTGGGTTGCCGGTTGCGACTCAGAGGGACATGCAAGAGTAGCATCAATGACATTACGGCCATAGATTAACTAGGACAACTTTTGGTTATTGACTTCATTAGCTACCTCTCACGGTCAACCAAAATAAATAGGAGAAAATATGAAAATATCTATAATATTACCTTCAATTATTATAATGTTCACATCAGCACTGGCACATTCAGGGGCTTCGACAGAAGGGGGAATTGAACGCCTCTATTCCCAAGAAGAAGACCCTTAACCTTAAGGTAAGTTATGTCAGGAACCCAAACTTGATTCTTGCTTTTAGGCACAGCTCCTTCCGATCTAAGGTTCTCCCCAGAGGCTAGGAAACGCTTTATGCCTGGTGCCCTACGTGTCACTCTCGTAACTCTGGCTACGACTCCTAATTCCTGCATCAGCCGGGCTACGAGCTTACGGCTAACTTCATAGCCCTTGGTCAGCAGGGCTTTCCAAATTCTTGGACTACCATAGCGCCCTGCAGAGTCATCCTAATCTTTTGAATCTGAACCTTTAGATCATCATCTTGGTGTTTTCGGTGCGATCGCGGCCTCTTCAGCCAATCATAATAGCCACTGCGCGATACTCCTAGCCACTGACAAGTTCTTTTGATACCTAGTTCTGATCCAAACCTCTGGATAAATCGATATCTTGCTGATGTTCCTCCGCAAGAAACCGTTGCCACTTTTTTAGCAAATCAAGCTCCTGCTTTAATTTACGATTCTCCGCCTCCAAACGCTTTACCCTAGAAAGTTCCTTTTCTTTTCTAGAGACTACATCAGTAAGCTTTCTTCGCTTATCTGCCAAAATCTTCCCTTCCTGAAACGCTTTTCACCATCGTGACAGCATGAAAGGGTGAATGTCGAGAGTTTTAGCCACTTCCTTAACTTGAATGCCCTCTATCAAGCTAAGCATTACCGCTTTCACTTTGAATTCGTTTGAATACTGCCAAGTCTTTCTAGGTTTGTTATATTTTGGCATAAGACACCTCGTCTATTTGACTTTGGTGTCCGTTAAAACGGGGCAAGATCACAGTCCGAGCAGTTGCGCTTGTTAGCCATTATTGGCATCGTAGCTCCAGCTGGAATTGATTTTTATGCTCTGGACATCTAAAGAAATAAACCAGTCTAACGTATTTCCACCTGATACTCGCTTCATCTTCAGCATCCACTTGAGCGTAAAATATCATCTCTGAGTTACACTCAATACAGAAACCTTGAACGAAGCGAGGGTAACCGCCTAAAAGCGTCGCATAGTCATTTAGGCAACCGGCTCTCTCTACAGCTTCTTCATACTCTCCCCAAGACGAATCGTAATTGATCTTGCAATATAAATCACTTACTTCTTCGGAGGCAGAATCAAGTCCTTCCCGGTCAGGGAGAACCTCAACAGATGAATATTTTACCTTACAGGGTGTGGGCGCGAACTCATCATTCTTAGTTCTAGTTATTTCGTTAATTAAAGATTCATTGTACAGCTTCACTAACCATTACCCCTTTTCTTCATCGCCAAGCTCCCATGGAAAGCATTCATTGCAATAATAGAAAACGAAGAGCTGTTGTTTTGCTTCACTGTGAATTTGGGCGATAAAAGTCAGCTCTTTCTTTCAGGTCGGGCATGACGGCCTAGTATCTCTTGTCTCAGCATAGGGTAACCCATCAGACTTAGTTTGACAGGAAACAACTGAAGCAGTCTCATCAATTATTTACAGCAGGTTATATATCTTTGTCTAAATAGTAACCAGAGATAGTGAGCCATTGACTAAAATCGGCTGGTTCAACTCCCCGCTCTTGAACACATTTTACCCATAATTAAATCAATAAATTAGAGGAGGGTCTTTCTGTCGATGTCAGCTATGGCTCCATAGTTTGGTCCTTCGTACCGGCGATACGGCCATTCCACCACTGAATACGACGGCCGGAAGGGAAGGCTGGGACACAAGGGCGCCCCAGCCTGCCAGCGGTTTAAAACTTAGTCAGCACTTTTTGTGAAATGCAGGCTGTCTTTCACCCGAACCCCGGTATTTGGGTCAGTTACATACCAAGTCAGCTCATAATCTCCAGCCTCAAACCAAGCAGGTATGTTTAAATAATTTCGAGTGTAGTCCTTTGCCTCAGAATAATTCAGCACGACATCCCGTGATTTATGAATGGGATAATTATCGCCGTCAGGAAATTTGAGCACACTCCATTGCTCAAGTGTCACCAACGATTGTGAAGAGTCTAAATTACGAATACTTGCATCATAATTGACTCTTCCTCCATAGGAAGGAACTGAAAATCCGGCAGGTTCATCAAGCACAATCGCCAACTGAGTGGCAGAGACATCACCCTCTATAACCAGCTCAAAATCCCAGAACTCCACATAACCACCGGACACATTGAATGTAAATTTACCTTCTCCATCAAGAAAATTTTTCGCCAAAATGCTAGTTTCACCTTCACAGAAGCTAATGTTTACCATCTGCTTGACAGGATTGGGGTTTTCCGGAGTTGGAGCATCGATAAAATAAAGGAGTGGCTGCGCATACGCTTGAGAGATAGGCATAGTGAAAGGTCCTGCTGGTTCACTTTCTACTCTGAAAAATGCTGCGCTTGCATCTCCATCTTTAACTTCCGTGTTGATACAAATTTTTTCAATACTATCGAATTGATAGCCAACATCTAATTTAACCTCGTATTCAATTCCATCTTCCATTTTAAATGGAAACGGCTCACCCAGGTCTATTTTTGTACTAATCGCTTCTGCCTGAACTAATGTCGATGTGCAGATTAAAGTGAAGCCAGCGATGGAATTTTTAAATACAGTCCTTTGCAAAGAACTGTTCTTATTTAGTTTTTTCAAAATTACAATCCATTACATACATTATAAGGTACGACAATATTTCGGACAGTTTTTTAGGACCAAATGCTGATAAATCAATACCTGTTCCTTGACAACCTATATTTTCCGTATGTCTTGGTAGCTCCAATCTGCGAAAAATTACTTTTATAGGTTTACTGGACTAATACTGTCGGAAGCATTGTATTTCACCCTTTCATACCCATCCAAAATTTTTTCCTCTTTAACCGTACCAAATAAAACAAAAATAAAGAAAACCTACTAATTAATCAGTTATTCCATTAAGTATTATTTAACGCGGATAACAATTGTGTAACCATCTCGGCTAATTCGCTAACCGTATCCCCGGTAAAACGATGCTTTTAATCACCCACTCAGATAGCCATAGCTGCAATTGAACTATATACAGCCAGACGATTTGCCACTTCGACAATGCAGTCAAATACCTGGCCTGCTACATGATCGGCAACATATACCGGCTGGCCTGCATCGGTCTGCAGAGTTTTGGTGGTTACATAAATGCTGAACATCAGATCACCGGCACCATCGGTCTGTACATTGTTCTGATCATCAATAACGGCAATGGTGCATTTAAGCACTGCATCCGCTTGAGCATCGCTATTGACGAGCTAGATGGACAGAGTTACCGTTTCGCGCACAATAGTGCCGGCACTGGGGCCGTCGCCGATGGTGTAGGCGAATTGCCAAGCCTGAAGATTTTGTACGGTTATTGGGGAAAGCTGGACATTATCTATTCCTTTGCTTAATCAGATTTATGCACGCCGTGAAGTGAGCTAGCTGCCCTGAACAGCCAACCCAGATCTTTCCAGACCCGGAACCTGCGACGTAAGCACTGCACTTATGCGGCAGGTTTAAAAACTGACCTTGCGGAACATTAAAAGCCGCTCTCATTTCCCTCCCGCGTTCTTGCATCCTTGACCTCGAATACGAATTTGTCGGTGGCATGTAGGCACCGTCACTGGCTTGGTCAGGGTTTCGTTGCCGCTTTTCTCTTTGCCGGTTATGAAGCCAGGCTAAGCAAGCAGTTGTATCTGGTGGATAATGCTCAGTATATTCCTGAACAATGGGGTTGCCGTTGTGCTGCATTATCTTTACAGCTTCATGGCTATAGCCGCAGGCCCTTCGAAAGAGACTCTCCGTCACGTTAGAATCTGCCAAATTTTTCCCCTTTTTATGGACTCAAAAAATTCGGAATGCTTATTCTTCCAATTGTTGATTGTTTGCTCTGTTACCTCGAAGAATTCGCCTAACTCTTTGTCAGTCAGACCCAGCTTGCAGAGCTTCTCAGTCTTCTCAGCGAATTCCTCCCTATAACTGATTCGCCTTGCTACTATTCTCCCTCTCTCAATCAAACACTCCAACTTGCTATCAATGCGCTGGAGTCGGGTTCTGATTTCAACTTTGAATTCAGCTATATATTTTTGCTCCAGGGCGAGCATGGCTGGTTCATGTTCTATTGCCTGAGGATTTGCAGTTATACCTTTCTCAACATCAGAGCCCCATATGAATAAACCAGCCACCAATAAGATAATTCTGGTTATTTGGGTAATCGATATGTTTTTACTAAGGTGTCAATATTCTGCTGCTTGGGTCATAGGCTTTACCAGGTAGAATTAATTTTTAACAAAATCTGATCGATATAAGGCTTGTTTTGGGATCAAAGAGGGCCTCAATTGCAGGCCTTCAGATGTCGAAATTTCCGGCAGCTCTCGTTCTAAAACAAATGGCCAAACTCTAAAAATTTATGTCCAATTCATAAAATCAACTAAGCAATATCCAAGTACATTCCTCATGTTAGAGCTAGGTTTGGGAAGTAAGAGAGAAAGCCTACTATTGCCACTTAGTTTTGCTTTACATAGGAGAATTACTATGCCATTCAGCGAGCCATGGAGAAGATACTGTTCCGGAGACTTTTTTTATGGATTTTCGGGAAGTAGAGCGAGGCTAATTCAGCAGCTAACGCAAAGAACCATGCAGGGTTTTGCCAGTAACAATACGGTCGCATGGCTTGACCAATTACTAACCGGTACTGCTGTACACGATTGTCATTACTTAAATGAAGACTTTAATAATTTCTGTCGTAGTAAAGAGAAATATAAATGTGTTGTATCAGATGATTCCAGTATAGAGCCACCCCAAACAGGGGAGGAATCTGTAGACAACAAAAGGTTCAGAAGAAAGAGCAAAGCTGGAATCGAATTCTTAGTAAAACACCATCACTTCATACATTTTGCAATTGACTATGATATGGATTGGAATGCCGTAATTACCAAACCCGGACAGGGAGAAGGTATGGTAGAAGCAAAATTTCCATTTGAAAGAAAAACAATGTATCAGTATGACTTCGGTGAAGGTTTAAAAAACCGTGTTATTACATATGCAGAAATAAGATTTATCTTTAGAAACAGGAATGACGCAGATTTCATGAAACGAATACAGTTTTGGTATCGAGATACCGCTAACCCTGATAGCGCGTTCAGTCCTGAAGCCCCTCCTTGGGAAAGATACCCTGATATCTGGCAAAACTATAAACCAAAAAGTGAAGCTTGATTAACTGACAACCCTTAAAAATCACTATTTATGGTTTGTCCGTCTGAGTACCATGCGTTTTGTGATATGAACGCATGGCACCTATCCCGAGCATGGCCGTTATCATTGAGAACAGCCCACCAGTTTCTAGCACTGGCGGTCGAGTCACCCCAGTACGTATTGAGCCCTTAGCGCTGTAGATAGCCCAGCCCCAACAGAGCAATGGATATAAAACAAACTGATAAGCGAGAGCCAAGCCCCAACCCAGCCAATCCAGGGATGCCGGCCAGCGACAAATACGCTTTTGTGCTGGACTCCAGCTTTGTCGACCTCTAGCTGCCCTTTAGCTTGAGTTCCTCCAGCTTCCGCACTTTCTCAGTACGTTTAACCGGGTCAGGCCATATACGCTCAATAGCCAATGAGCCGGTTTCAAGAATTGCCGTTAGTGGGGCTAAAGCCATCAGTAGCTCCAGACAGTTAGTCGGGTTAGCTCGCCAGTTATTGCCTCATGGTCATCCAGGTGAAGAAGTCGCCTTTTAAACTGTCCCTTTTGCTTTACCCCTATACCAGTGAAGCCTTCCCCTGGGCGATTTGAATCAACCGGTAAGCTAGACCCAAGGCCACTTGAACATCAACAGCCTGCCCAGTGATATGGGTCATGGTGGCGTTTAACCAAGCGTTATGTGCTGGGCAGCGATAACCGGAGTTGATAATCATTGGCTTACCAAAACGCTTCCTGACTCCAATCAGGCGCTTTAGCGTTTCATCTTTAAAATGATATCTCCACAACAACGACAATCTGATTCCGACACTGTAATGTAGCCGTTTTGGAACATGGGGCCTCAGGATTTTTCAGACACAAAAAAGCCCGCATTGAGCGGGCCTTGAGATTATAGGGATATTTAACTAGCCAAAGATTATTGCGGCCCTCCAAGCGCTGAGTAGGCGTTCGCTACAATCTTGCCATATTTTTCTCCGAGAGCCATACCAGTAAAAGTTTCCGCCACAAATTCAAGAGCATTCGTGGTCGCATATTGGCTTACATCAAAAGATGCATTTATCCATCCACAAGAGTTATAAGCTTGAGCTGTCGACTCTCTCTTCAAGTCCCAAAAAATTTCAGGATGAAAATGTTCATGCAATGCATGTCCCATTTCATGTATCACAACCGTTTTTATCATCGCAGATTCTTTAGGGTTTTTGAAAAGCTGTCGAGAAGTAACATCATACATATAGTCCGCAATACCACGAGCACGCCCCACTCCAGCGGTAACTCCACCTTTAACTGAAACAATTGGAGGTTTTTTGCTTGGCTTAGCTGCCGACATATGATTCTTGATTCTTGATCCTAGAAAAATAGTGATATTTTCACCGTTCATGAAGGCAATATTTTTTACCATTTTATGATCACTAAGATATATTATGATCTTCTTATTAAGACCTTTATGAAAATCAAATGAAGAAAGTATCTTAAAGGCATCACTGATAGCTGATACATACTGCCCCCTTGATCCTGAAATACTTCCTGTTTTTATAGTTACAGAGAAACCATGAAGGTTTTTAATTTCTGAAAGAACAGACACTCCCCCCTCATACACAAAGTGCCTCTGCTTTACAATTTCAGTAAGCTCATATTCTCGCCCACTTCTAATATCAGACAATCCTGCCATATTCACCACTTTCTATTTTTATTATCTAAATATACATCTCGGCAACACACATATTCAGTGTTTATACCGTGACCCATCATTCAATAACTATACATTTAAATTGGCAACACCCAGATTGCCATTTGGTGACACGCCAACCGTGAAAAGTGCTTACTTAGTTCCCAGCTCAGAAAGCACTGATGCCGGGGCAGACCTGAAGGAGGCTTTACTGAAGTGCCCTTTAGGCGCAAAGTCCCTAGAGTCAATCTTATTAGAGTGAATGACTAAGATATTCCAGATTAGATTTAGTCCACTTTCGCTACCATTTAGCTATAGAGAACAAGTACAGACATAGAAATTAAGACATCATTTTTTCAGGTGGATTTGATGCCTTACCCCCCCTCAACTATCAGCTCCTGGCCCTCCCAGATGGGAATTGGTGGGTATTTCTCATTTGCAGACAACAAGTGTCCTCGCCCTCTATCCAAGATTTTGCTTGCCAGCTGCCCATCAAATACCACTACCAAAACGTTTCCTTCTACTCGTGCCAAAGATCCGTCAGCAGCACGAAAATGGCTATCGTCCATCTAACATCAGTCACCTACAGGAGTGCGCATAATTTATTCAGCGATAATTGTGGCCGATACAAGAGGCTGCTTAAAATACTTTTCAATATTTACTGCCACTTACTACTGCATCGTAGAGCCCATATTTAAACTGCCAATTTGAACGACAATAGCTGTTTGCCCTACTCCTGTCTGTGTAGTTAAATAACTATTATTACTACCTATTTGAGATGTTATCGCTGTACTCAAGGTAGCTCCCATTTGAGAAATTTCTGCAAAATTCACAAAACCAGTCTGATTGATAACAGCCGTACTGGCAGTGGTGTTCTGCTGTAGTACTTCTGCACCATTCATTACGCCTATCTGATTGGCCACGGCGCTACTTAAAGAGGTTAGCGACTGACCAATAATGACATCATTTCCTAAACCTATTTGACTACTCAAGGCACTAGCCCCAACTCCCCCCCCTTGAAAAATCGAACTAAAATTATCTGACCCTATTTGATTGCTAAAAGTACTGCCTGCACTAGCTTCAAGTTGTTGAGAGACGGAAATATTCATGGAGCCAAATTGATTTATTACATGACTACTTCCAACACTCAAAGTTTGTACAGTTTGAGCGGCGTTCATAAGACCGACCTGATTAGTAAAGGATCTTGTATCTAGAGACTCAAATTGGCCATTAGTAGAAAAATTCGTAGATCCCAGTTGGTTTACGAAAATAGAACCCAAAGTAGTATCAGTTTGAAGAGAAAACCCTATATTTCCTTGGCCCTGCTGGCTAATCGAACTAAGGCTAAAAAAGCTGTTATCTTGTTGGAGAGATTCTGAACTATTTAACTCCCCAACTTGTGTATGGTTTACTGTACTATTGTTGGTGCCTATGGTTTGAGATACATCCGAATCATTAGAAACACCAATCTGTGTTTGGGTAATGAGATTGTTATGAGTAGTTGGATCTGCTTGATCTGCGTTGGCTGAATTATTGGACCCAACTTGAATTAATATCGCTGTATTGTTTCCCGCAAAGGCATCTAGGCTAATTACAACAGATACGGCAGTAGCTAGAGAGATTAACTTCTTCATTAGTAATCCTTATACAACAGTTGCACACATATATACATCTTGTCGCCATCGTTGAGCACGGCAGTCATTTTCGTACAATTTTATACTACGTATCGAAATGATTGATTTAGTAGCCAGCGAACTAAATACTGTATTCATCAAACAGTAAAATCATATATTGCTATGGATACTATCAGCGCATAGAAAGAGTCTGGAAAGAGCAAAACCAACCCATACTTCAATTTATAAGGTTGGATAAATCTATCTCTGAGTTAACCAAGTAATTCTGACACCTAAAATCGTACTCAAACAAAACCAACGGGATAAGTCTTGCAGAGTACTAGGCTAGGAACCATAGGATAAAACTCTTAATTTACTAGGAAATAAGTTCATAAAAATAGTGGTTAAATAAGTATATTGATGGAAGCCTCATAAAAGCATAATTACAGCTAGAAGCGATATACTGCCACCAGCTTCCCTCAAGATAAAGGCGCTCTCACCATAAACTTCTGCACTTAGATGGCCTGAACGGGCTTATAGGCTGGCATCCACTCATCGGGGCTCTTGTTGCCTTTATTTTGGTTGCGACCATCATCGAGCAACTATAGATTCTCAGGGTCTTCTGTAAACTGACGCTTTAGCTCAACGGTCTAGTTGGCACCACCGTGCTCATGCGCCCATGAAAGTGGGACGATGTGTTCAACATCCAGGTCAGAAGCCAGGGTGTAAAAGTTGCCGGTGTATGGGTCTAGCCAGAGGCCTGTATCTACCATGCAGCGCTTTTCATTTGTGGAGGTAACCGGGGCGCCTGGGAGAACTGAACTAGCAGCTCATGGCGGGTGCTCTGGCAGTCGCCGTCAGTGTCGAACCACTTGGGTAGCCACTCGTGGCGATCATAACCGTGCTCCTCTTTGGCCTCAACTACGGGGCAGCCGGACAACAGCAACGGATAGGATGATAGGCAGAATCAGGCGTATGACGACCCCTCAGTTTGTATTGAGAGGTCGTACTTGAGGCGGGCAAAGGTAAGCTTCTATTGGGTAATCGTGCCCATATTACCGCTACCAATCTGTAGGACTATAGCGGTTTGACCAACACCGGTTTGAGTTGTTGTATGCATATTATTGCTACCTAGCTGGGTGGTAGAAGCAAGGGAAATAACAGCGCCCATTTGGGTAATATCTGCCATATTCATGGAGCCAGCCTGATTAATAGTGGCAATACTTAAGACGGTTCCATCGTCTTGATCGATGTCAGCATCATTCATTTCACCCAGCTGATTAATAATGGCAGTACTAAAGGCGGTTCCATCGCCTTGTTCAATGCCAGCATCATTCATTGTGCCCAGCTGATTAATAATGGCCATACTTGCGACAACAGGTCCATTTTCTTGTTCGATGTCAGCATCACTCATAGAGCCTGTTTGATTTATTATTGCCGTACTTGCAATAGTGTCATCTTGCTCAATGTCAGCTTCATTCATTTCACCTATCTGAGTAATAATGGCAACACTTGAGACAACACCATCGTCGTAATCAATGTCAGCGTCATTCATTTCACCTATCTGGTTAACAACGGCAATACTTAATACAGCCCCATCTTCTTGTTCGATATCAGCTTCATTCATAGTACCCATTTGATATAGTGTTGCTATATTTGCAGTGCCTCCTTCTTGATCAACATAACCATCGTTCATCGAACCTACTTGGTTGATCGTAAGGCTACTAAGTGAAGAATTATCATCCTGGATAGATCGCGAAACATTTAATTCGCCAATTTGTAAATGTGTTGCCAAATTGCGACTAGCGCCTAAAGCTTGAGAGGCTTCTGAGTCGTTAGAATCTCCAACTTGAACCTGTACAATTAAATTATTGTGAGTAGAAGGATCCTGGGTTGTGACGACCATATTATTAGAGCCAGCCTGAAACAATATCGCGGTATTATTATCCGCAAAGGTATTTCCGCTAAATGCTACCAACATAGCTACGGCGATGGGGGTTAATGTCTTCATAAGTAAATCCTCTGCTTTCTATCGACAAGCCCTGACTGCTCTCCGTAACAGCTTCTCACGCGAAACATCCTATGTTTATACGCAAAAGGCAACAGAGGTATAGCATTTAAAGCTTTGTTCTTAAAACGGCTACTAACTGGAGACTTAAGTTTTACCGCATGCTGATAAATTGCTATAAGATGAAATAACTAAACTACTAGGAGTAAAGTTTGAAAAACAACAATTGTTGCTTTTTACGATAAGAGGTACTTCTAGTTGAATCGATAAACTTGCAGAGCCTGACATCCTCCCCGCCTTCTCGGACTCAAGTGGGAGCTCCAATCACCCACTCGGAATCGCCATAGCCGCAATAGAACTATGAACGGCTAGGCGATTCAATAGCAAAGGTCTCTCTAACCCTCGGGCAAGTCCCACTTAACAGACTTGGTCGCACCAATAACCTCTATGCCTTTTTCACCCATATAGTTTTTAAGGCCTAAGCTAAGAGGGAATTTTTCCACGTTCTTTGAAGGAACATCACCTGAAGGAACTCCTATTACTTCTATTTCATAGTAATCAGGGTTTACTACGTATATATGCGGTTCTAGGGACGGTATTATATCAGGGTCGTTTTTACCCCATACAGTTAGTACGTAATCCCCTGAATGACCTTTGATAACTTAAAATTTAGTGAAGTCAAGTAATTTGTGTTGCTCAGATTTATTCCCTGACTGAGTGATAGACTGACCAGATTTACCACCTTTAATTGGAAAAGGGCCATCGCCACCTTTTTTCGGTAAATGATCTGTACCACCTTTTGCATGGACCATAAGTACTTCCTAAATATAAACGATTTCAGCTCGACCTTAAGGGCCAAATCTTAATAGAGTGCACCTGGCCCCAAATGTACATCTCGCTTTTAGCCTAGACCAATCAAGCAAAAACCTGCTAAAAAAGATAAATTTATACCAATACCGCAACAGTATGACTAAATTAACACCTTCATCCACATTCAGGCACTCGCTATGGTGCTACTTCATCTATTTTTTCGGAATTGCACCTTGGGCATTTTATTGTCTTTCATTTCTTCTTGCTTGATGCATAACGTCCGCTACAGTCGGGCCAAATGCGAAGCGGTTTTTGTGTTATTGTTTGAGCCCAGCAAGTAACGCAAAAAGTACGTAGTATTTGGCCTCGGCTGCAAGCGTTTGTTAGGTACCGTTCTGCGCGATGCATCACCAGCCTTCGACTTCAACACCATTAATTCACCAATGCGAGTCATAAAGCCTGATACGCAAAGCAGGATGTTTTGAGTTACAGGCATATCTATTAGTACTTGCACCATGTATTGCTGCTCTTCATCAATAACATTCGCTGCCCCGTACTGAAAATCACCCAGAAAACCCGCTACAGCGTCTGCTTTTTCTTTGCTGTCGCATTTGAAGGTGAAATCTACTTCTCTGAATTTACTAAAGTCATCACCATTGGAATCTAAGCGGCGAAGAACATCAGTATCCGCTTCTGTAGCTTCCATTAATTTAGAAATTACTGACATAGTTCGTAGGTTACCTAACGCCAAGTTTTGGTGCGCGCGTTAGCGCGTCCCAGCCAAAGGCGACAACACCGCCTTTTTATGTGCTTCACTCTTGATTGAAAACATTTTTATCGTACCAAGCCTCAGAGTGAACTTCCGTTTTTGCTGTTAATAGAAATTTCTTTACTGCTTCAATTGGCAGCTGAAAAAGTTGGCCCCCGGATGAAATCTCAACGTATTTCTCTTCGGTTTCCTCATCGGCATAGACTTTGAACAAAGGATAATCGACTCTCTTATCAATAGAGGCATTACCAGTTTCAATGTAAAGCTCCATGGTCATGCCAAAATCTGAAACAACTTGGGTCTTTACTTCATCATCTTTAATTCGTTTCATATTTTTGGTGCTTTTGACACATGACGCCATGCTCTGGGGCAAACCGGAGCTCAGCGTAGGTTTGTCCCTAGCAGCATTTTGTTATGCATTACTTCACCATACGAAAATCTGGATGTTTTAACCATTGTTCAAACAGCTCAGGGCTAATTATTGACTCATGCTCATATTCAACAACCCCAGGATGTTCCAATATTTCTGGATCAGATGTGTATCTGCTAAGTACATGACAGAATGCAATACTACCATTTACAATCTCGGCAATACCAAGCGTCACCTCTCCGAGAGATTGATGGTCTCTATCTCCATTACACATCGCATATAGACCAATTATATCTTTAGGAAGCCAACCCAATAAATTGCTTACCCCGGCATATTCCTCGATCTCTTCGGGATAATCTGGGCCAAACTCATACCCAAACGAACCGCCATAAACCCAAAAATCGTTTCCTCGAATTTCACTAGAAACAGATTGAATGAAAGCCAAGATCTCTCTCTTGGCGTCATCGCCCAACTTTTCTTTTAATAGTATTCCTACAGTTGGTCCGGCCATAGTCTTTTTTTCATAACGCCCGCCGCACAGGCGAGCAACTTGTTGCGAGTCCAGCGCATACAGTGCGCGATTATGCCGGCGCTCGTTAAGCTCGGCGCTAGCCAAGAACACCGGAACTGTATGCCCAATAATAGATTGGCCCGCATACAATCCAGCCAACGAGAACAAACTTGAAAAAGCTATCCTTTTCTTGGACTCCAATACTTGCAAGCCCAGAGAGTTCCTGCTTGGGGAAAGGTCGAAATACCCTATAGACCTTCACTAGAACCCAGCCCACTAAAATTGGAATGACGGTAAGTAATATTATCGTAGTAATAGCTAATAATGCTTCAGGTGATGACTTTCTCATGCTTTTCTATTTCTTTGCTTAACGACTACAGCAGGGGCGGCTGGAGCGCAGAGTAGGCGGCCGTCCCGCGAAGGGCCAAAGGCCCATAGCAACCTGCTGGTATTTGTTATACGTAGTTACGACCATACTACCCACCCGATTATGAAACCCAAAACTAGGCACGTAAAACCTACTTTTACTACCGTGTTCCTCTCTGCGTTACTTTCCATGATAGAGCCTTGTATATAGAGCTCTAGAGCTGCTTTAGATGCAGAAAGCTTTGGCCTTGAACTAAAACATGCTAATAGAGCCGCTTGAACATTTGGAACCCAGCATGACGGGTGATCATCTAAACGATCGTAATCGAGAGCCTGCTGAACTTCCTTCGCCTCACCAGTGTCGTGCAGCTCGGGACTCTCAGCTATCTCTTTAGCTTTTCGATAATACTCGCTTACTTCCATAACTCGATATGCGTATAACGCCGCGATAATCGGCTGGCGCTGCAAAGCAGTGACAGTCCGGTGGAGCCCCATTGGGGCGGAACGAAATTCATCGCCTTGTTATACGATTGCAAGCGCTTCATTTTGAATAGTTAGCTCACACCCTTCTTCGGTGGGTAGAATATTAGCTTTGCCTGGCCAAAACATGACTTGTGCTCTAAAAGGCTTGCCGTAGTAGTTAACAGCCGTACCTAAATACTCTTTGTACGCGTTGCTACTAATAGGCTTGAACATAACTTTAAAATCACCACCAATAACATTACCTAGTTTTTTTGTTTGGCTCCATTTTGACACCGGACTTAATGTCTTCGACAATATCAGCAAGAATCGCGTGAGCGGAATCTTTCTTGAGGCCAAATATCATAATCTCTGGATGCCCGAAGCTTTCCTCTAAACCTATGGTGTATGAAAAGTCTTGATACTCTCCATTTGGATCAAAGACAAACAGGAAGTGCCATCCATATTCTTTGATATTTCCCTGTATTTCTTCTTTGTTCATACTCTTCTCGTATAACAGTTTATTAATGAGCCAGTGGCTCACTATCCATTTGGCCACTATTTCTGGGAGGGAGCCTCCAAGCTCCGCAGAAAAGCCTTTATTTACAGCAGGTTACAAACTATTGTCTAAATAACAACCAGAGATAGTGAGCCAGTGGCTCAAGTCGCCTGGTTCGACCTCCCGCTCTTGAACACATTTTACCCATAATTAAATCAATAAGTTAGGAGGAAATTTCTGTAGATGTCAGCCATGGCTCTATAATTCGAGTTTTCGCACCGGCGGCACACCCTCTCCACTACTGAAAACCACAGCCAGTATCATCCACTCGGTATCGCCATCGCCGCAATAGAGCTATGCACGGCCAGACGATTTGCCACCTCAACAATACAACTCGCTACTAAATCAGCAGCATGATCGGCGACGTTTACCGGCTGGCCTGCATCGGTCTGCAGAGTTTTGGTGGTGACATAAACGCTGGACATTAGATCACCAGCACCATCAGTTTGTACTGTGTTTTGGTTGTCGATTACGGCAATAGAGCATTTAAGTACCGCAGCAGCCTGAGCTTCGTTGTTGGTAGGCTCCGTGGTCTGGGTTACCGTTGCGCGTACAATAGTTCCGGCACTGTGGCTTTCGTCGATGGTGTAGGCGAACTGCCATGCCTCCAGGCCTGGCACTGTTATCGGGGAAAAGCTGGGCATTGAGGGTTCCTTTGCTTAATCAGATTTATGTACGCCGTTGTGAGTGATTATACGGTGTAATGGATTTTCGCCGGCAGCGTAGTTCTTACCACCTACAGATTTTTTGTACACGGTGTGCAGGCCGGCACATTCGACTCGCTCGACACGCTCCCAGGTGAGCGGTTCTTCTTCATGCAGTACACCCAGCTCAACGCCCTGACAGTTTTGAGCCTCGTACACTTGGCCAGTACGATCAGTAACGGGAGTTTCGCGGCTGCAAATTACCTGGGCACCGCTTGTTGTGGTGAGCAATACGCAGGGTATTTCTGGCTCTGCATCTACCGCGCCAATAATGGGGCTTAAGTGGGTATCGTCGTCGCCAGTATTCCAGCAATCGATCAGGTCGCCGCTTTCACAGTTATCCGTTAGCAAACCCTCGCGCAGCCAACTGCCTGCGGCAACGCACCACGGATCTCTAGGGACCGTAGTGCCGCCGCCATTGCTCGGGGTTGTAATAGGTAACAGCGCCGTCCTGAGTACCCGGATCATCGCAGTACACGTAGTACCTAGTGTTGGAGAACAACCCAGTAATGCTGCCACTGTTGTAATTAACAATGCCGAAATCAAACTGCACCGAGTGCGCGGCAATCGTGATTTTTGCGGTACTGCCATCATCCGAGCCGGACAGCGCGGAACTGGTAGGCAGGCTGGCAATACCAGCTTGAATCATTGGCAGGTTGCGCTAGTCCTGCACTTCCACCACATCGATTTTTACATAATCGATTAAGGTATCGCTCGTTTTAGTCGGGGAATTACAATAAGAAATTGGGCAATAAACCGTACTTTGTCCTGCATCTTGGCCGGATTGCCAATATGGTTTGCCCCTCTAGCGCCACCGTACTCAGCGTTACCACTAGCATTGCCTTTGACATAGGCCACTAGGGGCTGCCAACTCTGCCCCACTATGTTTAGGCCAGCGGCAAGGACATAGTGCTGGCTACTCATGGTATCTGCACCGGCACATTGCAGCGTTTACCAGTATTATCGTAACCAGCCAAACCCACATATATGGTGCGATCCGCATCACCTGCGGCATACACATAAACCCGAGCCTCTATCCGGTAAAGCTTACTGGGATCAAAGGGTATTTTCTCTGCGTGATACATCGATACATGATTGATAAGGCGAGCCGCGCCACCACCAACTTTTAGGTAACCGCTGATATAGAAATTCTGGTATCCGCCGGAAAATTAGCTCTTGGGCTTCCGCCTTGGCCCTGTTTAACCGCGCCTATTCCCGCATCGGATCCAGATCGCCAACGGGTTAGGCTGGGCGCTCAAGCTACATTTTCTTAACTAGTGCCTCTTCCCGGTTATCCAGAACGCCGCGCAGGGTGTAGTAATTTTTGTTTCCCTAGAGGGAAGTGGACTCCACCTTCCACTTGTCAAAAGCAGTTGCGGTGATACCTAGCGAATCACACACCTGCCGCTTGTTTAGCCAGTAATCAGGAACGGGGGTGAGTTGGTCATTGCCGGCTTTTTTTCCTGCAGCAGAGGCAGCCGTTTGAGTCTGTTGTTTTTTTGGGTTTTTGTTTGGTTTCAGCCATGCCCTAGTACCTCAATGACCAACCACCAACCCCCGCCTAAAATGCCTCATAAATAGCGAAACCTCGCGCAGCTGCGGACCCGTACGGCTCAGGGCCCAGGAAGGACCCGCGCGGGTGTGTGGTGCGAGGTGTTCACTTGAGTTTGCGCAGCTAATTGTTGATTGATCGGGTGAGTTCGACGCGGACTCTGCCGCTGGCCTGGTATTCCACAATCTGCTGCAGGCGCTGGCTAATGAATGCACCGCGAGAGCTTGGCCCAGTGATGCCCTTCACTGGTGTACGGCCCTTGCCTTTGCGTGCGCAGACCAGTAGCTGGCTTTGTGGTGCGCTGCCGATCAATGTGTGCTTATAGATCTTACTCTTGCCCCAGGCCTTGGCCTTCACGCCTGGCGCTTTGTGTGCGCCACGCTTATTGAGTGCATTGAAGTGGCCCGCCTTACGCTGGTTGGGGCGTACAAAGTTGATAAGGCTTCTTGCTCCCGCTTTCTTTGCATCAATAGCTACGCGCAGTCGGTCACGCTTAGCCAGGTGTAACTGGTAGGCCTGCCTAATCTCTTTCTGTTTGATGTTGGTCTCGGTTGAGACCTCTTTGATAGCGGCCTGAGCGCACCGCCCTATTGATTGCTTGGCTTGCAGCCTTGGGTATCATGCGGCGTTCCATCTTGCCCAGCTTCTTCTCAAGCTTGGCTAAATCATCTTTGATTGTGATCATGTTGGAACGCGCAACGCTTTATCCTTGTCTTTGCTGCCTTAGCTGCTACCAAACCAAAAAGACATAATGCGGGGAATCTCCCCCTTCATAACGCCCAGCAGACAAACGGCGATATCTCAATGTGTCCCATCCAGTGCTACCTCGCCCCCAAATAGAAAAAACAACAGGGCGAAATAACCACCGATAAATAAGACTGACAGCGCCACTTGGGGCAAAAGGCTAGTTTTTGAAGCCAGGCCGCGAGCGCTATCTCTGTCGCGCACCTCCAGCTCAAAAACGTCTATATCTAGTTGACTCATCTGCAGACGAAATTTATTGTCGAGCGCGCGAAACTCCGCCAGCTGCTCCGGGCTACTGCCCAGCACAAAATCGGCAATTTCTTGCTCGCCGGCCAGTCCATCTCCCAGAAGTTTCTCAGCCATAAATTTGACGGCAACCCCAGCAGCGGGGCCACCCAAAGCCATGCCAATGGTGGGGGCAATGGTTTTTACCAGAGCTTTCCATTTCATGCCGTTATTCCAAATAAGGGGCCACCCGGTGCCGGCGGTATGGGGGAGGGAGCACCGGGTGGCGAAAAAAGTTAGGGGGGGTATTGCCGTCTGATTTGTCGCGCTTCTCGCGCATATATCGGTTGTGCTGGTTGCGGGTAATCACCGCATAGATATTCCAAATCAGGCCCAGGCCGGCGATCAGAATGCCAACCACCTGTAACCAATCAACAGGGGTTTGCGTTAGACCAATTCCGGCACCGGTTACGCCTGCACTTCCGGCTACCTGCTCTTTCATTCCACGGCGATCTCCTTCTAACAGGCGAAAAAAAACCGGCCTGGGGTGGACCGGTTAAGAGGATGATATTCGCATTGCTCGTACAGCTCGTTCCCGGTAGAGGCAACAATCGCAACGTGCCCTATTTATACCTCCCAAACGCAAAAGCGCCTAAAACGTGTCACCCCAAAATAGTAATGGGTTAGACTTGGGAGCAAAGCTAATTTATAAACCGTATTCAACGCTTATGCTTATATAGTAATTAGCCATAAGTGTGCACTAACAATACCTTTGTTCATCAAGTAGTAAATTAGCAACAGTAACGTACTCATTCACCCATAACGTTATTAAATTCTTTATATCTCACACGACTCCAAATAACCTTTATTTGCAAAGCTTGCATAAGGTATTTTTGCTGCCGCTTCTTTATAGAGCTGCAAATCAGTATCAAACCAGCTAAAAGTTCCCCACCTATCAGCCATTACATCATCGCAAATTACATTTTCACCTGTATAATAGACTCTAAAATAGCCTTCACCTGTCACCCTTCTCCCATCAGCATACATGACTAATGAGAGGTTTTCATAACTACAAAAGGTAACGTCATAAACTGTCTTGGTTGGAAATGCTTGCTGACAGTTTACCTCCACACGATCTGTAGGGCCTGTAGGCTCACCATCCGGCGAAGCAATTATCACTGGAATTTTAATATCCTCATACGGTATTAAGACAACTTCCTCTGCTGAAGCTTTAGCGCTAAAGCATAAGATTGCGACTATTGCCGCAAAAAGATACTTAGAGTACATAATACTTTCCATTGATTGACGAAAAGTCCAAGCGCGAACTTTTCGTACATATTTCAATATTCATATTTATGGGATATTGCATCTAAGTCTTTTCCATTTCATGTAAAAAGAAGCAGACCCAATTCCCCTTAGGGAATATCTATACTCTTAGTCTTTTAGCACGCTTAAATAATTAAGCGTATCAGAAATTGACTGATCTACGCAGGCGCCGTGAGTGCGAAAATTTACTGTCTTTCCTGTGGCGTGCGCATACATAATTGCGCTCAGATATTCCTTGGCCATTGGTCTATCCATACTGAATGAAATGTAATCTCCATTTGAACCATGACATGCAGGTGGATTTTTGACCCCGCCCTCTGGATAGACATAGACAAGTTTCGTGCTATCAACCAGCAAGAAAGAATCTACTTTGGCTATAGTATTGTCCGCAAATGTAACCTGAGAAAAAAGAGCGATTGCAGCAACGGTAAGATACTTAAACATTTAATAACCCTTAAAACTTTATAAGATATAAGAAGCGCGCAATTTATAATCCAACAAAACTATATCGTCAAACTATTTTGGAAAAAAAATCTAATATAAATAAATAATTTGAGACAAATTACCTTTAGCTGGATTGGATTTTAAGCGACTGTAATGCCCTTCATTTATGTACCATTTTCCTAAATTTATTATTCTGTTTCGTTGAAGCTATGACTCTCCTCATAAATGATCATGCCCGCGATGTAATTGATCGCCCCAAGCAATTCAGCCACGCTGCGCTCTAAATTTGGCAAACGACGACTTTCCTGAATCTTTTTGATCGCCTGAAAAGCCATGCCTCCATCGGTATCCAATAGCCCGCTAATCGTTTGCATGGGTTGATCTTCGAAGCGCTGCCCATTCGCATGCCGCTCCACGCCCTTACCCCGCGCGGCCTGATCGTATGACCGCTCTAAAACGCTATACAGGCGCTGATAATTTGGGTCATTCAACTCATAAACCGGACCACCTTCGGAATAGCCGCTCATTTTCCTGCCCTCTTCTTCTCGCTTTTCACTTTAATCTGCTGTTTGTTCTGCACCTTCACCCAACTACGGCGGGTACTGCCGGAGGTATTAGGGACTACACGCAGGCACAGACCGGACTGGCCGCGCGGTATCTGTTCAATCTCTCCGCCGCCGGCCAGAAATTCTGGCCACCTTGCTATCGATATTCGCCTGCGCCTGGCGCAGGGCTTCGGGTTGGGGGCACTGGGTTACTGTCATGTCACACCCCCAGGCTAGAAAGGAATATCGTCATCAAAGGAATTTTCACCCCCAGCCGGTACAGCTGGCTGATTGGGGGCCTGTTGCTGGGCGGGCAAGCCTGCTGCACCTTGGAGATAGCCACCCTGCTCTCCCCTGCCGTCTAACATCTGCATTTCACTGGCAACGATCTCGGTGGTGAAGCGATCCTGGCCCGTTTGCTTGTCCTGCCACTTGCGCGTGCGCAGCGAGCCTTCAACATAAACTTTTGAACCCTTGCGCAAATACTCGCCGGCAATCTCTGCCAGGCGGTTAAAAAACACCACCCGGTGCCACTCGGTGCGCTCCTGGGGCTGGCCGGTTTGCTTATCCTTCCAGCTCTCACTGGCGGCCAGGCTGATATTGGTTACCGCCCCACCGCTGGGCATGTAATTGGTTTCCGGATCGTTACCCAGATTGCCAATCAAAATAACTTTATTGATTCCCCTGGCCATTACTCGCCCCTATCTTCCCTTGCCTCACCGTTAACCACGCGATAAGTGGTCAAGGTGTCGGTGGCTTTATCAAAGACCTGCAGCCAGTAGATAAACGGCTCACTGCTGGCAACTTCTTTTACCCTTGCCTGCGCTGCCTCTTTAGTGGGGTGGGACTCTATAAAATCTTTAGCCCCGTCCATCATTAGATTGTAAGTATCGCTAAATATGGCGAATCTGTTCATTGTTGCTCTCCCTGACTTAAAAAAATTGGTGTGTCCTACGCTGTAGCAGTGCTGCGATATTCGATCGGCTGGCCTGGCGGGCACGGTAGTCTCTGCGGTAGTCGGCCTTATAGCGCTTGCAGCGGCTGGCACGGCCGCAGGGGCTTAGGCGAATAGGGAAAAGATCCTGGGCTTTCCACTTACTGCAGCCACCGCAAAAGAACTCCCCGTGCTCAGGGGTTTTACGGCTCACTGACTCCCCCCCATTCCGTCAATCATTCCGTCGATGTTTTACGTTGCGATAGCCGGCCCAAACAACAGGCCAGCGAGAAATAACCGCCCCTTGTGCAGGCGGGATTGATAAGTGTGCAGGCTGATAAACAGATAGCGAGCGCTTGCCCTTTGTTCGTCCAGACCTTCGTGCAGCAGCAGCGAACGGGCCTCCACTTTCAGCACCTCGTACAGCTCCGGGCTTTCGCGTTTGATCGCTGCCATGGCCCACTCTACCGGCGCCGCAATTTCGTCGCTAATACCCAGGCCGTTGCTGGGGTTGCCCCGGCTGGCGTTGGCTAATGCAGTGCGCTGTTTTTGTCTGAGCCGTGAACCACTGCGCGCGGCGTGAACCTCGATGGAACACAACACGCTGCTGCCACTCACCCCGCCCAGATCCAGGGCCACCGAGCCCCAGAGGTAAAGCTTGTCTTCCAGGGCTTCTATCAATTCAGGGCTGATACGCTCCCCCACTTGCAGCCCCTCAATAGGTCCACAGCCAGGGACGTGGACGCCCTGGGGCTAAGTTGTTACCGCCGATATGAATAAACCGATCTTGTGTGAGGCCTCGCTGGTGCGGGCAAATGGCAGTAAATGGCTGCGGCTGGTTTTTTTGGAGGTGGAACCAGTTGTAAACATGCAGTGATCGCATTAACACGTGCGCAGCGGCACCATGAAGACGTTCTCGCGCTCTCGCGCTCTCGACGAAGCATATTCGTGAAGAGGAGGCATTAATTGTTCAAGCCAAGACGGAAAAGCAACAGATAAAGTTATCGTCACACCGGCTAAAAGAGGCCGTTGAAATGGCCCTGTCTACCAATACTCAAACCAAGGTGCAGACTTCCCACATACTAAGAGGCCATACCGGTCGCGGATATACACGCACTGGCTTCAATGCGGTATGGCAAAGGGAACAGCGTGCAGCTCTGGAGAGTGAGGCAATCAAGGAGCGCTTTCGGTTTCATGACCTCAAAATTAAGGCAATCTCCGATTTTGAGGGTGACACTCAACGCTTCTCTGGACATAAAATAAGGTCCATGGCTGAGCGCTACAATCGCACTCCAGACCACGTAAATACACTCGATAAAACCAGAATTGGCACCAAAGATTGGCACCGCAAGGCCCAAAACGAAAAAAACCCGCACTAGGCGAGGTTTTTAGTCCTTGAAAAACAAGGAAGAATCTGGAGTGGCCGACGGGGATCGAATCCGCGACCTCAGGAGCCACAATCAAACTTAAATCTCTACAACTATCATACATTTACAGACCTTTGTGTGTAAATATCAAGGTGGTTCAACATCACAATAAACCCCATGATTACTCAGCTTGTCAGTTTTTGACACACTTGAAAGCTGTACACTTACACAGCAACTAGACTGCAATCACGGGTTCTTGATCTCAACGAAGGATATAGGCAAGCAATGTAAACGCCTGCCTATGCCACTTTCCTGTACACTTTCAACACCCAGACATGGTAATCCGCAACCAAACGTTTTGTTGAATCGGTCCTGCGCTTGTATCGTTCCCAAGCTAATTCTGGAGCAGTAACATGTTCTACCGCTATTCATAGTTTACAATTCCGCTAAGTGGCTACGCCGGCACAGAGGTTATTGAATGAAATACTGGTCGATGTATGGCTTGCGTAAGGCGGCATGGACAAACTTTTCCGAACTGACCGAGCCCCATATCGCTGAAATTATGCTGGGACACAAGCTGTCAGGTAAAATTAGATCCGCTGCTTATAAAAAAGGTATAAGGGATGTTGAATGAATAAAGTACACGTTACATTTTTAATTGGCCTTTTCACTTCAGGTGTGGCCGTTGCGGAAAGTTTTCATGAAGATGTTGGCATTGGGGTTACAAGCCCTCAAGCTACATTACACATTAAAGATTCAGGAACAACTAATCCAGCAATTCTTATTTCTGGTGCCAGCTCTGAAGAAGGTGATATAGCAGTTCTGAATAATGACACATTGCAAATTGGCAATTGGATAGATTCCACTGAAACTTATATTGAGTGGCTATCGATTGACACTTCAAATGTTAACCCCTCTGCCAATAATAACTATGCGGATGAAACCACAAAGACCAGAATGAAACTTATTGGCGACAACAGTCATTCAACCATATTTCATTATTCAGGCTATGACTCTGGCATATCTATAATAGAGAGAAAAAAGAACGAGGACAATTGTGAGTCTGATAAGGAGGAGGATAGGGAGAAATGTTATTACATCCCTTATCGAGAAGAACTTGCATTGAAAGCGCATTCTGACAGCGTTAGCGATGATAGTAATGGGGCCGGCGCTCACTTTTACGGAGATATGGATAGCCAGCATGCCGGTTGGATTGGTTTTTTTACAGGAGGCAAGACAAGGCTGAGTATAAATCAGCAAGGGCGAGTAGGTATAGGTTCTAAAAATCTCCTTGTGGATTATGAAAATCATTATAAAGGACGCTTTAATATCATTATTGATGATGAAAAAGAACAAGAAAAGGCAGAAGAAAATAAAGATGAGCCTGCACTTTATATCGAAAGAGATGATTCCACTAAAGGTTATATTGCATGGAAGCCTGAGAAAGATCTCACGATGGGAACATGGGAAGCTTCAGCCGAATCAGTAGATGCCGACCTAAGTATTGATGGTGATTTCAATGAAATCGTAAGAATTACGTCTACAGGAAATTTTTCGGTTCAAAATCCTATTAAAAATGATGATTCACCGGGGTATATACAATTAGATACTTCAGAAGGAACTCCTCCTGACTCTGATTGTAATAGCTCATCAGATGTAGGCCGCATGACAATGCACAAATATGATTCGTTGCTATATGTTTGCGCATCATCAGGCTGGAAAAGCTTGCCCCTCTAAGAAGTCAACAATTAAAGATTATTAGTTATACCTTTAAATCAGGTGAGCCATAAACCTCACCTGATTTAGGCGTTACTTGCTAAAAGTTAAACTTCCACAGTCGCTTCAAGTCACCACCCTAGGGAAATCCCCCACCGAGTGGTATAGGCAGGCGATGTAAAGGCCTGCCGCATCTTCCATTTCTTCTGAATGCCTTCAGCCCCCAGGAATAGAGTCCCCCGTCCAAACTTGCGGTTGATGCTATCAATGGCTTGCATAGTCTCCCTAGCCCTTGCCGATTGGCCTGGTGTGAATAGATCACCTTGCCCTAGCGCGTGCGGGATAATCTCAACAAGCCCCACTCCTGCATTCATAAAGCGGCACCCTGACCGGTACAGGCCAGCAACAGCCTTTCTCACCAGCCGCACGATTATTCGCGTATCGTCGGTAGGGTATAGTGTCCGCACAACTGTGCTGCGGCTGTAGTAGTTGGGCTCATGGGGCGAGGTATGCAGAAACACATGAATCGACTTTACGAGCGATTTCTGAGCCCGTAGCTTCTCCGCCGCCCTGCTTGCGTACAAGGTAGCAGCCTGCAGTATCGGCTGTAAGTCGGTGAGCTTTTCACCAAAGGAGCGGGTGCAATAGATCTGTTTCTTCGCCGGGGGGCTCTTCCTCCAAGCCAAGGCAGGGAACCCCGTTCAACTCCTCAATCGTTCGCTCAATGTTCACATTGATATGGCGGCGCAATATTTTCGGATTGGCCTGCGCCAGGTCATAGGCTGTCTGTATGCCAAAATCCGCCAAGCGCTTGGATAGTCGCCACCCTATGCCCCAGACGTCATTAACGGCGGTACGGCGCTGAATCCATTACCACTTTTCTGGTGTATCCAGAGCGCAAACCCCATCACACTTGGGGATTTTCATTGCTGCTCTGTTGGCTAACAAAGTACCACTTCGTGCAGATTCCATTTCCTCCCTTTATTGCCAGACTTTATGCTCAACTTCCACTGGAGTTTCGACGGCATATCCATAGGGTTGTAGAGAGCAGCTATGGAAGACTCGGCGATAACATTCGCGGCACGAGCCGGAGCTGCAAAGCGGCGGAGGTCCAGCAAATACGCAGTATTTGCGATCGTGCCCGCACTTATTATGTGTGATTACGATTAGCCTTAACTTTATACATGACAACATGAGTTAAGCTACGTACGAATACTACGATAGCAAAGACCAAGATTGAAATACCTAACGCAGCACTATCACCTACTATACCTGAATCATAAGCCGGATTACTTTCGCGCTCCGCCTGCAAGAAAAACATAAGCCACAATAAAAACCATACGGCAGCAGAATAGATCAGTAGTTTTTTACCCCAAGGCAATACTAACGGGGAAAATACTATCACCGATAGAAGGCCCAATACGAAAAGTGCCATAAAATCCTCTTACACATAACGTCGTGCCAACCGGCGAATTGTAGTTGCTTTTGATTTTTGCCATTTAAGTACAAATTAAAAGCAACGGAAATGGAGCAACCATAGTCACTTGTTAGATGACGCTTTCTGGAGAAGAACTTCATTGACTTTACACTCAGTTGCTGGCTGTATTTTGTTACAAGTTATTTGATATTTTTGCATAGGGCCACTATCAACAAGTGCGTATGACTCCCCTTTTGCTAAAAGAAACCATGTATCATCCTTTTTTGCACAAACAGACCATGGAAAGAAACTATGAGCCATAATCACAGAAGTGAAATTAAATTGCTGAAGCGGTGCTAGGTAAAATTCTCCTTGAGCATTTGTAGTTGTTTCGGCACTTTTACCCTCACAGTGATCCGAATCATTCCCTGATATGACATGAATTGGCAGATTATTTGCTGGTACTCCATTCTCCTTTACCTCTCCTGTCATTTCAGGGGTCAGATTACTGTAATGGGGCATTGGTACACATCCAGTCATGATTAATGCTAGAACTATGATTACACTCCGCACTTTAGTCACCTAACGCCCCGCGTAGGGGCAGACAAATAAGCACAGCGTTTTGGCTGTCCCAGCGATTAACGGGAGCGATTGCTGCGGCTTGTTATGTGTTTGGGTAGAATACAAGGCAACTACCATCGTGAAGAGCACTTTCGTAAAAACCCCTAAACCCTCTATGAAGATCAGAATTTAAAGCCTCGACTTTTAGGCTGTTACCTTTTAGATCGCTGACACCCACAAAGCCGAAGTTAGCAATTTCGAGTGTGGCGGCCTCGAAATAAACTGCATCTTCGGTTTGCCGAAGAAAAAGAAGACAGTCGTGACTATCTCCTTTCTCGGGAGGACTCCAGTTGTATTTCGATTCTCCTGAGTACGTACCGTTAAAACCGTAGAGATATACTTTCTTCATCGTTTACACATAACGCCGCAAGCAAAGGCGTACGAAGTGCGTCCAGCCCGCAGGGCGATTTTGCCTTGCCTTGTTAGAAGTTGTTACTTGCATTGAATTGGTTTTAGAACCTCTTCGCCATATAGTACTTCATATTGTCCAGGTTTATCTGTATCAACCACCTCTATGAGCGGTTCTGCCATATACAGACAAAATTGATGCTTGTTATCTATGAATACGGGCAATTTTTCTGGATTTTCAAATTTAGCGAAACCGCCACTCACCAATGGTTTTAGCTGAGCAGCATCAAACCCAACTGACAATTTGCTTTTAGTATTATTCTTTATTGCTAGATCAATACACGCAATAGCCTCTGTAAAAGGCAACATAAACAAAACTGGAGCTATTCTATGTATTTTCATAATTGACTTCTAACGCCAAGCTAAGCGGCGCGCGTTAGCGCGTCCTTGTTTGAGCGCCTTGTTATGCGTATATGGCACGAAGCTCATTCACCACGCCTTTATATTCTTTGCCCACCAAGCCAAGGCTTTGATGAAAACGAAAACCTGACTTTTTGATTTGAGCAGCGTCAAGTGCCTGGCCGGCATGATTGGCTGCCTGCTCGTTGTTACCGCTATCCGCGGAAATGATTGCCTTTGCAGCATGCCACCGAAAATGATCGACGGGAAACATTACCCGCCCCTGATGCTCATCTAGGGCTTCGTTGGCAGACTGATACAAGTCAGTAAGCTTATACTCCACGATGAGCATTGGGTAGAGAATATATGCTTCGGTTTTTAGATTTGGAAATACCGACTCTCGCTCTAAGGCCTTAATTAAAGAGTTGATTGCATTTTTGATTTGACCTTTAGCGATATATGCAGTCGCCATATCACAGTAAGCCTGAGCATGATCGAAGTCATCTTTTAGCTGGAAGTATTGTTCTAGTAGTGAAAGTGCAACATCAGGCTCTGTGCTGGCAATGGTACAAGCCTGGATCCGCAAATACTGTTCTTTTCGGCGAGCACGCTTAAGCTTCTCGAAGAACATGCTTTCAATTTCTTCACTCCACTCTTCGTTCCTATACCAATCTTCATTACTCACTCGGTACTTCCTTTACGCATAACGCCCTGCTAAAGGGCCGAAGTGAAGACGAACGTTTTTGTGTAGCGCAGCGTTAACCCAAAAACGAGCGCCGAAACGGAGGTTCAAGCCGCAACGCGGCTTAACTTTGAGCGGCTTGTTATGCATATATATGAATGAATTCCCTTACACACAAATAAAAGCTTACTAAAAACACAATAAGAACCACTAGGCTAAACCTAGCAACGTTAATTTCTACTGCTGAATTACCAATTTTGGTAGGTAAGAATATAGCTTTAGCGAAAGCAGAAAAAAATACGGATATCGAACCTGAGCTATGCGTGGTTCTTGTATTCGATTTATTTAAAGATATTTTCAGCAAATAACCAAGTCCACCGAGCCAGATAACTGAGGCTATAGAACTAACAACAAAATAGAAAATCAACATTCTTCCCCAAAAGATGCATAATGCCCGGCTAAAAGGCGCGCCGATAGGCGCGTCCAGCGGAACGAAGTGGAGCGGTTTTTGAGTCGCTTGTTATGAATTTCTACTACCATTGGCCTCTTCTGCCTGATCGGCAGGGCATTCTATTTCTGTAAGTACGAATGATGGAACCATGTTGCCAACAATCGGAATTACTACTGCACCTAGAGCCGCTTTATTAGGGCTACCCTTCAAACACGCTGTCTCGTTCGGTTTTAGCTCTATTTCTATCGAAGAAGACGGGCTAGCATCAGCCTTAGCTTGAATGGTATGAATACCTGAATTCATCTTGACTGAACCATACTGCCCACTCCTCAGCCTGAGGAAATATTTGTCTGATTCGCCAACATACATGCTTATTGCTCCATTCTGAAATGCAGATTCCCGAAATACTTTTAGCTCTGATATTTCGGAACCTTCAGTGACCAATTTCAAGTCAGTGGAAAGGCTAGTACAACCCGTTGCGAGAACAGAAATCCCTATCAAAAGTTTCTTCATAAAACACATCTATATTTTCCTCTGTATTCATAACGCCTCAGTATGCGGCGAGCGTAGCGAGTCCGGCGGAAGGCTGCAAGCCTGGAGCGCACATCACTGACTTGTTAGGCATTTTCTGCGATCATTTGGCAAAACACATCTGGATCCCAGGTCTTTTTATCGGAAACTTGGCCGTCACCTAGTTCTACTAACCGTAACACACCATCAGACCTTTGAATTACATCGACTGAGTAAAATGGTGCCGCATGAATTTTTGATATCTCTGAGACCAAATCAGGCACATTTCCATCAGCTGAATATGCCCTTCCATTTAGAACGAAATATCTTTGCTCGGTTTCTGGGAGATACTCCTCAACTCTTCTTAGTGATATACCTCCCTCGATCTCTCCTCTGTGCTCTTTAATAAGACTTACAATCTCTAGCACTTCAGATGGTGAATTAGCTATCGAACCACGCTCGTTATAGTTCGACTTTACAAAGTCCTTAACGAAGAAACGCCCCCAACCTAAATCATCGGCTAATTTCTCTAAATCCTTTTCTGAATCAGAAAAAATGGTTTCTGGTGTTAATTTTTTACAACTCTCATACCAGCAGGGTAAATGGTGTGAGCGAATAAAGCTTTGAGGCGGGGTGAGCATTTTTCCACCTTTACGCTCCACCATTGATGTGAGTTTTTCATAGACGGACGGTTTCATCATCCATCCACGATATAAAATAAGCTCTCCCTTATTTAATTGCGGTTTTGGGCGAAACTCATCAAATTCAACTGAGTCGTAATCAAATAGGGAGCAATCGACTCCCCTAGACTTGAGTGAAAGATACTCATCCCTAAAGGGGCCGTCAGCTTGCTTTTCGCCTAATGGATCAGCCGGAAATATTATTCTCATACTCATTTACTGCCTAACGCCCAAAGCAGTGGGCGCTTTAGCGGTCCGACTGCCTTTGCTTGTTAACCCTTTCATCCTTCAATGCACTTTCATAAGCTGAAACCCAGATCTGCTTTTCTAAATTCGCCATATAATGTTTTTGAAACTCATCTATCCCGCTAATCCAGGCGTGAATTCTTAGAGGTTCTTTGGCTGTAGCCTTAATAGTAAACCACATCGATACCGGTGAATACGTTATCTCTTCTATTTCGCTCCACTTATATTCTCTGAGCCCTCGCCATCCTGATGTTCCTGCAATGCCACCGGCTTTCAGGGTGATCTTTACCGTAAAAAATTCAATATAAAAATAAGCTGTAAAGATAAAAGCTGCCGAGAATAGCCAAATAACTGCTCGCGCATCTGACTCTGTCTTTATTGGAACGAAGATAAGAGTAAGAAATAAACCACCTATAGATATAATGGAAAGGGCGAGACCGGCACCTCTAATTGAATTCGCATACGTAAGAAAAACATCCCCATTCTCCATAGAGATTGGCTTGGCATTCTTTGAGGCTCCAAGCATCAGCACAAGTACAAAACCAGCAATTGCTGAAATCAACACATAATTCACTCAATACTCCTCTGGGTTAACGCATTGCTAAGGGGCGTTTTTAGTTGTTTTGATTTGTGTTATTTAAGCACAAATTGAAGCAACTAAAAATACGTCCCACTTGCGCAACTTGTTACGCGTTCGGACATTTAACACCGCTACAAAACTCTTGCACACCGGATGAAAGACTACTTACGCCACATTGTTCTTGAAGCCGATTTTCCATTTCAATAATAAATGGATAAATTGTGTCTATTGCTTCCTGCGGTGGGTAACAGTTTAAACAACCGTACCCATGCCTGAATTCTACCTCACCATTGTACGATTCGACGAAATAAAAGTCGTTTTCAATGCCTTTGTAAGTGTACCAGTAGCGATGAATTACATTCGCCTTCTCAATGCCATGGAGAGTCAATGGTCTTCCTCCGCTCTCTGTGACGTACTCTATTTCTGTGAGGCCTTCAATGGACTTGGCTGAAGTGATGACGCACTCACTGGCAGGCACAGGTTCGAAGTAGGCGACCCTGGTGACACCTCGTATAGTGTCACATCCTATGGCAAAGACAGCCGAAATTAAGATCACTACAAGCTTCATTGCAATAGTTCGCATAACGCCCCGCACGGGAGCAGACAAATAAGCGCAGCGTTTTGGCTGTCCCAGCGACCAACGGGAGCGATTGCTGCGGCTTGTTAACTGCGATCATCCTCAGATGCAACCGCATTGAATATTTTGGCTAGCTCAGAACAGACGGACATAGGTACTCCCGTAGTTAGCAATGCTCCTTCTTGGAAACAGATATTGCCAGCTTTCTCACCACCCTCGCAGTAGAATGCCACCCCTACACCAGAAAATATTACTTCTTCATGAGTAAATGGATTGACTCCCTTTCTATCCGGGGCTTGCTCAAGAAGTTCATGTTTAGAAATAACCTCGCTCCACAGATCAAGATCGATTCCTTCAGTATCTTTGACAATCTTGCCGAAGTCCATCAACTCTCCTTAGCAGTTAACGCTGCCCACAAAGGCGGGCGCTTTTCAGCGCGTCCTTTTGCTGGGCCTGGTTATGTGCTTGACTTTCCATTGGAACTACCTATTTTCAGTTTATAGCATTGACGCTAAAGATCTTTGCATCGGTCTGGCGTTATCTATTTTGATTCCGGGTTTGATACTTTCTTTTTTTTCCAAATATTCCTGCCCAGAATAGGCCCTCGAAAGTTACCCCGAGAATGACAAAGAATATGCCTCCTACGGGAACACCGAAGACATAGCAAGCTACTGCTGTAAAGAAGCAAGCGACAATGAGTACTACCCTAAATATCACGTTCATTAAATATTTCTCTTTCTAATTTTTTAGGAGCACATAACGCTCGCAATAACCGGCCGGAGCTGCACAGCAGCGGAGGTCTGAGTTAATTGCCTTGTTCTGTGCTACTTGCACATGGGTACTTAGTGTAAAAAGCTTTTCGGACTAAATCAGCAACACCTGCGACACCACTTTCACGATACTTAGTAACAGTTTCAGGATTATTGTTGATGTATTCGACAACCACACTAACCATCTCTTTATTTGAAATATCTTGCTCAGGAAGACAAGTCAGAGGATTGTCAGAGTTACCATCAAAAAAATCTACTCCTTCCACGATGCCTGAGATAAAGCCGAAACAAAATCCTACACCAATCAAATCTGCCTCATTTGGAACCCTAGACTTCAATAAATAAATCGAGCTGTAAGCCTTACATCCGTTGACTAAAGTATCGAAGTTACCAGCAGCAATTGAGCTATGAGACATTAAAACAAGTACCAAAGCTAAAAATACATTCTTAAATCTCATATCAGAACTCTCAATTGCACAGAACGCCTGGCGCAACGGCGAAGCACATAGTGCTGAGTCCGACAGCCAAAAGCTGCGTATTGCCGCCACTTGTTATGAGTTTTTGCCATTTTCATAGTGATAATGCTCTTGAGAAGCTGATGTAAAGCTGGCAATGAATTTTGATGATGACTGATGTTCTTTTTTAGGCTCAAAATACTGGTTTTCAATTGCCCAGTCATATGCTGATTGATTAAGCGGATAAAGCGTAAGCATTCCTGTTAATTCATTTTCTGATATCCATTGCTCTGCCTTGGGGAGATCACTAAATACAGCCGAAGTGTACCTCGCAGACTCTCCATGAAATACGTATATCTTATCTTTCATCCGAATACTCATTTTTACACATAACGCCCGCAACAGGGGCGACCAATGCTATGCACATTTTGTGCGAAACTGGGAGCACAGCGATCCGCACAAAATGTGCATAGCGTTAGGCGTCCCGCGGGGACCCGAAGGGCCGGAGCATCCTGCTTGCGTTTGTTATGCATTTAGCATGCCACTTCACGAATCTCTTCAATTGCAGGTAACCCAGAAAAAATGCCGACTAGCCCAGACACATAGGTAGTCTTACCAATACACCCTTCCATCTCTAAGTGAACGCTGCCATTTCTAATTGCTGTGTCGGAGAATAATAGTAAACTCAATATGTTAGCTGGAGGCTGTGTCTGTAAATTAATATGATCTTTTGACGGGATTAATACTAAAACATTGCCTCTAGGCGGTTTGTACATATAACCGACAACTTGAACATGCTTGCCATAGTAATTTTCAAACATACCGACAACCATAGGCACATCTCCTCGCATAAACCCGCCGAACGGCTTATTACTACAAGCGGTCAGCCCCAAGAGAACTAGTAGTAGTATTGATTTAGTATTTCTCATGAATTCATAACGCCACCGGCAGGGGCAGCTTACCTTGTGCGCGTTTTGCGCGAAAATGGGAGCGAAGCGACCTGTGCAAAAGGTGCACAAAGCAAGCTGTCCCGCGGAGGGCCGCAGGCCCGGAGCAAATTGCCCGGCCTTGTTATGCTAGCGAACCTCGAAAATATAAAGTTTCTTGGGCTTACCTTCCATAGGGACCCAAACCTCTTTGACTCCTTTAAAGTCCAAGACTAAATCTGCCTCTTCCAATATGCTTTGGCCTTGAATGAGCCCATCCCAGTAAACTCCACCACAGGTCCAGTAAAATGGTGCTTCTTTTTCAGGGATATTTACTACTAATTCGCCACTTTCCGGCCTGGTGATACTTAATTCGTGTTCTTTGAATGCAGCCGCGGAAATGAAATTCTTTCCTTCAATACTCATAATTTCAGGAAGTTCTATTTCCCTCACCTCTTGGGACGCACAACCGCCAATGGTAATCAAAATTATTGCGAGAAATATACGATTCATTTCATTCCTACTTGAGCATAACGCTTTGCTAAGGGGCAGCCGAAACGCAGTGTAGGCTGTCCCACGGAGGCCGCGCTTTTTAAGGCCGGAGTGAACTTGAGCAACTTGTTATGAGTTTTCGTCAAGGTGCCACCCTACGATATCACCAACATCATCGTAGACGTTGTAAATAACCTCGCAGTCGCAGAAACCGCCGTGCTCACCAAGCCAGGGAACAACCACCTTTGGGTCTATCTGTTTAGACTTTAGAAATGCAACTGTCTCTTTGAGAGTGTGATCGCATTCTGGAGCAGATTCACGGTTTAAAAAGGAAAGTAAATCCTTTAACTCGTCAATCCCCATAGGGATAGACACACAAATCTCATCTTGCTCATTCTGTCTGTACTGAGCCTTTAATCTCTTTTTCTGCTCTTTATCCATACTTAAGACTCATAACGCCTTTAGCTGCGGCCGTAGTGCAGGCGCGAAGCGCCGAAACGGAGGTCCAGCCCCGAAGGGGCGATGCTGCCTAAACTTGTTAAATGCTGGTGGCACATAGCCAGCTACTCCACTCGTTTTTCTATGATTTCAGAAATGCACTCTGTGCCGCAAATTTTGCAACTACCGCTAATATACTTGCGGCCATTTTCAACGTACAACTCTGGGTTAACGATGCCGAGATCTGCTTCGTTGCACTTGTCGCACCAAGAGTCATTGAGGCAAATATCTCTCTCAATTTCTGGCAGCGTACTTAAATCGATAATTTCTCTCATTTTATCTCTGGCATTTAACAGTTTATTAATGAGCCAGTGGCTCACTATCCATTTGGCCCCTATTTCTGGGAGGAAGCCTCCAAGCTCCGCAGAAAAGCCTTTATTTACAGCAGGTTATAAACTATTGCCTAAATAACAACCAGAGATAGTGAGCCATCGGCTCAAGTCGTCTGGTTCGACCTCCCGCTCTTGAACACATTTTACCCATAATTAAATCAATAAGTTAGGGGGACTTTCTGTAGATGTAAGCCATGGCTCTATAATTCGGGCTTTCGCACCGGCGATACGTCCACTCCACTACTGAAAACCACAGCCAGTATCACCCACTCGGTATCGCATAGCCGCAATAGAACTATGCACAGCTAAACGGTTTGCCACTTCAACAATACAACTCGCCACTAAATCAGCGGCATGGTCGGCGACGTTTACTGGCTGGCCTGCATCAGTCTGCAGAGTCTTGGTGGTGACATAAACACTGGACATCAGATCGCCAGCGCCATCAGTTTGTACTGTGTTTTGGTTGTCGATTACGGCAATCGTACATTTAAGTACTGCAGCAGCCTGAGCATCGCTATTAGTGGGCTCGGTGGTCTGGGTTACCGTTGCACGCACAATAGTGCCGGCACTGTGGCCGTCGTCGATGGTGTAGGCGAACTGCCAGGCCTCCAGACCTGGCACTGTAATCGGGGAAAAACTGGGTATTATCTATTCCTTTGCTTAATCAGATTTATGTACGCCGTTATGGGTGATGATGCGGTGCTGGGGATCGATACCGGCGGCATAGCTCTTGCCACCTACAGAGACCTTGTACACGGTACGCAGACCAGCGCATTCGACCCGCTCGACATGCTCCCAGGTGAGCGGCTCCTCTTCATGCAAAACCACCAGCTCAACGCCCTGGCAGTGCTGCGCCTCGTAGACCCGCCCTGCACGGTCGGTAACGGGGGTTTCACGGCTGCAAATTACCTGGGCACCGCTTGTTGTGGTGAGCAATACGCAGCGTATTTCTGGCTCTGCATCTACCGCGCCAGTAATGAGGCTTAGATGGGTTTCCTCGTCGCCGGTATCCCAGCAGTCGATCAGGTCTCCGCTTTCGAAGTTTTCCGCAAGTAAACCTTCGCGCAGCCAACTACCTGCGGCAACGCACCAGGGATCTCTAGGGACTGTGGTTCCACCTCCATTGCTCGGGGCTGTAATGGTGCCTATACCTCGGCGCCAGGTGCTGGCGGCCAGCTGGTAAATGTTGGTAGTTGCGTAATAGGTCACCGCACCGCCCTGAGTGCCTGGATCATCGCAGTACACGTAGTACGTAGTGTTGAAGGACAACCCAGTAATGCTGCCACTGTTGTAATTAACAATGCCGAAACCAAACTGCACCGAATGCGCGGCAATCGTGATTTTTGCGGTACTGCCATCATCTGAGCCGGACAGCGCGGAACTGGTAGGCAGGCTGGCAATACCAGATTGAATCATCGGCAGATTGCGCTGGTCCTCCACTTCCACCACATCGATTTTTATATAATCGATTAAGGTATCACCCGTTTTAGCCGGATAATTGCAATAAAAAATTGGGGTAATAAAACGGACATTCGCCTGCATCGTGGCTGGGTTGCCAATATGGTTCGCTCCTCTAGCGCCACTGTATTCAGCATTGCCACTAGCGTTGCCTTTAACATAGGCCACCTGCGTCTGCCAACTCTGCCCCACTATGTTTAAGTTGGACGCAAGGATGTAATGCTGACTGCTAAATGTCTCGGCACCGCTAGCATTACAAATGCTTGCCAGCACCATCATAACCAGCCAAACCTGCATACATGGTGCGATCCGCATCACCGGAAACCCCACCGGGTGCTTTCAGCGATGACAACATGCCGGCAATCTGCACCCCTTGAGTGATAGCGCCGGCGATCATTGGAATATTTTGTGGAAAACCGATCTCAGAAGCCTTGGCAATATTCTTTACTAGCGAAACCCCAGTAGAGAAAACAGCCATAGCCATTTCAGCTTTTGCCGCTTTTTGGTTGTAGGCAGCGGCTGCAGACAAGATCTGCCCGGCACCGGCAGTAAACATTTTCAGCTCGCTTTTGTTGGAAGCCTGCTCAAGCTTTTCGCGCTGCTTTCGATGTTTGTTTTCTAAAAGGGTGAGTTTGCGTTCATATTCATCATGAGCGAATATTTTGCTGGCATAGGCCTGATCGAGCAGGGCCATTTCTTCATCCTGCTGAACCTGTAATTGTTCCATCTCGGTAAGCCAGGAAAGCTGCAGGGTTTCCAGACGGGCCACCATGCGCTGACGTTCTGCATCTGTAAGGCCATCGGCGCCAGCTTGGTTACCGCCGCCCTCACCCCTGCTCTTCAGCCAGGGCCATTTGATAGCGTGCTTTCTCGCGCTCAGCATATTCAGCCCTCAATGCCTCGGTAGATTCGAAACCTCGCTTTCTAAGTTCTTGTTCAGAAATTTGTAACGCGGCTATTTGTTGCAGCCGCTGCTCATGGTCGAGTTGAATCTTGCCACTCTGGTCGGCGAGAAATTGATCCAGCTGACTCAACTGCAGAGAGCCCGCATCTTGTTGACGCTTCAATTCAGCTGCAGCGCGGTCAATTTCTGCCTGCTCCCTGGCCGTCGCTGCTGCTTCTGCCGCTTTTTTCTGATTCTCCCGCCGCGCCATTGCCGCTTTTAGATCGGCATCTTTCATTTCCTGCAGCTGCACACGGTATTTTTCTACCCAGTAACTCTGCTGTTCAATCTGGGCCGTTACGCCTTGAGCGGTCGCTTTCTCCAATAGCTTCTGATGCGCGACATACTTATCTTGCAGCTCGAAATATTTATCTGCGCTCTTCTCGGCTTCCGTTGGCATCAACACGGTGCGCCACCTGCTCACAGTGTCGGCGACAAAACCCACACTCTTGGAGGCCTCCTCGGTCCTGCCCATTGCCTCCAGAAACTCCTGCCAGTTCTGGCTTAGAGTATCGACCTGGCCGGCAAGCCCGCCCGCCTCACCGGAGGCAGCCCCACCTACCTGTTGTGCCAGCTTGGCCAGGATGAAGCGCTGCGTTTCGGCAACTTGGCCACTCGCCTGCATGGTCCTGATCTGTTCTTTTTCTGTCTCGGTAAACGAGACACCAGAACGCTTCAGTGCTGTCAGGCCGCTAGCTGGGTCTTCCAGCGCCTTACCAAGTTGTAACGCTGCACTTTTGGCATCGCCACCCATTACTGCTGCCAGGTCTTGCGATAGCACAATGGCTTGGTCAAACACGTCGGTTTGCACTGACTTAAAGGTAAGCAGCACACCCTGCGCATCGCGGATACCGGAAACGCTCGCCAGGGTATTACGAGCCACCGAGCGCGCCTGCTCATCCAACTCCTGGGCAGTGCGTCCACTGGCATTACCTGTGGCCCTTAACAGCGCCTCAATCTTGAGCTGTTGCCGCTCCATCGCTTCAGCAGCCCGGATGCTCTTGTAAAAAACAGCGGTAACACCAGCCACCCCGGCACCAAGCAGTGCCCAGCTGGCCGCACCAGTGGTCAGCAGACCATTGAGCGCACCGACTCGACCGGAAACCCCACTTAAGGGGCCATCAATCGCGGCGACGCCCTGAGCAGCACCGCGCATCGAGCGACCAAACATATCACCAGCGGCACTGGTGGACTTTATCTCGCAGGTGAGCTGCTTATTGCGTGCGGCGGCCTGGGCCATCTCCCGCTTATATTGAGTGGAGCGCAGCTCCAGGTTTGCCACCATGGTGGCCATGGAAGTTTGTTTTGCCATTGCTCAGCTCATGGAGTTCCAGATTGCGATTTGTTGCTGCACGGTTTTTGGCTTGTGCGGCTGAGGTAGGAAGTTAGAGACTTTGCCCCCCAGTGTGCCTGCGGCAATATGGGCGAGTTGCCACTGCCAGACTTCGGTGTTTAAGGGACGCTCAGAATGATATTCATACCAGTGATCCAACTCGGTAGAACTCATGGAGCGCAACATATTGAAATAGTCGGGACGGTTAAAATCCCGCGCTAGCTGTCGGGCGAAATAGAAACCCGGCACTAGCCTTTTTTTTCGTTGTCCTCGCTCTCTGGTTCGCCGCTCTCTCTTTCAGTGGATGCTTCTACATAGAGACCAGATAACTTGGTCGCAGGTACATAAAGCACATCAATTAGCTTAGGGGTAACGCTGCGGATCAATCCCTGATGAATATCTTCCAGTGATTCCTGACAATCCGGCTTCATCCAAATCGCATAGGCAACCAGTAGCAATTTCTTGCTCACCTCTCCCAGCTGGAAAGCCCAAAGCTGACCGAAGTTTTCCAGTTCAGTTTCCGGCAGCTCTTCATTCTGTGGCAGTGGAATATCTTCGGTGGTCTTTTGCATGTATTCACAGCGGTGGTAAGCGCTCAGCTCAAACAGCTCTACTTTCTGCTGGCCAAATAAAACAGTTTCGGATTCTAAAATAGGCGCAGGAATAGAATTCATGATTGACCACCTGCCGTTACCGAAGGCTTGCCGGAAATTTTGAACTTCACGGTGCGGGTAATCTTGTCATCCTTGGGCACCGCCTTACCCCAGCCGGTAATGTGGGCGATTAATTCCACCGTTGTACCTTCGGGATACTCGATTTTGTAATGTTTATTGGTATCGGAGTCGTAATCAGCACGCAGGGCCTGCTGGCCACTATCACTCTCTTTCCAGATCAAGGTAATGGAGACCTCACCGGCATCACGTAAGCCAAAAGGGTCGTAATCCATATACCCGCTGGTACCATCAATCGGGGTCATCTCAACAGAACCGCGCGACTCCTCGCCGGGGTCGATATCCAACATGCCCGCCACTGGCGTATAGGAGTTGCCATCATCGCTGCGGGAAAATTTTGTTTTATAACCTTGTGCCATCGTTGTGCCTTCTGTGGGTTGCTCAATTAAAGGTCTGTGGGTTCGGTGGAATACTGGACGCTGTAGGTAAGCCGCACCTCGCCCAGCGGGTGATCTTGATCGAGCGCAAACTGGGTTTGGCTGAGTAGGAATAAGTCACAGGTGCTGCCCAAAGTGGAATCCTGCAATGTGCTCTCAATATCTACAGCTGCCTGATCCAGTGCGACATAAATGTCTCCGCTGCTCTTCACCACAGCGGCAATAGTGAGATCTAATTGCCGACTGGTGCCGCCGTCCATTTGGTGGTCGATCGGTTCATTCGCAAAGCCCACAATAATCGCCGGTAACTTTTCCGGGCAGATACTCTCTGTGGTACCGGCCGGGGGGAAGTTGTAGCAGGATAGAGTTTTTAGCTTACTTAGTACCGCATCGCGGATGGTGATGCGTTGGGTCATTGGGATGGCTCCAGGAATTTCGGGCATAAAAAAACCCGCTGGTGCGGGTTTGAAAAAACTACTGTGGTTTTAACTAGCTATCTTTTTGATATCGACGATTCAAATAGCTATGTAAAGAAAATTAAAATTTACTCTTTCACACAACCGTTAAGACTCGCATTCTCTACCTTTTCGCCTTTCTTACCATCAGTAATATCGTAGATGGAGACGAGGCAAAAATGACGAACTGGAAATATATCCGCTTCATAGTGTTTATTACTCTCTAGGCTCATAGCCTCAGTGCCTCTACAGATTGTTCTACCTGATTTATTCACATGAAGCACAATACTTTTGTTAGCTTGAACATATACATTTTCGCTATCCAAATAGCTTTCAGCCCTTACAGTTCTAAAGTTGACAGCACAACCTTTCTCGTTTAGCTCACCTAGCTTGTATAAAGTATTGTCATCTTTTGGCAATTTCAATTTAGTCAAATTACTATTTTGAAGTGGCTTATACGTTACAAGGACAGAATTACAACCCACAACGGAGAGTGAAATTATAATAAGGAAAAATTTTTTCATATCTACAGAAAGTTACCACTTTTAAAACTTGAACACACAACGCCCGCCGCAAAGGCGAGCAACTTGTTGCGAGTCGAGCACACATAAGGAAGCTTCTTTATAACATTTTAAGAGGAGCACATAAAACACAATTTATAGTCACGTGTTAAATGCCGACGAGCCACCGTGCCCCGACCTCAAAAGCCCCGAAAGTTACTATCCAATATGAAGATACAAACGAGACCAATACTACCGTCAATGCCACCTTAATCTGGCTATACTTCCAGCGCTCTCGGACGCCGAAGAAGATTAATATACCTAAGGTAACAAGCATCATTGGCTCGTAGAAATACCTAATCGGAGCGTTGAATGGATAAAGAAATAACCCATAGATTAACCGACCCAGGCCTGGCGGAAATATTGCTACTAAACTTAGCAGCATACAAAGCATGTGCTTTTTTGGGGATTTTCGATACACAAAGCCGGAAACCAAGAAAAATACGAATAGAGGTATTAGGAATAGATCAACCCAATACACATATTGAAAAATAATCCCTTTCTGAACAGCTAATTCTATAGTACTTAAATATAGCCTTGACGAAGTGATAATAAAAATGACTGCTACACCAAGGGAGGACCAACCCAAATACTTGTGAATCAGGGAACTTCCTCTATTTATCAAATATGACTGAATACATAGCAGTGAAATCCAAAGAAATGCAACCAGTCCATGAATATGGTGCAAAGACGATAACGTCTCGTAAGCCATAAAATAACTTGGAGCAAACCCAAGAACAATTACAGTAGATAGGCTACAAACCCAAGCAAAGAGAACTTTAGAATTCAAGTATTTGCCCTCATGATACTTATCGCACAAAGCAAGCGCGCATTTATACATCGCTTTGCCTTTGCTTGCTATGTGAGCTTTTTGAGAGGAAACTAAATATTAATACTGAACCCATATAATTGATTATGCTAGCCCATATGATACCAATTTCACCATCCACTTTATCAGAACAATTCTCGAAGCAGCCATCATATGAAAATGAGAACAATGCAGAACAGGCAGCAACTGTGATACCCAAATAAATACCGACGAAGAAGCGCGCCAGTTTAGATACTGCTGATAGCCCCTCCAATCTAATAGGAGCTAGAAATGCGGATAACAGCAGCGCTACCAAAGAAGGGTAATATAGATACGAAATTAAACTGTCTAGAAATTCCATGCTCATTTGGCCCTCACTCTCATATAACGCCTCAATAATGGGCCGGAGCACGCAGTGCGGAGATCCAGCCCCAACGGGGTGACATTGATTGATTTGTTAGGGTCTTTCTGGGAGTAGGTACATTTCACGAACAAGGACCTCCGTTGCTTGAGCTGTTGTATACGGCGAACTCTCGCACCTTACTACGCCCTCAATTCTTGGGGCACCAGCCATTGTTACAAATGGCAGAAAGAATGTTTCCGCATCCGTGACCATGTAATGATGCTCGCCATCCTGATAAATCATTTTCTCAAACTTGCCGCCACAGAGCCCCGCTGCTTTGGACTCCCAGTCTAGCTTTACCTTTTTAGAGTTTTCAAAGACTCTGCCAGCTGCGACTTCCCTAACATAGAACAACCCATCATCGATTCTGATGTGATGATTATTGTGGCCATCAAACTCATTTGTGCTCGCACACCCTGAAAGCAGAAGAATTATGACGATAGTACTTGCTCGAATCATTGTGAACCTTAACGCCGCCGGCAGGGGCAGCTTACCTTGTGCACGTGTTGCACGAAAATGGGAGCATAGCGACCCGCGCACCACGTGCACAAGGTAAGCTGCCCCGCGGAGGGCCGAAGGCCCGAAGCATCTTGCCCGGCATTGTTATACGTTGGGCCTGATACTCAGACTAAAAATCGTATCAACCTCTTCTCTAAACTCCGGAATTCCAAAGTAGACAACTACGACTATTAGGGATACCGAAATGAACGCGCCAAGCAAAGAAAACCAATAGTAGCGAAGGAATGGTTTTCCTTTCTCTGTTAAAAAATTACCTGAAAATAGAAACAATCCAGCTGCTCGGATGAACCAACTATTACTACATTCTTCATTCAGTAAACGAAACAAAATCACAAAGTTGGAGATGAGATACACCAGAAATGCGCTGCTTAAAATTGTCAATAGTACGTTTGTAATCATACTCTACGTATAACGCTCGCATTTGTGGCTGGTTTGGAGCGCAGCGGAAAACCAGTCCGACAACATGTACTTGTTAGGTGGTTCACTCAAGTGTAAGGTCATTTGATTTACCGAAAGCACCACATAGACAACATCCTTCCGGATACCAAAATACTTGCAAGAATGGAATATGCCCTTCAATCTTTTTTAGCTCGAAAGTAGAAACATACTCAGTACCTTTTTCTTTTAAATGAACTCTTTTTGAATATTCACCGAATCTGTGCTCAGAATTAGCCGGATAGTACTCTACAGTTGCTTCAGCTCCGTAATTTAAACCCTCAGCACTCATAGAAATAGTCGTCTGAAACGTATTCGATGCAACTTTTTCTACCTTGATGAGCTTATCAAACTCAGGCCCCATTTTAGGGGCAGTACAGGCGAACGCCAAACTAGAAGCAAATAGAAATACAAGACTGATAAGAACTTGATTCATAGTTATTCACCTAACGCACAAAGTAGGACGTCCCGCGGAGGCCCGAAGGGCCGTAGCAAACTACCTGTGATTGTTATGCAGTGGCAGCACTGAGCAGGAGATAGAACAGGGTATCTACCGCTACTACTACAAGCAAAACCAGTAAGCCATAAAGTGCCGACTGCTTCCATGAAAGCTCGAACTGAAGCCGCAACATGAGTGTTGGCACGATAAAGTACAGCGCTACCAGGGCGACCAGAAATTGCTGATTAATTCCAGCTATGCCCGTACCAATTGTTGCCAGAAAAATCAGCAATTCAGGAACAAGAACAAAGGCAATAGAGGTAAACCCATCTAAGCCACGATCTTTACCCCGCTCAAATAACTTCAATAGGCCGAAAACAATACCGCTGGCCAATAATGCTTGAATCATTTTTTTCCTCGATTACTGATTTTACTGCATAACAGTTAATTCAAAAGAAGCTTCTTTATATCACCCTGCTATATAATTCTTGGCCCCACCTTCCTGAAAAACGAAATAAAGCCTATTAAATCAATAGGTTAGCTTAAATTGGCACAAGTTTACAAAAATAGATATAAAGCAGCGTCTTTATATCTCTGTATTTTCGCTGCTTTATATCACTTTGGGAACCCTATATATTTCAATTAGTTACCCATTTTCACCCAGAAATAGAAGAAGCTGCTGCTGATCTTTGTCACCAAATGCACAAGTGTGTATTTTTCAACCGTCCATCTGCACCCTCCGCACGATGCCATCATCTTCCAGCAGCTACGCACCTTGTGTTCCACACTGTTAAAGCTGATTAAGGCATCCGGGCTGTGAGACCCAACCTCACTAATCAGCAGGCTGAACTCATCACGCGGCGTTCGCACCCGATCATCAGCAAAGTCATCAATACTCTTATCGGGTATCAAGCGGCACTCTATAGGCTCAGCGCCGCTACCATCGTCATAGGTAGCGGGCTTACCCCATTTACGAAACGCCCGCTCTGCGGCTCTTTGGTCCAGGTCCATAAATCACCTAGGCCTTCACTGTGCCAGGTGCTTCGGTGAACTTCACCGCTAAGCTAGTAGTTCCATTTCTGGCTGGCTCTGCGACAGGGGGTAATCGAGTAGAGTTCACCGTAAATAGAATTTGTCGCACTTATCAAGCTCCTCCTCAAGATTCAGAAGCTGATATAGAAATGAGAAAGAATATGAAGAGTACCCGCATTTTAAATATCCTTGATGCCTAACACCGTGAAATACGGCGGACTAAGCGTGGCGTGCGCCGTCCGGTAGCGCGCTGTAGAGATGGAACGAGCATCATCAACTTGTTAATTTTTGTGCAGAGACAAAAATTGTTTCAGAATCAAACCTACCAATTCTGGTGACTCCTGATGAGAAGCGTGCTCCGTAAATGGAATATTGGCAAAACTGGCATCAGGTATTTTTGCCTTCAGCGCAACAGCCTCATCTAATGAGAAAAGGAAATCATTGTCACCTCGAATAATTAAGGTCGGACACTTTATTCTTTCGACCAGGCCCCATGGATAACCGGCCCCTGTAGTATCAAGCCACACTTTTTTTACTGATTCTACAAGGCTCTTGAAATCCGGGTTGGGATTGGAGGCATTATAGGACTCCACATCTACAGGAAAGCTTTCACTCCAAAACTCAGCAGTCAGGCCACCCAGGGCCTCGATAGATGGGTCATTAGCCTCCAATCGCCATTGCGAACCAAGTGTGACTAAGCAAACAACATTTTTTGATTGTTGCGCCGCCAACCGGTAGCCCACAATTCCGCCATCACTAAAACCAAATATTGAATACCGTTTAACGCCTAAATGAGAAAGCACTTCTTGGATATCTCTTTCATATTGAGCATAACTCAACGAGGGCCCTGCTAATGGTGACCTTCCATGACCACGAAGATCGATACTAATCAAATGAAAGTCCGGAGCAATATATTCATGCAAAGGAGCTAGGTCTTTCCCCGAACCTAAGCCTCCATGCAACATTAGTAGCGGCTCACCATTTGGATTACCAGATAGTTCGTAAAAAATTGGTGATCCACAGATTTCTATGTAACCACTTTTTTCAATCATCAAAACTCTCCAACTATATATCAATCTTTGACCTGCTAAGCCCTCTTAGCAACTAATGGCCGATGAAATGCAAAATACTTTTGCCTGCCTCTCGACCGATTATTAAATAGAACTTCCTCCATAATCTGGGAGGCTTCAATTTCTCTTTCAATTATTTCACCAATACACTCCACTCTTCATTCTTGGGTTTATAACATTCCCACACGAACATAAAATCAAATCTGTCACCGTACCTAAGCAATCTTGCAGGAATTCCTTTAAGGTGCCTATGAATTTCTACTGCTACCGTTTTGGCCCATTCTTGTTCTTTCACTTTCTCTCCTGTGACTTAACAGTGAGTTCAAGAGAAATTCTTTATATCACCCTGTTTTATATCAGTTTGGGGCCCTATAAATATCAATAGATCACTGATTTTCACCGATAAGAAGAAGCGCCTTTTGATCTTTGTTATTAAAAGCACGACTGTATATTTTTTACTCCACGCCAGTCTCCCTTAATATCCCCAAAACCAAAGATCTCTGGGTTTCAACTATCCACCTGTACCCGCCATATAACTCCATCATCCGGCAACCGCTTGCGCACTGTATAATCCACACCACCAAGGGTAATTAGAGTTGTAGCCACCACTTCATTTACCAGTAGACCCAACTCGATGCGCTGCAAACAAGAGGTTTTCCGCCGCCTCCATCACTACTGGAAGTTGACCTCCCCCATCAATGGTTGCAAAACCTACTTATTATTACCCTGGGTATTCATTATTGCTTCAAACAGCTTTACTCTTCTTTGCCACTGAAGACTATTCACACCAAGACTCTTAGCATACATATCTTTTGCCTTTAGATGGAACCCCATCGCTTCATCCATTTTGTTTTTGCGTGCAAGCATACGAGCAATTCCTGCTAAGTCAGCAGCTATAAACGAAAGTCGCGCATCTTCAATTTTTAATTTTCTCTCTAAGGAACTCCTATACAACAATTCCGAACGCTCATAATTCTCCAACAATTCCTCAGTTCTTGCCAGGTTACTTTCTATTAAAACTATATCACCATCATCCGATTGCTCTTTCGTACTCAAAATTTCGTAGGCTTGAGTTAATAAAACTCTGGCTTCATCAGACTTATTATTTAGATTCTTTGCGGACGCCAAATTATTCATCTGTATAGCAAGCCAATCAGGACTAACTGACGAGCCCTCCCTCATTTCATTTAATACTTTTTGATGGTAGTTTTCAGCCAGCACGAATTCCCCATAATTTTGGTGCTTTGCAGCAACTTTAATTGTATTTAGATATGCTCTTTGGGAAGGAACCTGGGAACAACCAACCATTAATACTGATACAACCAGGAAAACCTGAAAAATTTCATGAGGAGCACCTAAATTTTATATTTATTTGTATTTCTAGATTTTCTCCTAAATTAATCAGAATAAAAAAGCTTTATTATTTGACCCATTAAGTTAAATAAAAAAATTGGTTGATGAGCAGTTTAAATTCTTTCCTTTATACACTTTATGTGACTATGTCGATTTATACAATTATTTAACCTACCACCTGCACCCGCCTCACAATCCCATCATCCTCCAATAAAGTACTCACCTGGTACTCTTTACCAGCGTGGTAAATCAGATCCCCCACGCTATGGGTCCCAACCTCACCGACCAGTAACGGGGTATCCGCACACGTCCCTCATCCTCGAACTCGTCAATCTCCTGCTCAAAAATCACCTTGCAATCAATAGGTTCAGCACCGCTACCGTCTGTATAGGTAGCGGGCTTACCCCATTTACGAAATGCGCGCTCTGTGGCTCTTTGGTCCAGGTCCATAAATCACCTAGACTTTCACGGTGCCCGGCACCCCGGTAAACTTGACTGCTAGGCTGGTAACGCCATCACCGGCAGCCTCTGCGGCAAAGGCGGTGGGGCCGGTGATATCGCCGGTTGCGGCTGTTGCGGCGCTGTTATTAAAGGCTGCTACGGATACATCCCAGGTGAGGGTTTCCCCATGCCTGATCTCTGCGGCGGATACCTTGGGCACTATAAAAACGCCTTCAATAGCGATCACACCAGATGCGCCCACGGCGATATCATCCATCGCCACACCCAGTACTGCGCCTACTGCTAGCACCTGGCCAGAGGTAATTACCGCGCTAGTGCTATTGGTGTAATCCAGCATGCGCCCGTCTTGTACAAAATTAGTAGCCATTCTCTTTCTCTCAATTGAGTAAATTACTGAAAGCAAAAAGGCCGCTATGTGCAGCCCTTTTCGGATTTTTTAAGGTTTGGTTCGGTTTGAACTGGGTATTAGTTCTTGGGTGTTTTCACCATGCCTTTTGCGTCCCAAGCTTTGGCTGCGGCATCGAGGCGTACTTTGAACTCCACCCCGTCGGTACTCCAGCCGTTTTGCTGTTCCAGCACTGGAGCTTGCTGGCCGTCCAGGTAAAGCACTTCGATAGTGTCGTGCGCTACCGGATCGGCATTGAGGTACCAACCATTGTGTCCGCTAAGGCGACCATCGGAGATCACACTGGCAATATTGCGCACGCTGTTGGGCACAGTGTTGGACTTCTCAGCAGCACCCACTTCAAACCCTGACTCCAGGGCAACCTTTGCAGCACCCTCGTCGGCGATATCACACAATAGGAATTTGGGGCGAATATTCAGGAAGGCGGTGCCGTCCTTCTGCTTGCCCATCAAAACTCGTGCGGCGTCGATGCTGGCGGTGTTGATACCAGACTTGGTGGCGAGGTTGCCATGATCGGCATGGAACAGGGCTTTGCCATCGGCCATTTGTGGGTTGTTGAGCAGGATACTAAACACCAGGTCTCCAACGGTGCGTACGGCGGCGAGGCCCAATTTTTTGTGGGATACGGGTGAAGGCTCCGAGGTCGTCATTAATAATTGCTTGACAGTTAATGGAGAACATTTCCCCGTAGGTGGCCAGTGCGGCTGTTTCGGCACGCTCTCCGATACTCACATATTTAAATTCTGCCCCGGGGGCCACTTGACGTAGAGAGGGGAAGGTACCGAGGTCGGTGCGGGTAGCGATCTTGAAGTCACTGAGGTTGCCGGTGGCGGTAAACTGCGGGAAGACTTCTGCCGCTTCCGAGTAACCTTTCAGCATGGATTTATTGGCGATATTGCCGAGGACCGTGGCGAAGTCTCCAGAGCCGTGGGTAAAGGCGGCGGCGACGATGCCCATCTTATCCAGGCCCGATAAATTTTGGCCGTGGGCCTGCATCAGGATGCGGGCGATTTCCATCATTGTATAGCCGGTCAGCTCGTTGCCTTCGCTACGTTTTTCACCGAGGGCGCGCATGGCAATGGCATTCTCGGCATCAGCCTTCATGCGCTTGATGCCTTCGCCTTCCTGCACCACCAGGCTGTAGCTTTGCACGGGGGTTGGAGTTTGACTGCCGAGCGCAGTGAGCAACTGATCTTTGGCTTTCTCAGCGGTGCAGTCCATATCATCCAGGCAGGATTGCATTAGGGTGCTGTGTGCTTCGAAGCCCTTAAAAACGGCTTTGATATCGTCTTTGCGTTTTTTCTCATCGGCTACAAATTGTGCTCTGGCATCGGCGGCAATCTGGGCTTTCATTTCCGGGGTGACCTCAATCGCAGCGGTTGCAGCTGGCGTGGTGGAGGTGGTTGTGGTCATGGCTTGCGTCTCCTTGGTTTTGGGTGGGTTGTCTGCAACCGCAGGCGGGAATCTAAATTCAGTGGGCCCCTGAATAACCAATGCACTAATGGCTTGAGGGGTATTTTTGAACTGGTTTAAGTGATCAGCCCTGAAGCTTGCAGCCATTTCCACTGCTGCTGTGGTATCGGTAGCAAAGCCGGCTTCCACGGCCTCGGCGCCGGTATACCAGGTCTCGTCATCCATCACTTGGCTGATTGCCTCATCCGACATGCCGGTGCGCGAGGAGTACAGGCTTTTCATGGTGGTTTTCACTTTTGCCAGCAGGCTCTTGGTTTTTTCCAGGGCACGCTCGCCACCACGAACACCTGCACTGGGGTTATGCACCATGTAATAGGCGTTCTCGGCAATATGGACGGTATCCCCGGCCAGAGCGATCACACTGCCCATACTGGCTGCAATGCCTTCAATCCAGGTTTCCACCTCGGCTTTGTGATCTTTCAGCAGGTTGTATATGGCGGTACAGTCGAACAAATCCCCACCGGGGCAGTTAATGTGCAGATTGATCTTGCTGACACCCCCGAGTGCTTTGAGATCTCGGGCAAAATCTTTTGTGGTCAACTCCCAGTAGCCGATGGAGTCGTACAGATAGATATCGGCTTCCGTGTTATTTGCGGCAGCGGTAATGCTGTACCAAGATTTTTTGGGCATCGCTGCCTCCTATTCAGGTTCAGATTGAGATTCAGGCTCAGGCTCAGCTTGTTGTGGGGGAACAGCGGTGCGTTTGGTTGGGGTGGTGATCTTGTTTTCTCGCAGCTTTCTTTGCCAGGCAGCGGTCTGCTTAATCACATCGTCAGGCTTCTTGCCGCGCCGACGAGTGGTCTGCTGTGGGCTGGCCAGAACATTTTCCAGTAGGGTTTCATCGGCGCTGGCCTCATGGGCTGGATTAATCCAGGGCATGACCGGGGTAATAAAATCGACGTGCATCAGGGTTGCGGGGTCCACATCAGCGGACACTTGAAAGGCGTCTGCTAAGATCCATTTGCACCCAGCGCCTGGTGACCGGCTCTACAATCTCCTCACAGAATTCCAGGCTGAGGGTTTCGTAGTTTGTCCATTGCCCTACCAATTCCTGGCGCTGAGAACTGTAGGTGCCGTTGTAGTTTTTGCTAATGCTGCTAAAGCTGGCCATGGTGCCGGCAGCAGTCATACGGTGCATGGTTTCTAAAATACACAGCATATGAATACAAGAACTCTTCAATCAAGCAAAACTCCTGACCAAACAGCTTTCATTACTCATGCAATCATATAGTGACTGTAGGTTACCGGCTCTCGGTGGCCCTTTAAGAACTCCTGCCAGTCATCAGCTGACTGAGACTCTGCATCTAACCAGGTCAATATATGGTCTGCCCCTAAAAAGATTGGGCTTCGATCATGCCCGACAGCCTTAACTTCAGGTGCTGGGTCATCAGTAATCAAGGTACATGAAAAGTAACCAACCTCACCGCCCAAAGATTCCCAGTAGTCCCAAAGGATAGGTGCCCACATCAAGTCTTTCCCCTTTGGCGTAAACTGGACTTGAGCCTTACTACCCTTGTGTTCGACCCACTCAAAGAAGCTAGTGAACGGCAATATTCCATGTTGGTGACCTATCAGAGGCCGCCAAGTTTTTGCTTCAAGCAATTTATCTAGTCGAGCATTATAAAGGCTGTATTTTGTTGCCAGATCCCAAACTGAGTTAGACGGGCGTATCGAGTAACGTAGCGGACGCAACCAATTCTTACCCCCATCGCTCACAATGCCTGGAGCAAAGTACCGCGGGTATACACGCTGACCAGGCCCTGCTAGCCGGAATTGACTCACCCGGGGTTGCCCCTGTAGTCCCAGCACATGTTTAACTTCATCCTTACTGGAGGACTTTTCCCACTCTTGATCTAAACTCAGCTGCTCCCACGACAATCCATCATTCTGGAAATTAATTGGTAATTCCGAAAGCAATCTATTGCTGGGCACAGCAAAGGAGTAACACATGAGAGCCCTCTACGCTGCAAGATTCAAGCTGGGTTTGAAAATCTAGCAACAATGATAGCAGGCGTTTAAATCAGTTATTCTTCCAGGAGTGCCATAATCTTGGCTGATTCTTCCTGTGAGAACTTCAGCCCATACTTCTCCACTATTGCCACTCCCCCCTCGCTACTAACAGCTTCAACATAAGAGCCGTCTATTTTTTGCTCCTACATCCTATCTATTGATCTCTCAATACTGCATTTCGAGCTTTTAAAGTATTGTTTTGCGCGCCAATAGATATGATGGCACTCTAATACATCAACACCCAAATAGGCATTTAGACTTAAAAATTTGTCGTCTATAAAATCTACCAAGGAGTACGTAATGGAAAACAAAACTGATAACAGGCGCCGATTCATCAAGAGAGCTCTTGGGGCTGGGGCTGCAAGTGCATTAGCAACAACTGCCTTACATGCCGGGACAACCTCTACTCCAAATTCCTATCTCTCGGATGGAAGTGGTGCGTCCTCAAGAGATCTTGGTGGAAAACTCAACGACTTTGTTTCAGTCAAGGATTTTGGTGCCAAGGGAGATCACTACACAGACGATACAGCTAGCATCGAAAATGCCTTAAATTACATTAGCAGTGTTGTTAATGCCTCCGAAGGTGGAACTCTATATTTCCCAAAGGGCGTATATACAATTAGCCGACCACTCGTGATTCCTAATAAGACTCATATCGTCGGGGAAGGCATATCTTCAGTTATTCGTGCACATGAGCAAAATTTTAGTGGGGACTGCATACTTAGATTAGGTTCGGTAAATGGAAATGCATTTGACACACAAATAAGTAACCTGCGCATTCATCAAAACAAGGCTTCTGTTGGAAAGTCTATCGTCTATTCAAATGCTATGAATCAGCAGTGCGGTTTATTTAATGTACTACTGGATGGTTTAGAGAATGTGGACGGTATAGTTTTTGATGGGGAAAACAGTGGGAGTGGAGGTCCGTCAATAGTAGAAGTACGCTCTGTAAACATACAAGCTATAAGTAATATAACCAATGGAATTCATTCTGCAGTAGGTGGAATGATATTAAAAGTGTCACATGTCACCATTGAAGCAGCTAATGAAAATTCTATTACTCGAGGAATATATATGGAGCGTGATATCTTATCTGGTGACACACTACATTTCGAAGGGTGTAGCAATGGAATAGTTATCGGGACTAAATCTTTAGGAGGAAAAGGCAGTGTCATAACTGGCAGCCGAACAACAGGTACTCTAGTAGCTATTACATCAACGTTTGAACGCGGCGGGATTGTTTTGGAGTGTTTAGAGCATTCAAGTTTAGTAGCAAATGGCCTCATAACTTTACAAAATAATCAAAATGGAGATCAAATTGTTGATCAATTTGTAACCTCTTACACATACACGGCAACTTAGTCTAACTACAGGAAATTATCTTGGGCGCTCAGCGAACAAGAGTAATGAGTGACTGAAGGCCCCTCCCCTTCGGCAAAGCTATAGAGGGGCCAAAAAGGGTTAATCATTGATAAATACTTAATGGTATCCTTGATGTGCTTAGGGGGTCAGGATATACAGGAAATGGCGGGCGCCAGGGTGGCACCCTAAAGGATTGGTAGAAGCTGGGGGTACGGCTTATTCGTTCAAGAGTGCCAGAATCCGGGCTAATTTCTGTTCTGAGAACTTCAGCCCATACTTCTCAACTATCGCCGTGAAGCGCTGCACATAGATAGCCTGGACGGGCTCATAGGGTGGCAGCCACTCATCCTGGCCTTTGTCTCCCTTGCTTTGGTTTCGGCCATCATCGACCAACCATAGATTCTCAGGGTCTTCTGCAAATTGACGCTTCAGCTTAACGGTCCAACTGGCACCACTGTGCTCATGCGCCCAAGACAACGACACGATGTGCTCAACATCAAGGTCAGGAGCCATGCTGAAGAACTGAGCGGTGTAAGGATCCAGCCATAGGCCAGTATCGACCGTACAGCGCTTGTCATTGGTAAAAGTAACCGGAGCTAGAGAGAACTGAACTAGCAGCTCATGACGGGTGCTCTGGCAGTCGCCGTCAGAGTCAGACCAGCCTGGTAGTCACTCATGGTGGTCGTAGTCGCTACTACTGTTAGCCTCAACCTCGAGGCAGCCAGATAAAACGGCAGAAAAGACGATCGGTAGAATCAGGCGCATGACACCCCCTCTCTATTATTTTGAAGGATCGTACAAAAAGCCAACTATTGGGACAAATACAACCTGTCACAGCAATAACGCCGCGCTCACCAGCGGAGGCGCATAGGCGCCGGAGTCAGGTGCAGCGTATTGTTATCCCTTTTTACCTGAAACATGGTTTTGAATTTGGTCAGCAATGCTAATGTAAACTGACTTTAGCTGATTTGGGTCC
>NZ_BAABQV010000006.1:0-486319 GCF_040371615.1 Microbulbifer sp. NBRC 101763
TTGCCGAACTCAGAAGTGAAACGCAACATCGCCGATGGTAGTGTGGGGCTTCCCCATGTGAGAGTAGGTCATCGTCAGGCTTCTAATCCGAAAGGGCCACCCAATGGGTGGCCCTTTTTTTATGTGTGTAAAAAACAAACAAAGACCTAAATTATGATTCCGTACTCTGGGAAAGGCCGTAAAGTCCGGATGTGGGTTGTGTTTATCTATTTTTAGGCTTCAAATTACTTGATTAGCTTCACTAAAAGATAATACTTAACTGGAATACAATAAGTAACATGTGGGCTGTAACTGACTATTTCAGTCGCTATGAAGTAATAATCCTTTTGAAAATAATAAATAGGGTCAAGGGGGCTTTATGCCAGGTAGGGTGAGATTTTTAATAATTGCTTTAATTATGCTGCTATCTTCTTGTGCAACTGTGGAATTAACAGATGCAGGAAGAGATATACAAATTGTGCAACAGATATCTATTTCTGATCTTGATAAATATTATGAAGTTGGTGAGGTTGCTTGTAACTTTGGATTTAATGCACGATCAGCAATCACTAATATAAAGCAATGCCGAACTGATTTGAAGAATCAAGCGGCACAGTTAGGGGGGCATGTGATTGTTATAGAGCACCAGCAACTCGGAACAGGAGGGGGAACATCCTATGGTAAGGGGTATTCTGGCTGCCCAAACTGTATTTCGATGGTGGGAACCACCTATAAGGAAAAAGATACTGCTACAAACAATAAAGACTAATTCGATTTGAATCAGATAGTGAATCAGGTGCTCTTTTAAAAGTTATATTAAAAGAGCATTATTCTGTCAGGACGATTTTACTTTCATTAAATGGCTTTTAGGGGCTGTTGTTTTGAATTTATAAGATTTATCTCTTATATTTTCAATTTTCACTAGATGTCATTCATTACTTTATATTTATATATAAAGTCGATATGCAAAGTATCGATTATAGCGTTCCTTCACTTTAATTCTAACAGTATTGACTATTAAAGACCATTGCATCGTAAATATGGGATGTTAAATTTCTGCTGAATGCGGTGCCAAAAGGTAAGCTTAGTTCCCACTTCTATAAATTATTTCTTAGAAATTCTACCAAGTAAGGCTAGAAAATATCTTCCCTGGTAACATAGATAAAACACCATGAGGATATAAGCCATGTGGAAGCTTAAGTTTCTTTATGTAGTCTTGGGAGCTTTGACCACTTTCACTATTTTTAGTGGTTATTCAAAGTTTTCTGATTTTCCTTTAGGTTATGAAAAAACGAAGCATCGAGAGATTGCAGCTCGGGTAGGTAAGCATGAAATTAGCATTGAGGCACTGGATAGCGAGCTTCAATTTGCTCTATATGATATAGCTGAAATGCAATACGAGTTACGATTAAATAAGCTTCATGAATTAATAGGTAGTACGGGGGAGGGTAGAGCTGATATCGAGATATTATTACCTTTTCCACAGCCGCCTCGTATTGAGCTGACTTATAGTGCACGAAATATTCGAGGAAATCCCCGGGCGCCTGTCACCATCGCAGTATTTTGCTCTTTTCAGTCGCCACATTGTAAATCCACTCAGCCTGTGTTTAGGCGCTTAATGGTTGAGTATCAGGAATGGATAAGGCAGGTTAATTTCGATTTTCCTTTGAAGTTTCATAGAGAGGGTGTAATGGCTGCAGCTGTAACACGTTGTGCAGCAGAGCAAAGCAAGTTTTGGGAGTACCATGATGCATTATATACTCTGGCTCCAAGCGTTAATAAAAACGAATACGTACGCTTGGCTAAACAGCTTCAAATGGATAGTTCACAGTTTGATCGTTGTAGAGCTGACGGGCTATATAGATCTCAGGTGCTTGAAGACCAAAAACTAGCCATTGCTCTTGGACTAAAAAATGTACCCGTAGTTTTTATCAACGGCTTATACCTAAAGGGACCTCGCACTTTTGAACAGTATTCTTTCTGGATTGAAAAGGAATTGTATTCTTTGGGAATAAACCCAAAAGATGAAGCTGTCCAGAAAGATAGCAATAATATCAATGAGCGAAATTTACCCTTAACTAAATTGCCGCTTCGACTGCTTGGGATTAGCGAGTCGAGTGTCAAAAATAGATCAAAAGCATTAATTGAAGTGAATGGGGCAACGGCTCAATATTTCACTTTGGGACAAGCGCTTTTAGAGGGAGTCTCGCTGCTGCGGCTCTATTCCAAGTTTGCCGTCATTGAGAGCAATGAGGGATTGGCGAAACTTCCCCTTGAAGGTGAAGAGGGCACTGATATTTTATTGACCCAGTCATATATACATAGTGAGAAACTTAAGCGTCGTATTGAACAACCGATGGGACCTGGAACCCGTCAGCTAATCTCTCCATCTGGAGTGCTTACCCTGGGGCAGGAATGGTTGAGTAGACAATTGGAGGAGCGTGAAATCCTGGAGTCTAAGTTTACAGAGGCAGAACTGGAAGTCGAAGGGTATCACCTGATGCGACTGGAAGGCGTTGCTGATAATGAATTCTTTACTGCATTAGGCTTTCAGGAAAATGATGTATTGCTGAGGGTTAATGATAGCTGGGTTCATAGTGGTCAAAATGCCCTATGGGATGCGCTGACCAGCGGAAAGATAATTGATGTGGCATTCATGCGTAAGGGATTGCCACATCGATTACAGTACGTTGTTGAAGAGTTAGGATACTTTGAAGAAGAGCCGGATAGCGAGAAAGAATAACAGAAATAAGAAATGAGCCTGCTGTAACAACAATCTAAAAAAGCAACAGGCTCTATATCCACCGAGCAGTAAAACTTGAACTTAATTACTTATCTGTATTGCCTTGCCACAAAAGATCAGCCACTATATTCTGGCCTTGGACACTGGGATGGAAGCAGTCACCGCCATCAATATCGTCCTTACCAAATTGGAAAGTACCGGCATTTACCTCACCTTCACCAGTGTACTCGGCTATTACTTCAACGCCATTGGTGCCATTATAGCTTTCTGCCTCCTCGGCAAGTATTTCGTTATATCGACGTTGGGCTGCGCTAATACCGTTGTAGCGAGTGGTAAAATCCTCTCCATTCATAGTACCGCCATTGGTAGCAATTCGGCAGATACCAAAGGTAGACCAGACACTTTCACAGTCTACCCGAGAGTTTCCGGCTTGCTTTTCCAACCCTGCTGCGCGCAGGTCTTGTACACGGGGTACCGAACCGAGAAGAATAGTAGAGCCATTGGGCAGGCCTTCGACCAGTTTGTCTAACCCCGCGCGAATTGCAGAGCGCCATTCACTATCAGTGTAAAGTGGATCATCACAATTCGCCGGATCTACACACTCGCGGTTACAGATATCATTACCGCCTAAAACTACTTCTACGTGGTCAGCTACATTATTCTGCGAAAGAATCCGGTCGGCTTGAGTAGAGAAATTGTCTCCACCACTGAGCATTTCCGCTCCAGATTCCGCCGCATTTTTATTAGCGGCCATATTTGGTGAATTAACTTTATACTTGTCATGAATACTTTCAACTGAATTGTCATCACCATCAAACCAGGAGTGCTCTGGTTGGTCTCCACCAAGGAGACAGAAAAGATCCCAGAAATACTTATTGCGGGTACAGTCCGCTCCGAATGCCATGGTAATACTGTCACCCGCGGCGACCGACTTGGAGGGGGCTGCCATTGCTGGCTGTATCGACAAAACGCACAAAGCCAGGGTTATTACTACTCCATATTTATTCCACATTGTGTTTTCTCCCACACCGACTTTCGTCGTAGATAATTATTTTTTTGGTACTGCATCGGTGAACCAGTGGAGTGTAGGTCGGAGTGGAAAAGGGAGAGAAGTGAATGCTTCCGACTAATTAGTCAGAGTTTAATAAGTTGAAGTGGGTTGGGGTTTTGTCGTCTGTAACATTTCTTTCTGCAAGGCCACTTCTATTAAAGATCTATGCGATGATATTTATCCGCCCGGGTGACCTTCTGTTCATATCTGTTAGCTTCCACTATACTGCGCTCTACTTGTCGGAGTGCCTGTGGGCTGAGATCGCTGTTGCGAGATCCGTTGAACCTGATCGGGGTAACCCCCGCGTAGGGAACAAGATCTGAAGTCGCCTGTTTTGTTACAGTTTGGCGTCTTTTCTCTTTGTATGTGCCCTGGATGCTGCGACCTTTAAATTTCCAAGTTTTAAGGTTACGCATGTCTGAGATCATTGAACAATCCGGTAAAGCCGGAAAGTCCTCCCGCGCTGCCAGTCGCGATTCCGCTAAAGAATTTCTTGAAAATCTCACGGTTCAATCTTTCCCCAACTCGAGCAAGGTGTATTTGCCCGGTGAAACTCCCGACATTCAGGTTGGTGCCCGCCAGATCTGTTTGGGAGATAGTTTGGTAGGGGGGGATGCAGAGAATCCGGTGTTTGAACCCAATGAGCCCCTAACCATTTACGACACTTCGGGCCCCTATTCCGAGCCCAATTTTAAAGTGGACGTACGGGAAGGGTTGCCCAAATTGCGCCAGGGCTGGATAGAGGCCCGCAGAGATACTGAACTGCTGGACTCTCGCCAAGCGGCCTACAGCCAGAAGCGTATGGCGAACCAGGGGCTGGATCATATCCGCTTTGAAAACCTTCCCAGCCCTCGCCGGGCCAAACCGGGACAGAATGTATCTCAGATGCACTATGCCCGCCGCGGCATTATTACCCCAGAGATGGAATTTATCGCAGTGCGCGAAAATATGGGGCGAGCCAAGTTGGCAGCGGAAATGAGTGAAAGTGAATACCAGAAGGCACGTGATGGTATTTACATCCCCGAGCAAATCACGCCGGAATTTGTGCGCCGGGAAGTTGCAGAGGGGCGGGCAATTATCCCGGCGAATATTAATCACCCGGAAGTGGAGCCGATGATTATCGGGCGCAACTTCCTGTGCAAGGTGAATGCAAATATTGGTAATTCTGCTGTGACTTCTTCCATTGAAGAGGAAGTGGAGAAACTGGTTTGGTCTACCAAGTGGGGCGCGGACACGGTGATGGATCTGTCCACCGGTGCCAATATCCACGAAACCCGCGAGTGGATTCTGCGCAACTCGCCAGTGCCCATCGGTACCGTGCCGATTTACCAGGCGCTGGAGAAAGTAAACGGAATTGCTGAAGATCTTAACTGGGATGTGTTCCGCGATACCTTGATTGAGCAGGCAGAGCAGGGGGTGGATTACTTCACTATTCATGCTGGCGTGCTTTTGCGCTATGTGCCGCTCACTGCCAAACGTATGACCGGGATTGTCTCTCGCGGTGGTTCCATCATGGCCAAATGGTGCCTCGCCCATCACAAAGAGAATTTCCTCTACACCCACTTCGAGGAAATCTGCGAGATTATGAAGGCTTACGATGTGAGCTTTAGTCTCGGTGATGGCCTGCGCCCGGGCTCAATTGCGGATGCTAACGATGAAGCCCAGTTTGGCGAGCTGCACACGCTTGGCGAGCTGACTGAAATTGCCTGGAAGCACGATGTTCAGACCATGATCGAAGGCCCCGGCCATGTGGCTATCCATAAGATCAAAGAAAATATGGATGAGCAGCTAAAGCACTGCCACGGCGCACCTTTCTACACTCTAGGTCCGTTGACCACGGATATTGCTCCCGGCTACGACCACATTACTTCCGGCATCGGCGCTGCACTTATCGGCACCTACGGCTGCGCCATGCTCTGCTATGTGACCCCCAAAGAGCACCTGGGCCTACCCAATAAAGAGGATGTTAAAGAGGGCCTTATGGCCTATAAGATTGCGGCTCATGCCGCAGACTTGGCCAAAGGGCATCCGCGGGCACAGAAGCGCGATGACGCCCTGTCAAAAGCCCGCTTTGAATTCCGTTGGGAAGACCAGTTCAATCTCGGCTTGGACCCGGAGCGGGCACGCACCTATCACGATGAAACCTTGCCAAAGGAATCCGGCAAGGTAGCTCACTTCTGCTCCATGTGCGGCCCAAAATTCTGCTCCATGAAAATCACCCAGGATGTGCGCGATTATGCGGCCAAGCAGGAAGCGGCACAGGGCATGGAGGAAATGTCGATTAAATTTAAGGACATGGGCAGCGAGATTTATCACAAGGGCTGATGAGTATTTTGGGGGAGAATCCTCTCCCCCAAGAATCGGATAGCAAAAGTACGGCGAGTGCATAGAGATTATCGCCGGGTGTCGATTTGGATTTGCGAAGATAGGTGGTCTGTGACAAGCGAAACCAAAGCCAAAGTAGCTATTGCCGGTGGCGGCCTGTTAGGTCGCTTGCTCGCCTGGCGGCTCTGCCAACGGGAACTGGATATCACCCTGTTTGAAGCGGGTGATTTGTCGGCACCAGTCGGGGGAGCCTGCTGGGCGGCAGCGGGAATGATCTCACCACTATCGGAATTGGTGCACAGCGATAAACAGGTTTACAACCTGGGGCTGAAAAGCCTTGAGCTTTGGTCTGAGTGGGCCCGGCAGCTGAAGGAGCAGAGCGGGCAGGACGTGGAATACCGCAGGGCGGGCTCAGTACTGGTTGCTCACGGCAAGGATAGAAGTGAGCTGTTGCAATTCCTGCGGGAGTTGCAGGGCAAGTTGGGTGAATCTGCCAGGGAGCAGGTGGAGGCACTCGATAGCAATACTTTAGCGAAATTAGAGCCCTCCTTACACGGCTTTGAACAGGGGCTTTACTTACGAGGTGAGGCGGATATCAATAATCACCGCTTGTTGCCTGCGTTACTCAGCGCATTGCACCGAGGAGCTGTCACTCTGCGAGAGCATAGCAAGGTAAATTGCGAAGCCGGGTATATCTCTGTGAACTCGGAGTGCGAACAATTTGATTGCGTGATCGACTGCCGTGGTCTCGGTGCCAAGGGGCAGATTGAAGGCTTACGCGGTGTCCGTGGTGAGGTGATGGTGGTGGAATCCCGGGAAGTGGTTTTGCAGCGTCCAGTGCGCCTGCTCCACCCACGCTATAAGCTCTACGCTGTACCACGCAGCGATGGACGCACTGTAATCGGCGCCACAGAAATTGAGAGCGAAGATCTGTCGCCCATTTCCGTGCGCTCCAGTATGGAATTGTCTTCCGCGCTTTACTCCCTCAACCCGGCTTTTGCCGAGGCTCGTATTGTTGAGACCCGCGTAAATTGTCGCCCCGCCACTATGGATAATATGCCTTATATCCACAGCGAGGATGGCCTGATTCGGGTGAATGGCCTTTACCGTCACGGTTATCTTTTAGCGCCGGCAGTAGTGGAGCAAGTGGCGAGTCAAGTGGCACAACAACTGTTACAGGTGGTTTGATGCAGGTATTAATTAATGGGGAAACACAGAGCCTTGAATCCCCGCTAAAACTCTCTGTGCTTTTACAGCAGCTCGGCTATCGCGGAGAAACATTTGCCGTTGCGATCAACGGTGGATTTATTCCCCGTATGGAATATAGCAATACACAGATAAATAACGGCGATAGCCTGGATATTGTTGCTCCGGTAGTGGGGGGGTAAAGGTGAGCGATCTACTAACACTGTACGGAAAGGCATTTAACAGCCGGCTTTTGGTGGGCACCGCCCTGTATCCCTCCCCTGCGATTATGCGCGAATCCGTGCAAGCCTCAGCTTCGGAAATTATTACTTTGTCCCTGCGCCGGCAAAATCCGGCACAGCAGCAGGACAATATATTTTGGGATTATATTCGCGAGTCCGGCTGTCAGCTGTTGCCCAATACCGCCGGTTGTAAATCGCCGCGAGAAGCGGTGGAGCTGGCAAAAATGTCCCAGGAAATTTTCCAGACCGATTGGCTCAAGCTGGAAGTGATTGGTGATGATTACAATTTGCAGCCAGACCCCTTTGGTCTGGTAGAAGCTGCGCGGGAATTAATTCAATTAGGCTTCAAGGTTTTGCCTTATTGCACAGATGACCTGGTGTTGTGTCGAAAACTTTTGGATGTGGGTTGCGAGGTATTAATGCCCTGGGGGGCTCCCATCGGTACCGGGCAGGGCCTGCTCAATAAATATAACCTGCAAACACTGCGCGAGCGCCTGAGTGATGTACCGCTCATTATTGACGCCGGAATCGGTGCGCCATCACAGGCGGCAGAAGCACTGGAGATGGGCTTTGATGCGGTGTTATTGAATACTGCGATTGCAAAAGCCCAGGATCCGGTACTGATGGCTAATGCTTTTAAACTTGCTGTGGAATCCGGGCGCGCCGCCTTTAATGCCGGCTTGATGCTCAGGCGTCAAACTGCCAGCCCCAGCACCCCCACCCTGGATATGCCTTTCTGGCAGCAGGCAGAGAGCATATTGCAGGATTAGTATTTTTATGCGCGATCAACTCCAATTGAAAAAGCCAATTGTCTGGACCATTGCCGGCAGTGACTCCGGCGGTGGCGCCGGCATTCAGGCGGACCTGCTGACTTTTGCCGACCTCGGCTGCCATGGTTGCAGTGCTATCACGGCCAATACCGCACAGAATACGGTGGAAGTTACTGCAATTAATGCAGTTTCCCTAGAGGTCTTGGGTTCTCAGTTACAGGCTTTACGGCGGGATCTATTTCCTGCCGCAATTAAAATCGGTCTGCTAGCGAATGCTGAACAAGTTGTTGCGGTGGCAGATTTCCTGCGCCAGCTGCAAGCGGTGCAGCCGGTTCCGGTTATTTACGACCCGGTTGCTGTTGCTACCAATGGAGCCGGGCTCACTGAAGGAAGTATTACCGCAACGGTGTTGGCTCAGTTGATGCCACAGTGTGATCTGGTCACTCCCAATTTACATGAATTGGAATGGCTTACCGGAGCCAGTGTCACGGGTGCGGAATCTATTGTGCAGGCTGCGCGTCAGTTGCACGCTCACGGCGGTACCGCAATTTTAGTTACCGGCGGCCATACGCAATTGCGTGCGGGAGAAGTTGCCGACTTACTGTGGGATGGTGAAAAAGCCGATTGGTTTATTGGCCGGGAAGTGTCCAGTACAGGCACACATGGCACAGGCTGCACCCTGTCCTCCGCTATTGCCGCTTGCCGCGCTTTGGGCTACCCGTTGCGAGATGCCTGCGTTGTGGGTAAAGCCTATGTTCAGCGGGGTTTGCGCCGGGGAAATAATGCACACATCGGCGCTGGTGCCGGCCCTGTAGGCCACTGTGGCTGGCCCCTGGATTTAATCGACTTCCCGGAGATTCTACTGCCCGGAGAAGAGCGTGCGTCGGATTATGGCTTTGATACTGTCCGACCTCTTGTTCAAGGGTTTGCCCAAACAGACTCTCAAGCATTGGGTTTATATCCGGTTGTGGATACAGTGGAGTGGTTGCAGCGTCTGGCTGAGCTGGGAGTGCGTACTTTACAGCTGCGAATAAAGAATCCGGGTGGGGACCTGCGCGCACAGATTGAGCGTGCAGTGGCTATTGGCAGGACGTATAACCTGCGCCTGTTTATCAATGATTACTGGCAGTTGGCGATTGAGTGCGGCGCCTACGGTGTGCATTTGGGCCAGGAGGATTTGCAATCTGCTGATCTGAGGGCAATTCAAGCGGCAGGATTAAAGCTGGGTATCAGTACCCACGGCTTCTATGAATTACTGTTGGCCTACCGTTATCGCCCCAGCTACCTGGCGATTGGTGCAATTTATGCGACCAACACCAAGGATATGTCGGATCAGTTGCAGGGCGTGCAGAAACTTGCGCGAATGGCAGCACTATTGCCCGATTATCCACTCGTGGCAATTGGTGGTATTAATATGCAGCGGGCCAGTGAGGTTATCGCTAGCGGCGTTGGCAGTATCGCCGTGGTCAGCGCTGTTACTAAAGCGGAAGACTACAAGCAGGCGGTTGCCGATTTTAATGTCCTGTTGAAAGGTAAGCATGCGGAAGTAGAGCCATGTTAAGTAGTAAGGAATTACAGCGTTACAGTCGCCAGATAATGTTGCCCCAGGTGGGTGAAGAGGGACAGAAAAAGCTGTCTTCTGCGCGAATTCTGATTGTTGGCTTAGGTGGGCTCGGCAGCCCGGCAGTGATGTATCTAGCCGCAGCCGGTATTGGAGAGCTGCACCTGGTGGACGGTGATCATATCGATCTCTCCAATTTACAGCGCCAGGTTTTGTACAAAACCAATCACCAGGGAAAATCCAAAGCCATGGTGGCTGCACAACAATTGGCTGCGGCCAATCCAACTATTCGCATTCACCCCCACAGCCAAATGGCGAATGAATCCTGGCTGCGTGAGCAGGTAAAACAGGTGGATCTGGTGTTGGACTGCACCGATAACCTGGAAATCCGCCATACGATCAACCGGGTTTGTTATCAGGCAGGATGTCTGGTGGTAATGGCATCGGTGCAGGGGTTTTCCGGCCAGCTGATTAGTTTTGATTTTTCTGAAGGAAAAGGTCCCTGTTATGCCTGCCTGTTTCCGCCCCAGGAGCAGGCTGAAGTCCAGAACTGCTCTACAGCAGGTGTGATCGGTCCTGCGCTGGGTGTAGTTGGCAGTATGCAGGCTCTGGAGGCCATAAAGTACTTGGTAGGGTTGCCGGTATCGAGCTTGAATAAATTGCACTTAATCGAGACGGAAAGCTTAGCTCTGCAAACTTTGCAGCTGCCGAGCCATAGTAATTGCCCGGTTTGTAATACCTAGCAACTTTGTTTCCTCTTAAATTTTTCTTTCAGTAGATTTATACAGGGCTGGCAATATGAGCATATGCATAGCCAATATGCTTTATTTTTGCTCCTTTTTTGGCGTAATAATTATCTTTTTACTTTAGACCTACAGTTGCTCTAGAGCAGGGTTCCGCCAGACTCAAGGTATATTTCGAGTTAGTTGCCTGGATAAATATGTTTGCCTTTTTAGTGTCTTATAAACTTGGCTCGGCTATATAGATAAGCTATCAACCCGATAGCTTGTGAGAAATCTTTAAAGCTATCAGAATGGCATCACAACCACTTCGGTGACAAAAGTATTGGAAGAAGGATTTGTTTAATGAAAAAAATCGATATTGGTATTAGCGAAAAAGATAGGGAAAAGATCGCTGGTGGTCTCAAGCACTTGCTGGCGGATAGTTACACTCTGTACCTGCAAACGCACAACTTCCATTGGAATGTTACCGGGCCATTTTTTCGTGAACTGCACCTGATGTTTGAAGAGCAGTATAACGAGCTGGCCACCGCGGTAGATGATATTGCCGAGCGGATTCGCACCTTGGGGGTTTCTGCGCCAGGCACCTACCAGGCTTTTGGGCAGTTGAGCTCTATTAAAGAAGTTGTGGAAATTCCCGCAGCCGAGGATATGGTGAAAATTCTCACCAAGGGCCATGAGCAAGTGATTAAAACTTGCCGCGATGTATTAAAAGCTGCGCAAAAGGGAGAGGATGAATCGACTATTGCCCTGGTATCCGATCGTATGAGTGTCCATGAAAAAACTGCCTGGATGCTGCGCGCCACCAGCAGCAAGTAGTGGCTGGCCCTCTGGGCAAGTTACTGTTCCTGCGGTGCTTACTGCTCAGTGAGCAACTCCAGGAAAGCACCGGCGGGTGCAGAGAGGTTGCCGCGGCTTTTGAGCAGCGTGCCAACTTCCTGTGTCACCGCCGGAGCGGAGAGAGGCAGACAGGTTAAACCATGCTCTCGCATTTGTGCCTCACAAAGACTTGGTACGGCACTGACTCCCAAGCCTGTCCTGACCAGCTGCCCGATAGTGCTTAGTTGGTTGGCTTCACAAACATATTGAGCGGCTTTCCCACACTGGTTAAAGGCAGTATCCGTCCAGCGCCTTACCGCTGATCCACGGTTCATCGATATAAAAGGGTGAGTGGCCAAGTCGCGCCAGCGTATTGTCTTTTTTTCCGCCAATATGTGCTCTTTGGGCACTACTGCGATAAAACGATCGCGTTCAAAGGGCACAAACTCCATTCCGCCCAGTTCATCCGGGCGAAAACTGATACCCAATTCCGCGCGTCCCTCCTGCACCGCCTCTACAACCCGTTCCATAACCACATCTTCCAGCACAATATTGATTTGGGGAAACTTCTGGTGGAAGTCAGCCAATAGAGAGGGTACCCGGTTTAAGGCAAAAGCGGGGATAACCGCCAGCCGTAGCTGACCGCGTTCCAGGCGGAAGCGCTGCTGTATAGCATCCAGTGATTGGTCCCAGCTATTAAGCAGTTGTTCCGCACGAACCAGGAACTCGCGTCCTTCTGGGGTCAAGACCAGTTGGCGACCATCGCGACTGAATAGGGGGCCTCCGGTGGCTTCTTCCAGATTACGGATGGCTATAGAGAGCGCCGGCTGGGAAGAGTGTAACTGGGCACTGGCCTGCGCCAAGCTGCGGCTGCGCGCTACGACAACGAAGGCACGAAGTTGTTTAATAGTAGCGCTCACTGGGGCTCCAGATACTTCAGGGAATGTTAAATTTTATTAAAGAAACCATCGAAAGATTAAAATAGTTTAAAGTCGTCGGGCAAGGCATGATTGCCGCTTTCGCCCTGGCGAAGGTCAAACAATCACCGAGAATAATGAACCTACAAGGTCTGTTGAGATGAAGGACAATGCACAACCCCTTTGGCAACCGAGCCCAAAGGCCATAGCCTCAACCCAAATGGATGAGTTTCGCCGGCTGGTTAATGAGAAACACCAGCTACAGCTGGAAAACTACAACGCGCTATACCAGTGGTCTGTTGAAGAGCGCGAGGACTTCTGGAGCGATTTGTGGGATTTCTGCGAAGTAGAAGCTGGTGTGCGCGGAGAAGAGATCTTGGGCCACGACAGTATGCCGGGTGCTGAGTGGTTCCCCGGTGCACAACTTAATTTTGCTGAGAACCTGCTGCGCTACCGCGACGATAAGGCGGCTTTGGTTGAGCGCCTGGAGAATGGTAGCCGCCGCCAGCTCAGTTACGCGCAGCTGTACGACCGGGTAGAGCGCTTGGCTTCAGCCCTGGCCAATCAGGGCGTGTCCAAAGGGGATCGTGTGGCTGGCTTTATGCCAAATGTGATCGATACCGTAGTGGCCATGCTGGCAACTACTAGCCTCGGTGCTATCTGGACTTCCTGTTCGCCGGACTTTGGCATTAATGGTGTGTTTGACCGTTTCGGCCAAGTGGAGCCGAAAGTGCTATTTGCCTGCGAGGGCTATCTCTATAACGGCAAAGTGATCGACTCGCTGCCGCGCCTGCGTGAGATAGTGGCCCGTATCGATTCTATTGAGAAGCTGGTGGTGGTACCTGTCGCCCGCTCTCAAGAGGAAACGGCTCAAGTACTAGCGGCAGAACCGCTGGATAAAGTGGTGTTACTGTCGGAGTTCGAAGCTGCAGCGCCCAAGCGCGAACTTACCTTTGCCCAGACCGCATTCGATCACCCCCTGTATATCATGTACTCTTCGGGTACCACTGGAGTGCCGAAGTGCATAGTGCACGGGGTGGGTGGTACCTTACTCCAACATCTGAAGGAGCATCGCCTACATTGCGACTTGCGTCGTGAGGATTCCCTGTTCTACTTCACCACCTGCGGCTGGATGATGTGGAACTGGCTGGTAAGTGGCCTGGCTTGCGGTGCAACTCTGGTGCTGTTTGATGGCTCTCCCTTCTATCCAGAGGCCAGGGGCCTATGGGATATGGCAGATGAGGAAGGCATTAGCGTATTCGGCACCAGCGCCAAGTATATTGCCGCCCTGGAGAAGAGCGGCTGTAAGCCTCGGGAAAGCCACAAACTGGAGAAGCTGCGCGCGGTGCTGTCTACCGGCTCGCCACTGGCCCATGAAGGCTTCCGCTATGTTTACCGAGACATAAAGAAAGACTTGTGCCTGTCTTCTATTTCCGGCGGCACCGATATTATTTCATGCTTCGCCCTGGGTAACCCGACTTTGCCGGTTTATGCGGGAGAACTTCAGTGCCGCGGCTTGGGTATGGCTGTGGAGGTCTGGAATGACGATGGTAAACCAGTAACTGCAGCGAAAGGGGAGCTGGTGTGCGCCAAATCCTTCCCCTGTATGCCGATCGGCTTCTGGAATGACCCCGATGGGACAAAATATAACAGTGCATATTTTGAAAACTGGCCGGGCGTTTGGGCGCACGGTGACTATGCGGAAATTACCTCCCATGGGGGGGTGATTATTTATGGTCGCTCCGATGCGGTACTGAATCCCGGTGGCGTACGCATCGGCACCGCCGAGATTTACCGCCAGGTGGAGAAGGTGGAGGAAGTGCTCGATAGTATCTGCATCGGCCAGCAGTGGCGGGATGATGTACGCGTGGTGCTCTTTGTTGTGCTTCGTGAGGGAGTGGAACTGGATGAGGATTTGGTGCAGAAAATCCGCTCCACTATTCGCGCTAACACTACCCCGCGTCATGTACCGGCCAAGGTAATTCAGGTGGCGGATATTCCGCGTACTATTAGCGGAAAAATTGTCGAGTTGGCAGTGCGTAATGTGGTGCACGGCAAGTTGGTCAAGAATAAGGAAGCCCTTGCTAACCCTGAGGCTCTGGCACAGTTCGAAAACCTGCCGGCTCTGGCTGAGGACTGAAGCTATTAATTAAGGGGGAAGGGTACGTAGGCGGGCGTCATTTTGTTTACCCGCGTTCTGCGCTACCCTTGCCATATAGTAATACCAATAAATTCAAGGCAGAAGAACAGGTATGGTTACTTATCTCTATTGGGCGGCGGTTATCGCCCTGGTCATTCTCTCCCTTTTTGTTGGCAGCCGTATGGGCAGCTTGAAAATTGGCGCTATTGCGGCCGCAGTTTTCTTCTTTGCGGGTTGGTTGGCGTATTACTTCCACTACGAACAGGTCTTTGTAAAACGCTTCGGTGGGGTGATGCGTATTTCCGTGCCCGATGGTTACCGACATATTGGCGCCACCTGGAAAGAGGACAATCTCTGGATTGAGAACTACGACCCCAAAACCAATCAATGTATTTTTACTGAATACTCCAAGGGAAATATTCTCGAAGGGCGAGTGATAATTCAGGATTGTAATCCGTTACTTGGCAATCTCAGCTCCCAGCCATAAGCTACTTGTTTATTCCTGGCCGGCGATTGATGCAATGTGAAGCTATCAATTGCTTTGCTTTTCGCCGGCAAACTTCACCTGGACATTACCAGTTCTGGGGCAAAATCGTATGTGAAGGGAATGGATACCTGGAAGTGCGCGGAGTAGCCGCTGCGGTCAACGGATTAATATTTTGCGAACTCTCTTTATCTCCCTGCTTATCGGTTTTGCATTGCTGCCTCTGCAGCAGGCAATAGCTATCCCTTTTTTCTCCAAATTACCTAGCTTTTCATTGTATGTACAAGGTGATTCCCAGCTGCAAGAAAAATTGAGTAAAGAACTCAATGAACTTCGCAAGAACAGCAGCGCCCTTGAGAGCTATGAAGACCCACAGGATGTAGCCCACTACGAACGCGGCAACCTCGCAAAATTGCTGCGTTCGGAGGGGTACTATGACGCTACTGTACGAGAGTCTGTACTGAGCAATGAAATTGTTTACCAGGTTGTACCAGGCCCACAGTACCTGATCAAAAGTCTGGATATTGAAATGCCTGTAGAACTGCGTGCGGGCTTTCCCGGCTTGCCTATCTCAGTTGGCGACCCGCTTCAGGCCGATGAGGTACTCGAAGGCGTGCAGAAGATAACCACGTACCTCAACAATAATGCCTGTCTGCTCAATGTCGATGTTACCTACCAAGCTACAGTGATCCACCAGGAGGCCGCTGCTCGCCTGGTGTACCGTGTAGCGCCGAGCCCGGAGGTAATGGTGGGCGATGTACAAATTCTCGGCGCTACCTCAATTGAAGAAGACTACTTGCGCAGCAAGTTGAATATTAGTCCTGGAGACTGTTTCAGCCGCAGCAAATTGGATGCAGCCCAGTTGCGATTATTGCGCACGAATTTAATTTCCAATGTGACTCATCAGGTATCGGAACCCTATAACGGCTTGGTGGATGTCATATTTATTGTGCAAGAACGAAACCACCGTACAGTTACATTGGGGGTGGGATACACCTCTGATGAGGGCCCCGGTGTGTCCGCCAGTTGGGAGCATCGCAATATTTTTCATCGCGGTGAAAAGTTGGAAGTTGAAAGCAAGGTAAACAAAGTCAAGCAGACTTTAGAGAGCAAACTGACCATACCGCGCTTCTTTAGGGACAAGCAGCGCTTTACCGCGAGCGTGGCCCTTACCGGTGAAGATGTAGATTCTTATCGCTCCAAAGCATTGACTCTCAAGGGGCTGGTATCGCGAAAATTGAGCAAGCACCGTACTATTAGCGCAGGGGCTGAACTCAAATTCAGCCGTGTGGATGAAAAAGTGGATGGTGCTGTGGAGGATGGGGATCCGGATGAGAACTATCATCTGCTGGCATTTCCCCTTGGTTTTAAACTGAATACTACAGATAAACCACTGGATGCTCGTCGTGGGGCTACCACCGCATTGGAAATTAAGCCCTATCTGGACTTAAACAAAAACAGTACGTCCTTTGTAAAAAATATCCTGCAACTGACTGCTTATAAAACGGCAGAGTCTATGCGCTACGAACCCACACTGGCCTTGCGTATTAAAGCGGGGGCTATTACCGGTGCGGCCAACCTGGAACTTCCTGCGGATGAGCGCTTTTATGCGGGGGGCGGCGGTTCGGTGCGTGGATATGGCTACCAGGAGTTGGGGCCGCGTATTGTTGAAATTAATGAGGACGGCGAGGAAACCCTGTCCGACTCAATAGGTGGACGCGGTCTCAGTGAGGTTTCTATTGAGGGGCGCTTTCGTTTTACGGATACCTGGGGTGGGGTCTTATTCCTTGATGGCGGCAATGCCTACGAAGATCCGAGCCCTAACTTTTCAGACCTTTTTTGGGGCACAGGTTTTGGTGTGCGCTATATCACCTCTTTTGCCCCCATTCGTTTCGATCTCGCCTTTCCCCTGGATCGCCGCGATGGTGTGGATGATCGTTACCAGGTCTATATCAGCCTGGGGCAGGCTTTCTGATGGCCAGGTTGAACGCATTTGCAATGGGTTTGGCCCGGGCGCTGGGTGCTCTCCTGCGTGGTCTGTGGCGATCCTTTGGTGCTGGGGGATCGATTCTAACCGGCCTGTGCTTACTGATTGTACTTTCATTGATTTATTTCTTGGGTACTGAACAGGGGCGGGTCAGTCTTACTCGCACAGCTTTTTATGGGGCGGAGCAGGTGATAGACGGCCTCTCTATTGAGGCGGAGGGAATTGGTAGTGAGCGCCTCGGCGCATGGTTTTTCGAGCGTCTTCGGGTAGATTTTGAGAGCAATACCCTGGCGGAGGGTTATCAACTGGAATTGGAGCTGCAAAGTTTTTCCAGTAATCCTGTCAATATTGATCGAGTTGTAGTCAAGGACTTTCTATTAAATATTGATGTACTCGATGAACTACTGAAATCCCTGGCTCGAGCGGAAGAGAAAACCGCTCAGGATTTACAGGAAGAGGCTGGTAATAGAGAAGCCACCACTTGGGAAACCTTAGTACCTAGGTTCCGCCTTGGGGAGCTACGGCTTGAGCGATTGCAATTGATCAGCAGTAAGATAACCGATATCCCTGCGATCTCTGTGTATGGCAACAGCCTCTACCGGTGGGAGGGGCAGCCCACCCAATTGCAGCTGGAAATTCGCGAATTAAGTGGTGGTGATTTGCAGTTTATTGCCGATGGGCGCGAGCGTCAGCCCGGGCGATTTGTTTTGGATTTCTCTGCCAGTGAAAAAGCACAGGGATTTGTTGGGCGGCAGTTGCATTTACCTCAGGGGCAGGGGCTGGATGCGCGAGGAAAAATTTCCCTACGCCGTCGCGATAAACAGATACAGGTTGATATTGAGTCTCTTTCCACACCTTTTTCCCAGCACAAACTGGCGCTGACAGGCAGTTTGCTTTTTGATTTGTTTCCCTGGCGGGTGCATACCGATGGCATCTGGTTACAAGTGGATGGTAAACGCAGCACCTTGTCTGGCAATATTAGCGCTGACAATATCAGCGCAGAGCTTCATCTCAATCGCTTACCTATTACACTTTCCCGCCCTTGGCAAAATGTCTTGCACAGCGGTTGGTTCAGTGCTGGCTTAACAGTTTCCGGCACATTACCGCTGCCCGATATCTCTGGCCAGGTAAAACTGAACAGTAGTTATCGGGAGCAGCCCCTGGAGCTGATAGGCGAGGTAAATACCATACAGGGAATGATTCACCTGGAGTCCCTGCGGCTGGAATTTGCTGGGGCACAGATGCGTACCGCGGGCAGTATAGATACTGAAAATAAAACCCTGGATATGAGTGCGGCCGTGCAGGAGCTGGGAGTTGAGGAGATTCGCCGCCTTCTATTTTCCCTCCCGCAAACAGAGCAGCTGAAAATCCCTGATGACTTTTCCGGTACTCTGCACCAATTACAGCTAACCGCACAGGGACCTTGGGATAACCCGAATTTGCAGGGAGATTTGAGTGCTGTATCGGCTTACCGAAATTTACAGAATGAGTTGACAGCCCGAGTCAATGGAAACTTGAAGGGGCTAACCATTACGGATTTTTCCCTGGTGGGGGACAAGTTAAATATCCTTGGCGGTGGCACTGTAGATATTGAGTCTGAAGCACTGAACTTGCAGCTGCAGGTAGATATTCGCAATCTCAACCCAAGTGAAGATCTCGGTCTCGCTTCAGCTAAGGGTGTTAGCTTGGGCCTGCAGGGGCAGGTTGGTGTGGAAGGTCCCTGGTCCAATCCGCGCCTGAATACTAGCCTGGAATCCGATGGCCTGGTTCACGAATACCGATACAACCTGAAGGGTGATGCCAGCGGCGACCTCGAAAAGATTAATCTGCAAGGGTTGCGTGTGGAGTTATATGCCAACGGATCCATAGACCATTTCGACATGGGGCAATTCCGCGGCCCCCAGTCACCGACCACTATCCCGAGTATGCAAAAAGGGGCGAGTCAGCCCGAGCAAAATGCGAGCCGTCTCACCGAACTTGCAAAGGAAGCCCAGCGCCTGGGGCGCGAGGGAATTGCACTGATTGAAGCTGAGGGAGCACTTGAGCCAAAGCTGGGTCGGCTTGAGCTGGGGGTGAGTGCGCGCAACCTGCCGCTACCCCTGTTCGAGGTGTTAGGGTTGCCGCTACCCAAGACCCTGGAAGGCGAGCTTAGCCTGGATGGCGAGATCAAGGGAGCACTTACCAACCCTGAAGTACGCGCGAGTGTGCTGGCCCAGGGTGGCTATCGCCATGAACCCTGGCAGTTGCAGGGAGTGCTTGATTATGCGGATAAGAGTCTGGTTGTGGACGGGCTGGAATTTCTGTGGGCGGGGCGCAACCAGTTGTGGGCCCACGGTAGTCTCAACGAGCAGCGGCTGGATCTGCAGCTGCAGGGCAGGGCCTCACTGGAAGATCTCTCACGAGAGTTACCGTTTAATACACCTGAGCAGGGTGATGTCGTTTTGTACTCAAGTATTACTGGCAGTCCACGTCAGCCACAGCTTGAAGGGGAATTGCGAATCAGTGGTTATACGCCCGGCCGTGAGCAAGGGCGTGTGCAGGTGCAGCCTCTCTCAACAGTGCTTGAATGGCATACCGAAGGTGGGGAATTGCAGGTATCTCTCGTGGCTGAGCACGATGGTCGCCGTGCAATAGATAGCAGTGCCAAGTTATTGATTTCTCCCATTTTTGAACGGTTGTTTTCTGATAGCTCAGCGGGGTCTGTGAGCGATATTCCTCTACAGCTGGTGAGCAGTGGTTCCGCAGATCTGTCTGTCGTTGCTGAATTTATTGACCCTAGGATACATGTAATGCGCGGTTTGCTGAGTTTCTCAGCGGATGGTGTCGGCACTTTGGGTGAGCCTCACCTTGTTGGTGGGATAGAACTGAGTGGAGCAAGCTATGAGCACCGCCCAAGCCACACCCGTATTACCAATATTGATTTTTATACACGCTTGACCCCGGGAGAGTGGCTTGTCGAAAGGGGCAGTGCCACAGTTGTTGATGGCGGTACGATTAGTTTGGGAGGGGCCGTGTTTTTTCCCGAGCAGGCACCGCCACAGATGAGCTTAAGCTTAAATCTGAATAGGGCACACTTACTGAATACTCCGGGAGTACGCGGTGCAATCTCTGGAGAAGCTACCCTGTCGGGTTCGACTGAGGATGCGCAAATCACCGGTCGTTTTACCCTGCGACCATTGGCAGTACAGATTGAGCAGTGGATTGGCAGCACGGTTCCGGAAATTCAAGTAGTGGAGGTCCAGGTGGATGGCCCACAGGTGGAGCGTGCACCGCTGCTGCTTAGCAAGATCAGTTTGGGAGTCGAGGTGATTCTGGATCAGCAGTCCTATGTGCGCGGACTTGGACTTAACTCGCAGTTGCGCGGTCAAGTGGATATTCACGGAACTGCGGCCAAACCGGAAGCCTCAGGTGAGCTGACTATCGTGCGCGGCAGTTTTGACCTGCTAGGTAAGAAGTTTAATCTTCAGGAGGGGGAGATTCGCTTCGAAAATAATGAAGTGGCAGTGTTTGTCGAGGGTGTTTATAGCTATCGCGATGGTGAAATCACAGCAAATATTTCAGGCTCTGCAACTGACCTGGATATTACTTTCAGCTCAGATCCTTCAGCCTCTCAGGATGAAATTTTAGCGCAATTACTATTTGGCAAGTCTCTTTCAGATATTTCACCGCTACAAGCCGTACGTCTGGTGAGCGTGGTGCGTAGCCTACAAACCGGTCGTGCCGTGCTCGATCCGGTAGCAAAAACCCGTGAATTGCTGCGTCTCGATACCCTTAATATTGAGCAGGAGGAAGGAGATGAGGGCGAAGAATATGCCCTTAGTTTGGGTAAATATATTACCAATCGGATTTATGTAGAGTTGCAACGCAGCACCGATCCGCTGAGCCCCTGGCAGGCGGAAATGCAAATAGAATTGCGTGAAAACCTAAACTTGGAGTTCAAAACCGCAGATGATGGAGATAGTGGTTCTGGCAGTGTAGAGTTGCAGTGGAAAAAGGATTATTAGTTTATAGCCGCCTGCAACCTATATTTCATTTTTTCTCAGACCTCAAAAATATCTCAACTGGATCGCAGAACGATCCAGTTTTGTACCAGCTTCTGGCTACTGATCCTCAGCTAATCTATACGTATGAATAGATTACCGAGTTGCTCTCTTTTTTCTTTTTTAGGTACTTCTTACACGGATAATACAATGTGCCGATAAGTACAATCCAGAATAAGTAGGTTCGCGCCAGGTTTGGCTCATAGCCTTCTGGCCATACTTTAGTGCCATTGAAGAAGTTGGTTGCAACTCCAAATTCCAGATATGTCCAAAGGTGAGCGGCTAAATTGATAATCGGTACATGTAAGAGATAGAAAAAGAGTGATGCCTGGCCGAACATAAGAAATATATTTAATACCTTGTTTTTTCTGTTTTCTACTAATGCCATTGTTAGTAATACTATACACATAGTCATTACTATATAGTTAAATGACATTGGATATTTGGAAGTATTGATAAAGCCGAGAATACCTTCATCAGGATTCCAGACATGGGGGTCCCCAAAGCCAATAAACCTTGAACTAAAGAATAGGATCGCTAGTACTGCTGCTGCCATTAGGAGAAAGTGTACCCTTTTTTTTGCCTCCAGTTCATATAGAGTGCCAGATGCATACCCTAGGTACATAAGGGCAAATAGAGGGATGATATTGTAGGCGGCGAAAATTCCGGTATCAAACTCAAATAGCCTGAATCCGCTGCGAACATGAGCCAGGATCCATATCCACTCGTAACTTCCCAGTAGTTGGCGTATGTAATTATCGTTTATATAGCCATGCAATCCAACTAAGGCCAGGCAGGCTATAAGGGTCAACTTATTGGGGAGGTAAATCAGGCCTGCTAGTAGTATCATTGATAGCCCCAGCGCCCATATAACCTGAACAAAGGCATAGTTGTAATCAAACTGCCAGGAAAGATTAACTAATGTAAGCTCCAGGAGGATTAGTACCAGGCCCCTTACCAGCAAAAACTGAGAGAGTTCCTGCTTGGAGTTTAACTTTTTACCATGTAAATAGGCACTTAGCCCGGTTAAAAAAATAAAACCAGGGGCGCAAATATGTGTGATCCAGCGGGTAAGAAATAGCATCACAGAGGTTTGGGATAGGTCGAGGGGGTCAAACTGGATGGCCGTCCAGAAATCTCGAGTGTGATCGAGCGCCATAACAACGACTAAAATACCTCTGGTAATGTCTATTGCTGGGTATCGCAAGTGGTTATCTCCAAGTTCGATTATTATTAAAATATTCGATTTTTCTTTGTAGGGGACTGGTGACTACTATTTGCAATTATGATTTTATATTAAGGACTGCTGTCATGTTGAGATACTTGTTTCCTTCAACAGTATCACATCTTGATATCTTTCCGACGCCCATTCATGGCATAAATCTGATAAATACTGGGCTAGTTCCCCCTCGGTAATCTCAAATGGTATAATTATCCCTGCAGGTCTTCGCTTTCCTTCAGGACCTTGGAAGAATGCCAGCCAGCCGTCATTATGCCTTTCAATTATAACTTCTCGACCAAAAATACTGTAACTATAAACTTTCATTGTAAAAATTCTACTTTCTATTTTTTTTCGATGTTAATTGCCCAAATTGGTACAGGCTCTTTTGGCTATGTTTCTGAGGCCACGCTTAGCTAGAGGCTCTCTAGATTTTCTGGGACTCTTGCCCAATGAGGAACTCCAGATGTGAAAACCTTATTGGATGGGTTAAATATATCTGGGTTGTCTAAAGTGCCTGCTCCAACACTAATCAGGCCGAACTCTGTCTCCCCCCAAAGATTTGAGCCACAGTTTTTGCAGAAATGTTGTTTTACGGTCCGCCCTTCACTTGATACCTTTTTGTAGATTTTTGGAATACCTAGTGAGCATAAGAAATCTGAACTCCTAACCATAAATCCTGGCCAGGCATCTGATCCGGTTATCATTCTACAATCACTACAGAAGCAAAAAAGCTGTAATACAGGTTCCCCCTTGATTTTGTAACGTACATTGCGACAAAAACATCCACCTTCTTGTAAGTAGCTCATTTATTTTTCCTTTATTTCGTATGAGAGTTTGATTGGCACAGCGTGCAACTTGATCGTATATTAGGGGGAGAGCTACTAATATTACATTTAAACCTGTGAGTGAGTAAATTTTGAGTCGCATTTTTCTTTGTCTAATAAATTGTTTGTGTGTAAGTCTTGGTTTTTTTGAATTTATTTTTAAGTCGATACGTTGGTACCTTCGTTTAGAGTTGTCTGAATAAATTTCTGGGTGTTTGGTTGGATGCCAGTGTGCTGGTGATGATGAGGAGGTGCCAAATTCGGAGGGTGTGGTGTGGATGGTCACTAGGATGATGACAGATAACTTTTTTCGCTCCATGGCTACCGTTTGCTGCGATCATTTCTCTCCTTTTATTGGCCGCCTAGTACTAGTAGGTGTGTCTAAGTCACTTCATATAATTACAAGTTGTGATCTGGTAAGATCTCCCAGGTATCAGTGTCATAATAAAGAAGAGGTGATTGTAAAAAACTTGGAAGAGGGTGAGAGAGAATAGGTAGATGATTCATTGATGGGTTGAAGCTGACTGTTTCCGTATTTTTGAATCTCTCGGTCATAGATTGATTGCTGATGACAAAAACTATACTCTCAATAATATCCAAAAGATTCGTAGTTCCATAACCCTAATAAGATCAGTGATGATAAATCTGGGAGGATATTACCCTGATTGTCATTCTGTTAGATTCCTTGCTCAGGATTAAAAGAAGATATGCTCGAACAGTTCTCTATAAATATTTCCTCTTGGGCTATTGTGCTCATTCTGGCTATAGTTTTCCTGCTGCCAAAAGCCATTGTTATCGTTAAGCCAAAGCAGTACCACTTTGTGCTATTTCTTGGCAAATACTGGAAGACCGCTACTCCTGGATTCAACTTGATTATTCCCTACCTCTCATGGGTGGATAAAAAGGCATCCACAGCTCTGCACGAGACGCCGGTGGATCTTAACCTGAAGACCAGCAATCATGTTACCTTCGGTTTAGTACTTAAAGTACAGCACCAGGTATCGTCCGATGTGAAGCTTGCATATAAAGCGTTGTATGATCTGGAGAATTACCAATCTCAGCTAAAGTCTTTTGCCACTGATGCTGCAATTCCGGTAGCGAATGGCATTGAACTTGAAGATGTGTACAACAAAAAAGAACAGATAGCTGATAAAGCCAAAGAGCGCTTACGTGATTTTTTTCACGACTTTGGCGTTGAGATAGTCGATGTGCTTTCGGATGAGCCGCGTCTGCCCAAGTCTGTCGAAGTCCAGGCTAACAAGGTAATGGAAATGCAGCGGGAGAAGCAGGCGGCTACCTATGAAGCCGAAGCAATCCGTGAGCGGGAAGTGGGCAAGGCCAAAGCCGACGGTGAATCGGTTAAGATTCGTATGGAGAAAATGGGTGAAGCGCGTCGAGTTTATGCCGAGAGTGCCGCTGAAGCAGTCAAAGTGTTAACTAATGCCGGCACCAGTGCCGATGAGGCTTTACGATTTATGACTGCTATCGCCGACAATGATGCACTGGTGAGCGCCGCTCGCCACGGCAGTACTGTGGTTATGGCCACTGGCCAGTCGCAACAGGTGCCTGTTGCTCTGCCGATGCCGGAGAAACCTGCCGCCAAAGCTAAGTTTCGAACTTTAGAAGAAGTGCAACCCGTCTAAAAATAGTACTTTTACAGTGTGGGACAGGCTGGGGCTTTCGGCCTGTCTTGCAGCTCCCTTGGTCAGTGATGCATCGCTAATTATTATGTAATTTGTCTTAGTTTCTGTTTAGACCCACTTTGCATCAATTCCTTTGGCTTTGAATTCCTCCAGAATTTCCGGATTTTCTTCATTGTAAAAAAGGATAAGCTTTTTCAGGTTAGGTAGGAGATTCGTATCTGCAGTTGAGCGTATGTCAAAATCGTCTGTTGTTCCGCACCAAAATGGAATGATTTGAGTCCAGATAGGGTAACTGCCTTCCTGACGAAGTTCTGTGATATCTGTGAGCCACTCTTTCTTTATTTCTATTCTTCGAAAATAATCTTGCACTTCATGGATCGGGTCATAACCTTCTTCCTCTATATCTATTGTTCTCCCTAGATGATTGGCAGCAAACTCGAAAACATTAAATTCTGGTTGGATGACTTTATGGAAATACATCAGTTTTTCCAAAACTAGAAGCCTAAAGTTCTCGTCAGTAAATTCTGCGTATTCACTCACTATGATTTTTCCCTATAAATAATACAGATATGGATCTATTCTCGGTACTTTCTGAAGCACTGGGCTGGAGCACTGGGTAGTAGATTTTCCATCCTTGTTAGTCGTAAATAATCTCTTCTCTCTTTTTTAATACTGGAAGAAATTAGCTTCACATTAACAGGAAAAAGTGTGTATAAGTAGTCGTTGCGGAAGTTTTGACTATAAGTAAGTAAATACTCTAAATATTTACATGTTCAGTTTCTATTGTGCTTCTAGGTGGCTTTCTAGGGGTTTATAAGCCTGGAGTCACTGCACTTTTTCCACTAAGAAGAAAGGCGGGATCCAGCCGGTAGAACCGGCTTAGTTCTGCGTAAAGTTCAGGGTGTAACGCCCTCATGGCGATGGGAACCGTGTAGAAGCTTTCAGTTGCTACCGCAAAAAATTCGGCTGGAGATTGAGCGCCGTATAAATCCAGCACAGAGGGGGTATCTCCCGGGATTTGGCCATACTCGGCTCTTTGCTGGAGGCGATGAAACTCCCGGCTCATTACCTCGGCCCAGTTGGCCCCTTCGTCTACTTTTTCAAATAGAGGGCGACCATCAAAGAAACCATCTTCCTCATCTACCTTGTGGGCGAATTCATGCAGAGCAACATTGTGTCCTCGTTGAGGAAATTGCAAGTCTTCTTCCAGGTCTCCCCAGGAAAGTACAACTGGTCCTCGGTAGTGGGCCTCGCCTTCCCGAGCACTGCGCTTGGCTGTTTCTATAAAGCCTTCCCTGCGGGTCTCGTGAGCGACATAGGTATCCGGATAAAGCAGTAAACTGTACAAGTTAGGGTAGCATTCATTCTTACGCCCTAGCAGCAGCAGGCAGGCATGAGCGGCGATTGCAACTCTCATTTGCTCGGTAACCTGCAGGCCATCACAACCGACAAATTCCTTATCGTGTAGAAAGAGTGCAATATTACCACGCAGTTCTTGTTGCTGGTCGGCATTTAGGTAGCGATATAGGGGGAGCATCTCACGAACCAGCTGCAATTGTTCCGGAGTGAGTGCTTGTGAGCGACGGTGTCTGATACGCCAGCGGCGATAGAAGTGGGGCACAAACCAAACTGCTAGGGCGAGCAGGATAACAATGATAAAAGCACTCATAGATTTATTGCTGACCGTTTGGTGGAGATATTCTCGCCAATTTCAAAAGCTTCACAACGAGTGCCTTGATGGTAAATCATTTGCCATTGATCATTATTGAGTACCCAAATAGAGGAACGCTTGCAGAAGTCTGAATAGTTACCCTGTTGATGGCGGTGAGCGCTGCGATAAAGTAGCAGTCGTACAGATTCAGAGAGTGCTGTACAGTGGTAATCCTGGCTGTGGATTTCCCCCTCGCTACTTTCTTTGGATTGCATCAGTGTAATTATCGAGTTGAGGTCAAAACTGCTCCCAGACTTCCCTACCTCATAAAAAGCTGGGTTTAATAGCTTCTCCACTATTGTCCGATTTCTACGGATTCCTGCACAGTGTAAGGCGGTTTCGTACTCAATCAACAGCTCTATATCGGACATCATTCCGCAGTTCCCTTTCTGGATTTAACCTCGTGGATTTTCTTGCAATTATTGGGTATCCCAACTCATACACTTTGCAAGTTTGACCTTACAGTCTGCCTGAGAAATAGACCTTTGGTTAAGATTCAGGTGATTTCTATCTGTTTTTCGGTTTCTGTTTCAATAATTTCAGAATTGGGGAGTTAGGCGCTTCTTTCAAGCCTCTTGGTTATTAAAGTTTTACCATTTAGTTGATTGCAGCGACTTGAAAAATGGCCTTAAGGTGCCAACACTTATGACGTCAGGGTGATTTTTCTATCACTGTGGAGATATTTATGCGTATGCGTTCCCTAATTGCTGCTCCCATATTGATATTCGGTGTCCTGCTCCAAGCGGTAGCCCAGTCGGGCGGTACGCCTCTGAAAGTGGCGATTGCCGGCGATGCTCCGCCTTATGTGATCAATAATGCTACCAGTGGCCTGGAAATAGATATTGTGCGGGAGGCACTTCCGGGATACTCCTTGGAATTTGTCCAGATGGGGTTTGCGGAAACCGCTCCGGCTCTGGAGCAGGGCAAAGTACAGGCGGCGGTCAATGTGATGAAAAAAGACGATGATCTTTTTTATTCCAACAATATGATCAGCTTTGCCAATTACGCCATTACCAAAGCCAGCGATAAAATGAAGATTGACAGCATTGCGGACCTTGCTGGTAAGAAGGTAATTACCTGGCAAGGTGCTCCAATGGATTTGGGGCCTGAGTTTAAAAATATGTATGGTCCGAACGGAACGCAACGTCAGAATATTATTCAGGCGCCAACTGCCCCCGACCTGGTTGCACAGTTTTGGAAAATGAAAGATGTGGTGGCGGTTGTGGATATGGAGCTGTTTAAGTTTTTCAGTAATAAAATGGGGCACAAAATGGATCAGGTCAACCTTTTCCAGATTTTTCCCCTAATGACAGATTTCCGTGTGGGGTTCCGAGATCAAAAGGTACGAGATGATTTTAATCGTGGATTGGCAGAGTTGTGTCGTACTAGCCGCTACAAGGAGTTATTGAAAAAGTACGATGTGGTGCAGAAGCAGGATATCTGTAAGTAATTGACAGGCCAAATTACTTTTTACTGGTAATATATACATGAAGGGCCGGGATCATCCCGGTCTTTTTTAGGTTAATACTACTTTTTATCTTGTTATGAAAATAGTTTCAAATTTTCTCATTTGTTTATCCGTTTGTGGCTGTTAGTTTTAAATTATGTCTACTTTGCTGGAATAAAAAGCGATATGCCCTTTAAGGAAACGGCATTCATCATACGGATCTTTATATTGCCAAGCAGCATCGCTAATGTTGTTACTATCAACCTGAATTGACCAGTAGCTGGCTTGGCCTTTAAATGGGCAGTAGCTGGTAGTTTTGCTTTCTATTAGCATTTTCTGTTTTACGTCGTCAAATGGAATATAAAAGACTTCAGGTAGGCCGGATTCTTTTACAGAGAGTGCTTTATCTGTCGATGCTATTGTTACCCCCTGAGAGTGTATTTGCACCTTTCTATTTAGTGGTGAAATCTCTACTTTGTGGTAGGGGTTCTCTTTAAATCCTGGTGCGGGATTGGTCATTTTCTGTAGCTCTCCTATTAACCCTGACATCAATCTTTAAATTGACTCTTTTATAGCGCACTTTTTATGGGCGAGTGGATTGTCAGTACGGGTCAAAGCAGACAAGTAGCGAGATTGTGGTCAACCCGAACTCTTACCCTGAACATTATTGTTAACTAAGACTCCTCACTACATAATTGATTAACTTTTTCCCTGATCCAAATATGTGCAGGGCTATAGTGGGTACGTTCATGCCAGGCCATTATTTTGCTGAATCCTGGAATATCAAATGGCAGTTCAGCTGTTGCAAGACCATCAATGCCGATTATGAGTTTCCTTGGAACTACTGCACATAGTTCACAGTTTTTCAGGACTTCTATCAAAGATAAAAAATTGGGGACAGAGATCGAAACGTGTCGGTGTCTGCCCAGGGAATCCAGAACAGTGTCGGTAACTCCGTGGAAAGCGTTGCCGGAAAAGGAAACTATTCCATGTTTCATGCTACAGAAATTACCTACAGTCAGTTTTTTGCCGGCCATTGGGTGACCGTCTGCCATAATGCAGATATAGCTTTCCTCGAATAGTGTTTTTGCCCGTAGCTCCTTATGCGCGGCATCGGGCGTAGTGATTGCCAAGTCCAGCTGACCCCGCTCCATTAGGGCAAACAGTTGCACATCATTTATTGGCTGGATTGAGATTTGAATATCTGGAGCTTCTTCCTGTAGGGCGTAGATTAGTGGTGTGACGACTGCCTTTAGTGCGTAGTCGGTGGCCGCAATGGAAAACGCCATGGTGCTCCCTTTTGGGTCAAAAGTTGTAGGCGCCAGGATGCTCTCTATTTCACTTAGAATTTTCTTAACCGGATCTGCCAGTTCCAGTGCCCGAGGGGTGGGGTTGATGCCATGTTGCGAACGAGTAAAGAGAGGGTCATTGAGGCTGTTGCGCAATCTGGTGAGCATGCCGCTAACGGCTGGCTGGGTAACGGATAACCGCTCAGCCACGCGGGATACATTGCGTTCGTCCATCAGAGTATCAAAGGCCCTGAGTAGGTTTAGGTCGATGTTTCTGATATTTGCCATTGCTATTTGCAGCTACAGGTCTCTACGTTAATGGGTGGTCTCATTATAAATTCTGTGACTTTATACGATAGCTTCGTGCTGGGTTTTTAGTGCTAGGCACTGAACTCAATAGGAAAGGTTGGGGAGGCGAGCGCTTACTTGGGCTTGGATGCAGCATCAGAGAAAAGAAAAAGGGCTTATATCTTGCGATATAAGCCCTCTTGTATGGCGCGCTCGGGAGGATTCGAACCTCCGACCGCCTGGTTCGTAGCCAGGTACTCTATCCAGCTGAGCTACGAGCGCGTTGTGGTTGCGAACTATAGTCAGTTGATCCTGTTAAGTCAACTAATTTTTAAGGAAAACTCTTTAAAAATCCGCAGCTTACCGAACTTCTTCGCTCTCTAGGAAGTGACTTCGAAGATCGATAGGGCGCGCATTCTGCCGCGTGGTTAGGGAGTTTGCAAGCCCTATTTTAAAAATAGTTGCTCCGACGCCTGTAAGTAACAATCTTTGGACTTGCGGGGGAGGGTACTTACATCCGCCTTTGCTGGCGGGGAACTATACTTAGTGCTCCAGACTATGGTGGTTGCTTCAGTTTAGGAAGTTGTCCGTCCCAGATTTAGTGAGATCCTATGGCAATGGCAGACGACCAGGATAAAGGGCAAAAGCTGCCGCCAGAGGACCCGCAATCCCCTCTCTCAAGTAAACCCCTCCAACAGAGTCCTCTAAGTTGGTTGCAGTACTTGGTCCTGATCTTTCTGGTCATTATGACCTTTCAATATTGCTCCAATGGTCGCTTCGGTAGTCCTAAGGAGCCCCTTGCTTACAGTGAATTTAAGAAGTCAGTCAGTGAGGGCAAGGTTGCGACTGTGGTTTTTGAGGGCGAACGAATTATTGGAACTTTCAAAGAACCCACTAACAAGGCAAAGCTTGAACAAGGCAGGAAGGGGGAGCCTCGCGAGCCCCAGCGTTTTATTACTACCATACCCTCGGTACAGGACCCTGAATTACTTCCGTTATTGGAAAAGCAGAAAGTTGAAATCCAGGCGGAGTCGTCCCAGGGAGGTATTTTACAACGCTTGCTTATTCTTCTTCTTCCCTGGATCTTAATAATTGGCCTACTTATCTGGTTAGGGCGTCGTATGCAGGAGCGTATGAGTGGCGCTGCACCTGGAAGTCCTTTCGGCTTTGCACGCTCTCCGGCTAAACGCTATGAACGCAGTGAGTCCCAAGTGACCTTTGACGATGTGGCGGGTCTAAGTAATGCCAAGAAAGATCTACAGGAAATAGCCGGTTACCTCAAAGACCCGGAGCATTATCGCAAGCTTGGGGCGAAGATTCCCAAAGGCATACTCCTGATGGGTCCTCCAGGCACAGGTAAGACATTAATGGCCAAAGCCTTGGCGGGGGAAAGTGAGGCTCCATTTTTCAGTATCAGCGGTTCAGAATTTATCGAGATGTTTGTTGGTGTCGGCGCATCGCGGGTGAGGGATATGTTTGCCGATGCAAAGAAGGAGGCACCCGCGATTATCTTTATTGATGAGATTGACTCTGTCGGGCGCGCACGGGGGACCGGTCTTGGCGGTGGGCACGATGAGCGCGAACAAACCCTTAATCAGATACTGGGAGAAATGGATGGCTTCGATCCCCAGGAAGCGGTAGTTGTGGTCGCAGCCACCAACCGGCCAGACGTGTTGGATGCCGCGCTCCTGCGCCCAGGGCGATTCGACCGCAAGATTACCCTGGACTTGCCGGATAAAGTGGCTCGGGAGGAGATACTGCAAATTCACTCGCGGGAAGTTCCCCTTGATAAAGATGTTGATTTGGAGCACCTGGCTGCACTGACTGCGGGCTTTGCCGGAGCAGACCTGGAAAACCTAATCAATGAGGCCGCCCTATTGGCTGGCAGGGAAAATAAGTCAACGGTGGACATGGATTGTCTGTTACGTGCCAGGGATAAAGTAGTGCTCGGTGGCGAGCGGGAAATGGTGATGGGAGAAAATGATAAGAGAACAGTTGCCTACCATGAAGCCGGTCATGCACTGGTAGCTAGCCTGCTACCCAATGCTGATCCCCTGGAAAAGGCCACCATCATCCCCCGCGGGCATAGTCTTGGGGCAACGGAACAAATTCCTGCTGAGGAGCACCACAATATGCGAACCAGTTACCTGAAGGATCGCATCGGCGTAATGCTGGGGGGGAGGCTGGCTGAGCGTGTGGTTTTTGGTGAGGTCAGCACTGGAGCAGAATCGGACTTGAAGCAGGCTACGCGCCTGGCCCGCCATATGGTTACTCACTGGGGAATGAGTGACAAATTGGGGCCGGTGGCCTTTCGCCGTGGAGAAGAACATATATTCCTGGGCAAGGAGATGGCCCAGCAAAAGGATTTTAGTGAGCATACTTCAGAAATTATCGATGATGAAATTATTGCTCTAGTGAGTGGCATAGAACGAGAGGTCGAGCAACTTTTGAGGAAACATCGCAGGCAATTGGACGCACTTGCGGAGGCTCTATTGGAAAATGAAACTCTGGATGGGAACGAAATGCACAAGATCATTGCGCAAGTGGACGATGCTGATTCATCAACACACTAATTATCCAAAAAAATCTTTATAAAATTTACAAAAGTACAACCGGACTTAGTGGTCAGTACTTAACATTCTTTGGCAAATCAAGATAAGTCTCGATGAATTTTGGGTATTAGTTAAATATCTACAAGTACCAGTTTTTAACTTTTCTCTATTTAGGGTAAGTAAATTAAATATATGACTAATTAGTCTGTCCAATTGGTTTTAATCCGCTGCGGCAATGGATATTGTTTTCTGTGCATATTGCGAGCTGTTTTATTTTGGCATTTTCAATGGATGTCAGATTATTACTATTTTTATTAATAGAGGGTCGATCGAGGGTGCGATTTATAAAAGACTGCTAGCAGCCCAAGACAGAATTTTTTGCACTCAAACAGTGCGTTTTGCAATTTTTATATCCGTTACTTTTTTATTTTTCTGTTGAAAGCGAACTTTCCAGACTTATTGAGTTATTTTTATCGTTATCCACGATAAATAGACTTCCACCCAGGGGTATGAGCCTGTAACCTGTCTGCGTCACAGAAATCATGCAAATTCTGTGTCTCTTTATCAGCACGGTCTTAGATCGGAGCTCCGTTAAAGTCGGAATCTCATAAGAGAGTAGAGCGGCGGGGCCAGGTAGTACCGATTGCGATAAGTCCGTTGTTGTAGATAAAAAAAATAAAACAATGGAGAGAAAACATGGGAAGTCCGTCAAGACTCAAGCAGCATACTGCTCTGCTTTCCGCCTGTTCAGTAGCAACTCTTTGGTTAGCCAGTGGTGCAATCCCTAGTTTTGCCGCTGAGGGTTCGGTTAGTACTCTTATGGAAGAGGTGCAAGTCACCGCACGTAAACGCGCCGATGCGGAGATATTGCAGGAGGTTCCGGTAGCGGCAACTGCCTACTCCGGCGATCAGCTGGAGGCCTTGCATACTAAAGATCTGCAAAGCCTTTCATTCAAAATGCCCAATGTTCAACTGGAGGATGTGGGCACCGTCAAAAATACCGCGAACTTTACTGTGCGTGGGCTTGGAATTAACAGCTCCATTCCATCTATTGACCCCACTGTTGGGGTTTTTGTTGATGGAATGTACCTGGGGGTTAATGCGGGTGTTGTTACTGACCTGTTTGACCTGGAAGGTATTGAGGTTTTACGAGGCCCGCAGGGGTTGTTATTTGGTCGTAATGTCACCGGTGGTGCTGTGGTAATAAAGACCGCACGCCCAACAGAAGAATTTTCTTCCCGAGTCAAGGTCTCGGTTACAGATAACCTGGATACAGTAACTGCAGGTTCCATCAATGGAGCTATCGCGGATTCGGTCAATGGTCGCCTGACTGTTTATTACAATGATGACCGGGGCTGGTTCGAGAATGTGGCAACAGGCAATGATAATGCCGGAGCCTCCGACAGTTGGTTTATTCGTCCAAGCTTTAGTATCCAGTTGGACGAGACCGCGGAGTTACTGGTGCGCATGGAGCACGGCCGCATGGATTCCGATGGCGTGGTGGCGCAAAACCGCGGCTACGAATCGACCATGGTTCAGACTTTGGAGGGGCCGCAGTTCGCACCAAGTGCGCCCATATTTGCTGCAGCATTTGGCGTGGATGATTGGGATAACGGCAAAGATTCATTTGAAGTAGCTCAGGATGAAGAGGGCTACCAGAAAGATGAGTGGAGCCAGATAATTACCGAGTTCAATAAAGATGTAGCCTTTGGCGATGGCACCATCACCAATATACTCGCCTGGCGTGAGTACGAGGCCCGTGGTATTGGCGATATTGATTCACTACCGGTTACTCTTTTCCATGCAGATTCCAGTGTGGACCAGAGCCAGCTTAGTAATGAGCTTCGCTATGCTGGGCGTTTTGGTCGCACGGCCCTGACCACCGGAGTGTACTGGTTCAGTCAGGATATAACTTATCTTGAAAACAGGCTGTTAGAGTTTGGGCAAACTAGTATAACGGGGGGAGGAGAGCAGGATCACAGTACCTATGGCATCTTTGCACAGGCAGATATTGATCTGAATGAAGCCTGGGTACTGACCTTGGGCGGACGCTATTCGAGCGAAGAAAAAGATGCAAAAATTGCCTCAATTCCATTGAATTTCTGCACTCTGGATGGTTGTGCGGCCTATGACTTTGAGGACAGCCAGAGCTGGAATGCCTTTACGCCAAAGGTTGGACTGCAGTGGACTGTATCTGAAGATACCCAGCTGTATACGTTCTGGACCAAGGGCTTCCGCAGTGGTGGTTACAACTTCCGCAACGCAGGTATTAATCCGAGTACCGGTAGGCCCTATACCCCTCAGGTAACTGATCAGGAAGAGCAAAGTAGCTTTGAGATTGGTGCCAAGGTAGATTGGCTGGATGGACGTTTGCGGACCAATATGGCGGTTTTCCATAACACCATTGATGATATGCAGAGGGAGGAAAACCTGCCTGATCCATTCACTGGTGTTGCACAGATAATCCGTAACACCGCCGATGCCACTATTCGGGGAGCTGAGTTGGAGGCCATGGCGGTTCTAACTGAGAACCTGCTGTTTACTTTTAATGTCGGCTACGTGGATGGTGACTACGACAAAGTACTGGGAGATCTCAATGGGGATGGTGTTGTAGATGGCACTGACCTTGGTCTTGAGATTCCTCGCCTAGCTCCATGGACATATGGTGTCGGATTTGTCCATGATCTGCAGTTAGGCGCCTATGGTAGTTTGACCTCCCGCATTAATTTTAATCATCGGGATGCGGCGCCTTATACCGATGATAATCGCGGAATGTTGTCCGAAGTCGATATGCTGGACTTCAGTATTGGCTATACACCGGATAGTGGCAGTTTCACTGTCTCCATGTTTGGTAAGAATATGCTGGATGAAGTGACAGAGGGTAACAATACTCAGCTGCCGCCTATTATGGGAGGGGTTGGTGCGAGCTTTACTCCGCTCAATAAAGGGCGTGTTATGGGGCTGGAGCTTCTCTACGAGTTCTAAGTTGCCATAGTTTATTGACCCTTACTCTCAGTTAGGTAAATCGTTTTCGCCGAAATGGTGAATAGCGGCCAGGCAGTCTTTTGGGGAGTTCTAGAAACTTCTTGGGAGATTTCCTGGCCGCTTCTGGTTTGCAGCTTATAGACTGTTTTACTCCCTGATTAAAGAAGCAGGACTTTTGGGCTGGTGCCTTGATAGATTCTCATACTGCCCCATTTTAAAAAAGTTGAGACAGCCTTAGGGCAATTTTAAGAATAACCCCTGTTGAAGGAGTGAACATGCGCGCAATTGATCTGCCGGAGTATGGTGGCCCAGAGAAAATGCAGGTCGCAGACCTGCCTACGCCAATTCCGGCCGCAGATGAAGTGTTGGTGAAGATTTCTGCCGCGGGGGTGAACCGGCCTGATATTGTTCAGCGCAATGGTCTTTACCCGGCTCCAGCGGGAGCTTCTTCAATCCTTGGCCTGGAAGTGGCTGGAGAAGTGGTTGCCGTGGGGGATGAAGTCAAGCGCTGGAAGTTGGGCGATAAAGTTTGTGCTCTGACTAATGGCGGTGGTTATGCGGAGTTCGTAGCAGTTCCGGAGGGGCAATGTTTACCCATTCCTGCCGGTTTGACCGAGGTTGAAGCGGCGGCCCTGCCTGAGACTTTCTTTACTGTATGGAGCAATGTATTCGACAGGGCAAAGTTACAGAGCGGTGAAATTTTGTTGGTGCATGGCGGCTCTTCCGGGATTGGTACCACCGCTATTCAGCTGGCACATCACTTGGGTTCCAGGGTTTTTGCTACTGCCGGCTCTACCGAAAAATGTGAGGCTTGTGAGAGGCTCGGTGCCGAGAGGGCAATTAATTATCACGAAGAAGACTTCGTGGCGGTAGTGCGCGAAGCTACGGCAGGCCATGGTGCCGATGTCATCCTGGATATGGTCGGAGGGGAATATATAGAGCGTAATATTCGTATGGCAGCCCATGACGGCCGGATTGTAAATATTGCCTTCCTCAAAGGTTCTAAAGTTGAGGTCAATATGCTGCCGGTAATGCTTAAGCGCCTCACACTGACAGGTTCTACACTGAGAGCCCGCACCGCTGAGGTGAAAGCGGATATTGCCTATTCGCTCGAAACCAAAGTTTGGCCGTTAATTGAAGCAGAAAAAATTCGCCCGCAAATTGCAGCTCAATTCCCTCTCGAGCAGGTAGCTGAAGCGCATCGTTTATTGGAGTCCGGTAAAGTTATTGGAAAAATTGTATTAACGCTTTAACGCGCTTTTTTATACGGTTTCCTTTTACTCATTGTGATGGGGGAGGGGAGACCTGAACAATCATCCCTTCGGGTGTGTTGCTTGGAGAGCAAAACCTGTCGGGTGTTTGCTGCGTTGATGGCCGCATGGATACATCATCACTCATCATCTCTACATAAGCCTTGTAGAGGTTGCTGATATTGCGCACATACTGTACCGGTTCGGAGCCTCGCACATAACCGTAACGCGCCCGTTTAAAGTACTGGGGTTGGGCCAGTTTCAGCATGGCCACCTCGACGTTGTCGAACCAGACATTTGGGTCCAGCCCCAGCTGTTCGGCAAGCCGTTGCGCATCGAGTAGATGCCCGTAACCTGCGTTGTAGGAAGCGAGGGTGAACCACAGTTTGTTCACCGTGGGCAGGGCGGGATTAAATCTGTCTCTTACCCAGTCCATATATTTTACGCCCGCTTTGATACCACGCTCTGGCTCAAACAGTGGTGGGGGGAATCCCATTTCTTCTGCGGTTGCTGGCATCACCTGCATCAGGCCCTGTGCGCCAACTGGGGATACCGCTTTGGGATTAAAGTTACTTTCTTGCCACATTTGGGCGACGATCATGCGCCAGTCAAAATCGTATTTAAAGGCGGATTCTTTAACCAAGTCATCGTAGGGAGATAAGTTTTCCCCCGGGATAACCCGGGTGCTTACTCTTTGCATAAAACGTTTATTTGGCTCGAAATATGCTGCGTATTGCTTTTTGTATTTATCGGTTTTTCGGTAACTTGTCAGGAACTTATTAAGATTTTGCAGCAAGTGCCAGTTTTGACGCAGAACCAGCCAGCCCTCTGGTGTTGGATCGCCTAGTACTGTGCCTAGCACTAAGTTCGGTTGAACTGATGCTTCAATTTTTGCGCGACCGGAGTGGGCGATAGTGGCATCCACCAAGCCCTCCGCAATCATCGAAAATATCTGAGACTGGGAAATATCCGGTGGTGCCACCCGTATATCCACGTCGATGCCCGCATTTTGTAGTGTTTTTGCTGTTTCAATAAATGAAGAATAAGCACGTAAGGTGAGTTTGCGCCCGTTTAAATCCTGAATTTGTTTGATGGGCGGAGTTCCCCTACCACTCACTACTTGCTCAGTAGATTCAACGACAGGTTTGGTAAATACCATTCCCTGTTTTTCTACCGCTGATGTAATATTCATTTCCGCTCCGGCAAAATCACCGCGACCTGCTCTGAGCCAATCTGCCAGGTTTTCCTCATAGGGCACCACGATAACCTGCAATTGGAGTTTGTGTTTGTCTGCAAAAGCCTTAGCTAGATCGTAGTCAAAGCCCATCAACAACCCCTTCCACAGGAAATAGGTGGTGGGGCCATTGTAGGTGAGCAGGCGGATTACTCCTGATTTTTTAATACCTTTCCAGTCAGTGATTCGCTCTTCTTGCGCTTTCACCAAATTACGGGTGAGAAAATTATCTACAGTGGACTGCAGGCGCCTGGAGGTTTTACGCATTCCCCAGGCAATGTTCTGGGGTTCGCTTACATAAGCACCAAGGCGTAAGTCGTCGCGGTAATTACGCAGGTCTTGTGCTGAATAATCCTCGAGAACTGCCACCCAGTTATTTTCCTCGTTCATCTTATCTACAAGACCATCGCGGTTACCGTGGATTTTATATTCCCTCATGCTCAGGTTGGCATCCGGAAATTCCGCGATTAGCTGCTGAGCAGTCTCTACATTGGCGGAACCTTTAGGGACAATAAGCTCGACATTATTTAATTTGCTCGGTTCGGTGATATCTGGTCCTGAGGCGCCGGTTACCAGTTGTCGCCGGGCCTGGCGAATAGGTACGCTAAAGTCAATTTGCTCTTCACGGGAATCGGTGACTGTCAGATCATAGGCGATGATATCTGCCTCTCCGGCGAGGAGCATTTTAATGGCATCGTCAGGGGTTTCCGCCTTGATCCATTTGGCTTCCAGTTTTAGCTTGTCGGCCAGTTTATTTGCCAATTCAAAGTGGCGAAGGCTGACCACGCTATCCCGGGGCAGCATATTTTCAGATGCACCGGTCAGGTTTACAAAGCGGATAGTGCCGTGTTTTTTTATTTCACGCAGATCACCGGTTTCAATGTAATTGACCTGCTGCTCTTTGGCGGGGATAACAGGGGGAGTGACGTTTTCAGGCTGTATGTTTTCTTGGCTCGTAGCAACCCCTGCCGGGCTGGCAAGGTCGCTTTCTTTTCCCTCTTTACTACATGATGCGGCAATGGCCAATACAAGTATTGAGAGGAAAATCACAGCCCAACAGGTGGGTCTGACTGCACTGTTAGCAGATCCCATAGATCGCTCCATAAGCTCTCTACAGGACGATTATAGTGTCGTGCCTGGGGCGCTTTTCTATTCTGGACTTTAGTCCCCAATACTTTCCACCCTTGCAGAAAAGTTCCCGCGGGCCAGTTTAATATTGACCTCCTGGTCTGCTTCCAGAGTACGGCTGTCTTTAATGGCTCTGCCGTTGGTGTCCATAGCGATAGCATAACCCCGTTGTAGAACCGCCAGTGGACTCACATTGTGAAGTAACTGTGCCAGGAGGTTGAGTTTGTCGTTATTGTGCTTCAAATGAAATTCAGTAACGCGTTGCAGGTTCGATTCTGCTTGTTGCAGCTTTTCACGTTTCTCCTGAATATGACGCTTTGGTTGGTAATGGACAAATGACCGTTGGGCCGAGGCCAGTTGGGCTCGACGCTGCTGGGTTTGCAGCTGTCCGGCGGCAAACAGGCGCATTTCAATGTGGTCCAGGTGCTGGGCACGATTCTGTAACTGCTCGCGAGGGTGGCGCAGGCGGTTGCGCTTCAACATGACCAGTTGCTGTAAGTGGCGCATCTGGTGTTGTATTGCGCGATATAACCGAACTCTGCTATTTTCGAGCCGTTGAAATAACTCCGCTGCATTTGCGCTGGCGATCTCCGCTGCGGCTGAAGGGGTGGGAGCGCGCAAGTCGGCGGCCAAGTCTGAAATTGTGGTATCGGTTTCGTGGCCTACTGCGGAAATTGTGGGGATGGGGCAGGCAGCCAGTGCCCTGGCTACGACTTCTTCGTTAAAAGGCCACAGGTCCTCCAGTGAGCCGCCTCCACGTCCCACAATCAGCAGCTCATGGCGGCCACTGCTACCGGCTTTTTCAATTGCCGCGGCAATTTGTTGTGCCGCCCCCTGCCCCTGAACAGCTACCGGCCATAGCTCGATTTCCGCGGCTGGGTAACGGCGACCTAATACATGGATCATATCGCGAACGGCGGCACCGGTTGGTGAGGTAATAATGCCAATATTGGTGGGCAAGTAGGGCAGGTTGCGCTTACGTGATGGATCGAATAATCCCTCGGCCTGCAACTTTGCTTTGAGTTGCTCCAACTGGCGCATCAGTGCACCGAAGCCGGCCTCTTCCATATGCTCGATAATGAGCTGGAATTCCCCGCGTCCTTCATAGAGGCTTACCCGTGCGCGGATCAGTACTTCGCGACCATTCTGTGGGCGAAAGGCCACATTGCGGTTACGTCCGCGGAACATGGCACAACGCACCTGTGCGTGTGCATCTTTAAGGCTGAAATACCAATGGCCTGAGCTGGGCACAGTAAAATTGGATATCTCCCCGCTGATCCACAATAGGGGTACGTTGCTCTCCAGCAGGTGTTTCACCTCGCGATTCAGTTCGCTTACAGACAGGGCGCTGCGCTTTTGGTTGGGGGAGCTGGATTGCATCTGGGTCTCACTGGGAATAACTGGCGGAGCAATATTGCAGTATCCCCCCTACAGGTAAAGGGCTTTACTCGAGAAAACCACTTTTCTGCAAATTGACATTTGCGCTTTGGGCGCTGAGAGGTATAATCGCGCCGATACCCAATCCCGCCTATTCGAGGTTTGAGTGTCAACAATGTCTGAATCCAATCTGCGCATCGCGCGCGAAGCCCTCACTTTTGACGACGTCCTACTTGTGCCCGGTTTTTCCGAGGTTACCGCCAAGGATGTCAGCCTGAAAACCCAGCTTTCCCGCAATATCACCCTGAATATTCCCATTGTATCCGCCGCTATGGATACGGTGACGGAAGCACGCCTGGCTATTGCCCTGGCTCAGGAAGGTGGTATTGGTATTATCCACAAGAGCATGTCTATTGAAGAGCAGGCTCTTGCGGTTCGAGCCGTAAAAAAATTCGAAGCTGGTGTGGTAAAAGATCCTATTACTATTGAGTCTGATGCCACTGTACGCGAGCTGATCGCACTGACAAGCCACCATAATATTTCCGGTGTTCCGGTAATGGATAAAGGCAATCTGGTTGGTATCGTAACCAGCCGCGATGTACGCTTTCTTACCGATCTGGATGTTAGCGTCGCCAGTGTGATGACTCCGAAAGAGCGTCTGGTAACTGCTCACGAAGATGCCTCTTCAGATCATGTGCGCGAATTGCTGCACAAGCACCGCATCGAGAAAGTACTCGTTGTGAACGATGACTTTGAGTTGCGTGGTCTGATTACCGTTAAAGACTTTAATAAGGCCGAGCAGTATCCGAATTCCTGCAAGGACTCCGATGGTCGCCTACGTGTCGGCGCATCTGTCGGTACAAGCCCTGATACTGATGACCGTGTGGCAGCTCTTGTAGAGGCTGGTGTGGATGTGTTGGTAGTCGATACTGCCCACGGCCACTCCCTCAACGTGATTGATCGTGTACGCCGTATCAAAGAAATGCACCCCCAAGTGGATGTCATCGGCGGCAATATTGCGACAGGGGAAGCCGCTCGTGCATTGGTTGAAGCTGGTGCGGACGCAGTGAAGGTAGGTATTGGGCCCGGTTCTATTTGCACCACTCGAATCGTGACTGGTATCGGTGTGCCCCAGGTAACGGCAATTGCCGAGGTTTCCACTGCACTTAAAGGGACAGGCGTGCCTATGATTGCCGATGGCGGTATCCGCTACTCCGGTGATATTTCCAAAGCGATTGTCGCTGGTGCTTCCTCTGTAATGATGGGCTCCATGTTTGCCGGTACCGAAGAGGCGCCGGGTGAGGTAGAACTGTATCAAGGACGTACTTATAAATCCTATCGGGGCATGGGCTCTCTCGGCGCTATGGCGCGCACCCAGGGATCTTCTGACCGCTATTTCCAAGATGCCAGCAAGGGCGCAGAGAAACTGGTTCCGGAAGGTATCGAAGGGCGCGTCCCCTACAAAGGTCCTCTGTCTGCCATAGTGCACCAGATGCTGGGCGGCCTGCGCTCAGCTATGGGTTATACAGGTAGTGTGGATATTGAAACCATGCGCACCCGTCCGGAGTTTGTGCGAGTAACTGCCGCCGGCATGGGTGAGTCCCATGTGCATGATGTACAGATTACCAAAGAAGCGCCCAACTACCCGGTGGGTGGACGCTAAGCCTCCCGGTGAACAACTTTCAGTACCAAGCCGCAAACGGACCTTTCAGGTCCGTTTGCCGTTATTTATTCTGTTAATGAGTCAATCATGAGCCAAGATATCCACTCCAGCCGAATTCTGATCCTCGACTTTGGGTCCCAGTACACCCAGTTGATCGCCCGCCGTGTGCGCGAGCTGGGTGTTTTTTCCGAAATTCGCGCCTTCGACATGAGCGAAGAAGAGATCCGCGAATATAACCCGAAAGGTATTATCCTGGCCGGTGGGCCCGAGTCTGTACCGGAAGAGGGCTCTCCCCGCGCGCCAGAAGTGGTTTACAGCTTGGGAGTGCCGGTACTGGGGATTTGCTATGGCATGCAGACCATGGCACACCAGCTGGGCGGCGCAGTGCAGGGCAGTGATGTCCGTGAGTTTGGCTATGCCCAGGTAAAAGTAGAGGGCACTTCGAATCTGCTGCGCGATATCAGAGATCATCTCAACGATGAAGGTGAGGCACTGCTGGATGTATGGATGAGCCACGGCGATAAAGTTGTGCAGATGCCAGAAGGCTTTGAACTTCTGGCTTCCACCGATTCCTGCCCCATCGCCGGCATGTACTCCGCCGAAAAGAACTTCTTTGGTGTGCAGTTCCACCCGGAAGTGACCCATACCCTTCAGGGAATGCGTATCTATGAACACTTTGTTATCGACATCTGCGGTTGTGAAAAGCTCTGGACCCCGGCCAATATCATCGAGGACTCCATCGCCAAAGTGCGAGAACAAGTGGGCGATGGCAAGGTATTACTGGGTCTTTCAGGGGGTGTCGACAGTTCTGTTGTGGCGGCACTGCTGCACAAGGCGATTGGTGATCAGCTGACCTGTGTTTTTGTGGACAACGGCCTGTTGCGCAAAAATGAGGGCGATCAGGTGATGCAAATGTTCGCCGACAATATGGGCGTACGGGTTGTTCGAGCCGATGCGGAAGAGGATTTCCTCTCACGTCTGGCAGGTGTGGATGAGCCTGAAGCCAAGCGCAAAATTATCGGTAATACCTTTATCGAGATTTTCGATCGAGAAGCTTCCAAATTGCAGGATGTGAAGTTCCTGGCCCAGGGTACTATTTATCCGGATGTGATTGAATCCGCCGCAGCCAAAACGGGCAAAGCCCATGTGATTAAGTCTCACCACAATGTGGGTGGCCTGCCGGAAGATATGCAGTTTGATCTGGTAGAACCTCTACGCGAATTGTTTAAGGATGAGGTGCGCAAAATCGGCCTGGAGCTGGGTCTGCCCTACGATATGGTCTACCGCCATCCCTTCCCGGGACCGGGTTTGGGAGTACGTATTCTTGGCGAAGTAAAAAGGGAGTACGCTGATATCCTGCGCGAAGCAGATGCGATCTTTATCGAGGAGCTACACAAGGCCGATTGGTACCATAAAACCAGCCAGGCGTTTGTGGTATTCCTGCCGGTGAAGTCTGTCGGTGTCGTGGGGGATGGTCGTCGCTACGAATATGTGGTGGCACTTCGCGCAGTGGAAACCGTGGACTTTATGACCGCGCGCTGGGCGCATTTGCCCTACGAACTGATTGAGAAGGTTTCCAATCGCATTATCAATGAGATAGAGCATATCTCGCGCGTAGCCTACGACGTGTCCAGTAAGCCGCCAGCGACTATTGAATGGGAATAAAATAAGTAATTACTTCCCCGCCGCTTGCAGGGGTGTTTGGCACCCCTGCACCACTTTTTTCCCGCCAAGCGTGCCACTTTCCACAGCCGTGTCTCTTCCTGTTATTTCGGTCATTTACTTAGGGGATCTTTTAAGCAGGATTTACTTTCATTCGTAACTCGTTGATTTTTTGAACGTTTCCAGCTTTGGTTATTTTTTCTTCAGATTGTCACAATGACGTAACCATGGGCCTTTGCGCCGATCGCTTGAGAGTTAATCACAGAGATATCCACAGAATCTGTGAGTAGAGGTAGCTAGTGGATAAAGTGCAGCTGCTGTCGTGGAGAGGTGCCCAAATGCGGGAGCTTATTGGGGGTTAAAGAGTTTAGCGGGAGTTGTTTAACCCCCGGGGAAGCTTCAGAGTTGGTGGCGGAAGCTAATTAGGGCGGCGGTAACCGCTACATTCAGGCTTTCGACATCATTGTGCATGGGGATGCGGAGTAATTCATTACACTGTTTCGATACGGCCTCGCTGACACCGCGTGTTTCATTGCCGAGAACAAAAATGGTGGGGACTTCACCTGTAACCTCTGCCAGGGTCAATTGCGCGTGAGAGGAGAGGCCGCAGACACGGGCTCCCGCCTTGCGGAATTCTCCCAGTGTGTTCGCCAGTGTTTCACAGCGCAAAATGCGAGTTTTAAACAGGGTGCCAGTACTGGCCTTGATCACCAGTGGGTCAATCTGTGCGCAGCCTTTGCGCGGTAGGATTATGCCATCTATGCCGCCTGCACAGGCGGAACGAATAATCATGCCCAGGTTCTGTGGATTGGTAATACCATCGAGTGCCAACAGCTCGTAGGGCTTTTTATTGTTGTCGCCTTGACGCTGCTGAAGAAATCCTTCGCAGGTGCTGTAGTGGGGGAGGGCCAGGTCAAGTGCCACTCCCTGGTCCTGGCGAGAATTCTTCGAGATTCGTGAGAGTCCCTTGCGGTCCCAATGGACAATTTCCACCTGGCGCTCCTCGGCCAGCGCCTCCATACGACTGATTAGTTGATCGCGCCGGTTGCTGCTTGCCAGGTGTAGTTTATGCACCGGTAGGCTGGGATCTTCCAGGGCTTCGAGAACCGGCTTGCGCCCATAAATGGTTAGAAGACTGTCGTAGAAGGCTCTTTTTTTCAGGTACTCAGAGGAGTCTTTCACCGCATTGGCTCACTCAATAATTCGATCAAACTGGCCGCGCTCTCATCCGATAGCTGGCCGCGCCGCGCCAACTCTACACAGGCGAGTCCCAGTTGGCGATAGTGAAGTGCCAATTGTGGGTCCACAGAGGCAAGATTCTCCACTTGAGTGGCAACTGTCTCCAGGTCACCTCGGGCAATAGGACCTGTGAGGGACTTTTCGGGGCCCAGGGACATATTGTTCTGTGCGGTCTGCAGGACAATAGGTTCAAGCAGTTTGAGGGCGCTGTTGCGCTCGATACCCGCCGCGGCAAAGCTGCGTAGACTCAGGTCAATCAGAGCGGTGAGATAGTTGCAGGCAATTACTGAACCAGCGTGATACAGGGACTTGTGTTGAGCCTCAATGGTAAGGATTTCGCAACCGAGGGCGGTGAAAGCATTTTCCAGAGCACTGACAGCAAGACTGTCTCCCTCCAGTGCGACACTGCTGCCGGGGAGGGTATCCAGGGAGTGCAGGGGCTCGGCAAAACTGTGAACCGGATGGGCACTGGCGATAGAGGCGGGGCGCAGAACTTCGAGAACCTGCGAGCTGAGAGCTCCGCTGCAATGAAATGCGATAACGTCGTTGCGCTCTGCAAGTCTATCGGAGAGGCGCTGGGCAATCACAGCAATGTCACCGTCAGAGCAGGAAATCAGCCAGCAGTCGGCTTCGGCCATGGATTCTATAGACTCGGCAGCCTGGCCTGCACCGATAAATTCAACCGCTGCCAGTGCACTGTCGTAGCTGCGATTGAAGATGGACTTAAGTTGGAACAGTCCTTTTTGCTGCCACAGGCGCCCGAGGGTTTTCCCCAGGCGGCCAGCACCAATAATGTTAAGTGTCTGCATCAGTTTCCGGCGAGGCAATCGAGGTAGGCTTTTACGGCATTCTCAAGCCCCATACTTATGGCATCCACCGTGAGAGCGTGGCCGATGGAGACTTCCTGTAGCCCCGGCAGGGTACGATAGCGATGCAAGTTAACGAGATTGAGGTCGTGGCCTGCATTAATACCGAGGCCCAGCTGACGTGCGTGTTCGGCAGCGGCGCAGTGGGTGGCAAAAATACTATCCAAATCCGGGCTCTGTTTGGCAACAGCTTCCGCGTAAGGACCGGTATAAAGCTCAATACGATCAGCGCCAATATCTCTGGCCAGGCTGATCTGTTCCAGGTCAGGGTCCATAAACAAACTGACGCGGATTCCTGCCCCCTTCAATTTCGCAATCTGTGGCACTAGGCGCGGGCCGTCGAGCTTGAGATTGAAACCGTGGTCTGAAGTCAGTTGGTCATTGCTGTCTGGTACCAGGGTGCACTGATCGGGCTTGGTTTCCAGTGCCAATTCCACCAGGCCTGGATAGTCCGCTAAATGTGTAGCGAAGGGGTTGCCCTCAACATTGAACTCTATGCCCTGTCGTTCCCTGCACAGAGTTGCAAGTTCGCGTACATCGCCAGGGCGGATATGGCGCTGATCCGGACGCGGATGCACAGTAATTCCCTGTGCGCCAGCATCTAGGCAGATCCTGCCGTGGGCGACAACGTCGGGAAAGTTGCCCTCGCGGGAATTGCGAATGAGGGCAATTTTGTTGAGATTTACGCTGAGAGCTATCACTGCTTATTCTCCCTTAGTGTTGTTGGCGATAGTTTTATCGCCGACATCGATTCTTTTTGCGTCGAGGATACGGATAGGCACGTTGGGTGCACTCGGGTGCTTTCGATATAGGCCACGAGGCTCCCGCACAATTTTTTCTACTACATCCATGCCTTCGATCACCTTGCCAAATACGGCATAGCCCGCCTGGTCTTCTTTTGCATCGAGCCTGGTGTTGTCCACCAGGTTGATAAAAAATTGTGAGGTTGCACTATCTGGATCGTTAGTCCTCGCCATCGACAGGGTGCCACGCAGATTCTGTAAGCCATTGGTGGATTCGTTGACAATTGCGTCGCGGGTTTCTTTCCTTTGGAAATCAAAAGTGAAGCCGCCAGCCTGTACTACAAAACCGGGCACGACCCGATGAAAGATAATCCCGTTATAAAACCCGCTATCGGTATAGGCGAGAAAATTCTCCACTGTGGCCGGAGCCTCTTTAGCGAACAGCTCAACCCGGATTACGCCCAGGTCAGTTTTCAGTTCAACCTGGGGATTTTTGGCCAGTGCGGGAAGCGCAAAGAGAGCACAGAGAAAACACACAAAAAGTTTACGCATCATCCTTGTCCTTTTGGGGTTGTTTTAGGGATCTGATTTAACAGCGCGCCCGGTCCAATGCTGGATGAAGGGCTGCGGGGGGCGGCAAATGCCGCAATCCCAGCTCTTAATAGTATGCGATTTCTTTGCCCGGAAGTGAGATCAGTTGGCCCACTCGGAGTGGCGTTTGCGGGGGCGAACGCGGGGGGCAATCATTGCGAGTATGGCACCGACTGCCACAGATAAGGCACCAAACAAATACCATCTCTGGGATTCACTGCCGGAAAGACGTTGGATCTCGGCCTCTGCCATAATTTTTTCCTGCTTGAGTAGCTCGTGCTGGTGCAGAAGTTTCTGGTGACGCTCATTGAGGGATATAGCGTCCGAGGACAGGGTCTTGAGTGCTTTGAGTTCAGTAGTAAGGTTTTGTGTCTGTTGCTGGGCCGCGCTCAGGGAACTATTCAACCGGCTGTTCTCCTCTTCCAGGCGGCGGACCTCGCCACCGAGATTTCCCTCCATCTTTTCAAAGCGGGCCAGGTTGGCTTCGGCGCTGGCCAGTTTGAGCTTTGCTACCGGTTCGGATACCAGGTATTGGCGCCTGACCCAGCCTTCAGTGCCGCCCGGTGTCCGCACTCGTGTCCAGCCTTCAGATGCAGCGTCCTCCAGGACCGTAAGCTCGGTGCCACTTGGCAGCCCCCGGTGGAGAATGCGAAACCCGTTACCCTTGCCGGAACGCATGGGTACGTGAAGTTGGTCGGTGATATAGCGGGTTTCAGCGCTTACTAAGGCTGGAACCACATTTAATAGTGCCGCAGCAAGCAGGCCCGACATTAGTTTTCTCATGGTCATACAGCTTCTATTTTTATGTTGTTATCAGGGCAGCACTAACTTGAAGGGTTTGACGTTTATTGATGCGTAGACCCCTGCTTCGATATAGGGGTCTCTGTCAGCCCAGGCTTTTGCATCCTCCAGCGAGGGAAACTCTGCAATAACGAGGCTGCCACTGAAGCCTGATTCACCTGGCTCTTCACTGTCTATGGATGGATGGGGGCCGGCGGCGAGCAGGCGGCCTTCATCTTTCAGGCGGCCGAGTCTAGCCAGGTGATCAGCGCGCGCTTTTTTGCGCAAAGGGAGACTATCGCTAACATCTTCACTGATGATTGCGTACCACATTGTATTTAATGCTCTTGTTAGTTCTTTAAAGTGCTATTGCGCGACCATCACTTCTTCCAGTTTCAACCCGGTCAGCTTGCCGATGCGGGAGAAAAGGAAAAAGAGGGCGCCCATTAAGATCAGGGTTGATGGGATTGCAATAACCAGATATCCATATGCCGTCATTTCACCCAGCTCGGTGTTGTAGGCTTCGGTGCCGGGTGGGCTGGTGACGATCATTTTGGCGAGAATGTAGTTCAGCGCCGAGGAGAAAAAGAATGACCCGGCAACAATCCATGAAGTCTGGCGCAAAGTGCGCTCAAAGGCCGGCTGGTTGCCATTTGCCTGTAATGACTGGGCAATTTTTGCCGTATTCAGAATTTGATCGTTGTAGAGGAGGGTTTTGACCAGGGGCCAGCGGGTATAAACGGATAGAGCCGTTGCAACGCCCAGCAGGCCGGGGATCGCGGCTTCCTTGATCGCAATGTATTGCGGGTCCAGCTTTAGCAAGCTGATACCGCCGGTGAGAAGGATGCCTATAAACCCGAGGGCCGAGAAGAAGTTGACCTTGCCCAGGCGCAGCAGGTCGCGAAGACCGTATCCCAGCGGGAAGGCCAGGGCCACGATTAACGCCCAAGTTGGGCCCAACCAGTCATCCCCGGAAAGTTTGGTCAGTATCAATGTCGGAATGATGACATTGAAGGTGATATTGCTGAGAAACCCTTCCTTTTTAGGTTTCTCGGGAGATGTTGTGGTCGAATTCGTTTCGGTCATACTCTATTCCGGTGATAATGCCCGCAGGAAATCAGTCTGGAGGCGATATCTCTATAGTCCCTCCAAAACAATTTCTTCCCCACTGACAATACTGCTGTCAGACTCCGGCCCCGAGGTCACCTAGGCTGACCATTGGTCCGGGCCTTATCCCTGAAAACGCCGGGTGCCGCTGTGACAGCATTACCGGGTAATTGTTCCAAAATAATGGATACTGCGACGATCACTGTCGCCAAACTGAGTGAGAGCCCACTATTGAGAGCCCTGTCTGCTGATCTGAATACCGATCTTGTCGATCTGCACTGTCACAGTACCGCTTCTGACGGTATTTTAAGTCCTGCACAGCTGGTGTCGAGGGCGAAATGCCAAGGTGTGACACTGATGGCACTCACGGACCACGATACAGTGGATGGAGTAGCACAGGCACAGGAAGCTGGTGACCAATTGGGCATCACTGTGCTGGCAGGGATTGAATTCTCCAGCCTTTGGGGGCGTCGCTCGATTCACATTGTTGGTCTCAATGTTGATCTGACGTCGCAGGAGCTGCGTAATGCCATAAGCTTGCGCGAAGGGCTTCGCCTGGAGCGTGCCGAGCGTATTGCTGAGCGACTGCACAAGCGCGGCTTCATCGGTGCTCTAGAGGGTGGGCGTGCTGTTGCAGGGGAATCTGTATTGGGCAGACCGCATTTTGCCCGATGGTTAGTAGAAGCGGGTCATGTAGAGGATACAGCGCGGGCTTTTAAGCGTTATTTAGGCGCAGGTAAGGTAGGTGATGTGAAGGTCGAGTGGCCCCAAATGGTGGAGACCATAGAGACAATTCATGCGGCTGGTGGCAGTGCTGTATTGGCACACCCACTTAAGTATGGGTTTACCCGCACCCAGTTGGTCCGGTTACTTGGCGAGTTTTCGCGCTGCGGGGGCGATGCGATAGAGTTGCTGTGCGGCCGCCAAAATCCTACCCAGACTAAGGAATTGCGGAGTCTTATGTCTTCGGTCACAACTGAACTTAACGGTCCGCAATTGCGCTGTTCCCTGGGAAGTGATTTTCACCAGCCAGACCAGCCCTGGCGGGAATTGGGTTGCGTGCGTCTACCAGAAGACGTCGAGCCGGTATGGAATCTGTGGCACACTCTGCACCGGGATCGACCCGGTCATGCCATGACAGCCTAGCCAAGCGTACTTTTTACGTATGTTTTGTAGATGCTGTCGAACCGAGATCCCTTGCGGGTCAGTCAAGGTCCGCAAAGAGGTTTCAATTCATTAAAGGCTTGGGGGGCTTTTGTGGCGCAGTTTTTTCAGATTCATCCGGATAATCCTCAAGGGCGCCTGATTTCTCAGGCTGCTGATATCGTGAATGCAGGAGGGGTTATCGTCTACCCCACAGATTCTGCCTATGCCATTGGCTGCCGCCTTGGAGAAAAGTTGGCCGTTGAGCGCATTCGCGCATTGAGACAGCTGGATAAACAGCATAATTTCACTCTAATGTGTCGGGATCTATCGGAGCTGGCTACCTATGCCAAGGTAGATAATCAGATGTTCCGCCTACTCAAGAATCATACACCTGGCCCCTATACATTTATTATGCCGGCTACCGCAGAAGTGCCACGTCGTCTTATTCACCCGAAGCGTAAGACTATTGGTATCCGTGTACCCGACAATGCAATAACTCTCGCCCTGATTGAAACAGTGGGTGAGCCCCTGATGAGTTGCAGCCTGATCATGCCAGGTGATGAGCAGCCCCTGACCGACCCCTACGATATTCGCGATACCCTTGAGCATCAGGTCGAGCTGGTGATTGATGGGGGGTTCTGTGGTATGGAGCCAACCACTGTTGTAGATCTTACCGGCGAAGAGCCGGAGCTGATTCGCCAGGGTTGCGGAACGGCTGATGAAATTCTGGGCTGAATAGTGTCACGCTAGTGTATAATCGCGCGTTTGCGCTTTCGAGGGTGGGGCAGGGTGTCCAGTGAAGAATTACTAGCCGAGGTGGAGGAGCAGGTGCTTGCCGAGGTCGCGGCGAGTGAAGGCGACTCTACCGAAGCTCCCCCTGAGAGTGTAGATACGCCAGGTCATTCGGAAGATGCGCCTGTGGCACTGGTATTAGGCGAGGCTTTTACTGACCTGCCACCAGACCTGTTTATTCCGCCAGATGCTTTGGAAGTGATTTTGGAAGCCTTTGAGGGGCCCCTGGATCTGCTTCTATACCTGATTCGTCGCCAGAACCTGGATATTCTTGAAATTAATGTATCAGACATCACCCGCCAGTATATGGCCTACGTGGAAATGATGACGTCGATACGTTTTGAGCTTGCAGCCGAGTACCTGGTGATGGCAGCCATGCTCGCAGAGATCAAGTCGAGAATGTTACTGCCGCGCCCGCCGGAAGCTGAGGAAGAGGAGGGTGAAGACCCTCGGGCCGCATTGATCCGCCGCTTGCAGGAATATGAGCGTTTTAAGACTGCGGCGGAGGATCTCGACGAGATTCCACGTATGGGGCGAGATATTCACCAAGCCAGCGCTGAAGGCCCCGATCGCAGTATCACCCGACCCGATCCGGATGTGGATCTCAAAGAGGTATTGGTTGCTCTGGCAGATGTATTGCGTCGTGCGGATATGTTTGAGAGCCACCAGGTCGAACGGGAGAAGCTCTCTACCCGTGAACGTATGACCCAGGTACTGGATCAGATTCGCCACGGCCAATTTGTGCCTTTTGTGAGCCTGTTTACCGTGAAGGAGGGGCGCCTTGGTGTGGTGGTTACTTTCCTTGCAGTGATGGAGTTGGTGAAAGAGTCCCTGGCGGAACTGGTACAAAACGAGGCCTTCGGCCCGATCCATGTACGGGCAGCCGGGCAGAGTGGCTCCGGAAGTGTTGATAGTCATGACGAGTACCTCTCGGGTCCTGAAAGTAGCTTGGAAGGAGACGACGATGCTCAGCCAGCTGAAGCACCAAGTGGTGAATTACTGCCAATTGAGAGTGAGCTGGAGGGTAATGACACACTGACTGCTGAGGATGAGCAGTCGGCAGTAGAGCAGAATGGGCAGCCAAGCGAAGAGTTAGCTGGTGCGTAAAAGTGGGACGTGCCGGATGAATTGCCGAGAAAGCATCAGAGTTAGAAAATAGAAGATGACAATCGCTCCGGAATTACTGCGCAGAATTGTAGAGGGCGCCCTGCTTGCGGCAGGGCAGCCTCTGAGTGAAGAAAAGTTATTGTCGCTGCTTGAAGAAGAGGAGCAGCCCTCCAATACAACCTTGAGAGATATCCTTGAGGAGATAGCGCAGGATTGTATTGGGCGCGGCTTTGAACTCAGGAAGGTGGCCACGGGCTGGCGTTTCCAGGTGCCTGAAGATTTGGCGCCCTGGGTAAACCGCCTTTGGGAGGAAAAAGCGCAGAGGTATTCCCGCGCAACTTTGGAAACCCTGGCAATCATCGCCTATCGCCAGCCGGTAACCCGCGGAGATATCGAGGAGATTCGCGGTGTAGCAGTGAGTTCGCAGATTGTTAAAACCCTGCTTGAGCGCGGTTGGGTCAAAGTAGTTGGCCATCGTGATGTGCCTGGCAAACCATCGCTGTATGCGACCACGCGGGAATTTCTGGATTACTTTAATCTAAGCTCCCTAGATAATTTGCCAACCCTGGCTGAGATTCGCGATATAGAGAGTCTCAACAAGATCCTTGAAGCAGAGGGGTTGTCCCCAGAGGAGATTACTGCGGCAGAGACTGATAGTGCAGATATTGAGGTGTCGCAAATCAGCGGTGAGGTTTCTGCAGAAAGTGGAGAGTCGGAGGTCCAGGAGGGTTCTGAAGAAGAAGTTGTTGATATTGCGGCTGAAGAGTCAGTGGGCGATATTGATAACGAGCCTGATGATATTGATGGAGATGTGCGGGTTGAAGCGCTGGTAGAGGAAATTGTAGCGCAGTCAGAAGACCAGCCTGCTGAAGAAGTTGAGCCTGTGTCGCCAGTGGAGCGAGAGAAAATTGATGAGAAATTAGATGAGGGCGATCGGGATGATGCGGTTGAGGCTGCGGCATCGCTGGTTGCGATGGAGATTGAGCGGGAGCAGGAAGAAACGGTATTAGAGAATTTGGGTGCCGTTGACACAGGTGATACTGAAGCCGCCCCCCAAGACGATAATAGAGAGACTGAACTGGTAGCGGAGGCGCATAGCACAGCCCCGATAGCGGCGACCCTGCCGCCTAGTAGCCTGTTTGGTGATAACGACACAGCGAGCGAAGTCGGACTGGAAGATAGGGCCGAAGGAAATGCTGATGTCGATGATGATTCCCAGGATGTAGTGCAAGTGGAAAACACCACCCCATGAGTGATGGCACCTCGCCAGCAGGCGAAAAATTGCAGAAAGTATTGGCACGCAGTGGCCTTGGTTCACGGCGAGAGATGGAGCGCGCGATCGATGCTGGCCGCGTGACAATCAATGGAAAAGTGGCGGAGCTAGGTGAGCGGGTTACCGATCAGGACCGCATTGAATTTGATGGTCAGCGACTGCCATCGACCGAGGAGAATCGCTGCCGCGTCATTCTGTACAACAAGCCGGTCGGTGAGATTTGCTCACGCCACGATCCCGAAGGGCGCCCGACAGTTTACGATCGATTACCAAGGTTGAAGACGGGCCGTTGGATTTCTGTGGGGCGCCTGGATTTTAATACCAGTGGACTCCTATTGTTTACCAACAGTGGTGAGCTGGCCAACAAATTGATGCATCCCTCCTCGGTGATCGATCGCGAATATCTGGTACGAATCCAGGGCGAAGTGGACGATGAGATGAAAAGGCGCTTGGTCAAAGGGGTATTGCTGGATGATGGCTCTGCGCGCTTTACTGATATCGTCGAGAGCGGCGGTGAGGGTAGGAACCGCTGGTTCTATTGCGTGGTAATGGAGGGGCGCAACCGTGAAGTGCGGCGTTTGTGGGAATCGCAGGGTGTGCGAGTGAGCCGCCTCAAGAGAGTTCGCTACGGTAGTGTATTTATCCCCTCCCATGTACGTGTGGGCCAGTGGATTGAGATGGAGCCCCGCGAAATTGATGATCTGTGTGTTACTGCGGGTCTGCCAAAACTTGGTCAGAGACCGCTCACACAGGGAGAAAAACAGACTCTTGAGCGCCAGCGCCGAAAGCTACGCAAGTCGCCGGTGCCGGCGCAGCGCCGCAACAAGTCCAGGTAAGCCCCAATAAAAAAGCCCGCCATTAGCGGGCTTTTTTATTGAAAATAGTAATGAGGCTGGTAGCGCGGTCTATGGTGATTGGGGTTCATTCTCCGGTGTTTCCCCAGCTTCCTCCTGCTGTTGGTTTTGCATTTCCGATTGAACACCCTGCGGGCCTCCCCCCATAGCATCATCAACATCCGAGGGAATATCTGAGACGGAGTCTGTAGTATTGCTGCTCCCCTGGTCTGCTCCGCCGGGCGTCGGACCCTCAATTGCATCAGTACTGGATTCCAACAAATTCTTAAGTTTTGACAGTCCGTGTTCGTAGGACTCACCTACCATTTTTTTCACAGCCAGGCCCATCCAGCGTTCCCTGGGGCCGCCTCCTGTATCGCTCATAAAGGCCCAGGTTATCTTGGTGCCTTCACCCTCGGGTTGGAGCTTAAACTCCGCCTCCGCAGTGCTACCATCACCGAAAGCCAGTTTGGTGCGGACCATAGAATTTGGCGTGCTGGCGGTGATAGTCTGGCTGCCGCTGCCTGCCTTCGAGTTCTCGCCACGCCAACTCATTTCCGCGCCCACGCCCTCTTCAGGTCCGCTGTAATCGTATTGCATAGATGGGTCTATATTGCGCCAAGGGGACCAGCTATTGAATTTGCGAAAATTATTGACGTAGGGAAAGACGGCCTGGGGAGGCTTATCGATATAGACGCTCCGCTCAAGGCTTACCTCTCGAGGGAACAGATATCCGGCGAGCAGTAACAATACCAGGAATATGAGGATATAGATGATCCAGCGCATAGCAGGGTCCTTTGCTATTGGCGGTCAAATAGTCATGATCGCCAGCCCGTGCTGGCGATAGATTGTTTATAGCAGTTTTTGCGCCGTTCAATCGTCGGTGATATGCAGAAGTGGCAGCTGAATCTCGACACACAGGCCGGCACCAATGCTATTGCGCGCACTGATACTGCCTCCATGGTGCAGCAGAGTGCGTTGGGCAATAGCCAGACCCAGGCCAAAGCCACCACTCTCCCGGGTGCGTGCGCTGTCCGTTCGATAGAAGGGGCGGAAAATAGCCTCCAGTTCATCCTCCTCGACCCCTGAGCCAGAGTCGATTACAGAGATGCTACAGGATTCTCCGGACTCCTCTACCAGTACTCGTACGAGGCCGCCTGAGGGGCTGTATTTGATGGCATTACGCAGAATATTCTCCAGTGCTGCGGTCAGTGAGCTGCCGCGAGTAGCGATTAAAAGCTCTTCGCCAGTGGTGCTCACATCAAAGCTCAGGCTTTTTTCCTCAGCTTCTATGTGCAGATCATCAATCAATGCCGAAAGCAGGCTGTTCAACTCGACCACATCATCCAGTGGACGCTGCTCCTGGCTACTGACTGGCAGGGACAATACATCGGCAATGATATCCTCCAGGTAATCCGCAGCCTTGCCGATTTTGTCCAGCTCGGTGTCAAGCCCTGCCACCTGCTTTTGGCGGGCGATAGCCAAAGCTACCTGGAGCCGAGCCAGGGGGGAGCGCAACTCGTGAGAAACATCCTTGATCAGGCGGCGCTGTTCGGACATGGACTCCTGCAGTTGTGCGGTCATTGAGTCAAAATCGAGGGCAAGGTCTGTCAGTTCATCGTTGCGGGTGCGCAAACTCGGAGCAACCCTGTAGTCCAGCTCACCGGCAGCGACTCGTCTGGTGGCGGTTCGGAGCTGTTCAAGGGGGCGGCTCAAGTAGCTGGCCAGCCAGTAGCAGGCAACTCCGGAAGCGATCATTGAAAGCAGCAGCATGGGCCAGAAATTGCGCCATAGGAAGCGCAGCAAAAGGCCTTCCTTGCTATCGCCGGCAACCAGGGCGATGCGTAGAGGGTCCCCTGTGCGTAGTGGCAGGAAGAAGCCCACGGTGGGTTTATTGTCCACTAACATGTGCGCTTCGCGATTGCGGTAATCCAGGCTGTTGATCAGAGGCTTCATATCGGTAGGAACCTGGCGCCCAAGCAGATCGTTGCCCAGGTGGTCCACCGCGTAGACGCGGCGTTGGACTTTCTTAGGCGCTCGCTCCAGCCAGTGCTGGAACTGCTCAGGACCATGGCGGCGGGCTATACGCATATTGCGCATGACTTCTCGAAATAGTGCGGGCCCCTCCCAGCGCTCCTCCTGGCGTGGGTCGCCAAACTCGCCAAAATGGGTAATGTAAATGGCGGCAACCACCATCACCATGGCGGTGATCCATGCGCCAAAAAACATTTTCCAGAAGAGGCTGCGCATTTTGATACTACCTACTGCTTGGCCTGGGTGAGCATATAGCCAGCGCCGCGAATATTGATAATCAGATCGCGGCTGGCGCCTTTGTCGGCGAGCTTCTTACGGATATTGCTCACATGTACGTCGATTGAGCGATCGTAGGGCATAAGCTTGCGCCCTAGTGCACTTTCGGTCAGAACCTCTTTACCAACCACATCCCCGGCGTGCTGCACCAGCACTTTGAGTACTGAGAATTCAGCACCAGTGAGGGATAGGGCCTGTTCGCTCCAGTAGGCCTGGTGTTCAGCTGGTAAAAGTCGCAACTGACCGCTGCTAAGGTTGTCGTCATTTTCTTCTATTTCAACCCGCCCACGGCGTAATATAGCGCGCAGGCGCGCGGCCAGCTCACGTGGATTACAAGGTTTGGGCAGGTAGTCATCGGCCCCCATTTCCAGGCCCACAATGCGATCCACGGTATCGCCTTTGGCTGTGAGCATGATGACAGGCAGGGATCTACTCGTTGGGGAGGCCTCTTCGCGGAGTTTACGCAGCACGTCAAAACCGTTGTGTACTGGAAGCATTACATCCAGTACCAGGGCGTCAAAGTTTTGGCTCTGTGCCAGCTCAAGCCCCCGGCCGCCATCATTGGCCGCTGTTACTTCAAAGCCTTCGCCGGTGAGGAACTCCCTCAGCAGGTCGGTCAATTCTGTGTCGTCATCGATCAGGAGGATTCGGCTCATGGCGTTCTCTCTGTTGCTGTGGTGCCATTATATGCAAAGCACTGGCGCTAGTTATCGCAGCCCTGTGGGCTTTTTACCGTTCTTAACAATTGTTTACCCCGGTTTGCCCCTGTTTACACGGGCCACACTTACTATGAAATCACTGAATGCAAACGAGAGGACAGAATGATGAAGAACTGGAAACTGGCGGTAAGCAGTTTGGCCCTGGCGGGTGTTTTAGCTTTCCCCGCAGCGACGATGGCGTCTGGCGGGGGTGGGGATCACCACAAGCGCGGCTTTGAGCACATGGCCCGTGAGTTGCAGCTGACCGAGGGACAAAAGGCACAGCTAAAAGCCAACCGCGATGGTACCCGTGAGGCGAGAAATGCCCAGCGTGAACAGCTGAATGCTCTGCGAAAGCAAATCCATACTGCGATAGAGTCAGGTGCTGACCAGGCTACAGTGGATCAGCTGGGTGCCGAACTGGGTCGGCTGAAGGTACAGCAAATGCAGAGTCACCACCAGATGCGCCAGCAATTTGAGGCGATTCTCACCGATGAGCAGAAAGCCAAGTTTGAAGAGCTAAAAGCTGAGCGCAAAGAGCGCCGAATGAAATGGCGCGAAGGCCGCCTTGAGCGCCGCTCTTCAGACTCCTGATTACCCTTCTATAGACTCCTTGTGCGATCCACCGGGCGCGCCCTTCCCCAGAGGCCCGGTAGGTTCATAACCCTTTGCCCCCGTTCAAGGGGGCCTTTTTGTTTCCCCTGCTTTTGCTTTTCAGAGTCAGCTTGCTGCATTCCGCTATTGCTGGGAGAATACGCCGCCCCGCAAATAGGTGTCTAGTGTGGCCCGGTTAGGGCAGAGAGGAGTGACTGTGAGCAAAATCGGCTTGTTTTATGGCAGCGACGAAGGCAACACTGAATCTATAGCCCTGCGTATCCGCGCCCGCCTGGGTGAGGATAGGGTAGATCTGTTTGATATTGCCGATGTCACTCAGCTGGATATCGCCAACTACGAGCAGCTGATTTTTGGTATTCCCACCTGGGATTTCGGCCAGATTCAGTCCGATTGGGAGGAGTTCTGGGAAGATGTGCAGGAAATCGACTTTAGCGGCAAGACCGTGGCCCTTTACGGTTTGGGCGACCAGTTCGGATACGGCGATTACTTCCTCGACGCTATGGGCATGTTGCACGATGTGATTGTCGGGCGAGGAGCGACCATTGTCGGTTTGTGGTCTACTGAAGGCTATGAGTTTGAAGCTTCCAAGGCGGAGGTCGAAGGTGAGGGCAAATTTATGGGCCTCGCTATCGATGAGGATCAACAGGAAGAGTTGACTGCTCAGCGCCTTAACCTGTGGTGCAAACAAATTGCTGATGAATTCAATCTTGATGGTGGTGCTGACAGCATCATTGAGTTGGATGATTAAAATTGCATGCATCAGGCAATACCCTTTAAAGAATTCTGGGCTTGGTTGGCCGAACATCCCAACTGTATCCTTCGTGCCGGGAGTACAGACTCAGTAGTTTACGATGATGATGACTACTATTGGCGCTTTGCTGAGGAGGATGCCCGCACCTTGCTCGTTCAGGTTATCCGAGGAAAGCGCCCCGTAGCAGAATTCTTTATCGAACCTGCGCATGTATCCACTGTTCGAGTGAACCCTGGTGAACGAGGGGAATTCAATTTTGATTTGGTTACCGAATTTCAAGGGCAGATGCAGGTAATTTTTTATTTTGTATTGTCACATGGCTTTGACGAGCAAGTCAGTCCAGTCGAAGAGTCTTCCCATACTTCAGGAAACCTCCATTAAAAGGTGGGTAATTCGGTTGTGAATTAAGGGCACTAGTTGGTAAGTCAGATGACACTGAAAAGATTAGCCCTTTATTAACTTATTGCTGTTTCACCGCAGGCTGTTTTCCATTGAATCGACACCGACATTCTTGTCAATAAAGGTTAGTAGTTCAGTATAAGGCCCCATCTTATTTTTCTCTCTATAAAATCCATATGCTTCATTGGCAAAAATAAGACTTTTATCAGTTTTCATTCCTCTCAAAAAGTACCAAGTTTAAAGTGGGGGTGTTTCTGCAATTTTATTGAAGGCGCTTATCTCTTGAGGTTGCTACTTTATCAGTCGTCTATTGTGTAACTTTCAGGCTTCGCCTAACTCGAATAAGGTCTTTAGGAGGTATAAATGAGTGCCAAGACATATAGCAGCTCTTTATTATTTAAACTTTTTTATACAGTGCTTTTTTTTGTTGCTTTTTTTCTCGGGGGATGCACTTCGTCTCAGAAGTTGGTTAACTCAGATTGGTATGAGGTGGAGACAGAGCATTTTCGTATTGTAACGAATGATGATGCCACGAAAGCAAAGGAATTGGCTATTGATCTTGAGATGCTTAGGCCTGTCGCTAGGGAATATCTTAAGTTTGTGCCGGATCAACAAAAGTTAACTATCTACGCACTTGATGACAGTCTTAGTTTTAGAGGGTTGTTTAGTGGGGATGATTCTCGGCGTGTTATTGGGGCTTTTCAAAATACATTCTACGGTAGCTTTGCCATTGTAAATTTGGCAGGTAATAGGTTTTACCCGGACAACCCAGCGCGCCAAACTTTGTTTCATGAATACATTCACTTTTTGTCTTATGGGCGTGATTCTTTCAATCTTCCTTATTGGTATAGTGAGGGTGTTGCAGAAATATTTTCTACAGTTAGTTTTAGTGATGGGGAATTTAGGCTAGGAAGGATGCCTGCTAGTCGTGTGGTCGGCCTCAATGCTTCAAATTTATTGCCTCTAGATAAATTGCTTGATGCGAAAAAAGGGTCTTTAAGCCTCAAAGATAGAACAGAGCTCTATGCCAGTGGTTGGATGTTGACGCATTGGCTGTTTTTTGATGTGGAAAGACGGAAAGCTCTTAATAAATATCTGGTTGAGTATGATAGAGACCCAGATTCGGCTCGATCACTGTGGGAAGAGTTGGGTATGACATTTGAAGAGTTAGAATCTCAGTATCTGCATTTGGCTAAGTTGGGTAGCTTTGGTTATGTTGATAGGCCTTTAGATCTAGAGAGTGGGATTAAAGTTAATCCATTGGTAAAGTCTCTCCAGAAAGATAAAGCGATATTAGAGATTGCACGTTTTATGTCGTTTTCGGGGCAGGATGTCATTAAATTAAAAGATTTTATTGAGTATGCTAAAAAGGAAGGGAATAGCAGCTATGAGCTAATTGTTACAATGGCACTTGCTGAGCTTCATGCTGGAAATATCCTCCAAGCCAAAGAATGGTTGAGCTCCATCCCTGTTGATCACCACGAGCAGGAATGGTTTCTTGAAGCTAAGGCTCGTGTTGGTTTGGTCGAAGAGCTGTCGAAAGCTGAGAATATTAATTTAACCGTAGTAGCTGATATACGAGATGAGTATATCAAGCTTATTAATTCCCATGATGATGTGCCTGTTTATTGGTATGAACTTGCAGTTGCAATGCAGGTATTAGGGTATCCTCGAGAAAGTTATTTTGAAATGCTGGAGCAGGCTTATTTGCGTGCACCAAGGCACACAGGTATAGCATGGTGGTATGCTCATGAGCTTTATATTAGTCGTGATAGAGAATATTTTTCTCAGGTTGTTGGCCCTCTAATGGTACAGCTTTCCAGTTTGGAAAGGGAGGGTCGTCTGGATTCAATGCGCAGGGAGATTGAAAATGTTAGCAGCCCTCGTTTATCCGCTAAGCCTGTGAAAGAAGGTTTGGGAGAAAACCTTATTAAATACCAGGATATGCCAGGGGAAAAAGCTTTGGCATTGGCCTTAGATTTTAGGGGGGCCTTTGTTATAGGTTTTTCTGAAGAGAATATTAATCAGGAAGCTGCAAATGATGCTGCACTTAATCTTTGTGAGAAATCTCGGCAGCGTTATAAGGTCTTTGGGAAATGCCGCCTTTATGCAGAGGGAAACCGAATTGTAGACTCAGGGGTGGCTGAAAGAAAGCTGTGATTTATCTTTTTATGTCCTGTATCAAGTCTATTACGAGGATATGTGTGGGCTTTTAGCCCACACTTTTAGTTTCAAGAGTGCTGGCTAATTGCCTGCTAAGTTCTCGTTTGCATTTTCTCTATCTGGCTTGTGCTGTTCAAACCAGTACAAGATAGAGGCTACCTTAGCAATCATCTGGCTGGGTCTCGCGGCAATACTGTGAGAGGCGCCTGGGATACGCACCATTGCAGCTTCCACATCGTTCAACTTCAGTGCCTGGTAAAACTGCTCTGTTTCAGACATCGGTGTGCGGTAGTCCTCCTCTCCGGTAAGCAGCATGGTTGGCGTAGTGACATTGCCCACATAAGTCAGCGGTGAACGGCGGCGATATTCCTCCGGTTTTTCCCAGGGCATGCCTGAGAACCAGTACTTAGTAAAGAACCTGGAATAATCCGCAGTCAAGACGAAGCTTTCCCAGTTGATTACTGGTTTGGCAACGACCGCAGCTCGGAATCGATCGGTTTTGCCGATGATCCAGGCTGTTAGGGTGCCGCCCCCGCTGCCGCCGGTAACAAACAGTTGCTCCTCATCGATAAAACCCTGGTTGATGACTGCATCCACGCCGGCCATCAAATCGTCGTAATCCTGGCTCGGGTAGTTGTGGTGAATCAGATTGGCAAATTCATGCCCATAGCTGGTGGAGCCTCGGGGGTTTGTATAGAGAACCACATAGCCTGCGGCAGCAAAAAGTTGCACCTCTGCGGCGAACCGGGGGCCATAGTTAGAGAAGGGCCCGCCATGAATTTCCAACAGCAAGGGATATTTTTTCTTCGGGTCGAAGTTGGGCGGGTAGGCGACCCAGCCCTGTATATCACGGCCATCAAAACTGGACTTGTAATTGATCTCCTCCACGCGGGCCATATTGCGCAGCGGCATCACATCGTTATTGAGGCTGGTCAGCGCTTTTACTTTGCCATTGTGGGCCAAAGCCAGCTCTGCCGGATGTTGCGGATTGGTTTGCGTGTAAGCAATAGCTCCGCGCTTGGATGTGGCAAAGTGAGTGCCCGAGTAGGGTCTCCCCAGCGATAGACCGCCAGCATCACTGGCGACTACAGTGTCACTGCCACCAATTTTTTTAATGGCAATTTTTGTGGAGCCCTGATCGTCGTAGCTGTAAGCGATACGTTTACTGTCGCCTAGCCAGTGGTAGCTGGAGATACTGCGGTCTTTTGCGGTTTGGACTTTGCGGGACTCGCCGCTGCCGAGATCGATGATGCGCATGCTGTGTTGTTGGTACCCGAGCCGTTGATCCTCAAATCCCAGGTAGGCAAGCTTTTTACCATCGGGGGAGATCTGCGGATGGTGATCAGGCCCGAATCTTTCGGTGATCTGCTCAATGTCGCCATCCTTGAGATTTACTCTATAAATTTCAGAGTTCATCAGTTCGATCTCGTGATCGGGGTGGCGGTTTGCAGAAAAGTAAATAGCGTCGTTGTTTTTACTCCAGGCGAGACTACTGTTGTGGTCGAACTCACCGCTGGTAAGCTGACGCGGCGTGCCGCCCTCACGGGAGATGACAAATATTTGGGTGTGCCCCTGCTTGAGATAACCCATACCGTCCGCACGATAAATACTGCGGTCGATAAACTGGGGTGATTTTGCCCACTCGGCGCCCTCGGGCGCTCCGGGCAGTTCAACCGGCAGAGGTTTGCTCTCTGGCACAAACATGGTGAAGGCAATTTGTTTGCCGTCCCTTGACCACTGAATATTTGAAGGGGATTTTGGCAGGTGGGAGATCTGCAGGTTTTGACCGTTATCGAGCCACAATAGGTGTATCTGGGGGCTACCGCTGCGGGAACTGATAAAGGCGATTGTTTTACCGTCCGGGGATAGGCGCGGCGAATAATCAGCGTAATCTCCTGAGGTCAGTGGGCGGTGGTCCTTGCCGTCGGCACTGATGCGCCATAGGTTTGCCCGCTTGTTGTCCGCCATTTTGTTCATGGAGTTGCGGACGTAGTAAATACTCTTTCCGTCGTTACTGAACTGAGGGTCGCTGGCATACTCGAGATTGAATACATCCTCATAGCTGAAGTTAGTGGGTTGCTCTTCAGCGAGGGCAGGACTGGCGATTAATATCGCCGCGGCTATTTTCATTAGTCTGTTCATTATCTGCGGGCTCCTCCATTTTGTTATCGGAAGGAGCATACCGCAGAGGCAGTTGGTTAGGAGGCGAATAAGCCGATCCGTGTATTTAGTGGGATAGTCCGTGCAATTAATAAATAATTATCGTCTGCGGCAGTAAGCTCAGGTTAGAAGCTCCCTAAGTACTTCCCGATAGATTTCCTTGAGTATATCCAAATCGTCGGCTTTGACTCTCTCATCAACTTTGTGAATAGTGGCATTGACCGGCCCCAGCTCCACTACCTGCGCTCCTGTTGGAGCGATAAAGCGGCCATCGGAAGTGCCCCCTGCCGTCGATAATTCTGTTTCTTTTCCTGTGATTTTTTGAATCGCTTGCTCTACAGCGTGGACCAGTGGACCCTCGGCAGTGAGGAAGGGGTGCCCGGACAAATTAAAGTTCGCTTCATATTTTAAGTTGTGCTTATCCAGGATTGCTCGGGCACGGGCCTCCAGTTCTTCGGCGGTGGATTCTGTAGAAAAGCGCCAGTTACAGAGCAGATCCACCTCACCGGGAATCACATTGGTTGCTCCTGTACCTCCGTTGATATTGGAAACCTGGAAGCTGGTGGCTGGGAAAAATTGGTTGCCCTGATCCCACTCTTCTGCGGCCAGTTCAGCGAGAGCTGGGGCCAAATTGTGAATTGGGTTTTCCGCCAGATGTGGATAGGCCACATGTCCCTGCACACCGAAGACTTTTAATTCAAGGCCCAGGGAGCCGCGTCTTCCATTTTTGATAATATCGCCGACGCGCTCGCTGCTGGAGGGCTCACCGACAATACAGCAGTCTATTTTTTCTCCCTGCTCTTCGAGCCACTCAACGACTTTGACTGTGCCGTTGATTGCCGGCCCCTCTTCGTCGCTGGTGATCAAAAAGGCGATGCGACCGCTGTGATCGGGGTGCTGATGGATAAACTCCTCACAGGCCACCACCATTGCTGCCAGTGAACCCTTCATATCGGCCGCGCCGCGACCATACAGAAAGCCATCGCGGATTTCGGGTTCGAAGGGTGGGCTGCTCCAGTTTTCCTCCGGCCCGCTCGGCACGACATCGGTGTGTCCGGCGAAGGCGAGCAGTGGGCCTTTGCTTTGCCCGTTGCGCACCGCCCAAAAATTATCGGTATCGCCACGGCGCAGCTTTGCCACTTTGAACCCAATTTTTTCCAGTCGCTCAATCATCAGGTCCATACAGCCTGCGTCCTCGGGGGTTACGGAGCGGCGGCGGATAAGGTCAAAGGCCAGTTGCAGTGTGGGGGTCACGGAGTAATCCTTTTGGTCGATAAGGTGCGCTGTTATCAGAATTTATAGATGTAAGGAGTGGGCAGGGTTGGGGCCCCGCCGAAGCAAGTTTTAATTGCTGTGCAGTGCTGCATTCAACTCAATGGCACTCTTATTCGTTAAACATTCAACGGCGCCATTGGTGGAATTTCTGCGGAACAGGAGGTTGGATTTTCCGGCCAATTCCCGCGCTTTGATGTACTCGACCAGTTTGCCGCTGTCGTCCAGTAGGGCCACTTTGGTCCCGGCGGTGATATATAAACCCGCTTCCACAGTGCAGCGATCTCCCAGGGGGATGCCGATACCGGCATTGGCTCCCAGCAGGCAGTTGTCGCCCACAGAAATCACTATGTTCCCACCGCCGGAGAGGGTACCCATAGTGGAGCTGCTGCCACCCAGATCGGAGCCCGCGCCGACAAATACGCCGGCCGAGATGCGGCCTTCGATCATGCCCGGTCCCTCGGTGCCCGCGTTAAAGTTGACGAAGCCCTCGTGCATGATCGTGGTGCCCTCGCCGAGATAGGCGCCGAGGCGCACACGCGCGGTGTGGGCGATACGCACTCCCGTAGGTACCACGTAGTTGGCCATCTTGGGGAACTTGTCGATGCAGGAAACTTCCAGGTGCTCTCCTTTTAAGCGCGCTTCCAATTGTCGCTGTGGTAGTTCCTCCAGGTCGATGGCTCCCTGGTTGGTCCAGGCAACATTGGCTAATTTACCGAAGATGCCATCGAGATTAGTTTCGTGGGGTTTTACCAGACGATGGGAGAGTAGATGCAGTTTCAAGTAGGCTTCGGGAAGCGATTGTGGTGCTTGGTCAGTGGAGAGTACTACCGCCGCCAGAGGCCGCTGGGTGATAGTAAATTGTTGCAGGATGTCTGCTTGATCGTTGGCACCCAACTGGCGCAATTTCTTTTCCAGGGGATGCAGTTGGGCTGGGTCCAGAGAAAGGCTGTAGTTGCCTTCGCCGATCTTCAGGGTTTCCTTGATTACAGCAGCTACACCCGTATCGGGTTTAAACAGAGGCCTGGGGTAGTAGACTTCCAGCCATTCCCCCTTATTGTTACAAGTGCCTACGCCAAACCCAATACTGTAAATATCGCTCATATTTTCCTCCTAGTTGGATTTGCTGGCGAGTTGGGCGAATTCGGTCTCTTTAAAACCGAAATGGGTGTTGTTACCGCTGGTGGTTACCGGGCGTTTGATCAGTGTTGGGGTTTCGCTGACCAATGCTACGGCGATGTCATTATTCATGCTGTTTTTCTGGTCGTCAGTAAGTGCGCGCCAGCTGGTGGAACGGCGGTTTAGTACTTCCTGCCAGCCGAAATTTTCCAGCCAGTCTTTAAGGGGTACATTATCCATTCCATCTTCTCGGAAATCGTGAAATTGATAATCAACCCCATTTTTTTCCAGCCATTTACGGGCTTTCTTTACAGTGTCGCAGTTTTTAATTCCGTACAGAGTAATCACAGTTACGCCTTTTTGGTTTTCTTGGGATTTTTGCGGTTGGGATAACAGGTAGTGCAGATTTCGCATACGGTGCCATCACAGCCTCGTGCGGAACAGTATTCCCGGCCGTAGAAAATAATCTGCAAATGTAACTTATTCCACTTTTCCTTGGGAAACAGCCGCTTCAGATCCTTTTCAGTTTGGGTAACATTTTTTCCGCTAGTGAGCCCCCAGCGCTGGGCAAGTCGGTGAATATGGGTATCCACCGGGAATGCCGGATGTCCAAATGCTTGCGACATCACCACACTGGCGGTTTTATGGCCGACACCGGGCAGGGTTTCTAGTGCAGCCATATTTTCAGGTACTGCGCTATGGTATTCATTGACCAGAATCTGCGACAGTTTACTGATGGCCTTGGATTTCTGCGGGGACAGGCCACAGGGGCGGATGACCTCTTGGATTTTTTCCACCGGTACCTGTGCCATGCCTACCGGGTTGTCTGCCAGCAACCAGAGTGCGGGCGTTACCTGGTTGACGCGCTCATCGGTGCACTGTGCCGAAAGTAATACGGCCACCAGTAATGTGTAAGGGTCTTTGTGGTCAAGGGGGACCGGAGTTTCCGGGTAGAGTTCTTCTAGGCGCTGTAGAATAAAATCCACTCGCTCCTGTTTTAGTAAGTTTTTTACTGCCATTCTTTGTTGTGCCTGGGGCTCCGGGATGTATTTTTTGTGTCCGAGTGTTTGTGCTAGCTGCAAAAGGTTTTGATGCGCCGAGCGGCTTCCACGCACTCCTCAAGCGTCGCTACCAGGGCCATGCGTACGTATTCACTTCCCGGGTTTAAGTGCTCGTTTTCGCGTGCGAGGAAGGCGCCTGGCAAAACGGTAATGTTCTGCTGGCAAAATAGCTCGCGGGCAAAACTCTCTCCATGACCGACGCGCGGCCAGAGGTAAAAGCTTGCCTGAGGGAAACTCACTTCGAGGCAACCATCGAGAATATCAAGTACCGCATCAAATTTCTGTTGATAGAGTGTACGGTTTTGTCTTACATGCTCTTCATCCTGCCAGGCTGCGATGGACGCATACTGGTTTGGCAGAGGCATAGCGCAGCCGTGGTAAGTGCGATAGAGCAGAAATTTATCCAGCAGTTGCGCGTCGCCGGCTACAAACCCCGAGCGGAGGCCGGGCAGGTTTGAGCGTTTGGAAAGGCTATGAAATACCACACAGCGGCGATAATCGTTGCGGCCGAGATCTTTGCATGCCTGCAGTAATCCGGTGGGTGGTGATGCTTCATCGAAATAGATTTCTGAGTAGCATTCATCTGAGGCGATAGTGAAATCGTAGCGATCAGCAAGCTGGATCAGTTGCTGTAAATCTGTTACTTCCAACAGCGCGCCAGTAGGGTTTCCCGGTGAGCAGATATACAGCAGTTCGCATTGTTGCCAAACTGACTCGGGGATGGAGGCAAAGTCGGGTTTGAAGCCGTTGGCCTTCACACAATTTATAAAATGTGGCTGAGCACCGGCAAGCAGTGTTGCGCCTTCATAGATCTGGTAAAAGGGGTTGGGCATAAGCACTTTACTGCCCGGTGTCACTATGGCTTGGGCAAAAGCGAATAGCGCCTCGCGGGTACCGTTTACTGGTAGCACCTGAGTTTCCGCACATAGCTGGTCCAGGTGGAAGCGTTTGCGCAGCCATTCTGCGATTGTCACACGCAGTGATTCCAGTCCCTTTGTGAGCGGGTAGGAGGAAAGCTTGTCCAGGTGTTGAACCAGCTTACCGCGGACAAAACCGGGTGGGGCATGCTTTGGTTCACCAATAGAGAGGGCAATATGCGGCTTGTCTGCTGCCTCCAAGCCCTCTTTCAGCGCTTGCAGTTTAGTGAATGGGTAGGGCTGCAACTTTTCCAGGTTGGGGTTCATAGCAGTCTCATACGCTCTCTCAATAGTTATTAGTGCGGTGTGGTGTGGTCGTCCAGTTCCCGGCAGATTGCCTCTTCCAGTGAGCGATTGATCTCGTTGTCACAGAGAGCTCGTCCCTCTGCATCGGTAATATGGAAAATGTCTTCCACTCGCTCGCCGAGCGTGGAAATTTTAGCGTTGTGCAGGCGCAGGTCATGGGCGATAAAAATACGCGCAATACGGGCCAGCAAGCCGGGCCTGTCGGCACTGGTTATTTCCAGGGTGCTATACAGGTCCCCGGGTTCGGCTGATAGGTGCGCCTGGCTCTCCAGTTCAAACATTTTTAGGCGGCGGGGGGTGCGACGCTGGATCACCTTGGAGTAGTCCTCCACCAGGGCCAGCTCCTCCTGCAACGTAAGCCGAATTTGCTGTAGTCGCTGCGGTTCGTCAAGCAGGGGTTGGCCGGACTCATCCAGTACGTAGAAGGTGTCCAATGTGTATCCGGAGGCGGAATTATAAAGTCGGGCGTCGTGCACACTTAAGTTGAGCATATCGAGTCCGGTCACAGCGGCAGCAAAAACATTGGCCCGGTCGGGAGTGTATACGAATACTTGGGTGGCACCGTCGTGCTCACCGGGGCCGGAATTGCGGGTCAACACCAAGGTGTCGCTTTGCTCCAGGGGGGCATTGCTGTGTAGCTCATGGATAGCGGCAGTGTGCCAGGTAATGTTGTCTGCACTCTCGCGTACAAAATAGTCCTCGCCCATCTGTGCCCAGATATTAACTACTGAAGCTTCGGGCAACCCCATTGCCTGTAGCTTTTCTAAAGCAAGGTTGCGGGTTTCCTCGATAATTTCTTCCCGATCTATAGGGTTTTCCAGGCCGCGGCGCAGGGCATGTTGGGTAGCTTGGTAGAGCTGACGCATCAGGCTCGCGCGCCAGCTGTTCCACAGCTCCGGATTGGTGGCATTGATGTCGGCCACTGTGAGTGCGTATAGGTAGTCGAGATGCTCGCGGTCACCAACTTCGCGGGCGAAAGCATGTACTACTTCGGGGTCGCTGATGTCCTGTTTCTGGGATACCTGGCTCATCAATAAGTGTTTTTCTACCAGCCAGCAGACCAGTCGCCGGTCGCGGGCGGGCAGTTGGTGTCGCTGGCAGAATTCAGTTGCATCTACTACTCCCAGCTTGGAGTGGTCGCCGCCGCGGCCTTTGGCAATATCGTGGTAGAGGCCCGCGATATAAAGCAACTCTGGTTGACGCATGCGACCTAGTATGTCCGCAGCGATGGGAAATTTTTCCCTCGCTTCTGGACTGCGGAAACTGCGCATATTGCGCACTACCTGCAAGGTGTGGGCGTCTACGGTGTAAATGTGGAAAAGGTCGTGCTGCATCTGACCGGTAACACGTCCAAACTCCGGTAGATATCGCCCTAGAATTCCGTAACGAGTCATGCGCGATAACTGCGTGGATAGCCCCCGCGGGGAACGTAATAACTGCATAAACAGTTCGCTGTTGGCGGTATTTAAGCGGAAGTCTCGGTCGATCAAATGCCGGTGTTCGCGAATCAGGCGGATAGTAGAGGCGCGCACCCGGGTGATCTGCGGATTTCTCGCCATCAGTACAAAAATTTCCAGCAATGCTGAGGGGTACTGGCTGAAAACCTGTGGGTGAGTAACTTCAATCGCACAACCGCGAAGCTGGAAGCGTTCGTTAATGGGGGTGATATCCTGCTCGCCGCCGGGTGCCAGAATTGCTTCGCCGAGATATTGGAGAAGTACATCGTTCAGTTGGCGCAGTGCCATTACAGTGCGGTAGTAGCTGTGCATAAACTGCTCTACCGCCAGTTGGTTATTACTGTCCTTGTAACCAAACTGATTTGCCAGCTCCCTTTGGTAATCAAACAGCAGGCGTTCCTCCGCACGCCCGGCAAGCAGGTGGAGTCCATAGCGAACACGCCAAAGAAAACTCTCGCCAGACTGGAGGATGGCAAACTCCTCCTCAGTAAAAAAAGCTTTGCCTTGCAACTGTTTAAGTGTGCGCACTCGAAAGAAGTACTTGGCGACCCAGGCGATGGTCTGGATGTCGCGCAATCCCCCGGGGGAGTTCTTTATGTTGGGCTCGAGAATATATTCCGCCGCTTGTTGGCGGTTGTGGCGCTCTTCCTGCTCAGCGAGTTTTGCGTGGAAGAAGTCTACAGTGGACCATAGTTTGTTGCGCTCTAAAGAGGATGCCAGGTGTTCTCCTGGTGCGGCATCGCCAACCACCGTACGCGACTCTGTGAGGTTGGTCATCACGGTTATATCTTGGGCGCCAAGCTCCAGGCACTCCTCGACACCACGTACCGAGTGGCCGATATCCAAGCCCAGGTCCCAAAGGAGTGCCACAAAGCGCTCAATATTGTCGATTGTCTTCGAGTCCGAGCGGCCATTAGTAAGTATTAACAGGTCGATATCTGAGTGAGGGTGTAGCTCACCACGTCCATAGCCGCCGACTGCGAGCAGCCCTGTGCCGGGTTTCCATTCGTACTGATGCCATGCGTAGTGCAGTAAACAGTCCACGAATAGGGCTCTTTCATGAATCAGAGTGTTTACATCTTCGCCCTCGCGAAACCGCTCTGTCATCTGATGCTCGGCAGCGCCGACGGCATCCTTAAAAACTTGCAGGGGTGGCTTTTCGCCGGCGGCTAAATCTCGGCGAAATCTGGCCTGATCAAAGAAAAATAGAGGCCGTTCAAAGTGGGGGATGTGGGCCGGCTGCATGGGCGGAGTCCATTTGACTGTGTCCCGCCGCTTGGCGGCGGGTCTTTGCATCTTTTACTGAGGGCGCAAGCTAGGCGCACGGGTTAAAACTGTTCCTCACTGCGGGCGGTTAAAACCTCAACACCATTGCTGGTGACCGCCATAGTGTGCTCCCACTGGGCGGACAGGCGGCGATCTTTGGTGATTGCAGTCCAGCCGTCGCCGAGAACGCGGGTGGCGGCTTTGCCGGCATTGATCATTGGCTCAATGGTAAAGGTCATGCCCTCCTGCAGCACTTCGCCGGTTCCAGGCTGGCCGTAGTGCAGAATTTGAGGCTCCTCATGGAATACATCGCCGATACCATGACCGCAGAAGTCGCGCACTACTGTGTAGTAGTTTTTCTCGGCATGTTGCTGAATCACATGGCCAATATCGCCTAGGGTAGTGCCTGGGCGCACAATCTCAATAGCTTTGTACATGCACTCCTGAGTTACCCGCACCAGCCGCTCGGCATGTGCGGCTGGCTTGCCAACAAAGAACATCTTGCTGGTATCTCCAAACCAGCCATCTTTGATCACGGTGACATCAATATTGATGATGTCGCCTTTTTTCAGCACTTTACTTTCGGAGGGTATGCCATGGCAGACCACTTCGTTGACAGATGTACAGATGGACTTTGGGAAGCCGCGGTAGCCGAGGCATGCGGGTATGGCCTTTTGCACGTTAACAATGTGTTCATGGCAGCGCCGGTCCAGTTCTTCCGTAGTGACACCGGGAACGACATGCTCGCCAATCATCTCCAGGACCTCTGCTGCGAGGCGGCCTGCGATACGCATCTTGGCAATCTGTTCCGGGGTCTTAATGGCTGAAGTCATGCGTGTCCTTAGGTCAGTAGTTGAAGGCGGGCTGTACCCGCCGCGGCGCGATATTGTAGCGGATTGCCGGCGGCTGGGCATAGCTCACAGGCATGGAGGCGCTGCGTGCGTTGGACACAACCCCTGCGCGCCAAATTCTCGACTGTCCTTCACTCGGGTTCTGGATTGTGGTATAAAGCGCGCCGCTCCGGGATGCTCCCGGGGTGAAAATGCCGCACACGCATCGGCACATGTGTCTGGGTGCCTCAGAAGGGGTTGACGCATGGGATGTGTGGAGGACTAACCCGTATATTTAGAGGTTTATTATGCCGCAAGTAAGCATGCGCGATATGCTGCAGGCTGGTGTTCACTTTGGTCACCAGACTCGTTACTGGAACCCGAAGATGGGTCAATACATCTTTGGTGCCCGCAACAAAATTCATATCATCAACCTGGAGCACACTGTACCGGCTTTCAATGAAGCCCTGCAGGTGATCAAGGGGATGGCTGCTCAAAAGAAAAAGATTATGTTTGTTGGCACCAAGCGTGCTGCACAGAAATCTATCAAAGAGCAGGCTGAGCGCTGTGGCCAGCCATATGTCAGCAACCGCTGGCTGGGTGGTATGCTCACCAACTATAAAACCATTCGCGCTTCCATCAAGCGTTTCCGCGACCTGGAAGTTCAGTCCCAGGACGGTACTTTCGAGAAGCTGACCAAGAAAGAAGCCCTGATGCGTACTCGCACCATGGATAAGCTCGAGCGCTCCATCGGTGGTATCAAGGATATGGGCGGCCTGCCCGATGCGATCTTCGTAATCGATGTTGAGCACGAGCGCATTGCTATCCAGGAAGCCAACAAGCTGGGCATCCCCGTAATTGGTGTTGTTGATACCAATAGCGACCCGATTGGTGTTGACTACGTAATTCCCGGTAACGACGACGCTATTCGCGCGATCAAGCTGTACACCACTGTTGTAGCCGATGCGGTTCTCGCCGGTGCAGCTGAAGCTGGCAGCGCAGTGAATAAAGACGAGTACGTCGAAGCTAGCGATGACGAAGCTGCTGCAGAGTAATTTGCAGGGCGAAGTGGTGTAACCCAATAGCGTTACATTGCGAACTCAAAAAGGGGCCCAAATTACGGCCCCTTTTTTCTAATTTTTAGTGACAGAACCCCGAGGAAAGAATCATGGCGATTACCGCGTCTATGGTAAAAGAACTGCGTGAGCGCACCGGCCTGCCAATGATGGAGTGTAAGAAAGCACTCACCGCAGCGGATGGCGATATCGAGAAAGCAATCGAAGATCTGCGCAAAGCCTCTGGCCTGAAGGCTGCAAAGAAAGCTGGCCGCACCGCTGCCGACGGCGTTGTTGCCGCTAAAGTTGCTGAAGATGGCAGCTTCGGTGTGTTGATCGAGGTGAACTCTGAAACTGATTTCGTTGCCCGTGACGATAACTTCCAGGCTTTTGTTGCCAAGGTTGTTGATAAGGCATTTACTGAGCGCCAACAGGATGTCGCTGCCCTGATGGAAGGTGAGCTGGAAACTGCTCGCGAAGCACTGGTTCAAAAGATCGGCGAGAACATTGGTGTGCGCCGGATCGAGCTGGTTGAAGCCCCGGTCGTGGGTGCCTATGTACACTCCAACAATCGTATTGCGGCTCTGGTCGCTCTGAGCGCTGGTGAGGTTGAGCTGGCAAAAGACGTCGCCATGCACGTAACCGCAGTTAACCCTCAGGTAAACAAGCCGGAAGATATGCCTGCCGACGTTCTGGAAAAAGAGAAGGATATCATCAAGGCCCAGCCAGATATGGAAGGCAAGCCGGCTGAAATCGTAGAGAAGATGATGGGTGGTCGTATCAAGAAGTTCCTGAAAGAGAACAGCTTGGTAGAGCAGCCGTTCGTTAAGAATCCAGACGTGAGCATTGGCAAGCTGGTTAAAGATGCCGGTGCTGATGTAACTTCTTTCATTCGCTTCGAAGTGGGTGAAGGTATCGAAAAAGAAGAAGTTGATTTTGCGGCGGAAGTTGCCGCTCAGGTTAAATCCTCTTCCTGATCGAATAATGTGGGTGCCTCGGTACCCGCTCACGGTGGGGTGCTTCCGCTGGGGGTCTTATGCCTACAGCGGGGCACCCCTCTGTGTAATTGACTGAAAGTGTTGTAATGTTCGGCGGCAATACTTGGCCACTAAACAGGTACATTTGAGAGGACCGACGAATGCCCGGTATTAAAGACCGCAAATATAAAAGAATTCTGTTAAAGCTCAGCGGCGAAGAGCTGATGGGCGACCAGGGCTTTGGTATCAGCCCCAAGGTGCTGGATAAGATGGCCCTGGAAATTGGCCAGCTCGTCGGTATTGGTGTTCAGGTTGGTTTGGTTGTGGGCGGGGGTAACCTGTTTCGCGGAGCGGCACTGAGTGCTGCGGGCCTTGATCGGGTAACCGGCGATCATATGGGAATGTTGGCCACGGTGATGAATGCCCTGGCCCTGCGCGATGCCCTGGAGAGATCCGATATCTCTTCGCGAGTTATGTCCTCAATCCAGATGAGCGGTATTGTGGATCACTATGACCGCCGCGCAGCAATTCGCTATTTGGAGCGTGGCGAGGTGCTGATTTTTGCTGCGGGAACTGGCAATCCGTTTTTTACCACGGACTCTGCAGCCTGTTTGCGCGGGATTGAAATTGAGGCTGAGCTGGTATTGAAAGCCACAAAGGTGGATGGTGTTTACTCGGCTGATCCGGTCCTGGATCCGAGTGCAACTCGCTATGATCAGCTCACCTATGACGAGGTTCTGGATAAGAAGCTAGGCGTAATGGATTTAACTGCAATCTGCCTCTGCCGGGAGCACAACATGCCTGTGCGGGTGTTCCGCATGGATAAGACCGGGGCGCTGCTCAATATTGTTGTGGGCGGTGAGGAAGGCACGCTAATCGAAGAGGAAGTGAAATCGTGATTGAAGATATCAAAAAAGACGCTAAGACTCGTATGGGCAAGGCGCTCGACGCACTGGCCAATAATTTCAATAAAATTCGCACCGGCCGCGCGCACCCGAGTATTCTCGACGGTATTCATGTTTCCTACTACGGCTCCGATACTCCACTGTCTCAGGTTGCCAACGTCACTGTAGAGGATGCGCGTACCTTATCGGTAACTCCCTGGGAGAAGAATCTGGTTCCGGATATCGAGAAGGCAATCATGAAGTCCGATCTGGGTCTGAACCCCAGTACTGCCGGAGCGGTTATTCGTATTCCGATGCCGATGCTGACCGAAGAGACTCGAAAGAACTTTATTCGCCAGGCTCGCGGCGAGGCTGAGACTGCGCGTGTATCTATCCGCAATATTCGTCGTGATTCTTTGGCGGAAGTGAAGTCCCTGGTAAAGGACAAAGAAATCTCTGAGGACGACGAACGTCGTGCTGGCGATGATATTCAGAAGATTACAGATCAGTTTGTTGCGGATGTTGATAAATCACTCGCAGCCAAAGAAAAAGACCTGATGGAAATTTAATGAGCATCGGTGGTACCGAGCTGACTAGCCCCAGGCATATTGCCATTATCATGGATGGCAATGGTCGCTGGGCCGCCCGCAGGGGGCTCGCTCCCTCAGCGGGCCACAAAGCCGGGGTCGAGCGTATTCGCGATCTCCTTTCTGCGTGTAGGAGCCGCGGGGTTGAAGTTCTGACATTGTTCGCCTTTTCCAGTGAGAACTGGCAGCGCCCGCCCAAAGAGGTGGAGCTCTTAATGAGCCTGTTTCACTCATATTTGCGCAAAGAGGCCCGTCGTATGTGCGATGAAGGTATTCGTTTGCGGGTGATTGGGCGTCGCGATCGTTTCTCCCCCCGATTACAGCGTGCAATAGCTGAATCGGAGGAGATTACTCGAGAGGGTAGTCAGGGTAACTTGGTTATTGCTGCTGACTATGGCGGGCGTTGGGATATTACTCAGGCAGCACGCCAATTAGCGGAACAAGTGTTGAAAGGTGAACGCTCACTCGATGCTATCGATGAAGAGGCAGTCGGTAGCAATATACAACTCGCCGATTTGCCTGCGGTGGATCTGCTGATAAGATCCAGTGGAGAGCAACGTATCAGCAATTTTATTTTATGGCAGGCCGCCTACAGCGAACTCTATTTTACAGATACACTGTGGCCTGACTTTGGTGAGGCCGCTCTGGATGCGGCAATTGCGGCATTTCAACAGCGCGATCGTCGTTTCGGCGGCCGGGCTGGCGAAGGGGACACGGCTGCGCAGGCCTGATTGATATTGGGCCGGAGGCGCGGCTATTTTTTTGCCTGTGTGAAATTTAGGAATACTACACCGGGGTATTCCGGGTCGCGAGAAGAGTGCGATCTGAAATGCGGGTCCAGATGAAAGGGGTTTTCGGTGCTAAAACAAAGAATAATTACTGCGCTGGTATTGCTGGTACTGTTTGCAGGGGTGCTATTTTTTCTGCCGATACAGTGGTATACGCTGGTTTTTGTCGCTGTAGTATTGCTGGGCGGCTGGGAGTGGGCCAATCTTTCTAATCTGAATCGCGCTCTGCGTTTCGTTTTTCTCGCTTTACTGGGTGGTACTCTTGTTCTAACCGCGCAGTATGTATTTTCTATGGAGTTTGCTTCACCGGATATAGATCGAGCCCGTCAGATATTGGCGGTGGCCTGCGGCTGGTGGGCTCTTGCTTTCCTTTGGGTCCAGAGCTACCCCGCCAGCGCTATGCTCTGGGGCAATCGCTGGGTGCGCGGCATGGTGGGACTGTTGGTTCTTGTGCCCAGCTGGCTCTCTCTTGTGATTCTCCGAGGACTTGATCACGGTGCCTGGTTGGTGCTCTATGTAGTCGCTATTGTTGTGGCGGCAGATGTGGGCGCTTATTTCGTAGGACGCAAGTACGGTAGACGCAAACTGGCGCGCGAAGTCAGCCCAGGCAAATCTTGGGAGGGCTTTTTTGGTGGTCTTGGGGCATGCCTGATCCTTGCACTTGGGACCTCATTCTTATTTGCACTGCCTTTAAAGAACACTCTTCTCTTTACCTTTGGTGTCCTTGTCACTGCTCTTGCTTCTGTAATAGGCGATCTCCTGGAAAGCATGTTCAAGCGACACCGGGGTATCAAGGACAGCAGCCATATACTACCAGGGCACGGGGGAATTATGGACAGGCTCGACAGCCTTTCCGCTGCTCTGCCGGTATTTACTATGGCCGCTCTCGCCAGTGAGTTACCCAAGTATCTGTAATGGGCTCATTTGCCCTTTTGAACTCTTTTCCGGTGTTATGTCATTTTGTTCGCACTGCCTCAGGTTGGCGAGGTGCGAGTGGAGTGATGGCGCCAACAGTTTCCCAGGTTTAGCGAGCGCTCATGCAAGGTAATTCCCCACAGGCGGTAACCGTACTAGGCTCCACAGGCTCAATCGGAGTTAGTACGCTGGATGTACTTGCCCGCCATCCGCAGCAGTACTCAATATTTGCCTTGACCGCCAATGAGAGAGTGGCGGAGCTGGCTCAGCAGTGCCGCAGATTTAATCCCCGCTATGCCGTGGTTAACGGTGCTGAAAAGGCTGAAGACTTACGGGCGCTGCTAGCAGAGGGAGTGGATACTGAAGTGCTATCGGGTGCTGAGGCCCTATGTCGGGTAGCCTCAGAGGATGAGGCTGATGTGGTGATGGCGGCAATCGTCGGTGCTGCCGGCTTACGCCCGACACTTGCGGCGGTTGAGGCTGGGAAAAAAGTGCTGCTCGCCAATAAAGAGGCGCTGGTTATGGCTGGCCCTGTATTCCTGCGAGCCCTGCATGCCAGCGGCGCCCAGTTGTTACCTGTGGACAGTGAGCACAACGCAATTTTCCAGTGTTTACCATCTCCGTGTGAGAGCTTGGAAGAGGCGGGTGTGGAGAAAATTTTACTTACAGGTTCCGGGGGGCCTTTCCGTACACGCGATACCGGCGATCTATATAAGGTGACACCAGACGAAGCTTGTGCACACCCAAATTGGTCCATGGGGCGGAAGATTTCGGTGGATTCCGCCACCATGATGAACAAAGGGTTGGAATTTATTGAGGCCTGCTACCTGTTCAATGCACGACCGGAGCAAATTGAGGTGGTGGTGCATCCGCAGAGCATTATTCACTCTATGGTCCAGTATAGGGATGGATCACTGCTTGCTCAGATGGGGAACCCGGACATGCGTACGCCAATAGCCCATGCTCTAGCCTTTCCTAAGCGGATTGATGCCGGGGTGCCTGCTCTCGACTTAATTACTCAGGGGCGGTTGGATTTTGAAGCCCCTGACTATCAACGCTTTCCTTGCCTGCGCCTGGCCCAGGAGGCTATTGACATGGGAGGAAGTGCGCCTACGGTGCTGAATGCAGCAAATGAAATCGCGGTTGAGGCGTTTTTACAGGGGCGCATTGCGTTTACTAGTATTGCAGCTGCTATAGAAAAAGTGATGAATAGCACTGCGGTAGTTGAACTGACGGGGCTGGACGCAGTCGAAACCATTGATCTCAATGCGCGGGAGCTGACTGAGCGAACCCTTGGGGCGCTCTAATAAGTCGGTAGGCGTATAATGCCGGGGTTTGCGCATGAAAAGAGACTGTAACTGAGTATGGATTTAATTCAGACGGCAATCTGGGCCTTGGTGGCTCTCGGTGTACTGGTATCCTTCCACGAGTTTGGACACTTTCTTGTAGCACGTCTCTGTGGAGTCAAGGTGCTGCGTTTTTCCGTGGGCTTTGGCCGCCGCCTCATTTCCCGTTATGACCGCCACGGTACAGAATTTACTATTTCGGCTATTCCTCTTGGCGGTTACGTCAAGATGCTTGATGAGCGGGAGGGCAAAGTTGCCAGTCATGAACTGGATCATGCTTTCAATCGCAAGAGTGTCTGGGCGCGAATGGCAATTGCTGCTGCAGGGCCGGCCGCAAACTTCCTATTGGCAATAGTACTCTTTTGGGTAGTGTTTATGGGGGGCAGTGCCGGCCCAGTACCCATCATTAGCGCGGTAAAACCCGGAAGTATCGCCGAGGTAGCAGGGCTGGAGTCCGGTCAGGAAATTATTGCCGTCGATGGTCAGAGCACACCAACCTGGCAGGCTCTGAATTGGCGCTTAGCGAATCGCCTAGGCGACAGTGGAAGCATCGAGTTTTCCGTGCGCTATCCAGATTCCAATCTTGAGTACCAAATGGTCGCGGATATCAACCGCTGGCTATCAGGCAAAGAGGTAGCTGACCCGCTGTCTGAGGTGGGTTTGGAGCTCTGGACGCCGCCTGTGAGCATGAAACTTCACAGTGTTTCCGAGGGGAGCCCTGCCAGTGCCGCGGGGATTCGCCCCGGAGATGAGATAGTGGGAACTGATGGGCGGGCCTTTTCCGGTTGGAAAGAGTGGAGTGAATATGTTCGTGCCCGCGCCGGTGTGCCTCTCCAGGTAGAGGTTGATCGCCAGGGGCAGCGCTTGGCGCTTTCGGTAACTCCAGCAGAAGTGGCACTGGATAGCGGTGAGCGAATCGGCCGTATAGGGGTAAGCCCTATAACTGAGCGCTGGCCGGAGGAGCGGGTGCGGGTTTTTCACTACGGAGTTCTGGGGGCTTTTTCAAAGGGTTTACAGGAGACCTGGGATAAAACTGTATTCACCCTGAATAGCTTGAAAAAGTTGATATTTGGTCAACTTTCAACCAAAAACTTGAGTGGTCCAATCACCATTGCTAAAGTGGCGGGTACTTCTGCAGAAGCTGGATGGCAGTCATTCTTGTCACTTTTGGCCCTGCTCAGTATCAGTCTCGGTGTACTCAATCTGCTACCTATTCCGGTACTCGATGGTGGTCACCTTCTTTACTACGGTATTGAGGCGATCAAGGGCTCTCCTGTTTCTGAGAGGGTTCAGATGATCGGGCTGCAGGTAGGTATGGCTCTCGTGCTCTGCATTATGGGGCTTGCGCTATACAACGATATTTTGCGCTTGTAATTTGAGAAAAAATTCTGACTCACCGATTGGATGTGAAAAATTGTGCTTGGGATAGGGAGCTCTTTTGTAATGCTGAAACTCCTGAATTGCAGTTAGTAAGGTCTGGAATAGTAGATGAATTACTTCCTGAAAGCGGTCTCCCTCGGCCTGATGCTGGCAGTGAGTGCTATGGCACAGTCGTTCGTGGTCAGCGATATCCGTGTGGAGGGATTACAACGCGTTTCTGCAGGCACAGTTTTCTCGGAACTTCCGGTGCGCGTCGGCGATGAACTCGAAGCAATGGAAGTCCAGGGCTTAACGCGAGCGCTATTTCGTACCGGTTATTTTGAGGATATTCAGATAAGTCGTGAGAACGATATCCTCGTTATTATTGTTCGGGAGAGGCCTGCTATCTCCAGTATCGAGATAAATGGGAATAAGGCGATTGCCACAGAAGACCTGCTGAAAGGTATGGAGGAAAATGGTCTGGCTGAAGGGCACATCTTTAAGCGGGCAACTCTCGAAGGCTTGACTAAGGAGCTTGAGCGTCAGTATGTGGCCCAGGGCCGTTATGGTGCCAATGTGGAGGCGGAGGTGAAGGAATTACCGCGCAACCAAGTGAAACTTCGCGTAACCGTTGATGAAGGTTCTGTTGCAGCAATTAAGCATATCAACATCGTCGGGAATCGGGTTTTTTCAGATGAAGAGCTTAAAGGGATCTTTGAGTTGCGGACTACCGGTTGGCTATCCTGGTTGCGCAGAGATGACAAATATTCTCGTGAAAAGCTGACTGGCGATCTGGAGCGCCTACAGTCTTATTACTTGGATCGCGGGTATTTGGGATTTCAGATTGATTCTACACAAGTATCCCTGAGCCCGGACAAGAAGAGCGTGTTTATTACAGTCAATATGACTGAAGGCGATATTTATACAGTTGGTGAAGTGGAACTCGCCGGCGACCCGGTAGTACCTGAGGAGGAAATCAGGCGTCTGCTGCTAGTGCGTGAAGGAGAGACTTTTTCCCAGGTGAAAATGACTACAACTTCTGACTTTATTGCACAGCGACTGGGTAACAAAGGTTACGCTTTTGCGGATGTAAATGGTATTCCAGAGGCGGATAAAGAAGATAAGACGGTAAAAGTTACCTTCTTTATCAATCCGGGTAAGCGCGTTTACGTACGGCGTATTAGTTTTCGCGGAAATACTCGTACAGCGGATGAAGTTTTACGTCGAGAGTTGCGCCAGATGGAATCTGCTTTAGCTTCTTCCGCCCGTATTGAACAATCCAAAGCGCGTCTCGAACGCCTTGGTTACCTCAAGGTTGTAGAAGTTAAGACCGTTGAGGTACCTAGAACCTCAGACTAGATTGATATCGAATGGACGTTAGAGGAAAACCCTCAGCTGTTGGGGGAAACGGGGCACTAATCGGTGCCATAACTTCTGGATTGCGAATAAAAAGACCTGGAATTAGTAGATGAAAGATTTCCTGAAAGCGGCCTCCCTCGGCCTAGTGCTGCCACTGAGTGCTTTAGCACAGTCGTTCGTGGTCAACGATATCCGCGTGGAAGGATTACAACGTGTCTCTGCCGGCACAGTTTTCTCTGCACTGCCAGTTAGGGTGGGAGATGAAATCGAGTCTGTTGAGATTCAGAGTGCAACCAGGGCACTGTTTCGTACAGGGTATTTCGAGGATATCCAGATAGGTCGCGAGAATGGCGTCTTGGTAGTGACTGTCCGGGAGCGTCCGGCCATTTCAAAAATAGAGATTACTGGCAACAAGGCAATTTCAACTGAAGATCTGTTGAAGGGCATGCATGACAACGGTTTGTCGGAAGGGCAGATCTTTAAGCGCGCTACCCTCGAAGGGCTTGCCCAGGAGCTTGAACGCCAGTATGTGGCTCAGGGCCGCTATGGTGCCAGTGTCAAAACAGAAGTGAAGGAGCTGCCACGCAATCAGGTTGAGCTCCGAGTGATCGTTGATGAGGGATCTGTCGCTGCTATTAAGCACATCAATGTTGTAGGAAACAAGGCTTTCTCCGACGAGGAGCTTGCAGAGATTTTTGAGCTGCAAACAACCGGTTGGCTGTCCTGGTTGCGCAGTGACGATAAGTATTCCCGAGAGAAACTGACAGGTGACTTGGAGCGCCTGGAGTCTTACTATCTGGATCGCGGCTATTTAGATTTTCAGATCGATTCCACCCAAGTTTCTCTGAGCCCTGACAAGCAGAGCGTTTTCATTACTGTCAATGTAATTGAAGGTGATGTTTACACGGTGAGTGATGTAGAGCTTGCGGGTGATCCGGTAGTAGGGGAAGAGGAAATCAAGCGCCTACTTCTGGTGCGGGAAGGGCAAACATTCTCTCAGGTGAGAATGACAACAACTTCAGATTACATTACCAAGCGGCTTGGCAACGAAGGCTACACCTTCGCCGAGGTGAATGGTATTCCCGAGCCAAACAAAGAAGAAAAGACGGTAAAAATCACCTTCTTTATTAACCCAGGCAAGCGCGCTTATGTACGCCGTATTAGCTTCCGTGGGAATACGCGTACCGCTGACGAGGTATTGCGTCGTGAATTGCGACAAATGGAATCGGCTTCGGCTTCTTCTGCCCGTATCGAGCAATCCAAAGTGCGCCTTGAGCGTCTTGGTTATTTCAAGGGGGTAGAGGTTGAAACTACAGAGGTTCCGGGTACCTCGGATCAGATTGATGTTGAGTATACTGTTGAGGAGCAACCCTCTGGCTCTATTGGAGGCACCCTAGGCTGGGCCCAGAGCAGTGGCCTCGTTCTCGGGGCAAATATCCAAGAAAATAACTGGCTGGGCACGGGTAAGTCGGTAGGAATCGGGTTGAATGTATCTACCTATCAGACAGCACTTAATTTTTCTTATGCAGACCCTTACTTTACGCCGGATGGTGTTAGTCGTGGGTTTAATGTCTTCTTCCGTGAGAATGATTACTCAGAGGTAAACCTCTCAGACTACAACACCACAACTTACGGTGGCGGGGTAAGCTTTGGTTATCCTGTTTCAGAAATTTCCCGAGTGGGGTTGAATGTTGGTTTTAGCCACTTGGAGCTTTCTGCCTCAAGTAGCTCGGTTCAGGAAATAAGCTCTACTCCCCAGCCGGATGCTGGAGTTACCGGAGTAATTACCGAACAAGAGGCAGATGAGGTAGTCGCTGCATTAAACTCTGATCAGACCCTTGATCTTGCGATGCCACTTACTGATGGTTTGTTTGGTGCGGATGGTTTTATCGATCGTTATGGGGATGCATTTAATAACCTTACTTTGACTGCTTCCTATGCCCGCTCAACTTTGAACAGGGGCATATTGGCTACTAGGGGAGCCTCACAAAATTTCTCAGCAGAGTTTACGGTTCCAGGTAGTGACTTGGAGTACTATAAATTTGTTTATACCGGCCAATATTTCCGTCCTCTCACTAAGAGCTTAACGCTACGACTGCGTACGCGCTTGGGGTATGGGGATGGGTATGGCGACCTGGATAAGCTTCCTTTCTTTGAGAATTTTTATGCGGGTGGCTTTGGCTCAGTACGTGGGTTTGAACGTAATACTTTGGGTCCGCGCTCTACACCCGCTGCAACTTATCAACCTTATACTTATGAAGTATCGGAAGGTAATTTTGTCTCCGGTTTTGCTCCTTGTGCAACTGAAAATGGAGAGGTTACCCAGTCATGCTATTTGATAAATGATGATGGTACCTTGGATACCACTCCAATAGATGATGCCGATCCATTCGGAGGTAATATTTTGATTGAAGGTAGTGCTGAAGTAATCTTCCCGTTACCTTTTATCAAGGATCAGCGCTCCTTGCAGTCTGCCTTCTTTATTGATGCGGGTAATGTTTTCGATACCAATTGTGATGAAACCCAGATCAACTGTTACGATGTGGATTTTGGCAAGATGAATGTTTCTGCAGGTGTGGGCTTGACTTGGGTGACAGGCTTTGGTCCCCTGACGTTTAGTTTGGCTAAGGCCCTGAAGAAAAACGAGGATGATGATGTGGAAGTGTTCCAGTTTACTCTGGGTAATAGCTTCTGATTTCATTAGGAAAAATTAAATTAGGCGCGTTAAAAGCGCATATAAAATAAAATCAATTGGAGAGACCAAAGTGCTTAAGAATGTAAAAGTTATTGCAATCCTGCTGGCCGGTATCACCTTGTCTGGAGCTGCCTTGGCGCAGACCAAGGTAGCTGTATTTAACCTGCAGGCTGCGATCATGAGCACCGACGTAGCCAAGACAAAGGTCAATTCTTTGAAGACCAGCTCTGAATATTCCAAACTGCAAAGTAGTGCAGAATCTATTCGTTCCGAACTGCAGAAAATGGCTGAAGATGCACAGAAAAACAGTGTCACCTGGTCCGATGAGCAGAAGACCGAGTATCAGCGTAAAATGAATTTCAAGCGCTCTGATTTTGAGACTACGGTCAAAAAGTTGCGTGCGATGGAGGCTCAGGTCGGTCAGGAAATCCAGGGCTCCCTTGGCCCTAAAGCCAAAACTGCACTGGAAGCAATTATTAAAGAGCAGAAACTGGACTTGGTTCTTGATGCCTCTACCGCCTACTTCGCAAACCCTGAAGTTGATCTAACTCAGGATGTTGTAAAGCGCATGAACGCAGCCAAGTAAGTATTATCCCTGTATGAGACACAATTTGTCCTTGGCCCAGCTCGCACTAGAGCTGGGCGCTGAGTTGCGTATGGCACCAGATGTCAGTCAAGACCAGGAAATTAGCAGCCTTAACACCCTGCAGGATGCCGTGTCTGACCAACTGACCTTCCTGGCAAATCCCAGTTATCGTCGCTTCCTTAAAACCACTAGCGCTGGAGCGGTATTGGTTACAACTGAATTTGTCGATGAGTGCCCGGTTTCCACCCTGTGCGTGGATAACCCCTATTTGGCTTTCGCACGTGCAAGTGCCTTATTTAATACGGCACCAGAAGCTGAAGCCGGTGTGCATCCAGCAGCGGTAATTCACCCAAAAGCTACGGTTGATCCCTCGGCCAGTGTGGGTCCTGGCGCTGTTGTGGAAGCTCATGCATCAGTAGGTCCCCGCGTTACTGTGGGAGCCAACTGCTTTGTGGGGGAGGGAAGTATTCTTGAGGAGGGGAGCTGCCTCTACGCTGGTGCTATCGTGCATCACGGCTGCAGGGTTGGGCGGGATTGTATTATCCATAGCCAAGTAGTGATCGGCGCTGATGGTTTTGGCTTTGCACCCCATAAGGGAGAGTGGATCAAGATCTATCAGCTCGGTGGAGTCGATATTGGTGATGAAGTTGAAATTGGAGCCAATACTTGTATTGACCGGGGAGCTTTGGGCGATACGGTAGTGGGTCGCGGAGTCAAGATCGACAATTTGGTTCAAATCGCGCACAATGTGCGAATTGGTGACTACTCAGCCATAGCCGCCTGTACCGGTATAGCAGGCAGTGCAATCATCGGAAAGCATTGTGCTCTGGGTGGCAGTTCGCGTATTGCGGGGCACGTAACGGTAGCTGATGGCTGCCAGGTTACGGCCAATACTTTTGTGACCAAATCCATTGATAGCCCGGGCATTTACTCCGGTGGTTTGCCATTCTCTGATAGCCAATCCTGGCGTCGCAACGCTGTGCGTTTTGGGCAGCTGGATAAAATGGCCCGCAAAGTGAAGGACTTGGAAAAGAAGTTGGATGAATTGTCCCGTCGAAGCGGCAAGAATGAGTAGTCCAGCCGGTAAGAATTGATCAAATATTGTTTTTGTTGTTTTCGGGGCGTTTAACGCCCCGAAGTGGTTTCTGGGGGCGTTTAGAATGATGGATGTATGTGAAATTCGCGAGTATCTGCCGCATCGTTATCCATTTTTGTTGGTAGACCGGATCGTGGAGTTGGAGGAAGGGAAATACATTAAAGGCTATAAAAATATTTCTGTGAACGAAGAGGTCTTTAATGGTCACTTTCCACAGATGCCAATCTTTCCCGGTGTTATGATCGTCGAGGCCATGGCTCAGGTATCTGGGATACTAGGGTTTAAGACTTTTGGTAAAAAGCCTGAAGATGGTTATTTATATCTGTTTGGCGGTGTCGATAAAGCGCGCTTTAAGCGTCAGGTAATACCCGGTGATAGACTGGATCTAGAGTCTGAGGCTGTTTCTGTACGCCGAAATATCTGGAAGTTTGCCTGTAAAGCCAGTGTGGATGGTGAGCTGGCAGCTTCAGCGGAATTGCTGTGCGCTGTAAAGAAGGTATAGAACCCAGAACCCCTGCGCATTGATTGATCGGCTAGATGCTTAGCCTTCTTCAAAGTCCCAGTTTCGCTATTTATTTGATGCTGTAGTGCCTAGATTTCACTACCTGAGGAGTAGATTCCAGAATGCAGACAAATATCCACCCCACAGCTATTGTCGATCCGACAGCTGTTATTGGTTCCGGGGTGAGTATCGGAGCCTATTCCATTATTGGAGCTGGCGTCGAGGTTGGTGATGCCTGTGATATCGCATCACATGTTGTTTTAAGTGGGCCCACTAAGTTGGGGAAAAATAACCGGATCTACCAATTTGCTTCTGTAGGTCAGGACACACCCGATAAGAAATACCGTGGTGAGGAAACCACCCTCGTTATCGGCGATAGCAATGTTATTCGGGAAGGTGTCACTATCCACCGTGGAACAGTGCAGGATCGTGGAGAAACTACGATCGGAAATGATAACCTGATTATGGCTTACGCTCACATTGGGCACGATAGCGTCGTGGGTAACCACACTATATTGGTTAACAATGTGGGTCTTGCCGGTCATGTGATTGTTAAGGACTGGGCTATTCTCAGTGGTTACAGTTTAGTCCACCAGAACTGCACCGTTGGCGAGCATGCTTTTTTAGGAATGGGTGCTGCTATTGGTAAAGATGTCCCTGCCTATGTCATGGTCGCTGGGAATCCTGCAGAAGCCAAAACCATTAATGCTGAGGGGCTGAGGCGCCGGGGCTTCTCTCGTGATGATATTTCATTGATCAATAAGGCTTACAAAACGGTCTATAGGCGTGGTCTTACTTTGCAGGAGGCACTGCAGGCTCTGGCTGAGTTGCGCGAGCAGTCTCCCGTGATTCAGCCATGGATAGATTCTTTGCAATCCTCTTCTCGCGGTATCGTTCGCTAACCTCGGTTATTTGGGGAGCCTTAATCTTTTGGGCTCTCCAAGTTAGTCTTTGCGTAGTTTACGCGATTTATACATATAAAGGGTTGCTCCCAAGTAGGAGGGGTTTTTAGGCGTGTCACAAAATAATAAACCGGTGCGTATTGGTATTGTTGTTGGTGAGGCTTCGGGAGATATTCTTGGGGCAGGTCTGATGGCTGCATTGAAAAAACGCCTCCCTCAGGTTCAGTTTGAAGGCATTGCGGGCCCACGAATGTTGGCCCTTGGTGCGGAATCTCTTTTTCCCATGGAGCGCCTCTCGGTAATGGGATTGGTTGAGCCTTTAAAAAGGCTACCTGAGTTGTTAAAGATCCGCCGATCGTTACGTCAGCATTTTTTAGATAATCCGCCAGATCTTTTTATTGGTATTGACTCCCCCGATTTTAATCTATCTCTTGAGGAGTCTCTCAAAGTAGAGGGAGTGCGGACTATGCATTATGTCAGCCCATCGGTTTGGGCTTGGCGTCGTGGCAGAATTAAAAAGATTGCCCGAGCGGTAGACCATATGCTGACGCTATTACCATTTGAGGCAGACTTTTATCGGCAGAATCAGGTTCCCGTGACGTTTGTCGGGCACCCTTTAGCGGATGATATTCCCTTACAAGTGAGTAGTATTGCCGCGCGTAAAGAGCTGGGATTTAGTGAAAGCGATAGGGTAATAGCCTTGTTGCCGGGTAGCCGTGGTGGTGAGGTGCGCTTGCTGGGCCCTTTGTTTTTACAGACTGCCCGCTGGTGTCACCAGCGCAATGCCGACCTGAAGTTTGTGCTTCCAGCGGCGAATGAGCAGCGCCTGGCTGAGTTGCAAGAACAGCTGAAGGACTTTCCAGGTCTTCCGGTAACATTGTTAGAGGGAGACTCTCATAAAGCGCTGAGCGCTGCAGATTCTGTGCTAATCGCTTCGGGAACCGCGACATTGGAAACAATGCTGTTAAAGAAGCCCATGGTGGTTGCCTATAAATTGGGTCGAATCTCTTATGTAATTGTTTCTCGAATGCTACACACTCCTTGGGTTTCTCTGCCCAACCTATTGGCTCAGCGGGAGCTGGTTCCAGAAATACTGCAGAGTAATGCTACTGCAGAGAATCTTGGGGCGGCTTTAATGCGTTATTTTGAAGACCCATTACTCGGAGATCAGCTACACAGAGAGTTTGATGACCTCCATCAGCAGTTGCGCCGAAACGCCTCTGAGCGCGCTGCAGATGCTGTTTGTAGTCTGTTGGATTCGACTGGAAATCAATTATGAGCGCTAAAAAAGAGCTTCCTCCCTATGTGTGTACTTACCAGGGAGATTTACTTGCTGGTGTCGATGAAGTGGGGCGCGGTCCTCTGGCGGGAGATGTTGTTGCTGCGGCAGTAATTCTGGACCCTGCCAGGCCAATAGTGGGATTGGCAGACTCAAAAAAGTTAAGTGAGAAGAGGCGGGAGCAGCTTTTTGGTGAGATTAAAGAGCGTGCCCTGAGTTATTCCATAGCTCGCGCCACAGTGCAGGAAATTGATCAAATCAATATCCTGCAGGCTAGTTTGCTGGCTATGCATCGGGCGGTAGAACAATTGGCAGTGCAGCCGGAATTTGTTCTGGTGGATGGTAATAAGAAGCCAAGTTGGGGTTATCTCTGCGATACAGTGGTTCAGGGGGATAATCGAGTCGCGGCGATTGCAGCGGCCTCTATTCTTGCCAAAGTAACCCGAGATAGGGAGATGGTGGTGCTGGATATGGAGTACCCCGGGTATGGAATGGCCGGGCACAAAGGCTACCCTACCAAGGCCCATTTGCAGGCACTGCAAGAGTTGGGGCCGAGCCCTGTTCATCGGGTGAGCTTTGCCCCAGTAAAGCGGCTATTGGTGGACTTCGCCTAATACAATTGAGTGGTGACGACCTAAGGCCAGTCACCGGTCTATTTTTTTGATCCTGGCTTTAGTAATCATTTTTTCAGAAACCTCTTCAATTTCTACCAGGTAATTGAAAATATAGAGGCTGATATTGCCATCAGGGATGCTCTCCAAGTGTTCCATGGCCAGACCATTAAAGGTTTTAGGGCCATCGGTGGGTAAGTCCCATCCCAGCGTGCGGTTGATATCCCGAATAGAGGTGCCACCCTCTATCACATACCAGCCGTCGCCGGAAGCAATAATCTCCTCGTCATCACTAGGTACCTGGCTAGCGGTAAAGTCGCCAACTATTTCCTCTAGCAGGTCTTCCAGGGTGACAATACCCATCACTTCCCCGTATTCATCCACAACCAACCCCATACGACGCTTGGTTTTTTGAAAGTTCATTAACAGAGTGGGGAGTGGGGTGGCTTCCGGAACAAAATAAGGCTCATCGGTAAAGGACTTGAGGCGCTCGGCGGTCAGGTTATCGGGGCCATCGCGAAGGATCTGCGCGGCGCGGCGCAGGTGCAATATACCAACAACCTTGTTGATATCACCTCTGTAAACTGGCAAGCGAGTGAAGCTGCTTTCAGCCAGTTGTTGGAGAATCTCTTCGGCGCCGTTTTCAAGGTCAACCCCCATCACTTCATTGCGTGGGATCATAATGTCTTCAACTGTTGCTTGATCCAGGTCCAACACATTTAGCAGCATGCCTTTGTGCTTGCTGGGAATTAGTGCGCCGGACTCAAATACCACAGTCCTGAGTTCATCTGGAGCCAGGTGCTCGGCGTCACTATTGGCGGTTGTTTCTACGCCCAGCAAGCGCGCAAGCCCATTGGAAATACCACCCACCAGGAGAACAACAGGAGTAAGCAGCCACTGCAGTGGGCGCAAAATAAATGAGGCGGGAAAGGCAATTTTTTCCGGGTGCAGTGCCGCAATGGTCTTTGGGGTGACTTCCGCAAAGATCAACAGGGTGATAGTTAATACTATCGTTGTGAGTATCTCACCATACACTTGAGCAAAGACAGAGCCAACAATAACGGAGACAAGTACGTTAACGAGGTTATTGCCAATAAGAATTGAGCCGATCAGCTTATCGGGTCGAGCAAGAAGCTCCATAGCCCGCTTGGCTCCGCGGTGGCCGCTTTTTGCCTGGTGCCGCAGGCGATAGCGGTTGAGTGCCATCATGCTGGTTTCGGAGCTGGAAAAGAAAGCTGATATAACAATCAGCAGGGCCAGCAGGCTAAATAGCAGGCCCGGGGGCATCTCGTTCAAGGGAGAACTCTTTTTATTTGGGAGCGGAGATATTGGAACAGAATGCAGACCTCCGCAAGTTTTCCGGTCACTTTTAAGTTGTTTTATCCATTCACGTTACCCGCGCTGCAAAATCACTTCCATTACCAGTTTGCTGCCAAAATAGGCCAGCATCAGTGCAGCAAAGGCGCTCAGCGTCCAGCGGACTGCGGTGTTGCCCCGCCAGCCCCACTGCCAGTGCCCCCATAGGAGGATGCTGTAGAGTACCCAGGCGATGATGGAGAGTATGGTTTTGTGAAGTGGGCCCTGCTCAAAAAGATTTCCCACAAATATAAAACCTGTGATTAGTGAGGCGGTGAGTAACAGCTGCCCGAACGCGACCAAGCCAAATAACAGGGATTCCATGCTCTGAAGCGGCGGTAGCAGTCGGGTGGCGCCCACAGGCCTGTGATTGTGCAGCTGCTGGTTAAGATAAAATAGGTAAATAGCCTGTAGGGTGGCCAAGGTCAGCAGGGAGTAGGCCGAAATTGAAAGCAATGCGTGTACGGCAATGCCTGCGGAGAGCTGCTGGTGTGGCTCAACAGAACCCCAGGTGTGCGATGCCGCGAACTCTGTAAGCGCACCCATGGGAGCAAAGATTAGGATTAGCAGGGTTAGTGGGCGACCTGCAGCCAAAATAAGCAGTAACAGATTTACCACCCAGGCGATCAGGGAGAGCATCGCCAGTAAGTCGAAGCGATATCCTGCGGGTGAGAACAGGGTGTGTCCCAGGGATATCGCATGTGTGATCAAAGCACCTGCGAGAAGGCCCAGCAGCAGTTTATTATTTGGCTGCCGCTCGCGGGCGAGGGCACCTGCTGCGACTGCAGTTGTAGCTATGTAGAGAGCGATTGCCGTCCAGTGGGCGAATGCCGCCATTGAATAGATCCGTATCTTTTATTGCAATAGAAGAGGAGTGTGTCACAGCCCGCTGGAACAGGGAAGATCTGGTGATATTTCTGCTGTGAGGGTACCTGGGCTATACTGCCGCGCCTCAAAGTGGGAGTTAGAAGAGGCTCCCTCAAATTTCGCGGCCCTCCGCACTGGGGTCCAATCCGCAATCGGAGACATCGAGACGAATTTATGTTCGATAACCTGAGTGACCGCTTATCGGCGGCCCTAAAGAAAGTCACCGGCAAGGCGCGCCTGACCGATGACAATATCCGCGACACCTTGCGTGAGGTACGCAAGGCTCTGCTAGAGGCGGATGTCGCCTTGCCAGTGGTTAAGGCTTTCGTGCAGCAGGTGCGCACGGCAGCTGTGGGGCAGAAGGTTAGCAAGGCTCTGAATCCGGGGCAGCAGTTCGTCAAGATTGTTCAGGATGAGCTGGTTAAGGTGATGGGGGCCGCTGCTGAGCCACTTAACCTTGCTGTCCAGCCCCCAGCAGTAATCCTGATGGCGGGTTTGCAGGGTGCCGGTAAGACCACCAGTGTTGCCAAACTGGCCAAGTACCTGCAGGAGCGGGAAAAGAAAAAGGTAATGGTGGTGAGTGCGGATGTGTACCGCCCTGCCGCAATCAAGCAATTGGAGACTCTGGCGGGTGAAGTGGGTGCATTGTTTCACCCGTCGGAGGCTGAGCAGAAGCCTTTGGATATCGCCAAAGGTGCTGTAGATGCTGCGCGCAAACAGTTTGCTGATGTGCTTATCGTCGATACCGCTGGTCGTCTGCATATTGATAGTCAGCTGATGGACGAGATTCGCGAACTACACAGTGAGCTAAACCCTGCAGAAACCCTGTTTGTGATTGATGCGATGATCGGTCAGGACGCGGTGAACACTGCTAGTGCCTTTAATGAAGCCCTGCCGCTGACCGGGGTTATCCTGACAAAAGCTGACGGTGATGCCCGCGGTGGTGCGGCGTTGTCTGTGCGTCATGTGACTGGTAAGCCGATCAAGTTTATCGGTGTCGGTGAAAAAACTGACGCTCTGGAGACCTTCCACCCAGATCGAATTGCCTCCCGTATTTTGGGAATGGGCGATATTCTGTCTCTGATCGAAGAGGCTGAGCAAAAAATCGATAAGGAGAAGGCAGAAAAGCTGGTTAAGAAAGTCCAGAAGGGTAAAGGTTTTGACCTTGAGGATCTTCGCGATCAGCTACAGCAAATGCAGAATATGGGTGGCTTTGGTTCATTGCTTGAAAAAATGCCGGGCATGGGAGGCGTTGCCCAGGCAGCCCAGCAGGCTGATATGGGCAAAGAGTTCAAGCGAATGGATGCGATTATTTCCTCTATGACCCCCGCTGAGCGCCGTAACCCTGAGCTGCTTAACGGTTCGCGTAAGCGCCGCATTGTGGCCGGTTCCGGCACCCAGTTACAGGATTTGAATCGTCTGCTCAAGCAGCACAAGCAGATGGGTAAAATGATGAAGAAGCTCAAAGGCGGCGGTATGGGCAAAATGATGCGCGGCCTTGGCGGCCTGCCTGGCATGGGTGGCGGTATGCCCGGAGGTGTTGGCGGCATGGGTGGCCTGCCTGGTGGTTTGCCCCCAGGTTTTAAGAAGAAATAGTGCCTTTTGGGCCGCTGTTGCGGCCCGATGAATCGCTATACAAATCCCCTGCGGTACATTAGAATACGCCGCCTTTCGCTGGGTGAGCTGCCGGCGAAGTTGTATAGGTGGCTGCTCAACACAGCCATCCAGTATTTGAATCTACAGGAAAGTTACATGGTAACCATTCGTTTGGCTCGTGGCGGCGCTAAAAAGCGTCCGTTCTATCACCTGACCGTAACCGACAGCCGCAATTCCCGCGACGGTCGTTTCATTGAGCGTGTTGGATTCTTCAACCCGGTTGCTCGTGGCCAGGAAGAGCGTCTGCGTATCGATCGTGAGCGCGTTGACTTTTGGCTGGGCCGCGGCGCACAGGTTTCTGACCGCGTCAGCAAGCTGCTGAAAGAATCCGCTTAATTTGCGCGTAAGTGGTGCGCCTGTGACGAATAGCGGTGAGAACTCCGATCAATTGGTCACTGTAGGGCGCGTGACTACCGTTTATGGTGTGCGCGGCTGGGTCAAGGTTCACTCCTATACCGAGCCGATGGACAACATCCTGCAATTCCCCAATTGGTGGTTGCGGGGGCCGAAAGGCTGGGAGGCCCTGGAAGTCGACGCTGGTAAGCGTCACGGAAAGGGATTGATTGTACATGTGAAAGGCGTGGATGACCGCGATTTAGCGGCTCAACTTTGCCAGCGTGATATTGCCGTTGCGCGTGATCTTATGCCGGAACTGGGGCAGGGCGAGTACTACTGGCACCAGCTCGAAGGTTTACGGGTTATCAGCCGTTTCAACGGCGGAGAGCACGACTTTGGTATTGTCGCACGCATGATGGAAACTGGCGCCAATGATGTGTTGGTGGTGCGCGGAGGTGATGATAAGCGCGAGCGCTTGATTCCCTATTTGCCAGACCAGTTTATTGCAGATATTGACCTGGAAGCCGGTGTAATTACCGTCGACTGGGACCCGGCTTTTTAAGGCGTTTGGGCGATGACAAAAAGAATCGCTCTGGTAAGCATTTTCCCGGAAATGTTTGCCGCATTGACCGAGTATGGCGTCAGCGGCCGGGCTGTGAAAGATGGCCTGTTGGAAGTGCGCTGCTGGAACCCTCGGGAGTTCACCAGTGACAAACACCGCACTGTGGATGATCGACCTTACGGTGGTGGTCCCGGAATGGTGATGATGGCTGAACCCCTTTACCAGGCTTTACAGGCTGCTCGCAGCTGGGCCGGTGAGGATGGTAAGGCTGTACGAAGTATCTATCTGTCTCCCCAAGGGCGGCAACTGGATCAGCGCGGGGTCGAAGACCTTTCCGAAGCTGGCAATCTGGTTCTGCTGGCTGGGCGCTATGAGGGGATAGATGAGCGCATTGTCGAATCAATGATCGACGAAGAGTGGTCTATTGGTGACTATGTCCTTAGCGGTGGCGAATTGGCTGCTATGGTGATGGTGGATGCGATTACCCGCCTGATTCCCGGTGCTTTAGGACACGATCAGTCTGCAGTTGAGGACTCTTTTTCCTCGGGGCTGCTGGACTGTCCCCACTACACCCGGCCAGAGCAGTACCGGGGCGTAGCGGTGCCGGAAGTGTTGCTCTCGGGCAACCATGAAAGAATACGCCGTTGGCGCCTCAAGCAGGCACTGGTGCGCACACAACAGCGCCGCCCTGACCTTTTGGAAGGGATGGAGCTGGATAAGGAGCAGAAGCGGCTGCTGGAGGAAATTCAGCAGGAGCAGAAGTCCTAAAAAATTGATGCCGGATTCGCCGGGAGGCGGGAGTAGTTCGGTGAACTAGCTGAGAAGCTACACAAACTCTATTTGGGAGCAAATCCAAATGACTAACAAAATTATCCAACAGCTGGAGCAGGAACAGCTGAAGAGCGAAGTACCTCCTTTCGCACCGGGCGACACTGTAATCGTTCAGGTAAAAGTAAAAGAGGGTAACCGTGAGCGTCTGCAGGCGTTTGAAGGTGTGGTTATCGGTAAGCGTAACCGTGGCCTGAACTCCTCTTTCACCGTGCGTAAAATCTCCCATGGCGTTGGTGTAGAGCGTACTTTCCAAACTCACAGCCCGCTGGTTGACAGTATTAAGGTGAAGCGTCGTGGTGACGTGCGTCAGGCTAAGTTGTACTACCTGCGCAACCTGACTGGTAAAGCGGCGCGTATCAAAGAGAAGCTTAACTAAGTACTTCTCTAGCAGCTCACGAAAAAGCCGGGGCCAAATGGTCCCGGCTTTTTTGTGCCTGATAGATTTTGAGCGATGGGACCCTTAGGTCATTTACCCTCTAATCAGCTCTTGTGGGAGTGGCCGCCAACCTGGCAGGGTAAGTGAGTGGCCAGCCGGTGGTGGATAAAGGCTGGTGAGGCCCGGAAATCCCAATCCTCACATAAAAACAAATATTTGTAAGTTTCGGTTGTTCAGCTCACAACCTTGGCATTAGGGCGTAGTTCCCTGTGCCTGAATATGTTAAAACGCGCCATTGAGACCGGTTACGGTAATTAGCTGCCATACTGGCTGGAACTGAAGGCCGACGTTTGAGTCGAAGCCCATTGAGAATTTAAGGAGCAATCGGTAATGATGCTTATCAAGAAGCCACTAGCATTCGCTGGTTTACTGCTCGGCCTGCTTGGATCTGCGGCCCTGGCGGAAGTCGACGCAAATGTTGCAAAAGCCATAAAGGCTCGCCTGGAGACTGGTAACCCCAAGGCCACTTATGGCGATGTGCGTAAGAGCCCAATTAGAGGACTCTATGAGGTGGATGTAGATGGTGGCAACACTACCCTATTTGTCTCAGAAGACGGCGGTCATTTTATCTACGGCGACTTGTTTCAGGTGAAGAGTGGAGGTGGCCTCGCTAACCTCTCTGAGACGCGTAGGGCCGGTCATCGGGCCAAGGTGATGGGCAATCAGGATGTTAAGGACATGATTGTGTTCTCTCCGAAGGGGGAGACCAAGGCGAGCATCTATGTATTTACCGATGTGGATTGTGGTTATTGCCGCAAGCTGCACCAGGATGTGCCTGAGCTGAATAAACGTGGTATTGAGGTGCGCTACCTAGCGTTCCCGAGAGGTGGTTTGCAGTCTCTGGGGTACCGCAAGCTCGCTACCGCATGGTGTGCTGACGACAGTAATAAAACATTGACCGCTCTGAAAAACCGGGAGAATGTGCCCCTTAAGGTTTGCGATAACAATCCAGTGGCGGCTCAATACAAGCTCGGCAATGAGGCGATTGATGTCCGTGGTACGCCTACTATCGTAATGGAAGATGGTCGAGTGGTACCGGGTTATCTACCGCCGGCATCTTTAGTTAAGGAGCTGGGTATTTAATCCTTTCCGAGCCTGATAAGCCGGCAGCTGAGCTGCCGGCGTCTCTCTATTAAGCAGGGCTTTTCAAGGATACTTTCCTGGGTTGGGTCATATTTTCCGGAGCAAGAATATCATTGAGTTCCTCCTCGCTTAGCAGCCCATCTTCTAAAATTAGCTGTTTCACGCTGGCCCCGGTAATCAATGCTTGTTTGGCTATACGGGTCGCATTTTCGTAGCCGATAAATGGATTTACCGCAGTGATCAGGCCAATGCTGTTTTCCACCATCTGCAGGCAGTGCTCCTCATTGGCGGTGATGCCACTGATACAGCGTTGTGCCAGGGTATCCATAGCTTGAGTCATCAGTCGCATAGACTGCAGCAGGTTAAAGGCGATTACAGGTTCCATAACGTTTAACTGTAGCTGGCCGGACTCTGCTGCCAGGGTAATGGTCAGATCGTTGCCAATTACCTGGTAGGCGACCTGGTTAACCACTTCTGGAATTACGGGGTTTACCTTGCCGGGCATAATCGATGAGCCGGGCTGCATTGGTGGGAGGTTGATTTCATTGAGGCCGGCGCGTGGGCCGCTGGATAATAAACGCAGGTCGCTGCAAATTTTTGAGATTTTTACCGCGATACGTTTCATCACGCCGGAAAACATTACGAAGGCGCCCATATCGGAAGTCGCCTCAACCAGATTTTCTGCGCAGACAAAATCTATGCCGGAAATTTCAGAAAGGGCTGAAACAACTAACTGGCGGTACTCGGGGTCAGTATTGATGCCTGTGCCAATCGCGGTACCGCCCATATTGATTTCTGTAAACAGTGTCACCAGCTCCTTGACTCTGGCGACATCTTCACGAACGGTTGCGGCGAAGGCAGCAAACTCTTGCCCCAGAGTCATGGGGACAGCATCTTGCAGCTGGGTACGCCCCATTTTTATAACCTGAGCGAATTCTTCGGCCTTTTTATCGAATTCGACACAGAGAACCTCCATAGACTGTACCAAATCGTTGTAGCTAAGCAGTACGGCCAGGTTGATGGAGGTTGGGTAAACATCGTTAGTGGACTGTGACAGGTTTACGTGGTTGTTAGGGTGGGCTTTTTGGTATTCGCCTTTACTATGCCCCAACAGCTCCAGTGCGCGATTAGCTATAACTTCATTGGCATTCATATTGGTGGAGGTGCCGGCCCCCCCCTGAATCATGTCCACAAGAAACTGGTCGTGCAGTTTGCCGTCGATAATTTCATCACAGGCGCCCGCAATGGCTGTTTGCAGGTTGTTTTCAAGATAGCCCAGTTCCCGGTTGGCCTGTGCCGCAGCCTTTTTGACCATCGCCAGGGCTTTTACCAGGTTGGGGAAGTGATTCACGGTAATTCCCGTTATCTGGAAATTTTCCAGGGCGCGCAGTGTCTGGATGCCAAAATAAACATCTGCAGGCACTTCACGCTCCCCCAGCAGGTCGCGCTCAACTCGTGTTGCGCTGCCGGCGCTGAATACGGGCATGGGTTTTAGTGTATGGAAATCATTGGTCATATTGATTCCTGTTTTCTCTTTATCTGCATGTGGGCGAGCGCGTAGAGAGCAAGGTTTACTTTGCTCTGAGGTTCGCCTTTTTGTTGTGGTAAATTGACCCCTTAAGTGAAAAGGGGCCTTGTTGTTTAAAGTGGGGTGGCAAAAAAATTCTGCGGGCCTTCAGTAGTTGAGGTCTGGATGTTTTCACGGATATTCGAGTTGATTTCACCTGAGTCCGGACCAAAAACGCCGCAAAGCTTCAATGCATTTTTAATACTGATATTTCGTCCAAGGGATTCCAAAACCACTTTGGTGCAGACGGGTTCCCGCCTGTCATTGGCGGAAGCACCAAGCTTGAGGCCTGATAAATAACTGACGCGGCTCTTATAGGTTGGGTAGAGAATAGTTTGTGCTATCTCATTTCGTGTCAGGGCTTCGTAACCAATCAGGAATATGCGCTCAGAAAGAAAAAAGAGCATTCCCTTATAGCGGGATTTGTACCATTCCTCCCTGTTTGGATAGCGCATACGCTCAAAGCGCTGGAAGTAATAGCCATCTCCATCGGACTCTATATGTAGCAGGCTGCGAACAATATGATCCGGAAAGGTCATGGAGTAGTGATACTCAAAATAGAAGCCCAGGTACTTATCCGCCCGGCCCTGGGATTCACGCATGAGAATGTCGATATCCGGACTGTATGGGCGTATTGCTTCTTTTATACTTGAGGGTGTGCTGCGTACACGAACAATCTGATCAAACTGTTCATGAGGCATCATAATTTCGTGAGGCTCAACCCCAAAAAAATGGCAGATTTTATTGAGAGTGTACTGCGAAGGTTGGGTATGACCATTCAGATATTTATTAAATTGTGCCCGATTAACCTCCATACGCCTGCACACTTCAGCGATTGAGCGGTAGAAACTGCACAAAAGGCGCAAGTTTTGTGAGAAGTCGTTACTCATCGATTATCTGCTTCTGGTTCCAATGCCCGGAAAATCCTTCCCAATATTTTGTTAACCACTCCCTGGGTATGCCGATTTCGTACTCTATTTAACTGGGGGTACACTCTCCACACAGTGAAGTTTCCATCAGTTCTTTGATTTTATCGGTTGGATAGCCCATAGCTAATAAGTGATTTAACTTGGCAAAACAAGCTTCGCTGGTCATATCCAATCCACCAATAACACCTGCGCGTAATAAGGCAGAGCCCGCTGCATACTTGCCTAGGTCTACTACATTTTCGAGGCACTGGGATACGGCTACACAAATAATGCCCAACTCCGTAGCTTTCTCCAGTTGTGAGGTAAAGGCACAGTCATCGGTGGGTGCATTACCGGTACCATAGGTCTCTATCACCAGGCCTCGCGGGCGATGTTCAATGACCTTACTGAGAAAGAGGGAGGAAATGCCGGGGAAAAGCTTTATTAGTACAACATCGCCATCAGCGGATTCCGGGATTTGGAATTGTGTAGCATCACCGGGTTCCAGTAGGGCGTTGCGATCAATATTGATCTGAATGCCCACTTCACCAAGGCATGGATAGTTCGGGCTGGTAAAGGCATCCAGTGAGCCTGAACTCACTTTAACAGCGCGGTTACCTCGCAACAGTTTGCCGTTGAAGTAGAGACAGATCTCCTTGATTTCATCGGAACCACTGAGCAAAAGGGCGGCAATCAGGTTGTTGTAAGCATCGCTTCGCATCTCCCTCAGGGGAATCTGCGAGCCGGTAACCAGTACTGGTTTGGCCAGGCCCTGAAGCGCAAAAGAGAGTGCGGATGCGGTATAGGCCATGGTGTCGGTACCGTGCAACACGACAAAGCTGGAGTACTGGCTATAGTTGTCGCGTATCAGGGTGGCAATACGATACCAGTCCCGAGGCTGCATATTAGCGCTATCCAGCAGTGGGTCGAGAGCCTGAAAGTCATAGCTTGGGAGCTGGCCAATGGCATCTTGTAAAAGGCGTTCTAGAGCGCCTTCCAAATCGGCATCCGGGATGTAGCCGGACTCGCTTCGACGCATGCCCAGGGTTCCGCCAGTGTACAGGATAAGAGTTTTTTTCATTACTCGACCGCTATCTGAGTCAGTTTTCAGGGCGCCCATTTTTCTGGAAAAGACGCGGTATATGCAATTTCGCAGGTTGTTGGCACCTGATGCTAGTAGATGCTTATATAGCATCTACTGAGGATGGTATCTGTTTCAAGAAGTGTTTTATGGTGACAGAAGTGTCAAATACTCTTATTTGAGGATGCCTAAAGCCGGTGCGCAATTTAATTGGATTTATTGCGTATCTCTCGGTAAGGTTGTCGATCTTTTGTCGACTTTGTTGATATTTATTGCGCTGTGTCCCGGAGTGATATTTTAGTGTGGTTACGTTGGGCCGGGAGCAAATGCGCGGAGGGAATTTGTGAGCGCAACAATTGAAGAGTCTGCGGGGGCAGTTGGTCAGGTGGTTGCAGGAAAAACGCAGCGTGCAGTGAGAATTGGTGTGTGCGGCCTGGGCACAGTGGGTGGTGGGACGATCAATGTCCTGGCACGCAATGCGGAGGAAGTGGCCGCACGCTGTGGGCGCCCGGTGGCTATTGAGCAGGTTGGGGCGCGCCGGGATAACCCGGACTGTGACACCAGCCGACTGAATGTAACGCGGGAAATTTTCGATGTTGCCAACAATCCCGATGTCGACATTCTGGTGGAGTTAATCGGTGGCACTACTGTGGCCCGTGAGCTGGTATTAGCAGCCATAGAGAATGGCAAGCATGTTGTTACTGCTAACAAAGCGCTGATAGCCGAGCATGGCAATGAACTGTTTGAGTTAGCTGCCAGCAAAGGAGTCACTATTGCCTATGAGGCTGCCGTGGCTGGGGGTATTCCGATTATAAAATCCTTGCGCGAGGGGCTGGTCGGCAACCGGATTCAGTGGCTCGCGGGTATTATAAACGGCACGGGTAACTATATTCTTACCGAAATGCGCGATAAGGGCCGCAGCTTCGCTGAGGCGCTGTCCCAGGCGCAAGCGCTCGGCTATGCGGAGGCCGATCCCACTTTCGATGTGGAAGGTATTGATGCAGCGCACAAGCTGGTGATTATGGCTTCTCTGGCATTCACTATGCCGCTCGCTTTCGACAAGGTGTATACCGAGGGCATCAGCCGCATCTCCAGCGAAGACATCCGCTATGCCGATGAACTCGGCTATAGAATCAAGCATTTGGGTATTGCCCGCCGTACAGATCAAGGGGTGGAGCTGCGAGTACATCCGACACTGATCCCCCAGCGCCGCCTGATTGCCAATGTAAATGGGGTTATGAACGCTGTGCTTGTGAATGGTGATGCGGTTGGGCCGACCCTGTATTACGGCGCTGGTGCTGGTGCGGAGGCCACAGCTTCAGCTGTGATTGCCGATATTGTCGATGTGGCGCGTACCCTCGATGCCAGGCCAGACCAGCGAGTGCCCGCTGCCGGGGTGGCACTTACCGAGCAGGGAGATACTCAGGTGCTGCCGGAAGAAGAGGTGGTTACCAGCTATTATCTGCGCATATCTGCCCATGATAAGCCCGGTGTTATGTCTAAGGTGGCCACTATTTGCAGTGATCAGGGTATTAGTATTGAGGCCTTGATTCAGCACGAGCCTTCGGAGGGTGAGGAGTTGGTGCCGGTGGTGATCCTGACCAGCCGCGCCAGGGAGGCCTGCCTGCGTGAAGCAGTCGCTCAGATTGAAGCCCTGGATACGGTTGAGGGTGATGTGGTGCGAATTCGCGTGGAAAGCCTTGGCTGATCCTTACCTTTGTCGCTTATTTGGTACTGTTCCCGAGAGGAGCGTTGCCAGTTTTCTGTACATCCCGCTAAGTTTGAGAGCCAATTAACACCGTGAAATTTATCAGTACTCGCGGCCGCGCGCCGTCTCTCTCTTTTGCCGATACTGTTCTCACCGGGCTCGCCAGTGATGGCGGCCTCTATGTACCGGAGTCACTGCCGCAATTTTCCCGAGAGGATATTGCGGCTATGGCGGGTCTGGATTACCAGCAGCTGGCTTTTGAAATTATCCGGCCGTTTGTGGGAGAGGATCTCAATGAGCGGGAGCTACGCGATATTATCGAGCGCTCCTATGGTTTGGGGCAGGGTCAGTTTCGTCACAGGGCGGTAGCGCCTTTGGTACAGACCGATACCAACGAGTGGATTCTGGAGCTTTTCCACGGCCCAACTCTGGCCTTTAAAGATTTTGCCCTGCAGTTTCTCGGTCAGTTGTTCGACCACCTGCTGAAAAAGCGTGGTGAGCGCGTGGTGGTGATGGGAGCTACTTCCGGGGATACCGGTTCGGCGGCGATTGAAGGCTGCCGCCACTGCGACAATGTCGATATTTTTATTTTGCATCCCCACAACCGGGTCTCAGAGGTGCAGCGCCGGCAGATGACCACGGTGTTGTCGGACAATGTGTTCAATATCGCCATGGAAGGTAATTTCGACGATTGCCAGAATATGGTGAAGGCCAGCTTCGCCAACCAGTCCTCTTTACCCGATGGGCGCCGTTTAGTGGCGGTGAACTCCATTAATTGGGCGCGTATTATGGCGCAGATTGTCTACTACTTTTACGCGGCCTTGCGCCTGGGCGCATCAGATAAAACGGTAAATTTCTCCGTGCCCACTGGCAACTTTGGCGATATTTTTGCCGGTTACCTGGCGAAGCGGATGGGGCTGCCTATCGATCAACTGGTGATCGCCACTAATGCCAACGATATCCTGCACCGTTGCATCAGCGATAACGACCACACCCCTAAGCCGCTGATACACAGCCTGTCGCCCAGCATGGATATCATGGTGTCGAGCAATTTTGAGCGCCTGCTGTTTGATCTCTACGGCCGCGATGGTGTCGCAGTGGCGGAGTTGCTGGCAGATCGCAGTGTACCTATGCACTTGAGCGAATCGGCCCTGGCGCAGGCCCAAAAGACATTTTCCAGCTATAGGGTCGACGATGCGCGTACTATTGAGGTGATTCGTGAGCAGTACCAGGCGACCGGCTATCTGCTCGATCCCCATACCGCTATTGGTGTCGAGGCCGCAAGAAGGGTGCGCCGCTCTGCTGAGCAGCCAATGGTTTGCTTATCCACTGCACACCCGGCAAAATTCCCCGATGCTGTGGCGCAGGCACTGCCACAAACTAAAATTCCCTTACCGGCACATATGCAGGACCTCTGGCAGCGCGAAGAGCGATTCAAGGTGCTGCCCAACGACTTGTCCCAAGTGCACGACTATATGGCGACCATGTTGACCGAAGGGCACTAGCTGGCGCAGCGAGGGACTTGGCGGCCGGATTAAAAATAGCTGAGAGAGAATGAATACAACAATTCAGCGGCGGCCAGTGGATTTTTCCACTGGCCGTTTTGCTTCTGAAACTCCCAAAATTTTGCAGAGGGTACTGCTTGGTCGCGGTATCGTCAGCGAGGAGGCCCTGAACCACAGTCTCGCCAAGCTGCAGCAACCTCAGTTGATGCGGGGGCTGGATACAGCGGTGACACTGCTGGTGGAAACCGTGCGAGCGCAACAGAAGATCTTGATTGTCGGTGACTTCGATGCCGATGGTGCCACCAGCAGCACGCTCGCCGTACTGGCGTTGGGGGCCATGGGAGCGTCGGGTGTTGACTTCCTCGTGCCGAACCGCTTCGATTTCGGCTATGGGTTGACCCCGGAAATCGTTGAAGTGGCCAAAGATTATGCCCCGGATATGCTGGTCACAGTAGATAACGGCATCAGCAGCATCGATGGAGTTGCAGCGGCCAAGGCGGCGGGGATGACGGTGATCGTAACCGATCACCACCTGCCGGGCAGTGAGTTGCCAGAGGCTGATGCCATCGTCAATCCAAACCAACCGGGCTGTGATTTTCCCAGCAAGAATCTCGCCGGTGTGGGAGTGATTTTCTATCTGTTGAGCCGCCTGCGCAGTGCTCTGCAGGAGTGCGGCTGGTTTGAACAGAGTGGCATAGTCCCGCCGAATATGGCTGAGTACCTCGACCTGGTGGCATTAGGCACTGTGGCAGATTTGGTGCCTCTGGATCATAACAATCGCATCCTGGTGCACCAGGGTATCGCCCGTATCCGTTCCGGCCGTTGCCGGCCCGGGATTTCCGCACTGTTGGAAGTGGCGGGGCGCGATCAGCGAAGGCTTTCCACGACAGATATCGGTTTTACCCTGGGGCCGCGGATCAATGCTGCTGGGCGCCTGGATGATATTGGTACCGGCATCCGCTGCCTCCTGACCCGCGATCCCAATGAGGCCCGAGAGCTGGCGGGGGAGCTGGATAGGCTCAACCGGGACCGCAAGGCAATAGAGCAGGGTATGCAGCGGGAAGCCCTGGCGGCGTTGGAAGAACTACAGCTTGAGGGGGAGATTCCCTGGAGTCTTTGCCTCTACGATACTAATTGGCACCAGGGGGTAGTGGGTATCCTCGCCAGCCGTATCAAGGAGAAATTCCACCGCCCGGTAATTGCCTTTGCAGAGGGGGATAATGGCCTGGTGAAAGGCTCTGCGCGCTCCATTCCCGGGTTACATATCCGCGATGCCCTGAGCGATGTGGCTGCAGCCAACCCTGAATTGATCAGTAAATTCGGCGGTCACGCCATGGCCGCGGGTTTGAGCTTGCCGGCGGAGCACCTCAGTGCCTTTCGTACCGAGTTTGAGCGGGCAGTGCGCAACCGCCTGGATGAAAATCAATTACAGGCAGTGATCGATTCTGATGGTGAATTGGATATTGCAGACTTCACCCTGCAAACCGCGGCCCTGTTGCGCGCCTGCGCCCCTTGGGGCCAGGCGTTTCCCGAGCCGGTCTTCGATGGGGAGTTTCTGCTGCTGCAACAGCGAATCGTTGGTGAGCGCCACCTAAAAATGGTGGTTGCCCCACCGCAGGCTCCGCAACTGGCACTGGATGCCATCGCCTTTAATGTGGACATAGATCAGTGGCCGCAGGCTGCCGAAAGAGTGCGTTTGGCCTACAAGTTGGATGTCAATGAATTTCGCGGGCGGGAATCCCTACAGTTAATGGTGAACCTGCTGGAGGCGGTATAAGAGTCACCTTTTCAAAAATCGCGAAGTGCGGGGAGCGTATTCGCGGCTGTGCTTAAAAACGTCGTTGGAAGTAGAAGAAGTGAAACGGAAACAAGTCCAGGCTGAAGTCCTGCTGTTATTGGCCGCCCTGTTCTGGGGTGTCGCCTTTGTGCCACAAAAGGTCGCTATGGCGGATATTGAGCCGCTGGCATTTAACGCATGGCGCTTTATTCTCGGTGGCCTGATTTTGGTGCCGATCGTTTATTGGTTGTCTTCTCGCAGGGATTCCCAGCCCGGTGAAGTGGGCGGCAAGCATGTTAATCATCGTTGGAAAGCCTGTTTGCCCGGCGGTGCTGTGCTCGGTTTCTGGCTGTTTCTTGGTGCGGCGCTGCAGCAAGTGAGCTTGCTCTATACAACCGCTGGTCGGGCTGGGTTTATTACCGGTTTCTACCTGCTATTGGTGCCAGTGATCGGTTTGTCCCTCGGCCACAAAACCAATCGCTGGACTTGGGTGGGCATTGCTCTTGCCCTTTTCGGCCTCTATTGGCTGGCGGACTTTGCTGAAGAGTCGCAATTAATCGGTGACTTAATGGTGTTCGCGAGTGCCTTCGTATTCGCTATACAGGTGTTGTCGGCCGATCATCTGGTGAAGCGCTACGATGCATTGCGTCTCGCCTGTATCCAGTTCCTGGTATGCGGCTTGTTGTCAGCCCTGGCGTCCCTCTTCACTGAAGAGGCAACAATACAGTCGGCTGTGGATGCAGCCTGGCCCATCGCCTATATGATGATTTTTTCCACGGCACTGGCCTTTACTTTCCAATTGCTGGCCCAGCGCTATGCGGCGCCTTCCCACGCCACGGTAATTATGAGTCTGGAGGCGGTGTTTGCTCTGGCGGCGGGCTGGCTATTCCTCAATGAAGTGCTGAATGCCCGTGAGCTTATCGGTTGTGGCCTTATGTTGGCAGGAATGCTTGTTAGTCATTACGGTAACCACAATGGTACCCATCACTAGGAAGTAAAATGGAGCTGTCTGTACTCGCGCTTTTTGTCCCAGCCAGTTTTTTTGCCTCGGTAACACCGGGATTGTGCATGATGTTGGCGCTCAGCCTGGGAATTACACTGGGGGTGCGCCACACCTTGTGGATGATGGTTGGTGAGCTGGCGGGAGTAGCCCTAGTGGCTCTGGCTGCAGTGCTTGGGGCTGCAGTGCTGATGGTGCAGTACCCGACAGTATTTCAGGTTTTCAAATACTGTGGCGGTGCTTATCTTGCCTGGGTGGGCGTGCAAATGTGGCGCTCGCGAGGGCAATTGGCCGCCATTGATGGCGGAGGCCGGGGGGCTATGCGTGTACGGCCTTCGCCTAAAGCGTTAGTGGCCCAAGGGTTTGTTACTGCTGTGGCCAACCCTAAAGGATGGGCTTTTTTCATTGCCTTATTGCCACCCTTTATCAATCAAAGTAAACCTTTGGTGCCGCAACTCTCCGTGCTGCTTGCCACAATACTGTTGCTGGAAACCCTGTGTCTGCTGATTTACGCTGGAGGTGGTCAGGCACTCAGTCGTCTGCTGGAACGTGCTGAGAATGTGCGCTTGATCAATCGCATCTCCGGTACATTGATGTTACTGGTGGGAGTCTGGCTGGCACTGTCCTGAGTTGGGTTGTCGTCGTTTTATGGAGGAAGTTCGATGGTAAAAACAACACTATCTGCATTGATTGCATTGACCCTGGTGGTGGCCGTGGCTGCCTGCGGCGGTGCCAAGGAGGAGCAGGCAATGGAAAATCAAGTGGAAAATACCCCGGGGCCTACCCAGCCGGAGGTAGCGCCAAGCGCTCCCGCGCCGAGGCCGGGGGAGTTGGTTTGGGTCTATCGCAAAAGCGGTCGCAAGCAGTGTGAAGGTGGAGGTATGACACTACAACAGAGCCTGGCCAAATTACGAGAGAATGGCATTGCGGTACAGGAGTCCCGCTGTGGCGTGCGAACTGACAGGATGTACCCGGCAGTGTGTGGGGCCCCTACCGGAGATATATTGCTGCATCTCGTTGGTATGGATGCTTTAGATGCAGCGTTGGAGTTGGGTTTCGATCCCGCCGAGCAGGTGCAATACCAATTTGCGGCATGTCGCGATAACAGCGCCTAGAAATTGTTGAATAGTGCTTGCTGTGGTGTTTGGTGAGCCTTGGAATCCGTAGGTGCTATCGGTGAATATATCTCAGGCAGCCCGCAGCTCGGGCCTAAGTAGTAAAGCCTTACGTCACTACGAGGAAATTGGCCTGTTGGTTCCCAGTCGTGGGGCTAATGGCTACCGCCAGTACACTGCAAGTGATGTAGAAACCCTGCGCTTTATCCAGAGGGCCCGTGTCAGCGGTTTTTCGACTGGAGAGGTTCGGGCTTTGCTGGAGTTGCGCGAGAACCCCGACAGGCGCAGCCGGGAAACCAAGCTGCTGGTCAGTGAAAAACTATCCCACCTGGAAGAGCAACTTCGAGACCTGCTCGAAATGCATACAACCCTGTTGGCATTTGAGAAAAGTTGTGCCGGCAACGACTCACCCGAGTGCGCAATCCTGGACCGGTTATCTGGTCAGCTTCCAGGCTAATCCAATGGGTATCTCATTAGCTGTCGACTGGCAGGACCCCCGCGCGCTGCGGTAGAATGCGCGCCGCTTTTTATTTTGTCCGGACACCGAAAGTTCATGGAAATCAATCCCCTCCTCAATCAATTAAAAGACCTCGAAGAGCGCACTGACGTTCTTAGGGGGTATCTTTGACTACGCCAGCAAGAAAGAACGCCTTACCGAAGTAGAGCTGGAGCTGGCCGAGCCGAGCGTTTGGGACGACCCCAGCCGCGCACAGGAACTGGGGCGCGAGCGCTCCTCCCTGGAAACGGTGGTTAATACCATCGAAAACCTTGACTCCGGCATTGCCGATTGCCGCGAACTGTTGGAAATGGCAGTCGAGGAAAATGATGAGGACTCCGTAGGGGAGGTCTCCACTGAGATCGAAGGTCTCCAGCAGCAGCTGGGGATTCTGGAATTCCGCCGTATGTTCTCCGGCGAGAATGACGAGAACAATGCCTACCTGGATATCCAGGCCGGCTCCGGTGGTACCGAGGCCCAGGACTGGGCGGAAATGATCCTGCGTATGTACCTGCGCTGGGGTGAAGCCCACGGCTTCAAGACCACCCTGGAAGAGGTCTCTGCGGGGGAAGTGGCCGGTATCAAGAGTGCCACCGTGCACTTTGCCGGCGACCATGCCTTCGGCTGGCTGCGCACAGAAACCGGTGTACACCGCCTGGTGCGCAAATCGCCGTTTGATTCCGGCAACCGCCGTCACACTTCTTTCAGCTCGGTATTTGTGTCACCGGAAATCGATGACAATATCGAGATTGAAATCGACAAATCCCAGGTGCGTGAAGACACCTACCGCGCATCAGGCGCCGGTGGTCAGCACGTCAACAAAACCGATTCTGCGGTGCGTTTGACCCACACAGAATCCGGGATCGTCGTGCAGTGCCAGAGCGAGCGCTCCCAGCACCAGAACCGCGATAAAGCCTGGAAAATGTTGCGCGCGAAAATGTACGAGCAGGAAATGCTCAAGCGCAACGCAGAGAAGCAGGCCATGGAAGACAGCAAGGCCGATATCGGTTGGGGCAGCCAGATCCGCTCCTACGTGTTGGACGACCAGCGTATCAAGGACCTGCGTACCAGTGTCCAGACCAGCAACTGCCAGGCAGTACTGGACGGAGACCTGGACCAATTTATCGAAGCCAGCCTCAAAGCCGGCCTCTGATTTAAAGTCTCCACTCTCACCGCGCCCCTCGTCTCTCACTAATGGGACGAGGGGTAATATCACTCACAAAACTGATAGATCACCATGACTGATATCCAGCAAGACGAAAACAAACTGATCGCCGAGCGCCGCACCAAGCTTTCCGCTCTGCGCGAGAAGGGCAATGCTTTCCCCAACAGTTTTCGCCGCGAGAACCTCGCTGCCGACCTGCAAGCTGAGTTCGGCGATAAACAGAAAGAGGAGCTGGAAGAACTGGGTAAACGGGCGTGCGTAGCGGGGCGAATCCTGGCTAAACGCGGACCCTTTATGGTGATCCAGGATGTGTCTGACCGCATCCAGCTCTACGCCGATAAAGCGGCACAGAAAGATATTAAAGAGCGCTTCGGTGCCTGGGATATCGGCGATATCGTCGGCGTAAAAGGCACACTGCACAAATCCGGCAAGGGCGATCTCTACGTCAACTGTGAAGAGTACAGCCTGCTGACCAAAGCACTGCGCCCGCTGCCGGAAAAATTCCACGGCATCGCCGATCAGGAAATGCGTTATCGCCAGCGCTACGTGGACCTGATCGCCACGCCGGAAGCCCGCGAAGTGTTCCGCGTGCGCTCCAAAGTGATCGAGTACATCCGCGATTTCCTCAACGCCCAGCAGTTTATGGAAGTGGAAACGCCTATGCTGCAAGTTATTCCCGGCGGTGCCAGTGCGCGCCCGTTCGTTACTCACCACAATGCGCTGGATATCGATATGTACCTGCGTATTGCCCCGGAGCTGTACCTGAAGCGTCTGGTCGTGGGTGGTTTTGAGCGGGTTTACGAGATCAACCGCAACTTCCGTAACGAGGGCCTGTCCACGCGCCACAACCCCGAATTCACCATGCTTGAGTTCTACCAGGCGTATGCGGACTACAACGACCTGATGGATCTCACTGAGAAGATGCTGCGCGGTATCTGTGAAGATGTTCTGGGCTCCACCACTGTGGAATACCAGGACAGCAGCTACGACTTCTCCAAGCCGTTCGCGCGTTTGTCTGTGTTCGATTCCATCCTGCACTACAACCCGGAACTGACTGCGGCCGATATCGACAATATTGAATCCGCCCGCGCCGTTGCCGAGAAGCTGCAAATCCCACTGAAAGACAGCTGGGGCCTGGGTAAGGTACAGATCGAGATCTTCGAGAAAACTGTAGAGCACCGTCTCGACCAGCCGACCTTTATCACTGAGTATCCAACCGAAGTGTCTCCGTTGGCTCGCCGTAATGATGACAACCCGTTTGTCACCGACCGCTTTGAATTCTTCGTTGGCGGCCGCGAGATTGCCAACGGTTTCTCCGAGTTGAATGACGCGGAAGATCAAGCCGAACGCTTCAAGGCCCAGGTTGCGGAGAAAGATGCCGGTGACGACGAAGCCATGCATTACGACGCCGATTATATCCGCGCGCTGGAATACGGTCTGCCGCCCACCGCTGGTGAGGGCATCGGTATCGACCGTCTGGTAATGCTGTTTACCAACTCTCCATCGATTCGCGACGTACTGCTGTTCCCGCATATGCGTCCTGAAACGAACGATTAAACGGCTCACCGCGCTACTAGCAGTGTGCTCTGCCGTCGCGTCAATATTTCGGCGCGACGGCCCTCTCCGGATATCCTCTTCTAAAGTCGGGCATTCCTGTACAGGAATTTCATTGGCCTTTTCCCGTTTGTCGCATCTGTGTAACTGATGTTACGGCCGCGATCTACTCTAAATAAATCCATCGACGAAATTGCAGAGCTGTAGAAAGTGAGCAATAAAAGAAGGAGAAAGTGTTGGCAACTAAGGCGGCGCAATGTATTTGTGGGCTGGGGAGTTTGTTTATCTGCTGTACTGCCCTGGCTCAGTCGAAGTTACAATACCCTCTATCACAGGAACTAAATGCTAGCTCGGTGCCAATTGAGTTCCAAAACCTTCCTGTGCCGTATACGCCTTCCCTTCCTAGAGTCTCGACTCAAAACGGCTGGCGCTTTGCCGTCACGCCATACTTATTCCTGCCCTTGCGTACCAAGGGTGAGTCTACAGTGGCTGGAACCACAGTGGATGTTGATCTCAACCTGAAGAGAACCCTGGAACTTCTAAATGTGGCTTTTTCTGCCCGGCTTGAGGCCTGGAAGGGACGCTTTGGCGTAGTTACCGATCTTTATTATGTACACCTGAATTTAAAAGAGGGGGCTAGTATACGCCCTCCCAGAAATCCACAGTTAGATATAGACATCAATATTGATGTAAATGTGGATGTACATCAGGGGTGGGTTGCTGCATTTGGTGCATTTCGTTTATTAGATGGGAGTTTTGCCACTGGTGACCACCGTTATTTTTGGGATGTCGGTGCGGGTGTACGCTGGAACCGTCTCCGGCAGGAGGTGAAAGCCAGGGTAGGAATTGATATTGCCCCGATGCCTGAAGTGCGAAACCGGCTGGGAGGCCGCAAGAGCTGGTGGGAACCAGCTATAGGCACCAGAGTGGGGCTCAGGCTGAATGATTGTCTTACTCTGGGGGCGCGCACTGAAATCGGAGGTTTTGGTGCCAGCGGTGACGAATTGCAATGGAATCTACTGGTCGGACTTGACTGGCGTGCTTGGGAAGCAACATCCTTACGTTTGGGTTACCAGTATTACAGTATCGACTATTCCAGTAGACTTCCAGATGGAAAATTTGCCTATGATATTGACCAGCATGGGCCCTATATAGCCGCTACATGGCGTTGGTGATCCCTGATTATTAGGTTTGGATAATATATAAATACTGACTGGAGACTCCGTTTTCCTGGTACTCCTATGATGCTTGTTGGTGAAGTATATTCACTTCTATTCTGTTTGTGATTTAATCGCGAATCTGGCAATAATATTCTTTTTATAAAACGTTCCCCCTGGAATAGATCTTCGAATGAGATGCCTGAGTTTTTTGGATGTATTTATATCTGGCTTGATAGATAAACAATAAAAAAATAAAAATTTAAAGGCGATTTTCTTATGGAGTCAGGGTTGATAATGGCTTTAAATTTTTGAGATTTTTAAAGGTTGAATTCTGGTGTTAGTATGCGGATCTAACCTCGCTAAAAAGCCTATCAATAGATGAGGGCCCCGGTTTATCAGAAACATTACTGGGACGGTTGTTATAAAGTTTTTGGTTTTACTTCGTTGACAGCATTGCTGTGTGAAGATAAAAATCTGACCGTTAAATAATTAACCTGGAATAAGGTAATTGTGGTGACAGGACTGTTTCGCCAGCAAGTTGTAGAAAGGCAAGTGGATCGCTTGCACGGTGGGGTTTTACTCCTGCCGCGTTTTTCACATACCGCTATTCTCGCGCTGCTACTAATTTGGATAGCAGTTGTCTTTATCTGGTTAGCTATTAGCAGTTATGCTCGCAAGGAGAGCGTAACTGGCTGGTTGGAGCCAGCCTCTGGATTGGTGCGGGTTTATGCTGAGCGTTCGGGCATTATTAAACAGGTTCTGGTGCGCGAAGGTGATAGGGTGATTAAAGGCCAACCACTGCTAGTGGTAAATGGAGATCGGATATTAGCTGACGGAAAGAACCTCGAGGCCTTATTATTGACTGAATATGAGAGTCAACAAAAGCTAGTCAATGAGCAGCTTGAGCGCGGCGATAAGATTTATCGTCAACAACTCCATGATGTAGATGAGCGTATTAATGCTAGTAGGGAGGATCTGGCACTACTTGAAAAACAGATAGAATTGCAATCCCGACATTCTGCGTTAGTGGCTGAGCAGGTAGAACGTTACCGTGTTCTAAAGCTAGATGGTCATGTATCCTCTTCAGAACTGGATGCCACCATTGCCCAGGAGTTGGAGCTATATGTCGATCGACAGGAGCTTGAGCGGAGTCGGGTTAATTTACGCAATCAAATTCAGAGGCTTGAAAGAGATCGATTACTACTCCCCGAAGAATACGCTAATAGTAGTGATCAATTGCGAACAAGGCTCTCAGACCTAGCCCAGCAAATAGCTAAATTGCATGGTCAGCGAGCTTATATCGTTAAAGCATCCCGATCAGGAGTGGTTAGTAATTTGCAGGCGTTTGAGGGGCAACAGACGCAAACCCATATTCCAGTTTTATCACTGTTGCCGGAGGGGCATATACTAACGGCACAATTGCTGGTATCTGTACGCTCAGCGGGCTTTATCAGTCCGGGCCAGCAAGTGAAAATTCGCTATGATGCCTTCCCTTACCAAAAATTTGGTCTCTATGCCGGCACTGTACTGGAAGTGTCAGACACTGTTCTTCTGCCTGATGAGTTACATCGTGTACCTGTAGCTGTGGATGAGCCGGTTTTTAAGGTCATTGTAGAGCTGGCTGATCCTTCGGTTAATGCCTACGGGCGACGCTTTCAACTCAAGCCAGGTATGACTTTATCTGCCGATGTGAATCTGTCGGAGCGAAGCTTATTAGAGTGGTTGCTGGAACCAATTTATAGTTTAAAGGGGCGGTTGTAATGGAAACCAGCGCATGGTCATCGGTAAATAATGGGCGAGCGGAAACCCATTTGAATTTCTCTGTACATCGCCAATTGCCGGTAATTTTGCAGACGGAGGCTGCGGAGTGTGGATTGGTATGTCTGGCGATGATTGCGGGATTTCATGGTTATGATACTGACCTTGTTAGTCTGCGCCACCGATTTCATATTTCCAATCATGGCATCAACCTCAAGACCCTGGTAGATATCGCTGATCGCTTACATTTAGCGGGCCGTGCACTGCGACTTGAAATGGAGGAGTTGGAAGAGTTGCAGTGTCCCTGTGTACTCCATTGGGATATGAATCACTTTGTGGTACTCAAGTCATTACAGCGCGGTACTGCCGTTATTCATGATCCAGCAATGGGGGAGCGGATACTGTCCCTTGAGGAGCTTGCCCAACACTTTACTGGTGTTGCTCTGGAACTTTTGCCGACAGATGAATTTCAACTGGGGGAGGACCGTCAACAGCTTAAGCTACGTCATTTCTGGTCGTCTATCAGTGGGCTAAAACGTAGTTTGGGCCAGATATTGATACTGTCATTGATACTGCAATTGTTTGTTGTAGTTTCCCCTTTCTATATGCAAACCGTGGTGGATGATGTCATCTTGCGAGGGGATGAAAGCCTGCTATTGGTATTAGCTATGGGTTTTGGCTTGTTACTGGCGATACAAGTTGGTACGAATGCGTTAAGGGAATGGGTCATTCTGCATGTTTCTAGTCGGCTTAATGTACAAATGGCAGCAAATCTTTTTCGCCACCTGATTCGTTTGCCGATGAATTATTTTTTTACCCGACATATGGGCGATATAGTCTCTCGCTTTGGTTCCCTGAACAAAGTACGTGAGTTGCTTACCACAGGATTGGTTGCTGCAGTTGTGGACGGAATAATGGCTCTCATTACACTCGTCGCTATGATATTTTATGATATGAAGCTAACGTTAATTGTGCTATTGGCGGTTGCGCTTTATATTATCTTACGAGTATTGCTGTATCGCCCATTGCATCTCCTTACTGAAGAGGAAATTGTTGTGCAGGCAAAGCATGATTCACACTTTATGGAGTCGGTGCGAGCCATACAGACAATTAAATTATTTCAGCGTGAAAATGATCGTCAAAGTCAGTGGCAAAACTATTTGATCGATGCCATTAATAAGGATATTCGCATCACCCGCTGGAATATTGGCTATAAAACGGCGAACCGTTTGTTGTTTGGTATAGAAAATCTTTTGGTGATTTATTTTGCTGCAATAGCAGTGATGGGTAATATTTTCACTATTGGTATGCTTTATGCCTATATGAGCTACAAGAACCGCTTTGTACAATCCATGGATGCATTAATCGCAAAGTGGATAGAGTTGAAAATGCTTGGTTTACATTTGGATCGATTGTCTGACATTGTCTTTACTAAGACTGAGTCAATGGGAGAAGTATGTAATCGTAGAGTGGAAATTGATCGGAGTGGACCTCTGCAAGGTAAAATTGAGGTGCGTAATCTTACTTTTCAATATGGTGAAGCGGAAACACCAGCCTTTCAAAATTTGAGCTTTACAATAGAACCCGGTGAAACTGTTGCCATTGTAGGCCCAAGCGGGTGCGGTAAAAGTACTCTTTTAAAGTGCATGATGGGTTTGCTGCAGCCGACAGCGGGGGAGATCCTGATCGATGGTCAGCCTTTAAAGCAAATACCTCACTATCGAAGTCAGATAGCTGGAGTTTTGCAGGATGATCAACTGCTTGCAGGTAGCATTAGCGACAATATCGCCTGCTTTGAACCCAAGATAGATATGCAGGAAGTAGTTCGTAGTGCGAAAAAGGCATGTATTCACGATGAGATAATGTATATGCCCATGCAATACAATACCTTGGTTGGTGATATGGGTACCAGCCTTAGTGGTGGGCAAAAGCAGAGAATTGTGCTGGCACGCGCACTCTATCGTGTACCGCGCATTTTGTTCATGGATGAAGCAACTAGTCACTTGGATACGGCTACAGAATCTTTGGTTAATGACCATATCAAAGGACTTGCCATAACCAGAGTACTGGTTGCTCATAGGCCGGAGACGGTCAGGTCTGCAGGGAGGCGGATTGTATTATCCAGTGCATTTTCTGGAGTTGCTTAGATAAACGGAAATACCCTTAATTTAAATATAGGACTTTACTTATGAAAGAGCTCACGGTCAATGAAATGCAGGAAGTTAATGGTGGCCTTATAAAAACTATTATTAAGATTATTGATAAAATAATAAATGACAATGGGGATGGCGATGCTGAAACAGCTTCCTATACCTCTGAATCAGGCTGAAACAGGAACAGGTGATTATATAGTTAAATCTGCGCCCATATGGGCGTAGATCTTTAGCTGGCTTAGGTGGTAAGTGTTGTGCTCAATAAAAAGTGACTGTTTTGGTTAACGTATAGAAAGAGAGGTAAATGCGAAAATCTTCCAGTGCTTGTCTGACTGAATAACTTCAATATTTGCCCTTATTTCCCGCGTTTTTTTTTCTATCTGCCCCCAATTGTAACCCTCTGCAGTTGCTTGCCACTTGCTGGTGATTCTGAACGCCTTATTCCCATTGATAACTATATGTTTAGCATATTCTACTTCAAGATTATTGATTGAGCGCAACGAACCCGAATTTCCGCTAGAAGTCACTGGTTGAAAAATATGTGAAAGGTTGGTAGTGGTGTTTTTGAAATTTTCGTCGCTAATAAGATTAGATAAGCGGGTGTTTAATGCTTCAGTTTGGGGTTCTTCATATGCAGCGGCCAGCCTCTTAAGAAGTATTTCTACCATTTGTTCAAGTTCTTTTTTGTTGACCGTCCCAGGCAAGGGGATGCGTAGCTCTCCTGGGAGGGTATAGTAAATAGCTCCTGCACAAATAAGTACAATACTGTAAAATAGGATAGGGTGCTTGTTTTTCGCCTCTACTCTTCTAGTGCGAAGAGTCAGGATGAAGAAAATAAAAATGCAAAACCCGAAGAGCACTGCCATTGGGATTACGGCGCTGGGGTTTTTAATGAGTACTGGACCGCTATTGGGAGCACGGTAGTCGTATAAGTAGTTGCGCCATTGTATATCTGGAAAATCAGGCGCAACATGGGTGGGAAAGGGGCCTGCAGGGTCTTGAATCAGTGTTGGTACCGAGTTTATAGCATCGGTAAAAATAGTCCAGTCGATACTGACACTCTGAGGCAGCTCTTTAATTTTGAATCTTTCCCTGTAGCCGATAAGTAGGGAGCCGATTTCTATTAATTCATCTTCAGTTATTTTCGTATAGCCTGCCTCATTGGCTTTGAGGAATATTATTTCAGTGCTGATTGGTTCGGATATCTCACGGTCGATAGTAGTTGGGTTTTTGCCCCGTAGGTATTTCAAGGTTGTGCGGCGAAGAAGTTCACGTTTTTTGGTGGTTAATGGCTGCCAGGCATTGAAATTTTGATCAGTCCACCGTAGTAAATCTTTGGGGCGCAATAGTATTTCGTGTCGAATTTGGCGTGGCTCTACATAGAGGAAAGATTGCAATGGATAGCGGTTTTGGCGGTTGAGGCTGTGGTTGGAAAATTTGGTATTCCAGGGGTCTTTCCAGTCAATGTTGAGAGATTCTGTCCGAGATAAGTATTGAAAATTACTGACTGGAGTTTTACCGTGTTGACTGGTAAATCCGATTGTAACTGTTGCCTCTCCATCATTTCCTAGCGGGGGTTGGATATCCAGATGACTTACCCCCTTGATAGGATATTCTATATTTGCCAGTAAAATAATTTCATCACCTGGGAGCTTGGGCGCTCTAAGACCAGTGCGTGGATCAAGCTTGCCAGCGAAGGGGGAGTTTCTTGGTTTTCTTTCGGCGATGCGAATTTCGGAATTTGTCGGTTTGATTTCCCTTTTTTCGGTAAAAATTTTAACAGCAAATTTTTTGTGCTTTTTGACGGCTATAGCCAGTTCATAGATACTTTCTGTGGGAAGGATTTCAGGCCAGAACTTTTCGGCATCTTCCGCTGATATTTCAAATCTGATTTGCAGTTTATCTCCAGTAACTTCAATTTCAGCGATATTTGGAGCAGTCTCGGCACCGGCGTAACCTATGAAGTTGGCATAGGTGATAGATGGTGTCAAAATGACCAAAATAATTCTGACTAGAGTTCCTATTTTTTTGATAAGTCCTGCTTCTATTGTTCTGATTTGAATCATTTTTAGTAAGAAACTAGTGGGTTGGCTTCATATTAATTAGAACTGGCCAGTTGAGAGGCCTTATTTGTTGTTCAAGGCTCCGTTAGTCTTGACATAGACGTAGTAATTAAATTTTCGAGTGCCGTTCCTATCAGTATAGATTGAACATTCCTCTGACTTGTCCTTAATCAGTGCATGTATTCGTAATTTTACTTATCGAGTTGATTCACACTGTTTTTTTGACGGATACTTCCTTCCCCAGTTATACGCTGAAGCTGTCGATGAATATGTTGGCAGATATGATGTTCAGGTTAGTTAATTAGCACTAAATGATTGGGCAGCTCGTCTTTTACTGCACTTCTAGGTGCGGCCTCTCTCAATAACTCGCCACATTGCGCTATACATGAAAGTAAGGCTTCCCCAGCCTTGCCCCGCTTGATCTCCTGTATAAAGCTTTCGATAATCACCTGCCAATTGTCATTGGTAATATGCTGGGCGAGGCCGCGGTCTGCCAAAATCTCTACATAGTGCTCTGCCTCGCATACAAAAATCAAAAGTCCAAGCCGACCTTTGGTACTGTGTAATTCCTGTTCGAGAAACTGGCGACGGGCGAGGTTGGATGCTCGCCAAAATTTTATCTTTTTGGGGACCAGTCGCATTGTGATGGGGCGCCAGCGGAAAAAAATTGCTAGGGCAATAAATAGTATCCATTGCAGTATAAAAGCCTGTTGGAAGCTAATCCACCAAGGCAGGTATTGGAACAGGGGGGAAAGTAAAAGTGCGAGAAATGCAGCCCACAACGTGGAAATGTATAAGTAGTTGTCCGCTTCTTTTGCTACAACAGCCATTACTTCGGCATCAGTATGGGTTTCCACCTCTTTGATCGCTTCGGCTACTTGGCGTTGATAACTGTTGCTGAGCATTACCATCCTCCCGACGCGCCTCCTCCGCCAAAGCCGCCACCACCTCCGCTAAACCCGCCCCCCGGTCTGCCGCCGCTGGAGTAACCGCCTCCAAAACCACCCGTTCCATAGTAGCCGCCGAAGCGGCCTCGCTTATAGCTACGCCTGTGTACGGGTGAACTGAGCATTGAGGTGCCAAACAGGTGCAGCATTACTAAAATCAGGAATATTCCTGCCAAAAAGGCGATGCGTCGGTCTTTTTTATTTTCTATGGGTTCGGCTACATACTCATTTTTTGTGGCTGCGATGATAGACTGCACGCCAGTTTCTATACCTTCCGAAAAAGCTCCACGGCGAAATTTCGGCAGTACTTTGGTATGGATAATATTGGCAGCCAATGCGTCTGTCAGTGCGCCCTCCAGACCGTAGCCGACTTCAATGCGAACCTTGCGCTTGTTAGGTGCGATTAAAAACAAAATGCCATTGTTTTTATCCTTATGACCCAGCTTCCATTCTCGTGCCAGCTGGTTGGCGTACTCCTCTATAGTGAGCCCTTGTAGATCTGGCAAAATTGCGACTACGAGTTGATTGCTGCTTTCAGATTCGTATTGCTGGATCTGCTCAGTCAGTCGGTATCGTTCTTCTGATGATAAAAGCTCTTCCTTGTCTATTACGCGCCCCGTCAGTATGGGAAACTGTACATCTGCCCACAGCGACATAGTCATCCATGAGGTGATTAAGGCTAAGGCAAGCAGTGCGGGGCGAATCATAAATTTGACACCTGCCTATTGGAAATTCACCTCTGGAGCCTTCTCCGCCCCCTCAGTGGTAGCTTGGTAAGTCTCACGCAGAGGCATATTGCGGTAAAGAATTACGTGCCAAATCTTACCGGGAAAAGTGCGGATTTCCCGGTTGTAGTGCTGCACAGCCTGGATATAATCCCGCCGCGCCACGCTGATTCTGTTTTCAGTTCCTTCCAGCTGGGATTGAAGATTGAGGAAGTTCTGGTTGGCCTTAAGGTTGGGGTAGCGTTCTACCACGAGCATTAGGCGGGCCAGGGCGCTGGAGAGTTGGGATTGGGCAGCTTCGAATTGTTGCAGCTTGACTGGATCATTGAGTAGGTTGCCATCTAGCTGCATAGAATTTACCTTGGCGCGAGCCTCGGTAACCGCTTGCAGTGTCTCACGCTCATGGCCCGCATAGGCCTGTACTGTTTTTACCAAATTGGGTACCAAGTCTGCCCGGCGCTGGTATTGGTTCTCTACTTGGGCCCAGGCGGCTTTTACCTGCTCATCATAGGTAGGGATGTTGTTGATGCCGCAGCCACTGAGCAAGGCCACCAGCAGGCAGAGTAGGATGCAGTGCCAAGAGGGTAGACTGTTGCCAGCGGCAGAGCTCATGCGGGGTATCCTTATTCTCCTGTAAACCAACCAAGAATAGTCCGCCTTAGTCTCTGTGCTGGGGACGGCACAGAGATGGAGCCGAAATGGCACTAAAAGCAACAATTTTTAAGGCCAAAGTACAAATCGCCGATATGGATCGGGATTATTATGCGGAGCATCAGTTAATTTTGGCCCGTCACCCATCGGAAACCGATGAGCGTATGATGGTGCGCTTGCTGGCATTTGCCCACAACGCTGCGGATTCCCTTGAGTTCACTAGAGGTCTCTCTTCAGATGAGGAGGCGGACCTGTGGCAGAAAAGCCTCAATGGTGAGATAGATCTATGGGTGGAAGTAGGTCTTCCTACTGAGGAGCGTGTGCGTAAAGCCAGCAATCGGGCTGAGCAAGTTTTAGTTTACAGTTACGGGCGGCGTACTGCGCCAGTGTGGTGGCAAAAGCTGGAGAGCCAGCTTACACGTTTTGATAACCTCAGGGTTTATCATTTGGCTGCAGACGCTACTGAACAGCTGACGGCGATGGCCGAGCGAAATATGGAGTTCAGCATTTCCATTCAGGATGGTCATATATGGCTAGCCGATGGTACTAACAACGCGGAGATTACTCCGGAAATCTGGAAATAGGAGCAGAAAAATTAATGCCTTCATTTGATATTGTATCTGAAGTGGATAAGCATCAGCTGACAAACGCGGTGGATCAGGTGAATCGCACAGTCACCAACCGTTTTGATTTTAAAGGCGTGGATGCTGAAGTGGAGATGAGTGAATTCTCTCTGGTGGTTCGTGCTGAGGTGGATATGCAGGTTGACCAGATGGTGGATATGTTACGTGGTGCGTTGATCAAATGTGATATTGACCCCTTGGCGATGGATGTAGGAGAAAAAGAACAGTCTGGGAAGCAGGTTAAAGTAGGTGTGACCTTGAAGAACGGGCTTGACAAAGATCTGTCAAAAAAAATCGTTAAACTGATCAAAGATGAAAAGCTTAAGGTGCAGGCGGCTATTCAGGGTGAGCAAGTACGAGTTACTGGTAAGAAGCGCGATGATCTGCAGCAGGTAATTGCCTTGCTGCGTAGTAAGGAGTTGGAACAACCGCTACAGTTCAATAACTTCCGCGATTAACTGGGTTTGTAGTTTTTATGCGTTTTTTCTTCAGTTTTATATTTATGTTGCTTTCACCACTGGTGGTAGTGGCAGAAGTGAGCTCTGCCAGGTTAAAGGCCAGCTATTGGGTGAATAATAGCGCGGGCCTGGATATTTCCGGCTTAAGTTTTTGTACCGGCAGGCTACTTGCAGTTTCTGATAAAAATTCTGGAGAAATTTATACACTAAAGTTGCGCGACGGGGATGCCGATCTGGTATCCCATCTTCAACTAGATGGCTTAGGTGTGCCTGAGCATGATGAGCATGATGAGCCTGTGAGTTTCTGGGAGGCATTTAAGGAACTCTTTCGCCCAGCTGATGAGCTGGACTTCGAAGGAGTTAGCTGTGATGGAAGCACCATTTATCTTGTCAGTGAGCACTATAACCGTATTGCTGTGGTGAGCGACCAGGGAAAAGCAAGCTGGCAAGAGTACCTATGGTCACCCGCCGCGAAATCTCAAGGCTACTTGCAAAAAGCCAATGCTTCCAGTGAGGGGCTGGTAAAGGCCGGTGACGTCTTCTGGGTAGCTATGGAGCGCGAACCGCGGGGCTTGCTGAAGTTGAACTCGAGCGGTGGTGCCAGTGTGTTTTCTTTACCATCGGTAGCTGGCCTCGACTTTAGAGGGCGCTCGGAAGACCTGACCGGCTTGGATTATTACGACGGGGCTTTGTTTACCCTGGAACGTAATGCGCATGCGGTATGTCGCAGGGCTCTGCCAAGCCTGAAGGCGGAATGGTGCCTGGATTACCATGCCCTTGAAGTGTCCCCAGAACGTGTCTACGAAGAGACTCGCTATGGCAAGGGGGAGGGATTGGCTGTCAATCAGCAAGGTATTTTTGTAGTGCTTGATAACAATAATGTAGGCCGCGCTCTGGCTCCCGATGATAAACGTGCACTACTACTTCACTTAGCTTTCCCCAGAGATAATCAATAGTTATTCAATTTATATGGAATGAGTTCAGTTCATCTCTGAGGTTATTAGGAGCTGCCTAGCCAATATGGCGCATAATTTGCGTTATATCTGATTTTTTAATCCCGAGGTTGGCAATCTCCAAACAATGGCCTTCTACAAAAGAGCAAATTATCGACAAATTGCTGATAAGTGTTGGGGCTACTATGATGAGCAACAGCCGACTTTGCATATCGTATCTTAGAAGCCGATGTGAGTATGTCGCCAGTTTCCTGGTAACGCTTAGATCCTGATTCTACTGTAGGAGAATTTTTCTGATTAATGAGAGGACAGCTTAGCGTTAAAAACTTTATCGATAATGATGTAGTTCTAGAGCTTTATTGTTTCCATAGTAAATGGAATTTACCGTGAAAAATCGTTTTTTATCTGGTGCTGTTGGGATATTGCTCTCACTGACAGGGCAGGCAACTGAAATTATTCCCGCAAAAAAAATCACGCACTACTGGGTTGATGGTAGTGCTGGGTTGAGTCTTTCTGGCTTGAGTTTCTGTGGTGATAGCTTGGTTACAGTTTCAGATAAATACTCAAGAGAAATTTATCGAATTAAGATTGAGGGTGGAAGTGCAAAATTGGAAACTTTCTTAGAGATTTCAGGGTTGAAAGTTCCAAAGAAAGATAAACCAAAAAATTTTTGGCATTTTTTTCTTGAGCTGACCCGTCCGGCTTCCGCGATGGACTTTGAGGCAATTAGTTGCACTAATAAATCCATTTATTTACTGAGCGAACGTTACAATCGTATTGCTGAGGTAAATATGCGGGGCAAGGGGCACTGGCTGGAAAATATGTGGTCCTCAATGGCAAAAGCTCAGGGTTATATGCAAGGGTACAACCTTTCTGGTGTTGGATTGGCAAAGGTAAAGGATTATTTTTGGGTGGCTATGGAGCGTGATCCTCGTGGTTTGGTAAAACTTGGTCCTGATGGGAGTGTCCAGATATTTACACCGCCACCAGTAAAAGATTTGGATTTCCGTGGGGAGTCTGAAAATTTGGCCGGTTTAGATTACTACGATGGAGCTTTGTTTACTCTTGAGCCAAATGCTTATGCGGTGTGTCGAAGGGCTCTGCCAAGTCTAAAAGCAGAATGGTGTTTGGACTATCGAGAAATAGAGGAATCCTCTGAGCTTAAGTATGAGGCTTCTCGCACGGGGGGTAAGGGAGATGGCCTAGCTATCGGAGAAGGGGGCATTTTTATCGTGTTCGATAATGATAATATTAGTCGTAGTGCTGATCCACAAGACCGACGTGCCCTCTTTTTACAGCTGGGTTTCCCGGAAGTTATTGATTAGATTGAACGGAGACATATGAATTGGCTATAAAGCTAAGCAGTAATTTGGGCCCGTTATGATTAAGAGCTTTCTTTATGTAATTACCGGCGTATTACTCTCAGTTACGGGAGTAGGAGCTGAAGTTATTCCCGCAAAAAAGATAAACCACTATTGGTTGGATGGTAGTGTGGGAGAAGGTATATCTGGTCTGAGTTTTTGTTATGGGGAGCTGCTCACGATTTCTGATAAAAATTCAAGGGAAATTTTCACCCTAAAACGAGAAGGCAGACACGCAAAATTAGCTTCTTATTTGCAGCTTTCAGGACTAACTGTTCCCCAAAAAGATAAGCCTAGAAATTTTTGGCATTTTATCTTGGACCTATCCAGGCCAGTGGGTGCAATGGATTTTGAGGGAATTACATGCTCCGATAAATATATCTATATAGTAAGTGAGCGTTACAATCGTATTCTTGAAGTGGACCGGCAGGGGAACGCTCACTGGTTGGATGCTATGTGGACCACCGAGGCCAGAGCTCGAGGTTACATGCAGGGCTTCAACCTTGCTAGCGAGGGCTTAGTGAAAATTGGTGATGACTTTTGGGTAGCTATGGAGAGTGAGCCTCGCGGTTTGGTAAAGCTTAGCCCCAATGGCGATGTTCAGCTTTTTACTCCACCACCGGTTGCCGGATTGAACTTTCGTGGAGAGCCTGAAGATCTGGGAGCGCTTGATTATTATGATGGCGGGTTATTTACTCTGGAGCGAAATGCTTATGCCGTATGCCGAAGAGTTCTGCCAAGCCTCAAAGCTGAATGGTGCTTGGACTACCGAGAAATTGAAAAATCTTCTGAGTTACAATATGAGGGGCATCGCACTGGAGGCAAGGGAGATGGGTTGGCTGTAGGGAAAGAAGGTATATTTATAGTGTTTGATAACGATAACATCAGCCGCAGTGCAAATCCTCAGGATCGCCGCGCGCTCTTGTTACATTTGGCCTTTCCTGAGCGTGTCCAGTAAAGCCAGATTTGGGGAGTGTATCTGCTACTTGTGGTTGGTTTTTTGTAGATACCCTGAAGGTTTAACCAGTCAAGATTTATGTGGTAAGGCCTTGAATATCTTAGAGTGTAATCCTTACCCTCTTTTCCAGAGATCCCTGCTTACCCAGCAAGCGAGGTTATGGCTGATTTGCCATGCTTGGTGAGTTGCTTGGAGATCTATTCCAGCGACGATAGCCATAAGGTCGCTGTCTAAAACTAAAGTATATTTGTGATGTTTAACAGCCTTAATATCAGTTGGGCTAGAGCTTCCAGAGTTCGTTTGGGACTGATGTTGTGTCTGGTTTTCCTGAAGGTTGAGAATTAGTGGCAAAGAAGAAATTATCTACATTGCTGGAAGAAATACGAGCTTGTCGCTTGTGTGAGGAGCATCTGCCACTGGGGCCCAATCCTGTTCTGCGTGCAGCAGAGTCGGCACGTTTGCTGATAGTTGGCCAGGCGCCGGGTACCAAAGTCCATGCTTCCAGTATCCCTTGGAATGACCCATCCGGCGACCGCCTTCGAGATTGGTTATCGATAGATAGGCAGGTGTTCTACGACGAATCCGAGATTGCCATCATTCCTATGGGTTTTTGCTACCCTGGTCGTGGCAAGGGAGGAGATTTACCTCCGCGTCCTGAATGCGCCACTACCTGGCATCAGCGCCTGCTGGAGCAGCTGCCAAACTTGCAACTTACTCTATTGGTGGGACAATACGCCCAGCGCCACTACTTGCCGCATTGGTATGGCAGTATTACTGAGAATGTGCGCCATTATCGCGATGCCTTGCCGGCCCGCTATTTCCCTTTACCGCACCCCAGTCCACGCAATACCTTATGGTTGCGTCGCAGACCTTGGTTTGAGGAAGAAGTGGTGCCGGAGCTGCGAAGACAAGTTAAGAAAATATTCAAGGTTTAATAATGCCGGTTCCGGACAATATCAAAATTCATCCTTCCTGGTACAGTGTGTTGGGCGAGGAGTTCAAGCAGCCTTATATGGCCCATTTACGTCAATTCCTGAGGGGAGAGAAAGAGGCCGGTAAGCGGATTTACCCTCCTGGTGGGCAGATTTTCAATGCTTTTAACTCCACCCCCTTTAATCAGGTGAAAGTAGTGATTCTTGGTCAGGATCCCTATCACGGACCTGGCCAGGCTCATGGCTTGTGTTTTTCTGTAATGCCGGGTGTCCGTATCCCGCCCTCTCTACAGAATATCTATAAAGAGTTGCATTCGGATCTGGGTATTGCTCCTGCCCATCACGGTTGCCTCCAGCCCTGGGCGGAGCAGGGTGTACTGCTGCTCAACGCTACCCTTACCGTAGAAGATAGTAAGGCCGGTGCTCACCAGGGCCGTGGTTGGGAGCAGTTTACTGATGCCGCCATTCATAAATTGGCGGAACAGCGAGAAGGTTTGGTATTTGTGCTGTGGGGTAGTTACGCGCAGAAGAAGGGAGGCTTTATTGATCGCAACAAGCATTTGGTGTTGCGCGCTCCACATCCATCTCCCCTATCGGCTCATCGCGGCTTCTTTGGCACCCGACCTTTTTCTCAAGTCAATCATTGGTTGCAACAGCGTGGTGAAAAGCCGATTGAATGGGCATTGCCAGAGGCTAATCGGTTGCAGAGGGTTGCTGTAGAGATTTAAGTGTCTGCTAATTTATATTGATTATGTTAGTTGGGGATCTTGTTTAGGGTTATTGGGTTATAGTTGGTTAGCCTTAATTTTTCATAAAATAAGCACTTTGGGGTGGTCGCTTGAATATAAGGGCTGCTCCTTTCTTTTGGTGCTTAAACTCTCAATTTAAGGTTTATTTACCGCTCTTTATCCTATAAAGATTATTTTTGCGTCTTAGCAGTTAAGCCTTAAAGCTATGTGGAGAGCGTGGTTTATGAATTCTTGCTGAATTTATATTGTTTAGTATTTTGGGGCCCGTCGCGCATTTAATTAGATTGATATTTTTTGTCTGTGTTGTTCAATAATATGTGTCAATTCTGTTTGCGCCTTTTTGGGGTTGGGTTGCCGTCTGGTTGATCGTGGTGACTGTTTGGTAGGGGGTATTTGTCTATAGCATTCTTATCCATTGAGAAGAAAAAAAGTGTTCTTGGCTTTATACTGGATTTTTAGTCTTAATATCATAAATTCTTGTGGCCAAATTACTTTGAGTGGTGGGTGCAGTGGAATATCTGTTCTTGGATACTGTTCTAGATTGGTTGTCTGCTCCATTTGTTGAGGCGGCCTTTACCACATTGTTTATTGGTACGGCAGCGTTTTGTAAAAAGAAGTTTGATGCGAAGTCTTACCGGGCCCTTTGGGATAGATTTTTGGGCGACTCTAAGGCTGATATCCATGTTGTTCTTCCGTTAATCAAGCAAAAAACTCTATATTCAGATATTACGAAGACGCAAAGTCTTATCCCGGATAATGTATTATTTATGCCTTATGACGAATCTCTCGCAATACAGCTTTTGAAAGATAGGATTAAGAAAGTATATCCTAAAAGGAAGGTGGTTTTTCACGATTCACATAATTTTGTCCATGATCAAAAAACATTTATATGTATAGGTGGTCCAGCTATCAATGTTGTAAGCCGTGATTTGTTGCTGACCAGGAAGATTGACTCAAAATTTAAAGTGGATTTTTTGGGACGCTTTGCGAATGATGAGACTGATGGGCGGGTATATATGTCAAACACTTTAGATGGTTCTATCACTGAGGATTATGGTTTTATTTTCATAACGGAGAACCCCTGCCAGCGGGATAGCTGTGTGTGTTTAGTTTTTGGGATATGGTCTCATGGAACTTACTCTGCGATCCAGGCATTGTGTGGTAAGGGTACCCATCTACCTGAGCTTGCAAATAAGTTAAAGATAAATAAGTCACTTTTTGCTATTACAAAGTCCACTGTAAGGGGGATGGTAACGGGCTTTCCATCTGTAGAAAAGGTAAGGAAGATAGAGAGTGCGATTTCATCAAACCCTAATTAGATTTGCTGTTGTGGATATGTTTTTATTAAAAAAATAAATAGAACCTGCTAATTATGTGTTGGAGTGGTCTGTCGGATCAAGTTGAAGGGTAGGTTGTCTTTGGGTATTTTATTTTTAATGGCTGGTTCTTAGGTGCAGAGTGGGTGATATTCAAGGCGTGAAAAGATTATTGTGTAGTTACGAGTTTTGTGCAAAATTTATTTTCAGTTTTTTTGAATAATTAAATAAGCGTGTAGTTCTGGATGTTGATCGTATTCGAGGTGTCTGCACGTACAGTCTAAGCTGAGGGTTAATTTAAGAAACCCAACTATGCCCAGCGTTGAGTAATACATTTCTGGGCCCATGGTATTGTTTCTGTGCTCGCTGGGTTCATCTGTGCCGCCGAAGGAGAAAATTAACACTCCACCCCTGTTGAGTCTTTTGACTAGCCTTGTTAAGACATCCTTTTGTTTTTCAAGAGGAATATGCCAGATACTATCCCAGGCAGTAATAAAATCGTATTGCTCCTGACTTTCCCATAGACATATATCCTGATGATGGAAGGTGATATCCGGGTGGCGCTTTTTTGCTAAAGTGATCATTTTAGCAGAAATATCAATTCCTTCTGGCGCAAAGCCTTCAGTTTGAAGTAGCTCTATAAACCTCCCAGTACAGCCGCAACCAACATCAAGTGCCATACCTCTGTTCTTTACAAAAGCCAAGGCTCGTTTATGTTGTTCAATTCCGTTTGCTGCATTAAACACTTTACGCTCCCATAAATGGGTTATTTCATCGTAGGCTTTTCCGGTTTCTTGAGGATTCATATTTTTAAATTCTCAGGTGGGTAGTCTGAAGCTTGTTTGAATATTCTTTGGTTTGACTTGGTTGAAATTATTGTTTTTATGTGCTGAGTTATTCTGAACGTTTTAAGGGCGAGTTGTATTCCCCTCTTTCAACCCTTCCAAATATTAACAATAATTTCATTGTTATCCAGCTCTATATTTACACGTTCAGGGCGAAAATCTTCAGTCAGAGCTTCACCAGTTTTATAGATACGTGAATATTTTCCGATGATGCTAGATATAGGGAGTTTCTTTATTTCATGGTTTTTTATTTTCGCTTGGTAAGGTGAGAAATTACCGATTTCATTAGTTAGTCTAAATGTCGATGAGCCATCAAGTCCCAGTTTTTTCTGTCAAAAGATAAGTTGACACCTTCCACGGATAGCGCTTCACAGTGGTCAGGTTTAATGCGTGTGACTGTGACTTGATAGGGCGGCAGCCCTGTGGTCCCTTTATTAACGTTAATATTGAAATCTTCTTTCTTGGTGCACCCTCCAGATGCGACGTGTAAATCAAGTGTTTCGAGGCGTACAGTTATCCCCAATAGCACTTCTTCAGCTGATTCGGAAAGTGCTGTAGAAGATGTAAATAGGACTGCAATTAAAATTGCAACAGAAAAGGGTTTCATATTTTATCACCTTGTGATGTTTGTAGGGTTTCGTTATAGACATGAATTTAAAGGGTCGTAGAAGGATTGGTTGATCTTGTGTGAAATTTCTTGGTGGGAGGAGAGGGGCTGATTAGATTCATTGAAAAGGGCGGCCATAAACCACCCTCGGAGTATTTACTTCGGCTTTAGCTAGGCTAGAGGATCGGCATCTGCATCATAGGGGAGCTCCTGAATTTCCAGGATGCGGCCGTCTTCCAAATGAAGCTTTTCACCGGATGCGACTTTGGCAATAGTAAGGACAGCGAGTAGCTCTATGCCGTCTTTACTGTGACAGGCCTCTACCAGGTTGCCAATGCTTTGCTTGCCATCCCCGAAAACTTCCAGGCCGCTGATGGGGAGATCGCCTCCTGTACTTTTTGCGCGATATAAGCGGCGTTTTGCGGCGCCGCGAAATTGCATACGTGCAACCACTTCCTGGCCGGTGTAACAGCCTTTCTTAAAGCTGACGCCGCCAAGTAAGTGTAAATTAGTCATCTGAGGGATGAACATTTCTGAGGTGGCGGCATCAACTTGGGGAATGCCGGCCTCTATCTGTCCCTTTTGCCAAAGGTCATAGCCAGTCGCTTCACACTCTGGGGAGAGGTTTTGCCAGAGCTGCTGTGCTTTGGTGACTGGCACCAGTAGCGCAAGCTGGGCTTCATTAACCGCCTGGGCGATGCAGCGCTCGCCATCGAAATCAAAAGTGACTACTTCACCGGGGGAGGGAGGGGCGAAGCCAAGTAGCTGTGCTGTTTGCTGTGCGACGTTTTGACCTTGCAAGCCGAGCCAATGGCTGTCATCGCTGATATCTGTCAATTCTGCTTTAAAAAACACTGCGTACTTACTTAGGGCCTGTTGGGCAATCGGAGCGAGGTTGCGAGGAAGACGCAGAATAAATTCGCTCTGGGACAGCTTGAGGGCACTGAAAGCGCTGATCATACGGCCTTTAGGATTGCAGTGGGCGCCTAGGGTGCTGTGCTTGTCTGGTAGATTTACCAGATCGCAGGTGAGCTGGCCCTGTAAGAATTTCTGGCTGTCCGGGCCTTTGATCGAAACAGCGCCTTGGGGGCCAAGATCGATAAGGTGCAGTGCCTGCGGGTCATCCGTGCTGGTTAGAGGGAAGTGAGCTTTGCCGCCTTCCCAAATGGCGCCTTCGCTGCTGAGAAAATCCTGCCACTGTTGCTGGTCCATAGTGCTGCCACCTCCGGTTGTCTTGGTGGCAATATCTGGGGGTTGGAGCGCCCATTTTCAAGTTTGGCCAGGCTGCAGGTATACTGCATCCTTTAACTTGGTTGGAAAAGAAGTATGGATCGCAACCGCCTGTTTTGGGCCAGTCGCCGCGGAATGTTGGAGCTGGATCTGGTGCTGCTGCCATTTTTGGAAAATGTATATGAGACCCTGGAACCTGAAGATCAGCAGCGTTATATTCGGTTGTTGGACGAGCAGGATCAGGACCTGTTTGCCTGGTTCCTCCGCCGTGAAGACCCGGCCGACCCAGATCTCCAGCGAATAGTACAAATTATCCGTGACAACACCGGTTTGCGCGAGTAAAGGTTCCCCTCTCTATTTTGAGCGCAGCGCCCGCCTGAGTTGTGTCGTTGCGCCATCCTCTATCTTATTTTTTCTTCTTTCAATGGCTGTGCTTCAAGCTGCAATTCTATTGTGGCTCTGCGGGCTGCCCTCCTGGTTATTCTGGATCCTGCTGACTGTTATCTTGGTATTTGCCTATTGGGAGGTACGCAGTTTGGCGCAGATGGTGGGTATATTATCTACTCGAGAGCGTCGCTGGTTTTGGCGGGTGGTTGGTGATAATGAGCGCCAGTTCTATTTCCGTGGTGAGCTGGTCTTATGGGGCTGGTTAGTGGTTATTAATGGGAGAGACTTACAGGGCAGGTCGTTGCGTTTGGTGTTGGCACGGGATGCAATAAGCCCTAACGACTGGCGCAGGCTGCAGGCGGCTCTGCGGTTCTCCCGTTAGGGGGATCGGTAGTCTGGGCCGCCTCTATTCTAAATTGCTAGATAAATTGTCGCTGATTGGCGAAGTTCTCAGGTACCAGAACGGTATCCATAGCCAGCTCCCTTAGGTCTGGGTAGTCTAGGGAATAGTGCAGGCCACGGCTTTCGCGGCGGTCCAGGGCTGAGCGAATAATTAGTTCTGAAACCAGTGCCAGGTTACGCAGTTCCACTAAGTCGTTGGTGATGCGGTAGTTGGCGTAAAACTCGCGAATCTCTCGCTGCAAGAGTTTTACCCTATGCTGGGCTCGTAGCAGGCGCTTGCGTGTGCGCACGATTCCTACGTAATCCCACATGAAGCGACGCAGTTCATCCCAGTTGTGCGAGATCACAACATCTTCATCTGAATCTGTTACCCGTGAAGCATCCCAGCCTGGTGCGCGGCGTGGTACCTGTACTGAATCGAGGTGCTCCTCAATATGCAGTGCGGCAGAGCGCGCATATACCAAGCACTCCAAAAGCGAGTTACTGGCTAGGCGGTTGGCGCCATGCAGGCCAGTAAATGTCGTTTCGCCAATGGCGTACAGCTGGTCCAGGTCTGTGCGGCCGTGATGGTCCACCATAATGCCGCCGCATGTGTAATGGGCGGCAGGAACCACTGGGATTGGTTCCCGGGTAATATCGATGCCGTACTTCAGACAGTTGCTGTATACCGTAGGGAAGTGTTCCCGCACAAAGTCGGGGTCTTTGTGGGAGATATCCAGGTACAAGCAATCCGCACCCAGGCGCTTCATCTCATGGTCAATTGCCCGGGCGACGATATCCCGAGGGGCCAGTTCGCCACGCCTGTCAAAGCTCTCCATAAAACGGCTGCCGTCAGGCAGCTGCAATTGTGCACCTTCGCCGCGTAGAGCTTCAGTTATAAGGAAGGCTTTGGCTTTTGGATGGTACAGGCAGGTGGGGTGAAACTGATTAAATTCCATATTGGCAACCCGGCAACCAGCGCGCCAAGCCATGGCAATACCATCGCCACTGGCTCCGTCGGGGTTGCTGGTATATAGGTAAGCTTTGCTGGCACCTCCTGTGGCGAGCACCACAGCCTTGGCCTGAATAAGCTCGACCTCTTCAGTATTTTTATTCAGAACATAAGCGCCAGCACAGCGAAAACGCCCCTTCTCGGGATCAGGCTGGCGGATCAGGTCTATGGCGACGCGGTGTTCAAAACAGTCGATATTGGAGCTGTTAAGCACCTTTACCAGCAGAGTGCTGTGTACGGCTTTACCAGTGGCGTCAGCACTGTGAATGATGCGGCGATGGCTGTGCCCCCCCTCTTTCGTAAGGTGGTAATCCTCCCCCTCGCGGGTAAAGTCTACGCCCTGGTTGATCAGCCAGCGAATAGCAGCGGTACTCTCCTCCACCGTGAAGCGTACAGACGATGGGTGGCAGAGTCCTGCACCCGCGTCTAATGTGTCTGCAATGTGCGACTCCACCGAATCCATCTCATCTAGCACTGCAGCGATGCCTCCTTGGGCGAACCAGGTGGAGCCGTCCTGCAGGCGCTGCTTGGAGAGCAGAGCTACGCGATACTTGGTTGAGAGGTGCAAGGCCAGGGTAAGGCCGGCGGCACCGCTGCCGATTACGAGAATGTCGTAGTTTGCCTGGGCATTCATAGATTTCATTTATCTTTTAGGGTCGCGTAGTATAGCGCCTCCTGATTATTCGTCGATTTGACGTGGAACTTATGTCCTATTGTCAGTGTCATCAACAAAGTAAAAGAAACGCCTGCGCCGGCAGCCCCTTAATAATGACAAGTGGCGCCCGCAGTGTGGCTGGATATGGGAGTTGGGGATGACAGCGCATCAGGCGTCAACGAGTGACCGTGAGCTGGTAGAGCGGGTTCAAAAGGGAGACAAACGCGCTTTTGATCTTTTAGTACTCAAATACCAACACAAAATTGTTGCCGTAGTCAGTAGGTTTATCAAGGACCACAGTGAGGTACAGGATGTAACTCAGGAGGCTTTTATAAAGGCCTATAGGGCACTTGCCAATTTCCGTGGCGACAGTGCTTTTTACACATGGATGTATCGAATCGCGATTAATACCGCTAAGAACCACTTGGTTTCCCGCAGTCGCCGTCCGCCGTCCTCAGATGTGGATCTTGAGGATGCCGAGTTCTACTCGGGTGCCGATCTTTTGCGGGATAACGAGACTCCTGAGAATCAGATGTTTCGCGACCAATTGGAGGGGGCTGTTCATCGCGCTATTCGCGCACTGCCAGAAGATCTGCGCTCAGCAGTTACGTTGAGGGAGCTTGAGGGATTGAGCTATGAGGAGATCGCCGAGGTAATGGGATGCCCGGTAGGCACAGTGCGCTCTAGGATATTTCGCGCACGGGAAGCGATTGACCGGACAGTCCAGGCCGTGATGGCCGGTGAGCCGGAAACACTGGGTGACAGAGGCTAATTTTGCGGAAAATTTTCCCTGCCGGGGAAACCAACCGCCGAGAGCCCGGTCATAACTGATACCAATTATGGTGCGTGTGGGCACCGAATAAATGATTGCACAAGAGGGTTAACCCCTATGTCCCACGGGAATCATCAGGAACGTCTCAACGAATCGCTCTCGGCGCTTATGGATGGCGAAGGCAGCGAATTGGAGTTGCAGCGGCTGCTTAAAGCCTCTGCTGTCTCTGAAGAGTTGGGTGAGCGCTGGTCACGCTACCAACTGGCCGCGAGCGTAATGCGTCGCGAGCATGTCGCCCCTGTAGATAGTGGCTTGGCTGCGAGCATCTCTGCAGCGATCGATCTCGAAGAGCCTCTGTCTCAGACTGGAAGTGCTTCTGTAGCCGCCAACGAACTGGTTAACAGTCGTTGGTGGCGTCCGCTTTCGCGCGGTGCAGTGGCAGCCACTGTGGCCTTCGCCGCAATCCTTGGGGTGCAACAGATTACCGATACCCAGCAGAACCTAGTGCAGGGTATAGATCAGGTCGCCGAAATCGAGCGCCCGGCGCAGCCGGTAGCCCAGTCGGCGCCACAACCTTCTGGTTTTTATGTTCCAGCCCCCTCGACTCGTTCAGTAAGTACGGCCACACCGCGCTTTGTACCTGAGCAGCGCGGGCAGGCAGTGATTCAGCAGGCACCTACGCCGGAGCTGATGCGCCATTTAAACCGTGTGATGATTCAACACTCCGAACAGGCCGCGCATGTTGGTAGTCAGGGTATGGTGCCCTTTGCCCGAGCGACCTACGGCGAACAGGTTGGAATGTAGTGTGACGAAAGTCGTTTACCGGGGGGGTCTTATCAATAGCGCAACCCTTAGTGCCAGCAGCCTGCTGTTGGCCTCCTTCCTGCTGGCCCCGCTGTCATTCGCACAGGAGGCTGCCGGTGGTGACCCCAATACCCCCAGTGCAGTAAACCTCGATATGGCCAGCTCTCAGGGTTCTCCTGTAGCGGAATCTGGTTTGGTCGCTGCAGGAGGGGAAGCCAGTTCAGCAACTACAGCTGCTGTAATTGACCCTTCTGCACCAATGATGGCGGAAACGGCTGTTATTGAGCCTTCGGCAGCTGCCCCTGGGGCACTTGTTGGTTCCAATATGGCTAGTGCCCAGGCTGCCGGAAATGAGGTAGAGCAGTGGTTGAACAAGCTCGCCAAGGCTGTCAGCGAGCTGGAGTATAGCGGGCTGGTGACTTTCGAGCATGCCGGCATGTTGGAGACCCTACAGGTAGTGCATGCGGTGCGTGATGGTGAGCAAGTTGAGCGGGTTCGCTATTTGAGTGGCGAACCGCGTGAATTGATCAGTCACGGTAGTGGTGGTAACTGCGAATTCGGTGCGTCCCCCAGCGCGAGGACTACTTTATGGAATGCGGTGGGGCAGCAACAAGTTCAGCGCGCTTATCAGTTTATCTTGCGTGGTGAAGAGCGTATTGCCGACCGGGATGCGGTAGTGATTGAGGCCAGGCCCCGCGACCGCTATCGACTGGGGCTGGTGGTAAGTCTTGACCGTGAGACAGGCTTGCCCTTGAAAACAATGCTGGTGAGTACCCAGGGGCGCGTCTTGGAGCGCTATCAATTTGTACAGCTGGATTTGTCTCCAGTAGAGGACTCGGCCCTGCAGACGGTTTCAAACGCAGCACGACGTATCGACAATCGCAGCACTTGTGAGACTTCACAGAGCCGCTGGCAGGTGCGCTGGTTGCCCGATGGGTTCAAAGTGGTTTCGGTAAAGCCGCTATCAGATGGCGATATGATGGTCTTTAGCGATGGGCTCGGCGTGTTTACTGTGTTTGTACAGCGTCTTGGCCCTGAGCTGGAGAACTTTAAGGGGCGGGCGATCCGCGGTGCCACTGTCGCCTATATGGACCGGATGGAGGTGAAGGGAGTGGCCTATACCGTCACAGTTGTTGGAGAGATTCCCGATGCCACAGCACGTAGAGTGGCCAGCTCCATCATCGAAAAAGGCTGAATTGCTTGCTAGAAGAGCGGGGCCGAGTCGTGGCCATAGAATCTGATGCCGTCTGGGTGGAAACCATCCAGCGCAGTGCCTGTAATGGCTGTGAGGCTAAATCTGGCTGCGGAACTGGTTTGCTCGGAGACTTTTTCTCCTCTTCCACACGTGTGCGGGCGGCTTTAAATGGTTTCCCTGCCGACAAAATCTCTCTGAATGATACAGCGGTTATTGGAATCACCGAGAGTGCTCTGACCAGTAGTACACTACTGGTATACTTGTTGCCACTGCTTTCCCTGGTGCTGGTAGCGCTATTGGGAGATTACCTTTTCGCTGAAACTGGCGCCGTGATTGGCGCAGTTCTCGGCTTGATGGTGGGAGCTTTGGGGGTACGCTGGTACAGCCGCCACCAGTCTTCAAATCCTGCTTACACTCCTGTATTGCTGCGTATCGAGCCCGGCAGCGACCGCTCCTAACCTAAACTGATAGCTCCATAAACCCGATTGGAGACTCTCCATGCTGGCCCGCTGCTACGCTGAGCGCTGGCCCCTGCGCACAGCTTTCGTCATATCCCGGGGTGCCCGCACTGAGGCTGAAGTGGTCGTGGTGGAGGTGAAGTGGGGCGGCATTGTCGGAATTGGTGAGTGCACCCCCTACGCTCGCTATGGAGAGAGCCCAGACTCAGTGATGCACCAACTTGAACCGCTGTTATCTGAGTTAGCTGCGGGCCTGGACAAGGCGCAATTACAGTCACGCCTGCAGGCAGGCGCTGCGCGTAACGCTCTGGATTGTGCATTAGTGGACTGGGAGAGAAAGTACAAAGGGGATGGCTTCGCTGGTCCCGATTCATTGCCTACCGTACAAACCCTGGTTATCGAGAGCCCAGAGGCGATGGCTGATGCTGCCAGTGTCGCTGTTTCCCAGGGAGTAGAGGTGTTAAAGTTGAAATTGGATGACCAGCTCGTGAGCGAAAGGGTGGCCGCGGTGCGTGCCGCCGCTCCTGCCACTGAGTTGGTCATCGATGCCAACGAGGCCTGGCGTAGCGATGGCCTGATTGAGCGCTGCGAAAAGCTTGCTGAAATGGGGGTGGCCATGCTGGAGCAGCCACTGCCCGCGAGTGATGATGAATTCCTGGAGGCCTTCCCTCATCCACTGCCGATCTGCGCGGATGAAAGTTGTCATACCCGTGCTGACTTACCACGCCTGAAAGGCCGCTACGAGATGGTCAATATCAAACTCGATAAAGCTGGCGGAATCACTGAGGCGCGGGCACTGGCCGATCAGGCTGTTGCTGAGGGGTTTGGGTTGATGCTCGGCTGTATGCTCTGCACTTCTCGGGCTATCCGTGCGGCTTGGCCCCTGGGACCAAGGGCGCGCTATCTGGACTTGGACGGCCCCACTTGGCTTGCAAAGGATGCGGAACCCCCTTTACGCTTTGGTGCAGGTCGGGTTTACTGGTCGTAAGTGAGTAGTTCAATGAGTATCGCCAGATAGTCTTCGCTGGCAGCGTCAGCTGAAATCGGTGGAAATTCCACAGTGATGCAGGGCAGCTCCCGTTCGGCGCACCAGGTGCCAAAGGAGCCTGGAGTCTGATAGCCGATTTCCTTAATTAGTTGTAACTGCAATCCTTTGGCCAGCCAGGCACCGAGTTCTGTTTCCTTAGGATCTTCGACGCAGCCAAGAGGCTCGTGGATAGAAACTGCCCAGGCGGGGTTAAGCTTGGCGATCAATTGGCACAATGAAGCGGTTTCGCACTCTGAGGCGGGGCCATCGCCAGTGCTGAGCCTTACATCGCGGGCCTCGGCGGAACTGTTCCAGCGGTATACGTTGCCGCTCGCATCCCAGTTCTTTGTGGCAAAGTTACGGTTGAGGTCTACCCCGCAGGCGTTGCAACGGGTACCTAATTGGCAGCCATCGGGGTTGACCGCCAGTATGACATGATGTTTCAGCTGGCCCGATGCCAATGCGCGCAGAGCGCAGGAGAGGGCGACCACAGCGGCGACTTCATCGCCGTGAGTGCCGGCCATAACCAGTCCGTGGTTGTGACCGGATTGCGCGGGAAAATAAAAGAGTGGAGCGCCCAGTGCGCTGTATCCATACACCTCCCTGGGGAGGTGAAATTGGCCGCGCTCAGGGCGCGGGCGCAGTTTAGACATCGCTGGCCCTTTACACAGATTTACACACGGCGGCAGAACTTTCGTAGCTGCATCGCCACTAAATCGTTACAAAATGTCCCCCAAGGGGCCGGAGCCGGTATAGAAGGCATGCCCTGGAAGGGACTCAAAATCCAATGGTTTTATATTAGAAGGGATCACTAGGGGTAACAAACCTATGGTTAAACGCTGTACACAATATTTCTTGGTGCTCTGTCTCCTCATTTCAGGTGCTGCCAGTGCCCGAGGGCTACCTGAACTTACTGAGCTTATTGAGGATAACTCTCCCGCGGTGGTGAAAATCAATACCGTGGACCGCAACCGTGTGGCGCGAGGGAATAGCTCCCCCCAATACCAGCAGGAAATTCCAGACATTTTCCGCCACTTACTTGAGCCGCGAAGGCGTCAGCAGCGCCCGGTTGCCAGTATGGGGTCTGGTTTTATTATTTCGGACGACGGTTATATCGTGACGAATAACCATGTGGTTGACGGTGCCGATAAGGTGACGGTCACTCTGACTGATCGCCGTGAATATGAGGCAGAGGTGATTGGTACTGATGTTCGCTCCGATCTCGCTTTACTCAAGATTGAGGCGGATGACCTGTCTGCTGTGCGTTGGGGTGACTCCGAAGAGCTGAAGGTGGGTGAATGGGTGGTCGCTATCGGCTCGCCGTTTGGCCTCGATTATTCCGCTAGTGCCGGTATCGTGAGCGCTATGGGACGCAGTATCCCTAATGAAAGCCGTGAGAATTACGTGCCATTTATCCAGACGGATGTGGCCATTAACCCCGGCAACTCAGGCGGTCCACTGTTTAACCTCAATGGCGAGGTTGTGGGTATTAACTCGCAGATTTATACCCGTAGCGGCGGTTCTATTGGCCTTTCCTTCGCGATTCCAGCAAGCTTGGCCCAAGATGTGGTGGCGCAGCTAAAAGAGAAAGGGCGCGTCGATCGCGGATGGTTGGGTGTAGGTATACGCAATGTAGATCGTGATATGGCCGAGGCTCTGGGGCTTGGCAAGCCGTCTGGGGCGCTAGTGGAGCAGGTGAGTCCTGGCACACCGGCAGCGGAAGCGGGTATTAAAGCCGGTGATGTAATTACCAGCTTTGATGGCCGCAAAATCGGCGTACATGGCGATCTGCCCCATGTAGTCGGTCAAATTCGCCCGGGTACAGAGGTTCCTGTAGAGCTGATGCGTAAAGGCAAGTCTGAGAGACTGAGAGTGGTTGTTGGTGCTTTGCCCGGTTCTGACGGTGAACGAACCCAGGCTGCTAGCCACCCAGCTACCAGTATTGGTGGCCGTCTTGGGGTAGTAGTTGAAGAAATCCCAGATGGAATGAAGCAGCGCTGGAATGTTGAGACCGGTGTTCTCGTTAAACAGGTTATTCCTGGCAAGCCTGGAGCTAAGGCAGGACTGCGTAGTGGCGATATCATTGCCCAGCTCGGATTTGAGGAAGTAGGGGATATAAAAGACTACAAAACTGTGGTTAAGGAGCTTCCCGAGGACGAGCTACTGCCTATCCGATTCTTCCGTGCCGGCCAGTCAACTTTCCGCACTATCAAGATAGAAAGCTAAGGGTGAGAGGCGAATGGTGGCCCAATGGGTCACCTGCCTCTCACCTACATCCATGAGTTCTGTTAGACTTGCGCCACACAGTTGGCATGGTTGCCAGCTAATCAATTGATTTTTCAAGGGTTTTTATTCCGCAGTGGCCACAGATCTCTCTCATATCCGCAATTTCTCCATTATTGCCCATATCGACCACGGGAAATCTACCCTGGCTGACCGCTTTATTCAGGACTGTGGGGGACTCTCCGACCGGGAGATGGCCGAACAGGTTCTGGATAGTATGGAACTGGAGCGCGAGCGCGGAATTACCATTAAAGCGCAAAGCGTAACGCTTGATTACAAGGCGCGGGATGGCAAGACCTACCAGCTGAATTTTATTGATACGCCAGGACATGTGGACTTCTCCTATGAGGTTTCTCGCTCTCTGGCAGCCTGTGAGGGTGCGCTCCTGGTTGTGGATGCGGCCCAGGGGGTGGAAGCCCAGTCAGTTGCCAACTGCTACACCGCTATTGAGCAGGGGCTGGAGGTTATTCCAGTTCTCAATAAGATGGATTTGCCCCAGGCAGACCCGGAAAAGGTTGCTGAGGAGATTGAGGATATCATCGGCATTGATGCCGCCGATGCCACCCGGTGCAGTGCCAAGTCAGGCCTGGGTGTGGAAGATGTCCTGGAAGACTTGGTGCGACTGGTACCACCACCTGAGGGTGATGTAGATGCGCCTCTTCAAGCCTTGATTATTGATTCCTGGTTCGATAGCTACCTGGGAGTTGTATCCCTGGTTCGTGTAGTGCAGGGAACCCTGAAAACCAAAGACAAGATTGTTACCAAATCTATTGGCCGCGCTCATGTGGTGGACAGTATCGGCATCTTTACCCCTAAGCGCCACGAAACCGGTGTTTTGCGCGCTGGTGAGGTAGGTTTTGTGGTGGCCGGTATTAAGGATATTCATGGTGCGCCGGTGGGTGACACCCTGACTCATGCCAAGGGTGCCGATGAAATTGAAATGCTGCCGGGCTTCCAGAAAGTTAAGCCACAGGTCTATGCCGGCTTGTTCCCCGTAAGTTCAGACGACTATGAAGCCTTTCGGGATGCGCTGGAGAAGCTATCCCTAAACGATGCTTCTTTGTTCTATGAGCCCGAGACATCTGATGCCCTCGGATTTGGTTTCCGTTGTGGCTTCCTTGGCATGTTGCATATGGAGATTATCCAGGAACGATTGGAGCGCGAATACGACCTGGACCTGATCACCACTGCCCCGACGGTAGTCTATGAGGTTGAACAAACCGATGGCGAAGTGGTGATGGTGGACAACCCCTCGCGCCTACCTGATGTGGGCAATATCGAGGAGATGCGAGAGCCTATTGCCGAGGTGAATATCCTGGTACCGCAGGAGTATTTGGGCAACGTAATTACTCTCTGTGTGGAGAAGCGCGGAATCCAGAAAGATATGCAGTACGTTGGTTCACAGGTATCCCTGCGTTACGAGCTGCCAATGAGCGAAGTGGTGATGGACTTCTTCGACCGCCTCAAGTCTGTGAGCCGTGGTTTTGCCTCTCTTGATTACAGTTTTGTACGCTTCGAGGCAGCAAAACTGGTGCGTCTGGATATCCTGATTAACGGTGACCGGGTTGATGCCCTGGCCCTGATTGTTCACCGCGAAAATGCGCAGCAGAAGGGCCGCGCTATGGCGGAGAAGATGAAAGAGCTGATTCCTCGTCAGATGTTTGATGTGGCGATCCAGGCGGCGATTGGTGGACAGGTAGTTGCACGGACTACGGTGAAAGCCCTGCGTAAGAATGTGACCGCAAAATGTTATGGTGGTGATGTTACCCGTAAGAAAAAACTGCTGGAGAAGCAGAAAGCGGGTAAGCGCCGTATGAAACAGTTAGGCCGTGTGGAAGTGCCGCAAGAAGCCTTCCTGGCTGTATTGAAGGTGGACCAGTAGTGGGCGTGCCTGCTATTGAGATCAAGGATAATAGAGACTCGCAATGGATATTAATTTACCTCTGATTCTGCTCTGGTTGGTTTTAATCAGTGGCGGGATCTGGCTGGTGGACAGTCTGTTTTTCGCTCGTCGTCGCAAGAAAGAGGCTGGCGCTCAGCAGGAAGACCCTGTTGTTGTTGAATACGCTAAATCATTTTTCCCGATTCTGGCTATCGTATTTGTATTGCGCTCCTTTATTGTCGAGCCTTTCCAGATTCCGTCTGCTTCTATGGTCCCCACCTTGCAGATTGGCGACTTTATTCTGGTGAATAAGTATGAGTACGGTCTGCGCTTGCCTGTATCCCGGACGAAAGTGGTGGATATCGGTGAGCCTCAGCGCGGAGATGTGATGGTGTTTTTCCCACCACACATGAACGATACCTATTTCATCAAGCGAGTGATTGGCTTGCCCGGTGATAAGATCGAATTGAAAAATAACGTGCTCTATGTAAATGGAGAGCTGGCACCACAGGAGTTAATTCAGGCGCTCCCACCGGTTAATCCTAAGGTTGAGATTATGTGGGAGAACCTTTACGGCCAGCGTCACCTAATGGCGAAAAATGTTAGCCCCGGAGAGTATGGAAACTTTAGCGGCACAGTGCCTGAAGGCCACTACTTTATGATGGGCGACAACCGCGATAACAGTCTCGACAGTCGCGCCTGGGGGTTTGTGCCTGAGCGCGATGTGGTAGGCAAGGCTTTTGCTATCTGGATGCATTGGGACAAACTGCTCAGTTTGCCCAGTTTTAAACGTGTAGGCTCTATCCAATAATGAGAACTGGCCGACAGTGCGTCGGCGCTAAGGATTGAGGGCATAATTATGGGTAGTGCTATCCGGATTTCAATGGAGCGCCAGCGCGGTATGAGCTATTGGGGCTGGTTATTGGTTATTGCGGTGCTTGGCTTTGCTCTAACCTGTGTATCCAAAATGGCACCGGCTTATGTGGATGCGCGCTACGTTAACGAAGCGTTAAAAACCCTGGGTGAAAACCCGGAATTGGAAAATATGACAGCGGGCCAGATCAAAAAAGAGATGGGTCGCTACTTTCTGATCAACAATGTGCGAGGAGAGCCCACCAAGGCTCTGCAAGTCGTTCGCGGCGCTAAGAGTACTGTGGTCAGTATAAATTATGAATTGCGGCAGACGTTGATTTACAACATCGATGTCGTGATGAAGTTTAACAAGCAGCTCGACACGGCCAAGCCGGAGCTTTGCTGTGATCCACTGGTAGATCTGGAGCAATTCCGTAAACGTGACTGATCTTTTACTGGAGCGCCTGTGTACGCGTCTCGGCTACAAGTTTGAACAAGGTGATCTGTTAGAGCTTGCGCTGACACACCGCTCCCACGGCAGCCGCAATAACGAGCGTCTGGAATTCCTTGGCGATTCTATTCTCGGTTTTACCATTGGGGCTGCGCTTTACGAACAGTTTCCCGAGGGCAGGGAAGGGCAGTTAAGCCGTTTGCGTGCGCAGTTGGTCAGCGGAGAAACCCTGGCAAAGCTAGCTCGTGAGCTGGATATTGGAGACTGCCTGCGCCTTGGCGAAGGTGAGATGAAAAGCGGCGGTTTTCGGCGCGCCTCAATTCTGGCTGATGCGGTGGAAGCCCTGATCGGTGCTATTTACCTGGATGCTGGTCTAGAGGCTGCGCGCACCAGGGTATTGGAGTGGTTTGCCCCGCGGCTGCAAGGCCTGTCCCTGGAAACTGTAAAGGATCCGAAGACTCGTCTGCAGGAGTGGTTGCAGGGGCGTAAGAAGCCACTGCCGGAGTATTCTGTGGTGGATGTCTCCGGCGCTGAACACGCCCAGCACTTTATCGTTGAATGTCGGGTCAGCGGTCTGGCACAACCAGCTCGAGGAGAGGCTAGCAGTCGTCGCGCCGCAGAAAAGATCGCTGCTGTAGAAGCTTACAGGCAGCTTACCGGCCAGGATTAACCTTACACTAGTTGAGAAGGCGTAACCCGGCCTGTCTCGAAATGACAGCCCCCTGCACTGGGGGTGAGCTGGTTCCGGACTTCCCGGGCGCCTCCAAACTTTTTCGGAGAACTTTTTTGAGCGAACAACCCTCTCGCTGCGGCTATGTCGCGATTGTAGGTCGTCCCAATGTGGGCAAATCCACACTTTTGAACCATTTGCTGGGACAAAAGCTGGCGATTACTTCACGTAAGCCACAGACCACCCGCCACAATATGCTTGGTATTAAAACCGAGGGCCCCAACCAGATTATTTTTGTGGATACGCCAGGCCTGCATTCGGATCAAGAGAAAGCGATTAACCGCTATATGAACCGGGCTGCATCCAGTGCTGCGCGGGATGTGGATGTGGTGGTTTTTGTCGTGGAGCGCACTCGATGGAGTGAGGGCGATCAGTTGGTGGCCGATAAGCTACGGGGTTTGAAATGCCCTCTGATTATTGCAGTTAACAAGGTGGATCAGTTGGAGGATAAGGGAGAACTTTTGCCACAACTGCAGACTTTGGCAGAGCAGCATCCCAAGGCAGAAATCGTACCTATTTCGGCGTTGCGCAATGTCAATCTAGAGGCTCTGGAGGCGGTGATTCTCAAGCACCTGCCAGAGGGACAGCACTTTTTCCCGGAAGATCAGGTGACCGATCGCAGTTCCCGCTTTCTTGCTGCGGAGATTGTGCGTGAAAAAATTATGCGTCAGCTGGGAGCTGAAGTTCCTTACCAGGTGACTGTTGAGGTTGAGGAGTTTAAACAGGAAGGCAAAATTCTGCATATCAGTGCCGCGATCCTGGTAGAGCGCTCTGGGCAAAAGCGAATCATTATTGGGAACAAAGGTGAGCGTATCAAGCAAATCGGCAGCCAGGCACGTGAGGATATGGAGCGGTTGTTTGACAGTAAAGTTATGCTGAATTTGTGGGTAAAGGTGAAGTCCGGTTGGTCTGATGATGAGAGAGCCCTGCGCAGTCTCGGCTATCGCGATGAGTAACAGGTCTTTGCCTGGCTGCTGACAGTATGAATACACCTCCGCCGGCACAGCCGGCGTATATCCTGCACTCCCGCCCCTATCGAGACTCCAGTCTGATTTTGGAGTTACTCACACCAGATTTTGGGCGAATCAGTTGTGTTGCTCGTGGTGCGCGTAGGGACAAGCAGCGACGCCGGCAAGCCCTACAACCATTTTCACCTCTGCTGGTCTCCCTGCTAGGTAATGGGCCACTGAAGACCCTGGGCCCGGTAGAAAATGCCGGTGGTCCACTTTGGCTGAAAGGGCGGGCCGTATACGGAGGCCTTTATTCCAATGAGTTGCTGGTAAGGCTGTTACCGGAAGGGGAGGCTCACTATGCATTGTTTGCCGCTTATCAGGGGCTGCTGCAGATACTGTCTAACTTGGGTGGCAGTGACAGCACAGAGATGGAAGGCCCGCTACGTAGCTTTGAGCTACGGTTGCTCACTGAGCTTGGTAGTTGTCCGCCGCTGGATCAATGTGCTGGTGGTCCGGGGGGGGTGGTTGCGGATAGTTGTTATCGGTTCGAACTTGAGCGGGGTTTTGTTTCAATATTTCGGCCTCAGGGCGGAGTGCTGTGCGATAGTGAATTTCGTGGAGCCGAGTTGCTGGGTATTGCAAGGGCGCAAGATGATGGGCACTGGCCGATAGGGTTGTTGGCCCCCGCGAAGCGTTTGACTCGCTTATTACTACGTAGCTTACTTTGTGATAAACCACTGCAGAGCCGCGAATTGTTTAAACAGGTTTATGGGAAGTGATTGTTAGTATCGGTACAGATATCTGTAATTACCAGCGTATTGACGCGGTCTGGAAGCGCCATGGTGGGCGCTTTGTTGAGCGTATCTTGAGCGATGGTGAACGCTGTGATTTTGCTGACCTGGCTGAGGTTAATCGTGCGGCCTACTTGTGCAAACGCTTTGCCGCTAAAGAGGCTTTGGGCAAAGCATTAGGTACAGGTATTGGTGAAGGCGTCTCCTGGCAGGATATTGAGATACGCCGGCGTAAAGGGGCAGCCCCTCAGGTTTTGCTGAGTGGCGCAGCGCAGCAACGCGCTCGCGCTATGGGGGTTGACGTGATTCACCTGTCTCTTTCCGATGAGAAGGATGCAGCTTTAGCTTTTGTGATTTTCGAGAGGCATTAGGCCACCTCGAGTCCAAAAAGCGTATCCAGGTCTTGCTCCGAGGCCCACTCACGCAGAGCGCGAATCTCCCTCAGTACAGCATCCAGCTTACGACGATCAATCCCTGCCGGCTCATCATCTTTTTGTGTGCGCAACTCTTCCTGCAGAACACAGGTGGCTTCGCGCAACCTGGAAACGCCGCAATAACAGCACCCCCCGTGCATTCGGTGGGTTAGTTCAAACATGCTTTTGAAGTCACCGATGACTTGTAGGCGTTCAAGTTCACGCTCATCGGAAGCCAGCCCATCCACAAGCATCTGCAACATATCCCTGGCCAGCTTGGCATCGCCATTGGCTAGAGTCAGGCTCTCGCCAATATCTACAAGCCGCATCTTGTTGAAATTCAGCTTTTCCACCACTTGCGGTGTGATAAGTTTCAGCCAGCGTTTGATCATGTGGGATAGCTGGGCCTCGCTCACGGGCTTACTAAGATAGTCATCCAGTCCTGCGGATAACAATCGAGCTTTTTCCTCGGCACCTGCGTGGGCAGTGAGGGCGATAATTGGTGTCCGTTTGCCGGCTTCCCGTTCGCGGATACAGCGAGTAACTTCAATACCATCCATACCGGGCATCTGGATGTCCATAAAGACAAGATCGAAAGTACTCTGTTGCCAGTGTTGCAGGGCCTCCTGACCGCTAGCGGCAATAACCACCTCGACACCCTGGGCACGTAGTAGTTCACCAACTAGGCGCCGGTTGGCTGCGTGATCATCGACTGCGAGGACCCGTGGCGGGGCGGGCCAGGGGAGGGCGGGTATGGCTCCGCTACTGGAGCGCTGCTGGCTTTGTTGCGGCACTGACCTTTTCAATGCGCGCAACAGATTTTCCCTAGTTACCGGCTTGCCCAGGAAGGTAAGTGTTCGGGTGCGAAGCTGCTCGTAGCAACGCCGAAGCTCAGCCGGGGCTCCAAGAACAATAACTCGACATTGGTAAGCATCCACTAGGGATTGCACCTTGACACTGAAGCTGTCGAAATCCCCTTTGGCGATGGCAGTATCGATAATCACTGCATCAGGCAGTGCGTCGTGTCGCCACATTTGTTCAATGGCTGGTTGAAGCGTGTCGGTATCGGTGAGCTCCACGGGTTCAACCTGCCACTGCTTGAGCAGTTGTGCTACCTGGGTGCGGGTGAGTTCGTTGGGGTCGGCAATCAGGATGCGACAATTGGGGAACATTACCCTAGGTGGTATGCCGCGGTTGCGTTCCGGGACCAAAGTCAGCTGTACCCAGCAGGTACTGCCGTCGTTAGCCGCTTTCTCCAGGCCGGTGCTGCCACGCATGCGCTCAACCAGGCTGCGGGCAATAGACATGCCGAGGCCGTTGGCGCTGATCTGTTGTGCATGTTGCGGTGTCTTGGTATTGAGAATCTGCTGTAGCTCGCGACGTCCAGCATCATCTATGCGGTTGCCGAGATCGGTAACACTGATACGCAGCACCAGTTCAGAATCATTGTTGCTTTGTACCGTAAGGCGTACAGGTATATTGCCATTTTCAGAGCTTCGTACAGCATTGCCCAACAGGTTTGTCAGTATTTGCTTGGTGCGTAAAGGGTCGCCAACCAGTGTAGAGGGTAACTGGGGGTCAATCAGTGGCACTAGTTCCAAGTGATGCTCGTAGGCATAGGGAGCGAGGATCTGTAGAGTTTCTTCCAATAGTTGCCCCAGATCCATGGGAATATGATCGAGCACCAGGTTGCCAGATTCGATGCGGGAGAAATCCAGGATATCATTGATAGTGGTGAGCAGGTTTTCCGACGAGCGCAGGATGGTTTGCAGGTAGTCCTGCTGTAATTCGTCGATCTCGGTTTTCAGCAGTAAATTGGTGAAGCCGATGATGCCATTTAAGGGGGTGCGGATCTCGTGACTGGTATTTGCCAGGAAGGTAGACTTGATTCGACTGGCCTCTTGAGCTCTCTTTCGAGCTAGATCCAGCTCAATATTTTGCTCCTCCATACTATCAAGGGACTGTCGCATATCGTCCATAGCCTGCATTAAATTAGACTTGTACTCGAGTTGATAGCTGGAAAGGCCCTCGGCCATTTCATTAATCTGCTTCGCCAATTGGGCGAGTTCCCGGTTCTCGATTTCGTGAGTGCGGCGGTCGAACTCTCCGCGCCCAATGGCCTGTAATACTTGCCCCATCCGGACGAGGCTGTGGGCAAATCGCTCAGAGAGGATTACCGACCAGGCCAGCGCTGCCAGGGTGCAGATAATCAAGCCGACCAGCCCTACAAGAATCACTTGGTAAGTGCCCACCAGGAAATAGGGGCGGTGCAACTCAATACTAATCCAGCAGGTGGTAATATCACCCTTTAGGGGCTGCAACACCTGCAAGCTTTCGTCATCCTCAAAAATAAATGGCTCGCGCCTTTGCAGCTGCTCACTTGTTATTGGGGTTCGTGGGCGCGGGCCGACGCTAGCCAGTAGACCCAATCCCGTCGCCAGGTCCAATGGGAGTTTCTTGCTCGCTTCGGTGGAATAGATATGCACCGAACGCACCATGTCCTTCTCTAGCATTAAGGCCAATAAGCTTTTGCGCAGCCATTCCATGCGCAGTTCGGTCGGGTGCCCTCCACTCATCTCGATGAGTTCTGCAAGTTGTTCTGCACTGGCCCGCCCGTGGCTGAGTAGCAGCTGGCGCCGGTCATGCATCTGTTGCAGAGTAAAGACCAGTGCCAAAGTCATTGCCAGGATCAGTGCCGGGGCAACCGTAAAACGGAACATAGTGGAGCGCAGTGAACGCAATTCCCCGGGGGCTGGCAGGGATGGAATTGAGTTTTTGGGGGCCATGGTGAAAGAAGGGCCTTGTGCGATTATTTTTTCCCCATTTTACCTATATGGATCAGGTGGTGCACTCTCATGTAAAGAGTTGAAGAAATTGTTTCTCCTCGAGAGTGTCATTTCGTAATAACCCGACTATATAGTCCACATACAGAGTTGGTATTTAGCGATGTGTAGGCGTTCAGGTAAACTGTCCGGCCGCAATATCTGTCTGGAACTGAATGCACTATGGATTACCCCACAATTGCTGACTGTGTAGGCAATACTCCACTGGTTAAATTACAGCGCCTGCCTGGTGATACCAGCAATACGATTTTGCTTAAGCTGGAAGGGAATAATCCTGCTGGTTCTGTCAAAGACCGTCCGGCACTTTCCATGATTAACCGGGCTGAAGCCAAGGGACAGATCAAGCCTGGTGATACCCTGATCGAAGCAACCAGCGGCAATACCGGCATTGCCCTGGCGATGGCGGCAGCTATAAAAGGCTACCGTATGATCCTGATTATGCCTGATAGTGCTACAGCCGAGCGCAAGGCATCCATGACTGCCTACGGAGCGGAATTGATCCTGGTCAGCGCGGAACAGGGCATGGAGGGCGCACGTGATCTGGCGCTAAAAATGCAGAGTGACGGTATGGGGCTGGTACTAAATCAGTTTGCCAATACTGATAACCCTCTAGCCCATTACGAGGGCACAGGCCCAGAAATTTGGCAGCAGACAGGAGGAGAAATAACACATTTTGTTTCGTCTATGGGAACAACCGGCACCATTATGGGGTGTGGTCGTTTTTTGAAAGAGCAAAATCCGGAGATCCAGATTGTTGGATTGCAACCAACCGATGGGTCCAGTATTCCCGGTATTCGCCGTTGGCCTCAAGCTTATCTGCCAAAGATTTTTGTCCCTGAAGAAGTGGATCTGGTCATCGATATGGATCAGAGTGAAGCTGAAGATATGACACGGAGGTTGGCGCGAGAGGAGGGTATTTTCTGTGGTGTCTCCTCGGGTGGCGCTGTAGCTGGTGCGTTGCGACTTTCCACCCAGGTGGAAAACGCTATTATCGTTGCCATTATTTGTGATCGAGGAGATCGCTATTTATCCTCAGGACTGTTTAACCAGTAAATTTTTTTCAGGCTGGTGAGACCTTATTGCCAGCCCTAGCTGTTCCTCAGCAAACATTACGCGTATATTTTTCCTTTTTTCCCAATTAATTTTTCTCACAAAATAAAATTTACTCCTTTTTAGTAAATTCGGTTTTACCTCCTTGGTTGCATTCCCAATTTTTTAACTAAGTAATTCCTCACTTGCTGGACTTTTTTAGATGAAGCTATTTTAGGCTGTCTGGGGGCATTTGTTGAGTGTTTAATCTTTTGGCAGAAACTTTTCGAAGGGCCATTTCTTAGTTAATGCTGGTTTTTGAAAATCTACAAAACAAAATTTTATTGCAAATGGTTTGTACTGTGGGTCGGCTTTTACTTTTAAACGTGGGCATTTCTTTACAAGTATTTTATGTGACTGTCCAGCCAGAGGGCTGGTTGTATTCGCAGCTATTCTCTTGTCAAGTTTGACAAGCTGCTGCGAAAGAATGCTGAATTTCGCGCAGCTTGTTGAAAAATATAAAGAAAATCGTGGACTTTAGTGTGTTCAAACCTATGATAGAAGCGCTCCTTTAAGGGCTATACGCACTTTATTTACCTGGCACTGCAGTTTCGTAGTTGGGTGGGGAGTGCCAGTAAGTTTCCAAATTCCTGTTTCGGTCCGGTAAGACATGGTTCAAGTCAGAAAACATCATTCCTTCGGAGGTGAGAGCGAACTCGACCTGGAGTCTTGGCTTCGTCATGTACAGAAATTGGCGGGTCTGGATGGCGCTGCGATAGTAAAACTGCGCCGCGCCGCTGAAGTGAGCGCTGAAGCGGAACAGCGGGCTATTGAAGCGGAAAACATATGGGCGGAAGGTGCAAGTAGTTTTGCTACTGGCCTGGAAATGGCAGAGATTCTGGCGGATCTGCAAATTGATTCAGAAGCTCTGGTCGCAGCTGTTCTTTATCGGGCTGTGCGTGAAAAGCGCATACCAATTAAAAGTGTCGAGGAAGAGTTTGGTTCGACAGTAGCCAAGCTGATCCGAGGGGTGTTGCGAATGGCGGCAATTCGCAGTCGCAGCGCAGATACAGGAGATGAACGTAAAAGTGGTGCTGTAGAAGAGCACTCTGAAAATATCCGCCGCATGTTGGTAGCTCTGGTGGATGATGTTCGAGTCGCTCTGATCAAGCTCGCGGAGCGAACCTGTGCAATTCGTGCAGCGAAGAATGTAGAACAGGCAAAGCGTACTCGAGTGGCGCGGGAGGTGGCTGATATCTATGCGCCGCTTGCCCATCGATTGGGTATTGGTCATATCAAATGGGAATTGGAAGACCTCTCTTTTCGCTACCTGGAGCCAAACGATTACAAGCAGATTGCCCGCTTGCTGGATGAAAAGCGGCTGGCGCGCCAGAAGTATATTGATGAGGTGTTGGAGCTTCTGCGCAAAGAGTTGGCTAAGGCAGACATTGAGGGAGATGTCTACGGTCGTGCAAAGCATATCTACAGTATCTGGCGTAAGATGCGCCGCAAGAATATCGGCTTTTCCCAAGTTTATGATATCCGCGCTGTACGTATCCTTGTACCTACAGTGCGAGATTGCTATGCGGTATTGGGTATAGTGCATAACCTATGGCGCAATATCCCCAATGAATTTGATGATTATATTGCCTCTCCCAAGGAGAACGGCTATCGCTCGCTGCATACAGCGGTTATTGGCCCAGAGCGCAAGGTGCTGGAAGTCCAGATTCGTACTTTTGCTATGCATGAGGAAGCCGAATATGGTGTCTGCGCCCATTGGCGCTATAAGGGTACTGACCTGAAAAGTGAGAGCAAGGATAGCTATGAGCAGAAGATTTCCTGGCTGCGCCAAGTGCTCGACTGGCACGAAGAGGTGGGAGGCAACCCTCTGCAGGACGATCTGCAGACCGGCGAAGGGGACTCACGTATTTATGTGTTCACCCCGGATGGCCATGTGGTGGATTTGCCCCGTGGGGCTACGCCGCTGGATTTTGCTTATAAAATCCATACTGAAATTGGTCATCGCTGCCGTGGAGCAAAAGTGGACGGGCGGATTGTCCCTCTAAACCACGAATTGCAGACTGCCAACCAGGTAGAAATCCTGACCAGTAAACGTGAGGCACCGAGTCGTGATTGGCTGTCCTCGGGGATGGGCTATATCACTACCTCGCGTGCCCGTGCCAAGATTATTCACTGGTTTAAACAGCAGGCACGTGACCAGAATATTGCCGATGGCCGCAGCATACTTGATGGCGAGTTTAAACAACTGGCCCTGAGTGACTTTGACTTTGAGAAGCTAGCAGCGAAACTGAACATGCACTCGCTGGATGACCTCTATGCAGCGGTAGGCGCGGGTGATATCGGTGTAGGGCAGGTATTAAATACCGCCCAACGTATGGTCAAAGTTGATTATGCTGAGCGCGTGCCATCTCTTACCGCATCGGTCGCGCGTGGTGAGGGTAAGACAGATGTTTATATTGATGGAGTAGGTAATTTACTCACTCATATTGCCGGTTGCTGTAACCCGGTGCCCGGTGACGAAATTATGGGGTATATCACCCTCGGGCGCGGGGTTTCCATTCACCGCAAGGACTGCGCCAATATGTTACGGATGCAGGCGGAGGAGTCAGAGCGCGTTCTGCAGGTAAACTGGGCGGAAAAGCCGCGTGAACTCTACGCGGTAGAAATCATTATTGAGGCTTATGACCGCCTTGGTCTGCTACGAGATGTCACCGCCATGCTGGATAGTCAGAAAATTAATGTCACGGCTATGCAGACTCATTCCAATAAGCATAAGCACACCGTTGAAATGGTGCTGACTGCTGAAATTCACAACTTTGAAGAATTGAGTTACGTGCTGCATCGCATTAATCGCCTGCCTAATGTAGCGTTGGCGAAGAGACGCATGTTGCGCTGAATAAGGGGGGGTAGGTGCAAGATAAATACAAGGTGGAGGACCTGCTTCACCTGATGGCCCAGCTGCGTAACCCGGACGGCGGCTGCCCTTGGGATTTGAAGCAGACTTTTGCCAGCATAGTTCCTTCTACGGTCGAAGAGGCCTACGAAGTAGCTGAGGCCATTGAAATTGAGGACTACGAACACCTCCATGAAGAGCTCGGTGATCTGTTATTTCAGGTGATTTTCTACTCACAGCTTGGTTGTGAGCAGGGCTATTTCGATTTTTCACGTATAGTCGATACTCTGGTGCGCAAGCTGGTACGCCGTCATCCGCATGTTTTTCCCAGTGGAGAACTCTATGGGGACAATGACTCTGGTTCTGTGGATGAAGCCCAGGTAAAGCAGAACTGGGAAGCGATAAAAACTGAAGAGCGTAATGCCAAAGGCGAGTCTGGAGTTCTAGCCGGTGTTACGGTAGGGCTACCAGCATTGACGCGTGCGGCCAAATTACAGAAGCGTGCGTCCCAAGTGGGTTTTGATTGGCCGAATATTAGTGGCGTGCTGGACAAGATCGAGGAAGAAGTTGCAGAGCTACGCGAGGCTGTTGAAACTGGAGATCGTGAGCATGCCAGGGAGGAGCTTGGCGATTTACTGTTTTCCTGTGTAAATGCTGCTCGTCACTTGAAAGAAGACCCGGAAGCATCACTACGCCACTGCAATCGAAAGTTTGAGCGACGCTTTGGAAGTGTAGAGGCAGTCCTGAAGGCTCAGGGGCGTAGACCAGCTGACGCTAACCTTGAGGAGCTGGATCAGCTTTGGGATAGAGCCAAGGCGGGGGAGAAACCGGGCTCTGCTCAATGATTCTCTCTCGAAAGGGGGGCGGATATCTTGCGGGATTAGCCTCGCATTAGCAGCAATCTTGCCCAATTTGGGGTCTGCGTGTAAGGTAGCGCTCTTTTGGCACGGCGGCTCTATTGGTGCGTCGACAGTTTTGGAGGCTAACTGAACATGCGAATTATTCTCTTGGGGGCGCCGGGAGCCGGCAAAGGCACTCAGGCACAATTCATAACAGAGAAGTTCGGCATTCCGCAGATCTCCACCGGCGATATGCTTCGTGCAGCGGTGAAGGCAGGCACACCTCTCGGCTTGCAGGCGAAAGATATTATGGAAGCCGGCAAGCTGGTCTCTGATGACCTGATTATTGCCCTGGTAAAGGAGCGTATCGCCCAGTCAGACTGCACAAATGGATTCCTGTTTGACGGTTTCCCTCGCACTATTCCTCAGGCGCAGGCCCTGTTGGATGCAGATATCCATATCGATCATGTACTGGAAATCGCTGTTGACGATGAGGAAATCGTTAAGCGCCTATCTGGTCGCCGTGTGCATGAAGGATCTGGCCGTGTGTATCACATTGTCTATAACCCGCCCAAGAGTGAAGGACTGGATGATGTGACTGGTGAGACACTCATACAGCGCAGTGATGACACTGAAGAAACTGTGCGCAAGCGTCTGGCTGTTTACCATGAGCAGACTGCTCCTCTGGTTGGTTTCTACCGCGAGCTGGAAAGCCGCTCTCCCGAGGCTGCTCCCAAGTATTCAAAAGTAATGGGAGTGGGCAGTATGGATGATATACGTGAGAAGGTTTTTGAAGCTCTGAGCTGATTGCTTCAGTGACAGTTACTCTAAAAGGCCCCCACCTGGGGGCTTTTTCATTTCTTCCCGACAGCTCCTTTGCTGGTATTTAGGAAAGCCTTTTCTCTTGTAGTTATTTCTTCAGTCATTAACATTGCCGGCAGTTTTTCTTGGCAAATTTGTTTTTCAGACAGGCCCCTCTATGTCCAGTGCGATAATTTTGATGAATTTGGGCACTCCTGCACAGCCAACTGCGCCAGCGGTGAGAAGTTTCTTGAAGGAATTCCTTTCCGATCCCCGGGTAGTGGAAATTCCTCGTCCACTGTGGCTTGCGATACTGAATGGCTTCATTTTGCCATTTCGCCCCAAGCGCATTGCGCCCGCCTATAAAGAGATTTGGAATTGCAGTGCTGATGGTGCTGCAGTTGAAGGTTCGCCACTTCTTTACTATACGCGTCGTCAGGCCGAGCTGTTGCAGGGGTATCTGCGTGATAATGGCCATGATCTGGTGGTCGAGTATGCGATGACTTATGGAGAGCCGCAGTTAGACAATGTGATTGGTGATTTGCGCAAAAAAGGGTGTGAAACTTTCACTGTTTTACCGCTATATCCACAGTATTCAGCTACGACCACTGCCGCAATTTACGATCAAGTGGCGCAAATTTTTCGCAAAAGTCGTGATATTCCGGATATTTCATTGATTCGGGATTATTACCACCACCCCCTCTATATTAAATCCCTTGCGAACTCAGTCAGCGAGCATTGGCAGGCTCAAGGGCAGGCAGAAAAGTTACTGCTGTCATTTCACGGAATTCCAAAAGCAAATGTTGATAAAGGGGATCCCTATTATCGACATTGCACTGAAACTGCACGACTTCTGGCAGAAGAATTACAAATTGAACAAGAGCAGTGGCAAGTCACTTTCCAGTCAAGGTTTGGTAAGGCTGAATGGTTGCAACCCTATACCGATAAAACGCTGATTGAGTGGGGTAAGGGCGGAGTAAAGAGTGTTGATGTTATTTGTCCGGCATTTTCTGCAGACTGCTTGGAGACTCTGGAAGAAATTTCGGTAGAGAATCGCGCTAATTTTATCAATGCTGGAGGCAGTGAATATCGTTATATTCCTGCTCTAAATTTGCGTGAAGATCATATCGAAGCGCTTGCCGCGATCATTGAAGAAAAGTTGTTTGGGCCAAAATAATTTCTATCAGCGGCCTGAAAAAGCCGTTTAGGAGAAATTTGATAAGAAAAACATACTTTTTTGCTGAAAAATTTCTCATTTTTCGCTTTTTTACTTGCAATGCCGGATATTTTTATTAACTTTGATAAAGTTGTATCGAAATTGGCGGTGCGGCGCTCTGCATAAGTGATAAAAACAGCCCGTTGCAGTTTTTATTCGATAGCAAACAGGCAATGCTGCCGGCACACTTTTGGATGTACTTCTTCTTTTCAGTGAGGAGACAAGGGATGGCAAGAGTAGTAAAAAAGAGTACGCGTGCAAAGAAGGCAACTGGTTCGACTGCAGCGTCGCCAGTAGTCGCGAAAGCGCAAAAGGCGGTTGATGCGGCGAGTAAATCACTTGATGGGCAATTAGATCGTGTTGCGAAAGCAAAAGCACGGGCCCAAAAAAGTAATTCTGCAGCAGCAAAAACATCATTGGCTACTGCCAATAGCAAGGCAAAGGAATTACGCGCCAAGCTGGCAATGGCTAAGATGAATCTCGCCAAAGCCAAGGCTATGGATGCTGTGCGTCTAGCAGAGGCTGCGGCCAAAGAAAAGGTTTCCACTCTGGCTGATAGCCTGTCTGCCAAGGCGGATAAAGATCTGGCTGCCGCGTTAAAGGCGTTTGAAGCGCGTTGGAAAAAGACTCGCGATAAGGCCCACGCCAAGAAGATCAAGGCTGCGGAGAAGAAGGCAGAGGCTAAGGTAAAGGCTGCGGCGAAGAAAGCCGCAGCCAAAGCCAAAGAGTTTGAGAAGAAAGCCGCTGCCAAGCTGAAGGCGGAAGCACAAAAAGCCAAAAAGGCGGTCGCCAAGAAAGCGACTTCTGCGAAAAAAGCAGGTCGGCCTAAGAAAGCCACTGCAGCCAAGACGGCCAAGCGTGTAGGGCGCCCAAAGAAAGCTACTACCGCGGCCAAGCCGGCCAAGAGAGTAGGGCGTCCCAAAAAGGCTACAGCTGCAACAGCTAAGAAAGCACCTGCCCGCCGGGGCCGTCCGCCTAAAGCGGGTGCTGCCCGTCGCGGCCGTCCGCCAAAGAAAGCGGCATAGCCCGAGTTCACTTAAACCCTACTTTATAGCTGGGCCTAAACAGCTATCTCAGACCCCGGCTCCGTCCGGGGTTTTCTATTGAAGGTACCCTGTAGTTTTTGGCTCTTTGTTAATTTACATGACTCCCCCTTGCGACCATGCCACAATCCCTCTCTTTGAGTTACCTGGTCTGAGATTGTTGTGAAGATTCTTGCCCTGGATACGACTTCTGGTTCTTGCTCTGTAGCGCTCTACAGCAATGGCCAGATTTCTGAGCGTTTTGTTCAGGCTGAGCGGGACCATACCCGTAGGCTGTTGCCGATGGTGGATGAAGTGTTGGCTGAAATGGAGCTGACTTTGGCGGGGCTGGATGCTTTTGCAGTTAGTCGAGGGCCAGGCTCATTTACCGGCCTGCGCATTGCTATCAGTAGTGTGCAAGGGCTGGCCTTTGCAGCGGATAAGCCGGTGGTTCCGGTGTCCAGTTTAGCTGCTTTGGCCCTAGGGGCCAGGCGAGCGCATCCTGAGTGGGGTGAAGCTTCAATAGTGCCCATGTTGGATGCGAGGATGCAGCAGGTATATTGGGGTATTTACACTGCTAGCGAACCACATCAAAGCCAGGTGCCTGAGGCGGTACAGCACCCTGAGCAAGTGCTGATGTCATTAAAAGAGTCCCACATATCGCCCCCTATTTATGGTGCTGGACCTGGTTGGCATTATAAGGCTCTGCGCATGGCGCACATGGGTGGGGTTGACTTGGATACCCTGATACATGCGAGGGAGGTTGCCCAGCTGGCTGTGCCACTATACCTGTCTGGTAAGGTGGTGACCGCACAAGAATTAGAGCCTGTGTATCTTCGCAATGAGGTCACCTGGCAGAAACGACAAAAAATCCGATCTAAGAAGTAACCCATGGAAATATTTCAAATTGTTGTCTTGGCCTTGATCCAAGGGCTTACTGAATTCTTGCCTATCTCTAGTTCAGCGCACTTAATCTTACCTGCCGAGGTATTGGGCTGGCAGGACCAGGGACTTGCATTTGATGTCGCTGTGCATTTTGGTTCGTTGATAGCGGTTGTTTCTTATTTTCGTAAAGATATTTGGGCGCTGATCCGGGATGGGCTTGGAGGGTTAGCCAGCGGGGACTTTACCGATGAGGGCAGACTTGCCTGGTTGATTGTATTGGCGACTATTCCGGTAGGTTTGGTTGGGCTGATTTTCAAAGACTTTATCGAAGCCAATCTTCGCTCAGCAGCTGTTATTGCCACGACCACAATTGGCTTCGGCATTCTTCTCTGGTGGGCGGATGTGCGTGGGGTGCGCACACAAACATTGGCTCAACTCAATTGGAAAAAGGCATTGCTGATTGGCTTGGCTCAAGTATTAGCACTGATTCCTGGTACTTCCCGCTCAGGTATAACCATGACAGCGGGGTTAATGCTAGGAATGAAACGAGAGGCTGCCGCACGCTTTTCTTTTCTCTTGTCGATACCAGCAATTGCACTGCCGGCGCTGTTACTGACATACGACTTGCTTTCACTGGAAACTGTGCCCTGGGGCGATATTCTGCTGGGTGCTGTGTTGTCGTTTATTAGTGCTTACTTATGTATTCACTTTTTTCTGCAGTTTATTAGTCGTATCGGTATGGCACCTTTTGCAATTTATCGCCTGATACTGGGTGCGGTCCTGATTTGGATGATATGGGGGTAGGTAATATGGCAACTGTAGCGTTTATTGGCTTGGGGGTGATGGGCTACCCGATGGCTGGGTATTTATCAAAAGCTGGTCATCATGTAAGGGTATACAATCGCACCGCTAATCGAGCAAAAAAGTGGTTGGAGGAATACAAAGGGGAAAGCTTCCCATCCCCGGCTGAAGCGGCTAAAGGTGCGGAAGTCGTCTTCGCCTGCGTGGGTAATGATAACGACCTACGTCAGGTAGTGGTTGGAGAGCAAGGTGCTTTTTCCACTATGGAGAAAGGTAGCTTATTCGTAGATCACACTACTGCTTCGGCGGATGTTGCTCGGGAGCTGGCAGCCATTGGCAGTGACAAGGGGATAGGCTTTCTTGACGCCCCGGTTTCTGGTGGCCAGGCAGGCGCTGAAAATGGGGCGTTGACTGTTATGGTTGGCGGAGATAAAGCCGATTTTCAGCGAGTTAATCCGTTAATTGAAACTTTCGCCAGAGCGGTAACCTTATTGGGCCCGGTAGGTAGCGGCCAACTGTGCAAAATGGTCAATCAAATCTGCATCGCCGGAGTAGTCCAGGGACTTGCTGAAGGCCTGCATTTTGCCAAGGCATCCGGGCTGGATGCGGAGCAAGTAGTGGATGTAATTTCCAAAGGTGCCGCGCAGAGCTGGCAAATGGAAAACCGCTCCCAGACAATGCTGGCTGGCGAGTATGACCACGGCTTCGCAGTAGATTGGATGCGTAAGGATCTGGCTATTGTCCTTCAGGAAGCTCAGCGTAATGGTGCATTGCTGCCAGTCACTGCATTGGTGGATCAGTTCTACAGCGAAGTGCAGGCAATCGGTGGTGCCCGCTGGGATACTTCCAGCCTGTTTGCGCGACTGATGAATGTGCGTTCCTTCGATTGATACTCTCTACTTGAAAGCTGCTCTCGGGGTTGGATGCAGTTATTTCCAACCCTGCATTCCTAATTTATATTGTTTAACTCTCGATGAAAGTTCTATTGCTCTCGGCCTATGATGCGGACAGCCACAAGCGCTGGCGTAAGGGTCTGGTTGCCGCTTTTCCCGAATGGCAGTGGACAGTCCTTACCCTGCCCCCACGATATTTCAGTTGGCGCATTCGTGGAAATAGCCTGACCTGGGCCAGAGGGGAGGCTGCGCAAGTCCTCAAGCAGGATTGGGATCTTGTTATTACAACTTCAATGACGGATCTCAGTGCCTTACGCGGTTTAGTGCCAGAGCTGGCTGGGATTCCCACTGTTGTTTATTTTCATGAGAATCAATTTGCTTATCCGGTGAGTACAGATGCTTACCAATCTATTGAGCCTCAATTACTAAATATTTATACCGCATTGGCTGGGGACCTAGTTCTTTTTAATTCAGAATTTAATCGTCGCACTTTAATTGAGGGAGCTGTTACATTACTCAAGCGTTTTCCCGATTGTGTACCTACAGGAATTTGCGAGGAAGTACAAAACAAATCTAAGGTCTTGCCTGTACCCTTGGAAGATGCGCTCTTTGTCAAAAAAAGCGCACAAACAAATTTTTGTTGGGATCACCGGTGGGGACAGGGTTATCAGGGAGAGGTAACCGAGGATACATTGATCATCAGTTGGGCTGCCCGCTGGGAGTATGACAAGGGCGCCGATCGTCTACTGCAGATTCTTCAGGTCCTAAAAGAGAAAAAGGTAAAGTTCTTGCTCAACTTGATGGGCCAGTCGTTTCGTAACAGCCCGGAAGAGTTTAAGCAGATTAAGCAGGAATTCTGCCAAAATCTTTTGGTGGTGGGGTATGTGGAAAGCGAACATCTCTACCGGCAAACCTTACGTGGTAGCCATGTATTTCTATCTACCGCTTACCACGAGTTTCAGGGGCTAGCGGTAATGGAGGCCGCAGCGATGGGCTGCACGCCATTAGTGCCGGATGAGCAGTGTTACCCGGAGTTTTATCCTGAGCAATTGCGTTACTTGGGGGTGAGGAATGCAGTTACAAAGCTTGAATCTATGGCCAAAAGAGTTCAATGTGCGGAAACGTTAGTAAAATTGGACTTTCATAATATTTCATGGGAAAGCTATAAAGATAAATATTTTTGTGCTCTGAGCAGATGTATCTCCGATACAGTCGGCTATTGTAAATAAAAGTATTATTAGCCAAACCTACTGAAAAACTTCACCGACTAAGCGACTTTAGTGGGGTTGTATAACGCTTTTTTAGGTATCTAAAGTTCATATCAGTAGGCCTGGATCTGGGATCGGCCAGCCGCTCCCTGGCTTGAAAAATACTGCTAGCAGCCCTATAGCTTATGGGCCCTCACTAGTCTTGACTTTTATACTCCACAGAATAGAGATGGCAATAGATAGAGGTTTTGGTACCATTCCATAAGTCAGCAGTATCCCCCCTCACTCTGAGAAGGCCGCGTGCGTGGTATGCTGCCACGAATATGCTCATATTAGCAGAATAATTTACGCTTTGACTTGATGCGGAAATCATGGTGCCTTTTTATTCTTTGTCCATTGTAAGGCGCGCTGAGAGAAGTGTTATATCTTGCTGTCTTGCAAGTAGATCAAGTCATCGAAGCTTTTCCTTGTTTTTATATCAATGTTATATTCTTTAGCTGCGGATTTCATATGGAAATTGATAAGGATATATCATGAGTAAGTATTTTTTGGCCCTGGCAGTTCTATTTTCGGTGCTAGCTATTGGTTGTACATCCGTATCAAATAGGCCGGGGTCTGATCAAGACGGTCAAGTTGAAGAATTGGCCTCTAACCTCGATAAACAGGAGGAACCAAAGAGTGAACTAGTGTGTAAGTATCGCGAAGGGACGGGATCGAGATTCAAAAAGAAGGTCTGCATGACAGCAGAGGAGTGGGCAGGTGATTCAGTGGAAACGGCCAGAAATGTTAATAAGCTAAGAAAAACAGTCGTAACGGGGCAATCACAAGGGCGTTGATGGTTTTTATTCTTAAAAGCCGAAAAGAGAGTTTATGCTAATTATCCTTTCGGCTTTATTTTCAGTTAAGGATTTAATTGGTGTGATTTAATAGAGGCTCAATTTATCCATACTCTAGTGTAAACGCGTTTTTGCTCGGATGTGTCAACAAACTCATCCCGATCGTGAAGAATCCGAGTGTTGTCGATAAATATCATGTCTCCTGAGTTCATATAGAAGCTGACAACGTTTTCTTCATTGTTTAGCTCCCCGTCGAGCATGTCTAAAGCCTGCAATACCTCCTTGGTTAGCGGTTGATCGACCCGCTGGTGACCTTTTTCAATCCAGTAGCGCATATAGCGAATTGATAACTTACCCTTTTCGTAGCTGAAAATGGGGAAGTGATTGTTAAGGATATTCTGTAGGTTCTTGTCGCTGCCTGGGGTGACAAGATCGCGTATATAGTTATCATAGAGTAGAGCGAGCTTGCCAGGTTCTCTTTCTCTTAGGGCTTCGTGGACCTGTGCTGCGGAGACCACTTTGGATTTTCCACCTTTTATCGCAGGGGTGATACAGCACAAGCCGAGAATATTGGGCTGGATTGTACGTTGCGAGCTGTCTGTATGTACCCCGGTAGCTGCATTAGTTTGTGATACCGGAATTGCTTCATCTTTATAGCTTCGACCTGTATCCAGGATACCGTACAACCTGCCATAGGTATCAATAGTTTGCCCCATTGCCAGGCTGATATTTAAGAACAAAAGATTGAGTGTATCTTGATCGAAGCCATCAATCCCCTGAATCCAGGTTATACCGCTTCCGTGTGCAATTTCTTGCTTGATCTGTTGGGCAAGTTGATCAAACTGTGGGGTTGGTACTGAGTCGGCTCTCAAGGATTCAACAGGATGATCCTGATTGGAAGCCCAATCTTGAAGAGCTTTTACTTCCTCTTGCCAGCCGGAAGGCCAAGCAAACTTCCAGTTGGATTTTGAGGCTATATCTGCAGCCTTCCACGCTTGAGCGCACACCTCTTCTCTGGGAGCCAGTTCAATCATTTACTTGTACCTTAAATAAAACATGCAGAGGGTAACCTTTCAGAGGGCCAAAGAATTCAGGGTCCAATGCCAGGTGTTCGTCTGTTACCGCAAGCTCATTCACCTGCGGCAAAAGATTAAACCCGGCTGCTTTGAGTGCTTCGAAGTAATGTGAAAAGGTTTTGTGTACACAACGCACAGATACTGGAATTCCATCTCTGCGCCAGATTTTTCCTTCGAAAGTTTGATTGATGCCATCGAGATAGCTTTTATCTCCATGCTCAAAGTAAAACGGTGGTGTTTCTTCACGCATAAATGGTAGGCAAGGGTGGGGCACGGTAAAAACAAAGGTCCCGGTGGAGGCTAACAGTGATCTAACCTTTGTCATTACCTGAGTCATCTCTTCAATCGTGAGATAATTAAAAAGAAATACAGCAATGGCCTTGTCGAAGCTCTTTTGTGGGAATTGGTCAAAAGTCACAGCATTAGCAGCCGTATAACTGGCAGTGGATAGTTCGAGCTCTGCTGCCATTGCCTGTGCTTGACTGATCATCTCCGCAGAAGAATCGATGCCAAATATCGAACGAGCACCATTTTCCAGAATCATGCGTGAGACGTAACCCTCGCCACATCCAAAGTCCAGAATGTCTTGCCCAGCAATATCTCCTAACTCCTCAAGCACTCGAGGTCTTGCAGTAAAGTCACTTAAAAGGACCTTCTCAGATCGCAACCAGTTGCCTGCTTGGGCGTTATAGATTGTTTCAGTTGATAAGGGCTGGTTCATCCTGAGCCACTCCAGATACTTGTTGAGTATAATTATTTAGATTTCCGAGAGGCTTTTGCGGACCCCTAATTGCACGTTCCAACATGCCATCCCAGAAGGCGGCCCTTAAGTTCAAGGCTTTAAGCACTCCGTGACGAAGACGCTTGCGGCCCTCCTCGGTATTGGCAAAATCCAATGCGATTTGGTTTAAGCTTTCTGCATGGTCATCATCAATGAGTGTATGAACAGAGAAGAAGCAATAATCCTCCGGCTGAAATTCGGGTAGGCTTTTTAAGCCTTTTTCAATGAAAGGATAAATAGAGCTGACGATATGCTCTGTACCTAATCCTAAAGCCCCGATAGCTTCTTCAGTAGAGCCATAAAGCAATACTCCGGAGAGCATGTCATACCATATAGCAGGATCATCGGAAATTCCTATTTCTGGTGTTCCGCGTAACGCCCTTTTCCTGAAGGTCTCAAACAGCTGTGCGTGTGGGATGTTCCGGACCCAGCTTGCACTGATCCCGTGAGTCTCCAGCTCTATAAGCTCTTTTTCTTCATAGTGTCCAGACTCTTCTGCGAGATTTTCCAGAAGAATGTTCCGGTGCTTCGGGGTAGTCAATCTGGAAATCACAGCAGTGAGCAAGTTTACAAAACGGGATGAATAAACCCCGTACTGTTGAGCAAAATCCGCGACCGCATAGCGAAAGTTTGGAAGGGATGCACTGCTGAATTGTTTGAGATATGGGTGGTTGATAGCCCTGTGCTTTAGCGCTTCTTCAGAGAGTTGCTCTAGCCAGGCTCTTTTATGATTATTCATCTGAAGCCTTAAATTCCATCTGTTGAGCCGAAAGTTGGCAACCGTAACAAGTAATTATTTCAGTTTGCTAACGAACATCCTGTGTGAATAGCGTTTAATGGTTGCTCGACCAGTAAACGGATTTTGAGTATACGGAGTAAAATTTTTTCTAGCAATATCATGATTATTATTCACGGATGCTGGTTGTTTGTTGCTTCTGTTTTCTTGAGAAAATTTAATTAGTTTTCGGCTGCGGGGTGTGTGGCTATACCTACTTGTAGGTATTTATTTTCTGATATATTGAAATTTATGGGCTTTCGCCTCTTGTGTTTCTCTTTTCCATTTATTTGTAATTGCTTTTAATTCAAGAAAATTTAAATTTCTTTTTGTCAGCTTCTATATTTTGTTTATGTGTGTGGCGTAGGGTTGAAGGATTTATTTGGTGTTGAATTTTTTTGTGCCCTTATTGTTGTAAAGCCGAATCGAAGTATAAATTGATATAAATCAATTCAAGGGTTATTTATTTGTGATTGGAGCTTGGAGCTTAAATTGAGTCCCAGTATGAGTGAAAAAGCATAAGTTTGAGTGGTACTGGAAGGATGTTTTTGCTTAGAAGGTTAGTGGAGATTTTGTGATTTAAGGTTTTCTTTACTATTTATATGGTTGGTACCATTTGAATTTTCTTGGCAGTATCATGATTTTATGTCGATAAGTAGGTGGTGTGATTTCAGAGTAGAGACTGCTAACGAGGCAGTAATTGGAAAGAAAATTCTCTTTTAACTAAATGGCTTTTGAGGATTGAGTTACTGGCTAGGGTGGGGCGAGAGATTGTATGTAAGAAAAAAATTGGCATACTTAGCTACCGCAAATGTTCACTGATGTAGATGTAATTGGTACTTTTTATATGGGACGCTCAGTCATCTGACCAGGGGCCGAGTAAAGGATACCTGCATTCTCTATCAATTAAGTTGACCTAGAAGGAAATAGCTACTAACTAATAGCTCATTAAGCCCCGAATGCTATTGTCTATTCTTCTTTGAGAAATGACTGTTTGTACCGCTAGTCTCGCTTTTGAGCAATCTCATTGCACTACCAGCCCGGGCGAATTCAAAGGACCTGCAAGCTTTGCCTTGGTTTTTAGAGGTGAATCGTGGCAGCAACTCTTATTGACTCAGTAGTTTTCTGTGATCTTTTCGGCACGCAGGCAATGCGAGATATTTTTTCAGATAAACAGAGAGTTCAGTACTACCTGGATGTCGAGGCGGCCCTGGCAAAAGTTCAAGCGCGATTGGGGATCATCCCCGAGGAGGCGGCGAAAGAGATTTGCAGCCACTGCAACGCCGATGAGATTGATTTCGTACGCTTAAAGGCACAGACAGAGTTGATTGGTTATCCCGTTTTTGGGGTTGTACAACAGCTGGTAGCACTATGCGATAAAGGGCTGGGGCAATGGTGCCACTGGGGAACTACAACCCAGGATATTACTGATACAGCTACCGTTTTACAGATTCGTGCAGCATTGGAATTGATAGAAACTGATGTGGGAGCAATCTCAATTGCATTAGCTAAATTGGCGAAAGAGTACCGGGATACGCCGATGGTGGCGAGAAGTAATTTGCAACAGGCTGTACCAATAACTTTTGGTTATAAAGCGGCTGTATGGCTGGCTGGTTTCCATCGACACCAGCAGCGCTTAGAAGAAATTAAAAAACGTGCACTGGTTGGGGAGTTTGGTGGCGCAGCGGGAAATCTGGCCTCGTTAGGGAGCCAGGGATTGGCGGTACAGGTGGGGATTATGGAGGAGCTTAAGCTAGGGAAGCCATGTATTGCCTGGCATACCATGCGAGATAGAATCACTGAGGTAGCCTGTCTGCTGGGGTTGATCACTGGCACGCTGGGGAAAATCGCTCTCGATATTAAATTAATGGCGCAGACAGAAGTGGGTGAGGTTTCAGAGCCATTTACGTCCGGGCGAGGAGCTTCCAGTACGATGCCACAAAAACATAACCCTGTCTCTTCAGTCTATATCAGTGGCATTGTGCCAATTATCAGGCAGCAGGTGGCAGCTCTGCTCAATGCTATGGAAGAGGATCATGAGCGAGCTACGGGTACCTGGGAAATTGAGTGGGTGGTACTTCCTGAAATATTTTGCCTGTCGGCTGCAACCTTGGCGCAAGCGCGCTTTGCTTTAAGTGGACTTAATGTGTACCCGGAAAATATGATGCGAAACCTAAAACTGACTGGAGGCCAGGTTTCCTCTGAGGCAGTTATGATGGGATTGGGTCCTAAGATTGGACGCGAGAAAGCCCATGACCTGGTATATCAGATCTGTTGTGATGCGGTGGAAAGCGGGCAGTCATTTGCCGAGTTATTGATACAAAACCCGGAAATATCTGCAAATCTCAGTTCCAGTGAGGTGGATGAATTATTGGATCCCAAGAACTACTTAGGATTGTGTGGTGAGATGGTTGATCAAACCCTGGCCGGGAAGGAGCGGTAAAGATGTTTATTTGAATGGTAAATCTCTTCAGGCTGGGGTTTCTTGAATTATGAAAAAATCAATTCGCTCTGAAGCTATACAGAGATTATGTCTTAAGTATTTATCGGCTTTGGAGCAAGGTGACTTGGAGGCTTTGAAGGCTGTTTTTACAGAAGGTGCGAGGGTTTATTCTCCGATATTTGGGGAGTGCCAGGTTGATGATTTTTACTCCTATGTCACTCAGGCAACAGAAGAACGTCACTTGGAGTTAAAAAATATTATGCAGGGAGTGATGAATCCAAATCAGGTTGCTATTTATATGACTTATACGCGTACTATAAAAGGCAAAGAGCCAGCTACTATTAACACGGTTGATATTTTTGACCTTGCTACTGACCTAAGTGGATTCTCTTCCGTAGCTATCATTTATGATACTGCTCCAGTTAAGAGTGACTTTAATTGAGGAATTCTTATGGGTTAGATTTTTCTGTCTAGAGGCATGGCACAAATTTATGTGCCATGCCGCCATCCTGTCTTTTTATAAAACGAACTCTTTATTTAATCGTAGTATAACTAGTGAATGACGCTTTCTAGTGCTTTCACTAAGCCAGAAGTTGGAGTACTGTCTGGTATTGGGCAGTTGAAGCTCTCAGAATGCCCATAGCTATAACCATACAGCAGGTTGCAGGCCATGACCTTATGACCTGCTGTAGTGGGATGTACCGAGTCACCAGTAGGGATTATTTTTCCCTGATCTGCCAGGAACATATTAAAAGAAGCTCTGGCATTTTCTACCGCATTTTTAATCTGGGCATTGTAGTAATCGGTGCAGTAATTTTGGGGGTCTTGCCCGTCAATATTACTTCGGCGAGGAATCATCGAGATTACAAAGGCAATATTTTTATCGGCTATGCCTAATGAAGAAAGGTGACTATATATTTTACCCACCAGAGTAGAGTTATCCGTAATATTTGCTGGTGACAATATGCCGGCAACAACCTGCTCCAGTCGACTGGCTGTGATACCTCCTATATCAGGTGCGGCACTGCACTTGGTGGCGCCATTCATATTTAAGAAAGTAATGTCGTTGGTTCCCAGTTGGATAGGTATCACAACGGCATCTGTGTCGGAGAGGCTTTGACTCAGCTGGCAGGCTTGGTTACCTAGCCATCCGGCACTGTTACTGCCTTCCCGGCACATTTCGGTAGCTACCGAATTGAAGTTAGCAATGGATTGAGCGCAGTTGGCAAAATTATAGCCAGATGGAACTTGATGACCTGTAGGGTTTAGGAAGCAGAGCATATCGCTTGTGGTGGCTCCTGGGATTCCCGAATGCCAGTAATTCCTGCTTTGTTGTGCCAAGTCCTCTGGGCCAGTTGGACCATTTACAGTTCCGATAGTGTGTATGGGCTTGCCACTGTAGAGAATTTGGAGGGAGCCATTGCTCTCACTTGCGGTAAGCGGGAAACTGGATTTGCCATTGGAGGCATCGAAGAGATGTTGCCAAATTTGGGAGCGGAAGCCATTGGAGTTGAAGGGTAGTGTTGTCATGCCATAGGTGATCGAGTCCCCAATAAGCCAGAGTTTTATGCTGTTGGCATTGCCTTTATTGGGATTGGACGGCTCAGTGGGCTGGGGCTCTGGTGCTGTAGGTATAGGGGTACTTGGCGGAGAGGGTTCTGTTACGCTATTGGACTGGCAGCTAGTGGTCAGGTTTGGCTGAATATTTTCACCCGTGTACTCACCATTAAAACCAAATGCCCGAGCCTCGCCTGGAGGAATAGTGTCCTGGCCGCTGGCAGTCACTGTACCGCTATTTTCGCTTATCAGAGCATTCCAGTGATGGGCCACTTTTTGGTTACCTGGCCATTGCCACTGTACCTGCCATTTCTCAATGGGGGTATTTCCAGTGTTGCGGATAACCACATTAGCCATAAAGCCATTGCCCCAGTCATTTTGGACAGTGTATTCCACAGTACACTGGCCAGAGGATGACAGTGGGGGGGCAGGTTCCGGGCTTGGTGCAGGTGTTGTGTCTGGTGCTGGAGTTGGCGGTGTTGTTGGGGATTTAGTGGACTCAAACCACTTAAGTGCGTAGGCGCGGAACTCTCGCTCTGTAGGTAGGATACCCCGCTTTGCCTGAAAATCGATCAGGTATTGTTTGGCGTCCCGATAGAACTCTTGGTGTGTTTGGTAAATCTGTTTTTTGTTCCCCTCGTTGTCGATCAGCCAGTAGCCGACAAACTCATTAGCCCAGCTGTCATACTCGTTACCATACATCTGCCAATACAAGATAAAAGGAGTCCCCCACTCCAATGAAGTTTTAATCACATTGCGCGAGAGCATATCCTGTGCTTCTCCGGAGCGGGTGCCCCAGTCTTTGAACCAGGATTCACCGTATCCGTACTCGCCAATAAATACTCGTTTTTCAAATGGCAAGCCTGCCTTGGTGGGAAGCTTTGAATTAATGAAATCTAAAGCTTTGGTTAACTCGGTATGTAAGGTGGCGAAGTCTGAGTGTCTTTCCTTGGTAGTCAGGTCATAAGCTGAGTAAGACACCAGATCCACATTAGTGTGGGGCAGTACGGCATTGGTAATACGCTCCTTCCCCTGCATTGCTGATTCAACCCTATTGACTTCAACATAGTGATACAGGTTGACATCGGAGTGGGCTACATTGGCTTTAGCATCATCTATGGCCTTCTGACGAATATTGAGCCAGTCGATTAATCCCTGGATACGTATGGGGTCGATTTTTTCCTGGTTGTCATCACGGGTTCCGTCTGCCTTTTGCACCAGGTTCCAATCCCCTTCCCAGTGGCCGATCATAAAGGTTTTACCAGATCCGTTATATTGCGTTAGCAGGTATTCAGCCAGGGCATAAATTTTATCGTACTGCCAGGTTAGTTCATCTTTGGACATGCCCTTGTTGTCCATCCAGGAGCCTGAATCTTCCACCCAAAACATATAGTGGGAAAAATCCATTTCCAGGACCTCACGATAAGCGGGCACTTCTTCAAGCATGCGTTTGAATTGGTAGTCCAGCCCTTTGCCTCGTAGTTCATCATACAGGCCCGTGGAGAGGGCAATCTTAAGAAAATTCGAGCCCATTGCATGAATGGCCTTGGCAGACTCCACAAGGGAGCCTTCCCCGGTAAAACTGTACTTGGGACTGATTGTCTGGGTACCGAGAATGTAGTTGTAGCGCTCAATTGGGGATAGTGGAGTGCCTGTTGGCGGTTCAGTAGGTGTTGGGGGCGAAGATGCTTGCTTATTACAGCTGGCATTTATCTTGGATGGGATCTGCTTGCCCCCAGAGTAGGAGATATTAAACCCAAAGGACCGCGCCTCGCCTGTTGGTATGGTGGCAAAATCGCCAGTTCCCTCCGCGGTAACGATATTGCCGCTTTGACTAATCTTGGCATTCCAGGAGTGATCGATGACTTGGTCTGCGGGCCACTGCCAGTCGACTGACCAGCCATTGATGGGTTCATTGCCAGTATTTCGAACGACTACAGCGGCCATGTAACCGGTATTCCACTGGCTCTGAACAACCAGGTTCACGTCGCAGCTTGTAGCTGCGAGCGCCTGACCAGAAAGCCCTAATAAAAGTAAAGGGACCATGCTTGCTTTGATGAGACGGATATGCATCAAGAAACCACTAATTATTAAATTTGTACCAACAGATAAGGCTCCTTCCTGGCGATAAAGTTTCGTTTAAAGGAGTTATGCTGAATAAATGACTATTGATTCACATGTTCTGTTGGCTCGTGAGTGCTTCAAAATTTATCGGAAGCTAGAGGCATCTCGGTTAGTTCCTGTTTGCGCTCCAAATTGGTGCGCGTTTTTGTTGGAATAGTCATAAATTCATCAAAGCTAAACTAAAAACGTTCTGGTCATCTCCGATGATCCTCTCAAAGTAAGTGGAAATTACATCGACCTCGGTCTATGAATGATATCTATATTTAATAAATCCTAATTGCAGATCTGGCATTGCGAATTACCCTGGCTTTTGGTCTGTTGGGAGTTATTGCAAACCTGTGGATAGCGTAAATGAAGTATCATGGAACCCGCGTGCCAAAGTATTAACTTAATAAAAAGGTGCGAATCAAGGAAGAATATTGTCATACCTGTCTAAGCTCTATTCACTGTATAGGTTTGTCTCTATCAGGAAGAAATAATAGAAATAATAAAAGTACAGTCATGTAGTTGTACTTCGTAAAGCTGGCTATCGAGCCAGTTTCTTTCACTGCGTTATCAGAATAATTTTTGCAAGTAAGGTCAGCCTTCTTTCCATGGCTCATGCTATGTATAGGCATCGCTATAGCAAATTATTTGGAGAAAAAATGAATAAAATAATAATCAAGATTTGTGTGGTGCTCTTGGGGCTAGTAGGCGCTACCCCTCTTGCATTCGGTGCGGACTGGTTGCTGGGTACTGGTAAATACGATATTACGGGCCCAGCCGCCGATGTTGGTATGGTTGGCTATGGTGAGACAGGGCAAACAACAAAGGGAATTCACACCCGTTTGTGGTCCCGCGCGTTTATTATCGCGAATCCACAGAATAGTCGGCGCCTAGTATTTGTCTCTGCGGATCTGCAGGGCATTCCCCAGGGCGTTAAACAGGGTGTAATCGCCAAACTTAAAAGTAAGTATGGCAATAATAGGTTCACTGATGAGAATGTCATGCTCACAGCAACTCATACTCATGTGGGGCCTGGTGGTTACGATCACTATGTAATGTTGAATATGAGTGCATTGGGTTACGCAGGAGATAATTATAGCGCGATTGTGGAGGGTATTTACCAGTCTATTGTCTCAGCGAATAACAGCCTGAAGGAGGGCGATATTTATCTGGATCAGGGTACCCTGCTCAATACCAGTGTTAATCGCAACCCAGAACCTTACGCACAAAATTCCGATATTAGTAATTACCAATACGATACTAATAAAGCCATGAGTCAGCTCAAATTGGTGGGATCGGATAATGAGGCAATGGGGATTATCAATTGGTTTGCTGTGCACAATGTTTCCCTCGGAACCGAACAACGCCAGTTGAGTAGCGACCATAAAGGTGCGGCCAGTTATCTATTTGAAACCTGGGCTGCTGGCCAGCCCAATACCTCAGATGGTTTCGTGGCGGCTTTTGCCAACAGCAACCTGGGTGATGCCTCTCCTAATGTGTGTGGCCCCAGGGATGGCTGTGGTACTAGTGAATATGCGAGTTTAGAGCTGGCTGCAGAAAAGCAGTTTTCCAAAGCGCAGTCACTATATGAGTCAGCAGCTAACAAGTTGACAGGGGAACTGGACTATCGTCATCAAATCATCTACTTCCCAGGCTACACAGTGGCGGGACAGTACACTGGAGTAGGACAGCAGGATATATGTGAAGGCGCGGTTGGCTGGTCCTTCACAGCGGGTTCTACCTGGGATGGCCCCAGTGGAATTGACGGTATCTTCGAAGGTATGTCTGTAGATAATGAGGGTGCAGAATGGGATCGCAGCGAAAGCCTGTTTGAATCTGTAATTGATGGATTCCCGATATTTGGATTGATGAACGCTTTTTCTGCGGTGGCTGTTTTCAACGAGACTCAGGATGATCCCTGCCAATATCCAAAGCCAACCTTTGTAGAGCGTAAAGTGGTGGGGCAAGAGCTGTACACACCCTATTTACCATTTCAGATGTTTCGAATCGGTTCCCTTGCCCTGGTTGCTGCGCCCAGTGAGATGACTACTATGGCGGGGCGCCGTTTGGAAAAGCAGGTGCTCTCAGCTATGCAGGGTAATGGAATCTCTACGGTGGTGATTGCCGGTCTGGCGAATGCCTATAGCGGTTACGTGACTACACACGAAGAATTTGATATGCAGCACTATGAGGGTGGCCATACTATCTTTGGCCCCAACACCCTTGCAGCTTACCAGCAAATCTACACGGAGATGGCTTATGCCATGAACAATAATCTGGAAGTCGATGCAGGCCCAACACCTGCAGATTTATCTAATGACCAGGTGATTCATGTTATCGGGGTGGTTTATGATGATAAGCGTCTTTGGGAATCTTTTGGGCAAGTCTGGAATGATGTCGGTAACAGCTACTCTGCCGGAGACATGGTGAGCGCCTCTTTTCGCTCTGGACATCCTCGCAATAATTTCAGGACTGGCGGCACGTTTATTGAGATTCAGCGAAAAGTGAATGGTAGCTGGGAAACCTATCTTACGGATAATGATTTGGATACCCGTTTCATCTGGACCAGGGATACCGCTATAGATTGTCTGGCTTGTTCCTTTGCTGAAGGGCAGTGGACAATTGGTGAAAATACTCCAGCTGGCACATATCGTATTAAGCATTACGGAAACTGGAAGAGTGGGTGGACAGGAAAAATTTCCAGCTATAGTGGCACCTCAAGCAACTTTACTGTAGCTAATTAGCAGATTCTTGCACCAATTAGATGGCATTACCGAAACTGTGATATCGACATCTAGGTAATGCCATATTTTCTATAAATGCCCTAAATATACTATATTTGTGTGCCATTATAAGTTGCTTGTTCTTCTTTTTATTCTGCTTCTACTATGTAATTCATTTTCCGCTTTTCCATCAGTATAATCGTGGTTTCTCCATTCCCTAAAAAACATGTAGTCCGCCTTGTAATAAGCAGTATAGGGAAAGTTTTTTACTTTACTGATATATGAATAACTAGCTGTTCTTGCTGTCCGCAATGTATGGGTTGGGGTTATTTGCAGATGCAGTGCTTGCCGAAAAGCAGGCTTAGCTAATCCCCAAAATCTATAAAGAACTATGGAAAATTATTGCCCATGAACGGGGTGAGGCTGATCTAATTCAATAGATTCATTTAGGTACCTCACTGGCCCAGCACGGGCAATATGGTTTGTTGCGAAGAAATATAGGGCAGTGGAGCCTATATAAACATTGCCAATGTCCAGCTTAAATATTATCAATGAGATAGAAAGGCTCCTTCTCTGATAATTGATGTCCTAATTTGTCGGCTTTATGTCCTTTGCGACTAATGCTATTAATTTATGCTTTCAACTGCCTCGACTGGAGGCGCCCTATTCATATAGCGGAATTTTTATGATGTGTCTGATCAATTGTCGAATAAACCTTTGCTCCTGCTAAAAATAACTGACTTTCGAATTTAAGGTTATAACCATGAAAATATTTTTCTGGGCTGCCCTGTGCTCATTACTTTTAAGTAGTAAGGCTTGGGCCCACTCTACATCTAAGGACGCTTTCCATATTGGAATATTATTGTACGATGGTGCACAAACTATTGATTATGCCGGCCCTTATGAGGTTTTTGGTCAGGCGCGTTATCGTTTGACAACCATCTCTGAAGATGGTGAAACCATTACTTCAGCGATGGGATTACAGGTGGTTCCAGATGCCAGTTTTGAACAAGAGAATCAATTTGATGCGGTAATTATCCCTGGGGGTGGCATCAATAAAGCGATGGAGAACCCGGAGATATTGCAGTGGATTAAGGAGCAGTCTGAGCAGGTGCAGTATGTGCTATCGGTATGTAACGGTGCCTTTATTTTGGCGAATACCGGGCTGCTTCATAGTAAGAAAGCAACCACTATTCGTGGAGCCTTCAATTCGTTCGAGAAAAGTTTCCCTGATATCGAATTGGTAAAGAATAAAAAGTTTGTAGATAACGGGAAGATCATTACTACCGCCGGTCTTTCATCCGGAATAGATGGTGCTCTATACCTGGTAAGCAAGATTGATACGATGGAGAAAGCCAGAAGTGTTGCGGCGAAGATTGAGTACCAGTGGCAGCCGCAGGGCGGTTATATCCGGGGTATAATGGCAGACAAAATTATGCCGAATTTTGGTGACTTGCCTGAGTCAATTCAATTTGTTTCTAAGGAATATAGCTATGGCGACTTGGAAGATTGGTATACCGCATTTCAGGTTTCCGGTGATGTGGAGACTGTAAAATCCTGGTTAAGTGAACAGATGAAAGAGAATCCAGATTGGAAAATTAGCCAGGGAAAATTTATTGATAATAAATGGATATATCGGTTTTCTGATGATGGTATTGTACTGCAGATTGATTTTGTTTCTCCTTCTGAGGTCAATCCTTGGATGATTAAGTTAAGTATATTGGATCAAGCGTCGTAACTTGGCGGTTGTGGCTATTAGTGCGTATGGAATCTCCGTTAAAACTTAAGTTATATATTTAGTTTGCGCTATGAGTTTGCAATGACATTTGATCCAATCCTATTTTTCAAAAAATCAGAACAGCGGGAAAGTGTTGCTCTTGGGATCATCCGATTCAACATATCTTTTACAGCGCCACAAAGTCATTTTTGAGTTACACTGTGAGGGCTCTTCATTGCGACGGTAGCAAATTTGGTAGGGGCGCTCAATCTCCCAGCCCCGTCTTACATTTTTGTAGGTTTGGAAATTTGTGAATGAAGGGTTCTTTCCACCAGTTACTTGCACTTTACAAATGCTATCCCAGTCCATTAATTGGACCCTGACAGAGGATGCCAGGGAGTAAGTGGAGAATAAGCTTAATAAGAGAAGGAGGGCCGCTTTCACAATTATCCTTCCTACCTGGCTTGGCGCCACTCAGGTTTAAAACACCGAAAATGATAGTGTTATAAGCTTCCATTTGCGAAAATTTATTGACTTATTTGAATATAGACTGAAAAGTTATAAAGGCGTATAGGGTCTAAATCTGACTTTTATAGCTATTACTTTTTGGGGGATTCGGTATCGACTTCCAGGTGATCCCTGAGAATAATTTCTCTTTGTTTTCGCAGCGAATCCAGTTTTTGAGTCGCCTCGTAGAGTTGTTCCCGGTTTATACCATACTGCTTCCCTAGTTCAATTTGTTGTTCTAGCTCCGTAATTTTATGCTTCGCAGCTGCGGCAAAAGAGGCATATATGGCCTGTTCCTGCCGAGCTTCAAACTCTCGGTAGAGATCGCGAGATACAAGTTCTTCAGTGCTTGGCTTTGTGCGTGGATTATTTTTAGGGGCAAGTGGAGGTGTACGTGGATCGCCAGTTTTCATAGTCTCTGCTAATGATTGCACAGCTACGCTTTTTGGGTTTGAAGAGAATGCGAAGTCATTATTTACATTGAGTTCTGAATACTGAGTAACTACGGTTTTTGTTGAAGGTTGGTGAGCTTGGGTGGAATAAGGGAAATTTGGTTTAGGTTTGTCCCTATCGACTATCCCATCCAAAGCTATGCTTTGATCATTTAGAGCCACTGCAGTAATGATCAGTCCAACTAATGTTAGAGCGACCACAATTAGCAAGATTCGCAAGACAGCAACCTCTGATTTAATTGTATGGATGCATTCTTTTTAGCCAGCGATATCAGTGTATAAAATTTTTCTTGGAGTTTTTTCTGAGCAATAGCATTAGTGGCTCTATAGTGCACCGAATCGCTCTCGATTGGCTGATAGCTAATTTCCCGCTGGTCTATCCAGAGTATTTCCCAGTGCACATCCCCGGCTTTTTGGGGGCTGCGAAAGGGTTTTGAGACTGTATTTTCAGGGAGGCTAAATGCCATGGCGAGTGTCCAGTGATCGCGATGGTTTTCTCGATCAATCCACCCCAGGCTGCCGTTGGAGTTACGGTCTGTTGCGTTAGAGTATTTCTGAATTGCTTTATGAAAGGGCAGGCCGGCTTTGATTTCCTTATAGACAAGATCGGCCTTTTCTTGTGATTCCAGGCGGATATGATAGGCGTGAACCTTTTCAATACGCTTGAAGTTCTCTTTGTGTTTTTTATAGTACTGATGGACTTCTTTCTTTGTCACAGATTTTACGAGAGCTTGGAGATGTGGGTTTTCATCGTGAATATCATGAATCAATCCCATATTTTGTAATAGAAGTTCACGTTGTAGGGCATATTCTATACACTGTTTGACGGTTGCGCGGGATACCTGGTCCAAGGATGAGCCGATTTCAAACCAATCTAACACATAGGCGCTAGTGAGCTGTTGCTTTATGGCCTCGCGGATGAATTCCAAATTCAAGCTGTGCATCTGTACCTTAAGCTGAATATTCTGGCGACGATATAAGTCCCATAAAGTCAATACTTGTTCAGCTTGTGTATCTCTGAACTTGTAGCGAGCAATCACTAGCTGCTCCGCTGAATTCCGTTGGTCAGTTGTCATGGAGCTATAGAGCTTTTGCTGTAACTGAAGAATTGGTTTGAGTTTGTTGATATTAAGTGTCAGAGGAGCTGTTAGAAAATCCAGACTGCTGTTTACGTTTGCAGATTGCATGGTCTTTTCAAGCGGGGTCTGGTAAGCGCTGCGAATCAGTTTGAAGAGCTGTTGCTCAACCTGCGTATGGTAGTCGTAGCCTACAGTGTTGTGGTTATCTATTACAGACTTCGTGGTGTTCATCGTGGCTAGTAGATGGCTTTCTAGAAGCCCTTTGAGAACTGACCGCCTGTTGGCTTCTTTATCGTGGCGACGTGCTGCTTTTACAAATACGTCTAATGCCGCTAGAGATATATCTTCGCCATTAACTCTTGCTGCAACACTATCTGGTAGCGTTGCAAGTGAGTCCGCGAAAGCCAGAGTGGTCACTATCAGTACGGCGGCCAATACCCAGATAACTCTCATCAGAATATCCTTAGACCACTGGCTGCGGGCGCCAGTGGTGAGCGCTTAATTCTTGTTGTTATTCACTGACTTTTTGAGCAGCGTGATTGAGGATATGAACCACCATTGCAATGGCATGAGGCACGACCGTTTTGGCCACTTGCAGCCTGTCGTTATGATCGGTACTGGATAAAACAATACCACCATTGGCATAGGCGAGGGCGCCGCCTTGAGTCAGTAAGGGGCGAATATCATCGCTGCTTTGCCCTATAGCAGTAAAGTTAGACATGGCCTGAGCAACCAGTGCTTCGTCATTGAGGTTTTCGCTATCGTAGTAATCTGCAACCCAGCCCTCCCAACCGCTGTGGTTGAGTCCTGAGGTGGTCCACACATGGTGTGGCTGAAGCAGGTCAGTGGTATGCATTACAAAGCCGAGAGTTTGTGCGGTTGGTTGGGCAAGGAATTGGCTGTACCAGTACTGGCCGAGGTTGTCGATAGGTTGAAAGGGGATCTCCTCAAAGTCGTCATACATCGATTTGGAGGAATGGCTACCCTGGCGATAGTTGGCTTCAGTAATACCATAGGTATTGTATTCTGAGTCATCGGCTGACCACCAACCGGTCATTCCCCCATTACCATCATCCAGATAGTCGCCAACCAGCCAGGTAGCTGCCATATTATCAATGCTGTCCCATACGGTAAGCAGGTCGTAGTTGTAGCCGCCGAGATCGTTCCCGTGAACATCTGAACCGCGGGTATGATTTTGGAAATGCCAATAGCTTGTGTAACCTACTAGTGAGGCTCCGGCGTTAAACACTGGAGCGTAGACACAGTCACCAGTGATTGCCCCGCACAGGTAAGTATCTTTGAAGTCGTCAACATCATAAGCGCCCTGGCCAAGTACCTCCGCAAACTCATCTACACTAAATCCGGCCGCATTTACCCAAGCTTTGAGTTTATTGTATTCGGTAGTCTCTGGGTTGTTGCGCATATAGGAAACAGCGTCAATTGCAATGCGCTTATGGGTGATCTGTTGGAATGCTTGGGTAGAGGATGCACTTAAGGCCGCGAGGACTAGGCCGGTGGTGATAATTTTCTTCACGACAGCTCCTGATATGGTTTTTATGTCTTATAGAGAGCGCCTGTGGAAGCCCAAAGGCGAGCGGGCGTAAGTATGCTGGCGAGAAATGACAGTTTTAATGCGTTTCTATGAAGATAATCAATTGGCTCGGTGTAAGCGGTCAATCTATGCGGTGGATCTCATATAAGGAAACATGAAGAAAAGATTTATAGTTTTTGGATACTTTAAATAACTAATATTATTTCGGGCGCTTTATTACGTAAATTCTCAGGTGAAAGTGTTGATTGTTTATACAATATGGCTGTCTTTAATGATACGGGCTGAGTCCTCAGTTGAAATTTCTTTAAGACTCTTTTTTTAGTATTTGTAGTCATTAAAGTTTTTGATGTGTCGGGTAGATCTCGTACACACTGAGAATGCGATAATCCCCCGTGGTTCTGTCATGTTTCTGCGCGTATATTTTCCAGCTAGTACCTGTACGTATGCCAATAACTGAAACGGTACGATTTGCCCCATTGTAAAACCCCCGTTGATTGCTGGTGCCATAAACAAAGGCTGTCCCGTAAGTAGCTGCTAGATTGTTGCGAAGGGTATCGCCATTAACAGCCGCAGGTTGTACATGAGCAACATCAAGGGCAGTACTGCCTATGACTGGGCGGATGACAAAAGAGCAGGCAGATAGTTGGCCGGTTACCATCATTGAGGGCCCAGTTGCGCTGGGTAAACGATAAAAACCCAGGTTTGCCGCACCGACATCCATATGTATGGAGTGTGTAAAAAACAGGTGTGGATTTGTCGCAAGATAAAAAGCATTACCCCTTATGTGGAAAGATTCAGTTGAGTGCATATTGTGTGTTCCCAGAATGGTTCCAGGACGATATGAATTTCCGCCATTGCCGATGCAGTATTGAGTTATTCCTGATGCTCCAGGATCACCATAAATTCTAACTGGGTAGGTTTTCAGAAAAGTTGATGTATTTGCTTGCAGTTGATTGAATGCGGTTGCCGGTAAGATTGCCATGTTTATTTTCCTTTTATAGGCGTATGAAACAAAAATACCCATAATGTGGCATCTGCCACTTGGTTATGAGTAAAAATAGAAGTTTATTTCCCCCGAAAGCTGCTATTTTTTTGTGACCACTCGCTAGATCTGATTGCCAGATTAACATGTGTTTATTAAGGGACTCCGCAGACATTGATGCCAAATTATCTTCTTGTCTCTTTTTTAAACTTATAACCATCACAGATGGAAAGAGGCTTTCGCTTATACTAATAGCTATTACCGGAAGATATCCGGTATTTCTTATTCTTTGTGCAGATCTTCGGCTGTATTGTTCTCCGATAGTTAGGCTGGTCAATAAACCTGATAGATCTGATTATCTGGCGTAACCCTTTGATCATGTATAGTTGCGGGCAACGACGGATGCCTATGAGGAAGTTCGTCAACCAATGATTTAGATAGTGAGGCAAGATGGACTATCAATCTTCGAAAAGCCCCGTGTTGCAATTGTGGAAAAAGTTTGGAAGCTCGGCACTCGGGCGCTGGGCAGTTTCTAAAGTAGTGGCCTTCAAGGCTCCATATTTCAGGTCTATCAAGCCATGCTTTGCCGAAGTGTCCCCAGGACATGTCGAAGTGCTCTTAAAAAAGCGCTGGAGTGTTACTAATCATATTGGAACTGTACATGCTATTGCCATGTGTAATGCCGCCGAGCTAGCTGGTGGCGTTTGTCTTGATGTATCCCTTGATCGACGATTTCGTTGGATACCTGTAGGGATGGAGGTTAAGTACTTGAAGATGGCTAAAACTAACTTGAGAGCCGTATGTGAGTACCCTGAGTTTGAATCTATTGATGCGGGTGATGTAATCATGCCAGTCGGGGTTTTCGACCAGAACGGGGAAGAAGTTTTCCATGCAGATATCACTATGCGCGTATCCCAACGGCCCAGCGCCAAATAAATGCTGTTCTGGAAGGCTTGGAGGTTCTTTACTCCTAAGCCTTGCCTAAGAAGCCGGCTAACCAGCCATCTACCTGTATGGAAAATGTGCACCTGTACTAACCTTGATTTCAACAGGTGTGGATTGGTTGAGGAATCCGTAAAATACCCGGCTTCTTAAACTGTATCTATCTGGAGGAATTATGGGCTTAGAGTGGAAGTTGGGTCGATCATCAGGCCTGCTTGATTTGGTCAGTGATGACGGTGCGGAATACCAGCTGTACCATGCGAAGAGCAATGCTATTACAGATAGTGATGTATACCAGGACTTAACCGAGACCTTGGGTATGGCCGTATCCAAGCTCAATGAGAGTATCAATGACTCTTCCCTCTACTTCCTGATTCGCTGGGAAAGTGCTTCTTCTACATTGACAATCTCTATTACTGACGATAGCAGGAAGAAGGATTCTGATATTGTCGTGCGGTGTCATTTCCTTGCGCTGGAGCCATCGGAGGCATTTACGGAGAACCTGAGGTTTTGGTGTAAGGAATATCTATCTACGGACCAGGGATTTTCCCAGTTTTCCCTTGTGGCACTTTTTGCTGATAAGTCCAGGGACAGCGCTGTTATCCTTTAATACCAAGTCGTACTTGAAGGCTCCTAATGCCTGCCGATGAATTGCGGCAGGGTGCAAGATATGAATCAATCGCCTCTGCCTATGTGGGTGAGTAACAGAGTGAACTTATGGATGTTTTGCTGATTATTGATATGCAGGAAGCTTCCTTTGCGGAGCGTAATCAGTTTGATGTAGACGGTACCATAGCCCGCATAAACAGGCTCGCTGCCTGGGTTAGGGAGCGAGATGGAGGTGTAATATTTATACAGCATGATGGGCTTGAAGAAGAGGGACTCCTGCCCGGATCTACGGGCTGGGCACTGCTGGATGATCTGATAAAAAGTGAAAGTGATCTTGTAATTAGAAAAAAAACCAATGATGCTTTTTATCAGACAGATCTAAAGCACACCTTGGAAAAGCTTAATGTAAATCGTCTGATTGTCAGCGGATGGGCGACGGATTTTTGTGTAGATACCACTATTAGGTCTGCTGTGAGCCATAAGATCAATATCTTAGTAGCTTCTGATTGTCATACCTTGAAAGATCGTCCACACCTTAAGGCACAAACTGTAATAGCCCACCATAACTGGATATGGAGTGAGCTGATTACTGACGACACAACTATTCGGGTGGAACTGCTGGAGGAAATTCTGCAATAATTTTCCCTCTATAACTGTTTGCTTATATTAAGGTTTTTTACCGAATTATCAGCTTTTGAAAGAAGTTCAAGGAATTGCCAGGATTTAATTTGGTTTTTTATTATACCAATTAGTCGACTCGATATATTGCTAAGTAATTGTCAGGCCGATTAGAGAGGAAATTTTTATGAATGTGTACTAGTTATGTATTGGATTTCTAGTCGCATTATCGCTTTTCCTTAGGACTCTTGTCGCTATAGGGCATAGTAAGTAAAAGATGGGGCATTCCTTTGAGCTGGATAACACTTTACATAATTGGGTGAGAGCCCATGCCAATACGGTCGAATATGCGTCTTTCTTAATGATTCTTATTTATCTCGTCAGCCTCGGGCAGCTGGCGCCCTGAGCCAGGTGGTTTGTAGTTCTAGTCACAGCCTGCCGTTTTCTTTTCGTTATTGGAGGTCTACACCCCCTCTAGCATAGCCAGGCCTAGTCCTATGCGTTTTATTGGCGCTGTGTGAACTTACTTCTTTAGGTTTAGGATTTTTTGCGATATTTGCCCAGCAGGTGGTGAGTTAATTCCTTGAACCCCCTTGCTTTTATTATGCATAAAAAGGGCAGGTGTAAATTCAGCCTTCACTATTATTCTATGCCCGTTTACCGCTTTGTCCCGTTATTACCGCGGCACCGATCATATGTGCTAACCGCAGTGCTTCGGGCACGTTGCCATTATCCGTTGCCTGCTCCAGTACCTGAGCAGCGATATCGGGGTTGCAGCCCTGTACCTGGAAATAAAAATTCCTGAGTGAGTGGATTTCGCCGGCTTTTAACAACGTCTCTTTGCGGAGCCGGTAATCGGGGAAGTTTTGAAGGGCGCGGTCTATGGCTGCCATATCCGGTAGCTTACGCATAACGGCAATACAAGGGCGATCGATAGTTTTTGAGAGTTCAGGTAAATCAATAATATTAAAACCACCGACAGCAAGGCCATCCGTAAGGATTACGTTTATTTGACTATAAAACTTACTGTTTTTTAACAGTTCAGCAATGACCTGGGTGGCCTCCATACCATCTTTTTTCACTTCTCCCCATAGCATTCCCTCGAAGCGTGTATTGGAACAGACGATGCCGCTAACCTTTACTGGCGTGCCCCGTTCTTTCTTGAAAGGGGCATCGTCAAATCCGATCAGGCGGATCAGCTTGTTCAAGCGCAGTAGTTCTTCCAGGGATTTCATCACTTGAGATTTTGCTATCGGAAAAGGTAGGGGAAGAGTCGCAGCTTTTCTTCTTGATTCAGTGATTCAACCTGAAGAATATTATTTTCAGGAATGCTCTCTGGATTTGGGTAAAGCTCGATCATTTTTTCCAGGTTATCTTCACGCAATAGATGAAGGATAGGAAAAGGGGCCCGGTTAGTGAGATTTTCAGCATCATTCGGATTTGTTCCGGCAAATTGGTAGTCCGGATGGAAGCTGGCCAGCTGATAAGTGCCTACATAGTTGTAGCGTTCCAGTAGCCATTCGGCCTGATCGAGAAATTGATTGTAGTCGGCAAAGTCTTGCAGATGATCGGGAATAATCAGCAGGGTAGTAAGGAGCTCACTCTCTGGCGTACTGTCGAGTCGTTGCAGTTCTGTATGTAAATCGGCCAGCAGGGCCTGGTCGTTTTTGCTTTCACTGGCTATGTAGCGTATCTGGCCTGCGCGCATAGGTTTGCGCGCAAAAGGGCAGAGGTTTAAGCCCACCACCACATCGGTGAGCCATTGCTCCACTACCTGGACTACATCTTGCTTCATTGCCAATTACCACATAAGGTCATCGGGGATCTGGAAATCTGCATAGGGGTCGTCTTCATCTACCGGTGCTGATGTTTCAGCAGGTTTAACGATAATCTCAGTGTTTCGCTCGGCAATCTTGTCGGCGATTATCCTGGGCACCAAATCAAAACGCGCATCCTGGGCGACAATCACCAGGCGACCGGCTATCAGGTGATCGCGTAGTTCATCACTGACGTAGATGGTTTTGATCTTCTTGTCGAAAGTAAAATTGTAAGCCGTTTCTCCAGAGTAGGGCTGGCGGTTTGTTTCCACCAATTGCTTGATCTGGGCTGCGATAGCTTTCTGTTGAGCAGCGGCATCTCGCTCGGCATTCAGGGCGCGATCTCGAGCAGCTTTCTCTGCGAGAGTCTTTTGTGCGGCCAGCTTGGTTTCATCTATCTGGGGCTGCGCAGACTTCTTAGCAACTTTCTGCTGTTTGCGCTTTTCCTTGCTAACTTGTTTGGCTTTCTTCTTGTCAACAAGTCCTGCTTGCAGGAGTTGGTCTTGCAATGAGGCCATAGTGTGCTTCCCAAAAGTTACATTGGAATTGGTGCCGCAATAGGCGACTATTCGGTCAAAAAATATTCAGAGGCTTTGCCTGAATGTTGGTGATGAGCATTTTACCTGAAGTTGGCCTTAGCATTGATAAGGAATTTTATTCAGGGTGTCCAAGGTTTGCCTGAGGTCGCGGTGGCAATAATTTCATCTGGCTGTTTGCCATCCGCAAGCATCTGAGCACCGCCAGGGATAACCAGTGCGGAACCAGTGGCAATAGCCACGCGCTTACCGCTGGGTGTATCAATATTGCAGGATGAAACCCTTAACTGCCGGCCTCGGTGAAGTACCTGGGACTCTAAGATCAAATCCCCACTGTTGAGCTTTGCTGGTCGTGCAAAGCGAATATGCATATCTAGAGTGGCGAAGATGGATCCGGCAGGTAGAGTGGAGTAAACAGCTCCGCCCATGGTGAAGTCTGCAGCCCAGGCCAGAAGCCCACCATAAATGGATAAAGTTCCATTAGAGAACCAGGGGGAGGAAGGCATGGTAGAGATACAGCGCCCATTTTCTATCTCGACTGCTCGATAGCCAGTAAGTAACCAAACTGGATGCATTCGCCCTTCATTGATCGTCAACCGCTGAAGTTCAATGGGCACTTGTTCTGGAAAGTGCGCCATATCACAAAAGAAGGTTTCAGGAGGAGGGCGTAAATAAGGATCAGGTGGCTCGGTGGGCCCTAAGTCTGGTAGAGGAAGCTCTTGATCTGGGCTGACTGGAAAGTCTGCTATTAAGCAGCGGGTACTCCCATAAGCGAGAGTCCTGCCATTTTGGTCGTTGATCTGCAGGCTGGAGAGGCCAACCTGGCTACCGGAGTGAATCGTCGTTGCCCGGCCGACAATGTTCTGAGTACTAGTGGTAATTGGCCGGATAAAGCACATGTTCAGTTCAGAAGTGCTCAGTACTTTACCTGCGGGTAGGGTAGTCCAGATAGCGGAAGCCAGGGGAGCATCAGCGAACATTGCATAGATACCGCCCCAGTAAATGCCGGTACCATCAGCTAACCAAGGTGTAATAGGCATGGAATAGGTAGCTTTTCCAAGCCCTGCCTCAATAGGTTGCATGCCAGTTAAGCGCCAAAAGGGAGGTCCTGGCAAGCTACCGCGAATATATTGCTTGAATGTCTGCAATCCAGGTTGCTGAAGTGCTCGCAGGTCACAAATGGCGCCGCGATGAACTTCGTCGGTGATATTGGTCATCCCCGCCTCCAGTTGCATCTATAGCAAGGTTAATGTGCGGGGGTGGGGGATACGAGATATTGTGTAGTGGATAGGTAGCGGCAAGAATGCCACTACCGAAAACCTATAGAGAGCTTCTATTTTATAGCTAGAGTGGGCAGATCCACTGTAATCGTTGTCTTTTCAATAGGGCGCCCCTCCAAAAATAAGTTTATGGTGTCTTGAACCTCATCGGAGGCCATAAACAAGTTGTGACCGGCATTTTTTACGGTTACTAAGGTTGTATTTGAAAGACCTGAAATGGCTTCGTGTTGGCTTTCAATATAAGTTCTGCCATCTAGCGTACCGCTGAATAATAATACGGGCACATCACTTTGCGGGTTTGCCCGGAAGCGATTTCCCAAGTCCAGCTCTGGCGCCAAGCCGTCATAATGGTATGAAAAGTTTAAGTAGTCCCCCAGCAGGCTAGCTTTAGCTTGTTCGGCCACCTTGGCTTTGCGTCCTTTATTGATACCAGATGCAATATCCATAGCAGTGGGCATCGGTCTGAGGGTAATGGGAGCTCCAGGCTGTAGGAACCCATCAGGAAAATAACGGGAAGGAACTTTGTCGAAGGCCGGCACCTCTCTCAAGTCTATTGCACGATAAAAAGCGAGCAGTTGGGCTGCACTTTTGGGGTCTGCAATAAATGCAGAGGCTATTTGTTGCATATCTCTGCGTTGTAATAGGGTCTCCAGCTTACTCCCATCCCTTTGCGGAAGCTGAATTTTTAGAGGTTGTTTTTCCAGCTTTGCATGGACGCGATGTATCAAGCCTTTAATATCTGGGTAAATCGCCTTCGCTTCGGGCTGCTGATCGATGGCTTTTTGAAGGCGATCCAGATAGGATTCTGTACGGGAAGGTAGCTTAATCGTTTGGTTTAGCCCCTCAGCACTGGAAAGAATAATCCGATCAATAGACCCCTCTATCTCCTTTAAGGCTGCTAGTGCCAAATTGCTGCCGTAAGAAGTGCCCCACAATACAATTTTCTCTTCTCCCAAATGGTGCCGTAGAGCCTCTAGATCACGAGCACTTTCCAATGTGTTATAGGCTGCGAGATCAACACCTTGATCGCGCCAGAAAGAGAGGCATTCAAGAAGGGCACTTTGATGCAGTTCAACATATTTCGAATCGGAGGTGGAGATGAGCGGTGGAACTATCTGCTTAGACTCGCAGTTAGGCAGGTCATTGGAATGCCCGGTGCCGCGCTGGTCCAGGGCAATGACATCACCGTATTCCCGCAATGCCATAAACATTTCATAGCGATAGTTGACTGCCATAATTCCGGATCCGCCGGGGCCCCCAGCCAGATAGACAATAGGCGGACCCGCCTTTTTACCTGTCGAAGGGAAGCGGATATACTGAATTGAAAGGTTGCGGCTATCTTTGATAGCGCGATTTTCCGGGACCTTAAAAAAACCTCTGTAACCATCTGCAGTTTTTTTACTCCAGGTAGTAAATGTATAGGGCTTTTCATTATTTATTGCTTTCGCATGCCCGAGAGAGGAGGTCAATAGGAGACCAGCAACTGTTGAACTCCAAAAAAGAGTTAGTCTTTTAAGTCCTTTCATACAAACTTGCCTGCTTGTTAATTTGCTTGCTTTGATTGTCTGTGATAGAAAAAGTCAACTCAAGCCAATTAGCTATCCGGTTGTGGAACTTATCATCGGAGCAAGTTCGACTTTTCGTTCTGAAGAGTTATTTGGCATCTTGGAAAGATTTTTGTTGGCCAGATAGTTCTTTTGAAAAAATGTACAGAAGAAATTATCTACATGGTTATTGAGCAGATTTTCTGGAATTTCAGGCTGTTGTAAAAACTGGCTATAATCTGGTTTATCTGTGATTTCTTTTATTGGCAAATCCATTGCTGGAAGTTCCTTTGGGTGATAACTGTGCGGAGTACCAATATTTGTCAATCCAGCATGGCGCCCGGAATAGAGTAGGACCATAGCATCAACGACAAAACCTCCCCAGTCGCATCCGCAAAATCTTGCTTTCTGTAATCCGAAATGGTTCATCATACCTGTAAGGGCATTATTGTGTTCTTTCCCAGCACCTCTGAAGGTAGGCTTGAAGCTGTAATAATGGAGTACATAGTTTAAGGGAGTCTCTCCATTTTATTATTTTTCCTTGAAAAAATAGAAAATCACTATTTGTTTTTTAAGTGGATATTTTCCGGTTCAACTCTCCAAGTTCTTTTACTGCGATACGAGGGTTGTGAAAAAGTAAAGAATTTAAAAGTTGTCACTAAAGTCACAGAGGTTATCGAATAAAGTATATAAAGAAAAGAAAATTTCAATTAATGAGCCTAAATTTGTTTGATATGGGGTGCTTATGTTTGATCTTTTTGTGCCAGTTTGATTGGTTCCAGGGCGTTTATTGGACGGCGATTAGGCAACTAGAGGGCAAAGTATTGGATTTGTTTGAGCTGCCATACAGAATTCTGACTCTTCTGCTGGTTTTTATAGTGCCCAGTGGGGAATTGTTTTTCTGGTGAGAGGCTTTTTCTATGTTATTAGAATGATGCGGGGGAAAGTCAAGTGTCCTTTGGATAAACTGCTGTAGGCTTTCTTTAGTACCAGTTACAAATTTATGAAGGTTTGCGATGCTAGCTGTGGGGTCGCTCAATGAGTGATCAATGCCTCTTAGGCTAGCTAAACTTGGAAATCTTGTGGCGTGTAATTCTAGAGATTGTTCACTTATGAAACATATAGGCGTTCTATTCACCATTTAGTTTATTGAAGGCGTTTATCAATAAGTTTGGTGCAGTTATTCTAAATTTTCTGGAAACCGAATAAGTCAAAATAAATTTAAGAAAAATTTTCCAGAGAGAATTCTTTTAAAGTGTGTTTTTGACCTAGCAGTCTGCATTTTTGATTGGTTTTGTGAATTAATGGTCATAATTTTATAAGTCTCTGAAAGCTTTGTGGTAATTCAAATAAGTTTTTTTGGTGTTCGTCCAGTTTTAATTACCGGCTTAGCGCTAGTCGAGTTAGTGATGAAGCTCTAGGCAGTTGGCACACTTTCAATTGACCAAATACTTGTTTGCCTATGAACAAAAGCTGCCAAAAAGATATGGCTTCATGGGTCGGGGAGTATCGTTTGGGGTTGAGGCGATATTTTTCTTCCAGGGTGAATATTTCTGATGTGGATGACCTGGTGCAAGAAGTTTTTGCGCATCTGCATTTTCAGATGAAGAAATCTAATACGAATATTAGAAATCCAAGGAGTTATATCTACACAATTGCGAAAAATCTTTTGGTAAGCCATGGCCGCTACCAGAAATCTCGCTGCCGTGCATATCATGAGCCACTTAGTTCTGAGATAGATATTCCAGATGTGATCACACCTGAGCGAACGGTTATAGGGATGCAGGATTGCCGTCGTGTCTGTCAAGCTATCCTGAGATTACCGCCAAGAGCAGGTACAGCATTTAAATTTCATCGCTTTGAAGGTTTAACTTACCAAGATATCGCCGAGCGCATGGGAATCTCCAAGGAGTCAGTGAAAGAACTAATTCAACGTGCATTAGTTCGAATTCGGAAGGTAATGGAAGAGGCCGTTTGACGTTACCGATTTTGACTAGGCTAAGTGAGGCATCTTGAGGGAAATTTCAATGGATTAGTTTTTTAATCTTGGTGTTTAAGGCGTTGTTGATTTATTTGTTGTTTTGTATAGGGGATTCATTTTTATCAGCTACTATTTTCTAGTTGGAAGTTGGAAGTTGGAAGTTGGAAGTTGGAAGTTGGAAGTTGGAAGTTGGAAGTTTATGTCAACTAAAAATATAAGTTTTTGTTGTTCTTGATTTATGTTTGATGTTCTCTGGGCGGGTAATCTTAATCCCCCCTACCGCGAGTGTGTTGCGTCTTTAACTTGGTTAGGCCTGAGATAAGGTGGTGTTTGGCTGACTTAAAAATAATAGAGAAAATAATATAGAGAGACTCAGTATGATGATGAGCCTTCGTAAGAAAGAAAAGTTGATTGCACAAGCGATTCGTACCACTAATCCAGTCAATAATCATACCCCTTGGTATAGCGTTGCGATTGCCTGCATGGTAATGACTGCGACGCCATTGACAGCCTTATCCCAGGATGATCAAAGCGAGGATAAAAGTAGTCGAGCAAGGCAGCCTATCGAAGAAGTTACCGTAACAGCACAAAAAATAGAGGAGAGTATTCAGGATGTTCCTATCGCTGTCTCTGCCTTGTCGGGGGACAATATAGATGCCCTGAAGATTGAACGGGGTGAAGAACTACTTCGTGCGGTGCCTAACGTAAACTTTTCCAAATCAAACTTTAGTACCTATAACTTCTCAATTCGTGGTGTTGGTACCAAGGCTGTCTCTGCTGCAACCGATCCGGCGGTGGCGGTGAGCTTCAATAATGCACCACTTATTCGTAACCGGTTGTTCGAGCAGGAGTTTTTTGATGTACAGCGAGTAGAGGTGTTACGAGGACCTCAAGGTACTTTGTATGGCCGAAATGCGACTGCTGGCGTGGTTAATATGTTGCCGGTGATGCCAGAGGATGAATTTGCTTCTGAGATTAAAGCTGAAATAGGTAGCTATAACTCAAAGCGCACAAGTGGCATGTTTAACTTGCCCGTGGGCGATACCATGGCACTGCGGCTTTCAGGTGCTATGACCAAGCGTGATGGCTTTGATACCAATACCTACACTGGGAACGATGTAAATGATAGGGATCTTTATTCCACGCGTGCCATTTTTGAGTGGGAACCCAGTGAAACCTTTAGTGCAAACCTGATCTGGCAGCACTTTGAAGAAGATGACAAACGCTCACGTACTGGCAAGCAGCTATGTACCACCGACCCGGGACCATCGACGATTGGGGATACTGAGCTAACAGAAATTACTTCTATTTTCTTTAGCCAGGGGTGTATGCCGGCATCAATTTACAGTGATGATGCCTATAGCGCGCCGAATGGAAGAGGGTTTGCTTTTGTGTTGGTACCCCAGTTTATCAATTTAGATACTGGATTTCCGATTATCGACTATTACAGTAATCCCTATGGAAATGCAGAGCAATCAAGGGATTTACGTGAGATTGCCACCAGCTATGATCCAGTTTTCCGTGCTGAAAATGATTTAGTGCAGCTGAATTTTGAGTGGGAATTGAGTAATTCACTCACTTTTTTCTCCCAATCAACTTATGCAAAGGATGATTACTACTCTTCTCAAGATTACAATCGTTATGTATCAGACCCAATTTTTAATGATTCTGCTGAATTTGTTCCCACCCCTGGAGGAATTTATACTGATCCACAGTTAGGCCCCTCTGATGGAATATTAGCAGTAGATATTAGCCGCTCTGATAATAAACAATGGAGCCAGGAATTCCGGTTACAGACATCTTTTGATGGGCCCTGGAACTTTTCATTAGGTGCTAACTACCTGGACTTTAAAACCCAGGATGATTATTTTGTATTCAATAATATGTTTAGTTTGATTGCAGAATATTTTTATAACGGTACCAGAGACCCTGATACAGGTTTATTGATTTCTGAAAAATGTATTGATCCAGAGGTCGGTGCGGGTGATATGGATTGTATTTATGTAGATCCAAATTCACTTGAGAATATTGATGAGGAGGGGCATAACTATTTTCTTAGCAGGAACTTAGTGGAAACTCGCTCATGGGCCCTGTTTGGTGAGGCCTATTGGCAGATCACAGAGGATGTAAAACTTACCACAGGTCTGCGCTACACCGATGACCGTAAGCAATCAACTCCTGTACCTAGCCAGTTACTGTTAGGTACAAGCTTTGATAGTGAAACAGGAGAAATAATATCGGGTCAGCGTTCAGGTGGGCTTGTTCACCGAGGATATCCAGAGGGAGATCAAGTTACTCAGAATTGGCAGGAATATACGGGCCGTGCGGTACTAGATTGGCGAGTAGACACCCCCTTTACTGACGATACCATGTTTTATTTATCTTTTGCTCACGGTTATAAGGGGGGCGGCACTAATCCACCTCGAGCAGAGATTGATCCAACCGTAGTGCAGTATCAACCCCTGGAGGACTCCTTTGAACCGGAGTTTGTTAATGCGATAGAAATCGGCTCCAAGAATGTAATGTTAGATGGAAGTCTGACATTCAATGCCAACGCCTTCTATTATGATTATACAGATTATCAAGTTTCCCAAATTGTTGATCGCATTTCTTTAAATGAGAACTTTGATGCGGAGAGTATGGGGCTTGAGCTTGAGCTGGCGTGGCAGCTTACAGATAGCACCAGAGTTGATATGAATATGGGCTACCTGAAGACTCGTATCGCAGATGGTGAAGAGTCTATTGATGTTATGAATCGCACTCAAGGAAATGAAGATTGGATGTTGGTAAGGCCTAGTATTCAGGTTCCTTCAAACTGTATTGCACCAGTGGATTTGGTTGAAACAGTTGCCGCTACCGGCAATGTGCTTGCCATTTGGTCACTCTGTGCAGGCTCTGCTCTATACGGTTCATTTACGCCAGAGATAGAGGGCTTTGCGCGCTGGGACTTGCTTTATGGTGTAGATCCTTATAATCCACTCACTGATGCTCCAAATGGAGGACGGGGCTTTGCTGCTGATCTGAGTGGTAACGAGCTACCTAATGCTCCGCGGTTTACTGTGAATTTTGGTGTCGAACATACTATTCCTATTGAGGACTGGGATCTGACGTTGCGGGCGGATTACTATCGCCAATCTGAGAGCTATGCACGTGTTTATAATACAGAATATGATCGTTTGAAGGCATGGAGCAACCTTAATGCTTCTGTGAGCTTGAACAACCCGAATTCTGAACTGTATATGCAGCTCTATGTGAAAAATATATTTGACGATGCGCCGATTACAGATATGTTTACAAGTAGCGATGATTCAGGTCTTACTACAAATGTATTTACTTTAGAGCCTCGTATTGTTGGGTTTAGTGTCAGTAAAGGCTTTTAATACTTTTACTTTTTAAACCCGGTATCGGAGGCCTGCTGATTAGAGTAGTCACAGTAAGTTAGAATGCGGTATTTCATCTCTTACTTACTGTGGCTTTTCCTTTGTCTTCTTCTGATAGATTGCTAATTTACTATATGTCTAAATTAAATTAATTTTTAGATTAATAGAGCTGACATTTATTCTCTTTCAAGATTAGGTTGGTTGTAGGGAAAAGCTTCTCTAGCGTATTCTACTATGAAGGTACTGTAATTGCAGGGCCTGATTTCCTTTTGAGGGATTAATGTTGCATGACATTATAAGAGGATATGAATAGTAGTATTTTATATAAAGGTAAAGGTAAAGGTAAAGGTAAAGGTAAAGGTAATAAGAAAATGCTTTGAAATGAAATTCATTAGTTGTTTATAAAAAATACCGCTAGCGGTTGCCGGCGGTATTTTAAATTGGCTACCTCGAGGGTTTTTTAGGGTACAGTGAATGAGGATTGTGGGTTGGTTGATACAACGCCATTAATTACACAGGCACTACCTGAACCTACACTCGGAATTTGAGCATTATTAAAGGTGATCCTTCCTGTTGATTGATCGAAAGAACCTGTTAAGTCCCCGGCGCAGTTACCAGTTACGGCGGCAACAGCAACATTCTTTAAGGTTACTGTATTGTTTGCGTTTCCTATCAGGTCATAGGGAAGATTATTGAAGGAGACACTGTTGCACATATTGAGGAATCCGCCCGATAGCGCAAGACTGCCTACTGAAGCATCTGCACCGGTGGAATTTACACTGCCTGAAAGTGTGCAGTTAAGAGAAATTCCTTTTTTAACCGTTAGGGTGCCAACATTTGCCAAGGCGATAGCACCCGGAGGGGACCAGGTTTCGGCGTTGGCTAGACTGGTAACCCCAAGGGAAACGAGACAGATAGAAGCAGCGGTAAGGATCTTTTTCATAATAATAATATTCCTAGTAGCTTTGTAAGTTACGGCAGGCGTAGTGTCAATACTTGGGTATTTATAATCCGCCGCCTTTTAATAAGCGCATCATCGCTTGGAGGTGATTCCACTTATAGCCTAGAAAAACTGAATAGGATTTAAGTATCAACACCATCCATCCTTAAAGACGAACAGGGACGATTATTGGGGGGAGGGATAATTCAAATAGACGCGATTTTATCGGTAAAGAACATTCTTTATCCTCAAATTTAGTTGATTATAGTCAGAATATTTTATATTAAGATTTCTGTACCTAATAAGCCTCTACCACAGTGGGATTTGGTTATCCTCAATATTGGATCTGTTGAGCGATAATGATTTCCATTTTAAACATTTTGGAGTTTATATTTTTTATACGATGAGTTCATACTTCCTGGAAAATTAAAAGATGTAGCCTGGGGGATCGAAGGGATGCATGAAGGCTGAATGTTGGCGAACTGCCAAAAGTGGTCTGAAGTGACTATGATAGTACATCCTGCATGTTCAAATTTATTTAAAAATAAGTTGGGATATAAATTTTTACGGTTTTCTGTGGTGCGGTAAATAAAAGTCGTGAATTATTTAAGATAATACCACTCTTTGTTTTGAGGATTTAATTGAACTTGGTAATGGGGACTCTAACATTTTTAGAAACTTCCTTCCGGTGGATTGGTTGGAGTTACCTATCAGATCTCCGACAGTGTGCCTCAACGAAAAGTTAAAACTGGCATAGCCAGATCTTCTGGTTGTCATCTCTCTTATAAATGGAATCTACTTCCTGCCGCTATGTGAAAGCTGTCTTCTGGATCTGATTTCTAAGGTTATATCAGCCATTTGTAATGGTTAACAGAATGACTGTTCCTGGAGAATGTGGACAGGGAAGAAGGCTATTGTACTTGCCTGTGATCAGGGCCCTGGCGCTAAAAGATATACCGGGCTGGTCCAACCTAATCCCTCTAGGAAAGTACCTACTCCATGCTGAGTTTTTGTCAGTGATCAATATTTTGTTGGTTGTTTTTTGTACATTAGGGTGATGTCGCTGGATCTTTGCTCTCCCGGCCTCGTATTCATATTGCTATACTCCGCGCCCTTGAAAGACCCCTATCTTAGTACGGAGAACTTGATGTCTGACTCACAGTGCGATATTGGCTTTATCGGCGCCGGTGTGATGGGTAAGAACCTGATCCTGAACCTGGCTGACAACGGCTACAAGGTTTGTGCTTTCGATCTGGATCACAATCGGCTCAACGCACTGCTGGAGCAGGACAAGAAAGAGCGCGGTGATCAGCCTGCACGGGTGGAGACCTGCAATTCGTACACCGAGCTGTTGGCAAAAGTAAAGGCGCCGCACCTGATTATTCTGTCTGTGCCAGCAGGTGCACCAGTAGATGATGTTTGCTGCAAGCTACTGGATGCAGGGCTTAAAGCAGACGATATCGTGGTGGATACCGGTAACAGCTTGTGGACTGACTCCGTTGAGCGCGCCAAGCGATATGAAGGTAAGCTGATCTTTTTTACCACGGCAGTATCCGGAGGCGAGGTTGGTGCCCGTTTTGGCCCCTCTTTGATGCCTAGTGGTGACCGTTATGCCTGGAGCCGTATAGAGCCGGTTTGGCACTCCATTGCAGCCAAGGTCGATAAGGCCAGTGGTCAACCTATCGAGCGCTTTGAGCCAGGCAATCCTGTGCGTGAGGGAGAGCCCTGTGCGGCCTATATTGGTCCTATTGGTTCCGGTCACTATGTAAAGATGGTGCACAATGGTATCGAATACGCTGATATGCAGATGATCTGTGAGGCCTACCATGTGATGCGCAGTGCCCTGGAGATGTCACCAGCCGAGATTGCTGAAGTGTTTCGAGAATGGAATCGCGGCCCACTGAACAGCTACCTGATCAATATCAGTGCGGAAGTTCTATCCACCCTGGATTCTGTCACCGAGCAGCCGCTGGTTGATGTGATTCTGGATCGAGCCGGCCAGAAGGGAACAGGGCTGTGGACGGCAATCAGCAGTTTGGAGGTGGGATGTCCGGCACCGAGTATTGCCGAAGCAGTTTATGCTCGTTCCCTGTCTACGCGTAAGACCCTGCGCTCTCGTGCTGCTCAGAAACTAAAGGGGCCGTCAGTATCCCCGGTAGCGGTGGAGCAGCGTGATGAGGTAATCCAGGAGCTGCACGATGCCCTGTACTGCGCGAAAATTTGTGTATACGCCCAAGGCTTTGACCTGATGAAGCTGGCTGCGCGAGAGCAGGGCTGGCAGCTGAATTTTTCTGAGATTGCGCGTATTTGGCGGGCTGGCTGTATTATCCGTGCAGTATTTCTTCAGTCTATCAGCGATGCTTATGAGCGCGATGCCAAGCTGTCCAATTTGTTATTGGATGACTTCTTTACTCAGCAGATTGCCGAACACCAAAGCAATTGGCGTCAGGCGGTTGCCAGTGCCACGTTGAATGGTATTCCGGTACCGGCACTGTCTTCGGCTTTGAGTTACTACGATGCGTTCCGCACAGAGTCCCTGCCAGCTAATTTGCTACAAGGGCAGAGGGACTTCTTCGGCGCGCATACTTTCTCCCGTGTGGACCAGCCTGAGCAGAGGAAATACCACGTACTCTGGAGTGAGCCAGGTCGCCCTGTTGTAGAGATATGATCTGATAGAGAGTGAGGGGAAGAGCCCACTTATATTCTGAGGGTAGGAGTGGGCTTCACCCGGTGGGCCTCCCGGTGCGAATGGCACCGGGTAAGTACTCAGAACGCTACTTCTTCCACTTCTCGTACCCGCTCATCGACTTCTCCACGTGAGGCTTTGGCTACTATTTCCTCCACGCTGGCAGCCTCCATATTTACTCCGCCAAAAGCGGCAAGCAAGTCCTTGAGCAGAGCTGAGATTTCAAGGGTCATTACGGCAAAATCGGCGTCAAAGCGCAGAGCTGCATTATCTGCATCGGCGCTATCGGCTTTTTCCAGTAATTCATCGTTGAACTTGACGCGTTTCAGGGAGAGCTGGTCGTCAACCAGGAATTCAACTCCTCCACGCCAGACCAGTCCCAGCTTGTGGACTTGAAGCCCCGCCACCAGGTGGTTGTGTATCTCCTCCGCGCAAAGGTCTTGGTTTTTGCAGCGGATCACACTACCGCTGTCTTTAGGATCTCGAAGCTCACATTCATGGCCAAAATCAAACTGTATTGGCGCTTCAGGTGCGGTGAGCCAGTGGGTCATGGTTTGCTGTGGCAAATTTTTGGCGGAAAGGGGGATTACCGCAAGGCTGCTGATCGCTTCGCGGAGGTTTTCCAGCAATTCCTCTGCGGCAGATGCTGAGGAGGCATCTACTACGACCAAACCATCGTGGGGCGCGATATAGGCGTAGTGTAGGCGCGAGCGAGCAAAGGCTTTAGGCCGCATTTCAAGCAACACTTCATCCTTCAGGTTTTGTCGCTCTTTGCGACCAACCTGGCGGGCCTCTTTTGCGGAGATAGCTTGGGCTAGCTCTTCGACTTTTTCATTGACGACTGCCGCGGGCAGAACCTTTTCCTGTTTTTTGGCACAGACCATTAAGTAGCCATTGGTGGAGTGGACCAACTGGTTACCGTGGCGTCCAAGGGGGGGGACCCAGCCATAGCGAGAGGAGTCCTGGCTGCCACAGGGTATAAATGCCTGTGGCTCCAGTAGTTCGTTGAATTTTTCAGCATCCAGGCTGAATTCTTTGGTTAAGCGATAGACACGAAGGTTTTTAAACCACATACATCAGGCCATTTGTATTTAGTTACGAGTGCGGCCGACAATTATGCGGAAACTGGGGCGGGGCAGCTAGTGAGCTGTTTCCAAATGCCAGATTGGAGACGATTGCACCAAGTTCTATTGCTGAACTGACTGGGGCCAGCCATAGTGGCCCCGAAGCAGAAAAGGCTATTTCTTCACTAAGTTATCTATGGCTGGACCGGCGTCCCTGGAAAAATCTGTGGGAGTGAAACCCAGCAACTGTAATGCTGTGGCGGCAATCTGATTCTGGTACAGAGTGGGGCCCCCTGATACTTCACCATGTGCTTTGATATCCGGGCCCAGTGCTGCAATCCAGATTTCATCTGATCCGGGCATGCCATTTTTGTGTGGGTGGTCTTCCTTGCCAAAATATTGAGTCAGTGCCGGGCCGCTGGCGTGGTGTGGCCAGGCTTCGGCAATGTTACCGCGGCCATGGTCCACGGTTATTATCAGGTTAGTATTGTTTCGGTAGCCTTCGATAGATTGCAGGGTACTCCATAGGTCTGCGAGAATTACATCACTGCGATGGGCGGAATCGAGGTATTGGTGGTACTGCTCATCGTGGGCGAAATCATCGGTCTCACCCAGGGCTATATAGAGCATCTTTGGCTTATTATGGATTAAATATTCTTTGGCGAGCCCATAGGTGAAGGCGTCCGGGCGTACATCCTGCCAGAAAACTGGCAGCTGGCCTTGCAGTTCATTCAGAAATTGAGCACGCAGGGATATTCCAGGCCAGTTGGCGGGTTCCAATCCTGCATTGACAAAAACTCCGCTTCGATCCCGGTTGATAATAGCTGAGAATACGCCCCAGCTACCAAAAACAGCTACACTTTTTTCAAACTCTGGTTTGTTATTTAACCATTCCAGGAAAGTGATATTGTCATTGGGTAGTGGATCATTGCTGTTAATTTTTGGATCGGCGCGCCCGGTGAGGATTTCATTGTAGCCAGGGTAGGAAAACCACCAGCCGTTAGTGATATTGGCAAAAGATTCCTTTTCACGGTTACCGGCCAGAAATCCGCCTTTTTCTATTTTATTCCAGATAAAAGGAAAAAGTTTTTCTCGCTTTACCTTTGCTGATTCGCCTCCAAATTGCTTGATCAATTGATCTTTATTCTCCGTAAACTTTTCGTGATTCAATATTTCCTGGTCGTAACCGGAAAAAACTTCCTGCCAGCGCAAGCCATCAATAGTTACCAGTACCAGATTATCGGCAGCCTTAGAGTGGGCGCAAAGTGTTATAGCCAGTATTGCCGTGAGAAGGGCCTTCATAGAGTGTATCCTCTGTGGGCGTTGCCCAGTGTTATTATTTGTTATATCGCGCTATATCTCTTTATGGTTTGAGCGATGCCAAATTTTACCGAAAAAACACGGTAAGAAAAAACTACAAGCTTATTCATATTTATTTTGCGAAAGGGCAACTGTTTAGGTGAGCCAATTTAAGCATCCAAGCAGCGTTCATTGGGAGCTGCCTGGATGCTTATGGAAAGTTACTTAAAAATTCAGGATAACTGATGGTGATATTGTGCACGGAGCGCCCCCCCAGGCACCGCCTGAAACTACACCACCCAGGTTGTCTTCATCAAACGGGTTAAGGGGAAGCGAGCTTAGTATTCTGATTAGAGGCTCAATAAATATTCCGTTCTTAGGGAGTCAAAATTAGGGATAGGCTCTGATAGGGCACAAAACATGAGAAAATGGGTTATACATTGATGAATTGGAAGCCCCGGAGCTTTACGATAAAATTTCGGGGCGTGAGATGGAAAAATTCATTTAGGGTCAAGAGGCAATTTTCAATGAAATTCCAGTGCAGGCCTCTATTGCTGACCAAATAATACCGACAACCGCATTCCAAACCTTTTCAATAGTGACTGCGAGAAGTCCACGTAAAGTTTTGGCAAAGTTTAGGGCCATATCTTCCAGAGAGTCTAGAAAGTAGTCTCTGAGGTCATCATCAATTTCCTCGGCCAAAATTGCGTTGGCGATGAGTTTTGCTTGCAGCGCCAGCGCAGCCAGTTGGCGTTCTGAAAAACCGCGAATCTCGGTGATATCGTGATTGATAACTGTGGAAGCTGCATCTTTGATATTGGAAATCAGCTGGTTAACGTCAAGTGACATGTCTAATTCCTCAGCGGTTTAGAAAAGATTCATAGGTCAGGGCCTGGTCCATGGAGATTACAACTTCATTTTTGAAGAGAGCAACAGCAGTAGCACGCAGTCCCTTATCTTCATCTTCCTTTCGCATTCGATTTAGACTGCTGGAAATTTTTTCAAGGGAAGCAACACTTGGTGGTGCAGATTCAAAACTAATATTGCTATTTGTAGAGTCAAGGTAATTGTTGATTTTTCTCAAAGTAACCTTGCCGGGGACAGGTCGGGTATTTGATTGCATGGCCAGCGCATCAATTTTACCAATTAAGGAGTGATAGTTTTGGCTTCTCTCGCTATAGGAGCCTTTGTTGGTGCCATGGGAAACCGAGGAAAAGAATTGCATCAATTCAGCATTGACTTCGGTTAGGCCTGAATAAAGCTCCGCATCATACCTGGGAGCAAGCTGGGTACAGCTACTGACAAGAATCGCCAGAAATAAGCACAGAGTCGATGCTCTTTTCATTGGCTGGTTGGCTGACATCTCTACTCTCCTTGCTGTAAGTGTATTGTTGGTGACTGTTGTGTTCTGGAAATTTCTTACCGGCACGAGCAGTGCGCTTTGTTATTGGTTCAGGCTGGCTCTATGGCTATTTTTTCGCTAGGGCTAACGATACTATTTTGTCGCTCGTAATAAGATAGCAGTAGCCTCACGGCCTCCTGATTGTCAAAGTAACGAGAGTGCACCCTGGCAGCCAGCTTGTCTGGGAAAGTGCCATATGAGCCAATAATACGCTCATAGCAATGATGGGCATCTGGTACTGCCGATCCGCTGGCAAACCAATCTGAGTGAGACTTGATATCAATCCACTCAATTAAGTCTTTGCGCTGGGACAGTTCAAGTACTTCATTCTGTAGCCAGGGTGCTTGCTTACCTAATACCTCAATTAGGGAACCCATTGTGAGTATGCGAACAGGGACTCCAATGGGGGGAAGGTCAGCAAACAGGTCAACAGTGACAACACTACCGAAGCTGTGTCCGACAATGGTCACCGACTGGTATTTTTCTTGTGCAAGGCTGCTTTCCAATTGTTCACGTACTCGTCGGATTATTTCAAAACGTACCGCAGGTTTGCCCCTGGCCGCCGGTTCATTGGTGAGGTAGCGCTTACAAAAATCAGAGATGTCCACTAATAGGGAGACCGGCATTAATGCCACTATTGCCGTGGCTACAGCCCATATTCGCCAGCCACCAATGTACTCCACGGAGCGCTTCAACTTTTCCACCAGGAAGAAGAAAGGGTTGTCTGTTGCTGGCTCTATGGCCTCAACAAATAAAATAATGGTACCTAGGTACCAGACAATAAAAGCAAGAGCCGATAGCGTCAGGCCAAAAGTTAAGTATTTACGTCTAAGTACCCCTTTCCAGATGTGAAGATTGGCAAGCCAGAACCAGATCAATGAGAATCCTCTGGCAAGCCGAGTTTTCAATGTTTGCTGAGTAATACTGGGAACCAAGTCGTTCCAGTATGCCTCCACAAGATCCAGCTCCTGGGGCTGTCCGCTCGAAGCTACTCGTAAGCGGTGGACTCCAGGGGGAATAGAGGGATCTGCAATGGGAGTGAGCGGCATGCGCTCGCTTGCTGCGATAAGTCCTTCGGTGAATTCGGACAGCTGAGCAGTGCTGGTGACCCTCGTTAAGCCGGGAACCAGCAAAATCAGGCTTCTATTCATGATGCTTCCAAATGATCGGTAACGGTAGCGTGAGCACTCCAAATTGATCGAAGGCCAATAGCCAACTAAACTTTTGTTGTTCGGTGCTGCTTTGAGAAACGAACTTCCTTATCTTTAGGTGTATGCTGGCAGAAAGTCAGCAATGGCACATTCCAGTGCCGAAAATTTGTTCTATAACCGGGCTCACGCAGTGATCGTGATTAAGGTGGCAGGAACTTGGTACCCAATGAATGAGTCTTGTCCGATTTATATGTGATAGGGCAGGAGAAGTAAACAGGAAATTTTCAGGAAAGTATCGGGTAATCCAGAAGGTTCTAAGAAATCTGAAAGTCTGTTCGGTATGAGGGCAACCGCTTCACAAATCGGGCCCAAGTGAGGGAATCGACAAAGGCCCATAAAATTTACTCAGCAAGCTCGGTTTTCAGTTCAACTAGGACAAACTCATTGCCATATAAATCTTCAAAGTGTGCAAATTCTGCACCAGCTTCAGACCTGTGGGGCTTAGTAAACTGAACACCGTTATCCACCAGGCGTTCATATTCACTCTGAAAGTTATCCGTATAAATGACGGCGCATGGTTGCCCGGCAGTTTGTTTTCCGACACTCTTCTCCTGATTTTCTGAGGAAGCTTGAAGTAGCCAGATTCCTACATCTTTCTGTTTTGGTAAGCGGACATGGACGAACCGAAGGGGAGGCGCTTCGGAGTCGACAAATACCTCAAAGCCCAGCTTATCTCTATAAAACCTGATTGCCTCTTCGTACTCCCTGACCAAAATTACCAGTCTACCAATGGAGTTCATACTCTCTCCCTATTACATTTTACATTTGGATCGGCGTGAGTTTTCTTTCCTACATAGTGTAATCATTTTCAGTAACGGGGAATTTTACTTAAAAAGAAAGGGGCGTGAATCCGGTTGGTTGGAAAGCACGCCAGAAATAGGAGGTTAAATAGAGTTTTCGTTAGATTTGAGGTTATACACCTCAATTTCTACATACTGAATACCTCTGATGCGCTAAAACTATTCTACATATATTTTCACTTTTATTATGTTTGAGTCTGTTAGGTAAAGTGAGCTTTTCAGATGAAGGGTGGATTATTGAACACCTAAAGCAAGCGGAGAATATCTGTGAGATTGCATAGTTTAAATGAAGTCAAGCCCTTGTTTTACTGGATTGCTCCAATCCTCTTTCTTTCCCTCTTACTGGTTGCTGCATCTTCACAAGCTTGCACGCGGATATTATATGGAACTGGTACAGGGAACTATATCACCGGAAGAAGCATGGACTGGAGTGATATTAAAGCTGCTATGGATTTCTGGGCATTTCCAAAGGGGATGCAACGCAACGGAGGGGTTGGTAGAGGCTCTATTGAGTGGACATCCAATTATGGTTCTGTTGTGATCAGTATCTATGAGTCTGCGACTTCAGATGGGATCAATGAAGCTGGTTTAGTGGGAAATCTTCTATATCTGGCTGAAGCGGATTACGGTAATTCGGAAGCACGGGGTAAGCCAACAATTTCGGTTGGGGCCTGGTTACAGTATTTTCTGGATAACTTTCGTACAGTTAGTGAAGCGGTAAATGCGATGAAGCGAGAGCCTTTCACCGTGGTTGGTACAGATCTGCCCAATGGCAGGCCGGCTACCGCACATATTGCTCTTTCTGATCCATCTGGTGATTCTGCAATATTTGAATATATAAAAGGGGAGTTGCAGGTTCATCATGGGAAACAATACACGGTAATGACAAACTCGCCAATTTATGGACAACAACTAGCTATCAATACCTATTGGGACCTTATTGGTGGCCAGAATTTTCTGCCTGGTACTATTAGTGCAGCTGACAGGTTTGTGCGAGCTAGCTATGCCTTGGAGTCATCCCCGAAATACAATGCGCGTAGGGATGCATTAGCTTCCGTGTTCTCACAAATACGCGCTGTTAGCGTTCCTCTGGGGATGAGTAATCCAGAGAAGCCTAATATCGCCTCGACACTGTGGCGTTCAGTGATAGACCAGTCTGCCAAACGCTACTATTTTGAATCGGTTATCAATCCCTCAGTCATTTGGGTGGATCTTGATAAGTTAAACCTTAGTCTCGGTGCTCAAGTAATGAGTATGAAACTGGATGTTCCTGAGAATCTTGGGGGAGAGGTTGTTTCTGAATTTAAGCCGGCGAGTCCTTTCAAATTTCTTGCACCAAAATAAGACCTACAATTCATGATGTTAGAAATATCTCTCACTTCACCTCAAAATAGTATCTAGTCAATATAGGGGAAGCGGCTTTTGAAAATGATGATAAAATTGTCTGTTCAAGCGGCGGAATATGCCCTTTTAACAGTTTAATAATAAAAAGTCTCTTATTGGTGCGATTTTGCTTGACTAGTAGATGGGATGTATTTGAGAGGGGTGTTGTGAGTGGTGGTATATATCAAACACCACAAGCGGATTTAGTGGTAAGTAAATTCAATTCGAAAAGTGCATCAGAGAGATTGACTCATTCGCGAAGGAATATTGAGAAGGCTGTAGCACTACCTAGAATAAAAGTTGCCTGGGGATTTCGCCTTGCTGGTAATTTTCTATTCTTTACCGTTATTATATTTTCTATCGTTCAGGTATCCACTCTGGAGCTGGATGTTGGTCTGATAGTGCTGGGAGTATTTCTTGGGATGTACATATTGGAAAGCTACGTAATAATTGCTTTCTTTTGTAAGCAAGCTTGGTGTGTAATTCCTATGCATGTGTTTTCAATTTTATCTCTGTTAAGTATTTCATATGGAGCAATGCTTTCAGTAATCCACTTTTTAAATATGGGGAAAATTCAGTTTAATAAAGGCTCTCTTGCAGATTTGATGTGATGCTGAATGTAGGATGTTTAACATGTGGCGAAAAAGGAGGAAATAATGTCTCAAGAGCTTACTATTCGCCCAATGACAAGAGGGGAAGTGGATTTATTGGTGGATTGGGCGGCAGAGGAAGGCTGGAATCCTGGGTTAAATGATGCGGAAATATTTTGGAATACCGACCCTGAAGCATTCGTTGCAGCATTAAAAGATAAGGAGCTGATAGGAGGTGGAGCGATTACTTCCTACGATGGGAGGTATGGATTTATGGGTTTTTTTATTGTGCGGCCAGAATTTAGACATCGAGGCTACGGAAACTACTTATGGCATATACGTAGAGATAAAATGTTGGCGCGGCTCTGTCCTGGGTCTACTGTTGGATTAGATGGCGTTTTTGACATGCAAAGCTACTATGCCAAGGGCGGATTTTCTTTCTCGCATCGTAACCTGCGTTTTGTTTGCCGGCCCTCAAGCAGGGTAAAAACCCTTGAAGGGAATGTTGTTCCTCTATGCCAAGTGCCTTTTGATCATCTAAACCAATATGATCGCGCTTGTTTTCCTGCCTGCAGGGGTAAGTTTCTACAGGGGTGGATAGCTCAACCTGAGGCCCTGTCTTTGGGGTACTTAAAGGACAGTCGCCTTGAAGGGTATGGAGTAATGCGTCGGTGTAGAAAAGGATTCAAAATTGGACCTCTATTTGCAAATGATCGACAGGTAGCGAAGTCCCTTTGTGATCAGTTATTGGTACATGCGGCAGGTGAGGAAGTATTCTTGGATGTTCCAGAAAATAATCCTGCAGCAATGGCATTGGCCCGAGCATACGGTATGGAGGAAATTTTTGGTTGTGCCAGAATGTATCTAGGGCCCAAACCGAAAATTATGCATAATCGCGTGTTTGGCGTTACAACTTTTGAGTTAGGCTAATGCAAAAGCGAGATTTGATTGGTTATGCCGGTAAACCTCCGCATCCTCAGTGGCCTGATGAGGCTCAAGTTGCCGTGCAATTTGTTCTTAATGTTGAAGAGGGGTCCGAATCTACACTGGTTAATGGTGATGGACAATCTGAGTCTTATTTACATGAAATTTCTGGTAGGCCTCCCCGGGTAGGTGAGAGGGATTTTAGTGTTGAAAGTATGTATGAGTATGGTGCTCGGGCTGGAGTTTGGCGTTTGCTAAACCTATTTGAGGAGAGACGGTTAAAGTTAACTGCGTTTGCTACGGGGTTGGCGCTGGAATTAAATCCAAAAATTGGGGAGGCCCTCTCTGCAGGGGGGCATGAAGTTGCGGGTCATGGCTATCGCTGGTTGGATTATAAGACAGTGCCAGTTGAAGATGAGCGGCAGGGTATTAGGCGCACTATTGAAATAATTAAGCACATAACAGGATGTCCACCTAGAGGTTGGTATACGGGTCGGACGAGCCTTAATACCAGGAGATTACTAAATGATGAGAGTGATCTTATTTATATTTCTGATTCTTATTGTGACGACCTGCCTTATTGGCAGTCCAGTGTATCTGAGAAATTGATAGTACCATACACCTTAGTGAACAACGATATGAGATATCTAATGCCTAATGGTTTTTCATCGGGGCAGGATTTCTTTTTATTGTTGAAGGACGCTTTTGACTGTCTTTGGAAGGAGGGAAAGAAAAGCCCCAAACTGATGAGTATTGGTTTACATGGTCGTATTAGTGGGCACCCGGCCAGGGCTATGGCTATTGCTCGATTTTTAGATTATATCATTACCTTTGAAGCTGTTTGGATTTGTCGTCGGGAGGATGTTGCTAAATGGTGGATATCTAAGCAATCTAAGAGCAATAATATATAGAGTTTTTGGGGGATATCTTGAGGTTCTGAATTTTCCTGGTATTTGTATGATGGTTAGTGCTCTATATTTCACTGAACTCTCTACTTGAGTCTCTGCATAAAGTTGAAGCGATTGATTTTCGATTCGGAGTGCGGATCTCGGCATAGGGGTATAAAAAATTCCTGTTTGCACCTATCTGATAAACAATGCCTTGGATCATGGACCGGGCAAAGAATAGCTACTCATGCGGGGCTTTGAAGAGGCAGCTATTCATTTTGGTATGAATTAAAAAGGAATTGGCTGATATTCATAGCATCCCGCAGAATTCCTTATTAATCAGCCTGGAGTGGATTGCGATGATGTGGGTGCTTATGATGAATCATGGAATCGCTTACAGGAAAAGCTGCCTGCGCTAATGCCCACAACAAAGTTAAGGATGTGTATATCCTATCTACTTGATCAAACAGACGTGAGGGTTGCAATAAAGAAAATTGACAATACTGTGGATATTATCTTCAATAGTCCAGCGAGTCAAACCAGCCGACCCCTTAAGCGCCGGCCGATTGAATTGGAAAGTAGCTAGTATCGGACAAGTTAATGTTGGCTACTTTGAACTAATATGTTTCCACTCTTATGCTGCTCATAGATTGTGAAGGGAAGGACAGCTGTGTCAGTGGCTGCGGAGAGAACACTGTCAACAAGATAGGCCCCAAGAAGCGGTGCAAAATTCAAAGATTCGCTATTTGAATGCATTTTGCACATGTTGTACGACAGCCCGCTATAAACTCTAGGGATGGATTCACAATTAGTTTTCTGCTTTTTTAAGTTTCTTGCAATTTCGAGATCTGTGCTTGATAAGGTGGTAACGGTTCCGCAAGCTGTTAGAGAAAAAATGCTCAATATTAAAATTAGATTTTTCATAAATTATATAACTTCCTTGAGAAATTAATATTCCGGTTTAAAGCTTTTCATCTGTGACTGAAGCGCTATGGTGGCCGGTATCCTTTAATAATTTAGTGCCCACACCTATGAATGTAGTTTGTGACGCTTTAGGGATTGCAGACAAACTTAAATTTTTTATTGCTTCTTCCATGTCATAGTTGAAGTGAATGTATTGACTAGAAGGTTGGATGTAAAGTTCCATATTCTTATTTTGATTGAAATTTAATCTAAAAAGTATCTATCTAGCTCCCAGTCTAGCCCTTAATCTTTTTAATCGATTTTTTTCTATTAGCGCCTGAGAAATGTGATTGCTTCGCAAGGACTATAGATAGTGTCGTAAGAGGGAGTGGGTGAGCAGCCCATCCACCGGGCTCACTCCGATGGATGGTAACGGGATCATTCTATTTATAATTAATAGGCACGAAAGGGAGTTTAGTTTTTAGTTGGGATTGCCTGAACAACTTTAATAAAGTAATCCCAAAAGTTGGCGACACTTTGGATGTGTACTCTCTCTTCTGGCGAGTGGGCGCGGCGAATGGTGGGGCCGAATGAGACCATATCCCAATTGGGGTAAGGTTTGGCTAGAAGGCCACACTCCAGGCCGGCGTGGATCACTTTCACTTCAGGCTCTTCTCCGGTCATTTCTTTGTAAACACCCTTCATCATCGCGAGTAGTGGTGAGTTGGGGTTTGGCGTCCAGCCGGGGTATGAATTATCCAGTTTGGTTTCTGCACCGGCCAATTCAAAAGTAGCGGCTACATCCAGGCTGTGCTGATCCCTAGCACTATCAGAAAGGCTGCGTACCAGGCACTGTATTTGAACCCGGTGTTGGCCGTCTTTTTCTATAGTGACCACGCGGGCCAAATTGTTGGAAGTGTCAGCAATACCTTCCAGTGCGGTACTCATGCGCTCCACGCCATTGGGGCAGCAGCGAATTGCGCGAATCAGCTTTTGTTGACTCGTGATATCCATTGTATTGAGTGGTGTATCGGTGCTCTCCAGGCTAACTTCCAGTGCCGCTTCGTTATCCAGCTCCCGCGCAATTTGTGCGCTTTCAGTATGGACAACTGTTTGTAGTTGCTCCTGGTTGTCAGCAGGAACTACGAGGGTACTAAATGACTCTCGGGGAATGGCATTGCGCAAGCTTCCCCCATCTAATGTAGCGATTCTCAAAGAAGGAATTTCACGTAGGGCGGCATCGATAATGCGGTTGGCAATCTTATTGGCATTGCCACGTCCCTTATCAATATCCAGCCCTGAGTGGCCTCCGCGCAGGCCGCGTACAGACAGTTTATATGCCTGACTGCCAGCTGCCACAGGTATTGCCTTGTAGGGCAGAGCTGCATTGACATCGATACCACCGGCACAGCCAATGTAGAGTTCACCTTCGTCTTCAGTGTCGAGGTTTAACAGCAGATCGGCTTCGAAGTAGCCTGGCTGCAGGTTCTTAGCACCGGTCATGCCCGCTTCTTCATCGATGGTGAGCAGAGCTTCCAGGGCGGGGTGGGGGATATCTGTAGACTCCATCAAGGCAAGAATGGCGGCGACGCCGATGCCATTGTCGGCTCCAAGGGTAGTGCCTTCGGCGGTAATCCACTCACCATCAACATGCGGTTTGATAGGGTCGGTGAGGAAATCGTGTTCAGTATCCGCATTTTTTTGCGGCACCATGTCGACATGGCTTTGCAGCGCCAGAGTTTGATGATTTTCCATGCCCGGTGTTGCCGGCTTTTTGATAATAACATTGCCAATCTCATCCAGCTGCACATCCAGGCCGCGGGTTTTGGCGAAATCGACAATGTGCTCAACAACTCTATCTTCATGCTTGGAAGGGCGGGGGATTTCACAAAGTTTGGCGAAGTGTTTCCAGAGAGGGGTAGGGTTCAGCTCAGCAATATTGCTCATTGGTGGCCTCAAATCATTCTTATGGGATTAATTGTCGTTTCCTGTAAAACCTGTTTATGGGGTCGACCAAGAGGTAACAGGAAAGAGCCCGGCATTTGCCGGGCTCTTTGGATGTTGCTCGTCGTTACTTTTGTGGGGCCTCTTCAGTTACCGAGCTCTCTGACAAAAGCTCGAGTGCAATGCGGCGTTTATCTATGTCCACCGCAGTAACTTTGACATTGACGGTCTGCTCTAACTGAAAACTTTGCTCATTGTGGGTGAGTGTTAAGTGTTTGCCGTCAAATGTGGGTAGATTCTTTTTATCGCCGTTCAAGCGGACAAATCCATCAATGCCGTATTGGTCCAAGCGTACGCCCAGCCCAGCTCCATTAACCAGGACAATCTTGCCAGTAAAATCCTGACCTACTTTATCCTGCATAAACTGAGTGTAAAGCCATTGTTCGAGGGCTCGATTGGCTTGGCGTCCACGGAGCAGGCTATCTTGCAGGCTCTCGATTTCTGTGTCGCTCAGTGTTTTCGCAGGACTATTCTCAGATGCTGCGCGCAGTACGCGGTGGTTATACAGGTCGTTGTACTTGCGAATGGGTGAGGTTACGGTGGCGTAGGCCTCAAGTCCCAGACCCAGGTGCGCACCGGAGTTGTTGTTGAGCTGGCCGGGACGCAGCATGCGCTTCAGCACTGCGAGAAGGTTGCGCATTTGCGCATCTTCATGGCTCTCCAGGTGTTTAACCAGCGCTAAATAGTTCTGCAATTGGCTGAGATCGTTTTCCGCATGTTCTGGGAGTAATTCCTTTAGAAGGCTTCTTACTTCGCCCATCCGCTCTTCGCGAAAACCCAGGTGTACTGAGAAGCAGCCCTGCTGTAATTCTGCCAGTTTTGCTCCGATGCAGATATTGGTGGCGAGCATAGCTTCCTCAACCATGCGCTGGGCAATATTGCGCTCCTGCTTCTCAATACGCTCGATCTTGCGCTCTTTGTTGAGGTGAATTTCATAGTCAGGGCGCTCTTCCATTGCCAGGGAGTGCCCTGCGCGATATTTGGCGCGGGCCTCATACAGAGCGGCAAGGTTGCGCAAGCTTTCTTTTTGCGCTTCCGGTACCGCGGACTCATCTCCCTCTATGAGTTGGCTTACCTGGTTGTAGCTCAATTTATATTGGGAGCGAATTGCGGCAAATTCATAGCGGCTTGAAATAATTTTACCGTCGCTGTCGATATCGATGTGTACTACCAGTGCAGGGCGCAACTCATTAGGTATCAGGGAAAAAAGGTCCTCACATAGGCTGCGCGGCAGCATAGGCAGAGTTTCGCCAGGGAGATACTGGCTGTGGGCGCGCTTAAACGCCTCGAGATCCAATGGGCTGCCCTCGGTGATAGCACTTGAGGGGTCGGCAATGGCGATATGCAGGGTCCAGCCGTTTTCGCTAGGCGTAACGGCGAGGGCATCGTCCATATCGCGGGTGGTTTCCGCATCAATAGTGACAAAGCCCAATTCGGATAAGTCGGTGCGCTCAGAGGTATTGGTGACAATCTGTTCAGAAATGGTTTTAGCCTGTTTCTCCGCTGCCGGGCCAAACTGCTCAGGTAGCTTGTATTGGGCCACTACATAGGCATGCTCAATGCCAGGCATTTCTGGTTTACCGATAACAGTCTCAACTTTTGCCTGGGCGCGCCCGTCCTTAAAGGGATGACGATTGACTTTGCAGGCGATAAATTCGCCTGGCTGTGCCTTGCCCCTTGCTTTAGGAGGCAGGAAAATCCATCGAGACAGGCCATTCTGAGTGGGCTGGATAAAGTGCCCTTGACCTCGCTGTACATATTGGCCAACCAGGTAATCCAGCTGGCTGTCGAGTAGGGCATCTAATTCGGCTGTCAGTTTGCCTTTGCTCTCCTTTGTAATGCAGACGCGAACCCGGTCACCTGGGAAAACACGTTCCATTTCGTTGGGTGGCAGAAAGGCCTCCCGTCCATCCTCCAGCTCCACGAAGCCAAATTTGCCATTGCTGCCGCGTACCCGGCCTTCGGCAAAGTCCTTACTGGAGCGAATATCTGTTTTCAGTTGTGAAAGTTGTTTCAGAGCGTCGGCATTCAGCATCGAGTTTATCTCTCGGGTCGATTTGGGCGCGGATTCTACCAGACCATGCTGACACGATGTAACGGAGTCCGGTAGTGGAAGAAAGTATCCCTGTGCTAATGGGGCCGCGCGGTGGGTTGAAGGGGAGGTCAGGATTGCTGACCGCTTAGGCGACTATATTTTCGCAAGGTCGTTTATCCTAAAAAAATATGCTTTATGTGACAATTTAGCTATTGCTTTGTGGTTATGTGCAAAATATGCAAACTTTATCTGTCGAAGGTGGATATAATCTTACCCCTGAATAAAAACAGATAAGGGCTGTGGTTGTTCCCCAGCTGTAGAACCGGCCTTCCGGAGAGGAACAGTTAATGAGTATTTTTTCCCATTCCGCCTACGATAAACACGAACAAGTGGCGTTTTACCAAGATGCTAAGAGCGGACTCAAGGCAATTATCGCGGTACACAATACGAATTTAGGTCCCTCACTGGGTGGCTGTCGCATGTGGCCATACGCCGATGATGGTGAGGCACTGAATGATGTATTGCGCCTCTCCCGAGGCATGACTTATAAGTCTGCAATGGCGGGGTTAAAGCTCGGCGGCGGGAAATCTGTGATCATCGGTGATCCACGCAAGGAAAAGACTCCTGAGTTGCTGCGCGCCATGGGCGAATTTATCAATACCCTCGGTGGTCGCTATATCACCGCTGAGGACTCCGGCACTAGTGTCGCTGACATGAGTGTGATTGGTGAGACCACCGAATATGTATCCGGACTGTTTGCGGGCTCTGAATACGGTGGTGATCCGTCTCCTTCTACAGCCTACGGTGTATTTGTGGGCCTTAAAGCTGCGGTGGAACATCGCTGGGGTAAAACTGACCTTACCGGCCTGAAAGTTTCCATCCAGGGCGTTGGTAATGTGGGTTTCCGCCTCGCTAAGCTGCTGAAAGATGCCGGTGCGGAGCTGTTCGTTACCGATATCTTCCAGGACAACATTGATCGCGCAGTGACTGAGCTGGGCGCGATTGCTGTAACCGCTGATGAGATCTTTGACCTCGATGTGGATCTATTTGCTCCCTGTGCCATGGGTGCGATCCTCAATGATGACACTATTTCCCGTCTAAAAGTTGGTGCGGTGGCCGGTGCGGCAAATAACCAGTTAGCTGAAGAGCGTCACGCAGAAGCATTGCGTGAGAAGGGAATCCTCTACGCCCCGGACTATGTAATTAATGCCGGTGGAATAATCGATGTGTACTACCAGCAGAAAGGCGACTACAACGCTGATGAGGTGCGTGCGCACATTGAAGAAATTGGCAGCACTATGAAAGAGGTGTTTGTACGTGCGGATGAGACTGGTGAGACTACGGCACATGTTGCTGACCGTATAGCCGAAGAGCGTTTTGGCCACCATTCTGTGACTGGCGATACCGAGAATAAATCCGGCACTGTAGCCGCATAACAGCAGTTTAACGCAAGAGAAGTGTCGGTGACCTGATCGCCACAGGCGATTGCTATGATCATTTCTCTCTGTGATGTATTTTTTGGGCACTTCGGTGCCCATTTTTTTGTCTGATATTTGTCCGATCGATCTGGCAACCGGGTAAGATGCCAGATCCACTGTTTGAATGTGCTGAGGGTTTAGCAGATATCAGGAGTGAATCCTGGCCTAAACTTGCCATCCTGAAGCCGCGGTTATTAAGAGGGAGTGACAATATGGACTTGCGTCCAGTACTTATCAGTGTCGTTATTGCCACTGCAGGTCTTGCCGGTTGCGGCAAGTCTGTCGACGATACACCCCATGCGTTATCTGTGGATAAAGAAGCCGCTGCCAGCAGCAAGGCAGCAGCCACCGATAAAGAGGCCTATGTACCGCCGCCGGAGCTGGATATCCCCTATCACAAAGAAGTTCTGCCCAATGGGCTGACGGTGATAGTGCACGAGGATCGCAAAGCCCCGGTTGTCTCCACCAATATCTGGTACAAAGTGGGCTCCAAGGATGAACCGCAGGGCAAAACTGGCTTCGCACATCTGTTTGAGCACCTGATGTTCAACGGCAGTGAGAACTATCCAGGTGAATACTTCGAGCCTTTCCAGCGCTCAGGTGCTACGGATATGAATGGCACCACTAATAATGATCGCACCAACTACTTTGCTACTGTGCCTAAAGGTGCCCTGGATATGGCTCTGTGGATGGAGTCTGACCGAATGGGCCACTTCAAGGGCGCTATCACCCAGGAAGTTTTGGATGAACAGCGTGGAGTGGTAAAAAACGAGAAGCGCCAGGGGGAGAATGCTCCCTATGGAAAGGCTTTCGACATTATTGCCAAGAGTACTTTTCCGGCAGATCATCCTTACTCCTGGACGCCAATTGGATCAATGGAAGACCTGGATAATGCCAGCCTGGAGGATGTGAAAAAGTGGTTTGCAGATCACTACCAACCGGCAAATGCCACTTTGGTAATTGCTGGCGATGTCAGTGTTGATGAGGCTATGGACAAGGCGCGCAAGTATTTTGGCGATATACCCAGCACAGGAGTACAACCGCGAATTAAAAACTGGGAACTGCCTACCCAGGTTAAAAAACGGGAGGTGGTACGAGACCAGGTGCCGCAAACTCGTATTTACAAAGTTTGGAATGTTCCTGCGGTAGGTAGTAATGAGGAGCACGCACTTGAGCTGATGACCTCCTTGTTGGCTAACCGAAAAAATTCACTACTTTATCGTCGCTTGGTGCGGGATGAGCAAGTAGCGACGAGTGTGAGCGCTTTTTATTATGGGCGCCAGCTGGCTGGGCAGTTGATGATTATTGTCGATGTGAAACCTGGGCAGTCCCTCGATAAAGTTGAAAAACTTTTGAATAAAGAATTGAGAGAATTTGCGAAAAACGGGGTGAGCGCAGAGGAGCTACGCCGAGTTAAGCAGGGAGAATTTGCCGGGTTGGTGAAGGGGCTGGAAAAAACCGGTGGCTTTGGTGGCAAGAGCGATATTCTTGCCCGCTCTGAATTTTATTATGGGGATCCTGGGGCCCTGCTTAAAGGTGTGGAAGATTATGCCAAAGTTTCCGCGCTTGAGGTGCAGGATGTGGCAAAGCAGTGGCTAAAGGATGATTCCTATACCCTGATCATTGAGCCCGAGAAAAAGTACACCGCCGCCACAGAGGGTGCCGACCGCAGCAAATTGCCAGAGGTCGATAAGAATGTAGAGTTGGAGTTGCCCAAGCAGCGCGAATTTACATTGAAAAATGGCCTCAAGGTGGTTCTGGCGGAGCGTCATGATACGCCTGTGGTATTGATGAACTTGCAGTTCCGCAGTGGGGCCTCTGCCGATCAGAATAAACCTGGTCTCGCCTCTGTGACTGCTCAAATGTTAAATGAGGGTGCTGGAGACCTCGACAGTCTGGAGTTTAGTGCGCGCTCTGAGGAGCTTGGGGTGAGTATTGGCGGGGGGAGCGGACTGGATTACAACTCCATCAGTATGAGCGCCCTCAAGACCCAGTTGGAGCCCTCTTTGAAGTTGTTTGCCAAAGTGGTGACTGAGCCCCGTTTCCCTGAGTCGGATCTTGAAAGGGTAAAATCCAACCGCTTGGATGCCATAGCCCAGGAAAAGGCACAGCCCCAGGGCTTGGCTCTGCGTGAGCTGCCGCCGTTGCTGTTTGGTCCAGATCATCCCTACGGTTCACCGTTGACCGGTTCCGGTACTCCCGAGGGGATAAAGTCAATAACCCGGGAAGATCTGGTGAACTTCCAGAAAACCTGGGTGAGACCGGATAACGCCACTCTGACGGTTGTGGGGGATGTAACGGAAAAAGAAATTGAGCCATTACTGAACGAAACACTGGGTGGTTGGAAGGCACCTAAAACTGAATTACCAAAAATTGAAGTGGCTAAAGTTGAGCGTCCCGAAAAAGCCCGAGTGTATTTGCTGGATCGCCCAGGAGCGCAGCAGAGTTTTATCATGGCCGGTTTGGTTATGCCTCCCTGGCAACCCCAAGGTGCTGAGGCCTTCGATGCAATGGCCAATATTATCGCAGGGAAATTTACTTCCCGAGTAAATATGAATCTGCGTGAAGATAAGCACTGGTCATATGGAGCTCGCGCTGTTTCTATGGATACAGAAGGCCAGCGTCCCTACATTTTGTTCGCGCCAGTGCAAACGGATAAAACCGCACCAGCAATACAGGAGTTGGTGAAAGAGTATCGGGATTATCTCAGTGATCGTCCAATTACGGAGAAGGAGCTCGAAGATTACCGAAATGATGAGGTACTCAAGCAGAGTGCACGCTTCCAAACCAAGGGGCAATTGCTTTCCAGTATTAATTGGCAGGTAGAAAAGGGGCTGCCGGAGGAGTATATCGCTGAGTACCCACAGCGGGTGGCCGCGCTTGATACCGATAAAGTTGAAGCCTCGGCACAGGAATTCCTGGCCCCCGAGCAATTTACCTGGGTCATTGTTGGAGACCTGGATAAGATCAAGGGAGAAGTAGAGGCGCTGGATATTGGCCCGGTAGAAGTTCTGCCTTCAAAGGATTAGGGCTTTATCAGACTTTTGAAAAAGGCCTTTTATGGCCTTTTTCAACCTGAGTTTGTAGCGCATATTTAAAAACTTTCTACGATAAATAAGTACTTGAATGCTTGATTTGCAATTCGAATATCTCTGCTAGAACCGATTAGTGAATGGTTATGGGGGGCGAGCTCAACCAAAGCCTGTGAAATGAATAAATGCCCATCGATTTTACGCGGCTTTGATGCCAAACAATTTAACAGAAGCTGCAGGGTTAGTTTGGGTGCCTTAACTTCTAGATGTATTAAGAGGCTACTATAAATTATTTTTTGCATTACAGGTGTTTCATGAGTCTTATTGTTCAACTTGCTTAGGTTGATTGTTATGCTGCCGCCCCCATCTACTCTGGAGGAAGGCTGGGTGAATCAACGGTAGCATGGGATATGTCAATATCTACGAATGCAGTCCATTTTCAAGGTGCGGATAGTATCGTACGCGCAGTTTTCCAGGCGGTCAGCTTCTTTGTTGGCTCTGGGAGGGGCTGAAAATCTCATCTCCACAGCCGGTTACCTTATAGATGTTAAGCCTGGTCACAGTCCTATTGACATAGATATGTGCAAAGTCTGGGCGCATGAGCTCTCTCTGGCGGGCTAACTAGATTACAAGTAATCCGCTGCTGGATGGTCATTCATCTAATTTTTTCGAAGCTAAGTGTATATGTTTTCTGTTTAACATCAAAGTCTGTATAAATCGCCACTTATTGATTTCGAAAGCAGATAGAAGAAGGAAATAATATCTATTTTTTACGGGGGTGCGAATTGGGGTTGGAGTTGCCGGAAAAATAGTATTTTAATTCACGTAATTTCAATGTGTTCCTTTGGTTGGGCACTGTATGGTTTAAAGACCCTGATCATCTCTTGGAGTTGTTATTCAACAATACAGGCTTTCATAAATACAAATCCTGTTGAGGGTGTCGGTATTAATAGTGGGCAAAACCAGAAAGTATGGGTAGCAGGACAGCGTATAAGTCCCGCATGAGGCAGGGAAAACCTTTGGTGATCATTTGCCGAGCAAGAGGGATAATTTTCAACCTCAGAATAGGTAATAACTATATATAGCTGCCAAAAGAACTCTTTTGATTAAGAGTGTCACGATTATTTGATTTGCATACCATCGATAAATGAAGTGATTGTCAAATTGAAAGAGGGGTTTGCCTTCCCGGAAAGGTCGCGCAGGCTGGATGATTGTGAATCCTGTGTCAAAGCATATCATACATTTTGGGGTAGTTTATCAGACCTGTTTTAACTTGCTTCATTGTTGTCGATCAGGAATCCTACTACCTCTTGAAAAAAACAGTTTGAGATCCAAGCTGTCTTTAATTAACCAGGGGCATGCAAAGGTTGGTTATGCTATTTCCTGGTTTGCTAAAAGATGAGGCCACTGGCAATGATATTGTGGGGAGCAATAATACTCCAACTTTCTAGTGAGTCCAATTGATATACAGGTCGATAATTAAAACTTTGCTATTTTCGAGTTGGTCCTTCAGGTAAGAAATCTATCATTTTTGAATGTATTGTCCGATTACAAGGTTCTTAAATGAATCATTTGATGGTTTTAAAGGTGTGCAATTGTTATACAAGTTGTTTTTTGAAGTTCGGAACGAGAAAGCTGCTTAAATCAAAATTGATACGATCTATTTTTCCAGGAAAATTTATCTCGTTACGATGATGGTGTTTAAGGTTGTATTTGCAAAGTAAAATAACCAACTTTTCAGTTGAGCCTGCCAGATTGAGATATATGCTAAGGGCGGCCAGTTAGCTGTCTCTAAATACTATTTAGTTGAGGGTCATTCGAGGGTGTTATTTAAGTTTCTATCCAGCGAAGTTATGAGTTGCTGAGTTAAAGCGTTGAGGGGGTCTGAGGTTTATTAAGGGACGGCTTTCAGGGGTTGGCAAAATTAACGGAATAATAAGCTGGATCCTGTGCAGTGGCCTGAAAATAATTTCTGTACTTATTTTCTATTTATGGTAGTCAAGCTCTATGTCTGCACTTCAGTTTGATTTGCGCCGCTAATTCAATGCTGATGGCGCTTAAGATTATTTCTCGTCATCAACATGCTAAGGCTTGTGAGGAATTTCCTACCTAGAGTGTCTAGCTTAAGATAGTTGGGGTCATATTCAAATTAGGAGCGCAATCTGAGAGCCCTGTCCCCTTGCTTGTTGATTCCTATAATTAGCTTAACTCTAGTGTCTTCTATAAATTTTATCGTGGTTGGGTAACATCATTTGCACCTTAAATTAAATAGTAATTTGTGATGGTGAAATTAAGGGGGTGAGTCTGTAAGGGGGGGAAGGATGCTTATATTTATCATTCTAGAGCTTTTATGTTTAGAATATCCAGGAGTTTTTCATTTCACTTCGCCTATTAGTGTGCTACGAAATCGACTCAAAGCAAGAGGTATTTTGTACATGGCGGATATAAAAATGAAGTTCACAAAAAGGTATGATTTGAGGGTTCTGCTTTACTGAAATTGAAATAAATTAGGTGGAAGTGGCTAAAATGGTTCCTCGTGAATTTTGGGGTGCCAATTATGGGGGGCTGTGCGGAAAGATAATGGGATTCGTAGCCAGCATAATTTCTGTTCCGTTAAAGCTTAAGGTTTGAAATGGATAATTCCCGGTTGTCACCAGTATATGATTGCGATAAAAAGTTCGACATGGTTTACGATGATTGTTCGGCTGGTATGTAGGTGGGAGGGTTCTGGAAATAAGTCTATCTGTTAGAAAGGTTGTCATGATGGAATTTAATATTACCCATCGTAAAGCTGAGTTTTTGCGAAGGTCTCGCACATAATTAACCTTTACATTTTTTTATGTGGTTGGTAAGTTACGGCCCGGAAAAGTTACTGTTAACTTTTCTTTGGTGCAAAAATATGATTATTCAAAGGAATTGAAGTATGAAAAATTTAAGGCTAATTGGTACAACGTTTGCACTTTTGCTTGTTGTATTTTCTCAGCAGGTATTTTCTAAGGATGTTTCTTTAGGTGCTCAAGAGAACAGTGCTCTCCTTAAGCTTCAAGAGGAAATTTTGTCTTTAAAGAGGCAGGTTGAATTCTTGAATGCTCCAATCAAAAGTGAGTCAGACTTAAATCATTATCTGGTGGCTAATCCAGTGGAAAAGACGCCCCTCGGGAAGTTGCCAGAAATAGAGCGAGAGCTATTTATCAACAGCTTAAAATTCACCGACAAGGGTTTGGCTGGGTTTGATTACGGGATGTTAGAATATGGGCCAACAGCAACAGAAGTACATGATATCCTTGAATTATTTGGTTTGCAGTCATTTACCTTGGCGATGAAAAATTTAACTGTGGAATCAGAAAAAGACAGAGCGATAGCAGAGCGAGCTGAAGCTGCACTCTCTCTTAATTGGGAGTGGGTCGAAGATTATACTTGTAAGTCTGACGTAGATATGGGTGGCTGGCCGATTCGTTATTGTGCAAAGCAGGCGCGCTCTATGTGCAATTCACGGACGTGTAATTATCCCTAATCTGCGGATTTAAAGCTAGCTTATTAGGACGCTACTAATCTACACGGTTTATCCTGCCTTCGCCCAGTGGTTGGGGCAGGATAGTTTCTCTGGAGCTGTCATAGGATCGGCCTGCCTTCTGAGTTCAATTTTTGCTGTAGATTGCTAGAAAAGCTATAGCAGGCTAAAGGTTCGAAAACTACGTCAAAACACATGAATATTGACAGGTGCAGTTCAAAGGCGGTGTTGCTATAGATTCAAGGCTAGGGCTGCTATTGCTACTTGAAAATCAGTGTTCCAGTTGTCTGCATCTTTGTGGAAGAATCTTGGCGGGTAGTAGGGTGGCAGGACTGGACTAATATTGTAATGACAATACTGTGAATTACAGTATGGCTTTAAATCGAGTGCCATCTTAACTTTAGATGTTCAGTAGCCAATAGATAATTAGCGTTGGTCGAAAGTCAATCTATGCTAACGAGATATTCATTGTTGAAGATCTTTCAGTGGCTAAATAAAATAGCTTCGAGTGCATATTTCCACGGAAATATAGTAGCAAGGTGAATTTTGATACAGGTTTGCATTGCTTTAACCAATTAGGTGTTCTGGGCAAGAAAATTACAGTTTATAATAAAACTACCAAAGTATTGTTGTGCTTGGCTGGTAGAAGGATGCTGATTGCGTATACAGGCGAAGATAGAAAAATTAGTTTTCCTGTCCGGAATAATTAAGAATCTATATATTTCGGTAGAACACCTTAGTGTAATTTAAATTATGTGTCCATGTATTGGTGGTTTGGTTCTATGGATGAACTTTTCTTAAAGGTGTTAAATGTTGTGTCACACGCTCAGTCTTTGAAAGGCTTCCTTTTTCAGGGCTATATATCAGACGCAGTCGAAAACGGATTTCTGAGCCGGAAGGGATTATCATAAAGCTAGGACATCATAATGAAAAAAACACCCGTAATGATACTGTTTATGCTGCCCTTTTTAAGCGTGGTGGAGATATGGGCAAGTAGTAACACTTCTATCAAGGATCGTTACGATCAGTTGAATGAAATTTATTCTAATGTAGAGCTTGGCTCAATTAAGGAAAGAAGGGAGGTAGCTGAGAGTCTATATCTAGAGAATTTTAAACCAATTATAGCTAACCTTGGTGAGGAGCAGCTAAGACAGCTGGATCTAGAATATTTATTTAGAGCTGTAACGGTTGTCAATTTTTATGATCCTCAGGTTAATTATACCCGTGATTTGCGTAGGCTATTGGAGTTTCTTGAAAGAAAAGAATTTGTAAAGAAACGGCATTATGCTGATTTGCAAAAAGCCTATGTTGCCGCTGGGCAGTTCGAATTAGCCAGAAGTATGGTTGACGAAAAGAAATTAAAATATTTGGAATATTTGCCTAAAATTAACAGGGTTAATGACCTGGCGCTCGAAAAGCCATTTATTTTGGAATTTGAAAATTCGTCGCTTAAGCAGCGTGCTTTTGAGATTCCTTCACAGGGTCCTTTTATTTTAGTTATTTCAAATCCTGGATGTCGTTTTTCCAGGGCTGCAGCAAATTATATTAGTGATGATGTACAATTTAAAAAGATGTTTTTTAAGCATTCTGTTTGGCTTACCCAGCCAGGCGGAAGTCTGCAAGTTGAGCAGCATAAAAACTGGATGCAAACTTATCCAAAATTACCGGTCGGCTTGATATATAATTCATCATCGTGGTCTTTCTTAGATGCTAATTTGGGTACGCCGGCGTTTTACTTCTTTCACGACGGACAACTAAGTCAGTCAATATTAGGTTGGTCTTTGGATGATAATCAGCAGGCACTGAAGGATGCTCTTACTGATATTGGTTTAATATAGGTTTTTTTGGTGAGCGTATTAGGCAAATTCTGTTAGTAGCCACCCTCCTCAGGAGTTTCTTAATAGATTTCAATACATTGGTAGTTTTCGTACAGTCATAGCCTCACAGTTGCTATCTTATTGGGCAATCTCTTACAATTTTCAATGTCTGGGTTCAAGTTAATTTTGTCGAAAACTCTATCCATAATCTGTCGACTGAACTTGCGACGTTTCCTCTATATTTGTTGATGGTAACTTATGGAGACCTGAAGGTGGTGAAATCTAGAGAAGCTTAATTGTTAGAGTAACCCTAAATATTAGTCGGATGATGACTTGTTTGTTTGAATGAAATCTATGCTGTTGTAATTTCAGGTTCTTTCTCGATAAATTCGCCCCACGCTATTTATATGGGGCGATAGTCTTTATCTTTATGAAGTGAAATTAGTTGTGTGATTTAGTCATACCTTAAAGCTGGGGCGCTTCTTGAGCTGCTCGCGCCAGCGAATCAGGTGGGGGTGCTTTTCTTCATTCGGGCGCAGATTTTGAACTTTGCCGAAGTCCAGACTACAAACCATACTGATGTCCGCGACTGAAAAATAGTCGCCAACCAGGTATTCACTATCGGAAAAGTGATCGTTTAAAACGCTCATAAACTTCAGGGCGCGTTTACCTGCATCCTCACCAAACTCTGGGTAGACATTCATACGGTCTTTAAAAAATCCGGAAACATGCTGAAAGCACATCCCAACGGCGAACATCAAATTAAAATCAGCGCGACGATTCCACATCTCCACCAGGGCTTTTTCTTTAGCATTTCGCCCGAAAAGGGGAGGGGTTGGGTGTAATTCCTCGAAGTAACGCTGGATAGCCACAGATTCGGCAATGTGGGCGCCATCGTCCAACTCCAAAACCGGTACTTTTTTATTGATATCCTTGCTGCGAAATTCTGGGGTGAGATTTTCCCCCTTGGTAATATCCACAGGAGCAAACTCTACATCAATGCCTTTTTCAGCCAAGTACATACGAACTCGGCGGCAATTGGGTGCACTCGCAAACTCATAGATTTTCATAGGGGCTTCCTCTCGCCTTGGCGATTACGGTAAATTGTACGATTTCCAATAAAAACAGTTCAAATCTAAGAGAGACTTACTGGTGAGGACAATGACCACAAGTGCCAAGAGAAACAGCTTCTTTCGCCGCACCGCCACTGCCGTGGCGGTTTGTGTAGGATTCTTCAGCCTGCCGGTATCTGCAGAGAGTATCGCTATTTATGCGGGGAAAATGTTCGACAGCACTAATGGAAAATTATTGGAAAATCGCACCATTCATGTGGTGGGTGGCCGGATTGAATCGGTACAAAAAGGATTTGCCAAGCGGGATAGGGAGTCCTTGGTAGATCTGCGCGAGTACACCGTATTGCCAGGGCTTATGGATATGCATAGCCATCTTACTTATGAGTTTGGTCCTCGCGCTTACGTGGAGTCCTATACCTGGAATCCGGCAGACTTTGCTCTGCGCAGTGTAGATGCAGCTAATCGCACATTACAAGCGGGTTTTACTACTATACGCAATCTTGGTGATCACGATAATGTAACCGTGAGCTTGCGCCGGGCTATTGAAGCTGGCACGATTGAGGGGCCGAGAATTTATACTGCGGGTAAGTCAATTGCTACCACCGGTGGCCATGCGGACCCCACAAATGGACGCCGTGAAGATCTGGTTGGTAATCCCGGCCCGGTCGATGGTGTTGTCGATGGCCCAATCTCTGCTCGTAAGGCAATACGTCAGCGCTATAAAGATGGTGCAGATCTAATCAAGATTACTGCAACCGGTGGTGTCTTGAGTGTTGCCAAAAGCGGACAGAACCCACAGTTTATGCAGGATGAGCTTGAGGCCATTGTTGCAGCGGCTAAGGACTATGGTTTTACCGTGGCGGTGCATGCCCATGGCAAGGAGGGGATGATACGTGCGATCCGTGCTGGAGTGGATTCAATTGAGCACGGCACCTACATGGATGAAGAAGTAATGGACCTGATGCGGCGCAATAGTACCTGGTTTGTACCGACACTCATGGCGGGGGAGTGGGTGACTGAAAAATCTGCAATCGAAGGGTTCCTGCCAGATATTGTGCGCCCCAAGGCAGCAACTATGGGCCCGTTAATGCAGGATACTTTTTCCAAAGCTTATAAGCGCGGTGTCAAAATTGCTTTTGGCACCGATACAGGGGTCACCAGGCACGGAGAGAATGCTCGGGAGTTTGTACTGATGGTGCAAGGTGGTATGACGCCAGCAGACGCTATCCGTTCGGCCACGTGGAATGCGGCTCAACTTCTGCAGGTACAGGATGAACTGGGTAGCATCAGCGAGGGTAAAATTGCCGATATTATCGCAGTCGCGGGCAATCCCCTGGAGGATATTTCCGAATTGCAGCGGGTGCAATTTGTAATGAAAGGGGGCAAAGTATTTAAGGAGCCCAGCGAACCTGCGGTTGAGGTATTTATCGAGGGTGTGGGCGAGAGCTGAAGGGAACAGATTTCCGGCCCCATAAAATATTGGTGGAGCCGGAAAGCTTGTCTTAGTCTTCCAGTTCGAATACCAGCTCAAGATTTACGGAAAGGGTCGTCTCACCGGGAGAGATTGGGGTTGAAGCGCTTTCCTTTACCGCCATGTCACTGCGCAGCATCATCGGGCGGGGCATACCGCCATTGCCATTTTCAGAAATACTAACAATTCTTCGAACTTTCATTCCCAGGGCTTTTGCATAGATAGTAGCTCGCTCCTGGGCATCTAAGAGGGCCTTTTCACGGGCTTCCGCTTTGACCGGGCCAGGTTCGCCGATTTCAAAACTTGGGCCGTGAATTTGGTTTGCTCCAGCAGCTGCCAAACCGTCCAGTACCTGGCCCAGTTTATCCAGTTTACGCACTTTAACGCTCACCGTATTCCGCGCTGTATAGCCCACTATTTTCGGGGTTTGATTTTGTTGGTAGCGATAGCGGGGAGAAAGGCTGATACCGCTGGTTTGGATATCTTTCTTGGCGATACCCGCTTTCTTTATCGCCGCCATCAGTGATTCCATTTGTTCAGCGTTATCACTCATGGCCTTTTTGCTGTCTTGGGCTTCTGTTACCACGCCCACGGAAATATTGGCTACATCTGGTATCTGGCTGGCTTCACCGTGAGCCGCAATAGAGACCAGGGTTCCCCGTTCGGAGGGAGCCTGCCCATTTCCGCAAGCGGCGATAAGCAGAGTAAGCACTGTGATTGTCGAGAATTTTACTAACTTCATGATTTTTCCTTATCAATCGCTATGGATTTGGCATCACTCCGATGCATTAGGCGCCAAATACTATCAGTGCCTTTCTGAACCGCAGCTGAGCAAGAAGGTCAGCATAACGGATCATCGGGGAGCTGTAGACAAGCTGCTTGGCAATATTGGCTTGCCACTTGGCCGGGAAAGTGCTGCCAACTTAATCAGAGCTAAATTTCTTCTGATAAGTTTCATCTTTCTTGGTAGATAACAAACCCCAGGAGAAGAAGGTATCGACATCTGTTGGAAACACGTGGCTGCATGTGTTTTTAGGATGCTCAATCGCAGGCTGTACCTGGCAGGCTAAATCCAGCCGCCGTAATTCTATGAGTCAGAGCTGTCGGGAGAGTAGAGATTATTATAAGGAGGGCTTGGAAGAAGCTCAGTCAGTGTGCTCTATTCGCCTGGCGAGGCTATCGGGGAGGCCCAATGTGTCTTTCGCGGGCGGACGGGCGAAACCACCTACGCGGGCAATGCCTGGGTTGAGCCGTACAAGACCCTCTGCTAGCACGACAGCGGCAGGGACTGGATCGACTACAGGAATCGGCAGTCTGCCAGAAACCTTTGTGGCAAGACCGGCGAGTGGCCCTCCAGCGAGGATGGCGACATCTGCCCGGTCAGTATATGCGGCTTCTTCTACGAGCTGAACCAAGCTTTCGCTAAGCTCTTCCTGTACGGTTTCGATCGATTGGAAACGCTCGCTAGGTAGGCGAATGCCGGTGAAGCGATTTTCGAGACCGGCACGCAGCACACCATCGCGAAACCAGTCCGCCAAACTATCGCTAAATGTGATTATCGAGAAGCGCTGGCCAAGCGCACAAGCGGTCAGCATTGCCGCCTCGGCAACACCGATCACGGGAATGTCGAATAACTGACGCGCACCAATAAGACCTGGATCCCCGAATGCAGAGATAATGACTGCGTCTACCTGTGTGTGGTGTTCAGCAATTGTCTCGAGGATATCACTAGCAATAATTTCGGCCTCGACCCGGCTTGAAATATAAGGAAAGCCGATCTTGGCGGTGGTCGCTACGATTTTGGTGCGCGGAGATGCAACCCTTTGTGCGGCGCCCGCCATTAGTGACGTCATAGATTCTGTGGTATTTGGGTTGAGGAGAAGCAGCTTCATGATCAGGTCCAGACTCTCTTATTTCTAGATTATATCGCCCGCTAAAGTATGGATTAGAGTATGGATCAATAGAGGCTGAGCGGGCCGCTGGCTAGCTTGGTATGTTAGTCAGCAGAACGGTGCCCGCGAATTTATTTAGGGAGAGCCAAAAACCTGCTGATAAGTTTCATTGTCGTCATGGTAGATAGCAAAGCCCAGGCGCAGCAGATGTTGGCGCCTGTCGCAAAGGACTGCTCGGGCTTTCAGCTCTTTTTGTAGCTTTTCTGAGTTTTCTGTTGTGCTGCAATCGAACGTGAAAAAGTGGCCATGGCCCTCCTTCAGGTCGTGGTGAATCAGGCGCTCCCGGTTGAGTAGCGGGTGGCTGTTTTTGTCCATTGTGTTCAGGAAGCGGCTTTGGGCATTGAGGACATAGCGGTGGATTTTATCTACGGTGATACCTTCGCGTCGGAATAGATCGAAAATGGCAAGACCCTTGTACAGGCAGGAATAGTCCATAGTGGCGCCGGCAAAACGCAGCCAGTTATCCCCGTAATTGACACTTCCAGGGCGATTTTCAAGTTCTGCCATTTCGGCAAACCAGCCAGTGTTGAGCGGGCGCAAGCGACACTGGGATGGAATACTCATAAAGCACAGACCTTCACCGGCACCTAGGTATTTATAGGAGCCTGCAGTAAAGAAGGCCTTATCTGCGACCTTGCTCAGGTCAATGGGGCGAGCAAAAAAACCATGGTAGCCATCAATAACAAACTCGGTTTCCTCGGGTTTTTGCTCAGTAATACGTAGCAGCTCGGGGAATACCACGCCAGAATCAAAAAATACCAGGCTGGCATAAGCCAGCTGGTAGTTCCGGGTATGCAGCTCTCTCTCAAAGCGCTCGGCTAGTGTCGCATAGGGGGTCTTTGGAATACGCGTTACTTCCACATGGGGCAATTCTTCGAGTCGCTGTAATTGGCGTGCAAAGCTGTAGAATTCGCTATCGGTGGTGAGTATGCGCAGTGGCTTGGCGGGATCCAGGGCGCTGATCAAGCGGTAAACCAATTCGTGGGTGTTTGGGGCAATAGCGATTTGCCCGGCATCTGGAATTTGTAGTGTGCGCGCGACAGCATTTTGCCAGGCGGGTATTTTCTCGTGAAAAATGGGTCCCCATTTATCGTCGGCAAGCAGTGCCGCATCGTGCCAATATTGTTGCACCGCCTCCAGAGTGATATCCGGCCAATAATGATGGGAGTGGCAGGCCATATGCAACATGGCAGAGGGGCTGCCGCTAGGGGCTTGTGAAAAGGCTCGATAGAATTTCTTATACATTTGCTTTTCGCCACGCGAGGCTGAATTATTTATTATTCCGCGATTTTAGATCCTGATAGCAGGAAGGAGTAGAGGGTGAGGTATCTGCATACAATGGTCCGCGTGGCCGACTTGGAAGAATCTTTAAAATTTTACTGTGAAAAGTTAGGGCTACAGCTTGTAACGCGTAACGATTACGACAAAGGTCGCTTTACTTTGGTGTATCTGGCTGCACCGGAAGATGTAGATGCCGCAAGGGAAAATAAGGCCCCTATGCTGGAGCTTACCTACAACTGGGATCCGGAATCCTATGGTGGCGGGCGCAATTTTGGCCATTTGGCTTACGGAGTTAATGATATCTATGCCGTTTGCCAGCGGATGATGGATGCGGGCGTGACTATCAACCGGCCTCCCCGTGATGGACATATGGCATTTTTTCGCTCTCCAGATGGTATCTCGATAGAGCTACTACAAAATGGACAGCCGTTGGCGCCTCAGGAACCCTGGCAATCAATGGAGAATACCGGAGAGTGGTGATCCCCTCAGGATTCAAACCCGGTACACTTCCGCCTGAATGGATACCTTAAGAGACGCTTTGTGAAGAATACCAGTTGCATATTATTGGCCGGCGCAAATGCGGCGCACCAGATTCGTGAGGAGGGCTTACGCCAGGAACAGTTTTCCACCCTGGTGGGGGCCTCAGGAGGCCCCAAGTGGCTGGTCATCAGCCAGTTGGACCGGGTACTGATGGGGGAATTTTTTAAGGGGCGTCGTGATCCTATCGCGACACTGGGGTCTTCAATCGGTAGCTTTCGCAATATGTGTTACGCCATGGCGGAGCCATTGGAGGCCCTGGAGTGCTTGGAATATGGTTATATCCATCAGAGTTATGCCTCAGACAAACCGACACCGGCGGAGATCACTGCTGCCGGGGAGCAAATCCTGCTCAATGTTTTAGGTGAAAATGGTGCAGGCGAAGTAGCAGGCAACCCGCTGTGGCACAGCCATTTTGTCACTGTGCGTGGCCGCGGTCCCCTGGCTAGTGAAAAGCGCGCCTTCCTGGCCCCGGCGTTGTTTGCATCGGCCATGGCCAACGCGCTCTCCAGGCACAGCCTGAGCGCTTTTTGGGAACGGGTGGTTTTTCACTCTGGCCGTGATGCCGCAGTACGGTTTGGCAACCTGAGTACGGTGGATACGGCGCTATCCGCGGACAATGTTTGTGCAGCGGTCCTGGCGAGTGGTTCTATTCCATTGGTGATGGCGGGAGTTCGCAACCCCGCTGGTGCTCCACAGGGAAATTATCGTGATGGTGGTATCACCGACTACCATTTTGATTTACGTTTCAGTCACCCCCAGGGTTTGGTGCTCTACCCGCACTTTTTCCCGTTTATGGTGCCGGGCTGGTTTGATAAAGGGCTTTCCTGGCGTCGTGTGCGAGGTGATGCTATGTCATCGACACTGTTGGTGGCACCTTCTCCTGCATTCGTGGCGAAGCTGCCCTATGGCAAAATCCCTGATCGTAATGATTTTTATAAGATGGGCCGCGAGGAACGGATTCGCTATTGGAAGAAGGTTGTGGAACTGAGCAAATGGGTTGCCGATGATTTCCATGAAGTCTGGCAGAGTGGCCGTGCAGCGGACCACCTCATAGAGGTTGGCTTCGATGATATTCCGCACAAGTTACATCAGGTCAGGGCCGCATGAACATGGCGCTGGAGTTTAATCATCCGCAGGAAGAGTTTCGCACCACTCAGGAGAGAGTCTATTTCCAGGTGCGAGATGCTATTTTACGTGGCAAATTTTTGCCGGGGCATGCGATTACCATTCGCGGCTTGGCTGCGGAGCTGGATTGCAGCCCTATGCCGGTGCGTGAAGCCTTACGGCGCCTGACTTCTGAGCGGGCCTTGGAGTTATCCGATACCCGTCGTGTCACGGTACCGACAATGACTCCTGAGAAGCTCGATGAGATCTGTGCGGCGCGTGTTGCGCTTGAGTGCCAGGCTGCAGAGCAGGCCCTGCCGTTTGTACAGGAGGAAGAACTGCAGCAGCTACGAGCCCTGGATGCGCGGGTGACGGCTGCCCTCGAACAAAAGGATATTGAGCAGTATGTCACTGCTAATCTCGATTTTCACTTTACTCTCTATCGCATGGGGCGGCCGCATATCATTCTCTCGTTGATCGAGAGCTTATGGCTGCAGACAGCGCCTCTTCAGCATCTTGTATTTCAGCGCTTTGGTGTTCAGGAGCTGCCGGATCGCCACGAGGATTTGTTGGATGCCATTGCAGACAGAAGTGTAGAGAGGATTCGCCGCGCCATTCGCCAGGATATAGAAGAGGGGCTCGGCTCAATCTCCGCTGAGGAGTTGCTCTAGCAAGCCGCCGTGACTGTTAACCCGCTGTACATCAAACCGCGCGTGGCAGGAGACGTCGCCCAAACAAAATGACCATCTGGTTTTAGCTTTCCCTCAGTTTGCCCACTTGGCCTCATTCGACCTTAAGGTTGCTGTGAGGCATAGATAGATCTTGCGCTTCTGTGAGTCTCGCTACTAAAATGTGATCACAAATTTGGTAGTAATAATTCGCCTTGTGATACCCATTGAGCAGGGCGGGTGACAGATTGCGGGAAAACCTCCGCCCGACAAGCAGAGGCTGATTGTCCGGAGCGGCGGGAAAGCCCCAGAGCAAAAGCCAGGAGCGAAATATGAACAAGAGTGAGCTGCAACAACACGACCGCGAGCACCTGCTGCACCCCTTTACGGACTTCAACGATCTGGGCCAGCAGGGTACCCGAGTGATTACCAGCGCTGAAGGTGCCTACATCACTGATATCGATGGCAATCGTATGTTGGACGGTATGTCTGGATTGTGGTGTTGTAACCTGGGTTACAGCCGTAAAGAAATTAGCGATGCCATCTATGAGCAGTTGAATACCCTGCCGTTCTATAACAGCTTCTTCCAGTGCACCACTGTGCCTTCTATTGAGCTGGCTGATGCTCTGGCGGAGGTGACCCCGGCCAATATGAGCAACGTTTTCTTTACCGGCTCCGGCTCCGAAGCAAACGATACGAACTTGCGTCTGATTCGCCGTTTCTGGGATCTTCAGGATAAACCTGAGAAGCGTATCGTGATCTCCCGTAAGAATGGCTATCACGGCTCTACCATTGCCGGTGCTAGCCTCGGTGGTATGAGTGGTATGCATAAGCAGTTTCAGCCGCTGGACTACATTGAGCATGTGCAACAGCCTTACTGGTTTGCCGAGGGTGGCGATATGTCCCCGGAAGAGTTCGGCATTCATGCTGCGCGCAGCCTTGATGAAAAGATCCAGGAACTCGGACCTGAGACAGTTGCCGCTTTTATTGCAGAGCCTATACAGGGTGCTGGTGGTGTAGTAATCCCACCGGAAACCTACTGGCCAGAAGTGAAGAAGGTGCTGGATCAGTACGATATCTTGCTGGTGATGGACGAAGTGATTTTTGGCTTTGGTCGCACCGGTGAGTGGTTTGGCGCAGATTTTTACGGCCTCAAGCCCGATCTGATGACTTTTGCCAAAGCAGTAACCAATGGTTACTTCCCGCTGGGCGGCACCATGGTGGGTGATCGTGTTGCTGACGTGATTAAAAGTAAGGGTGGTGAATTTACTCACGGTTACACCTACTCAGCGCACCCGGCAGCTTGTATGGCAGGATTGGCGACAATTAACATCCTGCGCAATGAAAAAATTATTGAGAATGTGCGCGATGTGACAGGCCCTTACCTGGCCAAGCGCTGGGCTGAGCTGGCAGAGCATCCGATTGTCGGTGAAGCCCGAAGTCTGGGTATGGTTGGAGCACTGGAGCTTGTAAAAGATAAATCGAGCCGTGCCCGCTTCGATGACGACTGTACCGCAGGCGCAGTGTGTCGTGATCTCAGTATCAAGCACGGTTTGGTAATGCGTGCTGTGGGCGATGCAATGGTTATCGCGCCGCCGCTGATTATTACCACTGAGCAGGTCGATGAGTTGGTGGAGAAGGCGCATCGCGCCCTGGACGATACCGCAAAAGCACTGGCGTAAACTCGCGGTATCGCATCTATTTATGAGAGCGGCCCTAGGTCGCCCCTCATCGTCTGTCGGTGGCGGATGTGAGTGGTGGCTCAATGCCGCTTTTGCGGTTTGACTGGATTACCTCAGGCAACTTATGTCTCAAGAAAAAGAATTCACTGCCCAGCCAGAGCTGCTGGAGCAGTCGCGTAAATTCCTGGCAGAGCACCCGGACCTAAAGTGGATTGAAGGCTTTATGTTCGATATTAACGGTGTGCCCCGTGGCAAATGGCTGCCTGCCGAGGCGGCAGAAAAACTGCTTAAAGGCAGTCTGCAGATGCCGCGCAGCGCTGTCAGCCTGGACATCTGGGGGCGGGATATCGAAGACAGTCCCCTGGTCTTCGCCAGTGGAGACAGCGACGGTGTCTGCTTGCCGGTTTCGCCGATCAGCCTGGCGCCATGGCACAGAGAAGAGACGGCCCAATTGCATATGCAACTGCATGAGGCGGATGGGAGCGCACTGTACGCAGATCCACGCGCCCAGTTGCAGCGAGTGGTGGATCGATTAAAAAAACTTGGTTACACCGCAGTTTGTGCCACCGAGTTGGAGTTTTACCTGTTACGTGATGAGGTGGATCACCTGGCACGACCGCGCCCGGTTAGTGATAACGACGCTGAGTTGGTGCCTTCCACAGACGTATACGATTTGTCTGAGCTGAATGCACAGCGCCACTTCTTTGCTGATGTTCGTGCTGCTTGTGAAGAGCAGGGGATCCCGGCTGATTCTGTACTGTCCGAGTGCGCGCCAGGTCAGTTTGAAATTAACTTGTTGCACAGTGCTGATCCGGTGAAGGTTGCCGATCAGACCCTACTGTTCAAGCGACTGTTGAAAGGTGTGGCCCGCAGCCATGGTTTCCGGGTGAGCACTATGGCCAAGCCGTTTGGGGATCAGGCCGGTAACGGTATGCATGTGCATATGAGCTTGATCGACAGTTCGGGAAAAAATGTTTTTGACGACGGCAGTGAGATGGGGTCAGATCTGCTGCGCCAAGCGGCGGCTGGTATGCTGGCAACCGCAAACGATGCGATGGCATTTTTCGCGCCGCATAGCAATTCTTATCGTCGCTTCCAGGAGGGCTCACATGCGCCGCTAAATCTTTGCTGGGGCTATGATAACCGCACGACGACCTTGCGGATTCCAGCAAGTAACCCCGAAGCTCGGCGTATTGAGCACCGCATTGCCGGAGCAGACGTAAACCCCTATCTGGTTCTGGCGGGAATTCTTGTTGGCGTCTGTCATGGCCTGGAAAACCAGCTGCAACCACCAGCTCCAGTGGAAGGCGACGCCTATCAAGTTGAAAGTGAGCAATTGGTTAATACCTGGAGTGGCGCACTCAAGCGTTTTGAGCAGAGCCAGCTATGGCGTGAGTACCTTGATCCACGCTTTATTGAATTATTCCTGTTACTTAAGCGTCAGGAGCAGGTGGAAATTGGTTCACGGGTTACAGATGTGGAGTACCAGAGCTATTTGCACCGCGTTTAGCGATGACTTAAGAGGTGATACAGCACCGATTGTATGAATACTGAACGGCTTTTACGACAGGGCAGATGGAGAGCTGTAATACTCTGCTATACCTAAATTTAAGTGCGTAACGCGCTTGAAACTCTCCTCCTGAAAGTGTGTTCGAGAAACCTGGCCCGCCTCTGGCGGGCATTTTTTTATCCTCGCAAAACGTTTCTTCAGTTATCCATTACACCATCGCAGATGCTTAGGATTTCCTTCGGTTCTTTTTCCCAATGATCAGTGAGTGACTGTCAATACATAGATTGGGTCGATATGGAATAGGCTCTCCTGAATCCAGTCGTGTTTGTTTTCACTCTTTGGGGGGAAAGCATTGCTGTATGTGGCTTTCAGTTTGGCTCGTCAATCTACATGGCAGTCGGGTTGGCCAATAGTGTGGACAGCTTCTGCCTAGCAGTCATTTCCACGCCAGTGTATTCTTCCGCTTTACTAGCGTAAGGCCCCCGATTTATCAGTCGACGTAACATAGCTCCACGACGCGGTGTTACCGGATTGGTGAAAGATAGGTGGGCCTCAGAACAAGCAGATGGGGAATCTATGACCGCCTTGGGAAATTGTGCAGACGGTCCAATGGCTGGCAAGACGCGGCCGCTAAAAATATGTTTATTAGGTTATCGCAGCAATCCACATAGCGGTGGTCAGGGAATCTACCTTCGCTACCTGAGTAAGGCATTGGTTGATGCTGGCCACTCTGTGGATGTTATCTCAGGCCAACCCTATCCAGAGTTGGATGAGCGGGTAAATTTGATAAAGATGCCGGGACTGAACCTGTATGAGGTTGAGAACCCGGTGCGAGCTCTTAAGGCTAAACACCTGCTTTCCTGGGCGGACTTTTTTGAGTGGTGGAGCAAACTCACCGGCGGTTTTGCCGAGCCTTACACCTTTGGTCGCCGCGTGGCCAAATACTTGCGTAAACACGGCCGTGACTATGACATAGTGCACGATAACCAGTCTCTTTGTTATGGATTGTTGGATATTGAAAAAAGTGGGCTGCCTGTCGTAGCTACTATCCATCACCCCATTACCCGTGATCGCCAATTGGCGTTGGATGCGGCGCCGGATTGGCGTTTTCGCCTGCTGGTGCGTCGCTGGCATAACTTCCTGAAAATGCAGATCAAGGTTTCACGTAAGCTGCGCCATATTGTGACAGTATCACGCCAGTCAGAGCGGGATATCATCGAGCAGTTTGGTGTGAAGCCAGAACAGATAAACCTGATCTATAACGGCATCGACACAGAAATATTCAGCCCCAGCGAAAGTGTTGAGCGCCTGCCACTTAGAATTATGACAACTGCCTCAGCAGATCAGCCACTCAAAGGACTGGGGGTGTTATTGCTGGCACTTGCCAGCTTGCGCCAGAGGTTTAACGGTCTCGAGTTGTTGGTGGTGGGGAAGCTACGGGAGGGGGGGGCAACGGAGGAGCTGCTTCATCGGCTCGATTTGCAGAATGCAGTGCAGTTTGTCTCTGGCATTTCCAATGCTGAATTAGTCGGGTATTACCGCAGTGCCACAGTGGTAGCCTGCCCATCTTTATATGAAGGATTTGGACTGCCTGCTGGTGAAGCCATGGCCTGTGGGGCACCGGTAGTTTCCAGCGACGGTGGCGCGCTACCAGAGGTGGTAGGGGATGCTGGCATAGTGGTGCCGGCTGGTAACAGCCAGGCATTGGGTGAAGCCCTTGGTCGGGTTTTGTCGGATATATCTCTTCAAGCTGAGCTGAGTGCTAAGGGTAGGGCACGAATAGAGGATAAGTTCTCATGGGGGCTGGCAGCTGCGAGCCTCGTGGCTTATTACCGTGAAATACTGGGTGAATCTGCAGTGCAGCGTCGACATGAAGATGAGATAGTTGGCGCAGATGTCAGCGGTGCGGAGGCGGCTTGATGATTACTGTAGATCCGAAGCACCTGAGTCTTCGCCCAGGACAAAAAGTTCTGGATCTCGGGTGTGGCGAAGGTCGCCACTCCATTCACCTGATGATTACTGATGAAGTGGATATCTTCGGCATAGATTTATGCCTTGATGATGTGCGTACAGCCAGTAAGCGGGCTGAGCCTTTTAAAAGCCCGGAGCATGCCAAAGGGCGCCTGTTACTTGGGGTTGCCAATGGCCTGCGGCTACCTTTTGCCGATGCCACTTTCGATGTGGTGATTTGTTCAGAGGTATTGGAGCATATTGAGGATTACAAAGCGGTCCTAGCAGAAATCGATCGGGTTTTGAAACCCTCCGGTATTTTTGCTGCCACGGTACCATCTTACTTCCCCGAGTGGGTCTGCTGGAAACTGAGCGATGAATACCATGAGGTGGAGGGGGGCCATATTCGTATATTCCGTGAGAAAGAGCTGAGGGGAAGTATTGAGTCCTTGGGGCATCGCTATTTTGCGCGCCATAAGGCTCATGCTTTGCACTCCCCGTATTGGTGGCTGAAGTGTCTGTTCTGGAATCAGCCGGACTCCCGCTTAGTTGCAGCCTATCATCGCTTGTTGGTTTGGGACTTGATGAAGCAGCCAATGCTTACTCGTGCCGCGGAAAAGATACTGAATCCGCTGTTAGGTAAAAGTATCGCGCTTTATTTTGTCAAAGCTGAGCAGGAAGCGCCGGAGACTTTGCGCTTGGTGGGGGAGGCGAGTTCGTGAGTGAGATGGTTATTCCTCCGGTAAAAAACACAAACCTCTTTCCCGATGGGTTTGTCCGTGACAGTGCTGCCTATATTCTCTCCCAGCAACTGCCCGATGGCTCTATTCCCTGGTTTAAGGGACATTATGCCGATCCCTGGGATCACGTTGAGGCGGCCATGGGCTTGGCAATCGCAGGTGAATTTGCCGCCGCAGAAAAAGCTTATCGCTGGTTGGCAGATATTCAGTTGGCCGATGGCAGCTGGTGGGCGGCATACAAAAACGGTGCTGTTGATAATCGTGAGCGCCGTGAGACAAATTTTGTTGCCTATGTGGCCACCGGCATTTGGCACTTTTATCTGATTAGCGGAGACAAAGGCTTTTTGCGCCGCTACTGGCAGATGGTTGAGCGTGCAATTGATTTTGTTTTGGCACTGCAGACGGAGCACGGGGAAGTTCACTGGGCGGTGGATGCAGAGGGAGAGCCAAAGAAAGATGCCCTGATAACTGGCTGTTCTTCGGTTTTTAAGAGCCTCGAATGTGCCATCAACATTGCCAGAGAGCTGCGTGTTGACCGCCCCAGTTGGGAGCAGGGGCGCCAGGCTTTGGGGTACGCTTTGCGGCACAAGCCGGAACGTTTCGATCGAACCTGGGAAAGTAAGGCACGCTTTTCCATGGATTGGTTTTATCCTGTGTTAACAGGGGCCTTTTCTGGAGAAGCTGCTCGCACTCGCCTGCATCAGCGTTGGGATGAGTTTGTCGTGGCGGGACTGGGTTGTCGCTGTGTTAATGATGAGCCCTGGGTAACTGTGGCGGAATCTTGCGAGCTGACAATGGCACTATTGGCTGCAGGGCAGCGTTCCCGTGCTGAGATTATATTTCGGGGGCTTCACCGCTGGCAGGACAGTGATGGCGGTTACTGGACTGGTTATGTCTATCGGGATGAGGCAGTTTGGCCGGAAGAGAAAACTACTTGGACTGTGGGTGCTATGTTGTTGGCGGCGGATGCACTCGCCGACCTGACGCCGGCGAGTAGTTTGTTTACATCGGTACAACTGTCTTCAAATACGTCTCAGGATACCCAGGGTGTCTACAGTTTCGACGAGCTCGAACTGAGCGGAAGCCAGGGCTAGCTTGTAAATATCGTAAGGGGCCTGGCCGCCGTCGGCCGGGTCCGGGAATATATCGTGGATGGCGAGGTAGCCACCGGGAACAATATGGCGGGACCAGCTGCGGTAGTCGGTCATCGCAGCTTCCAAAGAGTGGCCTCCGTCAATAAACACCAAGCCGAGAGGTGTATTCCAGTGGCGTGCAGCGATAGCAGAGGGTGCCACGACAGGAACTACCCAGTCCTCGAGCTCAGCTGCACGGATATTTGCGCGAAAATTGCGAAAGCTGTCCATTAATTGGGCTCTTTCGTCAAAAAGGTCCGGGTCGTGGTACTCCTCGCCGGGTTGATGCTCCTCCGAGCCGCGGTGGTGGTCCACAGCGAAGACCACATTGTCTGTGAGTTTGCAGGCGGTAGCTAGGTACACTGTCGATTTTCCGCAGTAGCTGCCGACCTCCAGGCAGGGCCCCAGGCCGCTGGCCTCCGCGGCCAGATGGTAAAGTGCTTCACCTTCATGGGCAGCAAGAAATCCTTTGATAGCTCGAATATCGATAGATAATTTAATGGACATGGGTAACCGCTTGCTATTTTTTGTGGACCAAACACTAAACCGCTGCTTATACAAAAGCAATTGCGATTTGTTTTATATGTAGTGCTAAATCAAACAGAATTTAATGTATGCGCAAGGACCATAGGCCCTATTGGATGAAGCGTTTACAGTTGCGTTGGCGCAACTGGCGCACTGAGTACTTTCTGCTGCCACAATTTGATGCCATGGGGGTCGAGCCTGAAGTGATGGATCCCTCTTCGGTCTATGTTTTTGGCAGTAATGTCCGTATTGGTAATTATCCCCATTTAATTTCCAATGCAGAAAAATGTATTCGCTTTACGACATTTGGCCATAAGGGTGGCGAGGCATTTATCACCATCGGTGATTATGTGCTGATTTCCCCGGGTGTGCGTATTTCCGCTGCACAGTCCATAGAAATTGGCAACGCCTGTATGATTGCCGCGAATGTATATATTTCGGATTCGGATTGGCATGGACTCTATAATCGCACCAGGCCTTTTCGCTGCACTGCACCAGTCCGCTTGGGAAATAATGTCTGGATTGGTGATAGTGCGACGATTTGTAAGGGGGTGAGTATTGGGGATAATTCGGTGGTTGGAGCAGGCAGTGTGGTTACCAAGGATGTTCCGGCAAATACTGTAGTTGCTGGTAATCCTGCAAAGCCTGTAAAAAGTATTAATCCCAAACGCCGAATGATTACTCGTGAGGCATTATTTGCCGATGCTTTTCGCCAGGCCCATAATCTGGATGAGCTTGACAAGATGATGCTCAAGGGCAACAGCGTCTTAGGTTGGTTGCGTTCGGTAGTTTTCCCTCGCCGTGGGGATTAAAAAGGTATGCACGATTTATTCTCGAACATTTGAACTGATGAAAAAAAGAAAAAGTATTGTTCTGATTGGTATGCCTGGTGCAGGCAAGAGCACCCTGGGTGTGTTGCTGGCAAAGGAGTTGGCTCTGGATTTTGTCGATACCGATGTACTGATCCAAGCCAGGGAGGGGAAAACCCTGCAGGAGATCATGGCAGAAAGCGACTATTTGAATTTGAGGGCTATTGAGGGAGAAGTGATCGCGGCTGCCCATCTGCCCAGCCATGTCATTGCTACGGGTGGCAGCGCTGTCTATAGCGACGAAGGTATGGCCAATTTAAAAGAACTTGGCACAATCGTGTTCTTGGAGTGCTCTGCTGAAGAGTTGCGCCGCCGTATTCACAATTATGAAAGTCGCGGGATTGCCAAGGCTCCGGGGCAGACTTTTGAAGCTCTGTTTACTGAACGCCAAGCTCTGTACCGGGAATATGCGGACATTACGGTAGACTGCGACGGTCTGACCATGCAGCAGGCTTTGGATCGGTTGTTAAGTCAACTGCCACGATAACCCTAGAGCGGCAGTAGAGCCCCTTGATTGTTGGGGCTCTGACTTATATCTTTCCTCAGAGGGGAAGCTGGGTAGTGTACTTCACTTGCTTTAAGGCAAAAGTAGAGTTCACCGAGGCCACGTTGGGCAGGTGCACCAGAGAGCGCTTTAGAAGTTGCTCATAATGCTCCACGCTGTCCACGACAACACGTAGAACATAGTCTTTGTCACCACTGGTTGAATAACATTCTACAACTTCCTGGACATCCTGGACCGCAGACTCAAAATTGTTCAGGGATTCTTCGTCATGGTTGTGGATAGTGACATAGCAGTATACTGTCACTCCCAGGTCTAACTTGCGGGGGTCCAGCAGGGTTACCCGGCCACGGATAATCCCTTCCGCCTCCAGCCTTTTGATCCGGCGCCAGCAGGGAGTGTGGGAGAGGCCGACTTTGTCTCCTAGCTCCGCCATGGAATAATCGGCGTTCTCCTGCAGCGCTCGCAGAATCTTACGGTCAAAATCATCCAGGTCTGTCGAACGCTTCATAAAGACTCCTATCCTATAAAAATTTGATCGATCGAGATTTTCATCACAAATTTACGCACATTTACGTAAATAAAGCAATGCTCTGTTGCGCTTAACGAACTAGTATGACCTGACCAATCCGTCTCAGGGCGGATGCTTTTTGTGATTGCCCGCCAAAGGATTCTGTGGGCCCATCACAAACCAGGCATCCGACTGCTGATACGAGGCGATTCGGAAGAATAATGACTTAAAACTCGAACCGAGTTTCGAGAAGAATAAACGACCGGAAGTTAGGTGTATGACTGATAACGTAACCAGTCCCCAGCGCGCGGCGGACAACCAGGTAAAGAAGCAAGTATCCCTGGACGATCGCTATACCACCCTTAAAGGCCGTGTGCTTCTCTCTGGCATCCAGGCGTTGGTGCGCCTGCCGATCGACCAGATGCGTATGGATCAATCCCGCGGTCTCAATACCGCGACTTTTATCTCTGGTTACCGCGGATCACCGCTGGGTGGCTATGATTTGCAGCTTTCTCGCGCCAAAAAACTACTGGGGCAGCACAATATTCGTTTCCAGCCGGGCGTCAATGAAGAGCTGGCTGCGACTGCGGTATGGGGTTCCCAGCAAGTGGGTCTGTTTGAAGGCGCTGAGGTAGATGGCGTCTGTGGCATTTGGTATGGAAAGACACCGGGTGTGGACCGCTCCTGTGATGCTTTCCGCCATGCGAATGCTGCAGGGTCCTCTCCAAAGGGTGGAGCCCTGATTGTGGCCGGCGACGACCACGGCTGTAAGTCATCTTCATACCCGGGCCAATCTGAATTTGCTTTCGTAGATATGCATATTCCAGTGCTCAATCCCGCCACTGTGCAGGAGGTACTGGATTATGGTCATTATGGCTTGGAGTTGTCCCGCTTCAGTGGCTGCTGGGTAGCGATGATCACTCTGGCGGAAAATATGGACAGTTCTGCCACGGTAGAAGTGGGCTCGCAGCGTGTGCAGTTCACCTATCCGGAAATCGAGCGCCCCGAGGGGGGCTTAAATATTCGCAAACAGGATAACCCCCTGGAGCAGGAGGAGCGCCTGTGGCGTTATAAGCGTCCGGCAGCGTTGGCTTTTGCCCGTGCCAATAATCTGAACAAAGTTGTGCTGGAAAATCCCGAGGCCAGTCTCGGCATCGTCACTACCGGCAAGGCCCATCTTGACCTGATGCAGGCTTTTGAGGATATGGGGATTGATGAAGGCCAGGCTAAGCAGCTTGGAATTCGGATTCTCAAGGTGGGTATGACTTACCCGCTGGATGTACCTGGCATTCAGGAATTTGCTCGAGGCCTGGATACCCTGCTAGTGCTGGAGGAGAAGCGCAGCTTGATGGAAGTGCAGCTTAAAGAGGAGCTGTATAACGTCCACGTTAAAGATCCCAATTTCCCGCGTATTCTCGGTAAGGTGGATGAACATGACCAGCCACTGATGCCCGCTTACGGTGAGCTTTCACCGGCGATTGTTGCCCAGGTTTTGGGCTTTGTGTTGGGTGACGACAAGTTGGGTGAGCGTGGTCGCCATCGCCTGATGCGCCTCAATGCCCTTTCCCAGCGGATTTCCCAGCAGGCGGGCTCCAGTGTTTCACGCTTGCCCATGTTCTGCGCCGGTTGCCCCCATAACCGCTCAACAAAAGTGCCTGAAGGTAGCCGTGCTCTCGCGGGAATTGGCTGTCACTATATGGCCCAGTGGCTCGATAGGGAGACTTTTACCTTTACTCAGATGGGCGCCGAGGGCGTCAACTGGGTAGGCCAGGCGCCTTTTACCAGTGAAAAGCACGTATTCGTGAACTTGGGTGATGGCACTTATTTTCACTCAGGAATCTTGGCCATTCGGGCGTCTGTCGCAGCCAAGGTAAATATCACCTACAAAATTCTGTTTAACGACGCTGTCGCTATGACAGGTGGCCAGCCCCATGACGGAGAGCTGGCACCGGATATGATCTGTCGCCAGGTATTGGCTGAGGGGGTGCAGAAAGTTGTACTGGTGATGGATAACCCGGATAAATATAAGGGTGCTCTATCTTTCCCTGCCGAGGTGGAGATCCGCCATCGCGATTATATGCCGGCGGTTATGGAAGAGCTTCGCGAAGTTGAAGGTTGTACAGTAATTATCTACGACCAAACCTGCGCTACTGAGCTGCGCCGCAAGCGCAAACGCGGCCTGTTACCCCAGGCAGAGGGGCGCCCGTTTATCAATGAGCTGGTGTGTGAAGGCTGTGGTGACTGCGTGCAGCAATCCAGCTGTATCGCGGTAGAAAAAGTTGCTACTGCCCTGGGGGATAAACGCCGGGTAAACCAGACTGGTTGCAATCAGGACCTCTCCTGCATCAATGGTTTTTGCCCATCGTTTGTTACTGTGAAAGGTGGGCGCCTGGCCAAAGGTGCCGGGGTTGGCGATGTGTTACGCACTGAGGCGGATAAATTATCTGCACCGCAACTACCCGCCCTGGGTGAGCCGTTTAACTTCCTGGTAACCGGTGTAGGTGGAACCGGAGTGGTTACTATCGGTGCTTTGCTGGCAATGGCAGCCCACATTGAAGGTAAGGCCTGCAGTACCCTGGATCAGACTGGCCTTGCGCAAAAGGGCGGGGCGGTTTATTCCCATATCCGCTTTGCTGCAAAGCCTGACGCGTTGCAGGCTGTTCGTATTTCTGATGGTCGAGCAGACGCGCTGATGGCTTGTGACCTGATTGCCGCAGGCAACCTCGCAGCCTGTCTGGCTAAGCTGGATGAAACCCATAGTCGGGCAGTGGTAAATACCCATCTGAGTCCAACCGCTGCTACTGTTTTGGGTCGTGAAGATGCACACTCGCCTCAGGCTGTATTAGACACCTTGAGTAATGCTGTTTGTGAGTTGGAGTCTGTAGAGGCGCATAGGCTCACCAAGTTGGCACTGGGGGATACCCTGGCCGCAAATATCTTTATGTTGGGTTTTGCCTGGCAAAAAGGGTTATTGCCGCTTTCTCAGGAGTCGTTGTTACAGGCTATTGAGCTGAATGGTGTTGCAGTTGAGGGCAACCTGCAGGGCTTTGCCGCTGGTCGCCTTGCCGCTGCTGATTCCAAAACCTTAAACAAGCTACTGGCTCACGACCAAGTCCCTGTTGCTTTACCGCAGGGGTTGGAAGAAGTGGTTGCTCACCGGGTAAAGCATCTCACTGGTTACCAGAATACTGAACTGGCGCAGCGCTACCAAAACCTGGTGGATAAGGTGAAGGCAGCGGAAGTTCTTAAAGTGCCGGGCAATCTCAAGCTTGCAGAGATTGTCGCGCGTAATTACGCCAAACTCTTGGCCTATAAAGATGAATACGAGGTGGCGCGCTTATATACCGATGGCCGTTTTACTCAATCCCTGCAGGAGAATTTCAGCGGCGAAATTGAGTTGGAGTTCAACTTGGCCCCGCCCCTGCTGGCGCGTTTTGACAAGGTATTGGGGCGCCCACGCAAAATGAAGTTTGGCGGATGGATGTTTAAAGCCTTCGGTGTCCTGGCCAGATTAAAATTCCTGCGTGGTACCGTATTGGATGTGTTTGGTTACACTGCCGAGCGCAGAATGGAGCGTGCCTTAATTAGCGAATATGAGGAGTTGGTCGATAAGGTAATGGGTGAGCTGAATGCACAGAACCACGCCGCAGCTATTGATTTACTCAACTATCCAGAGGAAATTCGAGGCTATGGCCACGTGAAAGAGGCCAATCTGGAGAAAGCCAGGCAACAGCGTGATGTGGCTCTCACTCGCTTCGAAAATCCGGTGCGCGATATCAAACGGGCCTCTGAAGTGGAGGTATTTGATCCTGCTAATGCCCAGCAGGTTGGTTAATTATTCATTCTCATTGGGCGGTTTGACGGCTTGCCGTTGAGCCTCCCTCGTTGATAATTACCAATATCCCTGCATGCGAACAGCAAATTGTCGGGTTTGATCTCCAGTAAAGCGGTCATTACCTAGAGTCACATTTAACATGAATCGCACTTTGGGATTGAAATAATAATTAAATCCAAAGACAAAATTTTGAACCGTCATATTGGGAATGTCGCGATTTTCAATCGTGTCGTAGCGGGCCGTCACTTCGAAAGCCCCAGCTGGAGGCCGGGGCTTAATTGACTTAAAAAGACCCTTCTTATAGTTATAGGGTTTGTGTTGCCCGGTTACTGCCCAGCTTCCAGTGATATACCAAGTATGGACACTTTGGTCACCGATAAAACAACCAGTAAGTGGGTCGCAAAAAAAGTTGGGTGGGGCACCAAAAAACTCTTCGAAAGTGAACTCGGAGAGGAAAAAGTCACCGGAGAATCTGCCAATAGCATACTCCGATTGAGCAAAAAAAGGGCCGTAAGTACCAGCCAGTTCCAGACCTAGTATCAGTACATCACCTTCTGGCTTCCCAAGATAAAACTCCTCATCGCCAAATTCCCCAAAGAAGAAAGCGTTTCCGCCTGGGCTCAATGCGACTAATTGCTCTGGGCCGCGGCGGCCGGCATATTCGACTAGGGCCCTCCGAGGAGGAGTGTTTTGATTGGCATCTTCATAACTAAGCGAGGCACCCAGATGTAATGTACTTTTATAGTCATCAATCGGAGCCCAGGTAAACCTGGTTGTGGCGCCAACACCTGAATTGCGGGGGTCGCCAGGATTGCGCAAATTTATCAAATCAAAGCCAAAAGTATGGCAGCACCAGTAGGTATTCCAGCCGATGCCCTGCTGCCTGCCTCGGTTGTCATAGATGCCGGCAGCGGTAGCAAAGGCGCGTTCCATCATGGTGATTTCGTTGGAGGACGTAAGCTCATTAATGGAACGGTTCGGTTTGTAGTTTCCTATTCGGAGCCTTCCATCGAAGACTTCGGTCGCCAAATAAACATCTCTAAGCCCAGCGGTACCGCTAGTGGCAAAGTCCCGTTCGAGCTTATATTCCCATTCCCATAGCTTTCCTTTCATTGCCAGGCGTACCCGACGGAAATCTGTGGTATTTACCGGTTCTTCAAAGTCGTCAATGAGAATGAGGTCTTCATAGTAGCTATCATCTTTATCAAAGAGGTAGGTGTCAAAATGGATGCGACCTCCAAGTTCCGCAGAAAAGTTCCCGTCGTCGGAGACAATTTTGAGCCCCCCTTTCGATTCGGCTTTGTCTGCCAAAGCAGGGGGCGATAGAAAAGCAAAGGCTAAGGCGCAACATAGGCCATAGCATTTCATATGACGCTCCGTATCAAAGCGGTACTTAGCGACCGCGGCGTGTTGTTGCAGTTTAGCAAGTGTGCATGGACCAGTTGTAAGGGAGTCTTAGGTTTTCTCTGTATGTCCCCCGCGCGAGATGAAGCAAAGCTGATTGCTGTTAATAGTTGTTGTCCTGGCGGGAAATGGGGGAAGAAGATTGCCGCCCAAAAGAAACTGGCGGCAAGGTTATTGGGAGGGAGTATCGTCTCGTACTACCAAATAGCTCGACTATTATCCGGTGGGGGCTATATCCGGTCCAGCTTGTATCCGTCCTCTTTGAGCAGCTCCACGATGCTGCCCCCCCCAACTAGGTGTCCTGCTCCAACAATAACAAACAGGGATGAATGGTTTGGCGCTTTTAAGCTGATTCGCTTCGCCATATTTTCATTGCGCTTGAAAAACAGCGTATCGTAAAGCGGTTTGTATTCCGGGTTTTCATTGAGTCCGTCAAGAATAATTAGGTGGTGGAGAGTTTTCTCATCGCCGTCCTTCCAAGCCTTGGTGAGCTTGGGGAGGAAGCTGGATATATCTTCCAGCTGCTCAAGGGTTTGTTGTAACAGAAGAGCTGGGTTGTCCAGGCCATTTAACAGTTGGAACTGCTGTAAAACCCCTTCGAGTTCAACGACCGGTTTGTCATCTTTCTTGGCTTTTTGCAGAAAATGGCGATCTATACCCAGTTCAGGATTGAGGCCATGGGCCTGCATTTCGACCATACTCATGGAAATCATGGCAATTGCAGGGCGCTGGCGAATAAACATAGCCTCCGGCATATTGTGCTTTTGTATCCACTTCTGTAGCTGTTTGTACGTTTCCGGGGGGAGGTCGTCACGTAGATTACGTTCACCCTGGTAGACTGATTCCATCATGATTTTCTGCTGTAGCAGCATATCGCCTTCCGCAGCGAGAATATCGGCTTCTACTGCAATGGCATCGCTCTCGGCATAGGCGCGCTCAATTTGGGGGCGCATGGGGTAGAAGTCTTCTGTAGCTAAGTGGATTGAGCCCAGCAGATAGATAGTCTGGTTCTCTTTGGTGGCCTTCCAGAAGATACCTTGGTCAGTTTCTGCGGCATTTACTAAACCGACAAATAATATGAGAGCGAGAGCTATCGGCTGTGATAAGTAACGATGAATCATTGCTGGTCCCTGATCTTGTTTAAGCGAAAGAATAGTAACACCCTGGAGTAGGCGCTGATACTGGAGGTGACGGCAAAGATAAACTGGCCATATGTGTAGGTTTTCCCGTTGGCATGTGCGGAATTTACTGGGAAACTAAATCAGTGAGAGTCAAAATAGTGACTTTGTTCCATTTTCGCGGTAAACATTTTGAGAATTGTACAAGTTTGGCCTGAGTTAGAGCCTGGAGATGCAGGGAAGGCCGCATTGGACTTTATACAAGCGTTGAGCCAACAGGGGCATGAGCCTGTTGTGATCTCGGCAGGTGGGGCGCTGGTTGCTCGTCTCAAGCTACATGGTATCCAGCATATTCAACTGCCTTTGAATAAAAAGCCCCTCTGGTCACAACCCCTTGTACGGCGTCTTACTCATATTTTGGCCGGGCTACAAGCAGATATCATACATGTGCATGGACGGTTAGCCGCTTTATTGACTTCGCGGGCTTGGCGGCGTATGGATGATGTAAATCGTCCAGGTTTGGTAACCCATGTCGATAGCAATCGTGCACCCAGTCGCCAAGATGCTGGTGTGATTGCCGGGGAGCGGGTTATCGCCACATCCCTTGGAGTGGCTAATCAATTACAGGCGCACTACGGAAAGAAGATGGTCTCGCCGGCCAGTGTTATTCCTTGGGGAGTTAGCGCTAAGGAATTTGATCGTAGCAAACCCATTTCAGGGCAATGGCATTTGCGTCTTCTTAATAATTATCCTCAGCTGGAGGGAAAAAACTGGTGGCTGTATTCGGGGGATTTATCCCTGGAAGGAGAGTTAGGCTTTTTTCTACAGGGACTCGCTTATTCAGTGCGAGGTCGTGAGGATATAATGGGCTTGGTTATTGGCAAGCAACAAAAGGATGATTTGCGTTATATCCGCAAGCTGGAGTTATATGCCCAAGAACTGGGTTTAGAAGGGCGCGTGCTGTTCCTTGGGGCTCGCCAGGACATGCGCGAGCTGTATGCCTCTTCCCAGGTGTTAGTTAGTCTTGCTCGCCCGTATGAGCCATGCGGCAGGAATGCTATGGCAGCGCTTGCAATGGGATGTCCAGTGATTGCTTATAAGGATACGTGTGCGGGGGAAGTGTTGGCCCATTGTTTTCCGGAGGGAATCGTAGAGCGCAAAAATGTAGAAGCTTTATCTGAAGCTGCTTTAGCCTTAACCGATCGTTTAGTAAAAATTGAATTTCACAGTTTTTATAATGAGGATTTAGTTAAACAAACTGTAAACCTTTACCATGAATTACTGGATAGGCCTTGATAATCTATTTTTTTTGGCCTGACTAAAAATTGAAGTGCCCATTTAGAGATGCGAAGTCGAAGCCGGGGTTGGGTGTATTGGTCCTGGCATTGGAGAAGTGGCTATAGCGTAAAGATAGTGTATGGCCACCTGAGAAGCGATAGCCCAAAGCAAAATGCAGTGCGAAGTTTAATTTTGTGCTCATTCTGATACTGCCAAAATGATCGTTACTTAAATAGGATGCGCCTACACCAGCTTCTCCAAATCCGCCGCGAGGTTCATTGCGTGGGTACCAGCGCAGTAGAGGCTTTAATTCAAATATATTTTGTTGCTGGCTTTCGTCGCGATATTTTATTCGCATGTGGGAATAACTACCTTGCCCCCACCATTCCCAAAAATTGTTGTCGAGATTGGATGATGCGAGCAGGTAGGAATAGCTGAAGCCTGCCATTTCTGCGGCTGAGATGGAGTGCACTTGCATCAGCTCACTGCCCAGCCCCTTTCCTGCGCTAGCAATAAATTCTGACTCAGCAAAAGTGAAAGGGGAAATTAAGAGTCCATAAATAAAAAAAGGTGCGTAATTTTTAAGGGTATTACCGCACATACATGAAACCACTGGCTTACGCATAACTTCCGATGTTAACTAATTGAGCTTTATTAAGACTAGAGGGAAAGATGGCGATGGCAAGTTTCAATGATGAGGCTTGCCACCGGCTTCTTCCTTTTTTTCAGCGCCATTGCCGCTTCAGTTGTCGAAGTGCGTCGGAATGCAGTTGTCTGGCCCTTTCCTGACTTAATCCCAGTTGTTCGCCGATGACTCGAAATGAGCAGTCTCTATCGGATACCAGCCCATAGCGAAGATTTAAAACAGTTCTCTGTCTGGCAGGTAGTCGCGCGACAGCTTCACGCAATCGCTCGGCCAACTCCTGGTTGGTTACCAGCTCGTCGGTATTGTAGAGTTCGTCGGCTGGCGCGTAGTCGAGTCGCGTGCTGCTTTGGTCATCGGCAACAGGGTCATCTAACGAGCCGGTGGGCCCAGGCAGCTTTAGTAGGCTTTGGATACGCTCCAGGTCCAAGCCGGTTTGCGTAGCGAGATTTTCATCGGATGCGGGAAGCCCTTGGGCACGGACTTCACCTATCGCTCTGTAGATCGCTCTCAGATCATCCTGGACATTTGCAGGTTGGCGAACCAGGTCCTCATTTCGGCGCAGGGCCAGCTGGATTTCCTGTTGAATCCACCAATAGGCATAGGTGGAAAAGCGATAACCCATTTGTGGCTTAAAGCGCTCTATGGCTTTCATCAGTCCGACATTGCCTTCCTGGATAAGGTCGATAAAAGGAACCGATGGGTTGCGAAAACGCTTGGCAATGGCGATTACCAGGCGCAGATTGCACTGGATCAGCTTTTTGCGCTGTTTTTGGAAGCGCTTTAGCACGCCGTTGAGTCTACTGCGCTCTCTGCGTGGTAGGTGATCGAGGACTAATAGGGCTTCTGTGCGCTCTATGATCAGCCCATGATCATAGGCCCCTGTACTTCCCCGTTGCTCTACACCTTCACTGCGCAATTGCACTAGCTCGGTGCCGTATTGCTGTAGGATGACAATGAGTTTGTCTTCCAGATCTCTGAGCATGCATGTGGTACTGTGTTCCTCCTCAGGAGTTAGCAGCTCGAGTCGATAAAGGTGCTTTAAGTAGCTTTGCATGGGGGTTGTGCCACTCTCAGAGAGTGGCTCCCCAACAGAATGAATCTCTTCGATATCGGGCCCGGCATCAGTGGCCTGGTCGCGATCATCTGCATTGGAGCAGGAATCGGAGAGGGCGTTGTCTGTATCCTTCAGCCAGTCTTCATCCCTTGAGTAGAAATTTTCTCGGGACAAGTGCTCAAACCTTCTGTTGACTGCGTGAACGATATGTACTGGTTGGTCTCTCCAGGCAGCCTGTGGCGCCCATTTCACCTTAACCATAGATGAAAGTTGATTATTGCGCCTTCCTTTCGATGACTAGAAGGTTCTAATTGTCAGGCTTCTTTGAGGTTGGAAGGGCAGCTGATAGGGTCTGCTACTGCCCTTTAGACAAGAAAGGTTGTTATTTAACCCGCTTTACTCGCATTTTGCGACCGCCGTCTGCTTGTTTCATAAAGAAAGAGCCGAGCATGGCACGCTCTACAGTGACTAGATCGCCAGCCCCCCAAAATATGCGTGCACTTCCGCTTTGTTTCCAGATCTGGCCATTGTCTAGCGTAATAATTTTTTTACCATAAGAGTCATCTTGAATTTTGGCGATTTTGGCTTCGATGTACTCTGGAACTTGAAGGGTCGCTTTATGTTCTTGGCCAAAGCTTTGTTTTGCTTGCTGTTCCAAGGATCCACTGAGGCTATCGAAGCAAGCCAATCGATCTTCATCTACTGCTATTGCAGAACAGGTTTCCAGCTGTTTTGTCAAGGAGTTAGCATACGCTATTGGGGTCAATAAAATTAAAGCGAGAGAACAAAGAACCGCTTTCATAATCTTTATTTCATATTATTGCCTAGTGTTAGCGTTATTCTGCCCGACCCAGCAGGGCTGGACAATGAAATTTGTGCGATATTTCACGCTTTTGCCTGAATCTGCGTGGAAAAATAGCCTCACTCTTAAGTCTGATTGATCTATTGGCTAAATCTGACTTGGTATCCAGGGGGGCATATCAACTAAATCCTGGGTATTAATTTATCAATTGGAAAAATTTTATAAATTAAAGCTATCCAGGATTGGAAAATGAAAAGTCTAGTAACTCCAGCAGTCTTGTTTGCCCTTGTGGCCACCTATTTTTGTTATGAGGGCATGCGACTTTCAGTTTCGGGGGCGGCATTAGCGGTAGCGACGGAGTTGGTAGCAGGTCAGTCACTCGAGGGTGGAGCTCAGCAAAATCTCTTCGACAGCAGTGGTAAGGTAGATAAAAAAGCAGAGATTTTCGAGGGTAATGAAATGATGGAGTTTGAAGGGGATATTTTTGCAGATGCCCCTGAGCATGGTGGTACAGAGCGGGATAGCGATCTGGACAAGAAGTCTCCAGGGCAGCGGAAGGGCTAATTAATTTCTTGATTTATGACATAAAAAAACCGAGCTATGCCCGGTTTTTCCAGTTAGCAATATTATCGTTTTTGTGCACTGAAGTGCTTACCACTCTGGCCTAGGCTGTCATCCCCCATCAAGTAGAGATAAGTGGGCATTATTTCTTCGGGAGCTACCACAGACTGGGGGTTTTCGGCTGGATATGCAGTGGCGCGCATAGATGTCCGTGTGGCGCCGGGATTTAGGCTATTTACCCGTATATTTGATACGCCATCCAATTCATCGGCGAGAACCTGCATTAGCCCTTCGGTAGCAAATTTTGATACTGAGTAGGCGCCCCAGTAGGCTCTCCCTTTTAAACCAACACTTGAGCTGGTGAATACAATCGACCCAGCTTTAGATTTTTCCAGTAGTGGTAGCAGGGCTTTAGTGAGTCCAAATGTTGCATTGATATTTACTTGCATGACCTGCTGCCAGGTGGCGAAGTTGTAGTTGGCTAGTGGTGTTCGTTGGCCGAGGAGACTCGCATTGTGTAGCAGCCCGTCCAGTCGGCCAAACTCTTGATCAATTGCTTCGGCAAGGTTTTCGAAATTCTCGATCCGGGCCTCATTCAAGTCGAGCGGAAATATTGCTGGTTGAGGACCGCCAGCTGCTTCAATCTCGTCATATACCATTTCCAGTTTTGCTGTGGTTCGCCCCAGCAAAACTACAGTGGCTCCGTGTGAGGCGAAAGTTTTTGCGGCAGTTTTTCCGATGCCGTCACCAGCACCAGTAATGAGTATTATTTTATCTTTGAGCAGGTTGGTGGGCGCAACATAGTCGCCGGCAAATTCTGACATGAAAAATCCTGATGCTATCGCCAAGCACAAGAGCTGGGCGTTACTGCGCGGGTTAGAAAGTTAAATATAATGTTGTTTAAGCAGGGGCCAGATTTCCTCTACAGAGCTGACCAAGTGATCTGCGCCCCAGTTGGCTGGGTTATCTGATGCATCAATGTAACCATAACTACAGGCGATTGTTGGCATTCCAGCACGCTGCCCCGCAACAATATCCCGCTCGTGATCACCAATATAAACGGCTTCCGAGGGGGCACAGCCAATTTGATTGCATGCCAGGAAAATGGGCTCTGGGTCTGGTTTTGTCTTGCTGACGTGGTCTGGGCAAATCACAGCTGCTGCTGGTGGCAGGTGCTCAAATGCCTGCATTAATGGTAACGTAAATGCCTCGGGCTTATTGGTCACAATGCCCCAGGGGATACTGTTATCCACGAGGGTGTCCAACAAGTTTTCAATACCCGGGAAAGGCGCTGTTTGCTCAGCCAAGTGAGCAAGGTATAGATCCAGAAGGCGCTGTAGCAGACTGCTGAACTCTGGGTCTCCCTCTTCCTTGCCAAACCCCAGTGTTACCAATGCGCGAGAACCATTGGAAACCGTGCCGCGGATTATTTCATCTGGCAGTGGAGGCAGTTGTTCCTGATGCCGTAGTTGATTAAGTACAACAATAAAATCTGGCGCGGTATCGAGAAGGGTGCCATCCAGGTCAAATAAAGCTGCTTTCATTTTATCGTCCGCTTACTCGGGTTTAATGGCATGCACAAGGTAGTTTACGTCGACATCGCGAGAGTTGAGTTTATAAGTGCGAGTTACCGGGTTGTATGTCATACCGGTAATATCCTTTAACTCCAAATCGCTTTCCCTCAGCCAGGCGCCCATTTCTGAGGGACGGATAAACTTGCCGTATTCATGGGTGCCTTTGGGTAGTAAGCGTAGGATATATTCTGCCCCTACTACTGCGAAAAGCCAGCCCTTAGGAGTGCGATTGATTGTCGAAAAAAATAGGTGGCCACCGGGTTTGACAAGCTTCGCGCAGGCGCGGATCACCGATGACGGATCGGGCACATGTTCCAGCATTTCCAGGCAGGTAACGACATCAAAACTAGCCGGTATTTCTTCAGCCAAGTCTTCGACAGCTACCCGCCGGTAATTTACATTTACGCCGCTTTCCAGTGCATGCAGTTTGGCCACATTCAGTGGTGCCTCTCCCATGTCGATGCCGGTAACGTCAGCGCCTCTCTGGGCCATGGCTTCCGTCAAAATGCCCCCGCCACATCCGACATCCAATAGCTTCTTATCCGCGACTGATGCAAGTCCATCGATATAGTTGGCGCGCAGCGGATTGATTTCATGGAGTGGCTTAAATTCGCCCTCTTTATCCCACCAGCGGCTGGCGAGCTGTTCGAATTTGGCAATTTCTGCAGGATCTACATTACTCATGAACTTCTATGCAAACTCCGTCGCTAGTGGCCGACCCTCGCCGGTAATAGGATCACTGGGGGTTAATTCGCGCTCAGCGCGAATGGCCGGCAATTCTATCACGCCACAGTTGTGCTCGCTGAACTACCTCTATTTCGTTCAAGGTTTGCAATTGGCGTTGCTTTAAAAGTTGTCTGCCGGCTACCCAGACATCACTTACATTATGGCCGCCCCCGGTATAAATCAGCTGGGAGATCGGGTCGTGCACTGGCTGTTGCTCAATTCCCCCCAAATTGATAGCAGTAATGTCTGCACTTTTACCAACTTCAAGGCTTCCGGTAATTTCATCAATTCCCAGTGCGCGTGCGCCGTTGATAGTGGCCATTGCCAAGGCTTGGTGTGCGGGTAGAGCGGTAGCTCGGCCGCTGACTGCTTTTGCCAGAAGGGCGGCGGTATTAGCTTCGGCAAAAAGGTCCTGGCTGTTATTGCTGGCTGCGCCATCAGTGCCAAGCGATACATTGATACCGGCGTCTAGAATCTCTGTCGCAGGGCAGAAGCCGGAAGCTAGTTTGAGATTTGAAGAGGGGCAATGCGCTACATGGGCGCCGCTTTTACTTAGTAGCTCGATATCCCTTTCGTTGGTTGCGACCATGTGCACACATAGAGTTTGCGGCCCCATCAGGCCCAGGCGCAAGAGGCGCTCAGTTGGGCGTTCTCCACTTTTCTCTAAAGCGGTTTCTACCTCGTGAAAAGTCTCATGCAGGTGTATTTGTATGGGAACCTGGGCCTCCGCAGAGCATACAGCGATTTTTTCCAGGGTCTGATCCCCCACTGTATAGGGGGCGTGCGGTGCAAAGACCACTTCGATACGCTCATGGGCGCGATAATCATCTCGAAGAGCTAGACCCTTATGTAGTGCTTCCTCACTATGCCGGCTCCAAGGAGTGGGTGCGTCCAGTACAGGAAAGGCGATATGGGCCCGGATGCCACTTTCCCGTGCTGCACAAGCTACGGCCTCAGGAAAGAAATACTGGTCAGAAAATGTAGTGGTGCCAGATCTCAGCATTTCGGCAATGGCATGACGACTGCCATCTGCGACAAATTCTGGGCCCACCCAGCGTTGTTCTGTCGGCCAGATATGTTGCTCCAACCACTCTTTTAACGGGCGGTCATCGGCATAGCCTCGCAGCAATGTCATAGGGGCGTGATTGTGAGTATTAATTAAGCCGGGAATCAAGGCGTGCTGGTTGAGATCTACTTCCTGGCTTGCCTTAAAACGGATCTTGGCTTCTGAGGAGGGCAAGAGTGCCGTAATTCGGCCCTGCTCAATAGCGAGAGAGCAATCTTCGTACACTTTTTGTTCGGGAATCACTGGAATAATCCAGCGTGCGTGGATCAATGTATCGACGGGCTGTGACATAAGTGCTAAGAGGCGGCGGTTAAAGTGGATTCAACTTTAGCGGCGGGGGACTGTTACGGCAACCAGGGATCTAAATGGCGTGAGTGGCTATTCAGATGCCCCCCTCCAACGGCGTCAAACTATGCTAGAATCGCCCGCTTATCCGGGCTCGGTACACATGCCCGCGCTATAAAAGGAACGCCGTAAGCCATGGGCGAATTAGCCAAAGAAATCTCTCCGATTAATATCGAAGAAGAACTCAAGCAGTCTTATCTCGACTATGCCATGAGCGTGATTGTCGGGCGCGCACTGCCGGATGTACGCGATGGCCTCAAGCCGGTACACCGCCGCGTGCTCTACGCGATGAGCGAGCTTAAAAACGACTGGAATAAACCATACAAAAAATCAGCGCGTGTCGTTGGTGATGTAATCGGTAAATATCACCCGCACGGAGACACTGCGGTCTACGACACTATTGTGCGTATGGCGCAGCCGTTTTCTATGCGTTACACCCTGGTAGATGGCCAGGGTAACTTCGGTTCTATCGATGGTGACAGCCCAGCTGCCATGCGATACACCGAGATCCGTATGGACAAGTTGGCCCATGAGCTGCTGTCCGACCTCGATAAAGAAACGGTTAACTTTGTCGATAATTACGATGGTTCCGAGCAAATGCCGGAGGTGTTGCCTTCCCGTGTGCCGAACCTTTTGGTCAATGGCTCCTCCGGTATTGCGGTGGGAATGGCTACCAATATTCCTCCCCACAACCTGGGTGAGGTGATCAAGGCATGCCTGGCTCTGATCGACAATTCCGAGTTGACCGTCGACGACCTGATGGAGTACATCCCCGGGCCGGACTTCCCCACGGGCGCCATCATCAATGGCCGCGCCGGTATTCTCCTTGCCTACCGCACTGGCCGTGGGCGCATTTATGTGCGTGCCAAAGCAGATGTGATCCGCGATGACAAGACCAATCGCGAAACCATCATCATTACTGAGATCCCCTTCCAGCTGAATAAGGCGCGCTTGATCGAGCGTATTGCTGAGCTGGTGAAAGAGAAAAAGATCGAGGGTATCTCTGAGCTGCGCGACGAGTCCGACAAAGACGGCTTGCGCGTAGTGATTGAGCTTAAGCGGGGAGAGCTGGGTGATGTGGTTCTGAATAACCTCTATTCCCAGACCCAGCTGGAAAGCGTCTTCGGTATCAATATGGTGGCCCTGGTCGATGGCCAGCCCAAGGTATTGAACCTCAAAGAGCTGCTCGAGCACTTTATTCGCCACCGCCAGGAAGTCGTTACCCGCCGTACGGTCTACCTGTTGCGCAAAGCCCGCGAGCGCGGCCATATTCTGGAAGGTCTGGCGATTGCCATCGCCAATATCGATCCGGTAATCGAGCTGATCAAATCTTCCGCCACGCCGGCAGATGCCCGCGAGGCGTTGCTGGCTAAAGGCTGGCCTGTGGGCAATGTTCAGCAGTTCCTGGAGCGGGCTGGTGCTGATGCCTGCCGTCCAGATGATCTGCCGCAAGAATTTGGTCTGCGCGACGACGCTTACTACTTGTCCCCGGCCCAGGCTCAGGCAATTCTCGAATTGCGCCTGCACCGCCTGACGGGCATGGAGCACGACAAGCTGCTGGCCGAATACCAGGATCGACTGGAGCAGATTGCAGAATATCTGCATATCCTCGGCAGCTTCGAGCGCCTGATGGAAGTGATCCGCGAAGAGTTAGAGCAGCTGTCAAAGGACTTTAACGATGAGCGTCGAACCGATATCGTTGCGTCTCGCCAGGATCTGACCGTTGAAGATCTGATTACCCCGGAAGACAAGGTAGTAACTATCTCCCACGGTGGTTACGCCAAGAGCCAGCCGCTGACCGATTACCAGGCCCAGCGCCGTGGTGGTATGGGTAAATCTGCGACCCAGGTAAAAGACGAGGACTTCGTCGAGCATCTATTGATCGCCAACTCCCATGACACCCTTCTGTGCTTCTCCAATAAGGGCAAGGTGTACTGGCTGAAAGTCTACGAAGTGCCCACCGCTGGCCGAGCCTCCCGTGGTCGCCCAATGGTTAATATGCTGCCCTTGGAAGAGGGTGAACGTATCAGCAGCATGATGCCGGTCTCCGAGTACGACGAAAATCACTTTATTTTCTTCACTACCGCCAATGGCACCGTAAAGAAAACCCCCCTCACCGCGTTTGCCCGCCCCCGCAGTGTTGGTTTGCGTGCAATTGAATTGGAAGAGGGCGATCGCCTGGTAGCCACTGCGATTACCGATGGTGAGCGCGATGTAGCGCTGTTCACCAGCGCTGGTAAAGCAGCGCGCTTCTCCGAGTCCAATGTGCGCTCTATGGGTCGTGTTTCCCGTGGTGTTCGCGGTATTCGTATGCAGGAAGGTCAGCAGGTTATCGCTATGGTTATCCCTGAAGAGGGTGGCTCTGTGATGATGGCTACTGAGAATGGTTACGGTAAGCGCACAGCTATTAGCGAATTCCCCACCAAGGGGCGCGGTACCCAGGGTGTTATTGCGATCGCGGAAAGTGAACGCAACGGTGCCTTGGTTGGTGCCTGTCAGGTGCATCCGGGTGAAGAGATGATGTTGATCTCCGACCAGGGCACTCTGGTGCGTACCCGTGTTGATGAAGTGTCTGTACTTGGGCGCAACACGCAGGGGGTGCGAGTGATTCGCCTGAAGACTGGCGAGAAGCTGGTTGGTCTCGGTCGCATTGAAGAGACCGAAGATGACGGTGAAGAAAACGGTGGGGAAGAGTGACCCACCGCTCCAGACCACTAAGAAAGGCTGCGTTTATCGCGGCCTTTCTTGCCTTTGGCTCCCACGAAAAACGCTAAAGGCGCGATATCTATCCCCCTGAATGGCAATTTGTGCGTAGACACATCTAGTTGTATTTGAAACCTTTTTTGTATTGTGGAAATCAGCTCATGAGGAAGTTTAATTTCTGTGCAGGCCCTGCCGCTTTGCCGCAGCCCGTACTGGAGCAGGCGCAAAGGGAGTTGCTCGATTGGCAAGGGCTCGGTTGCTCTGTAATGGAGGTCAGCCACCGCTCTCCAGAGTTTGTTGAGGTGGCTGAGCGGGCCGAACAGGACCTCCGCGATCTGCTCAGTGTGCCGAGCAACTACAAAGTATTGTTTCTTCAGGGTGGTGCAACTGGGCAGTTCAGTGCCGTGCCCTGGAATCTTCTCGGCGCTGGGTCTACCAAGGCCGATTTTATTCATTCAGGTCACTGGGCGGCCAAGGCGATTAAAGAGGCTCGTCGCTACGGTGAGGTCAATGTAGTGGCTTCCAGTGAGGATCGAAATTTCAGCTATGTGCCAGCTGCAGACAGTTGGCAGCAAACGGAAGGGGCCGCATATCTACACTACACGCCGAATGAAACGATTGGCGGTGTGGAGTTTGATTATGTGCCGGAGGTGGATTGCCCGCTGGTGGCTGATATGTCCTCGACTATTTTGTCGCAACCTATTGAGGTGGAGAACTTCGGCGTAATTTATGCCGGCGCACAGAAAAATATTGGTCCTTCAGGTATTGCCGTAGCCGTGATTCGTGATGATTTGCTCGATCGTTCAATGGAAAATATCCCCCGCAGTTTGAGCTGGAAGGTGGCTGCTGATGCGGGCTCTATGGATAACACGCCGCCTACTTTTGCCTGGTATCTGTCAGGCCTGGTTTTCCAATGGCTGAAGGCTCAGGGTGGTGTTGAGGAGATGGCAAAGCAGGCCGATGCAAAATCCAAAATGCTCTACAACTTCTTGGATAGCAGCGACTTTTTCTCCAGTCCGGTAGAGGTGGGTAGTCGTTCGCGTATGAATGTGCCTTTCGTATTGGCAGACGCCAGTCTTGATAAATTATTCCTGGAGGAATCCCAAGCTGCTGGACTGTTAAGTTTGAAGGGGCATCGCTCGGTCGGTGGCATGCGCGCTTCTCTATATAACGCTGTTCCTCTGGAAGCGGTGGAGGCTTTGGTGGCATTTATGGCGGACTTTGAGGTTCGCCGGGGTTAAGTGTCGGAAAGGGTAAATAATACTGATGAATTCACGGAAAAGTAGATAGGCGAATGACAGAGGAAACTACTAGTGGCGACCAGCGCTTATTAGTGCTGCGCAACCGTATAGATGGCATTGATGCCGAGATCGCCCAGCTTATTAGTGAGCGGGCGCGCTGTGCGCTGGAGGTTGCAGAGGTGAAAAAGGCAACTGGTGAGGACGCGCTGTATTATCGGCCCGAGAGGGAGGCGCAGGTGTTGCGCAAGGCTATGGAGCGCAATCCAGGGCCCTTGACCAATGAGGAAATGGCGCGATTGTTCCGTGAAATTATGTCAGCCTGCCTCGCGTTAGAAGAGCCGGTCAAGGTGGCTTATCTGGGGCCAGAGGGTACTTTTACCCAGCAGGCCGCATTGAAGCATTTTGGCAACTCGGCCAAAAGCCGCCCGCTCGCCGCTATCGATGAAGTGTTTCGAGAGGTGGAAGCGGGGGCGGTGAGCTATGGCGTGGTGCCCGTTGAGAATTCTACCGAGGGTGTGATCAACCACACTCTGGACAACTTCATGAATTCCAATCTGAGTATTTGCGGAGAGGTGGAGTTGCGGATTCACCATCACTTGATGATCTCGGATGTAACACGGCCTGAGTCAATCACCCGTATTTATTCCCATGCGCAAAGTCTGGCGCAGTGCCGCAAATGGCTTGATGCCCATTACCCCAATGTGGAGCGGGTGGCTGTGTCCAGCAATGCTGATGCGGCCAAACGAGTTAAGGGGGAGTGGAATACTGCGGCGATTGCCGGTGACATGGCGGCTGATTTGTACGGCCTGAAGGTTCTTTCGGAAAAGATTGAGGACCGCCCGGACAACTCCACCCGCTTTCTGATTATTGGTACGCAGCAGGTTCCAGTCAGCGGGGATGATAAGACCTCCCTGATGGTATCCATGCGCAACGAGCCGGGTGCATTGCATGATCTTCTGGAACCGTTCCGTCGCTACAGTATCGACTTGACCCGTGTGGAAACCCGCCCGTCTCAATCAGGTAACTGGACTTATGTGTTCTTTATTGATTTTAAAGGCCACCGGGATGCAGATGGAATCTCTGCAGCCTTGAGAGAGGTTGGGGCTTGTGCCTCCGACTTGAAGGTGCTGGGCTCCTATCCGCGCGGTGTACTCTGATGGAGCAAGAGCAAATTGGCCGGCTGCTGGTTATTGGGATTGGCCTTATTGGTGGAAGTTTTGCTCTGGCGCTAAAGGCAGCAGGTGCCTGCCGGGAGGTTATTGGTGTTGCTCCTAACGCTGAAACCTGTGAGCAGGCTAGAAGGCTGGGCATTGTCGACCGAGCCAGCACCCGTCTCGAGGAAGTGCTACCCGAGCTTGAGCCTGGCGACCTGGTTTTTGTCGCGGTACCCACGCTTGCGGTGGAGTCGGTGTTTGCTCAACTTAAAGGGGCCTTGCCAAATGGGGTAACCGCTACAGATGCTGCCAGCGTTAAGGGTAGTGTGGTAGTTGCGGCAAAAAAGGTATGGGGGCGAATGCCCGATTTCCTGGTTCCGGGCCACCCTATTGCCGGGTCAGAGAAAAGTGGCGTGACAGCGGCCAGGGATGATCTTTATCGCGATCATCGGGTTATTCTTACTCCGCTGCCGGAAACCGATACGAGTCATTTGCAGCTGGTGGAGCTGGCTTGGCAGGCGGCTGGTGCTGAAGTGCTTAAAATGCCAGTGGAGGAGCATGATGAGGTATTGGCGGCGACCAGCCACCTTCCTCATGTCATCGCTTTTAGTCTCGTGGACACTCTTGCGCACGATGCAGAAAATGAAAATATTTTTCGCTATGCAGCCGGTGGTTTTCGCGACTTCACTCGAATTGCCTCCAGTGACCCGGTCATGTGGCGAGATATTATGCTGGCTAACCGGGATGCCATTTTAAAAGCAATCGATCTCTACAGTCTCAATCTCTCATCTTTACGTAGTGCCATTGCCTCCGGCGATAGTGCGGCGCTGATGGGTGTCTTCACCCGAGCCAAAGCGGCCCGGGATCACTTTACAAAAATGTTGGCGAAACAAGCGTATTCAGATTCTATGCAAGCACAGGAAATTACTTTTATTGCACAGCCTGCTGCCAAGGTCACAGGCAAGTTCCGGGTACCTGGAGATAAGTCGATGTCACACCGTTCCATTATGCTGGGCTCCCTGGCAGAAGGGGTGACGCAGGTGGAGGGTTTCCTTGAAGGGGAGGACGCGCTGGCGACTTTACAGGCTTTTCGTGATATGGGAGTGGTGATAGAGGGGCCGCACGATGGTCGGGTAATTATCCACGGCGTGGGTATGCGCGGATTGAAGGCACCTCCGGGGCCCTTGTACTTGGGTAATTCAGGTACCTCCATGCGGCTGCTGGCGGGACTGCTTGCCGGGCAGGACTTTGATGTGACCCTTACAGGCGATGAGTCTCTCTCCAAGCGCCCCATGAATAGGGTGGCCAATCCGTTGCGGGAGATGGGTGCAAATATTGAAACCGGGCCGGAAGGGCGCCCACCGCTTTTGATCAAAGGCGGTAGCCAGCTGGCAGGGGTCAACTACCCGTTGCCGATGGCTAGTGCCCAGGTGAAATCCGCTGTGCTCCTCGCTGGGCTCTACGCTGATGGCGAAACCTCTACTGTGGAACCGGCGCCTACCCGAGATCATACCGAGCGTATGTTGCAAGGTTTTGGGTATGTAGTAGAGCGAAACGGCGCTAAGGCAAGTGTTTGTGGCGGAGGGGCTTTGGCGGCCTGCCGTATTGATGTGCCAGCAGATATCTCTTCCGCTGCTTTCTTTATGGTGGCAGCGGCTATCTCTCCTGGTTCAGATATTGTGCTGGAGCATGTGGGGATCAACCCGACGCGAGACGGCGTAATAAGTATTTTGCGGGCTATGGGGGCTGATATTGAGCTCGAAAATGCACGAGAGGTGGGTGGAGAGCCAGTAGCGGACATACGGATTCGCTATGCCCCACTGCAAGGCATTCGCATTCCAGAAGGCCTGGTGCCACTGGCTATTGATGAGTTTCCGGCCCTGTTTATTGCCGCTGCGTGTGCAGAGGGAGAGACTGTGCTGACCGGGGCAGAGGAATTGCGTGTTAAAGAGAGCGACCGCATTCAGGCAATGGCGAATGGGTTGGCGGCGCTGGGGGTGTCGGCCAGGGCAACCCCAGATGGTATTGTGATTCAGGGTACTGGCGAGAAAAACGTATTCTCTGGTGGGACAGTTGATAGCCTGGGGGACCACCGTATTGCCATGGCCTTTGCAGTGGCATCATTGCGCGCAAAAGATACAATCCGCATCCTTCATTGCGCCAACGTGGCTACCTCATTTCCAAATTTTGCCGAACTGGCGACGGAGGCTGGCTTAAAGCTTCAGTTGGCTTAGGGGGAATTTGGAAACCTCGCAGTTCGCGCAGTTATTTCAGAAGTAGAGTTTTATTAGAAGATATGAGTGATTCGAACAGGCTGCCGCCGGTAGTCACAATTGATGGCCCTAGTGGCTCGGGGAAGGGCACTATAGCCAAGCTGCTGGCGGACCGCCTGGGCTTTACCTTGCTTGATTCTGGCGCCCTGTATAGGGCTGCGGCCCTGGCTGCTCTTGATAAGGGGGTAGACCTGGCTGATGAGGAGGCGCTCACTCAGGTGGCAAAGGCCTTGGATGTTCACTTTGCTGTGAGTGAAGGTAAGCTGCGGGTGGTTCTTGATGGGCGCGAGGTCACTGATGATATTCGGATGGAGCGGGTTAGTATGGCCGCATCATCTGTGGCTGCAATTCCTGGAGTGAGGGCCGCTTTATTGCAGCGGCAGCGAGATTTTCGTCTGTCTCCCGGCCTGGTTGCAGATGGCAGGGATATGGGGACTACGGTGTTTCCTGACGCGCCAGTCAAAGTATTCCTGACAGCCAGCGCCGAGGAGCGCGCCAGGCGTCGCGAGGCGCAGTTGCGGGAGAGGGGTGTTTCTGTTAGCCTCCGCGACCTGCTGGAGGACATCCGTGCCCGCGATGCACAGGATATGAATAGAAAAGCCTCTCCCCTGGCTCCCGCTGAGGATGCGGTAGAGCTCGATAGCACAGGGGTGGGTATCGATGAAGTTCTCCAAAAGGTGCTCGATTTGATACAGGATCGAATTTCGTCCTGAAGTTTGAGCAGCACATAGTTTACTAACGATAACGGCCGGGATCAGCCAGAATTGCCCGGCCGTTGTTGTAATCCGACCCGCGTGCTGGCAACGCGGTTGGGGTCACGGCTGGCGGTTGACTAAACTCAACAGTTACCAACGGCTGGGCCCAGCACTATAGGTAATGTAATGAGCGAGAGCTTTGCTGAACTATTTGAAGAGAGCCTGAAAAGCGTTGAAATGGCACCGGGCGCTATTGTAACCGGTGTTGTAATTGACGTAGACAAAGACTGGGTAACCGTTCACGCGGGCCTGAAGTCTGAAGGTGTTATCCCTGCCGCACAGTTCGCCAATGACAAGGGCGAAGTTGAGCTGCAGGTGGGCGACGAAGTACAGGTTGCCCTGGAAGCTGTGGAAGACGGTTTCGGTGAAACCCGTCTGTCCCGTGAAAAAGCCAAGCGCGCTGAAGCCTGGAAAATCCTCGACGCAGCCCACGCAGCTGACGAAGTGGTTAAAGGTGTTATCAGTGGCAAGGTTAAGGGTGGCTTTACTGTTGACGTTGCCAATATCCGCGCATTCCTGCCCGGCTCTCTGGTTGATGTTCGTCCGGTTCGCGACACCGCGCACCTGGAAGGTAAAGAGCTCGAGTTCAAAGTTATCAAGCTGGACTCCAAGCGTAACAACGTTGTTGTTTCCCGTCGCGCGGTAATGGAAGCTGCGACTTCCGAAGAGCGTGAAGCACTGCTGGAAAGCCTGCAGGAAGGCATGAGCATCAAGGGTATCGTGAAGAACCTGACCGATTATGGTGCTTTCGTGGACCTGGGCGGTATCGATGGCCTGCTGCACATCACCGATATGGCTTGGAAGCGCATCAAGCATCCGAGCGAGATCGTGAACGTTGGCGACGAGATCGAAGTAAAAGTATTGAAGTTCGATCGTGAGCGCAGCCGTGTATCCCTGGGCCTGAAGCAGTTGGGCGAAGATCCTTGGGTATCCATCAAGCAGCGTTACCCAGAAAACAGCCGCGTGAAGGCGGTTGTAACCAACCTGACCGACTACGGCTGCTTCGCCGAGCTGGAAGAAGGTGTGGAAGGTCTGGTACACGTTTCCGAAATGGATTGGACCAACAAGAACATCCACCCGTCCAAAGTTGTCCAGGTGGGCGACGAGGTAGAGGTGATGATCCTGGATATCGACGAAGAGCGTCGTCGTATCTCCCTGGGTATCAAGCAGTGCCAGGAAAACCCGTGGGATGCCTTTGCGCGTAAATTCGCTAAGGGTGACAAGATCTCCGGTAAGATCAAGTCCATCACTGATTTCGGTATCTTTATCGGTCTCGACGGCAGCATCGACGGTCTGGTGCACCTGTCCGACATCTCCTGGAACGAAGCTGGCGAAGAAGCCGTACGCAAGTTCAAGAAAGGCGACGAAATCGAGACTGTTATCCTGGGTATCGACTCCGAGCGCGAGCGCATCTCCCTGGGTATCAAGCAGCTGGAGTCCGATCCGTTCTCCGACTACGTTTCTACCAGCGACCGCGGCAGCATCGTTGTAGGTACTGTTAAGGAAGTTGACGCTAAGCAGGCAGTAATCACCCTGGCGAACGAAGTAGAAGGCGTTCTGCGCGCTTCTGAAATCAGCCGCGATAAGGTTGAAGATGCTCGCAATGTCCTGAAAGAAGGTGAAGAGGTAGAAGCTAAGATCACCAGTGTGGATCGCAAGAACCGTGTGATCAGCCTGTCTATCAAAGCCAAAGACCAGGATGACGAGAAGCAAGCTATCAAGGATCACAGTAAGAAGCAGTCTGAGCAGGTTCAGCCCGCTACTATCGGTGACCTGATCAAGGCGCAGATGAACAACAAAGACTGATTATCTTTGATTGTTTAGAGCTCCAGATGAAGCATTTGGAGTGACCCGAAAGCCGGACTGGGGTTGCCCAGTCCGGCTTTCTATTAGATGATTGCTGCTCTACTCCAAAATAATCAATGACTTAGAAAGGTTGCGGGGCACATGACCAAATCCGAACTGATCGAAAGGATTGCGTTGAGGTTGGATCAGCTGCCGGTAAAGGATGTAGAGCTGGCAGTCAAAGTTATGTTGGACTCCATGTCTGACGCGCTCTCCCAGGGGGAGCGGATAGAAATACGAGGTTTTGGTAGTTTTTCATTACATTACCGGGCACCACGTACAGGGCGGAACCCTAAAACCGGGGATGCCGTGGACTTGGCGGGCAAATATGTTCCTCACTTCAAGCCTGGTAAGGAACTGCGCGACAGAGTCAATCGGAGTATGCACGATGAGGCAGGGATCGGGGTATGATTACACCTCGGCAGCGGCTGATTGTGATTCGCTCTGCATCATGTGATTTTCCTGAATAGTCTCTGTGGCTTTTAATAAAGCTATCTAGTGGAACGTGGAGGTTCCCTTGTCATTCTTGCGTTGGTTGATGCACGTTTTTCTTGGCTTTGTGGCCCTTCTGTGTGTCGCCCTCGGCATCTATATATCAGTGGAAAATCCCCAAATTATTTCACCGGTTATCGCAGGGTACTCCCCATTTTCTGGCAGTGTGGGAGTTTGGCTTATCGCAATGCTGCTGTTGGGGATTTTGCTGGGAGTTTTGGCTAGCCTACTGCCTCTCTTTACGCAGCGTCGCCGGGTAAGGGGGTTGAGTAGACAGTTAAAGAAAATGGAGCGAGAGCTTCAGGCTGCTCACCGCAAGGTATCCGGAGACTGATTTGCTCGATTTCGCCTATTTCTTTTTCCTGCTGGCAGCCATCGCCATAGGCTGGATGCTGGGGCGAGGCAGCTCCAAAAAGAAGCCGGACTTCAGCGAGCAGGAAGAATCCCTGGCTCGTTCCTATGCGCAGGGGCTGAATTACCTGCTCAGCGAACACCACGACGATAGTATTGATAAATTTATTGACTCGCTTGAGGTCAGCCCGGCCACTTTTGATACCCATTTGGCATTGGGGAATCTTTTGAGAAGGCGGGGTGAGTACGATCAGGCAATAAGAGTGCACCAAAATTTGTTGGCGCGTCCCAGTCTATCCAGGCAGAGTCAGCATAAGGCTCAATTTGAACTGGCTTGTGATTATATTGCTGCGGGGTGGCTCGACCGTGCTGAACGCCTGCTGCAGGAACTGGTAGAAACTTCCCAGGAGCTGCGTACAACCAGTCTTGAGCACTTAGTAGAAGTCTATCGGGATGAGCGCGAGTGGGCCAAAGCAATTCATGCCGTCAACTTGTTGCATGGCCGCCGATTTAAGCGCTTATCTGCTGATTGGGCGCCAGTGCAGGCACATTTTTGCTGTGAGTTGGCAGAGGAGGCGATTGCTGCTAAGGACTACCTCAGTGCGCGTAAACATTTAGATGCAGCCCTGGGGTATGATCGCAGTTCAGTGCGGGCCTGTTTGCTTTGGGCGCGCCTGGAGTATCTACTCGGCAAGCAGCGTGATGCCATCAAGGTCTTGCAGAGGATCCCCAAGCAGAGCCCTGACTATATTCCGGAGATTCTGGAGCTTCTCCTGACGTGTTATGGAGAGCTTGGTGATGGCCGAGGCCTGGATCGGTATCTGGAGTCCCTCCTAAAGGAGCACCCCTCGAATAGCGTATTAATAGCACTGGCTGAGCGAATCCAGGAGCAGGATAGCGAAGCCGCTGCGGCAGCGTTTATGGGTAAGCAATTGGCTTTGCGCCCTTCTTTGCGAGGGCTGGGGCGTTTTCTTGATTTGTATATCGGCACAGCACAAGGTAGAGCGAGAGAAAATCTCTCCCTGTTAAAAACGCTGGTTGATCAATTGATCGCAAACCGCCCCCATTATCGATGTAGTAATTGTGGTTTTTCCGGCAATCAATTGCACTGGCTGTGTCCCAGTTGCAAGCACTGGGATTCTGTCCGCTCGGTCAAGGGTATTGAAGGTGAGTAGTTCCGGCTTCTTGTCTTTTGCTCAATCATGTACCAATCAAATTTATACGAGGTATTTCTTTGCGCTCTCAAGTTTCCTCTCCAATCGTTGTCGCGCTCGACTATGACAATACAGAAGCGGCCCTGGCTATGGCAGACCAGCTTGATCCGGCCCTTTGCCGGGTAAAAGTAGGTAAAGAGCTTTTTACCATTGCTGGTCCCGATGTGGTTCGGGCTCTTGTAGAGCGAGGTTTTGAGGTTTTTCTCGATTTAAAGTTTCACGATATTCCAAATACTGTGGCCTCTGCTGTGAAGGCCGCAGCGCACCTGGGTGTCTGGATGGTCAATGTACATGCCAGTGGCGGTGAGCGCATGATGAGAGCGGCCTCTGAAGCTCTTGAAGAGTTTGGCGATAGTAAGCCACTACTAATCGGGGTAACTGTATTAACAAGCACCACTCCAGAGGAGCTGAAAGCCGCGGGAGTTGAAAAATCACTAAAAGATCATGTCGTGGGTTTGGCAGAGAAGGCCAAAGCCTGCGGTCTTGATGGGGTTGTGTGTTCTGCACGTGAAGCGAGCGCTCTTAAGCTGGCCTGTGGGCCGGAGTTTGCCTTGGTGACTCCCGGTATTCGCCCGGCTGGGAGTGATGCTGGGGATCAGCGCCGCACATTGACACCTTCTGAAGCTATTGCGGAAGGTTCTGACTATCTCGTTATTGGGCGCCCGATAACCGCATCTGCAAATCCGCTAGAGGCACTACAGGGTATTTTGACCGAAGTTTCAGGTAAGTAAGCTTTGATTACTTTGGTCGTATGTGATGTGGTGTAATTAGTACTAAGTAAGTTTGAGCTCGGCGCGTAGTTATCATGGTGCGGCTTGGGGAAGTATTGGCAGTCCCAATGTGAAACAAAAAACACTTTCACTTGGAGTCAATCATGACAAACTTTCGTGTATTACTTTCTGCTGTATTTGTACTAACTTTTGCACTTTGTCAGCCGGTGATGGTTTTTGCAGATGATGGAGAGGTTGAAGCTGCAAAACAATTGATATTAGAGGTTAATATAAACAGTGCATCAGTCGTTGAGCTGGCTGAAAAGCTGGATGGCATAGGGGAAGCTCGGGCGCAGTTAATCATAGAGTATCGTGAGAAACATGGCCCCTTTACTTCTATTGATCAGTTGTTGAATGTAAAGGGTATCGGCGCGACGACACTTAAGAAAAACAAGGAGAGGATTCGCCTTTAGTATTTGGAAAGCTGTCCATTATTAGCTATTGCCGGGCATTCAACTGGTGCCCAGTTGGGCCCGGTTTTAATTTGGGTGCGCTAGCAGGTCAGGCCTTTTACTTCGGGTTTAAGGGTTGTGTCCTGATGCTTTCCTTGGGCTTCGCTACCATGTAGTTTGCTTAGTCCTTTCTACGGCGTATCGATAGAATATTGTAAATTGTATTGGTGGTAGGCGTTAGCAGCGCCTATTGATGGGTTGGCTGCTTCCTGTTGTGTGTGTAATTGTTATCCGCTATTGCTTGTGGTTGTATCAATGCCTCTAATATAGCGGGTCGTCCGTAGGGGTTGTGGGGCAATTCATCGTGTTCATAACCCTCGCCAGAGTAAAGTATCCTTCTCGGTGTGAGTCTTTGATATCTTTTTCTGGGTTTTTATCACCCGGTGATCATGTGCGTTGCCGAGCCGAAGATTGCCTTGTACCAAAAGCCCTTCAGGTTTTACTTGGCGAGTTGCGTCAGGCCTGTTTGCGGCACTATTGCGAAGAGATCCACCGAATCTTGCGTGAGGCAGTCGGGGATTATTCGCCAAGGCAGAGTTTGGTGGATATGGCCTGGGCGCAGCGGCGTCAGGATTCTCCGCCTGAGAGCAAGGCGCCGGTTAAGCGACTTCATGAGGTGGCTAGGGCTTGCTGATGGTCAGGTCTGCGAATCGCCCTGGCGGTAGCTGGAGCTTTAATTGAGGGATAAGATTTTCAGTTTACAGTAAAGAAAAAACCCCACACAGTTTTTGTACCGTGTGGGGTTTTTGTTTGGCTCCGCCTGCTGGGCTCGAACCAGCGACCCAATGATTAACAGTCATTTGCTCTACCAACTGAGCTAAGGCGGAATTTAATCTAATTTGTATAGCGCAAATTAAGCTGCGCTTAGAAATTTGGCTCCGCCTGCTGGGCTCGAACCAGCGACCCAATGATTAACAGTCATTTGCTCTACCAACTGAGCTAAGGCGGAATTTCTTAACGGCTGTGCCGTCGAGATGGCGCGTATATTATAGAGCACTTTTCGGCAGGTCAACTCTTTTTTTCGATTTAACTAATTGATTTGTCAGGAAATTATTTGTTCGATTTGTACGCAAAAAGATATCGGGTAATAGCGGGAGAGGTGAGGTGTGACAGGTCTTTCGGGTTTGTGGGGTCTTTGAGGAGGGCCTACAATCGCATTCTGTTTTTTGGATTGATGGTTGGGTGAGTGTATGGAGTCGCGTCCGTTCAAGGTAGAGAGTAGCTACAGCCCGGCCGGCGATCAGCCGGTGGCAATTGAGCAGTTGGCAGAAGGGATTAATGATGGCCTTAGCCATCAGACATTGCTGGGGGTCACCGGGTCGGGCAAGACTTTCACTATGGCCAACATTATTGAGCGCCTGCAGCGTCCGGCGATAGTGATGGCTCACAACAAGACGCTGGCTGCCCAGCTTTACGGTGAGTTCAAAGAGTTCTTCCCCAAGAATGCTGTAGAGTACTTCGTCTCCTACTATGACTACTATCAGCCCGAAGCTTACGTGCCATCCTCGGATACGTTTATAGAGAAGGATGCGTCGGTAAACGAGCATATTGAGCAGATGCGCCTTTCCGCCACCAAAGCCCTGATTGAGCGGCGAGACGTGGTAGTGGTTGCTACAGTGTCAGCTATTTATGGTTTGGGAGACCCGGATAAGTACCTCAAGATGGTACTGCACCTGGATCGTGGTGACCTGGTCGATCAACGTACAATTCTGCGCCGACTGGCGGAGCTGCAATACACTCGTAACGATGCCGACTTCCGCCGTGCGACCTACCGTGTACGCGGCGATATCATCGATATCTACCCGGCAGATTCCGATATGGAAGCGGTGCGCCTCTCCTTGTTTGATGAGGAGATTGAAGATATTACCCTGTTTGACCCCCTTACTGGTGAACAGCTCAAGAAGGTTCCCCGGGTCACTATCTTCCCGAAGTCTCACTATGTAACCCCTCGGGAAACCATCGTCAGTGCTATTGATCACATCAAGGAAGAGCTGCGGGTGCGCCTTGATCAGTTGCGCGGTAACAATAAATTACTGGAAGCCCAGCGGCTGGATCAGCGCACCCGGTATGACCTGGAGATGATGCAGGAGCTGGGTTACTGCAATGGCGTAGAGAACTATTCCCGCTACCTGTCCGGGCGTGATGCCGGCCAGCCGCCACCCACATTGTTTGATTATTTGCCCCATGATTCCCTGCTGTTTATTGATGAAAGCCATGTAACCGTCCCGCAGATTGGCGGCATGTACCGGGGGGATCGCTCGCGTAAAGAGACCCTGGTGGAATACGGTTTCCGCCTCCCCTCCGCCCTGGATAACCGCCCCCTGAAGTTTGAAGAGTGGGAGCACCTGGCTCCGCAGACGGTATTTGTCTCGGCGACACCGGGGCCCTACGAGGGTGATCACGCAGGGCAGGTGGTCGAGCAGGTAGTGCGGCCAACCGGGCTTGTTGACCCAGAGGTGGAGATTCGCCCGGCCCAAACCCAGGTGGATGATGCCCTGTCAGAGATTCACCGCTGCGCAGATGCAGACCAGCGAGTCCTTATTACCGTGCTGACCAAGCGAATGGCCGAGGATTTGACTGAGTATCTGGCTGAGAATGGGGTGCGTGTACGCTACCTGCATTCTGATATTGATACCGTAGAGCGGGTAGAGATTATTCGGGATCTTCGTATCGGTGAATTTGATGTATTGGTGGGTATTAACCTTCTGCGAGAAGGTCTGGATATGCCTGAAGTAGCGCTGGTAGCCATCTTTGATGCAGATAAGGAAGGCTTTCTGCGTTCAGATCGCTCGTTGATCCAGACTATTGGCCGCGCGGCGCGTAACCTTGAGGGGCGGGCTATTCTATATGCGGATAAGGTGACAGGCTCTATGGAGCGGGCTCTTGAGGAGACCCGCCGCCGCCGTGAGAAGCAGCTCGCCTTTAACCAAGAGCATGGCATTACCCCCAAAGGGATTCGCAAAAGTGTGGCGGACATTCTTGAAGGAGCTGTGGCGCCCGGCGTACCGAAAAGCAAGCGTAAGGTGGCCGAAGGGAAGGGTGCTTATAAAGTTGATGCCAAGCCGTTGTCTGACAAGCAGCGCTGGGCGCGAATCAGTGAGCTTGAAGAGCAGATGTACGAGCACGCCAAGAACCTGGAGTTTGAATCCGCAGCCAAATTGCGCGATGAGATCTCCCGTCTGAAGGAGGCGGAATAGGTGAATGCCGGGCTGTATTCTGCAATCGGCTCAGCCCGATTTGCAGGGTTCACGGCCTTAATTTTAATCACACAAAAGTTCAGTAAGTTGTTGAAAACACTGAAAAGCGGTGCTAAAGTTCGCGCTCTTCGCAGCACTGGGTTCCCCCGCTGCAGAGTTTTAGACCCGTAGCTCAGTTGGTTAGAGCGCTGCCTTGACATGGCAGAGGTCAGCGGTTCAAATCCGCTCGGGTCTACCATCTATAAAGGATGGCTGGCCCATCCGGATCAATAGTTCCATGAACGATTTCATGGATAGTTTCATGCGGTCTTTGGTAGGGATCGCCACTGAGAGAAAGGACATACAATGCTCGTTGTTACTCTCCCCGACGGTTCCCGTCGAGAATTTTCCGCCCCGGTTTCCGTACACGATGTTGCTGCAGATATCGGTCCAGGTTTGGCCAAAGCTGCACTTGCCGGTGTAGTTGACGGCAAAGAAGTTGATACCAGCTACATCATCGATCGCGATGTAAATCTGGCTATCATCACAGATCGTCAGCCGGAAGGCCTGGAAGTGATCCGTCACTCCGCCGCACACCTGCTGGCACAGGCAGTAAAGCAGTTGTACCCCACTGCCCAGGTCACTATTGGCCCGGTTATTGAAGATGGGTTCTACTACGACTTCGCCTACGAGCGTCAGTTTACGCCAGAGGATCTCGAGAAGATCGAAGAGCGAATGGAAGTGCTGGTCAAGGAAAATATTCCGGTTACCCGCCGCTTGATGCCCCGTAAAGAAGCGGTGAAATATTTCCGCGATATGGGCGAAGAGTACAAGGCTGAGATTATCGACAGCATTCCCAGCGATGAAGATATCTCTTTATATCGCCAGGGTGATTTCGAAGATCTGTGCCGCGGACCACACGTGCCCTCCACTGGAAGGCTGAAAGCCTTCAAATTAACCAAAGTGGCCGGTGCCTACTGGCGCGGTGACTCCAACAATGAAATGTTGACCCGTGTTTACGGCACCGCCTGGGCCAACAAAAAAGAATTGAAGGCTTACCTGCGTCGTATTGAAGAGGCAGAGAAGCGCGACCACCGCAAGCTGGCCAAGAAATATGACCTCTTCCATATCCAGGAAGAGGCACCCGGCATGGTGTTCTGGCATCCGAACGGCTGGACTATTTACAGCACTATCGAGCAATACATGCGTCGTCGCCAGCGCGAATTCGGCTACAAAGAAATCAAAACCCCGCAGCTGGTGGATTTCAGCCTGTGGCGCAAGTCCGGTCATGCGGACAAATTTGCCGATGACATGTTCACCCTCACCAGTGAGGAGCGTCAGTTCGCCATCAAACCGATGAACTGCCCCTGTCATGTACAGGTGTTCAATCAGGGCCTGCGCAGCTATCGCGACCTGCCGCTGCGCCTGGCGGAGTTTGGTTCCTGTCACCGCAGCGAGCCCTCCGGTTCCCTGCATGGCCTGATGCGCGTGCGCGGTTTTGTACAGGATGATGGCCATATCTTCTGTAGTGAAGATCAGATCCAGTCAGAGGTTTCTGACTTTATGGATCTGCTGCACTCCGTGTACAAAGACTTCGGCTTTAATGATGTTATTTACCGTCTCTCCACTCGCCCGGAGAAGCGTGTAGGTTCCGATGAAAGCTGGGATAAGGCGGAGAAAGCCCTGGCCGATGCGCTGGATGCCGCGGGCCTGCCCTGGGAAGAGCTGCCGGGTGAAGGCGCCTTCTACGGACCCAAGATTGAATTCTCCCTGAAAGACTGTCTCGGCCGTGTATGGCAGTGCGGCACCATTCAGGTGGACTTCTCTATGCCGGGCCGTCTGGATGCACAATATGTTGCTGAAGATGGTTCGCGCCAGTCGCCGGTAATGTTGCACCGCGCAGCCCTGGGTTCCTTCGAGCGCTTTATCGGAATTCTGATTGAACACTACGAAGGTGCATTCCCCACCTGGCTGGCACCGCAGCAGGTGGCGATCATGAATATCACCGATCGCCAGGCTGATTATTGTCGCGATTTGCAAGCCCGCCTGAGTGAGCAGCAATACCGCGCCACAGCTGACTTGAGAAACGAGAAGATCGGCTTTAAAATCCGCGAGCACACGCTTCAGCGTGTTCCTTATCTGCTGGTGATCGGCGATAAGGAAGTGGAAAGTCAGACTGTGGCTGTTCGCACCCGTAGCGGTGAAGATCTGGGAGCTATGACGTATGAGTCATTCCTTGAGATCCTTGAGCAGGACGTTAGTCGTCGCGGTCGTTTGACAGAAGATAATGCATAACAACTTGGCAACTGGGAGACCATAGCTATTAAACGAGACACTAAGGGACGGTCCAAAAAGGCCCGCATAAATGATCAGATTGAAGCGTCAGAACTCCGCCTGATAGGTGCTGATGGCGAGCAGGTGGGCATTGTCTCCCTGGAGGAGGCGCTCGAGGCTGCGCAACAGGCCAGCCTGGATCTCGTTGAAATTGCCCCGGACTCCACGCCGATAGTCTGTAAGATCATGGACTATGGCAAGCACGTATTCGAGGCCAAGAAAGCCAAGAATGCCGCCAAGAAGAAACAGAAGCAGCAACAGATCAAGGAAATGAAATTCCGCCCGGGCACCGATATCGGTGACTACCAGATCAAGCTGCGCAATCTCGTCCGCTTCCTGGAAGCGGGTGACAAAGCCAAAGTATCCCTGCGCTTCCGTGGCCGTGAAATGGCCCACCAGGAGCTGGGTATGGAAATGATGCAGCGCATCGAGAAGGACCTGGAAGAGCTGGCCATTGTAGAGCAGCGACCCAAAATGGAAGGTCGCCAGATGCTGATGGTTCTTGCTCCTAGCAAAAAGAAAAAGTGAGGTTTGGGGAAGTCATTCCCGAGGTCTCCTTTTGAGAAGTGGTTGGGCGACGGCTGCCTCCCCACTCTCGCAGTGCCGATAACCCCGGTTATCGGCAGTTACTAAAGGTGCCTGTTTTACAGGCGATTATTCACTTTGGAGTACAAAATGCCGAAAGCAAAGACTCATAGTGGCGCTGCCAAGCGCTTCAAGAAGACGGCTGCGGGCTACAAGCACAAGCACGCTAACAAGAGCCACATCCTCACCAAGATGACCACCAAGCGTAAGCGTCAGCTGCGTGGCACCCAGACTATGAACAAGTCTGATGCCGGTCTGGTCGATCGTATGTTGCGCGCCAAGTAATTGGTCCAAATCGCAAAGGTTTAAGAGGATAGAAGTATGGCCCGTGTTAAACGTGGTGTAGAGGCGCGTCGTCGTCACAAGAAGATTCTGAAGCAGGCTAAAGGTTACTACGGTGCGCGTTCTCGCGTATTCCGCGTTGCCAAGCAGGCAGTTATTAAAGCTGGTCAGTATGCATACCGTGACCGTCGCGTTAAGAAGCGTAACTTCCGCGCTCTGTGGATTACCCGTATTAACGCCCAGTCCCGTGCAGAAGGCCTGAGCTACAGCCGCCTGATCGCAGGTCTGAAGAAAGCGGACATCGCACTGGATCGCCGTGTACTGGCTGATCTGGCTGTTTACGATAAAGCCGCTTTTGCTGCCGTAGTTGAAAAAGCTAAGGCAGCCCTGGCAGCGTAAGCTGTCACTTCAGTTGTAAAACTGAATACTTAAAATAGGGAAGGGCTGTAGCGGCCCTTCCCTATTTTTTTATGGGGTTTCCGCTATTTTTTACCGGTGGCGGTACCTGGGGTAGACCCCTCCGGTGCAGAGAGCACCGGCCGAACAAAGCAGAAAAAATTAATCGAAGTTGGATTCAAACGGGAACAGTTCGATGCAAGATTTGCAGTCCCTCACCGAGCAGGCAATGGAGCTGGTGGAGAAGGCCGACGGCCTCGCCGCACTGGATCAGGTGCGTGTTGATTACCTGGGCAAAAAGGGCCAGCTGACGGCACTGCTGAAAGGCCTGGGTAAGCTGTCTGCTGAGGAGCGCCCGGCGGCGGGTGCCAAGATCAACGAAGCCAAGCAGCAGGTTCAGGAAAAAATTAACGCGCGGCGCAATAGGCTGGAACAAGAGGCCATCAATGCCAAGCTGGCGGAAGAGACCATAGATGTCACCCTGCCGGGGCGCGGTGAAGAGCAGGGCAATGCTCACCCGATTACCCGCACCTTAAAGCGCGTAGAAGAATTCTTTGCCGGTATCGGATTTTCTGTTGAGAACGGCCCGGAGGTCGAACAGGACTACTACAACTTCGAAGCACTGAATATTCCCGCGCACCACCCAGCGCGCGCGATGCACGACACTTTTTATGTGGACCCAACCACCGTACTGAGAACCCACACCTCCTCAGTGCAGATCCGCACCATGGAGAAAAAGTCTCCGCCGCTGCGTATTATCTGCCCGGGCCGCGTATACCGCTGTGATTCCGATGTCACCCACTCGCCCATGTTCCACCAGGTGGAAGGCCTGGTAATCGGCGAGAACATCAGCTTCGCCCACCTGAAAGGCACCATCGACCAGTTCCTGCGCGCCTTCTTCGAAGCGGAAGTACCGGTGCGTTTCCGTCCGTCTTACTTCCCGTTCACCGAGCCTTCTGCAGAAGCGGATATCCAATGTACCGCCTGTGGTGGTGAAGGTTGCCGCGTGTGTTCCGGCACTGGCTGGCTGGAAATTCTCGGCTGCGGCATGGTGCACCCGAACGTCTTTGCCGCCTGTGATATCGACAGTGAAAAATACTCCGGCTTTGCCTTCGGTATTGGTATCGAGCGCCTCGCCATGCTGCGCTACGGCGTTAACGACCTGCGCTTGTTCTTCGATAACGATCTGCGCTTCTTGAAACAGTTCTAAGCCAAGTGAGAGCGCGAATGGCTCAGGCTGTTCGCATCAGCAATCGAATTGTGGAGGCCTGAGCGGCGAAAAGGCCCCAGGCAAAATGCGCACAGAGCTGCGCTGACGGAATACAGAAAGAGATCAACTATGAAAATCAGCAACTCCTGGTTGCGGGAATGGGTAAACCCGGAACTCACCACGCAGGAACTGGCCGATCAAATCACCATGGCCGGCCTGGAAGTGGATGGCATAGAAAAAGTAGCGGGTGATTTTTCCGGAGTGGTGGTGGGTGAGATTATCGCCTGTGAACAACACCCCGATGCAGACAAACTGCGCGTGTGTAAAGTAGCCGGTCACCCTGAAGGTGAAATGCAAGTGGTGTGCGGTGCTCCCAACGCGCGTGTGGGTATCAAAATTCCTTTTGCCCTGGTAGGCGCCAAGCTGCCGGGCGATTTTAAAATCAAGAAAGCCAAGCTGCGCGGTGTAGAGAGCTTTGGCATGCTCTGCGCACAGACTGAACTGGAACTGGGCGAAGACAACGACGGTATCTGGGAACTGCCGGAAGACGCCCCCACCGGCACCGACCTGCGTGAATACCTGCAGCTGGACGACGAGACCATCGAAGTGGATCTCACCCCGAACCGTTCCGACTGTCTCGGTGTTGCCGGTATTGCCCGCGAAGTGGGCGTGCTGAACCGCTGCGCCGTTCAGGGCCCTGAAATTGCCCCGGTACCCCAGCAGATTGAAGAAAGCCTGCCAGTATCCCTGCTGGCGGAATCTGCCTGCCCACGCTATGTGGGCCGGGTAATTCGCAATATCGATATCAAAGCCCAGACGCCCCTGTGGATGCAGGAGCGCCTGCGCCGCAGCGGCCTGCGCAGCATCGACCCGGTAGTGGATGTCACCAACTACGTCCTGCTGGAACTCGGCCAACCCATGCACGCCTTTGACCTGGAGAAACTCTCCGGTGGTATCAAAGTGCGTATGGCTGAGCACGGTGAAGAACTGACTCTGCTGGATGGCCAGGAAGTAAAACTGCAGGAAGGCACCCTGGTTATTGCCGACGAGGAAAAGCCACTGGCCATGGCCGGTATTATGGGCGGCCTGGATTCCTCTGTTACCGAAGGTACCCAGCATATCTTTCTGGAGAGCGCCTTCTTCAATCCGCTGGCGATTGCCGGCAAGGCCCGCTCCTACGGCCTGCACACCGATTCCTCCCACCGCTATGAGCGCGGCGTGGACTACCACCTGCAAGAGAAAGCGGTTGAGCGCGCTACCCAGCTGCTGCTGGATATTGTTGGCGGCGAGCCCGGCCCAGTACATCTGCGCGAGCTGACTGAAACCATGCCCGCCGAGCGTCATATCACCCTGCGCCGCGCGCGGGTAGAGCAGGGCCTGGGTATTCAGCTGGCCGATGACGAAATCGTCGATATCCTCACCCGTCTGGGACTGGAAAAGATCGATCAGAATGATGAAGGCTGGACCTTCCTCGCACCCAGCTTCCGTTTCGATATCGCCATAGAAGCAGACCTGCTGGAAGAGCTGGCGCGTGTGTACGGCTACAACCGTATCCCCAGCGAAAGCTTTACCGCTGAACTGGAAATTGCCCCGCGCCCAGAGAGCATGGTTGCCCAGGACAACCTCGAGCAAACCCTGCTGAGCCGCGGCTACTACGAAGCGATCACCTTCAGCTTTATCGATAGCGACAACGCCGCCCTGTTTGATCCGGAAGCCGACCCGGTGGCCCTGCAAAACCCGATCAGTGCCGAACTGGCGGTTATGCGTACCACCTTGCTGCCAGGCCTCTGTAAAGCACTGCAATATAACCTCAACCGCCAGCAGAATCGTGTGCGCCTGTTTGAAACCGGCCTGCGTTTTGTACCTGGTGCCGAGCTGCACCAGGAGCAGATGATCGCGGGCCTGGCTTATGGCAACCGTTACGCAGAGAACTGGACGGGCAGTAAAGACAGTGTGGACTTCTACGATGTGAAAGCTGATGTGGAAGCCCTGCTGGCACGTACTGGCGCCGCCAATGAGTTCCGCTTTGTTGCCAGCCAGCACCCCGCACTGCACCCAGGCCAAACCGCCAAGATCATGCGTGGCGACCGCGAAGTAGGGGTTATTGGCGCTCTGCACCCTCAGCTGCAGAAGAAGCTGGATCTGTCCAAGCCCGCCTTCGTATTTGAGTTGAGCCTGGAAGCGATCGGAGAGGGCAAAGTGCCTGCATTCCGCCCGCTATCCAAGTTCCCGGAAGTGCGCCGCGACCTGGCTTTATTGATCGATGCCGATGTTCCTGCCGCCAGCTTGGTGGAAACCGCCGTCGAAGTAGCCGGCGAAACCTTGACCGACCTCAAAATATTTGATGTCTACCAGGGCAAAGGCATTGATTTAAATAGAAAAAGTGTCGCTTTGGGGTTGACCTTTCAGCATTCGTCGCGCACCCTTAATGACGACGAAATCAATGCCGCTATAGATGCGGTGGTCGGTAAACTAGAAGAAAAATATAACGCTAGTCTGCGCTAGCAGGGCATGATGCTCTCGGGTGCAGGCTGAATTGCACCCCGAGAGCGTCTGCTACCGGGTTGAAGCCGCCGCGGTTTGGGCCGCTTCCGATCTGGAGTCGACGCCTCTGAATCAATTGGTAGGATCCAATGACAGAGGCACTGACCAAGGCCGGGCTCGCCGAGAAACTGTACGAAGAGCTGGGCTTTAACAAGCGCGAAGCGAAAGAGATCGTCGAGTACTTCTTCGAGGAAATCCGCAATGCGCTGGAAAATAACGAGCAGGTCAAGCTCTCGGGCTTTGGCAATTTCGACCTGCGCGACAAAAGCCAGCGGCCAGGCCGTAACCCGAAAACCGGCGAAGAAATTCCCATCTCAGCCCGCAGGGTAGTTACCTTCAAACCAGGGCAAAAACTCAAGGCACGAGTAGAAGAATATGCTGGAACCGAGCAATAACGCTCAGCTACCTGCAATTCCTGGAAAGCGCTATTTCACCATTGGAGAGGTGAGTGAATTATGCGCCGTTAAACCCCATGTCCTGCGTTACTGGGAACAGGAATTCCCGCAGCTGAAGCCTGTAAAGCGCCGTGGTAATCGCCGTTATTACCAACATCAGGATGTCATCATGATCCGCCAGATTCGTGCGCTCCTGTACGAAGAGGGCTATACCATTGGAGGGGCCCGCCTGCAGATAGAGACCGGCAGCGAGCGGGCAGAGGTGGTACAACTACAGCAGGTACTGCCAGAAGTGATTGCAGAACTCAAAGATGTGGTGGCCCTGCTGGAAGGGGAAAATAATTTCTAAAATCACTAATCCGGGCTTGCAATCCACTGCTAGTCCGGTATGATTCACGCCACATCGGAACACGATGTCTTTAAAAATCAATCACTTAGCGAAGTGAGCGATTTTTCAAAATCGGAGCGTAGCGCAGCCTGGTAGCGCACCACACTGGGGGTGTGGTGGTCGTCGGTTCAAATCCGGCCGCTCCGACCATACATATCGTTGCATCGCAACGGCCAAGAAACCCGCTTTTTAGCGGGTTTTTTTGTGCTCATATCAAGCTGAAGTAAAGCCTTTTGTTATGAAGCTCGCTCAAAGTGCAATATAGGACTCTCAGCCTTGAGCTGCCTTCAATTGAGAAAGCCTGTGGGGGCTGAACGATGATCCGACTTTTATGAGTCGCATTCTGATAATTTTGCCCATTGTGGTTAATTTATCATGTCTCGCCAGTATGTAGCCTGATTACGTGTAGATAGAAGAAAAAATTGTTAATCTACTCTTAAACTTCATCCCAGAAAAACAAATATGTTAACTAACAAAGTTGCACACTGGCTAATGAGATCGGTCCCTGATTCTGGAATTAGTTCAATACCCGAAACTCTTGTTACCCTCGCAAGCGACATAGGGCTTGTCCGAACAGAGAACCAAGATCGACTTGCGATGTTGCGAGTCAATACAGATTCAGCCAGGACCCACCCTTTTATTGTTATTGCTCTGGCCGATGGTATGGGTGGTATGCGAGATGGTGCAGAGTGTGCCTCGCTTACATTAGCTTCTTTTTTTAATGCGCTTGTCCGCTATAGGCAGAAAACACCGAAAGAGAGATTAGCATTAGCTGCTGTCGAGGCGAATGAGGAAGTGTACAAATACCAACAAGGTAAAGGTGGTTCTACTCTATCGGCATTGTTACTAGACGGAGAAAGTAGAGCTTTCACCGTGAATGTCGGTGATAGTCGCATATATGCTGTTTCGCAAGAAGGGCACGAACCAAGCAGTATACGTTTAACTGTTGATGATTCACTTGAAGAAGCCGTGGGGGGGCATGGTAAGGAGCTTCTCCAATTTATAGGTATGGGGCAGGGTCTAATTCCACATACCTCCATTGTTAATAGGGATGTTGATAGGGTTGCTCTTACTTCTGATGGGGTTCACTTTATTAGTAGTGTTTTGCTTTCTGATGTATTACTCCATGCAAAGACCAGCAAAGAGCTTGCCGAACAGTTACTCACAGTGTCGAAATGGCGAGGTGCACCTGATAATGCCTCGGTAGCTTCCATTTTTATCAAGGAATTCCCAGGTCTTCCAATAAAAAAACCTGAAACGAGCGTTGAAATTTTAGATCCTTTTGGTTCTCTTCATATCATGTGGGCCAAACAGGACTTCCCTGATGCGAAAGAACTTGTTGCGGAAGATCAAGAGAGATTGCAGGTGCCTCAAGTTGAAGGAAAAGATCCTAAAATCAAAAACACTCCAGATGGGATGCTTAGGGAGCAGCTAAAAAAGCGTAGAAGAAATAAGGTAAGCGAGATCAAGGAGAAGGCAACACAGCTTAGCTTTGATGATGATCCGAAAGTAGAAATTGTTTTTGAACCGAATAGGGATAATGAAAAAGGAGATGGTTCGAAAGATGATAATTCCTAGTAGATATCAGCTTGCGGGTGGATCTTCGTCTGGGGGTATGGGTGATATAATTGAGTGTGTAGATACTCATTTAGCTCGCCCGGTAGTTCTTAAGTTACTTAAAGATGGTGAAGAGGATCGAAGGTTATTAGATGAGCAAAAAGCGCTAATTAAGGTGCGGTCGAAACATGTTGTGCAGCTTTACGATGTGGTGAATGTGAGAGGAGCTTCAGGGGATAAAGAGGCTCTTGTGCTCGAGCATATAAGTGGATCTGATCTGAGGGTAGGATCGTTTTCGCCAGGACTAGATTACCTTAAAACTCTTTGGCAAATAGCATGTGGGCTTTCAGAAATTCACGAGGTTGGAGTAATACATCGTGATATTAAACCGAATAATATTCGTGTAGATGCTGATAACGTGGTGAAGATACTTGACTTTGGCCTTGCTCGGCCGGAAGGAGTTGAAGCTCAAACAGCTCATGTTATTGGCACCCCTGTATTTATGGCTCCAGAGCTATGGCAAGGTTCAAATATTAGTTTTGATAAGGCGATTGATGTATACGCATTCGCTATTACAGCACTTGCACTTTTGAGTAATCAAGTTCCGCCTGAATTATATCAGCAGCCCCCAATTCAAATTGAAGATGGGAAGCTCAATGATTATTTAGCTGGGGTTCCTGAGGATGTTGTCAGTGTAATTGAGCAGTGCCTCAACTCTACACCAGAAAATAGACCTAGCATTAGGGGGGTTGAGGAGGTAATTAGGCGTCATTTACTTCGTAATCGACACAGAGCCCTACTTGTACTTGGCGACCAGACTCATGAGATTAATGCATCCTCTCCAGGAGGAGTGGTTTCCTCCGGCTCATTGGGTTCTCTTGGTATTCATTATGACGGAATCCATTTTCTTGTGAAAAGTGTATCTGGACAAGTCACTGTGAATAATGAGGCCGTTATTATAGGTGATAGGTTACCATCTTGTTGTGTTATCACTTTTGGCTCGAATTCTGGAAATAGAAAGTTCGTTACGTTTGATGTATCTAACCCTGAGGTGACAGCATGATATCGATTGGCGAAACTATTGGCGGGCGATATGAGGTAGTTGCGCATGTTGGCAGAGGGGGGATGCAGGAAGTTTACCGGGCTTATGATAAATTACTGGGTATAAATGTTGCCTTGAAAACACCTCAAACAGTCCAGTCTGCAAAGAGGTTCAAAGCTAGTGCACAAGTTGCTGCAAAAGTTAATCACTACAATATTGCGAAAACCTTAGATTACTTTGTGGAAGGTAATGCAGAGTATCTGATTGAAGAGTTTATTGATGGTGAAACACTAGATCAAAAACAGCAAAAATTGGGCATTTTAGACCCCCACCTTGGAGCTAGGGTACTGCACCACCTTGCCAAAGGCGTCGCTGCTTCGCATAGAGTGAATGTTGTGCATAGGGATCTAAAACCGAGTAACGTCATGACCGCTAAGGGTGTGAATGTCCATAGGCTAAAAATCACTGATTTTGGTATTGCAACGCTGACTAAAGAAGTATTTGACGATGCTGCGGAACAAGGGGACATCACACTCTCTAACTCAGGAACCATTAAAGGCGCATTACCCTTTATGGCTCCGGAAATGATGTTTAGACAACCAGGAGAGAGTCCAGGCAAAAGCGTCGATATTTGGTCTATTGGTGCAATGATGTTCAAGTTGCTAACTGGAGAATACCCCTTTGGCGTTTATCTTACTGCGGCTGTAAATGTTCAGGCAAAAAAGCGTGAGCCTTGGCCTGAATTTATGACTGGCAATACTCAATTAGCACCTTTAGCCCGGGAACTACAGTCGGTTATAGATAAATGTTTAGAGTATGCTCCAGAGAATCGCCCAGATGCCAATGATATTGTAGGAATGTGTGAAGAGCTTTGCTATCTAGCTGTGGAGAGGCATACTGGATCAGTCAGTAACTTAATCCAAAATAACTATAGTGGCTTTATTTCTGGAGGCGAAACTACTTTCTTTAGTATGGAAAGTGTGTATGGAACGCGGAGGCCAAATCTTGATAACAATCGACGCGTATGTTATTCAAGTTTTCCTGGCAGCCCACGACCTAGAGCACACCCAGTAATAGTGATCGATGAATAGCAAGCCTTTATCGAGTTGATGTTATGTGTATCTGGTAATCTTAGATACCCATGGGCTGCAAAATTAAAACATGTATACAAGATTTTGGGTGATTCTGGAAGTTCTCAAATTGGGGAAAGTGGCCATTTACGTTTCTAGAATTATTTTTCGACGCTCTTTATTTCTGATTTGGATAGAGGGGATATGAAATGCTGGGGATTTTGGTTCAAGCTTTAGAGAACTTTGTTTTGAATGGAATGTCAGGTGATCCTGAGCGTTGAGCATTTGGAGTAGGGCTACATTAAAAAGTAGCCGAAAAAGCATCAGCAGTCGCCAATGCTGTGTACCCAACGTTAATTGAGCTTGCTAAAAACTTGTTGTACGTCCCCACCTAACCCACCAAGTCTTTGACAGGAAACAACTCATTACACCCTAAGATCTACCGGGCAGAAAATTATGTCAATGGCGTGAAGACTTGAGTTTTTTTCTTTGATGAGGGTGCCGAAATTTTAGTGCTTGGCAAGACATTGCTAGGATGAAGTTGCGGGGGCGAAGTAAACCAATCTAAAAATTTATCTAAGTCGGTAGGTGTTGGCTTGGCTGAGCGCTTATGACTCCGCTTTAGTATAGAGCGATCACTATTAATTTCATCTTTCCATGGGCTTTTTTGTATAGCTTTCTCGCAAAGTGAAAGGTATCCATCAAATGTGTAGTATTTATCGGAATCTAAGAAATAGTGGCAAGATTGAATGTGGCGTTTGTGCTGAGGAGATAGAGTTCGACTCAGGCTATAGCCTAGGATAAGCAATATTTTTTCTATAATGCCTAGATTTGCATCATGTGTAATTCCAAAGTTGTATTGTGAAACTCTCGATGAAATTTCGTACCATCTCTCATGTTGTTGATTTTCTCTCCACTCTTCACTTTGAAAAAATCTAACTATCTGATATTTGAGTTTAAGGATTCTTTCATCCCACTTTTTGTCAAATTCGTGTTTTAAATTTTTTGTATCTTCCCCAGAAACTTCTAGGGATGGCCATACATCTTTGGCGCGTTGGATATATTGACCCCAGTCTCTTGGTTTTTCTTTATCCAAAATAAGCAATGCGGATTTAAGCCCCTCTTCACGAAGAATCGACTTAAGCTTGCGATCTTCTTCGTGGAAGTCACTAATAAAGGATTGGCCTTCACTAAATATAACTTGGCTGAAAGTAATGATCTCTTCGTGCCAGCTATAATCAATAATATTGTTGTTTATTTCCGGCTTCCAGATTTTAACTCTTAGGGTTAACTGGTTGTCCTCTATTGATTTGGAGCTTAGTTTTTTGTTGAAAATAAACCAATTCCCTCGATTGGAAAACGCTATATCTTTTTGAACCTGTTTCACTTTTATACAGTCTTCAGAGAAGTTTTTGGAGACTATTTCACTGTTTTCGGCGCTTACCCAAATGAGCTTCCAGCCTTTTTCCTGATAAAATTTCTGTCTCCTATAAATAGTTTCTGGTTTCTCACTTCTTAACTGTATCTCAAATGCTATATCTTCATTCATATACCGAGCGTGAATATCAGGTTTAGCTCTTTCTGTGCGATCTTCATTGAAAATAAAATGGTGGTCGATATCAATGACCTCCCAATCTTTTAGGTAAGTAAGTGTGTCGACGATTAGTTGTTTCATTTTTTTGTGAATGCTCCCCTCTTTAATGCCATTGTATATCTGGGCTTTATTCTTTTGATCGTACTTCCATTTGCAGTCAATACCTTTTGGGTGCTGGAAGTGATATCTGTGACTGTGAGGAGAGTTTTCATCGGGGGTGGCATGGAGAATTACTTGCTGGCGGCATGCATAACAGACAAATCTACGGACGCTACGTTGCTCTCTAAACTCCTGAATTTCATGCAACTCAAAAAGTTTATTAAAGCTAGAGGCAAGAAATTTGTCTTGGATATAGGTATCTATAATAATTGGAATTTGAAAATTTCTCTCATCCATGATTAAAACCCTCAATTAGAATGTCAATCTTTGAGCTTCCTCATAAGAGGGTGGGATACTTAGAGCCTTAATTCCCACAAAAATCGATATGCTTGGCAGTAGCAAAGGAAATCAGCTGTTTGTAGGCCTGCTAGCTTCCGCATAAGTAAGCCAGGAGCCTTTGAGCCCATGCCAACCAGTCGACCCTGAGAGTGTACCACCACCATTATGGAGACCAAAGGTTGAAGAGAGGTGCCAATTACGCGATAAGTATTGGTTTAGGAGGAACTTCATCTCTGATTTAGCAGATAGGGGCAAGAAATACTGGGAATCTGTGTTCAGGCCTTGGAAAACAGTGCTGGAATGAGATGCCGAGCCACTCTAAGATAGAAAACATGCTTTTGGCAATACAACTTCGTTGGCTGGGATTTACTACTGGGACAGAAGGGAAGAATACACTGCACTCGAGACGCGCTGTGAATACATCCCTGTAAACTCGTAATCGGCATCTATGCCTCATACAGTCCCGAGCGCAGTGTATTCTTTCCTTCCCTTCCCCTTTTTAGTAAATGCCGACCACTCCAGTCCGCTAGCTCTAAATAGTGATCCAGCTAAAAGGGTAGCCCTTTCGGCAAATTCAAACGCTCATCGCCGACAAACGGAATTAGATCTTTAACCCTTACGGAGAAGTACGCAGGAAATTCCAATATAAATTGAAACTGGCAGTGTTGACTGAAATTTCCCTATTCGAAAATGTAAAAATATAGGCGCGAAAATAATCTTATTGGAATTTATTCAGTTTGTTTAAATCTCAAAGCTGCGTAAAATCGATAGATATTTTTGGTATTTTGGCCGTAATTGAGCGAGCCGATTAAAAACGCTTCAGAAGTTTGAATAGTTTTGAAAGCTTCGAGAGAGCCGAGAATTTTCTAAAAGACCCATCCCTCAAAGGAGAACGGTAGCGTGACGTAAGAGTAAGTAAAAGGCGCTGACCCAAGGTGCTAGGAACACCCGGGGCCAGCTAACCAAATTGATAATATGAGTATCAAAATGGCTATATGGATAATACGCTAGAAACCCGCTCGTCTTCAATAAAGTGGAGTACATTCAGCAGCTTGGGGCCAATTCCCAAGCTCTGGAAGCCTAGCGCCCGCCTTTTCCTCTTCTCTGCCTACCGCCCCCGCGCACCACCCCATATTTCCTCCAAACGTTAAGCCCAAGCTTCCCCACCCCGGAAGCGCCCAAACTTTGACCATTGAAGGAAATAAGTATGTTGATCTTAAAGCGACGGACAGGTGAACTTCTAAGGATTGGAGCAAATGTCTCAGTCACAGTGCTGGAGGTGAAAGGCAATCAAGTGAAGATAGGCATAAGTGCCCCCAAATCACTCCCCATCCACCGTGAAGAAATCTATGTGCGGATCAAAAAGCAGCAAAAAGCAAAGGCCTGAATATCCTAAAAAGGGTAGGGCAACTTGAGGCACCGAATAATTGAAAAACGGAATTCCAAGCAGAATCATTGCGCCTCTATTCGGTAGGCGATATACGCGCTCTGATTCGAATGCCTCTTGGGTGCCAAAGGTGATTTGGTGGTGAGTTCGGAGCGGCCATGCTGGTGTCTTGGAGGTGTTTAACAAGCAGCCCCTCTTAGCCGACTGGAGGAGAGGGTAAGCAAGCCTTGTCAGCGCCATAAGACGTGTACTCAATGCTTGGCTTGCTATACACAGATCCTCCACATGAATATTGCCGAGCCCGCCAGCTGTTGAAAGCGGCTTTCAGAGTTGCGCTGAAGACAGAGCCTACGCCCTGCCAAGATACCTAGCCTTTCGATGATGGAGGAATATTCCCATCAATGCCCTCTAGCTCTAGTGAGCCGAGTCAGCGACCAATCCAGCTGCCAACAACGGAAGTTCCACTTTTGACGGAATCTGAATTTTGGTTTTTCTGCTTCTCGCAGCCCATTCTTTCCTGGATGGAGCCTCAAGCGGCTCGGCTACCGTGCAAAGTGCCAGTCCGCACCTCTAGCCTTCAACCCTTCACGCTTTTTTGAACCTGTGTAACCACAACCTCCCCAGACTCGATACCGCCACTTATAAAGATGGCAGCAGTAGAGAACCTATTGGCACCGTATGACAAAAATTAGGAAGTCAGTAAGTTCGAGGAAGAAAGGCGAGTGAAGGTGCAGTGTATCGACCTGTGTTTATAAGGTAGTGAAGTTGAGCCATACAGCTTTCGGCGGGGCTTCATCTGGCGATGTGGAGAATACCGTGCGCAAGCGGCTGCTAGGTGAGGGGCTGTTTGGAGGGCTCAAGTGGATGACTAGCCCAATCCACAGATCATCGGTAATGAGCATCCAAGAACGGTTGATATTGAGTGAAAAATGAACAGCTATGCATTTCATAACAAAGATCAGCAGCAGCTTCTCATATTTATTGGTAAAAATCAGTAACTCATTGATATTTAAAGGGTTCCCAAATAGATAGAAAGCAGCGAAAATGCTGAGATATAAAGACACTGCTTTATATCTATTTTGGTTCATTTGCGCTAAGTACAGGTAACTTACTGATTCCTAGAGATTTTTTTTATGCGCGGAGAGAGAAGGGCTTAGAAATATAGAGTAGGGTGATATAAAGAAGCTTCTTTTGAATTAACTGTTAGGAAATCAGGGAGGTTAAAAAGTGAAGAAGTATCTAAGAGCGCTTTTGTTAGTGATTCCATTGCATATACCAGAAGTTTACGGGGGTGATGAATCGGAGAAACTGCTATTAGAAAGTTCTAAGTGTGGACAATTTACAAGTTATTCTGCAATAGAGCACTGCTATACAGAACTCTATGGTAAGAGCGATAAGTCTCTTAACAAAGAGTATTCAGAGGTAATTCAGTACTTAAATGGAATAGACGATAAGGTACATAAAAATAGGCTCGTAAATGCGCAAAGAACATGGATTAAGTTTAGAGATTTGGATTGCGAGTTTTACAGTGACAAGCAACCTATTCGATTGAATAAATGCCTCTCAGAACGGACAATCCAGCGACTAAAAGAGATAGAGATTTTTAATACCAATTATGCCATGGGCTGCAATGGCTGCCCGTGGTGATACTCCTAACAAACGCATGCATTTGACCTCCGCTGCGCTGCGGCAAATGACGCGGGCGTTATAGCTAGTCGAGCATGGAACGATACGAAGTCACAATAAATAGGATCGCTCAAGGTGAAATTCCTATAGAGGAAGGAATAGAGTGGTTTAAAGCTCTCCCAGAAGAGGAGCAGCACAAAGCTCTTCGGGGTATGAACTTATGCATCCACCAATCTCATCCTCGAGAGCCTGAGATTGAAGAAGGTATCAAGTTGTCTGGTTTAAAGGAGACCTACACGCCCTGTGTAATAATGCGTAAGAATACTTTCAATAGCGCACGGGCAAAGGTTTTAGCTTTACCTAGCCATGAATGGCTTAAGGCCTTTAGGCTTTGGCTCGCAATATTTACTATCGCAGACAGTCGTAGAAGATCTACGGATTGTCAGGCTGGTTGCGATCATTGGTGGCACAACCTTGAAATGCTATAAAAAGGTAAGGCTTGGGACGGCCATAAATAGTCGCCCCAGCTCGCAGAGTGAGGGCACTTTACAGCGCATGAATAAAGCAGAAGAAAAAATTGTAAAAAACATCGAAGAATACGGATGTCACGTTACCTCTGTCTTTGACCCGAAAGAAGAAGACCCAAGCTTTACCTATAGTATTGGCATTAGCCAATGTACTGACGCTCCAGAGGTTATTATCTTAGGGCTCAGGAGCGAACTCAGCTCTTGGATAGTAAATGAATACAACCGAAGGGTTACTGCTGGTGAAAAGTTCGAAGAGGGTAAATTTTACGAAGGATTCCTTGATGGCTTCGAAGTCACCTTTGAGGCTGTCGCTACAAAGTATAGAGAAGAATTTATGTTGTCTTGCAATTGGCTCTATAAAGGTAGTTCCTACAGCGCACTTCAACTAATCTATCCAGCTGTAGATGGCATATGGCCATGGGATAACGACTCTAGCGATAGTTTTAAGGCTATTCAACCAAGCTTTCAGGAGCCTGCCAAGTGGGCGCCCTAACAAAGCCATCAACCCGACGTCCACTGCGTCGTTAAGAGGCAAAGTTGAGACTGATTAAATATAGTGTAACCTGGTACTTAATCGGAGCATTTGGCTGGTATTTTGCTGGTGTTGCTATTAGCCTTGTTCAGCACTCAGAAAACCATTTTAAAAGTATGGCCTTATTTTTGAGCCCCATAGTAGTGCCATTCACTTTGTACGATTGTTTAGGTCGTTCACAAAGTAAGTTGGAGGGAAGCGTAGTTTTTATGGGGGTATCCTATACGCTCATTTTTATATTGTTATTTTTGTTGTGGCATCGCAATAAAAATGCCCCTTAACCAGGCCAAGCAGGACTGCCCAGCTGACTGCTGGGCTGGACGGCCTACGCTTTGCTTCGGCCGCCCCTGTTGGCAACGTTATAAATCTTGGAGAGTTTTGTGCTCGGAAAGCTGAATGCAATAGCTACATATATAGCTTGGTTGTTTCTAGGAGGTATGATTGCATCCTTTGTTCTTGGCTACTTCGATGTTCGTTATGAGATGCCCGTCTACCAAATGATCTTTGGCGGTTTCTTCTTGTTTACAATCATTCATTTTGTATTGGCGTTTTGGGTGCGTTGCCCGAATTGCAACAAGTGTTTAACCATTAAAGGTATGCATGGGATTCATCCTGCTTCTATACATAAAAGCTGGTCGTCCGTTGTATTCCACTGGTTTTCAGGTAGGGTAGGTTGCATACATTGTGGTACTACAGTTTCTACAAATGATTTATAACAAGCCGCGGCAATCGCTCCCTTCGGTCGCTGGGACAGCCAAAACACTGCACTTACTTGTCAGCCCCTATGCGGGGCGTTACTGGGCAATATGAATAAATTCAGCACTATGGCTGTCGCCTCTATTTCAGGACTGATTGGATTGCTTGTCGGCTAAGTAGAATTTTTTATAAATCGGAACGTGTATGGTGGAGGTATGTCGGGTTACAAAGCTCTCTTGCTTCCGGGAAATGTATCGCTAATTTATATATGGCATCCCATTTTTACGGAAGAAATCGATTTTTGGACAAAACTTGCACTCCAGTCGCTCGGCCAATTTGGTATTGTTGCAGTAGTGAGCGGAGTCGGCACTAAGCTAGTAAGGTAAGCTGCCCCTGCCGGCGGCGTTAAGGTAATCCATGAATAGACTCCATAAGGCGATTAAAAGTCTGGGCATGATTCGCCTCATTAAACTGAGTGATAGGGAAATCCGCTTGGCCATACTCCTAAAAGAGGAAGATTGGAAACAATTAGCAGCTCCTTGGTGGCGTGGTAAAAGCGCATCTATTGTTGGGGTGGATCTTGATGGCAATTTCATTCTTTATAAAAGCTCCGGGGCATTCATCCTGTGGGATCATCAATTGTCATCAGAGATTCCTATATCCAACAGCCTGGATGGCATGCTTTCAAAGCTGGAGCTGGATTCAAGCAATGTACCTTAACAAGGCAATCAAAGGCGCCATTTCGTGGTTGGACCTACATTCCGCAGCTTCGCTGCTACATTTCGGCCCTTTATTGCGGTGTTATGCAAACCTAGGAAAAGATTATGCAGCCGGATATGACTTTCGATGAAGCAGAAAAAAGAGCTGTCGAAAGTGGCTTGCTTACTGATGAAGAGGTTGAGTCACTAAAGAATTCCCTAATTGAGATGAGGAAATTAGCCGAAAAAAAACGTCTTTCTTATCGGGAAGAAAAAGAAATGGAACGCCTAAGGTATATGTTTGATGACTTGGTGGTAAAGGGGATTCCTGAATTTGAGCATTTGCGCCCCAAACCACAAAGCCTAACAGCTAAGATATTGCCATTTGTAGTTGGGCTAGGGTTGGCAGCAGTATATTTATGGTGGAAAGTTACAAATGTATAACAAGGCTATAGTGCCGCACATGGCGGCGTTATATTTAAGACTTACCCACGTTTAGTAGACACCCTGTATAGTTAGGTTTAGTCCTAACACGGAGGTGTATCATGGGTAAGAAAAGAACTCAGGCGTATACGGAGGAGTTCCGTAGAGAAGCATTTAAGAGAGCGGAAAAGCCTGGAGCAACAACGGCCTCCTTGGCACGAGAGCTGGGCGTCAGCGCACAGCAGATCTATAACTGGCGTCGTCAATTTAATCGACTGTCTGATAAGCAGTTCAATAGTTTAGACGGCTTCAACTATTCCAAACAGGAAAGCGCTGAAGTTCGCAAGCTCAAGAAGGAACTGCATGAAGCACGTCAGGAGGTTGAATTTCTAAAAAAGGCAGCTGCGTACTTTGCGAACCACCAAGAGTAAAGTACGCACTGATACAAGAGCATGTAGGGTCATTCCCGGTTAGCTTGATGTGTCGGTGTTTAGAAGTCTCAAGATCGGGTTATTATCGATGGCGAGGGCGGTTGCCACCTCCTCGCACGATTAGAAAGATACGAACAATCGAGAAAATCCGAGAGACGTTTACTGCGTTTAAAGGTCGTTATGGAGCGCCTAGAATCGCTTGCGAGCTTCGAGAGTTAGGTGAGCCATGTTCACGGAACTACGTCGCTAAGCTTATGCATCAGGAGCATATTAAAGCGAGAAACGGCAAAGGCTTTCGATATAGTCAGCCCGTAGAGGGGAGCATTAATGTCTCCGCCAACTTACTTAAGCGTTGCTTTGATGTGGATCGACCAAATTGCCGCTGGACAAGTGACATTACGTATATCTGGGTTCTGGAGCGGTGGTTGTACCTCGCGGTAGTTATGGATCTGTACTCTCGACGTATTGTAGGTTGGGTATTCGACTCCCAGATGACCGATGAATTGACACGTCGAGCATTGAAAATGGCTCTAGAGCGACGACAAATAAAGCCTGGATTAATAGTTCACTCTGACAGGGGTGTGCAATATAGAGTGGTTGCTGCTTAGGCTTCATCAGCGGAATCTAAGATAAGTATAAATTTTGACAAATAGTGACAGGCATCTTAAGCAATCCCTCTAATCTGCCACTAAAATTCTATTATAGGGGTTCTCAAATTGGTCGACAGCGGTCAAAATATCGACCAGCAAAAGAGTGATTATGATTCTGCCATGTGCTTGGCTTTAATCAGAGATATAAACTATTTGATTTAATGGATTTAGCATGCAAGGTAGATAACATGGCACTTTTTTAGATGCCTTATTATTTATTATTTATTATTTAGATTAGAATATGAAAAAAATATATTTTCTTTGTGCTTTTTTTTCTATTTCAAACAATGCGCTTAGTGCCGAAGTGCCAGTGTCTGAGATCACGTACATTGCTCCCTGGACTCCCTTTGTTGATGTACGGATGAGCACGCCGGCTATAGACCCTGAGAACTGTGGTAGTAGCAGTTCATACCGTATTGATCTCTTAAACGATTCAGGAAGCGAGGCTAAACTGTCAACTTTACTTGCAGCTTTTATGGCCGGTAAACAAGTAGGCTTGAGTATTAGTGGCTGCTTAAGTGGTCGCCCAAAAATAAATGCCGTGCGCTTGTCTAATGTGCAATAACCTGTGTTTGTTCTCCTAATCTACCTCCTGTGCGATCCCTTAAAGCAACAATGAGGGGTCGTCATGCACCTGATTCTACCGTTTTATCTGGCTGCCACGCTGGTCTGACTCTGACGGTAATTGTCAGAGCACACACCATGAGCTCCTAGTTCAGTTCTCCTTGGCACCTGTAACCTTCACCAATGCTAAGCGCTGTAGATACAGGCCTGTGGTTGGACCCTTATACAGGTCAATTCTTTAGTCTGGCGTCCGACTTAGATGTTGAGCACATCGTGCCGTTGTCTTGGGCACATGAGCATGATGGTGCCAATTGGACCGTTAAGCTGAAGCGTCAATTTGCAGAAGACCCTGAGAATCTATGGCTAGTCGATGACGACCGGAACCAAACCAAGGGCGATAAGGGTCCCTATGAGTGGATGCTACCTTATGAACCGGTCCAGGTAATCTTTGTGCAGCGGTTTATGGCGATAGTGGAGAAATATGGACTGAAGTTCTCGCCGGAAGAGTCAACTCAGATATTGGCACTTCTGGAAGAGTAGGGTAGCCATAGCTCTAAGAGATCGTAGTCAGCCTTGGTTCTTAGAGCTATGTCAAAACAGGATCGTTTAATATGGCGGTTTGGTTAGGAATGTTACTCGAGAGCACCATTACCAATGGGTGGTGGTATTAACAGCTTACGCTTTTTGCAACACACCTGACCTCGTCACCTATTACTTCGCAAGTGACGTCAGCTTTCTTGCACCCTTCCAGGCCTGGCATATTTCCTCCCCAATTATTGTATCCTTGCAGGAATTCATTTATTTGCTCAGGAGTTTCAAGTACAAAAGTTCCAGCGAATCCTTTAACTGTCGTTGGTACAGAGTTGTTGTTGGCGTCTTTGGCGCTGCCTTCTATATACTCAAACTCTATTTGGTTGTTATTAATTTCAGAAATTTTGAATTTTGCAGATGATCCGTCCACAAAAACGATTGTTACTGTGATCTCTGCTTCGATTATTCCTGCAATTTCCGTTGCAGCTGTAGCATAGTTACCTATTTTATTTCTTAGGCCAATGTTTTCAGATAAATAATCTGCGATATCATTTCTAGTCTTACTTTTTCCTGACATGTCCCAGGCGCTATTTCCAATTTCAGCTGGAATTTGTATTGGGTCTGTTGTAGATAAATCTATATAGGCAACCATTAAGTTGTCAAAAAGATTTTCAAATTCGCTATCTACACTAGATGGTTGCCCTATTGCAGCGTCTGGCTCCATGCTCGATCCGCTTGAGTTCACACCTATGTATGCTTTAATAACGTCATTGTTAGTGTCAATTATGTAGTATTTCTTACGCCAGTTGTCGAGTGCTACCTCGTTAGCTTTATTTTGATAGCTTTCACAGTTGTTGCACCAATATACGTTTGGTTCATAAAGTTCTGGGGGCATTATTATTATTTGTGCACTAGTGCTGCCAGAAAAAATAAGAGCTAAGAAAGTCAAAAGTCTAGCGATCACGTTAAATATCCTTAATAAACTACTGGTTGAATGGTTCTGTTCCAGAGGCAGCCTGGATTACATAAAAATGAGCCTTCACATCAAAAATTCAACCACTTCTAAGCATTTCGACAATATTTTACCTGAGGTTCACAGTGTGTGGGCTCCAGATGTATTACTCCTAGGTAGTTAAGCCTATAAGTGTCGATGTGCGCAGAATTATGTCAGCTATTTTGATTTGCATGTGGGCTACACTTTGTAGTTATAACATTATGCGTATTCGTTGATGTTGTATTTACCTTATAAATTATTTCGGTACACTTCTTCTTAAGATTCTTTGGCAGCTGATGCTACCAGTGTTTCAAATGTCTATCAATTAAGAGGCGCTCTATTTTTGGTGCAGTTGAGCCATAAAACTCTATTGCTCTTAATGGATAGTCAAAAAAGGGATAATAAATACCTTTGCCAGTTTTGACTTAAAGTATTTAGGGTGTGTTTTTGTTGCTTTATGTATTCTTAAGATAAAAAGATGTATCTGTTGCACAGAATTTTTAGCTAATTTTTAGCATAAGTTAAATTTATTTTCCTAATCTTTGCTTCAGCTCTTTGGATGCAGGCGGTTTAACTTAGCCCTATTTGCCTTCATCAGCATTAAGAGCTTCATGGCCAACAAAGGGGTGCGCCTAGACACCTACATTGGCTAGTTCTTCAGTCTGATCCGTTGAACACACCCTCGCATTTTCCTGAGCTGACCAGTCCAGTGGTTTAGCTTGCTAGACAGAGCTAAAAAGATGTTTGCAGAAGATTTTGGGATCTATGGTTGGTCGATGACGGCCGGAACCAGAGCAAGGGGGACAAAAGCCCTGATGAGTGGATGCCACCGTATGAACCGGTCCAGGCAATCTACGTGTAGCGGTTTATGGCGATAGTGGAGAAATATGGGCTGAAGCTCTCGCCGGAAGAGTCAACTCAGATATTGACTCTCCTGGAAGAGTAGGGTCAACTGCTTTTGTATGGCCTTGCACACATTGTAATAATTGTCTTCAGTCTTGAGTACTTGCTAGGCCGTAAGATTTATGAGACCTCCTCCTTCATTTGAGGAGGTTGACGCCGTTCATTGAACATTACCTTTTAGATTGTTAACTTCAATTTGATCAGATTCAATCTTTCCAGAGTAGTCCTCTAATTCTATTATTAAGTGCCCCCCCTCTACAGACTTAATCTTTTCTTTTTTAACATTCTCGTATGTTTTTATCACAGTTTTTTTTGCGAGAATTAATGCTACTCTGTCTAGTCTGATAAGATTAGATAGAGTGGAAGAAGTAAAGGCCCCTCCATCAAATCTATCAAAAGTATAATAAGTGCTTGGGTTTATTTCGTATGATGATTTTTTTTCTACTGAAAAATAATAAATCGTAGATATTGCCAAAAATAATACGCTATATTTAACCTTTTCTCTAAATGAGACTTTCCACTGTTTCAGTATCGTAAAGTAGATTGAAAAAATTATTACAAAGAATAGAAATATATTAAGCAGGGATGGAGAGTATTTCCAGAAAAAATCATACCCAGTAAAGGGGAAAATCATAAGGAATGTGAAGTAAATAATTGCGGTCAAGACAATTTTTATCATAGTGATATTCACTTATAAGTGAGGCCTACCTTGGATTGACAGGCCTCAAAGTAGTTTAAAGCGATTCTATAATGATTACAGTTCTACTACAGCTACCCCAGCAGCCACCAGATCCGAAATACATACCGCCTCCGCTCCAACCTCCACCATACCCTAGACCACCAATACCATAGCCTGGAGCAGCTGTAGTAGGTGAGTTTACAGTTTTGTTCGGACTGCAAGAGTCAGAGTTGCTATCGGCGTTAGCATCATTCTCATATATATCTTTACTATAACTATGCCCGCCCTTAATTGGTGCCGCATCATCATGGTTGTCCCCTTCTCCGGTTGCGAGCGCATGAGCAATATTTCCCACTAATTTTCCAATATCATTAGCGTCGGGGTGGTTTGAGTTATTATAGTTTTGCCACTGTTGTACTACTGCTCCAGCGGTAAGTGCTTCCTGTTCAGTAAAGCCCATTTGATGAGCGGCAGCTCCATAAAACCAATTCCCAAACTCTTGGTCTGCATTGTAATTCGGGTTGTTTTTAAGGTCATAGGTTCGATTAGGTGCAAACATGCTAGCCATAACCGCCGCACTTAACGTGACTTTCCCTCCAGGGAGTTTGCTTGCTGCGATGCCTGCTCTCTTGAATTGCTTCAAGTGCTTATTGATATCAAAATTTGATGGCGGATTTGGGGCCTTCTGACTTGCAGTGCATGCTTGAGCAGAGCTTGAGGTTGCCATGAAAAATACGGGTTCTCTACACATGACGCTGTCACAGCCACCTGGATCAATAGGAGGAATTGTGGTTCCACCTCCTGAGCTGCCTCCTGAGCTGGTTTGTGATTTAACGTCGTAAATCTTTACAATAACCTGGGCTCTTCCATTTACCATAAGGTATGTAATGTCAACATCTTTGTTAGAAGTTAATTTTATGGTTGGAGCAATTTCGACAATGAGAGATTTATTATGTGTATTTAACGAAATTGCGTTAACAGTATCAGTACCTGAGATTGAATTTACGACTAGTTGCTTGGTATTGGAAGACCCTACCTCATATACAGATAATTTATTCTTAGTATCATCAAAAGCAAAGGAGACTATGTCAACTGGTGTTGAAGAAGGGATTTTATCTAGAGAAAAGCAGTTCTGATAAGAATTGGATTTATTTAGTTCAACCTGGACTAGGTCATTTTTTTCAATAACCACACAGTCCATACTGTCAGAGGCGAAAGCTTTACTACCAGCTAACCCCCCAATCAATAGTAAGCCAGAAATAAATCTTGACAAATACATCAATCAATTACCTATTTAAAGTTATCGTTATTGGCCAATAAATATTGACAATCGAAGATTACCAGGGTGACTTTTGGTGCACAACTGTCAAAAATGACCATTTTCATATGCACGGTTGTTAGGAGTGCATATTGATACGCTCTTTGAGAGCCCCGCATACTGTGTGGATATTATTTAACGGTTAGAGCTAGCGAGAGTCTTCTTGCTGGTTGCTTAACAACCATAGGGAACTGTTATTTCTAGTGGTGCCATGTGTATGGTGGTTTTTAGCAGCTTACTGATCTAAAAGTCTTGGGTGGAAGATAAGGGTCGAAAGGTTGATGTTAGAAAATGATAGATAGTAACCATTTTTCCCCGGGGGAAGTTGGGGCTGTTAGTAGGGTGGGAAGTTGAGGGCAATAGTGGAGAAGTATGGGCTGAAGTTCTCACAGGAAGAGTCAGCCCAAATTTTGGCCTTGTCACAGCAATAAGCCATCGTTATACCTTACTGCCCGCATAGTAAATAGCTAGGTGATTGTTATTTGATGACTTCAGCATCAACTACTCTGCAACGGTTGGTGCTCGCGCAGTTATCAGCACAAAGCAGGTTAACACTCCTATCAGCCATCATAGCTGCAAGTAGTACGGACATCACTGCGCCATGATAATCCTGGCTTCGATCAAGGTAAGCAATATTATGATTTACACAGGTTCCTTCAATTGAAATAGTTGAACTCAGCTTTACAGATGTTGAGCTCACGCTAGTAACTTTCAGTCCCTCTTCGCTTGACCATTGGTCAGCTATGGAAGCAGAGGATATGAACAATAGAATGATGCTAGAAATTGGAAGGAGTGGTTTCATTTGAATCAAAGCCGTTAAACACGAGAAGGCTGATTTTATCAATTTTAAAAAGTTGATTCTAGATTGTAGGACGTGTGAGCTACGCCTCCCAGTATCTTCTCTGGCAGTAGTCGCTCAATCTCTGCCAGTGTTCTACACCGGCTCCCGCCGTCTTCTGTATATTCTGACTCCCTAAGCACACCTATGTGGGCGCCAACTTCTTTTTGATATCGATTCTGTGTATGTATACAGTATTTTGGTAGATTGCCTCTGTGTCGACAGAAAGAAGGAGTTGGACCATGACATTCATAGAGGTTGAAGCCGAGATACGCGCTTGCTTGGACACTATTGATATGACCGCAGACACTGCCGACCCGAAGTTAAGGGACATGCTTAAGGTTCAGGTGAACAACCTGAATGCGGCAACCAATGCACTAGTAGATGAGCTGAACAGTCTTAATGAGAGGCAGGCTCAGCTCAGAGAACTATTGAAGTTAAACTACTATGAAATTATCCCTTTATATAGCAGCGGCGTCAGCTGTGGCTTCCCCTCTCCTGCTAATGACCACAAAGAGACAGCCCTTAGCTTTGATGAACATTTAATAACCAAGCCGGCTGCCACTTTCATGTCGAGGGCTAACGGTGACTCTAGGCTGGGTGTGGGTATCTTTGACCGCTCACTGACACCTGTGAATGGTGATGTTGAGGTAGTGGTGCTTGATGGGCATCTAGCTTGCAAAATTTTGGATAGAGGGAGGGGACGCTTGCTGTCTGCAAATGAGAAATACCCACCAATTCCCATCTGGGAGGGCCAGGAACTGATAGTTGTGGGTGTTGTAAAGGCGTCAATTAGGTATCATGGTACTACTTAGTTTGATGCTGTATTTCTATACAGTCCCCTCACTATTTTCGACGCTGTTTGCGTAGGCGGCCATTTCAACTATAAAATCGTTTAAAATCAATGGGTTAAGTTTTTTACCAGTTCTTTTCGGGGTGTGGTGATCGTCGGTTCTAATCTGGCCGCTCCGACCATCTTTCTCTATATCTCATGCGGCTTTCAGCCAGTTTTCCCAAATGAGCGTAAAAAAACCAATTCCCAAGCGTATAAAAACTCTCAATCACTTCCACATTAGTGATTTCGGATCGATGCTAATGCCTCCGAGAAAGAGCTTCTCAGTAATCTCTGCATCTGTTTGGGCGCATATTTCGCTATTTCCTCTGAGTTATGGCTGGTTTTCTTGAGTGGGTGAGAGGCTAGGTCATGAAAGGTTAGCTTGGCATTACTGGGCAAGTCCTGATGAACACCTACGTCATCGCTCACCTCCTTAAGCTGATTTGAAAGCTAGTCGGCACCATTGGTCATCTTGCTTTGCTCTCGACTGTCTCTTTTTGGGTTGATACGAAACTGCAAGCGGACAACGGTTAGTTTTAAGTGATAGCTCCGTAGCTTGATTTATTATTTATCGTAACCCTGAATGTTATGATTAGGTAAACCGTAAATAAACAGTGCGCTTTTCACTCTGCTGATTGGTAGGTTTTCTATCCACTTGCAAATACCAACTTCAGTAATGTACTCATTAAGTAAAAGGCGTCTCATAGTGGTTAGTAGAGATGGCTCTATCGCAATTGTAAGCTCTTGTAAGTCAATTTCCCGGCTGCATTATGGGTTAGCTAAAACTCACAAATAGTCAATTTCTGCCGAATTTTAGGATGGCACAGAACTAGTTTGGGAGCTTTGTCACTTGTATTGATAGGACTAAGTGTGCAGTGGTTTTGTAACAACGAAGACACTTTAGACAGATGTAGGCTAGGGGGTAAGTGCCGTTAATTTAGTAGTGAGCTAGATTTTCGAGGTAGAAAATCATCTGGCAGTGCATAGTTCGATTGCAGCTATGGATATACCAATTGGATAATACTGGCGATTGTTACATTGGTGGGGTCGGCGTATCGCAGGTGCGGGGGCCTGAATTGTAGAGCCATGGCTGACACTCACAAAAAGATCCTCTCTAACTTATTGATTTGATTTCGTGTAAAATACGTCAAAGAGTGCGAAGCTTTACCTGGCAACTTGATCCGGTAGCTCACTTTTTGGGGTTACTATTTAGATAAAAATTTAAATCCTACTTTAAATAAGGGATTTTTTGGAGCTTGAAGGGATGTTTTTATAGAAAGTGGCCAAATAAATAGTAAGTTTCTGGCTCTTTAATAAACTGTTAGAAATCACAAGGCTAAAAGGACAAGAAATTGAAGTATTTGCTTAGGTTAATAGTTGTTACTTTATTTATTACTGCGTTAAGTGGCTGTATTTCTTTCTCAAACATGAGTAAAGATTCTTCTTACTCCGATCTTGGTGAAGATTCAGTGATTATATTGGGTATAAAACCTGATTTCAGGGTTCATATTTATAAAGGGGAAGAATTAGATTATGGATGGGAAATGAATAACGTAGCAGTTACATTGAACACGTTTCCTGAGGGTGGGTATATCGTAGCTAAACTAAGCCCAAGAAGTGACGGTATAAATTATGGAGTTGGTGGTGTGTTACCTGAAGGTATTGGGGGACAGCTTTATATGCCCTGTGGAGGGAAAGAGACTATGACATTTGAGGCTCCGGCTGGGAAAGTCGTTTATGTTGGAAGTCTAGAATTTGTTGGAAGTAACGGATCAAAAAGTTTCAAGGTAACGAATGATTTCGATGATGCTAAAAAATACTTAGAGCAGGAATATCCCTCTTTCTCTAAGCACCTGGAATACAGTGAACCCGCCATTTTAAAAGTAGCCAATATTAGCTGTACTAGAACTATCTATATTCCAGTTGTGAGCTAACCGTTGTTCTAACGATTTTGGCAGGCGACGTCTGCTGTGCAGCCATACATGCTAAAGGCATTAGCTTTCCATCGGAGAACTCATGAGATTACCAGTATTTAAATACTACCCTGATCCAATTGGTACGGGTGCTATTGAGAAAACTAATGAAGAGTGTGAATGTTGCGAGAAGTACAGAGGATATAGAGCAACATCCACAATTTACGCTATAGACGAAGTGGAGACAATCTGCCCGTGGTGTATTTTTGATGGTTCTGCGGCAGCTAAATTTGATGGGGAGTTCTCAAGTTCACATTCGTTGCTATCAGATGCGATTGCGATGGATATTGTAAAAGAAGTGTGTGAAAGAACGCCTAGCTTTATCTCTTGGCAGCAAGAACGCTGGTTATCTCATTGCAACGATGCTTGTGAGTTTCATGGAAATGCCGAGAAATCTGATTTAGAAGAACTCTCCGGTGAAGATTTAAATGAATTTCTAAGCTCCGAGTATATAAGTACAGATATGTGGCCAAGTGTTTTACAGTCTTATGTAAAAGGTGGGGGTTTTGCAGTATATAAATTCATGTGCCGAGGCTGTGGTAAGAATAGGTTTTATACCGATTGTGATTAATAAGAAGATTAAGGACACCGAATGATTGGAGAGAGGTATCAGTTACACAACAAGCATCAGTTCTGGAGACTCTTTATTTTGATTTAGAAGTAAGTGACGTGAATTACTGGGGATTAGTGTTCATGCTTTGGAAAGCTTTGTTTTTGGATATAAAATTGGCAATCGTGACGTTAAGTGTTTGGGGCAGGGCTAGATTGGCAGGGGGGGTAGCAGAGAGGAAGTGCCGGCAGTCGCCCACGCTGTCTACCCAATATTTATTGAGCTGACGACAAGCTTGTTGTACTGCCCCACTGATCCCACCGGGGCTTTAAAGCAGCTTTCAAAATCCCCGGTTGAGATATAGCTAGTGCCTGGGTGAGATACCAAGCCGCTCTAGGATAGGTGGTGTGCTTTTGGCAATACAACCTCGATTTCTGGGATCTAAATACCGGTCACTCTATTCCACAATCTCCAAAAAAGTCTTCCAGCTGAAAGGGTATCCCTTCTGACATATTCAAACGCTCACCACTAACAAACGAAAATAGATCTCTGGGCTGCTCATCATAGACTACTGTACGAGTGCGCCGTTGAATCTAAGTGTAATCAGGTTGTTCAGGTGACTTCGCGATATTGACACAGATCGGATTGAGGTCTACACGGGCTATATAGATGGCGAGGACTCTTTCATCCAGTAAAGCGTGGGATTTAAAGCGGCATACCCAAAAGCGGTCTGTACAGTTGTCTCCAGTATTAGCTTGACGGGCGATAGACTCATTCTCCATCCACAGTGAAGAAATCTATGTGCGGATCAAAAGGGAACGGAAAGCAAAGGCTTGAATATACTAAAAGGGTGGAATAACTCCAGGCACCCAATAATTAAAAACGGGATTCCAAGCAGAATCATCGCACCTCTGTTCGTGGGGCGATATACCCGCTCTGATTCGTATGCCTCTTGGGTGCCAAAGGTAATTAGGTAGCGAATTCGAAGTGGCCATGCTGGTGTCTTGGAGGTTTTTAACAAGCAAACCCTCTTAGCCGACTGAAGGAGAGGGTAAGCGAGCTTTCTCAGTCCCACATGACGTGAACTCACTGCCTGTTTTGCTATATACAGATCTGCCGTTTTAATACTACCGAGTTCACCAGCTACTTAAAGCGGCTTTCAGAATCGCACTGAAGACAGAGCCTATGCTTTGCCAAGATACCTAGCCTTCTGATGATGGAGGAATCCATCAATGCCCTCTAGCTCATGTGAGCCGAGTAAGCGACCAATCCAGCTGCCAGCAACGGAAGTTCCACTTTTGACGGAATCTGAATTTTGGTTTTTCTGCTCCTCGCAGCCCATTCTTTCCTGGGCGGAGCCTAAAGCAGCTTGGCTACCCTGCAAAGTGCCAGTCTGCACCTCTAGCCTTCAACCCTTCACGCTTTTTTGAACCTGTGTAACCAGAATCCCCTCTGATTTGTTGCGGCTATTTATGGGTAAAAACCTGTTGGCACCATATAACAAAAAAAATCAGGAGGTTAATAACTTCGGGGAAGAGAGGCGAGTGAAAGTGCTGTGTATCGACTTGTGTGTACAAGGCAGTGAAATGGGTGCATACAGCTTTGGGTGGGAGCTATGCCTAGCGATGTGGGGTATATCGTGCCCAAGAGGCTGCCAGGTGAGGGGCTGTTTGGAGGGCTCAAGTAGATGACTAGCCCAACCCGCAGATGATCGGTATTGAGCATGCAAGAACTGTCGATATTGAGTGAAAAATGAACAGCTATGCATTTTGCAGCAAAGATCAGCAGCAGCCTCTCATATCTATGGGTAAAAATTAGTAACTCATTGATATTTAAAGGGTTCCCAAATAGATATAAAGCAGCGAAAATGATGAGATATAAAGACACTGCTTTATATCTATTTTGGTTCATTTGCGCCAAGTACAGGTAACTTACTGATTCCTCGAGATTTTTCTTATGCTCGAAGAGAGAAGGGCTTGGAAATATGGAGTAGGGTAATATAAAGAAACTTCTTTTGAATTAACTGTTAGGGCTGCGCGTATGACATCTAGTGGATCAAAGCTTCTAATATCTTTCCTTCTTATCCCAAGTTCTTTATTTCTAATGAGGATTACAGGTTGGTTCGGATTGCTATTTCTTGTCTCTTTGATTTGCTCAACTCTGTTTTGCTTCGATTACGCAGCTGAACTTAGAGCTTTAGAACGGAAAACGAAAATTCAGGAATACATTTCAGTATTGCTATTTTTCCCTCAAGCAATATTTGGTTTAACATCTTTCTTAATAGGAATTTCGATAGCTGTATGGGTTCTATACAATACTTTCGTCGAGAAGCTACCTGAATACTCTGGAGGTGTTTTAACTTTTGGAATTGCTCCAGCATTGATATTGTTTGGTCTGGCTGCACTAAAGTCAGTTTTCTCAAACAAAAGGAACAAGGGAAATGAGCTCTAACAAGGCCATTAAAAATCGCACACTTCGCGTGCTGGACTCGCAACAAGTTGCTCGCCTTTTATATGGCGGCGTTAAGTGAAAATACATATCCATCAGATTCAGGCGTTTTAGTGAAGTACAAAATATTTATTGTTGCCGCTTTATTCTTATCCATAGCGGGTTGTTCAAGTACTATGGGTGGCTATATTGTCCCAGGAGAATCTATTGATCGTAATTTAGTTTACAAGGTTGAGAAGAATACGACTGATGAGAGGGGGCTAGATGAAATTATTTCACTTCAACTAAAGAAGAAAGGGTTGAAGGTTTTTGCTGAATCGTCAGATACTTCTAAAGACTATGATGTGAAAATTGTTTATGGGGGGCAATGGCAGTGGGATGTGACGTGGTATTTACTAAATGTGGATATCCGTTTTTATGAGAAAGAGTCCAGCCTGCTGCTAGCCTCAGCATATTCACATAGAACGTCCTTAGTCAGGAAAAAACCTTCACAAGTAGTTGATGAAGCTATTTCTGCACTATTTACTTTAAACAATAAGGAAGGAAGATGATTAAAAATACACTGCTACTATTTTCTGCGGTATTACTAACTGCCTGTGTTTCAAGCCCGCCTGTTTTGGTCCCAGACTCACTGAATAATGATTCCATTTCGGCAGTTGGTATGACTTGTAGTAGCCCTCATAAACTGTCGCAAGATTGTTCTGGCTTATCAGGACCTACTAAAAAGATCTCTATATCTGGCATGAAAATGAAGGTGGCTGGAACAAGTGATGGTACGGTTATAGTTATGTTTGGAACAAGTTCGATGAGTCCAAATATGCAGGAAATTAATACCAGCTATGAATTGATAAAGCGTGAATTAGTAGCCAATAAAATTGGCATTATTAAGGTAACCCCTGTTATTTCTTCAAATATTCTTTTTGGATATGCCATAGAAACAGATAAGCCATCTTATAAGCTTATATCCAAACAAAGTAGCTAACAATCACTTAACAAATTAAGGCAGCGGACACAAAACTGTGTTTTTGGTCCGTTGCTTAAAGCGTTAACAGTCAGAGGAAATAATTAACCATGTCATGGTTTTGGGATGCTTTTCAGCAGAGTCAGATCTCGGATAATCAAAAACTGAGTAGTGATGCAAAGCATGATGCTAAAGCGGCGCTTTCATCAGTCCGCGAGCTGGAAGAAAAAGTAGATCGTTTATCTTTGCTATGCCATGCACTATTTGAGGAGCTTGAGCGTTCTACAGGGTTCTCTGAGAGTCAGCTTAAAGAAAAAATGGCTGAAATTGACTTACGTGATGGGAAACTAGATGGAAAATTTGACCCCATATCTGGGAAGAACTGCCTTGATTGTGGCCATAAAATACGTAAGTCGCGCCCAAATTGCTTTTGGTGCGGCGCCAGTCTCAAAAGTATTGGCTGAGCCCCAGTTACCGAAGCAATACAGCCGACGTCTTACTTGGTGCACTTCTTGTACGGTCGCTGTGCTCCTATTTTTGTGCAAAAAGCATACAAAGCAAGTTGCTACTGATTGCGGTGTTAAGAGGCAAGAATAGTAGGTGCAATAATCACAGATTATGGAAGATAAAATTAATTCAGCAGTGAGAACGTTTGCTAGCTCGATAAACTCGGATAGTAAATTCATGGCTGATATGTCTGAACTAATTGAAGTGACGTCTCAGCTGCCTCTTTCGAGTTTTGATCACTGGGAACGTTCTATTCGTTCAGAATTTTCCTCGGCTATAAGGGAGTCTGTTCCCCCGAAGTGTGGGGTATGGTCAAAACCCAAGGAGTTAGTAACTTGGCTCGATCTTATTAGCTGGGATGGTTACAAACGTGAAAAAGCACTGCGAGCCCTTTCTGGGGCTGCGCCGAATACTTTCTTTTTCTCTCTGGCGGTTCGTAGACTCAATGATTGGGTGCCTCAAGTCCGTAAAGCCGCAAGGGAAACGCTTCTTGGGGTAGCTAGATCGACTGATCCAAAATTTGTAGTTGATGCACTATGTGTCACGCTTTCTAATTGGAACTCGTGGGGCAGGATAGAAGAAATAGATAAAGAGGTTCTTCTGAAAATTATCTGCGAAGAGGAAATAGCAAAGTCTTTTCGGTCTAAGTTAATTTCATCGGCTTCTGGACCTATGCTTTCACTCTTTTCTCAACTTGGCCGCACACCGATACTTGATGAGAAAATTGAAGAAATAGCTCAGTCTGCAATTCAGCCTACGGTTCGAGCTAAGGCATACCGCAGCTTATTTGAAGGGCGAGTAGCATGGATCGAAGGCCGAAAATGGGTGTGGACTGATATAAGGTACTGTGAAGGCAAGCTAAAACCTATCGTAGGTGAGCGAATGCTAGAAATTGAAATTCCGCTACTAGACTTATTAAAACGATCATCTGAAGATCGCTCGTCCATCGTTAGGCGCCTTTCAGCAGAGATATTGATACGGGAGTTAGGCAATTTAGGTATGAAAGCACGAGTATTCGCTGAGCGTTTTGCTTCAGATAACTCACACTCTGTATCAGAAAGGGGTGAGTTTGCTTTAAAGAAATTAGACGAAGCTGAGCGTGGCAGCGCCTCTTAACAAGCCCATGTTGTCGGATTAGTTTTCCGCTGCGCTACAAACTAGACACAAATGCGAGCATTAAAACTCCAAAGGAATCGCGCATGAAATATGTTTTGTTGGCACTATCTTTAATTGTTTCTTTTTCAGTTTTTGCCAATCCAGTACCCGAGTTTCCGTTTGTGATTGTCACTGAAAAATTGGAGCAAGAAGTTAAACCTGACTTGGTAAAAGTGCGCTTCAGTCTTTCAGCATATGATAAATCGTCAGATAAGGCGATGGATCAACTAACCAAGTTTTCTGCTCAAATGTTAGAAATCTTAAAGAGTAACGAAATTCCTATTTCAAATATCGAATCAACACAAATCGACAAGACCACTAAGCGAGCAAGAAAAGATGGAGCATACAACTTAGATATCTTGGGTTATGAGGTTCAGCAAGGATTCAATTTGCGTATTACTGATCTTACGAAGTACCCTAGCATAATGAATCAGCTAATCCGGTTAGACGGTGTTCAAAATATAGATGCATTCTTTGAAACTACCCGTGAAGATGAGTACAAAGAAAAAATGATTGTTGATCTGAGCTTCAAAACTCGGAAAAAAGCCGATGCCCTTGCTAAGGCCCAGTCTAGAACGGTCAAGAGTGTCTATGGAATTACTACCGAAGAGAATTTTGGGCAGGCATATGCAACTTTTTCATTGGAGTACAGCCCTCAAGCGTATGCTTTAGCCATGGAAGCTGATTCCTACGGTATGGATTTAGTAATGGCAGTTCCTGAATTTATCAAAGTAGGCCAACGAATAACCGCTATATATGAATTGAAGTAGGCGTCGTGCCAAGCTGCTGTAGGCCTAGGTATTGCTAACTTGAGTGATGAATACGAGAAGTCTCTCTCCTTGTTTCTTTACGTCAACTTAGAAAATGGTACTTATGGTAGGGGGGACCTTCACACAATCGGTGAAAATCTAGCTGGTTCGAAAGTTTTTGACCAATAAGAAAATGAAATTCATTCCAACTCTACAAGCTACTTACCATGAGTAGGTAAGTGGTGATATATTAGATCTATGAGGTACCTAGCCTAGGTATTGAGCTTTATGATTTTATGGTCAATATTGTGTTTCGAGTTAGATTAATTTTATTGTTGCTATTTTTGAAAAGCTCTGCAGCCAGCGCTTGTATTAAAATTGAAGATTTTATTTTTGAGAATATAATTTCTGCTAACCATGTTTTTATTGGTAAGGTAGAAAATTATATCGTTGTGGACAAGAATAGATACACCGGAATGCCAAGGCATGCTCTAATAACTTTTTCAGTAGAAGAGGAGTTATTTGGAAAGCGCGATAGCTCTATCGTGGATCTTTTCTGGACTAATTCTACCTTTGGATTGCCCGGTCAATTGGATGAGGATCGCTATTTAGTGGCATCTGCAAAGGTGGGTGGTCAGGGTATCATTGAAACCCAATATCCATTCAAGTTATCAAAACTTGAAGGAGTCTTGCAAGCTCCGTGTACTGCACCATTTTTGCTGAAACCAAGTGTAGATAATATTGAGAAAGCTAAAAAAGCTCTGAGTGTTGTGTCTGCGAGACAGATGAAGTAAGGAATATTCCCATCATTACTTCCTAGGTTTTGTTTGCCGAGCTAGCGACTACTACAGCCACCACCAATGGAAGTCCTATCTTTGATCGGATCTGCGCATTGCTTTTTCTACCCCCGTAGCTTATTCGGCCTTGGATAGTGTCTCAAACGGCTTGGCTACCCTACAAAGTGCAAGTCCGCACCTCGTCTTTCGAACCTGTGTAGCGAGAATCTCTGGATTCGTTACTGCCACTTATAAAGATGGTAGTAGTGAAGGACCTGTTGGCGCCGGATGGTAAAAAATCAGGAGATTAATGAGTTCGAGGAAGAGAGGCGAGTAAAGGTGCAGTGTATCGACTTGTGTTTACAAGATAGTGAGGTTTAGGCATAAAGCTTATGTGGAGGCTAAGCAGGTGATATTGAGCACACCGTGTGCAAGCGCCAGGTGGGTGATGGAGCAGTTTAGAGGGCTCAAGTGGATGGTTAGCCATAAACCTCAAATCTTCGGTTTTTGGCTATTTAGATAGACTGATATTGAGTGAAAAATATACAGTTGTGCATTCTATAACAAAGATTAGCAGCAGCTGCTCCTATTTTTAGGTGAAACTCAGTAACTTATTGATACTTTTAGGATTCTCAAATAGATACAAAGCAGCGAAAATAATGAGATATAAAGACGCTACTTTATATCTATTTTGGTGCATTTGTACCAGGTATAGATAATTGATTGAATTTCTTAGTTTTTTTCCTTCTCGAAGGAGCTAGGGTATATAAATATAAAACAGGGTGATACAAAGAAGCTTCTTTTGAATTAACTGTTAGCTTCAAGATGAAATTATGATAGACATCAGTATTAGAGAAGATATATTAAGTCGCCTAGAGAAGACTGAAGAAAAATTTGGTGTAACGATTCTTATGGCAATCGAATCAGGAAGTAGAGCATGGGGGTTTGCTTCACCTAATAGCGATTATGATGTCCGTTTTATCTATGTAAATAAACCTGAATGGTATCTATCGGTAGATTTGGAAGATAAGCGGGATGTGATTGAATACCCAATAGTTGATGATATCGATTTAAACGGGTGGGATGTAAGGAAGGCTTTGAAACTATTCTGGAAATCAAATCCTGCATTTGTCGAGTGGATCCAATCTTCAATATCTTACATTGATGATGGTTGTTTTCGTGATAAGTCATTAGAGCTGCTGCCTGAAATATATTCTACTGAAAAGGGTATATATCACTACAGAAGTATGGCAAAAACCAATTATAGAGGGTATTTACGTGAGGAAATGGTGCCGCTTAAAAAGTATTTCTATGTCTTGCGTCCATTATTCTCTATACAGTGGCTTGAAGAATATGGTACAGCCGCTCCAATAGAGTTTGAAAAAGTATTATCGTTAGTAACAAACAATGAGTTGCTTGATACAATTCATGCTCTTTTAGAACGCAAAAGGGTGAGCGAGGAAAAAATGCTGTCTCCGGCTATTCCCGTATTGAATCAGTACATTGAGGAGCAACTCACTCGTTTGGAAGATATAAAACTCCCAAAAGCTGATAGAAGCATTGAAATGGCCCAGCTAAATGAGCTTTTTCATTGTGTTTTAGGTAATAAGCTAACAAGGGGCTCAATGTGACGCCTATCGACGAAAATTAGCTCTGCGTTAGGTACCCAGAGGAATTATGAGCGTAAATCTAGAAAAGCACCGAAGAATGAAATTACGTAAGGCTACGGGAACTCGTGTTATTAATTCGCCTGAGCCGGTTCCATTCCATCGTGGTCCCGAATACTTGGTTGCTCATGTATGCTTTAATTGCCGAAAAAGTTATAAAAGACCTGTTGAGTACTCTGGTAAAAAGGCGACTCGATGTCACCCTTGCCCAGGTTGTGGCGAATGTATGTATGAGATGGGACGTAGCTTTAAGGCACCAAAGGCAGTTGATAAGAGGCTGTGGCGTAAGGTACAAATTCTATTCGCTGCTGGGTTCCGATTCATCAGCTGTGGTTCCCATGAGGGCGCCAAGTTACCTGCTGAGTTAAGTGAACTAGAAGGTTTCTTAATCAATAATCAGGTGCACCCGCTAAAGGTAGCAGCACCTAACAAGCTAATGTTGCCGGACGGTTACCGCGATGCGGCAACCGCCGCAAATTAGAGCGTTATGTGAAAGGAAAATCATGAAAATAGTCAGCATCTTCATAGTCTTTGCTGGGCTCATCGTTACAGGATGTGCCACTACAAATACATCTTCTGTGGCGATAACATCAGCAAAGCCGTCACTTACATTTTCGCAAGAAGAAACTTGGAACCTCATGGTTGGAAAATGGTACGGGAGTCAACCGACTAAGGATGGTGGTAAGAGACAAGAGATAGTTGAGAGATTTCCGCAAGGAACCTACAAGATTACTTTTCGTACTTATGACAAAGACGGAAAAATCAAGGAACAAACCGAAGCCGGCCAGTGGGGTGTGTCAGGCCCAGTTTATTTTACAATATTTCGTGGTTGGGTTGAAGACAATCATCTTTCTCCGTCTAACCCCGCTGATCCGTTTAATTATGATGCTTATCGAATCATTAAACTGGATAACGAGATGTTAGAGTATGAGAGCTATAGTTCTGGGAACAAATATGTAATTAAGAAAGTGTCCAATGATTTCCAGTTCCCAGGCTAGTGATTCACATAACAAGCGGCTCAAATATGCAGGCAGCGCCTGCCGGGCTTACTGCTGCGAAGCTCGCTGCTTAGTCGGGCGTTATGTTTTTCAGGAGAGATTTCGCAGTGGGCTGATGAAAAAAATCTTCGATGTGACGAGCCCGATGAAATGATAATGGATCTTTTGTTAGCCAACGATGAGGATAAGCAATATAGGGTTTTATCCCAGCTTGATTTTAAATGCGAAAGTGAAGCTTTTGATAGTGTTGCGTCCAGAATTGCGGAATTATATGAGTGTAGCAAACTCGATTTTCATGAGGTTCCAAGCAAGCTTATTTTAATGAGTTTTCATTCGGTAAATTTAAGCAGTGATCAAGCTAAATGCTGTAGCTGGCTTGATGATGAAACCTGCTTAATTATGCAGGGTATTAAAGAGCAAGGCCCCGCAGAGGTTGAGCTAAAAGGATTCATGGAAATTGTAAAATTAAAACATAACAGGTGCCTGTAATTTGACTTCCGGCCACTGTTACCTTTTGTGCAAAACCCGCACAAAAGTCGCCATCAAAAATTTGCTTGGTGAGCCGGGCACTATTGACAATGGAGTATTGATGTCTCAACCAAAAGATAGAATTGTAGTAGCTAGCGATGTAAATCCAAGAGATGGCATTGGTGTCGAGATTTATAGAGACGACGAACTTGTCATAGAGATATTTCGAGATGATACGGAGAAAACCCGCACTGTCACAGTATTCAAAGAGTCAGTAACTCTTGAGCTAATGCAAGAATGTATTGAAATATTCAAAAAAGAAATCCCATGGGATTTTATTGAGTATGATGAATAAACACATAATAAGCGGTTCCAGAAAAAGAATTAGCGATCGGTAAGATCTGTAGAAAAAGATTTACTCAGACTTGAAGGTTCAAGCAAATGAACATAACTATCACAGGCAAGTTGCTTCGGTCCCGCGGGCCTGTGCGGGTGTTTTGCTCCACCTACTGTGGGCTTTATAAGTTAATTGCAAGAAATTCAGTAAACCCAATGTTTAAAAGCTGATCCCGGACACCTATAGGTTAAATAAATTACTTTAAGCTCACGTATTTTTTCTTTACTGGAATTATTAATAGCTAAGAAGTAGGTATTAGATCAGGCCTGAGATGCCTCCCTCTGATTGATCATAGATTGAGCATATAAGTGGAGCATCGGTATGACTGGTTCGGTTGATAGAGGTTTATTATTACTTGATGTACTGGCAGAGAAATAGATCTAGCAATCGCATACGCTCAGCGTACCGAGCTGTATTTTTCTGACAGAGATTTCAGCTTTTCAGCTGTCTCCAAGTCGGAACTAAACCATATCTGTAGTGGGTAGGACTCAAGAATAACGACATCTTTTACTTGTCCTAGTTGTTCCAGGCGCTGTACTTCGCGTAAAACGGGATCAGGTGTCTTTAGACTGCCTCTCACCATCACACGATGCCATTCGGGCTCATCATCGGCCATTATCCCGCATGCACCTAGAAAAAAGATCAAAGGAATAAGTATTCTCATATTATTAACAAAGGCGCCCAAGGGCGCCTTTTTCCGAACTTGAGTGTGGTATTTTCACTTTATGGATAAGTGGCAATCCAATCCTGCAAGGTAGTATACACTGTGCTGGTTAAGCGAGTTCCGCAGTTCTGTGAGGGCGATCCAGTGGTGTGGATTCCGCGAACGGTGTTATTAGTATCTTTAATCCCACTGCCACTTTGGCCACCAGCTGTATCTAATGTATAACATACTCTATAGGTACTTGAGGATGTACTACCTGAGTCAGTCCACATAGTAGCAAATGGCTTATCTCCTGGGTATCCAGTAACGCTATGGGTTCCACTCGAATAGACCCCCCATCCTGAATATCCATTGTGAGGTGGTTCTGCTAATACAATAATCGCATAGTCATAGTTAGTGTCTCCATTATTATGCCATGCGGTGGTAGTCACAGCATTGGTCCAGGTTTCACTGCCCCAGGGTTTATAACTACCAGATTGGGCCACCGTGAAATCAAGAGAACTGAACCAGTTGCCGGAACCATCAGAAACACAGTGGCCTGCCGTTAAGACATGTTTTGCTGTAATCAATGTACCGGTACATCCCACATCAATGCGGCCATTATACCAGTGGGGATTTTGCACAGTATTAGTGATTTGAACTCTGTCGTCAGTGCCTATTACAACTGTGGGTAGCAGTCGTTCCTGACCTTCGATCATAGTGGGCAATTGCCCTTTAGAGGAAAAAACACTTGCATCCAAGCCTTGAGACTCAAAAATCGCTATAGCTTGCTCCAGCAATGAAAGCGATTTCTCATCTACGTCTGCTACATATTGCTTACCGTCTGGAGTAACCGCAATGGCGCTTAAAGAAGAGGTGCGCTCTATTAACGTATATTCTTTCTTTACAGCAGTCTCGTCTACTACCGGCTGCTTGGCAACATTATGCCCGCTGATGAAACTTGCGGCTTGGTCTATCTCAACAAAATTGTAAAGGGGATCTGCATATGATGCCCCTGAGAGTACTGCTAGTGAAAGAAAAATATGAGTTCTATTCATATCTAATCCCTCTAAATTAATAGATGTTTAGTAGCGGTACGACCATTTTTATTTTCACACTTAATTCTTGTGCGGGCGCATAATATAGTACTTTCGTGCATATTTACAACTCGATGATTGTAAATTAGAAGCTAACCAGCGCCAGTTTTCATACCAAAGAATGCTCTAAGTATTTCAAGAAATAATTAACATTCTTTATATGAAGAATTAAAAAAGCCCGCAGTTGTTGATATTTTTTGAAATGCTAAACAAATGATTAAAGATATTCTTTCAGTCAGGCTTTTAAGAAACCATTATTTTTTGTACTTTTACAAGTATGAAAAAAATTATCAGCAATAATTCCATATAAAATCTATGAAAGTCACACTTGATAATTTAGAAATGCTAAATTAATCGGCTTGTGTGAAATCTGATGTCACCTGTTTAGCTTATCCTATGAACAGAAATTACACCTTAATCAATATATTTTCATATATAGTTTTGTTAGTTTAGAAAGATACGGTAGGTACTGGAGTGCAATGATTCTGGACGCCCAAAGATTGGGAGTCTGGAATTTAGGTGAGAGTTTTATGCAGCAGTGTGCTGGATGGCATATTTTCTTCAGCGAAAATAGCAACATGACACCTAAACCTCTTTTAGTGTCATAAAGGGGCAAGTGGAAAATCCAGGATAGGTGTGCTGCAAATTTGAGAAGTTTAGTGGGTAGATTTTGTTTGTTTAGTTGTTTGTTTCGGTGGGTGGTTGGGTAGGGCTAAGAATATATTGACAATCTCGTAGTCCATATACCTTGCGCTTACTCTACTATATTTAGATCTGTCGATTCTGTTATCTGTTTGGAGCGACTTTCAAAGTCACGATTTAGGAGTGTGATATCTTCATTGAAGTTGTTCCAGCTCTTGCCGCCAGGCAGTTCTGGAAGGAATTACTTGCTGAATAGGCTGGCGACATATTGGCTTTCTGCCACGAGAGGGGGCAATGATAGAGGGGGTTAACGATTCTACAATGGGCTACTTTGAGAAACCATGTTGCATCGTGTCCATATAGGCTTGCTCCAAGTAACTTATGGCCGGGTCTGCAATCAAATAATTTCTACCATTTGTTAATGGTCATTTATTTAGAATTTAAGGGATCGTTGGGTACCTTCCATTGAATCCTTACTAGTCATACTTTTATTTTAATGGTGAGTATATGTTCATATCTCTCATACGAACTTATGTTTTCCTTTCTTGTCCTCCGTAAATAGATAGCAACTTAGCGCAATGGTAACTTGCACACAAATTAGGAATGTTGATTTTCCTTAAAGAGTGCGGACCCTGATTTGATGTGCCTGCAATATGCATTTTATCGCCTTATTCAGTTTGTTCGACGCTTTGCTTGGTTCAAATGGTTGTACTTCACTTATTAGCATGGCGACAATGGCGGCCTAAAGTAGGAGGGGTCAATAATGATAAAAATAACAGCCAAATGGTTTGGTGGAGCTCTATTAATTGGGGTGGTTGCAGTTTCAGCCTTTGCGGCCAATGCGATCTATTTTAAGCCTTGGACTATAAATGTGTATTTTGAAAGGGCATTCATCAAAATTCAAAGTACCAGCCCGGAAACGCTGTCAATTTTACGGATTCTTGAACAATTTGGATTTGATGGCCACAATGCCCATCTTGATGATATTTCTGAAAAGATGGTACAACATAAGCTTCAGATAGTTAAGGATGAGCTATCTACTTTAAGGAAGTATGATCGATCTAGTCTCAATGATCGACAGGCAATTTCCTATGATATTTTTGAGTACTACCTGGAAAGCATGGTAGAGGGAGATCGTTGGAAACATCATAACTATCCTCTCAATCAGATGTTTGGTGTTCAATAAGCTGCCGGAATTTCTTGTTGAGTTGCATCAGATTAATAGTATCAAAGAGGCTGATTATTATCTTTCTCGCTTAAGTGAAGTGGATAGAAAATTCTCTCAGGTATTAGATGGATTAAGAATTCGGGAACAGAAAAAGATCCTGCCTCCGCGCTTTGTAATTGATCGTGTGTTGAAGGAAATGCAAGGATTTATTGATGTTCCAGCTCAAGAAAACATACTCTATACCTCTCTGGAAGAGCGTCTGAGTGCGCTTGAAACTCTACCAGACCATGAGCGTACACGTATCCTTGATAGGGGTAAGATACTAATAGAAACTGAGGTCTACCCCGCGTACGTAAGCTTGATCGCCTATTATCGAGAATTGCAGCTTAAAGTTACAGGGAGCCATGGAGTTTGGGCTCTTCCGGAAGGTGATGAGTTTTATGCCTATCAAGCACGTGTTCATACCACTACAAATCTGACTCCTGATGAGCTGCATGATACTGGCTTGAAGGAAGTGACACGCATAGAGGAGGAAATGAATACGATCTTTGCTTCTATTGGCCTTGATAGCGGTAGTATCAAATTTCGTTTTTCAGCAATCAATAGTGACCCTCGGTTTATTTATGAAGATTCTGATAAAGGACGCGAGCAGATTATCAGAGACTATCAATTGATAATTAATGAAATTAATGAAGGTATTGATGACTATTTCAATTTAAAACCGACAGCGGGAGTAGAGGTTCGACGAATAGCAGAGTTCAAAGAGCAGGGTGCACCTAAAGCATACTATATGCCCCCAGCAATTGATGGCTCACGCGGAGGAGTATTTTATGTGAATCTGCGCGATGTTAATGAAACCAAGAAATTCAGCATGCGAACTTTAGCTTACCATGAGGCAGTTCCAGGGCATCATTTCCAGGAAGGGATTGCGCAGGATCTAGAGGAGCTGCCAACTTTTCTTAAGGCAGTATCAAATACTGCTTATTCAGATGGCTGGGCTCTCTATACTGAGCAACTTGCAAAAGAGATGGGTTTTCAAGATGATCCTTATGATGAACTTGGACGATTGCAAGATGAGATGCTTCGGGCTGTACGTTTAGTGGTGGATACCGGCATACATCACAAGCGTTGGGGTCGGAAAGAGGCAATTGAGTACATGGTGGAAAAGACCGGTATGGCGAGAACTGAGGTCACCACTGAGGTTGAGCGTTACTTCGTAATGCCAGGGCAAGCTGTGGCTTATAAAACTGGCATGTTGAAAATACTGGAATTACGTGAACGTGCACGTCAAGAACTAGGAAATAAGTTTGATATCCGTGAATTCCACGATGTTGTATTAACCAACGGCGCTGTACCCCTGATGGTATTGGAGCAATTAATTGATCAATGGATAGTCAATAAAAAGGGCTTGGAGAGTTAATAGCGGGGGCGTTTCAGTGGATACCCTTTACTGTTTCAGAGTTATTATGCATTAGTTGTAGTGGAGCTAAACAAGGCTCTTTGAAACGTTTGAATTCGAAGTTGAGCTTAACTCATTTACTGAAACTAAATCTCATGCTATGAATGGCCTGCATTCGCAGGCCATTCTTATTTATCTTTTAATATTTCCATTGCAGTGTTATGACCAGGTACTCCAGTAACCCCACTTCCCGGGTGGCTTGGGCTGCTTCGACCAGCCGTGTTTTATCGCGTCTACACAGGCCTGTTCCAAGTAGTTCATTGTAGGATCAATGACTATTCTAGGTTGATGGTGTGGCTGTAGGTGAGTTCCGTGCTTGCAAGTGAAGCCTGGTAGTTCATACAGCGTCACATTCATATGGAAGGTCCCGGAGCCTACCCTGAAACCGCGCACACGGCGGCGAAACTCAGTCTCCTGATGTTGTTCGCGAATCATCTGGGAATAGAGCAGTTTAGAGTCAACATTGGTAACTACTATAATGGCTGTAAAGGTTTCCCGACTACTTAGCCGCACTCCGGTAGCGCGACCACCATCAATCAACACCTTCTTAACTTCAGCTTTTATGCGAATGGTGACTGCGAGATACTCAGCCTCTTTACACATGGCCTGGGCGATAGCACCTATATCACCCATATCACCCATGGTATGACCCCAAGCGCCTTTCTCACCATTGACCTTACCAAATACATGGTGCAATAACTCATAATCAGAGCTGCAACGATGTTGGATACCCACCAATTGGAGAGTACTGAGGTGGGAGTCAAATGCTTACACCAATTAATTGGTTGTCAGAGGTTCTGCGTAGAAACAGGCGGTATGCAACTCACGATAGCCGCTCATCGGACAGTTGATAGGAATTTAGGCAAAGAGCCACACAAGCAAGATAGTAGTCCTTGATGAATTGGCTGAGTTTAGCGGTGGGAAAAAGAAAGCGCTGGCAATCCTTAACCCATGCATCCTTGGTTTATTCGGTTACAGTTGCCAGCTCCTCCAGTCTACAGGCTTTAAATAGCGGCTCAGCTGAAAAGGTAAGCCTTTGGGCATCCCGGCGCTCCTCGCCTACCAGAGGTGGGTTGCTCGGTTGAGATTGCAGCGTGAATACGTTTCTGGATCGAGTGGTAATTGGGACTGCAATATCGAGAGTAAAGATCTCGGCCATTCTTTGCATTCTATCTTCTACTCGCTGACGCTGGTGCTCACAGTTCTTCCCGGATTTGGCCTTCCTACCGCAGAGGAATGCCCTTCGCACACAGCGGGAGATATAGTGATATAAGGTATTGTATTCCAGGTTTGGTTTTGCAGTTCATTTAATAGCCGTATATGATTCGCGCCCGCTTATAGTAAAGAATCGCACAGTGGCTAAAAGGCCTCGATTTATACAGCTCAAGTACTATCGCACCAAGTATGCAGGCTGAGTGATTGAAAAGGATTGTGATATGGGATCGCGAACAACGGCATTTAATTTAAAGCTTGTACTGGCAGGTCTCACTGCGGTCTTATTAGGTTGCGGAGGAGGGGGAGGAGGCAGTGACTCTTCACCTGAACCCGAGCCACCAGCCCCCCCACCCGTGACGTATTCACTTTCAGGGGCAGCCGTAAAGGGACCCCTAAGTTTTGCCAATTATAGGATTCATGAAGTTTCTTTTGAGGCGGCGGACTTAAAGGGGGATATTGTAGCGAGAGGTGAAACCACAGAGTTAGGTAAATTCACTGAGGGAGGCTTAGATCTTCCGGGTAATGGTTACTATCTAATTGAATTTTTGGCTGGTGATGCCACGGTAGACCTAACGACTGGAATGGCCCCAATCCTTCCTAGCCTGTCGACAATTGTTGAATCTGAAGCTCTCGAGAAATCTAAAGATATCTTCGCAACACCGCTAACAACCATCGTAGTTGATCTGATCCGGCGTGGAAATATCGAAGATAAGCAGGGATTGACCGATGCTTTGATATCTCAATCTCTGATTGTTAAAAGTCAGTTAGGCTTTGACCTGCTAGATAAGGTAGACCTTTTTCATACGCCACCAGTGGCTTTTGGGAATGAGGCCGATCTTGATGATATTTTGAGCTACCGTACCGCTTCTGAAGCTACCGCGTCTCTTGTGTGGGCTCTTAAAAACGAGACAGATATAAGCACTTCAACAGTACTGGAGTTGTTAGTTTCAGATCTAACAGATGGGGCGTTAGATGGCCTTGCCGAAGGTCTTGATACAAATACCACGCAGGCAATACAAGATAATTACGACTTTTTGTCCAGGCTGAACGTTGGTGAGCTATCTGTGCCCAACACCTTTGACCCCGAGTCTTCAGACGCTGAGACTCCTCTCAAAATTGGTGGCTTAGTTAAGCTCCTTATTCATGAAACACGCCAATATGACAGTTCAAGAGAGATCTCAGCCTGGGGAGATAAACCAAAATACTCCATTATCAAAGCTATCGGAGCCGACTTAGATGGGGATGGTACCCCCAATGACGTTGACAATGATATCGACAATGATGGCGTAGAAAACGAGAACGACGCATTCCCTTGGGATGAAACAGAGTCATCAGATCTGGATGGTGACGGAGTTGGCGATAATGCTGACCATTACGATCTTGATGCGTTGTGCTCCCGGATAAATGAAGGTGATGGGGAGAGCTGTTTCGCTACTCTGACCGATACACTAGCTTTGGATGAAGTATTTTCTGATGCGAATGGTGTTATATATCTCAGCTTCTCTGAAAATGGGGTTTACAATTTTTACCAGTGGAGTTCAGAGACCCAAAACTTCACTGGAAAACTTGATCTAGTAGTTGATGATCAAAGTCCCCAGGTCGTACGTTACCATGATGAGCACAAGAGAGTATATCTTGCTTATAGTGACGGCTGGATCCGATATTTTTCAATTGATACACCTGAAAAGATAGTTGACCTCATTCAAATGCCTGTTGGTGCAACTGGACTGGCTGAGGCGGGTAATTATTTATTGCTTCAAGATAATCAGGGAGCTTGGTACTCACACCATGTCTTGTCTAAGGATGGAGATTTATTAGATAGCAAGGATTGGAATAGGTATTCTCATTATTACGCTTGGAACGACGTAAATAGCCGAATTTATCATTTTAGAGATGGCACATCCCCTAATGATATACATTTTGAGGAAATCTCTCAGTCGAGCGGCGCTATAGGTGTCCAAGGGGAATCTCCCTACCATAGTGATTACACTATCAGAGGCCCCATTCTGATTGTGAACGGTGGTAATGGAGTACTGCTTGGTAGTGGTGATTATTACGAAGCCAGTGACTTGAGTTTTATTGGTTCTCCAGTAACTAGTTTTGATTATGGATTTTCCGATAGTAGTGTGATTGTAACCCTATCAGCGTCTGTTACTAATAATAGAAGCTCTTTAGTTGCTTACAATAATGATTTTGAGGCGTTTTTTTCTGCTACCTATACAGGGCTTCCTGAGGGCTTAGTGCAGTTAGATGAAGTGGCCTTAGTCATTACTTATACTGAAAGTCATGGCCGAAAGTATCAGCTCGTTGAGCTGTTGGATGATATAGATGGCGATGGAGTTCCGAATAGAGAGGATGCATTTCCAAACGATAGGGCTGCATCAGTAGATTCTGACCTCGATGGTGCGCCCGACTCATGGAATGATGGGTATGATCCGTCTGTGGGAGAATCTAGTTTAAGCCTCGATTTATTTCCTCTGGATTCAGCCTGCTACCTTGCAGAGCATGGCATAAATGGTATTTGTGATATTCAAGGGCAAGTGCAGGTCAAAAATGTAGATGATGTTGCTCGAAGAGGAGACGTGCTTTATTTACTGGATGACAATTCCAGCTCAATCTGGAAGTGGGATACGGTAGCTGGTAAATATTTAAATCCTTTACATTTGGGGCACTTTGAGAGCAACGGTAAGGCGCTGTCTATTAATGTCGACAATTCATCTTCGATATTGGTTGGTTTTGAGAATGGTAAACTTCTTGAGTTTAGTGAAACTTTACCTATAAAAAACCAGGAAGTGGCCTCGTTTGAGGGTAATCTGGAAGCATTAATAAGTGCTGGTGATTTCTATGTGGCAGTTGCTGGAGGTGGTTCAGGTAGCGCTTATTTGAATTATCACTTGCTTAATAAAAGCTTTGTGATTAGGGATAGTTACAATTGGGTAAGCAGCTCACAGGAGCTGTTTTACGTGGAGGAAACCGGCCGGTTTTATCATTATTCTTCTTATGGAGATTTAAATAGCTTTAATATTGATAGTGATAGAAAGGAGTTTTCCGGGTATCAATATTATTACTTCGGAGAGTCTTTAGGTGCATGGCTGTCGCAATCACCGGATGGTAAATTGTTTGTGACTGGAGAGGGGAATGTTATCCAGGGGTACCCCGCTAACCCCCTCGTTAGCGCACTTGATTTGAGCTCTTTATCTGAGGATGTGGGTGCGGAGATACAGCTACTGGATTTCACCTGGAGCGAGAGTGTTGCTGTTGGCCTGGTTAAGGTAGATAGGGAATATCTTTTAGCAATTTTCAGTCATGATCTTAGAGAAATTCTATTTAAACAATATCTCGATATCGATACCTATATAGACCTTATTGCTGATGAAACTGGTGTAATACTAATTCATCAATCAATTGGCAATGAGCTGAATATAGTAAATTATCGGTATGAATCTGATGCCGATAACGATGGCTTGCCAATGTGGTGGGAGTTGGCCCATGGTTTGGATGACACTGACAAACTAGATGCCTTGAAGGATTCGGATGCTGATGGCCTAAATAATCTTGAGGAGTTCTTAGCCGGCAGTTCGCCTTTGATGGCAGATACGGATCAGGATGGGTTGTCAGACTTTGACGAGGTTATCACTTACTTTACCAATCCATCTAACAGTGATACAGATGAAGATGGTATGCCGGATGGCTGGGAAGTACTATTTGGACTGAATCCGTTGGATGCTTCCGATGCCGATAGTGATTTGGATAATGATACGTTTTCTAATCTAATCGAGTACCTTTTGGGCTCTGACCCAACTGAGGAGTTATCTTTACCCTCTCCAATCGATGAATTCTATTTTTCTTTTGAAAATCAAGAATTGCCGGGGGGCTGGGTCTCACAAGGTAGCCCACAATTTGTCACTCAATCAGCTAGTGATGGGGTTGTTAGCTTATTTACCGAAGGTAGTTGGGGTATTTCTACAACCAATTACTTTTCCCCTGTAGAGTTTTCTCTACAAGCACGATCTACCTGCTATTCCATCTATGATGCTGAATTGGTTATTGAGCTAAATGGTGAGAAATTATTAGGTGTGTCTGTCTCCCAAACATCATGGGAAAAGATATCTGTTCCCATTGCTGAGGGTTATCATACATTAGATGTGAGGATTGAATCCTCAGCTAACGATTGTGGCATTTTGATTGATGAACTGAAGGGGGTTTCTCTTCCTACAATTTTTGAAGTGGGAGCCTCTGGAATTTCTATTTTTGAAAATAAGCTTTACTTACTTGATGTCGATGGTCGTGAAATAAAAAGTTTCGACATCCCTAATCCGAGTGGAAGTGATTTCACATATGCACGAGATGCGGTGATTTTGGATGATGGAAGAGTAGCGATTTTCAATGGGACATTTGAGCCTTATTTAAGTGTGTATTCACTAGAGTCAAATCTTTGGGAGCATTATCCAGCGCCTGGTTGGAGTATTATTAATAATTTGAGTTATGGCGGCATAGATGCTGTTGGTGAACAAGTTTTCGTTACCAACCAGTCAACTAGTGGCAGTCCTAGTCAAGGATATGTGAAGTTTGACTTAGCAAATGGTTCTGTGAACTATGTAGATGCAGACTCATTTATAGATCTGACAGTTGGCGCAGATGGCTATCTCTACGCATTAAGTGGCAGTCAGGTTTCTCAATTTAGTCCGGAGTCAGGAATTCTGCTCTCCAACATATCTATTGAAACTTCCCGGGCAATTGCGGTAGATGAGGCTGGTAATATTTTTTCAGCTACCTGGAATGGTGAGATACATCAGTTTACGGCTGGTGGGGTTTTGCAAAAAACATTATTCGTTGGCCAGAGCTTTAATGATCTAAATCTCCGTAGTAATGGGGAGTTAGTCGCTGCTACAGCATGGGACGGACTATATCGTGTCACGGCAGACTTAAGTAGTTTTTCCAAGCTAGATGCGCGGGGTAAATTTGTAGATCTGACGCCAGATTTCGACTCTGACAGTGATGGACTTCCTGATTGGTGGGAGTATGGCTTTGGATTAGATCCGAAGAATGTTGCTGATGCGGGCTCCGATTTGGATGGGGATGGCTTATCTGCGTTGCTGGAGTACTCCTTTGGTACTCATGCGGACAACCCTGATACTGATAATGACGGCGTTAACGATGGCGATGAACTGTTGATTTATGGTTCTAATCCTTTTGTTACGGATACAGATGCTGATGGTTTGTCTGATGGAGCGGAGGTGGAATTAGGTACAAGTTTATTGGCGCAAGATAGTGACAACGATGGGCTTACTGATTTTACAGAGGTGAAGGAACTCGGCTCAAACCCATTACTTGAAGACTCGGATAGTGATGGTATGGGAGATATGTACGAGTTCGAGTATGGTTTGGATTTGTTGGCAGATGATAGCGATGGTGATATTGATGCTGATGGCCTGACCAATCTGCAAGAATATGCCTTGGGGTCTTCCCCAATAGATGTAGACACAGATGGTGATTTCCTTTCGGATTTTGAAGAGTCGAATACCTATGGTACATCTCCAATTATTGCTGATACTGATGGCGACCACATGAGGGATGGATGGGAAGTGCTTTATGCGCTAGACCCCATCGATGCTGACGATGCAGCAAATGATGAAGATTTTGATTCTTTTACAAATGTTGAAGAGTTCTTCTCAGACACCTCACCTATTGATAGCAATAGTTACCCCTTACCTGTGGTATGGGCGACATATCAAGGCGGAGCAACGCATACTGGTTATACACCGCTACAGCTAGATGTAGATAATTTCTCTCACCATTGGTCCGTGACATTACCTAATATGACAAAGTTACACCCGGTAGTGGTGGCTGATGGTAATGTCTTCGCATCTAATGAATCCTATTATGCAGAGCAGAGAATTGTTGCTCTGGATGCAAGCAACGGCAATTTGGTGTGGGAGCGTGCTTATGACGGTATATCTTCTATAAATCCCCCAGCTTATGACAGTGGAAAAGTCATTTTTCAAACTGGTGGTCATGAGGATTCCTTTATACGAGGGCTTGACATAGATGATGGCTCACTATTGTTTGCTACTAAATATGAAAATCAGTGGTCAACTTATATGTCTCCAACTGTATATGATGGAGGGATTTATACTGCGGGGGGGTATTACGGAGGACTTTACTCATTTGATCTGAGTGATGGGTCGGAGTCTTGGTTCGCATCTACAGCGCAGTATGAAGAATTTACGCCAGCTGTAGATGAAGAGTATGTATATGCATTTATTACTGATCTACAAGTTTTTCACCGTGATTCTGGTGAATTGGCCTATAACATTGAATATCCTAATTTTGACTGGATAGGATACGATGTAAATTTGGCCACAGTTTTGACTAGGTATAATAATGTTGTGGCAATTCAATCGGGCTCTTTAGTTGTATTTGATCTCAATAAACGCAACATTTTGTGGGAGAAAACTTCTGCTGGATTTTCAGGGCAGCCAGCTTCTAGTGGTGGAATTATTTACGCCTTGCAGTCTGGCATTTTGAAAGCTATTGATGAAGAAGATGGGAGCGAAGTGTGGGCCTGGGAGGCGCCAACGTTGTTAACTTCAAATATTGTGGTAACCCGAACGCATATTTTTGTTGGAGATTCATCGCATACTTATGCCATTAATATAGGTACTCAGGAGCTGGATTGGAGTTTTGAATCTTCCGGGCACTTAAGTCTTGGTGACGACGGAACCCTGTATATCGCTGGCTCTGAGTTGACTGCTATTTCGCTACAGTAACTGAACTTTTAATTTGACTGGGTTTTGTTTACTGGGACGACTGTTGGTATGGTGGGGTAACTCACCATACCAACAGTATTTGTTAGCTTGACGCAACCTAAGTCTTATAAGGCTGCTGTGTAGTGGTCCAGATAGGATTAAGATCTACATAGATCATACAGGCTGTCAGCGCTCTCCCATTATGGTCCCTGCACTTGTCAGCAAGTGCAGGGACTTATTCAAATAACGTATATACCAGCTGATTTCTTGAGTGGTAAACCTTGGCCTGAACACTCTATGAATAACGGCCGTACTGGGGTCATAGGGTCAGTTCGAGCGAGTCTTATCTATCTTTCAGAATCTCCAGTGCAGCATTATGCCCAGGTACTCCAGTAACCCCACCTCCCGGGTGCGTACCGGAGCCACAGAGATATAAACCTTGAATCGGCGTACGGTAATCTGCAAAGCCCATAAAGGGGCGGTTGCTCCAAAGCTGGTCCAGCCCCAAGGCACCATGGAAGATATCGCCTCCCATCAAGCCAAACTTGCGCTCTAAATCCAGAGGTGAGTGAATTTGCCGGGCGATGATGGAGTCACGGAAATTGGGAGCATAGTTAGTGACGGTATCGACAATGGTTTGTGCCGCTTGCTCGCGGTAGTCGTCCCAGCTATTGCCGTCCGACAGTTCTGGAGCAAATTGCTGGCAGAATAGGCTGGCGACATGTTGGCCCTCAGGGGCTAAGGAGGGGTCGATGGTAGAGGGGATCAATATCTCTACAATGGGCTGCTTCGACCAGCCATGTTGTGTCGCATCCACATAGGCCTGTTCCAAGTAGTTCATTGTAGGGCCAATGACTATTCCAGATTGATGGTGTGGCTGTAAGTGAGTTCCGGGCCTGCAAGTGAAATCTGGTAGTTCAGACAGCGCCACATTCATACGGAAGGTTCCGGACCCTACCTTGAAGCCGCGCACACGGCGACGAAACTCCGGCTCTAGGTGTTGTTCGTCAATCATCTGGGAGTAGAGTAGTTTAGGGCCAACATTGGCAATTACTTTGGCGGCGGTTACGGTCTCTCCATTGCTTAGCTGCACCCCGCTAGCGCGACCACCATCAACCAGGACTTCTTTAACTTCGGCGTCTGTGCGAATAGTGACCCCCAGGCGCTCAGCCTCTTTACGCATGGCTTGTGTGATAGCACCCATGCCGCCCATGGCATGACCCCAAGCGCCTTTCTCACCATTAACCTCGCCAAACACATGGTGCAGTAACACGTAAGCGGAGCCGGGAGTACTGGGAGCGGCATAGTTACCGACAATAGAATCGAAGGCAAATGCTGCTTTGACATGGTCATTTTCAAACCAGGCATCCAGCACGCTGGTAGCGCTCTTGGTAAACAGGTCGAGTGCATCCCGGCGAGCTGCCATACTGAGCTTTTTCGCTCTCATGCCAAAGCTACCAGCGCGAATCAAATCTACAAACCCGCCACCCACGTTGGGGGGAGAGCGTAGCAATTCTTCACGTAAAATATCCGCTACGGTTTCCAGCATGGCATAAAAGTCGGGTAGAGTGGCTGCATCCCTTTCTGAGAAGCGGGCGACCTCTGTCTGTGTATCTGCCAGATTATTATGGAAGGAGAGACTCTCACTATCTGTAAGTGGGAAAAAGTTTGACTGTGGCCGTAACTTGATGTCCAGGCCATGCTCACGCAAGTGAAGGTCTTCGATGATTTTCGGGTTGAGCAGGCTCACGGTGTAGCTCGCTACCGAGTTTCTGAATCCTGGGTGGAACTCTTCAGTAACTGCAGCCCCGCCAACAATAGTCCGGCGCTCAAGAATTGTTACTTTTTTTCCCGCTTTGGCTAAATAGCAGGCGCAGACAAGGCCGTTATGGCCACCGCCAACAATCAAAAAATCCTTCATTATTATTCTCTGAGTCGTTAAAGGGTTTATTGATTGTCGTCAAAAAACGCTCAAAAATAAAGAGCCCCAAACTTGGTTGGTATCGCAAAGTTAATCGACTGTTAAGTGGCTCATTGCTTTAATGAATTGATAGTAAGGTAGCGGCACATATGCTCTAAGTTCTTTTGAGTGGGCCCCAAAAGACCAGTGCTCGCAAATATTTTGGCCAAGATTGTAGAATTTTCGGGAAGAAATCCTACTAAACTCAGTGAATATAAATAGTCTTGAGGTAAGGGCCAGGCAACCTTGCTATTGACATACCAGCATTTCTTACTTTTTATTGTCTTTTTTTATCGAATCAATAGTATAAATTACCATGCCAGTAGGCATTTCAGAGAACCAGTTCGCAATCTTATATGATGCAGATTTGTATAAATTTTCAGATTTCTTCCATCCATTTTTCCGACAATAATACAAAGCAATAATTTCCCTTCAATATCAATTTTTGATCCATGCCCGGAAATAATGTACTCGGGTTTTTGGTTGTTAAGCTTAATGTGATAATCAGCGTCAGCTGCTCTGATCGTAATATCCAAAAAATCTGAATTACTTTGAGATTTCTTAGTGATAATAGATGCCGAAGTGTTATCAATGTATAGGTGGACTTGTGCAGATTCACTTGACTCCTTAAAATCAAAATTGGATCTATTTATTAATTGAAGTATATCTTCGCTGAAAAAAGCAGAGTTGGCGATTGCGCGCTCAGTAACAGATTTCAGTGAGTTAAAGTTAGAATCTTTTATTTTATTGTTCAGTATTTCGCTAGAGGCTGTGTTACTTATGAAGTAGATACAGAGTGCTGATAATAAAATCAGTATTTTCATCGGCCCCCTCTATCTTAATTTAAGAAGCATTTTTGTAGATTGAGTAAGAGAATTAGCGCATGTACAAAATTATTATATTAGATTGACGGCTAACAATTAAGTTCTACCAATCTGGGGAAATCTTAGATTCATTCGCTAAACTTTGAGAAGGCCGTTTAAGATAGGAAGCGTATTTAGGAAGGATAGAAGCTTATTGGAGCGAGTGTTAAGGCGCCAGATTATCAATTTTATGTAGGTTGGTAATAGCTACTAGATCATATTAGCTGAAAGATAAGTCCATAGGTCAAGTGATTTGCAGGACAGGATGTTACCCCACTTCTCTGGCGCAGATAGATATCTCCCCATATTACAATACGCTTTAATTAGTCTACTCAGGTTTTCTTATTTCATGATTTAGCCTAGCGATATCAGATGACAAAAGTGGGTAGTCTAACGAAAAGTAACAAAAGTAGGGGAAAGTACTTTAATGAGTAATCAAAAGAAGAGGCGCCTCCTCGTTATTGGTGCTACTGGGAAAGTAGGTGCGGAAGTCGTTTATTCTTTAGTCAAGTACCCGGATATCCAAACAGTTGCTGCTATCCGGCGGGATGATCAGGCGCAGTCGATGCTTGATATTGGCGCGGAGCCAATTCAGCTTGATCTTGATGATATGACTACAGTCGAGAAGTCAGTAGTTGGTGTCGACGGAATTCTCTTGATGACCGGTTACACCGTAGATATGTTGAAGCACTCGAAACGTGTTATTGATGCTGCAAGGCGCTCAAAAGTTGATCATATTGTCCATATCGGCGCTTCTGGTGCTGATACCGCTGAGGTTTCCCATTGGGGGTGGCACCAGATGATAGAAGCTTATATTGAGCAGCAAGGGTTTAGGTATACCCATCTACGTCCCGAGGGCTTTATGCAAAACCTGATTAGTTTTGGGTGGCTGCAAAATGGCAGTTTAACCAACCTAATCGGTGATGCTCGCTGGAGTTGGGTTGATGCTCGTGACGTAGCAGCAATCGCGGCTGCAGCCCTTAAAAGCCCTGATAGATTTAGCGGTCAAGTCTGGCGTCTCGGTTATGATGCTGCGAGTATGGCTGAGGTTGCCGAGATGATGAGTGACTTGGTAGGGCAGTCAATAGCGTTAAGCCCACTTGACCCCCAGATCTTTTATGAGGAGGCTGTAGCTGCTGGCGCTGATCCTGTCTATATGGCCTGTATTAGGGATCAGTTCCGTTTAAATGCAGCTGGCGCAATACCTAATGCAGATCGGACTTTTGATGAGGCCGCATTCAAGGCAGCTGTTGGTAGGTTGCCTGCTACATGGAATGATTTTATTCGACGAAATGCAGAGGCCTTAAAGGTTGCCGCAATTTCATAAGGGTAGATAGTGATTCCTGACAGATAGTTTTATAGAGTTACTGGTTCTTGGTAGCAGTTATCTGAAATAGCTTTGTGATTATCAAGAGTTCGAGACAACTGTTATTTCGACTGTAGACATGTGAGAGGCTAAGAACTGGTAATGAGAGAACAAATTCTAACTTCTACGATTACCTGCCCTGAGTGTGGGTATAAACAGGTAGAAAGTATGCCAGTTAATGCTTGTCAATGGTTCTATGAGTGCGGGCAGTGTGGGAAATTATTAAGCCCCAAGCAAGGTGACTGCTGTGTATTTTGCTCCTATGGGTCAGTTCCATGCCCTCCGATTCAAAAAGGCAGTGAATCTTGTTGCTCCTTTTAGAGGATAAGAGATGGAGTGAAAAGGTTTAGCTACTCAGATCTTTGCTTAAGCTGTTTGACAGCTTGGTCTATTTGAGTTTTTGTTTGCTTCAAGTAATCTCTCGGCATGGATTTTTAGAGAATCTATAGACTCATAATCAAAGATACCAACTGTTGGGTTAATAACCTTAACGTTCAAATAATCGTACTCAACCTTTCCAGGGCAGATAATAGTTTGGCAATCTTTAGTGTGTATAGTTGCTGGTTATCCATCGATCTTTGCACATCCGTGATAATGTCATGAAACCAGCGTAGCTGCCCCCAATTTTTTACCTCTTCATAACTAGTGTTTACTCTGCTGAGAGGAGCAGAGCCTGCGCCAAAATCAGCACATAATAATTTTTATCCGGAAATTCTTCGATGATATCCAGTAATATTATGCGGTGGGATCATTGGCCGATACTCCTGCATCGGCAAAGTATCAGTGGCTAAAATCTCTATTTATGATCATAAAGTCAACTGGGGAAAAACATTTCAGCACTAGAAGCTGCGATTACTAATTGGTAGGGACTGTTCGAAGGCAGGTTGGTGATTTCTTCACCACCAACTCCTCCTTCATCCAGGATTAGGATATTGATAGTTTCCTTTTTCTTTAGGCGACCCTCACTGATAATTATTTCTTCTGTAGCGGGGGGTTCTGTTGAATTTTATCTTTTCAGTAAAATGATGATTGTAAATATAGGCGGTGATGCCGAAAACAAAGATTAGTAGGAAAAATATAATTGTTGATCGCCAAGTTTTCATTGTGCCACCTGATTGGTTCAAACTCATTGTAGTGGTGTTCGATTAGAGAAGTAATATTGCTTTGTGACTTTTAGATGTATGTTTCATCTACAAGCTTATCCTTCATTAGTTATAAATATTAAAGAGCTCTTTGAGCACCACTAGATGCGGTGTTTTGTATATGAAATTTCAGAGGTATTTCTTTTTACTCTTCTAGCGTGGTGACTGATACTTCAGATGGGTGGCTTCTTATTAAATAAACCAAAAAAGTGAGCTGGTAATTGTGGGGCACTCTGAATACCGTGAACGTGTAGTCACAGAGAGTGTAAAAGGTGTACTTACCTGAGTATTTTGCACCCTTGGTTAGCACTTTTTGGGATGGTGAGCTAAATAATGTGCAGCAATTGCAGAAATCGATTATCTATCACCAATAGGCCGCACTATGAACAACCATATTTTCCTGAAAATATTTTTATTAGCATCTCTTTTATTTGTTAGCCAGGTTCAAGCCGGCTCTAGTAGAAAAGTAGATGGCGACGATCAGTTAGTTGACGCATTTGACGCTGCTTGGGTAAGAATTATTAATAGCGGTAAATATCGAAAAATAATCCAAGACTTTGCTGAGCCGATTCCAGGAGTAATTGATGCAACAGATTACATTGTAAATCAAGCTGACTGCCTTCCAAACCCAGAGATCACTCCCTTTCCCGCCAAGCCCAGGGGACGATTTGCCAAGATATTGTCTTCAGGTCAAATACGCCGTGGGTATATAGCTGGAATGCCCTGGTTTATTAGTTCTGGAGCTAGTACTTCTGATTGGTTTGATAATGGTATGTATGGCTCAAGCATACTTGACGATATTTTTGTAGAAATACTCAGAGAAATTGCCAAGCATTACAGTGTGGAGCAGATAGAGGTAAATTCTATTGAAATTCCATTTCCTTTCAATACAACTTCTGCCTTACAGGATGGGATCTTTGGTACAAACCTTAGCCCGTTTAGTGAAGTCTACGAGATGTTCGAATTCGTTAATAACCCAGGTATCATCGTTGATATTATAGGTCAGTTTAATGCAAAAGGTGGTGAGTCTGAAAATCTGCGCAGGCTGAAGGGGCGTCGGTCAACATGCACCATTATTAGTTCTGGCCAGTTTATTCATATACCTGTTGGCTCTCCCTATGTAGTTAGTTCCATTGACGATTTGCAGTCTAATCCAAGTATAAGAATTTGTACTGGAAACCTTTCAACTCAAACAGCAAATCAGTATTTTCCAGAGAATGTGGTTGTCACTAAACGACAGCTTGATATAAAGGAATGTTATGAAGCAATCAGGGATGGAGAGGCTGATGTGTTCTTTAATTCACTTCCGAAAAACCCCTCCCCTGAGGCGGTTGGTGTAGTTGGTGCACCAATTTTTCAAGCCACTATTGATACCAAAATTGTTGCAGGAACACCTTACTGGGTTAAGGGAAATTCTGTTATATGCAAGCCAGTCTTTGTTCCTGGTCCCTTTAACTTTGGAACCTTTCGGGAGTGTGTGAAGAAAAAATATAATATTTCAGACTCATAGATCTTAAAAAGTTTTTATATATGGGGACGCGCTATAGATGTTGCTTACTTTGAGGATTAATTTTGATTAAGCTGTGATGGCAATAGGCGCGAGAAGCTATTCCCTCTGAAGCTCTACCGTTTAACTAATTGTGTATGGAACGTGTTAGCTGAAAGGTAGGGATAAGGTTTAACCTTGAGTGAATTTAGATGATATATACGCCCTTAAAATGCTTTTGATGACGGATAAAGACCTGGTTATTTTTGCTGGTACTGAAAAGGTTAGTCTGTGCATTTGTCATTGCATAGTGAAACTGTAAACTGTTCTTATTCCATTATTTTACACAAATCAGCGATATGCATCATACCAAGCGTGGCAAGAAAAAAGTTTCGCTTTTTAGCGCAACATTACTCAGTGCCACCTGTATGATAGGATCAGGGTGGTTGTTTAGTGCTCAATTAACGGCGAAATATGCAGGTAATTGGGCTTTTGCGGCATGGATACTTGCTGCTCTGTTGGTCTTGATGGTAGGGCTTTGCCTTGCTCGTATTGTGGCGACTTACCCAGTGCGTGGAGCCTTGGCCCAAGCTAGTGCCCTTTCGCACAATAGCATCTTTGGTATGCCTTTTGCTTTTGCGAACTGGTTTGGTATCTTGATGGTTGTGGCTACAGAAGCACAGGCTACAACACAGTATCTATCATCTGCTATCGGTTCTGCGATACTAATACAAAATCATACTCTTACTATATGGGGGAAGGTACTTGCACTCAGTATTTTAGCTGTTTATCTGTTAATTAACTTTTACGGTATTCGTTGGCTTACTAAAATTAATAATGTAGTCACTGTACTGAAGATTTTTACTCCATTATTTGCGCTTACTGTGCTTCTCATTGTGGTTTTTACCAGTAATCAAACCAGTTCAAATTTCTCCCTTTCTTACAATCAGCAGTTTGATTTTCGTAGTGCATTTTCTGCCATCATTGGTGCTGGACTTATTTATTCATACAATGGGTTTCAAATTAGTGTTGCTTTTGCCAGTGAAATTAGGAAGCCAAGACGTAATATTCCACTGGCTATAACATTGTCAGTAGTGATTATCACCCTGGTTTATCTTGCGTTACAATTTGCTTTTATGGAGGCGATTCCGCGTGACCTGCTGGTTGAGACTGGTGGTTGGCGGGGATTGAACTTTACCTCTCCACTTCTAGATCTTGCTACCCTTCTTGGTCTGCATTTTCTAGCGTTAGTGTTACTCGCTGACAGCGTAACTAGCCCCTCTGCCTCTGGGTACACTTATCTTGGTGCATCATCAAGAATTTTATTCGCGATGGCTACAGTTGGGCAAATGCCTCGTTGGCTCGCGGTGTTAGATCCAATACATAATATTTCCAGACGGTCCATGCTAGTCAATTGGGTATTAGCAGCTGTTGTTCTAGCTAATGCGGATAGCTGGGCAGCACTTATGGTGGTTGTAACTGGGTATCATGTCGTTGGCTATATGGCTGCGCCTATCAGCATGGGAGCACTAGAACCTGAAATGCGGTGGTTTGGACTTATAGTTTTTGTTCTACTCAGCCTGATAATGTTGACCATGAAGTCTTCATCGCTGCTTCTGGTTTGCGCTTCTCTAACTATTTTGATATCTATTTATGCATCATTACATATTACGGGTACGGGTGTACGGAAGTTAGCGCTTTTCACGTTACCATTCTTAGCCTATTTATGGACTCTATATTTTGTATCAAGTATTTGGCTGGTACTGATGGTATCAGGAGTTTTTTATTTAGTAATATCATCTCGCTCTTATGTCGAACTCTGTAAGGGTTACGGTAGGGGAGAGGGGGGATAAGAGTAGAGTTAGGCCGGATCTGAAATACAACACCCTTAAGGCTAAATATGATCCTCTAAGCCGAGTGAGTTAGACCTGGCAGGTAAGTGGCGCCACCAGTCAGGTCTAACCCTAATGATCAAAACATAGAATTCACCATCTCTTTACTTTTTGACTTACCTGACCCGTGATTACGATCGTCCCAGGTAACTCTTCCGGTCGCGAGATCCAGCTTCACACCTTGGTGTCCAACATAGGTATCACCTTGGCGTAGGGACATTTCGGTAAAGACTCCCTGACTATTAAAATTAAATTTTTCCAGGTTAGAGATATTAAAATTAACATCAAACATTCGATTAAAATCCAGTACTCCACGTACCACATCAATCAGGGCTTGAGTATGTCTTAGGCTGGATCCGTTCCCACTCATTGTCTGGTGCGAAGAGTTGCCATTTAGAGATACGCCGCCAAACACCCATCCTCTCCACTTTCTTCCCGGTGCAATAGGGCACACCGCTGCCATTATCTCAAAGGTATCATCCCTTACCTGTGGAGCTTGCATTGAACCAGAGAAGTGAGCGACTACCCCAATCTTTCTGGGAGCGCCACTATAAAGTACCAGTCCTACACAGGAGCCATAACCGTCAGATCTTAATTCTCCTGCATTGGTGCCGGTTACCCAAGTACACTCCGGCCTGAAACGATAAGCCGCATAGCCATCTCCCAATCGAACTGCCATAGCATAGACTCCTTATTGGAAATTTATTCAATATATGACCATTCAGTCTGTACCAATATAACGATAAATTACGTGAGAGCCTTGATCAATATCAGCAGATTACACCTTTGAAGAATGACTATTTGCTGGATAGTTAATGTCCAACCCCTAGTGCGGGAGCCTTTGGTGTTGGTCGCAGAGTTTTATAGGTTAAAGTTTGCTTAACGGGATAACTGAACGGTAATCAAAGTCTGCTGGCAAGCCCTTGCGCCGGGAAATAGATCTTGAAGTAGGGAGCTAGGTATTGTTATGTCTCCCCACCAAGATGCTTGAGAACGTGGCAAATTTCTTCTTTATTATCGTTAATAAGTCTTTCTGATAATATTTTCAACTTGTCAATTGATTTGTAATCGAATGGATCTACAAAGGGGTCAATAATTTCAACATTCAAATAGTTGAATTCTATTTGGCCTTCAGGAGCAAGTGATTTTGCTATGTCAAGTGTGTATATTTGTTGGTCATCCATTGATCTCTGTACATTGGATATGGCATCCTGCATCCAATTCAATCTTCCCCAATTTTTGAGTTCTCGGTAATTTTTCTCCATAGTTTCTAGTGGAGAAGTACCTGCGCCTAAAACAAGTACATAGTATTTTTTTCCAGGGAACTCTTTGATGATTTCACGCAGAATAATGCTTGCAGGGTTGTTTGCTGATATTCCTGCATCTGAATAATAACGATGTTTAACATCATCATTGTGGCTCATAAAGTCTACGGGCGGAAAAAGGGTCTCTGCGGCGGCGGCAGCTGTTACCAGTTGGTAAAGAGTGTCTGTCGGCAATTCGCTACTATCTTCGCCACGGTTCTTAAATAGATGTAGCTTACCGGTATGGATATCGAGTGATGGAATAATGACGTAATTATTTAGTTCTCTAAAATTCAGTTCGCTACTATAGTGCTTTTGCATGACTTCATGTAGTCGATCTCCCAGAAATCTAGGAGATAAAAAGCCATTTACTGTTAAGATTTTGTGATACCATGGCGAAGAGAACAAATATTCGCTTTCGCTTTTATAGATATCAATAATTTTTTCACTTTTCGAATGAAGCTCTGCTTTCTCATCCTTGAACATGTAGTCTTTCTGATGAGGCATATTTAACCCGGTTGCGATGATGGCACCGGTTGATACCCCACTAAACACATCAAAAATTTCACTGGTAGGCTTACCTAATTTGTCCTCAATATATTGAAGGACATAAAGAGGGATAAGACCGCGAATACCACCACCATCGATGATAAGGATTTTGATAGTATCTTTGTCTTCAAGCCCCTTGTTGCTGACTATTGGTTCATCAGAAACAGGAGTCGCATTAAACTTGATGCTTTCAGCAAGTTGATTGTTGTAGAAATAAACAGTCCCAATGAAAGCAAAAGCTAACAAAGTAATAGTAAGTAGTAAGTATCTGGTTCTCATGCCAAATTCAACCTGTATCCTCTTTATTAAGAAGAGTACTAAGTGGCGTATTAGTTTTGCATTAAAAATACCTTTTGGTGACTGTGAATATATAAATATTTTTTACATTTTATATATCGATTACCAGGCAGTCGTAAAGATATTTAATTGGGGAGGGCTTGTGGCTGTTTCGCTGGGAAATTATTTGTTTTTTTTATGGTGGGGAAGATTTATATTTTATCCTTTTTCTTGTTGCTTCTCGTGTTTCTATCTCTCGAGGTGATTTTTGGCTTATATTTTATCTGAATGTATTGGAGCTAAAGGGCTATTGAATTATTCGTTTTAGCCTCACTGTCTGAGGTCTTATATTAATAAGTGGTCTCAAATATAATCGCTTTAGTTCTATAGCTGGCATGTGAAATATTAATGTATATTTAGGGCAAAAATAGTATTTTGCCCTAAATAACTTCCACTCAGTTGCAGCTATGCCCATCTACATCTGCACCGTCTTCAACCCTATTGCAGTTAGGGCATTGGAATCCTCCGCCCGGTTGATTCTTGTAATTAATGTAGCTCCATCCAGTGGGAGGGTTGTCAGGTGTGTACTTGGCTTCTACTGGAGCAGGGTTTGGATTTTGGGGGTCTAAAGTCCCGTCTTTAGTGCTAAGTTCAACTTCCATATTGATTACCCATTTATATATTTAAAAGTACTGATCGATGATGCTGACCAGGCAGATTCAACAAAAGATACTGGTTACTTTTTAGTAAGCGAGTCAATTCTATATGTCCACGTTGTTGCTGTTCTACTTCTGGTTATCACATCTTCTTACATGGTGGAACTTTGGTGCACAATTAGTTAGTTTCTGGCTCAGTTTGTCTGGTAAGTTACGTATTGTCGTTATTTTACGTTTGTATTTTTCAGTGGCTTATGAGTGTGGGTGTAGGACGGTTTCAAGAAATAGCCGGGGGCACTTTGTAATGATTTTTCTGCCAATAGATTGAAAAGGTGCTTTCCTTGATTAATTTAAAGCAACAAGAGTTTATAGCCTTAGCTATTCTCCTGAGCGGGATTAAAGTATCTGTTTAGGGTGAAATCGTGCAGTGCGTGGTGTTCGAATAGATTGGTTGTGTGCCAGATGATTAATCTAAGTTGTTAGATTATTTTTGGTGTGTGTGATTTTACGCCATTTTTTATGAGGTGTGCGTGAAGTAGGAACCTTGGAGATTTTTTAAGGGGAAGAATTACAGGAGAATATCGTGAATTTTAAACCATATAAAGAAATTGAAGAAAACCGATTTCGAGAGGATTTTGGTTTCTATTTTGAAGACTTCGAAGTTGGACTGGTGATAGAGCATCGTCCTGGTAGAACCTTGACACGAACTGACAATGTCTGGATGACACTACTTACTATGAATACTGCTCAGTTGCACTTTGATGCGCACTATGCTGAGCGTACAGAGTGGAAATTGCCACTGGTAGATAGTACTTTAACCTTGGCAATCATAACTGGCATGACTGTTAATACGATTAGTAAAAAGGTTGTGGCCAATTTGGAATGGGATAAAGTAAAGTTGTTAAAACCAGTCTTTGAAGGGGATACTATTTATGCTGAAAGTGAAATTATCTCTAAGCGTGAATCGAAGTCGCGGCCCGCTCAAGGTATAGTTACCGTTGAGACTAGAGGTATCAAGCAGAATGGTGATATATTTATGACGTTCTTAAGAACTGTGCTGGTTTACAGAAGAGGGCACACACCGGATTATGCTATTCTTTAGCAGCCTTTGATTGTAAGGTTGTATAAAATATTGTTACATAAAAAATGTGATTTTACTGCAGTTAGCGCCGGTGAACTGAAGTGCCTACTTAAGGTGGGCCTATATGAGCACCCTGACACTAAATACTTAATTATCTATTTTTGACAGTTTTAAGTTTAGTCATTGAGTGATCAATACCCACGGGAAAAATAGGATAGCAAGTTTGAAATACTGCCTAATATAAGCACAATCTGGCTCCACAGGAGTATCTTGCAGCGAGATCGTGAGTTTCTGAAGGGCTTCCCAATTTGAAAAAAAACAACAACTATAAGCCCCATGATAATTGGCGCTAAGCCTCCCCCTATGCCAGCGGCAATGTTTCCTGTGCGCAAGAATTGGCCGAGAAAGGCTGCGGTAAAGGCGAGTGCTATAGAAAGTAATAGAAATAGAACTAGAGTAGCCCCGGCCTTGTTGGTTTTAGTACCATCAAGAGTATCACTATTTGATATTGATGCTGAGGAAGCATTTTTATTCATAGAATTTTATCCATTTGTTTGTTTCTAATTGGTACGGCGCATATTTAATAGGGTTCCTGGAAAAATTTCCTAGTAACAACTCACTTAGGGTATCATGCTTGCAAGTCGTTTCTAATACGTCTTATTACATCGAGCCTATCTTGTTTTATGTAGTCTGATATTGCAGGATGAATCAGCGCGAACTTAGAAGTCTGTTGTTTGCGCAGGGTTTTATTGAGGTTTAATAAATAGAGGTTTGTAAAACGATAATTGAGTGCTAACTATCTAGGGGGAATTTTACCTTGTGGAGGTTAGTAATCGTAATTGTCGTATCCAGATCGATATTTTGAATCAAACTTATCATAATAGAAATCTACCCTGTTGCCTTCACGGCAGATAACATCGCAGTGGCTTTGATTTTCAACACAGATATTTTGTGGTCTTTCATTATCACGAATGCACTTGCGGTAGATATCTCTACAGGTATGCTGACAGCGACTGACGATCTCACGTTCGTAAAGAGTTTCGCCCCGGGTGACTTGAGGTGCCAGTGTAATAGCGAACCCTGTAAGTAGAATCGGAAGCACTCTCTTCATAACTGTGTTAGCCCCTGCTATGTCCACTCTGGGTGGACTAACACGCTAAAGATAATGTTTATCTGACCAGGGGACAAAAAACTCTAAGATTATTTTGTGATTAGCACGTATTTTGTATGCCTGTTTCTATGAGTATCCTGGTAAACATATTACATAACGTGATTGTTCTGTTAGGAGACTGGCTATTCACTTATCCCTATGTCGGCTTAGTATCGTTGAAGAGTATCCCTGCCTGCTGTTTAAAACACTATTGAAGGAAATACAGTTTCAGCACTAGCTGCAGCTGTTGCCAGTTGATAGAGGCTGTTTGAGGAAAGATTGGTAATTTTACCTTGGTCACTCTCTGGGGTGAGCGAGCCTCAAAGAGTTTTGCATTTCGCTGGCTGAGTTTCCCTTACTATGGGAAAAAGGTGTAGGCTGAAGTCAGTTTGCGCCTAGTGATTGAGAGTGCGCTTATTCTATTGGCAAGAAGATATCCGTAATCATTTCACTCTCTTTCACCTCTGGAAAGAATTTCACCCTCTCCAGAAAAATCGGGAAGTTTCGCAGTGTGAAACCAGACACTTCCAGCCAGTCTGAATATAGATAGCTTACGGTGATACCTATTGTGTCATCACTGCCGGTATGCCTGATAACCGCACACTTACCAGCGGGAATAGTCTTGCTCTTGATGCCATGGTTATCATTCTTCACTGAATATGGTACTGAACAACAGACATCATACTGGTACTCACCCGGTTCGGTTGTTGCCGGATCATTATAGAGAAGATTGAATGTCCTGCTTGTAGCCGGTGTTAGCCCCTGTGATTTCCTCCACTCAATAAATTTTCTAATGGTTGTGCTAAGTAGATTTGGTGGCCCCTTGTGCTCCAAGGCCGCTACCAAAGTTTCGGGAAAGTCTATGATGGTCACTTGGATTTTGTCCTGGCTTCTCATTATCTGTGTTCTCAATGTCAGAATAGGCTGGTAGTGGGAAAGCCAATGGTCCCAGTTTGGCGACAGCCGGAACTTTGATGGGCTCTGACCAAAGTGCTTTTTGAATGCCCGAGAGAAAGCTTCATGGCTGTCATAGCCATTTTCCAAAGCTATATCCAGAATCCTTCTGTCTGTGCGATAAGCCAGCTGGTAAGCGCTACGCTTAAGCCTTAGCAGCCTGACAACGGCCATTAAGGGCATGCCAAAATATGCTGAGCATTGGCGATGAAAGTGATACCTGGATAACTGGGTGAGCCCGCATAGCTGGTCGATATCCAGCTCGGTATCAAGGTTGGCTTCGATATAAGCTAGTACTTGCAGAAATTGTTCCCGATAACTGGACATACTTGCCTTCCTCCCCTTTGGTAATGGAATACTATAACGACAGGGTTACTAAGGCTTGATCAATCTTGCTGAGTAGAGTTGAGGGTTGGTTTGTCTAACTTGAATGGGGGTAAATGGGAAAGTGGTGGGGGCTTAGCCCCCATTTGAGTACTAGCGGATGCCAGTTAGCAGGGGGTGGATGATCGCTTAAAGGTGTTGACCATCATTTTTGCCTCTTTGAGGCTACTGAGATAACCCTTGAGGGAATTTACTCCGGCTTTAACCCCGAGTGAGCTCAACTTCATAACCAGTGAGAGGGCGAGCTCTGATTTGAGATAGGGCGTGAATGCCAGGAATGCCTTGAAGATAGAACAATGTATTCTGTTTAGCAGGTTCTGTATTTCTTTGTTGCTGGTAGAGATCTTTTCAGCCTTTTTTTCGAAAGCCTTCAGCTCATCCAGGTACTCCACAAATAAACGGAAGTTGAATACAACGGTTCTATGCTCCTTGTACTCCGCAATGATAGTACTCAGGGCATCGTTGATTTTTCTGAGGGCGATATAATCTGTTCTGGAGAGACTCTCATAGGAGTTAGAGAGATACGTAATGGTATCTCTCCGCAACTGACAAAACTCGAACAAGTGCTGGTCGTGTTTTCTCATTTCCCAAAGCCGATATATCTGGATTGAAATGAAGAAAAGAGCAAGGGCTAACAATATGTAGAGCACTACTCAAACTCCTTTTCATTAATTGGCTTTCTCGGTGCCACTTTTCTGGTGGGCGGGGAATAGGAGAAGGCATTATCCATCAGCTTCAGGAACCTGTCTCGATACTCCCTATTATCTGCCGCTAGTCGATCAATTTCAACTTGACGATCTTTCAGTCGCCCGCTGTACATCCAGAAAAGTAAATAATGTGCAAAGATGAAAAATACGACAAACAGACCATTTTTCAGCCCCATTTCTTGGATAAAGTGGAGTATATCTTTGAGGGTGTCGGTCATGTAGTCCCTTAAAGCCAATTTTACAGATTCATGCGCATTTTTAACTATTGAGACTATTGAATCAACTTGATACGAACCCCTGTTGCCGATAATGGGGACTCGTGTGCAAATTACTGGGATATGGGAGAGCCGGGGGAGCTACGTCTCGGCCCTCTGTTATTGAGCTGGGTATGGTAAAAAGCGGGGACCTGGGTATTACTGTACTTCTGCCGGGCGTGACTTCGCTGGCTCTTTGTTATCCTCAGCCTTACTCTTTTCGGGATTTTTTATTACGCCTTTCTGGAGCATTAATGTGTTCGGATAGGTGATCAACTCTTCCCCTCTCCTGATTAATACATGGAAGAGCGTGATTTCCTCAATAATCCCGGAAATGTCGTCGTCCTTATCCATTACCTGGATTTTGTCACCCACACGATAAGGAAAACCGAAGAAAATAATCAGGCTGGCGGTGATATTGCTCAGAATTGACCACTGGGCAAAGAGCGCCACGCCAATTACAGCAAATACCGAAGAGAGGAAGATGGAAACCTGGGTATATTCAAATCCCAAAGCACTGATCAGCAGTGCCAAGTGAAATCCCAGTAGCGCAATGCCCACAGTTTTGGAGATGTATTTCAGGCGGTAGGGTTTCACTGCCTTGGCGCCGCCTAACTTTTTGATGGCGGAAGAGCTCAATCTCATGCAGATAAAATAAGAAGCCACAATCAGTGCAGCGACCAATAAATTCATATTTGTGTCTCTCTCTTTGTGCTGGGGCAGGCTTATCGAGGGGTTCCAGTGGGCAATTGATCGAGTAATAAGAGGCCCTAGTATCTGGGTTTTGCCTATGGGGCCGGATCATAGTGCCAGAGTGTCACGCTGCCAAGCGGCTTGAGGGTAACTGGTGGGCTGGCCTTTGGTGTCAGACTCCACCTCTTCTTGACCACCATTGGATGTTAGTGAGCACTTCCCGGCCCTGTGGTCACTTAATTCTCTTGCCGGTGTCACTTTTCAGCCTCTAAACTGTATTTATATACAGTATTGGTGTTCCCTAATGAAACTGACCCCTTTATACAGCCATGGTGTTGCAGCAGGCTTCCCCTCTCCCGCGGATGACCACAGGGAGGATTCACTAAGCCTCGACCAACACCTTATTACCCGGCCCGCTGCCACTTTTATGGCGCGTGCCAATGGGGACTCCATGCAGGGCCTGGGAATCTTTGACCGGGATCTCCTGATAGTAGACCGCTCACTGGAGCCGGCTCAGGGGGATGTTGTGGTAGTTGCCCTGGATGGACAGCTCGCCTGCAAGGTCCTGGACCGCTACCGGGGGCGCCTGCTCTCCGCCAATGATCGCTACCCTCCGATACCTATCAGGGAGGGGCAGGAACTCGTTGTGGAAGGGGTGGTAAAGGCATCTATTCGCTACCATCGATCTTGCTGAATGCTGGCATTGGTGGATTGCAACAGTTGCTACGCCAGCTGTGAACAGATTTTTCGGCCGGACCTGCGGGGTAGGCCAGTGGTGGTGTTATCAAATAACGATGGCTTTGTGGTAGCGCGTTCCAAAGAGGCCAAATTGCTGGGTATCGGTGATTTGGAACCTTTCTTCAAGATTGAACATTTGCTGCGGCATCATGATGTTGCCATTTTTTCCAGTAACTACCCTCTCTATGGTGATATCTCTCACAGAGTCATGACAACCCTGCGGGACTTTAGCCCAGAGGTGGAGGTGTACAGTATTGATGAGATGTTCCTCAATCTGCAGGGCCTGCGGGAGGACTGGGTCGAGTACGGGCAGGGAATACGTCGAACCCTGTGGCGGGATGTACGCATGCCGGTGGGAGTTGGAATTGCCCCCAGTAAAACCCTGGCCAAGTTGGCGAACAGAGCGGCGAAGAAGATTCCCAAATGCGATGGGGTCTGTGTCTTGGATGGCCCGCAACGTTGGCAATGGCTGCAGAGACACATACCAGTTGACAAGGTGTGGGGAGTTGGTCGGCGCTTGGCCCAACGGTTAGGGGAATTTGGCATTGTAACTGCCTATGACCTGGGGCAGGCCAACCCCAAAATTTTACGCAGGCGTACCAATATTAATATTGAGCGAACTATCGAGGAGTTGAATGGCTCTCCCTGTTTCAGCCTGGAAGAGCAGCCCGCGCCCAAGAAGCAGATTTATTGCACCCGCTCATTTGGGGAAAAGCTCACCGAGCTGCCGCCCCTGTTACAGGCTATTACACTCTATGCGAGTCGGGCGGCAGAGAAATTGCGTGCGCAGGAATACCTGGTAACAGCGATTCACCTGTTTCTGCATACATCCCCGCATGAGCCCAACTATTACAGCCGCAGCACCGTAGTGCGATGTCCTTACCCTACGGATGACACCCGCTTAATTGCCAGTTTGGCGAAGGGGGCCATAAGGGAACTCTATCGTCCGGGACACCGTTTTATGAAAGCTGGGGTGGGGCTGGTTGAGTTGGTACCCAAGACTTTGGGGCAGGGTGATCTATTCGCCATCGGGCAGCCGGCCCGTGCTGGTATGATGATGCAGACACTGGACCGGGTTAATCAGCGCTTTGGCAGTGGCACTTTGTTTTTAGGTGCTGAGGGGGTGCAAAAGCAGTGGAAGATGCGGCAGGCCTATCGCTCACCGGCCTACACAACGCGTTTCGAAGCTCTGCCGGTAGTTAATATTTAAAGGGCAGGCAGCAGCATTAAGGTCTGTATTTGCGGTATGTATATCGGGTGTTCCATTCATATTGCAGTTCTTGATTGCTGTGGGGGTAGTATTTAGTGGGGCGTTACAGTGAAAACAGAAGGCGGGTCTGAGGACCTTATGGTTTGCCAATTGTTTGGCAGAAATCATGTTGGGCAAGTTAATGCGGTGATAAAGTTTGCACTAACCCTATTGTTGGAAAAGCCCGAGGGAAAGCTTCCAATTCCATTAGTACAAAATAATAACGCTTTCATGATTAAGGTTGACAGCGAGTAGAAGACAGCAGCAGGTAGAATTAACGCTAAGCTCGTGCCGCTATTTCAATCTTTAGTTTAACCCTGCCTTTAGCGTCTGGAAGAACGATAGCAGAAAGGTATTACGAGACCGGTGCACTAATTTTGCTGTTCCAAATGCTTAATAATTCTCTCTAAAGCCGGGCGATTTTCTTCAATTAGCTGGTCGGCATAGGCTCTCAGGTGCCCTTTGGAGCCGGCGTCAAAGATGCCTACAAAAGGTTCTGCAATATCTATATCCAGAAAATCATATTCGATGCGCCCCTTGGATGAGAGAGACTTGGCAATTTCCAGTGTAAAAACCTGCTGGTGATCCATGGACAATTGAATATTAGAGAAGGCATCTCTCAGCCAGCGTAAACGCCCCCAGTTTTTTATTTGGTCATAACTGATTTTCGCCCCCGCAAGAGGTGGATTGCCAGCACCCAGGATCAGTAAATAGTAATTTTTCCCGGGGAATTCGTTAATGATATCCAACAAAATCAGGCTGGTTGGGTTGTTGATAGCCATACCCGCATCGGCGAAAAAACGGTGTTTTGTCTCCCCATCCGGAGCCCTGAAAATTACTGGTGGGAAGGCCGTCTCTGCACTGACAGAAGCTGTAACCAATTGGTAAGTGGTATTGGTTGGTAGGTCGGTGACAGAAGTTCCTCGGTTTTTAAAAAGGTGGATTTTTCCACTGTGTACATCCAGGGCGGGAATAATGACGTAGTTTTTTAAATCAGTAAATGGAAGGTGTTTTGAGTAGTGCTTCGCCAAGGTCTCGTGTAAACGGTCCCCGAGAAAAGAAGGGGAAAAAAGTCCTCCTGCAGTGAGTATCTTATGATACCACGGAGAGGAAAATACATAATCGGTATCCTCCCGATAGACCTTTATCATGTATTCAGTGGCTGACAGGTCTCCGCCACGGTATTCAAGGAGAGATTTAAATGGAACATTAACCCCGGTGGCAATTGCCGCTCCGGTAGAAACCCCGCTAAAAACATCGAATAGCTCACTAACAGGTTTACCAAGGCGGGACTCCAAGTACTGGATTATATAAAGTGGAATGAGGCCGCGAACTCCGCCACCTTCAATAATGAGAATATTGATAGTGTCTTTTTTTTCGATATCTGCCGTGCTTTTTATGAACTCTTCAGTCACGGAGGTTCTTTCAAATATAGCCGTCTGAGTGAATCGGGTATTGTAGATATATGCAATCGTGATATAGAGGGCGACTAAAATTAACAGACTGATGAGTACTTTTTTGGCCATGATTTTTTCATTGCAGCTAAGGATAAAAGCTCCAGCCGTGGAGGTTGCAATTCAGAGTCATTTCATCGGGTTCCTGCCAGTGCTTAAATAGTATTCTCGAGTAGTGACGCTAAACAATGATAGATGATAAATATAAGCCAGCTGTGCGGTAGCAGTTAAGTATTTTATGTGGAGTGAGGAGGTTATTCTTTACGCTAAAAAAGTGGATAGTGATAATGTGGGTATTGGTAAGAATGGCGCTAAATAGCCGGGGAGCGGTAGTTTGTAAGAGGTTAGAGAGAGCAAAGAAAAGGGGAAAGCGGACTTTCCCCACTATAACAAACGAAGAGGATTCAGTCTTTAGCGTAGACACATGGGGTTGGCGGATTCAAACTGATTTCCCAGCCAACGATTACTTCCGGTGCAGTTTGGATCAAACAGATCAATCAGGTCAAATTGCTGATTGCCAGATAAAATGTTGCCAAGAATCTGGTAGTTGGAGCTATTTGGGTCAGTCAGGACGATACCACCATAGTTGGGGGAGGCATTAGAGCCGTTGTTTGTTACGAAGTTCGTGCTAATTTTACCACCATTCCCGCCGCTGATATTAATACCAATCTGGCCATTACCGGTCACAGTATTTTGGGTAACTGTGGCAAAGTTACCATTGATGATTACTCCGGTTTGACCATTATTTTCAAAGGTATTTTGCGCAACAATGATATGATCTCCGTCCAGCTCTAAACCGTCTTCACTAAACCCCGCCACATAACTAAATGTCAGCGTATTGCGCAGGCCAAGTATTTCAACGCCTTCGTCACCATCGCCTAAGATGGTGCACCCGGAGACTATATTGTCATTTCCCAACACCTCTACACCATCTGAAACAGTGGAACCGGCGACTCCGGTAATGGAAGTGTCAAGCAAAATATTACCGTCGCTAAATAATAGGACTCCATTCCTAATAACATCTGTCATCGTCATATTGCTGATCTGATGGAAGCCATCGCCCATGGCTACGACGCCATTGAGGCAATTATTAAGTGTGCCATTGCTGACTCTTGCAGCGGTACCTTGTAATTCGACAGCTGTAAACTCTGTGGCGGCGGGATCTAGTGTGGAGCAGTTAATTGCGAACCCATTCATATTAAGAATGCCGGCAGGGCCCTGCACGGTAAGTGCAACTGGAGTTGCCTGGCTGAGCTCGCAATTTAGATTACCTGTTAATGTAGTTGGCGAAGTTATAGTGTCGCCACAGCTAACCGCGAATACGTGGAGGGAAAATAGCGATCCAGCAATGAGTACCGCGACACTTTTTATGGCGTTTCCTAAGTTGAAGCCATAACCTTTCATCTGGAACTCCTTTCCAAAAGGGCAAGTGATTTAAATATTTAAAGCATAGCCATTAGTGATCTATTTGCGTGAGTAACCGTATATTGACCTTTGACAATGTGTATGAAGTTTGGGTTATTTGGAATAGTTATATTAGCGGAAGGTATTTTATCTATTGTCGATCGACCAAAATGCTTTTGCCTCTGGGGGCAAAGTATCCAGTACTCGATCGAAGACTGTTTCATCAACATGTTTTCTCAATGCCCAGGCAACGTCCTTGATTGCGTTGTCGGTAGAAAAGTTATGATCCGGGCGAAGGTTCCTGACTTCCTGTGTCATAGTTTGTAAATCTTCAAATGGCTTTTGCTTTTCTGTGACATCCCATTGTTCAACAAAAAGGGCTCGCAGGCATGGGGGGAGTGCTTGGGAGAACCTGATGGCATCCTCCAGGGAAAGGCGGCGACGGAACACCTGAAAGACACCCTGGGTCATTGTGAAAGTAACATGAGTGCTCCATAAGTTGGCTTGATTTCGTGCATCGATAAGATATTCATAAAATTTATCTCGGGAGCGCTGATATTCTGCAGGAACAGGCAAATTCTTATACCCAGAAGTATGAATCGTTAACTTAATATGAGGGTTGTACCGGGAAAAGGAATTGAATCCCTTTTCCCGGTAAGAATCAAGCGGTGACGCCGTTAATTCAAGCAGCCTGGATTGGCGCTTCCAAACCGATTTCCTTCCCAAATGTTGGTTCCGGTGCAGTCTGGATCAAAGAGGTCAGACAAGTCATATGGCTCATTGTCAAAAACAATATTCCCAATGATTTGATTTCCGGCTGCTGCCTCATCAGTAACCACAATTCCACCAAACCCCTCTGAGAGATTAGAGCCATTTTCGATTACGGTATTCTGGGTAATCCTGCTACCCACAGTGTTATCAATCTCAATTCCGATTTCGGCATTAGACCTAACAACATTTTGCCCGACTGTGGCGAAATCGCCATTTACCCTGATGCCATTTTCAAGGTTGTGTTCGATAACATTTTGGGCGATATTGGAATAGTCCCCAATTATTTCAATACCCTCTTCATTAAATCCAGAGATATGGCAGAAGGTAACACTATTGTAGTTTCCACCTACTTCTATACCCTCATCTCCACTACCGCTAATCATGCAGTTATTAATATTATTGTTACTTCCCGCTATCATAATGCCATCTGCATTGGTGGAGCCTGCAAGCCCTGTAAGCATTACATTTGTCACAGTATTGGTTCCGCTGGCTAAGCGAATACCATCCCGGTCAAAATCAATAATTTCAATGTTGGAAATAGAGTGAGTTCCGTGGTCTTCAGCAGAAATCCCATTCTCGCAGCCGGAGATCTTTCCTCCTGATACACTAGCACTTGCCCCCTTCAGAACTATGCCAAAAGACTGCATCTCAAATGGAATCTGAATCGAACAGGAAATTTCAGCATCTTCTAATGTAAGGCTGCCGAAGGGCCCAATTACAGTTAAGGCTACAGGGTTCTCTGCAGTTAGCTCGCAGTTGAGGTCCTGTGTGAGAACTCTTGGTTTTATAATGGTGGCGCCGCACTCTACTGCAAATACTTGTGATGAGCTAAATGATGCTAAGAGAATTAATGAAAAAGTTAGAATTTCTCTCGGCAGGTTAAGTATGTTGATCTTCATGTTGAGTTCCCTTTCAGATGGTTATGATTTTCCGGATGTCACTATAAAAGAGGATCGCCTGATACGTGCTTTGGTAGGTTAGACTTTTTTGGAAGAGTTAATGGTGAGGTTATATCAGAAATGTAGATGGGGCTTTTAAAAGCAGTAGTTTAGATTGGTGTTAAGCCAAGAATATTAATGGTGGATATTACTTCGTCGCTCGGGAGCGGAAGCGCTGGACATTTAACAAGCAAGAAATAAAAAAGGCCTACGCAAGTAGCGTAAGCCTTTTCAATATGGCGCGCTCGGGAGGATTCGAACCTCCGACCGCCTGGTTCGTAGCCAGGTACTCTATCCAGCTGAGCTACGAGCGCGTCGAGGAGGCGCACAATATAGATAGGCAAAGATAGAGTCAAGCATTTTCTTCATTCTAGATGCATATTTTGACATTTAGTGACCTGGAGGCCTGTTTATGCGGTCTTCTTTGGAAACTGTAAGGAGCTTATCTAAGAAGGGTAGGCAGGAAGCCCCCCTGTAGGGCTTCCTGAAGCTCATGCGAGACTTGCCAGGTTGTTTGGTGATTACTGATTGATCGTACCGCTATTGTTTGCTCCCAGCTGGGTCACGTTAGCAAGTTGTGAGACACCATTTTGATTGGCTGTAAGGCTGTTCAGGCTACCGCTTTGCAGGGAGGTTAAAGTATGGCTCATACCACCCTGATTAGATACAACAGAATTTTCCATACCACTCTGGGTGGTCCATGAGCGAATTAGCGAACCTGCCTGAAAAATATTTTGCGTATTTAGCATACCTTGCTGGTTAATATTTAATTGACTAAAGGAGCTACCGAATTGATTAGCCTGTACTGAATTCTGCTCGCCAATCTGGTCAACAGTAGCAAAATTGTTGCTGCCTCCACCTTGGCCAAGGCTTATCATATTCCCTGTGCCAAATTGCGTGGAGCTGGCAAAGTCAGAAGTGCTTAGACTGTGAGATATTCCACTCTCATTTTGATCCCCGATTTGTAAAATCAGTACGGTACCAAAGGAGCTTTGAATCTGTATCGATACCCCGTTATTGTTGCTGCCGTCCTGGGTCATACTCATAAAGTTATTAGTACTGTCTATTTGGGTGAGCGCTGTATTGTTGGAGTCACCCTGCTGCAAAGAAATGGCTGTATCATTAGATGAATTAATTTGGGTGGCGCTTGTGCCATTATTGGCCCCGAAGAGTGTTTGTGACACCGTAGTTCCGGTGGTATTAATCTGAAAATTTGACAGTATGTTTCCATCGCCACTCTGCAAAATAGTCATATTGGAGGATACGGCATTCTCCTGTTCCAAATTGAGAGAGCTATTTCCGCTGCCTATTTGTGTGTGACTGATAGTGCTATTTAAAGTGGTTCCAAATTGAGTTGCGTCTGAGAAATTATTACTACCATTTTGTATTTGTGAAATGGTGCTGCTGTGAGTACTGAGGTCAGCTTGATCAGCCATGGCCATGTTGCCTGTACCGATCTGTTCAACAATAGACGTATTGTTGTCTGCTAACACATGGGCACTGGCAATAACAAGTGCAAATGCTGTGACTAAAAGCTGTGGATTCATAAGGCGATCCTTTGGGTGTAAGTGGCAACAGTAATTTGACAGGTATCAGCAGGGCGCGTGTTTGGCTAGTAATTTGGGCAGGTGAAGGACTCTGTGTGAGGATAATTTCAGAACTGAGGCTGGGTGTTTCGGGACTTCTCACCAAGCAGGTTGGGCGCCGGCACGAATAGACTGCAAATAGCCGTAATCCACGATTACTCTGACAATTATCTCACGGGAGGCCTATGCTTATCCCGGCGCAGCCATCCTTATCGCAACTTCCTGATGAGGTCAATCGGTGCATTGAAAGTGTTGTAGATTTTGAGCCGGTTTACTATGGGAGTTAAGTAGGAAAATAGTAGGAATAAAGTATAGGGTTTTTTATCACGTATATCATAGGAATAACAGACAGTTAACTTGGCGGGGGCGTTCTTTGCAAGAGCACCCCCGCTCTTAGAGACAAGAAGTAACTAGCAAGTATTGATACTGCTACTGGTTTACAGTGCCGGTGTTACTACTGCCAAGCTGTGTAATGTTGGCAGTCTGGGAGGCTCCGTTTTGGAAGGTGGTTGCTGTATTAAGCGTGCCACTTTGAAACGTGGTTGCGATATGCCCATCTCCAAAAGGTTGATGGAATGAATCGTTTTGTTGACCGAACTGTGTTGTCAGTGACTGAATAAAGGATCCTGCACCATTGGAGAATGCGACATTCAGCGTACCATTCTGGGTCATCTCTGTATTGCTAAATTCACCAAAGGCTTGTCCTGCTTGAGCGTCATTTTGTGATCCACTTTGTACAACGCTGATGGTGCTATTATCGATAAAATTCTGTGCCCCTCCACCCGAGTTGTCATTTCCGGATTGGTTTATGGTGACAAGGTTTGATGTGGTACCCCCTTGGCCTGCACTGGCTGTATTTTGCGATCCATTTTGCCAGATATTTACAGTATTAAGAGACCCACTAGTTTGAATTGATGAAGCTATATGAGTGTTTCCGAGCTGGGTTACGCCAACATTGTCAAATGAGCTTAGCGGTTGAATAGTAGTGGATATATGTGAACTACCATCCTGCACAACGTTTGAGGAAGCCTGATCGGTTACCTGTTGAACTTGGTTAGATCTATTACCTGTCCCTTGTTGAATCAAGCCCATGCTTGAGTTTAAGGTTTGAAATTGCACGGCAAAAACCTCGTTGGTATTCCCACTTTGTAGCAGCTGCATTGCCGAGTTAATAGCGCTTTCCTGTTCTAGGGTGGTAGAGAAATTATTATCGCCAATTTGGGTATGAACAATAGTGCTGTTGAGAGTAGTGTTAAATTGTGCCGCATCGGAGAAGTTGTTGTCTCCGTTTTGCGTTTGCACCATTGTATTGCCTTCACTGGTAGGGTCGGATTGATCACCTATGGCAATATTTCCTGTGCCGTTCTGGTTCACTACCCGGGTGTTGTTGTTTGCCAGTATTGATGTACTGGCGATGGCGAATACGATAGCAGTGGCTAAAAGCTGCGGTCTCATTGGCTACTCCCTTACTTACAGTGGATTATGCAACGTGTGATTGATACCAGAGAGACGTATACACTTCGGGTGGGAGTTTTGGGGGAAGTAAAGGGTTAGACGTGAGTACAGCAAAAAGAGTTATGGCTGAATACTACGGAGGAGACCTCCAAACAGGCAGGGAGTCGGCACTACTGATGGACTGCAAATATCGCCGGGCCCGGTTTTCACTCTGTCAATTATCTCACGGGAAACCCATGGGTAACCCCGTTGCAGCCATCCTTATCGCGACATCCTGATGAGGTCAATCGGTGCAGGGAAAGTGTTGTTGATATGGGGCAAGGTTGCCATGGGAGGTAAGTGCCAAATCACTAGGACAAAAGTTTACGTTATATGCAGCTTGGGAGAGGGCGTCGGCGAGGGCTCTTAAGGGCAGATAACAAAAAAGCCCGAACCTTTCGGTGCGGGCTTTCGTGTATGGCGCGCTCGGGAGGATTCGAACCTCCGACCGCCTGGCTGTGCATAGTTCTTTTGCGGCTATGGCGATACCGAGTGGGTGATACTGGCTGTGGTGTTCAGTATTGAAGTGGGCGTATTGCCGGTGCGAAAGCCCGAATTATAGAGCCATGGCTTACATCTACAGAAATTCCCCCCTAACTTATTGATTTAATTGTGGGTAAAATGTGTTCAAGAGTGGGAGGTCGAACCAGACGACTTGAGCTAATGGCTCACTATCTCTGGTTACTATTTAGACAATAGTTTGTAACCTGCTGTAAATAAAAGCTTTTTTGCGGAGCTTGGAGGCTCCCTCCTAGAAATAGTGGCCAAATAGATAGTGAGCCACTGGCTCATTAATAAACTGTTATGTTTCACAAGAATGAATATCGAGAAATTACATAATATAGTCGCTTGCTTCTGCTTACTTATGATTCCTGTAGGTTTCTATATTGGTGGAGAGAGTGGCACAGATGATGGGGCAGAGTTTATATTTCGCTTGGCGGGCATATATCTTCCGTTCTACTGTATTAAATGCATCAAGCTCGGCCGAGAGAATTTCCTCACCATTAACTGGAGCTCTGATGTAGTAACCAAAGACGGTGAGCCTTTTCTATTTTGGCTTGCTATGTTTATGCTGTTCTCATTATCAGGTGTATTTTTGCTACATTAGTATGAAAAAACATAACAAAGCCAAGCACGATCTGCCAGCAGAGCTGGTTGGACCTACATTCCGCAGCTTCGCTGCTACATTTCGGCCCGTGTTGGCGGCGTTATGAGCACTAGCATGGCAAGACGAATAAAACTTTCAGCGCTAATGACACTACTCGCAATAGTGTTGAGTGGTTGCCCTCGAATCGCAGAGATAGATATCTATAACAATACTGGTGTATCAATATCTTTAAATAGCGGGGGAAGTATCACTCATATTTCCCCTGGCGAAGTAAAAGTTATTGTATTTACCTCAAGCAGTTTGGTTGTCAGTTCCGAAATCGGAGAATGGAAATACGGCCGAAATTTGATTACGTATGGGGGCGAAGATGGTGAATACTTCAACGGCACTGTATATTTGCAAATCAATAAAAGTGGCCAAGTCTTTGCTACTAGAGAAAAAGATAAAAGGCCACAATCTGAATTTGAAGCACAGCCAGAGGGTTTCCCAATTGCACCAAGCTCATAACAAGCAAAGGCAGCATCGCCCTGCGGGCTGGACGCGCTGACGCGCGCCGCTGCTTTGAGCGTTACATGTCTATGAAGTTATTGCTATTTATTATTTTTCTAGCTTTTACGCAGATAGCGCTTGGTTCTGTAAGGTGTCCAGATCCCATTCATGGAAGTAAAGAAACTCTACATTCATGGGAGTTATATGGAGGCCTTGGCCATAAGTTCTATGCCGTAAGCCAATACAAGGGCTTTAAAATAAAGGAAGTGGTTATTTTCCTTGATGCAGGCAATAAAAATCCTGGTGCTTCGATCCCGATGAAATTCACTGTTCAAGGAGGGAAGGCTGAAGGAGAGTTTGATATCTCTGGAAACTGGGAAAGGGTTGAAATTGTTGCTTATTATGGGGAAGGAATCTGTGATCCCAAAATTGCAGTCAGTGTCAGTATGTAACAAGCCGCAGCAATCGCTCCCGTTGGTCGCTGGGACAGCCAAAACGCTACGCTTATTTGTCTGCCCCTGTACGGGGCGTTATGTGTCGCGTGAAGTATGAGTAAACCGCCAAAAGAAATCGATGGTGCTCAGGTTCTGGAATGGGCTTGGTCAGGTGACAAGCCATTTGGCGAGCTTCGTTACGAGTCTGGGGAAATTGCGTCCGAAATATTTGGGCTAGCAATTTGCCAGTACGATGAATCTGATGTTATTTACCGATTCAGCTGCGATTCCAGCTGGGAAAAAGAACAAGATTCAGATTACGGTTCTATTGCTGAGGCAAAAGAAAATCTTCCTGAGCAGTATAAGAAAATCGAAGCGCACTGGCAAAAGTATGAGTAAACACATAACAAGTTGCGTAAGTGGGACAAAATGCTGCGCATTTCACCCCTTCGCAAAGCGTTATGCAAAAGGTTAGATCAGGCATCCAAATAAAATGAATGTTACGTTACCTCAAGAATACATAGAGTTTTTAAAGTCATCTGATCAGCTGTGGGGTGAGACGGATTATGAACTTGGTGAGTATTTTGAGTTGGAGCCACTAGATACAATTGAGAAAATGAATAAGGACATAGGCATAGTTCAAGCAGCTCCAGGATTCATTGCCTTTGCATGTGATGGTGGTGGTGAGGTTTTTGTTTTCGATGAGTCTGGCCAAATATTTATATTGCCGCTAATTGGTATGGAGCCGGGAGCCGCTGTTAAACTTGCCTCATCGTGGTCTGAATTTGAAACACATATTGCGCAAAGTGCATAACAAACGCATGCATTTGACCTCCGCTGCGCTGCGGCAAATGATGCGGGCGTTAAGGCATATGCAGACGGGAAGAAATACGAAATGAGAACTCTTGCTGCAGCCTTGGTGCTATCCGTTGTTTTGAATTTGTACTTGATTAATTGGTTTGTTGATAAAAGTTATACGATAGAGGCGGTACCTAAATTGAGTGCCGATGTCCGCATCCTAGGGAAGTTTATTAGCCAAAACAGCACCAAGGAATCAGTAGCCGCTATATTAGAAAGTGATCTACCTGACATCAATTTTGAAGATTCAAAGTCTATGGATAAAAATTACGAGACACAGATCCGGCTTCAAAATCAGATAGTGTTCTATTTTGATGAAAATGAACAGCTTGTTGCCGTAGACCACTGGGGAGCTAAGTTATCTCCGTTATGGCAGAAAAAGCCTTAACAATTGCATGTTGTCGGACTGGTTTTCTGCTGCGCTCCAACCAGCCGCAAATATGGGCGTTAACCCTATCCACGCATTGAGCTATTTTCATGGAAGCAGAGATACTAGATCGACCACCATTATCAGGAGATTTTGAAGAGCATAATTTCTCAAAGTCTGGAAATACTGTGTGGGTTAAATTCTTCGATGAAGAGTATCTAGAATGGGTTGGGGTTTTCAGTCAATCAGGCTGGAGTTCCTTTAATACCGTTCTTCGGGTTCCAGGAGAGAAATTGTTTCTTGTTGTTGCAGGTGGGCAAGGCTACTTTGTCGATCCCAATTCTAGAGAGATTGTTTCAGCCACAGAATGGGATGGTATTGATAATATTATCTACAACGAAGAAACTGGATTCTTGGTAGCTACAGACGGCCTTTGTCTCACCTTGTTCAAAGGGTCTAATCTACATTGGTCCGGTGAGCGAGTATCGGCTGATGGTATTAGCTTTACCGGGCAGTCTGGCCCGATTGTAAAAGGGGTTCTTAACGACCTTACTGACGAAGGCTGTGAATTCACTTTTAATGCAAGTACCTGCGAGTTCAAAGCGGCGTGGATACTAGCAGACAATTGGGGTTAACAAGCAAAGGCAGCCGACGCATAAATGCGCGGCTGCTTTGAGCGTTACAAGCCCTAGCAAGGAATATACAATTGATTTGGGTGGCTCTATTTGCAGGAACCATTATGTGGCTAATTCAGAACTATAAAGATAGTAGTGAGCCGGTAATGGCTTTTTGGATTTACCTTGTTAGTACATTGGTTTTCGGATCAATCATGCTCTTCATCGCTGTAAAAACTAATCATTCCCCGTACGTGGTATTCTCAACTTATTTAGACGGAGGGAGCGGCAAGCTATTCTTATGCTTCTGGGCATTTCTAGCTGCAGCCATATCTCAATTTATTTCAAACTTGCGTAGATCACTGTAGTGCCTTGTAACAAAGCTATCTACACGCCCAACGTTGTTGGGCTGGACAAACTTTCCTGCGATCGAATTTGTGCTGGACGCTTACGCTAGCACAAATCAATCACCAAAAAATTTGCCGTATATAGCGGCGTTAGCAATCAATAGTCGATACTGGGTTAATGGGGAGAGATTTAAATGTTGTTAGAAATCGGAATAGGCGATGCTTATGGAGCAGGGTTTGAATTTTCCCCTAGAGAAAAAGTTGAAGCATACAATAACTTATCTCAGTACTGTGAGCATGAACTAGGGATTGCTCCTGGTTGCTATACAGATGATACTCAAATGTCGCTCGCGATAGCAGAATTGATTATTAGCGACGAAGCTTGGACAAAAGAGAATTTGGCTAATAAGTTCGTTGAATGCTTCAAGCGTGATGAGCGCTTAGGATATTCAAAAGGTTTTTACTCATTTTTGCACTCAATTAGTAGTGGTGAAGAATTTCTTAGAAAAATGAAACCACAAAGCACTAGAAATGGTGCGGCTATGAGATCAGCACCGTTGGGGTATGTCGACAATATTACTAAACTGTTAGAAATGGCTGAGCTGCAAGCGTCACTCACTCACGATACAGAAATTGGCCGTAAATCTTCGCAGGCGGTCGCTTTGGCATCACACTACGCCGTTTATAACTTGGGAGCAAAGGAAAATTTGACGGAGTTTGTGTCACAACATACCAAATATAATTGGCGAGAAAATTGGTCTGCTCCAGTGGCGTGCTGTGCTGAGGAAACGGTCCATGCGCTACTAACGGTTTTGAGAACCTCCGAATCTCTTAAAGACGTTCTTGTAAATAGCGTTGCTTTCAGCGGGGATGTTGATACGGTTGCTGCCGTTGGCTTGGGTATTGCGAGCCGTAGTAAAGAGTATTGTACTGGATTGCCGAGTTTCTTGATCGAGGAGCTGGAAAGTGGGAAGTATGGGAAAGTGTACCTCGAGGAAATAGGTCGCCAGCTAAGTGAATTCGGGGATGCTAACAAAGCTATGAACGAAGACGCCAAAAAGAAGCGAAGCTATTAGGCATCGGCGACCTTGAGCCATTCTTTAAGATTGAGCACTTGTTGCGCGTGCATAGGGTGGCGATCTTCTCTAGTAATTATCCGTTGTATGGCGATATCTCCCACCGGGTAATGACAACCCTACGAGAGTTTAGCCCCAATGTGGAGGTATACAGCATTGATGAAATGTTTATGGACCTTCACGGGCTGCATGAGGAGTGGCTGGATTATGGCCGCAAGATCCGCTGCACACTCTGGCGGGATATCCGTATGCCTGTGGGTGTGGGTATTGCGCCCAGTAAAACCCTGGCCAAGCTAGCTAACCGTGCAGCAAAGAAGATCCCTAAATGTGAAGGCGTCTGCGCACTTGATACGCCAGGGAAGTGGCAGTGGATGCAGCGCCGTACCGCCGTCAATGATGTCTGGGGCATAGGCCGACGCCTCACCAGGCGCCTGGCCGATTTTGGCATACAGACAGCCCATGACCTGGCGCAGGCCAACCCGAAAATATTGCGCCGTCATATCAATGTGAACATTGAGCGAACGATAGAGGAGTTGAATGGGGTTCCCTGCCTTGGCTTGGAGGAAGAGCCCCCAGCTAAGAAACAGATCTATTGCACCCGCTCCTTTGGTGAAAAACTCACAGACTTACAGCCGATACTGCAGGCTGCCAGCTTATATGCGAGCAGGGCAGCGGAGAAACTGCGAGCGCAAAAATCGCTCGTAAAGTCGATTCATGTATTTCTGCATATCTCGCCCCATGAGCCCAACCACTACAGTCGCAGCACCGTTGTGCAGACTCCATACCCCACCGATGATACGCGAATAATCGTGCGGCTGGTGAGAGAAGCCATTGCCGATTTATACCGCCCCGGCTGCCGCTTTATGAAAGCAGGAGTGGGGCTTGCCGAGATTATCCCGCGTGCGCTAGGGCAGGGTGATTTATTCACTCCAGGGCAATCGATCAAAGCAGGGGTGACCATGCAGGCGATGGATCGGATCAATAAAAAGTATGGTCGTGGGACTTTATTTTTAGGGGCCGAGGGCATCCAGAAGAAGTGGAAGATGCGACAGGCTTTTACATCGCCTGCCTATACCACTCGGTGGGGGGATTTGCCGAGAGTGGTGACTTGATTTAACTGAGGTTGTTGTCCCTTATTTTTGGGGGGCATAGCTTGACTTGTGGGGGCCGTTAAGGCTTCGGTTGTAAGTCGGAAGGGGCTGTCTAAATGTACAGTTTTTGAGTGATTATCCTATTTAATTTGCACCACAATTTGCGCCACAACAAAAAAAGGCTTACGCCGTGAGACGTAAGCCTTTGATTTGTATGGCGCGCTCGGGAGGATTCGAACCTCCGACCGCCTGGTTCGTAGCCAGGTACTCTATCCAGCTGAGCTACGAGCGCGTTACGGGTGCGGATAGTATAGAGGGTGTTCGCCGAAGTCAACTACTTTTTTACAGAAAAGTCGTTATAAATCATTGCCTTACCTTCTATAAGCCCGGTATCCGAGGGATGTTGGAGGCTGGGCGGGAGATAGCGGCCACAACTTCAAGGAAATGAGTCTGGCTCAGAAGGGTCGGTCGGATCATGTCAATACCGGTATTTCTGCATAGAGGGTGGATTCAGTGGTGGGGTGTTGTGCTAGGCCGGGAGGCGTGTCCTCAGTTCAGACAAAGCTGAAGCCAGCTGGATAGCTATGGTAACCATCAAAGTCCCCTTTACTGAGTGCAACACCATGGGCGCGTGCGGTCCCATAGACCAGGCTGATATGGAATAGGAGGTTTGGCAGTATGTATTGGTAGATAAACTCAATTTGGGGCAGCTGCACTTCAATAAAACCGGCTTTGTCAGTGATTATCCTGCTGGCATCAAGTTGCGTTACTTTGGGTAAGGTATCCAGGTACTCCAGTGTTCTCTGGATAGTATCTTGAATATCCTCTTTTATAACCCCTTTCTTATCGAATGAAACAACTTTCCGGCCAACCAATGGGCAGTATCCGCGCAAAGCAAAATTGGCTGCAATTTTTGCATTGTCTCCCATGGAAAACATATCCGGGGAAAGCTGCTTGCCGAACAATGATTGTGGAATTTTATTAGTAATTAAAAGTAACTGGGAGAGGTGATGACAAAGAAGGCTTTTAATGGGTGGTTGCATAGAAATCTGTCTGTTAATTGGTCGGGAAGTAGTTCACGCTCAGTAAATGCGTAACTGGCACCGATGCCAAAAAAATCCATTTTCGTTATCTGAATAAGATACTGATGGGTTTTCACCAGTGATAGGCATTTCACCGCTAAACCATTTAGTATCGATGCAAAACTATATCCCAGCTCCAGATATAAAGATTTTTCTTCATCGCTTTTACTACATTAAATACTGAGCCAAAGTCTCCCAGTCAAAGCGCCGCGGTTTGCCGTCACTAAACAGTATTTCAATTCGCTGGTCTTCCCATTTCAGCACCCGTCCATGGCCGAGTTTGCGGTGGCGTAGGCCCTCGCCGGGTTCCGGTTTGCGTATGGGCGCACGTGGAGCGCTGATATTGGGGTTGTAATCACAGGCTTCCAGGTAGTGGAGGGCCTGGCGGGAGACAGGGATATCAGTATCTATCTGTTCAGGGCGTTGACGCAGTGAATCCGCCATCAACTTGCTCAGGGGAAGTTGCATTTCACTGATAAACAGTGAAGGCTGGGAGGCTTCGGGGTCTTTTTTATTGGCAGCCTCTGTCGGTGCCAGCAGAAATAGTTTTGACTTTGCCCGGGTTATGGCGACATACATCAGGCGGCGCTCACTCTCCAGGGAGGCGGGGGTGCTGAAATCCCGTTGGGGCTGGTAGGGCATATTGTGCTGGGTGAGAGTGGGAATAATTACCTGATCCCACTCCAGTCCCTTGGCCTGATGCATGGTTGTTATCTGGATGGCATCTGCCTCAGTTTGCTCTCCTTCGCGGTGTTGTCGCTGCAGCTCCTGAAGGTGGGCAAGGGCTTCTATGGGCGGCTGTTTGAGTGTGTCCAAATATTGGCAGAAGGCGAGGATGGTTTGCTGCCGCTCTTCTCCCTGCTGGCGGGTGAAGGCGTCGTCAGCAATTCCGCTGAGGAGTTCCAGTTCGCCGATATGCCTTCGCAGCAGCTCACCGGCATGGCCGCGCCAGTTTTCAATTTGGGTTAGCAGATCTGCGCGCTGGCGCAGGCGTTTGGTTTGTGGCTTGCTCAGGTCTTCCGGCAGCAGGTGAACCAGCTGCTTGCCCCAGCCCTTATCCAGAGCGGCGAGGGAGGAGCAAATGGGCTCCAGTACTTTGCGAGGAATACGCACATGGGGCGCAGTTAGCCACTCGTAAAGCCCCTGTTGACGCCGTTTGACGGGCAGCTCGGCAAATCGGCCTGAGGCAATATTCAAACTCCAAAAAAGTGGCCTTAATTCGCGGCGTGATAGCACCGTATTGCGGCTGGCAGATTTGTACGGAATATTGTTGGCCAACAATGCCAGTTCAATGGGAGCCGCAATAGACCAGAGGCGAACTAGCACGGCGATATCATTGAGTGGCTGCCCATGCTTTTGGCAGCGGCGCAAATGCTCTACCAGCCAGCGGCCTTCTTTATCGGTTCTTACCAGTTCGATTTCTGTATGCCGGTCTTCATCGGCGGAAACACAGAATATATCGGCGCGGTCGCGATTATTTTCGATAAAGTGATTGGCCGCCAGGGATAGCTGGTGGCCGTAACGGAAGGTGCGGCTCAGGTGATAAATATTTGAGGGCGGAAAATCGCCATCAAAAAATGTGAGCAGGAAATCTGGCTTGGAGCCGCGCCATTCATAAATAGTCTGGTCCGGGTCGCCAATGGCAATTACGTTGCCGGACTTTCCGTAGAGTACGCGCAATAAAAAGTGCTGTATTTCGTTGATATCCTGGTACTCATCCACCAGGATATCTTCGTAATAGCTACCGTATTGTTCGGCCATCTGCTCATCGAGGCTGAGCAGCATGGCGGGATCGTAAATCAGGTCGGCGTAAGTAACAGCATTTTGGCTACGGCGCCAGGTCTCGAAGGTACGAAACACCTGCAGGAAATACATGTACTCATCGCCGAGTTTCAGCTCCTGAAATGCGCTGAGGTCCCCGGATAGAATGGTCTTGGTGTAGTCAATAAAAAATTCTGCAGCTTCGATCTCCGATTGCTTACGCGCACGGATTTCCTCCAGCTCGTGGGTGGGGGCACATTCCTCAATCGCCTTCCAGATCTGCAGTTGAACAGTGGATTGGGGGAGAGGGGTGAGATTGGCCGCAGCAATATGATCATTGGCGATCATGCGTTGGTATAAGCGGTAGCCCATACTATGGAAAGTGTGTACCGAGGGAATAGGTCCATCCGCAAGGTGCCGCATACGGCGATCGAAATCTTCCCGCGCACTACGGTTATACATCAATACCAGCAGTCGCTCAGGAGAAATACCGGCATCCAGACGGTTTTTCACATAGTGCAGCAGGGCAGTGGTTTTGCCAGAGCCGGCAACGGCAATAATTTTGGCATGACCACCGGCGTGATCTGCAATTGCCTGTTGCTCAGTGGTGAGAGTATTGCCGCCCATCGTGTGCTTCGCCCAAATACTGGATATTTTGCCAGTGTAGGGCCGGCGCTTACAAGTTTATGGGGGATTTCGGTTCAGGCAGGATCAGCGGGAGGGTTGGGCCTGGCAGCTTGATTGTCGTCATCGATCTTATGGTGGCGCAGGGCCAATTCAGCAATATAAGAGGACAGGAACACCCTGCCGCTCAACTCCTGCAATAGCTTGGAGCGCCCCAGTCGGTCCAGTACTGGTCCTTTCACTTCTGCCAGGTGCAGGCAGATATTACGCTCCTGCAGGTCGCGATTGATTTGTTGCAGACGCTCGATGGCAGTGCTGTCAATACGGTTGACCGAAGAGAGAATCAGCACCAGGTCGTGCAGGTTGGGGTGGCGCTTGACCTCCACCAACAGACGCTCTTCGACTGCACTGATATTGCTGAAGAACAGGTTCTCATCGATGCGCAGGAAGAGGATATCCGGCAGGGTTTTCACTGTGTGGCGTAGCACATTGCGAAACTGCTCAGTGCCGGGTACCCGTCCCACCACGGCAATATGAGGCCGGCTTGTGCGCCAGATCAGGGTAGCGAAAGAGAGTCCTACACCCAGGCCAATCCCGGCCTCCACCCCAAACAAGAGTACCCCCAAGAAAGTACCGCCCATGGCAAGGCCGTCGGTGCGGTCGTAGCGCCAGTGGTGGGCCATTGCGCGGACATCTATCAGGTTTGCCGCCGCCACTATTATTGTGGCGGCCAGTACGCAGATCGGCAGTTCGGTAAAAACCTTGGTGGCATACAGCAATACCAGTGCGATCACTATCGCTGCAATAATCCCGCTGAGCGGGGTTTTCGCGCCGGCTTCATCATTAACGGCAGTACGTGCAAAACTGCCGGTTACTGCAAAGCCCCCGGAAAAAGCGCTGAAAAGATTCGAAGTGCCCAGGCCGCGCAACTCGGCGTTGGGGTTGAGTTTTTCCCCCCGGCGCAGAGCAATACTGTGGGCTACTGAGAGGCTCTCGACAAAACCGAGCAGGGCAATAATCAATGCCGGCAACAGTAGCTCGTAAACCATGCCCAGATTAAAAGAGGGCACCTTTAGGGCCGGTAAGCCCGCGGGAATCACGCCAACCACCGGCAGCTCTTTTTCCCAATGAAAGATGGTGGTGAGCAGGACCGATATCAGGACGATCAGCATAGGTGCCAGTCGCGAGAGCAGTTTTGCCCGCGGTGGGCTGGCCCCCATTTTGCGCAACAGAAATGGCAATCCCAGGCGCGCTGCAATCAGGCTGGCCAGGGCCACAATTCCCAGCAAGGCGGCTTCCGGATCTGTCATAGGGGAATTACTGAGAGTGCTTACCAGAATCTCCAGAGCGGTGTGCCCCTCACCCTGAATACCCAGCAGCGGTGCAATCTGCCCCACCATAATCAATATTGCTGCGCCGGAGACAAAGCCATCCACCACCGGCAGGCTCAATAAATTGGACAGGCTGCCAAGGCCCAGTAATCCCATTATTAGCAAAATGATCCCGCTCAGCAGGGCCAGGAGGATGGCGCCGTTTATATATTCCTCGCTACCTGGGGTGGCGATGGGGGTGAGGGCTGAGGCAGTCATCAGAGCCAGAACGGCTACCGGACCGACGGACAGTACAGAGCTTGAGCCAAATATTGCGTAGCCAACCAGTGGGAGCAGCCCAGCATAAAGGCCCAGGTAAGGCGGCAGGCCGGCAAGTGCTGCATAGGCCAGCGCCTGGGGTATCAGCATCATGCTGGCCAGGAGCGCGCCCACGGCATCGCCTACCAGCCACTTGGGCTGGTAGCGCTTTAACCAGGGTGGGATAAGGTGATGAGCTCGCATTCCCTTGCCTGCTGAAGATTGGCCTGCTAGTCGTAATGTCCCGCTTCAACAAGATAGTTGGCTTGTGCTGCGCTAGTGGTTAAAGCGCGGGGTTAGCTCTGGGCTGCGACAGTTTTACGGGCGCCGAACTGGAAAATACCCATGCCGGTGAGCATTGCCAGCGTAAAAACCAGGGCCTTTTCCTGGCCGGCACCTGTGGCCACAATCGCTGGGCCAGGGCAAAAGCCTGCCAACCCCCAGCCCACGCCAAACAGCAGGCCGCCGATTACCAGGGGGCGATCAATATCGGCACTGGTAGGTAGCTGCAGGGGCTCTTTAAGGAGAGAACGGCTGCGTCCCTTTACTAGCTGAAAGGCTGGCAGCCCAACGGTAATTGCACCGATCATCACCAGTGCCAGGGATGGGTCCCAGGCACCGGCCAGGTCTAAGAATCCCAGTACTTTCTCCGAGTTTGCCATGCCTGAGAGCAGCAGGCCCAGTCCAAAAATCAATCCGGCCATTAGTGCGATTATTCTGGATTTCACTGTCATTCCCTCCATCAGGCTGCCAGTAAGTGGCGCAAAACATATACGGTGGCAAAGCCCGCACCCATAAACACCAGCGTGGCAACCAGTGAGCGAAGAGACAGGCGGGACAGCCCGCAAACACCGTGGCCGCTGGTGCAGCCGGAGCCATAGCGGGTGCCAAACCCCACTAACAGTCCGGCGACAATCAGGGTTGGGTAACCCGCATCAATTTTTATTGGGGGTAGGGCAGAAAAAAGTTGCCAGGAGAGGGGGGCGATAAGCATCCCGGCAATAAATGCCAAACGCCAACCAATACCTGTCCCCCTTTCCAATAGGCCGCCAATAATTCCAGAAATACCGGCAATGCGACCATTGAAAAGCAGTAAAAGGGCGCTTGCGAGCCCAATGAGTGCACCGCCAGCGAAAGCGGTAGTGGGGGTAAAGGCCGTCCAATCGATAGTCATGGGTCTACTCCGCGCAATAAAGTTGGTATAGGGTTTGCAACAGGGTGAGAACTCGCTGGTCGGCTACCCGGTAATACACGTGTTTGCCCTCGCGGCGTGTGGCCACCAGCCCTTCGCGGCGCAAAATACCCAGCTGTTGGGACAGGCTGGGTTGGCGAATTCCCAGCCTTTCTTCAAGTTCGCCTACATTTAGTTCTTCCTGGCTCAGCTGGCAGAGCAGGATCAGGCGGTCCTGATTGGCCAGCGAACGCAGCATGGCCGCAGCCTGGCCGGCGGATTCGCGCATCTTGTCGAAGTCGAGATTATTGGGGTCTGGCATAGCGCTGAGCCTGTGAACAATTTACAAAATAACAATATATTGTTTTATATATTATCAGAATGTATATTGATAGCATAGTGAGTGCTGGAGGGCATGAAATGCACCAAGAGAAGCAAGTCGCTCAGGTAAAGCCGTTCCTTGATCGGGACACAGAAACCTGGAGCTATGTGGTATACGACAAGGAGGGGGGCTCCGCCGCAGTGGTGGATGCTGTGCTCAACTTTGATGTTGCCTCCGGGCGAACCGGTAGCCAGGGGGCAGAAGAGATAGTGTCGTTTATTCGCGATAAGCGGCTGACCCTGGAATGGATATTGGAAACCCACGCCCATGCGGATCACCTTTCAGCGGCCCCCTTTCTGCGGGAGCAGCTGGGTGGGCGTATCGCTATCGGTGACCAGATTTGCCAGGTGCAGAAAATCTTTCGCGATGTCTTTAACCTGGAACGGGAGTTCCTCGCAGACGGCAGCCAGTTTGATCATCTCTTTAAAGATGATGACACCTTTAAGGTGGGAGCGCTGGAAGCGCGAGTGATGTACAGCCCTGGGCACACCCCGGCAGATATGGTTTGGTTAATCGGGGACGCCCTGTTTGTGGGAGATACCCTGTTTATGCCGGATGTGGGCAGCGCCCGCTGCGATTTTCCCGGCGGTGATGCCACACAGTTATATCAGTCTGCACGCAAGATATTGTCCCTGCCAGAAGAAACCCGCATGTTTATGTGCCATGACTATCCACCCAAAGGCAAGCGGGATTACCAGTTTGAAACCAGCGTAGGGATTCAGCGCAAAGAAAATATCCACTTGCGCGATGGTGTCAGTGAAGAAGAGTTTGTAGAAATTCGCAAAAAGCGCGATGCCAGCCTGAATATGCCGAAGCTGATTATCCCCTCTGTGCAGGTAAATATCCGCGCGGGACAAATGCCTCCGGCAGAATCCAATGGTACTGTCTATTTAAAGGTTCCGCTAAATCAGCTTTAGCTATTTGTTAAAGTGTCCCCAGAGGATTGGATTAAATCAATTTTGAGGCGAACATGAACATTAAAAAACTGGATGACCAGGTCAGCGTTTCCGAACATATTACCTGTGACGCTTTGGCACCCTTGGCGCAGAATGGTATACAGGTTGTGGTTTGTAACTGCCCGGAAGGGGAGAGTGAAGCGCATCCCAGCTATGCCGATATGAAGCTTGCAGCGGAAGAAGCTGGAATTAAGTTTGTGGCAATTCCCTTTACCCGTGGGCGTATGATGCGAGAGCACTGCGAGGCCTTTCGCAATGTGCTGCAAGAGGGAAGTAAAGTGCATGCATTTTGCCGAACCGGAAACCGCTCCAGCCAGGTTTGGGCGGGGGCCAAAATCCTGATGGGTGCAGATAAAAAGCAACTGCACTCCCAGGCTCAAGGGGCGGGTTTTGATATTAGTGCAGTACTGGTCACAATCGAACCTTAATCTCATATATTTTTCAGCAGTCAATTCTGGCTGCTGGTGATTAACTATTCTCTATGGCGGTACAACCTGGTGCCGTCTCTTATCTTTCTTGAGTCCTGCGTATAAGGGGGCCGTGGATAGAGAAAAATGTGAGCAGTAAATGATGGCCAAGCAGCAGTTTTCCAGATGGTTTCCTATTCTCAACACCCTTACTTTTTATGATCGGGACACCCTCATTCGGGATCTTTTGGCTGCAGCAATTGTTACAGTACTGTTGATTCCACAGTCTCTTGCTTACGCTCTACTCGCCGGTTTGCCAGCTGAAGTAGGGCTCTATGCCAGTATGGTGCCCCTTATCGTCTACGGTGTTTTTGGCACTAGCAATACTCTGTCGGTGGGGCCGGTTGCTGTGGTTTCCCTGATGAGTGCTGCCGCATTAGGAGAAGTTACAGCGTCAGGTGCTGTGGACTACCTGAGTGCCGCTGCCGCTCTTGCGCTTTTATCTGGGGCTATCCTCGCAGTACTGGGTGCTTTGCGTCTTGGCATGCTCGCTAACTTTCTCTCCCACCCAGTGATATCTGGTTTTATCACTGCCTCTGCCTTATTGATAGCACTTAGCCAGTTGCGGCATCTGCTGGGTATATCTGCCAGTGGTGATACTGCGCCCGAATTGCTTGTCTCCCTATGGGAAAATTTAAGTGCAGTTAATAACCTGGCTTTAATAACCGGCTTGGGAGTCGTGCTGTTTCTATATTGGGCGCGAGCTTATGGGGCAACACTGCTGAAAACCTTTGGTTTATCATCGGGCACTGCCGAACTCCTATCTAAAGCTGCTCCAGTATTGGGGGTGTTGGCAACGATTGGTTTGTCATTTTGGATGGACTTTGAAGTGCGGCAAGTAGCCTTGGTGGGCCTTATTCCTGCAGGTTTACCATCGCTGACCGTGCCCAAAATATCGTTGCCGTTACTTGAGACTTTACTGGTGCCGGCATTAATGATCGCCATTATTGGCTATGTGGAGTCTGTATCTGTTGCCAAAACCCTAGCGGCTAAGCGCAGGCAGAGAATTGATACCAATCAGGAATTGGTTGCCCTGGGTATGGCCAATGTGGGGGCTGGTCTCTCTGGCGGATTTCCTGTGAGTGGAGGCTTCTCCCGCTCTGTGGTGAATGACGCAGCTGGTGCGCAAACGCAATTCGCCAGCATCTTTACCGCGGTGGGCATTGCCCTGGCCGCACTCTTCTTAACCCCGTTTCTTTACTATCTCCCCAAAACCACTCTGGCTGCTACGATTATTGTTGCAGTTCTCTCGCTGGTGGATTTTTCTATCCTGCGGAAAACCTGGCATTTTGCTAAGGCGGACTTTCTAGCAGTAACCCTGACTATCGCCGTTACACTGCTGTTTGGAGTAGAGCCCGGCGTTGCCTGCGGGGTAGGTGCTTCGCTGCTGTTATTTATTTATCGAGCCTCCAAGCCGCATATTGCGGAAGTTGGACTGGTGGAGGGGACGGAGCACTTCCGCAATATTCATAGGCACCAGGTAAAAACTGTTCCTGAGATTCTTAGCTTTCGTGTAGATGGGCGGTTGATCTTCTCTAATATTGGCGTTTTAGAAGAGCGTATCTATGCAGGCCTCGCCAGTAATCCTCAGGTGAAGCATGTGATATTGATGTGTAGTGCGGTGAATGAAATAGATTGGAGTGCCTTGGAGGTATTGGAGTCTATCAATGGCAATCTATTGGATAGAGACATTCAACTGCATCTGTCGGAAGTTAAGGGGCCAGTGATGGATTGCCTGGAGAGGAGTAGTTTTCTGCAGAAGTTATCTGGAGATGTATTCTTGAGTCAGTACCAAGCATTTTCTTCTGTTGTAGAATATTAACCTTAACTATTCGTAATCCACTTAGATGTTTTTATTAAAAATGGAGAGCGAGGCTCTCCATTTTTAAGTTGTTAGTGATTTCTCTATGGCTGAATTAATTAATGCTGTTTGAGTGGTAAATCATCGCTTGCCAAACATTTTGCTTGCCGCCACCGTAGTTGTCATAGGTAGGGTTCTTGATGTATGACCAGGCTACTTTACCGTTACCAAGGAAAATGGGTTCATCTAGGCCACCCCAACCATATTTAGTCAGCTTTACTGGCCCTTCTAACACATTCAGGTCTGCGTCAATCTCCATAACATAATAGGCCTTGGGAACCAGCATACGCATTGCGCCATTCTTAGCTGAACTTCGGTTATATGACAGGTTGTCGGAGATACACTGAAATTGTGCGTAGCCAAACAGGTAGCGACCATTTTTCAAATCGATAAGTTGAGGGTCACTGATTTGACAGTCGGGCTCCTCTACCAGCCATTTGAAGCCTTGCCCCTCGATACTGCCGTTACCATCGACTTTGGCGATGCCAATACGGGTTAAAGAAGAGGCGTCCAAGGCATCGCCTCCGCGTAGGCCCTGTCTGGAGATGGTTGGGTTGGCGCTGCTTGACATATATGAGAAGAAGCAATTTGTACTATCTGAACATTGCTCATCAAAGGGGCCTCCACTACTTGTATCAATGCCGTATTTGCTTTGAAGGAAGCTATTCATTTCCTCGTCATCGATATACTTGGGGGAGACGATAAGCGATAGATTTGTATCTTCATCAACCGGAACTACCGTGTGCCCACCTCCATTGGAGAAGAATGCATTGTCGGACGGGACCAGGTAATTGTAATTTCCTTCAAATCTACTGGTTGAGGAAGTATCCTCCATTTTGATAGCAATAGTGTTTAACCCGCGAGACTGATTATATTTGCCGCCATCGCTGGTACAAATTGCTCCATATTTTTCATTGTCTGGGTTATAGAAAGCCCGGATATTTAATACATGGCCATAGCCACAAAGCCAATACCAACCCCTATTATTGCTGCCACTCATGTTTAGGGACCAGTTATCCCGATCAATGACGGTCATTCCTGCAGAATAGTGGGAGCCACCATAGCTGCCGTCAAAAACTCGCGCTGTCACGGAGAACGCATAGCTGGTACGGCCTTGGCTATCATTATCCACATAGATAAGCTCCTGGGCTCCGGCATGGCCACCACCGTGCATCTTGTTTACAACATAGGCTGCGGGCTTTTCACTGAGCGGTTGATTGTCCCACTCCATTAGCCAGATCTGGTCGTTATATTTATAGCCTCTCTCACGAATGTACTCGACCATCGCGTTATAGTCGGCTTCAGAGAGCTGATCGACGATATAAGCCATCTCCTCTTGCATCTCATTTCCTTTAATTGTCTTAAAGGATGGAGAATCACCAAAATCGGTCTCAGGGAAATTGGCTTTAAGCCCGGGGAGGAAGTCCTCAAATGTTAGGGTTGGATGATCAGTAAAGTAGCCGATGTACTGACTATGATTGGTTGATATCATCAGGCCGATGTCCCTTTCAATACGGGCATCAATAGGGCTGATATTGTCCTCCATTTTCATCCAATCGCTACCGTATTGTTCTACCAAGTCACCCTGCACCTCATAACGCTTGTTTGCCTGGTATTCAGTGTTGCACAAGACCGCAACCCGGGAGCAGTCTGAGCTGGCCGCAATTCCATGCGACTCGTAGCATTGTTTTAGCAACGTTGTGTTACCGGTTTGATCAAAGCTTGAAGTCTCTGGGTTATATTGCAGCTCATAAACAGTGCCATAAGTGACTTCATCATCTCCACTACCCTCGCTTAGGGTCTTGGAAACAAATATCCGAGGCTTATCAGTGTCAGTTGCGCAGGCAGCCGTGTAAGTTCGCATGGGGACCGACTTTAGGGGGTCGTCCTGGGTGCTGTCTGTCCTGGCAATATAGTGTGGGAGCCCGTGAACCTCTTGAGCATTGGATTGGCCATTCGGTAGGGTGATATCCCGAGAAGTAATTCGGGCAAATCCCAAGTCTGCAGCTTCAATATCGCCAACAGTCACTGTACCGGGTTCATTGTCTGGAAGTGGTGTAGTGCTACCTGATCCGCTGCCGCCCGTACCACTGCCACCTGTGCTACCTCCGGAGCCCTGGCCACTACCATCTCCCCCCGTGGATGGGGATGGATCGGAATCCGAAGAGGAGTCCCCACCGCCACCGCATGAAGCCAATACGACAGTAAGTGTCAGTGCCAAAATTTTCTTGCTAAATAGCTTATCCATAGTCTGCTCAAAGATACATTATTTAAATCGAATGCAATGTGGGAACTTGTGGACCACTTCACAATGTTGAAAAGGCAAAATTGGGGGACCATTCTAGTTCCCTTTATTTACTTTTCTGTGCAGTACTTAATATATCTTCTATTGGGTCACTATATTGAAAGGAAATCTGGTATAGGCCCTCTTCTTGACCAGTTGGAGAAGTTTTAAATGGAATCACTAGAAGTTTTGTCGAAGACTGAATAGGAGAGTAAGAGTACCTATTGCTCAATGCCAGTGTCTGATTTTTATCAATAAGTGCGACTAACTTTTTGACGAGGTCTCACAGTGGAAAAGGTCGGTATCTTAGTTCATGTTAGAGTAACTTCGATTGCGTTTGGCAAAAGGAATATATGTATGTCAGGTAAAATCTACCTGCTTATGAATAGACGATGTGTGCTTGATGCCCACAAATTTATTTGTCAAATGCTTCAATGATTTATGATTCAAGTGTCTTACAAGGTTTGGGTATTACACTTCATAACTGACAGCAAGTTTTGGATTTTTTGCTAGACAGCTTTTGCTCACCAATGCCAGTGGGCTAATTACTGGCATTGGCAGGCTCTTTTTTTAATTTAATAGAAGACTGACTATTGGTATTAAAATAGCTGCAAATTTGGTTTGCGGATTGGATGATGGATCATTTGGATCAGTACCCTCTTCATACTCCTGAAGGTTGGTATATCCATCATTATCTGGATCATACCATGCGTCATTTACAGATAATGGATTAAGGCCATTGTCATATTCCCATTTATCATCAATTCCATCACCGTCTGTATCAGTCAGGTTTACATTCGTACCGATTTGACGCTCATGCCAATTGGACAAGCCATCATTATCGTTATCAATACGAATAGCTACCTCTGTAGAGACCAATTCAATATCGGAATTTAAAACGCCGTGATTGGCACCGCCCGTTGACGTACAACCTGCATTGGTATGTACACCAATCAGGTGACCGGAATCATCTAACACGCCGGAGCCGGAGCTCCCTCCTGTTGTGTCCAAGTTTGCGTAGCGCATATAGCCGACCAAGCCGCCACTCGACTCTACGCCGTCATATTGGCCGGCGTCAACTACCTTTGGAATTCCTGCGGGATGTTGGATAATTGTTAATTGGTCATTCAGATTTGGAATGTCGGCAGATAACGAGGCAGATGGAAATTGAGAGTTAGGGTTGCCTGCTAGCTGGACTACTGCATAGTCTAAGCCACCGTGCCTATATTCTACCAAGTCAACAATGTCAAACGATACTATGGATCTCAATGTGCCATTTGCATCATATTGATAATTAAATTCAACATGCATATTTGTAGCATGTTGTGCGGATGTAATTGTCCGCCCTGTGGTATTGTCAATAGGAGCATCCCATCCGCGCCCGTCATTGGTTTGCTGATCGAAACAGTGCCCGGCGGTTAAAAACAAATTGTTGGTTAGTAATGTACCCGTACACCACCTAACGTCATTGACATTTCCTGGGTTGTTATATAGCGCATTAAGGTTATTGTTCCATCGAATATGTCCGACAGCACCTTGATGCGTGTTAACGAAGTCTATGGTTGGCCCAAGCGTTCCGTTATAGCTCTCAACATCTTGCCAGTCAGTAGTGGGTCCACAAATAGATTCAGTGATAACTGCATCTGGAGGAGGGGGGATTTCATTCATCATTGATGAATGGCTGTCTTCGGCAAATGAGAATGATCCCGCGGTGACCAGCGCACCGAAAGAGACTATCCCTAGTATTGCATTTATATTCATTATTGCTTCCCTATCGTTTATGTATTCGCAAATGCGAAGCTAGTCGCCGCCCAACATTGGTTCCACTGAGTAGATATATTTACAATTTAACCCGGGCATTGTGCCGGAAGATTCCAGGTAACTATTGGCAATGCATATCCTATAATCAAGGATACCTTCCCCTTTTCTGTAAATGCGCCAATATGAAAGGCAACTTTTGGATAGAATTTTGTGGTTTGCACCAATCTAATTTAGTGATTGATGCTTCACAATGGTTCTGCTGATTTCAATATTCAGCAAGAGTTTGGTGAAGCATTCCTCACCAAACCCTAAAGTTCCAGAAGCATCTTGGTTACTTACTAAAGCTGTTCTGGCAGTTGGTGGTACCAAAATTAAGGTGCTCCCTAATAGTCCTGGTACACATATCTAATATACTGATGGTTTTCCGGGTCACATGATGGAACCCCAAGCTTAACGCTCTTTCCAGTAGTGGCCGCATTTAATAGCATGGCATACCAAGCTTTCGCCGTTTCCGGTTGAGAGTCCAAGCTGAAACGCCAATAGGTATTTCCTACGGTACTCTCTAATTTACAGGCATCATCTTTTAATCGGAAGTTGACGATGTTGTCATGAACATAGATTCTAGCTACTGGACCAACTACAGCATCAGCTTGAACATTCGCAGCTAAAGCTGCAAGACCCAATAATAGGAATTTTTTCATTTTTAAGTGGCTCCTAGCCAAGGTTTTGTGTGAGTGTCCTTCAAGATAAATTGTACCAAATACCTTGATATCCTTTTGTCTCTACAACAGGAAAGCCTGTGTGAGCTTATTGAGTTGGGTGTGAAGTTATATGCACAACTCAACGTAAGGAAATTAATTTTTATTTCAGTATTGGTAGCGCCACTGATGTTATATTTGTAAATATCAATGCGTCAATAGGTTTAATGCTATTTTTTGCGGAGTGTACGTTTTGTGGTTATTGTAATTTGATGTAATTTGCCGTCTTATTGGTGATAGTAGTTTTTAGATGATTAATGGTGTTGAGTTTCTATTTGTATAATTTGAATCTGGTCGTTAGTTTTAAGGTGAGTTGAATTAATAGAGGGATAAGTGGTGTATATTTTTAGCTCAATTTGTTGGCGGTGAATTCAGGACACCTAAAAATTGGAGATAGGTACTAATAAGATTATTGGTACCAGTACAGTATCGGTAGATATTTATTATCAATTTAGGGCTAATCGGCAGTGAAAAACTGAAAGGTATACTTGGGGTTCGAACCTTGTGGTTTTGGGTAATTGAAGTCGGATTATGTATCCTGGACTCAATTTACTCGCGACGATACTCATCGTCAATGCTAAATTCCATATCTGTATCACACAGGAATTCCCATTTTGCATAGCGAGAGGTGCAATGATAATAGGGTATCGTGCTCAAAGAGATCTGAGCGCTACGAGGCAAAGGCATTAATTATATAAATGTGTATATTTGTGCAGCATTTGATTTTGCAGTCTATGCTGTGTCAATATTTATGGCGCTTATAGCTACGAGTTTTGTGGGTGCTCCGAATCTATGCACAAGGTCAAATTAATGAAAATTGTGGTGGTAGTAGTGTTACTGATAATCAGTACCACCTATTTTACTAGACCGGAAAAAGCAAGTGAGTTACTTGCTGAATACTGTCGAGGTTCCTATCCGGATATGTCATTAGAGAAGTGTAGACAGCAAATAAGGACCCCTAAAATCAGGTGTGATGTTCTGAAAGGTACCCTGGAGAAAGATGATGTGTGCGTAAGGTGGGGGCCGCCAAAAGGTTCTCGGCGGGCTCTTGATAACGATATTAATTTATAAATAAATATTTTAGAGGTTTCACTGATTGTAGCCATACGTGATAAATTTCGATACCTGATGTATTTAATAAAGTAGTTCAAACCAAACTCATTTAAAACTAGTACTCAATACGAGCAACTTTCGCAATCTTTTCCCTTAGCCATTTATTTGCCGGATCATCCTTATTTTTTAAGCTCCAATAGGCTTTCATAGAGTATTGGGGAAGGCTGACCGGTGGAGTAAAATGCACAATATTGAATTTTCCGGCAATAGACTGGATAAATTTTCTTGGCGCGGTGAGGATTCCATCACTACACTCTACAATGTAGGGCGCACTGGAAAAATTTGCTACTTTAAATTGAACATTTCTGGACAAGCCAATTTCTTCTAGTGCCTTGTCAACCGTTCCGCGATTATCTCTCCCTGTGCCTGCCATAATATGCGGATATCGACAAAAATTATGAATATTTTTTTTGTCTTTCAAAAATGGATGCTCATTTCGTACCGCGGAGACGAAATCATCTTTATACAAAGTTTTTACCACCAGGCTTGGATGATTTGATTCCATAACACTGATAGAGAGATCCGCTTCACCGCTCTCAATTTGGTTGGCGATCCTGTGCTTATCTAACTTTATAAAAATAATCTGGATTCTCGGGGCGTCTTTTTGAAGTGATGCTATTAGAGAGGGAGCGATACTCTGCTCCACCAGGTCGCTCGTTGCGATATAAAAAGTGTGCTGGGTACTTGCAGGGTTGAATTCTTCTTGATTTAAAATATTCCGCTCAAAGTCATTTAACCAGCGATTTAGCGGTGTTTGTAGGGACTCAGCTCTTGGAGTCAGCACCAGTTGATTACCCTGCCTTATGACCAGTGAGTCATTAAAGCTATGGCGGAGTTTCTTCAACGTATGGCTTACCGCAGATTGCGTTAGCCCTGCACGCTCGCCTGCTCGGGTTAGATTTCGGGTCTCAAAAATAATCTGCAGGAGCCTAAGTTGGCTTAGCTCAATGTCCGAAATATTGCTCATTCTAACCAGTCTCGGCTATTAGTTATGCTCATAGCTATATTAAATTAATTAATTTCAGTAATGAAGCCTAAGGTCCTATTCTGCCGCCTCTTCAATTGTTTCAACCCCAATTTCGAGGAAGTGATTATGAGCTTGAAGAAACTGCTTGCGATGGCAGCATTGCTGGTGAGCCCAATGGCGATGGCGGACAACGTTCTGGTTGTGATGTCAGACGTATCGGAAATGAAGCTGAAAGGTGGCAGTGACTACAAAACGGGCTTCTATTTGAATGAGCTTATGGAACCGGTCAAATTGATGATGGAAGCTGGTCACACAATAACATTTGCCACCCCGATGGGGCTGGCGCCGACACTGGATCCGGTTTCGGATGCGCCTGACCATTTCTTGGATACCAGTCAAGAAAACTACAATGCCCATAAAGCTTTATTCAACCAACTTATGCTGACTGACAAAGATCACAGTCCCGTAGTCAGCTTTGCGCGTATTGAGCAAATCGGGATAGAGAATTTTGATGCGCTGTTTGTGCCGGGAGGTCATGCACCTTTAGGTGACTTGGTATCCAATGATCAACTGGGTAGCTTCTTGCGACATTTTAACACCGAGTCCAAGCCTACCGGTTTAGTGTGTCACGGCCCAGTCGCGCTGCTGTCCGCATTGCCTAACAGCTCTGAATTTGAAGCCCAAATGAAAGCCGGTAAGAAAGCTAAAGCTGCCAAAGGGTGGGTGTATGATGGCTACAAAATGACCTCTTTTAGTAATTCAGAAGAATCTGTGGCTACTCAATACTACCTGGGTGGCGATGAGCTGTTCTACTGGCCTCAAAATGCACTCACCAATGCGGGCGGTAATTACTCCCGTAGCAAAGAGGACTGGCAGCCGCATGTAGTTGTTGATCGTGAACTGGTAACAGGCCAGAACAACAAATCCTCCATTGCTGTTGCTCAAGAACTTCTAAAATTGATGAAATAGTAGTCTATTTTAGTAACAGGCTTCTTCAGGCAAAGCTTCAAAAAGAATCTCAAGGCTATAAAGAATGATTTCGGTAAATAGCCTATGCCTGAAGGGGCGGTATAAATGCCGTATTTTACAAACTCTATTTTATACCTTTGAGTACCGTTGACGATAATCCAGGAATCCCTATGAGCACATCTACTATCTTTCAACCGAATAATGTCGCAGTTATTACTGGTGGTGCCAGTGGAATAGGTTTTGCAGCCGCAAAGGCCCTATCAAAAAGAGGGATGAAGATTTGTTTAGCTGATGTTAACAAAGAAAAATTGGAAGAAGCCAAGCGCGCTTTACCAAGTGACACTTTAATAGTAGAAACCGATGTAAGTGATTTTAGCTCGGTACTGGCACTCAAAGATAAAGTTAAAAAAGAATACGGCCGTATTGATTTTCTTTTTAACAATGCAGGCACTGCTGTTAAAAATGGAAGCTGGGAGAACTTAGATGGTTGGAATAAGATCATCAATACCAACCTTTGGGGGGTCATTCATTGTATTCATGCATTTGCTCCCGAAATGATAAGTCAAAGCAGCCCATCGGTTATCGTTACAACTGGATCTAAGCAGGGAATTACCACTCCACCAGGAAATCCGGCTTACAACGTCAGTAAAGCTGCGGTAAAAGCCACCGCGGAGGCGTTACAGCACTCTATTCGAAATACTCCTGGAAGTCAGGTCTCATCCCACTTATTAATTCCCGGCTTCACCTACACGGGTATGACTGGTAGCCCTAGTAAACCTGATGGCGCATGGACTGCAGATCAAGTGGTTAGTTTTATGTTGGAGAGCGTCGAGCGTGGTGATTTTTACATTCTTTGCCCAGATAATGACGTAGATCGTGAAACTGATGTTAAACGTATGAGATGGGCTATGGGGGATATCATTAACAATCGCCCACCACTCTCTCGTTGGCACCCCGATTACCGCGAGGCATTTGAGGCGGAGATGGGTAAACAGTGAGAATGCTATTTTCCTAGTAGGAAATATAATCAGAATTATCTAAATGGAATGCAGGTAGGATTTAATTCAATTTTGTAATTGTTTAAGTCCTATACCTGTATGGTACTAGATAACTGCTTTTAAGGTTTTCATTCCTTAGACTGGTTTTTCAAAAATATCGTATGTTTTTCTTATTCGGCACGATATGTCTGGCTATTTGCTTACTAAAAATTAGACAAAAGAGCTGATAGATAACCAATCCGGCTCTTTGTGCTGAAGTCCTTTTTTCTTAATTTTTTAAAAACTCCCTGATTGAATATCTGATCAATAGGGGTGGCTTATAAAGCCTTTTGTGTACTGGTTTTTTAGCTATTGTTTTTGTTCAGTACTATATACATAAAATTAATTCTATTGATGCGCGTACAAGTTTTAATCTTTGCAGCAGCTGATGTGATGAAAAATTTAAGGAGACAATCATGACTCAAACAGCGCTTATTACTGGTTCAAATAGTGGTTTCGGTTATCTCATTGCCAATACACTTGCAAATAATGGCTATAAAGTAATCGGCACCATGCGAGATCCAAGTGGCCGCAATGCTTCTGTAGCCAATGAGCTTATTGCTAAAGATATCGTTGTCGTCGATATTGATGTAACCGATGATGAGAGCGTCGCCAATGGTATTGCTCAAGCAACTAAAGAAGTCGGTCCAATTGATATATTAATTAATAACGCGGGAGTCGGTACGCTCGGGTGGCAGGAGAGCTTTACCATCGAGGACTTTAAAAAGGTTTTTGATATCAATGTTTTTGGCGTTCAGCGTTTAATACGTGCAGTGTTGCCGCAGATGAAACAACGCCGCAGTGGAACTCTCATTCAAATATCAAGCATTTTAGGCAAGTTCGTATTACCTTTTCTTGGTTCTTATAATGCCACCAAACATGCGATAGAAGGAATGGCAAAGAATTATCGCGTAGAGCTGGCGCAATTTGGTATTCAATCTTTGATTGTTCAACCAGGCGGATTTGGAACCGATTTTGGCTCAAACCTGTTAAGAGCAAGTGATAAAGAAGTGGCTGCGAGTTATGGTGAATATGCAGATGCCCCTGAGCAAATGTGGGCCGGTACTGAGAAGGGCCATGAATCTGAGGGCGCCCCCAGTCCGCAATTGGTTGCAGATGCGGTTCTGAACTTACTGAAGACGGAGCCTTCAAGTCGACCATTTCGAACAACTGTGGACGGTACTGGATTGAACCCTACGATCGAAAAGATCAATCAAGTGACCGAAGAAGCAATGCAGGAAATTTATTCAGCATACGAAATGGGTAATTTATTCCAGCTTAAAAAGTACTAATCTGTTCAAGGTGTAGTAGCAATCTTATGTGCTTGTACAGATATAAAGGTACCTTATATTTTATATATTTAGATTTCACATGCTCTTAAATGTGCCTTGGATTTTTATCGCAGATAGTAAAAGCCCAATTATTCATACAGCCATTAGTACTGAACGGAAAATACTATTAAAGAGGCGCTGTACGCTATTAGATTTCCTGAGATAGAGGGGCGGAATAGTAAGCAATCTGATTTCAATGGGTATTCAGAATTACTATGGATAGAAGTGCATTGGCCTGCAGCCGGTATTCCTTTTCTAGAGCTAAGCATATCATTTACTGTGAAAGTCTGGGCGGAGTTTGGGATCTGGTAAAGTGAAACCTTGTGCAAATTAGGCTAGCCATTGAAGTGTGTAAATGAAAAATTACTAATTCAATAGTATTTGGGGGTGGTGCACGATATAGGCTATTTTTAACTTAATATGGGTGAGCATATAAAATACCAATGCTCACCCATATTTTGCTAGAAATTATCCTGTTGTCTTACCTGATGCCAATTGGCTCCAAAGTCAGTTGACTCATAGAAGTCCCCATTAGCACCATCACAGGATACCAACAGGCGGTCGGCAATCTGAGGGACTATAGAGGTACAATAGTCTGTCGGCGGTTCATTTTCGGTTGCCACCCAGCTCTCCCCACCATCGGTGGTGGTTAGGATTTTGACTTCAGTATCACGAGTTCCACCAGAAAAGCTATTTAACGCAAAGCTTACAATAGCAATAGCATCATTTTTATTGGAGAACCAGGGAACGGATCGGAATGTAAAGCTCTTTTTACGACATGAGTTTTTTGGAGATTTATTATCCGGGCAGCTTCGGATATAGGTTGTTATTTTATTCTGAGCGCCATTTTGGTCGATTTTATGATAGGTTGGCTTTCCACTCAATGACCAAAAGCCAGCTTTTTCAATACCTAGCTGAACAGCACCAGCATCAATAATTGCTGAAAATTCAAAGTCATTAACAGATCTTTCGATCATCCAATTGTCGGGGTTATAAATGAAAATTTCGCTATTGATTGTCGCAAATACGGTATTTTCGTAGATTGAGTGGTTACGGATATTTATATAGTTCTGCCCATTGAGTTCAAATAGTGTTGTGTTGTATATGTGGCGATCTATTTTTTTTGAGTGAGCCTGTTTGTTTTTTATTTCAGCTTCTAATCTATGATCCCATCTTTTACTCGAATTAGTGGAATAGCGGTTAATTAGTCTCCATTGTACATCTGAACCAGATACGGCGCCTCTTAGAATATCTAGCTCAAAGTCACGAGCAACCAAAATCTCGATTTCTCCTGTATCAAGCATTCTTAAATGCTCTACATGAGAGTTGTGCTCTAGTGATATATCTAGCCAGTCCCCAAAAGCTGGACGCCAGAAAAGAGCTCCTTCACTACCCCCTACCACCAGGTCACCATTTTTATTTTGAGCAATGGCGGTTAATTCATGATTAGTGTCAACAGCATCAAGCTCCCACTCTCCTTCAGAGGTCCGCTTGATAAATACACCAATCTTTCCTAGAAAATAGATAGAATTGGCCGGCGAAACATACTGCTCATTGTATGTCACAGGATTCTGTGCAATAGATATATACGTTGATTCACGTTCCTCATCATTTTCATCAACATGCCATCCATTAAGTACCTCAGGGTTGTACTTAAGGAATGGGAAGTATTTCGTAAGCACTTCACCTTTCTCTGATTCTGGGGCTCGAATCAAGAGGTCAAGATACCTATCACCTTGAGGTTTCGGATAATAGATTAGTGTGCCGAGGTCTGTTACCTCTCCCTGGTTTACGGAGAAGGTTCCCAGTTTTTCATTTGCACTGACAAAGCGGCTATACCATCCATTACCATTGGCGTAAAACGCTCGAATGCTACTCAGAGAGTAGTTTCCAGGTTTGACATAGGAGGCAAATACGGTCGTGCCATTTAATTTTGGCTTTGCGGCTAGGAGGCGCTCCGGCTTTATTGACTTTGACTCATTCAGGTTTTCAGGGTTGATTGTAAGCTGATTAAAGGGTAGAGGGTTACCTGAGGCATTGATGATCCGAGCGACTACGATACCCTCTTGATCATTAATAGGAGTGCTCTCCTCCAGAGCAGGCAGTATATTAACCTGCCCCGCACAACCCTGTATAATTATTATACAGGTCAAAAGTATAAGTGGGTAAAACTTTATACATCTGAAGGGTTTTATCCCGGGCATATTACTCTCCATAATTTTGGTCGATGCCTGCTAATTGTATTGCAACTAGCTCTAAGATAATATTCTCAGCCGTATCATTCATTTGCAAACCTGAACTTATGGAAGCGGTATCTTGACGCAAAATCTGGAGAATAAAAGGCTGATAGAGTGTAACTCAGGCCGAATGGCCCTCTTTTTAAAGAGTGCCATTTTTACTGCGCTTTTTTTATCGGAGTCAGTAATTGCACGAACTCTATCACTGGTATCTTATGAAAATCCACCTGATTTGGGAAGTAGGCAGGGATATGTACTGGTGAAGCTTGATGTGGGTGGAACGGCGCCTTCGATCGAATTTTTTAAATTGTATTCGAACGGAAGCACCTACTTAGAAAGTGGGAAAAAAACCAGGCTGCGAAAAAATAACCGTTACCATATCAGGCTAAAGGGTAAGCCCTCAGGCTATTACTTAATGGCTATCCCCTCAGGCCTTTACCAAATTACTCAAATTAATGCACCTTATTTTAATCTTCCATACAAGCTAGATACGTCTAGTCGACGTACTTGGCGTTTTCATGTGGAAGCAGAAAAGACCAATTACATTGGCAGCTTGTTCATAGGTAAGCAGAGAAAATCAGATTCGATTGAAGTTTATTTAAAAAATCGTATAGCAACAGATTTTAATGAAATCCAAGCATCACTTGGATCGTTAACTGAGTTATATCCTCTAGTGTCTGGCACGGGAGTACAAGATGTGTTCTTTAATAGTTGGCAGGGTCCGCTGGAGGTAGAGCAGTGAAGATTGTTTGTCAGCTAATTCAATTAGCTTTGTTGAGTTTCATAGTAAATGTTGGGTCGGCAGTTGCGATGCCTGCTGAAACTTACTTTAAGCCCGTTGAAACTATGACGGCTCAGATTAGTCCTGATGGGAAGTTTGTAGCCTCTGTAGCTCAGGGTGATGAAAGCCAGAAGTTGGTTATTTGGAATAGTGTGGATGGATCTAAGAGAACATTGATTGATCTGAAAGCCTTAACACCTAGGGATGCGTCAATCCGATTCATTCGCTGGATTGGTCCTAGATATATTGTTGCGCAATTTATGGAGTTAAAAAAAGGTGTTAAAAATTTACTCGATACCAAGCCTGCTTATCGTTTATTGGTGCTCGATGTTTTAGGTTCTAAAAGTTTACCGCCAAAAGTATTTGAGGTGAAAACATCAGGTTGGTTAGTTCATGCCTTACCGGATGAGCCTGGGTATTTTCTATACGCCAAGAGTGGGATTTACTCCAAGGTATACAAAATAGACGTATCAAAACTGAACTTACTTAACCAGAAAGCGAGTAAGCTTGTACGAAAAGATGGCGGTCAATTTACAGCTCAGAATGAAGTAGCCTCGGTTAAGGGCTTTGCCGCACGATGGTTCTTTGACCTGTCAGGTCAGCCAGAATCTGCTCTGTATTTCGATGAAGGGAAGCTTCACCTAAGTAGGATTGCCGATGGTATTTCTTCAACTCCAATAAAGAGTTGGACGAAAGAAGAGTTAGAGGAGAAGCCATCTACAGGTGAAAAGTATGGTGTTCTTATTCCGGTGTCTATTAGCCCTGAGGATGGTGCTTACTTTTGTCTGGATACAACTGCTGAGAAAGATCGTACTGTTTACCAGTGTAATTTTTCCACTGGGGAAGAAAGTGTAGTTTACCGATCAGATAGCTATGATATTGTTGATCTGATTATAGATGAATCAACGGGTGCGTTAATTGGTGTAAAAGTTGTTAGAGATGGAAAGCTTGAGTATCAATATATAGATGAAAGCATACAAGTAAACGATGGCATGACCAGTTTGCTGGAAACAACGGTGGGAGCAAGTATCGATAATACTGTAAAGCTTTACTTTAGTGAGACCCACGATCAGCCTGGACGCTATTTCATCCGAAAACAAGGGCAGAAATCTGATCAGCTTGTTGCTTCTAAGTTTCCTCATTTAGATGGTCGGCTTGAGAGTCGTCAATTTCATGACTGGATTCAAGTAGAGGGAATAGATATTCCTTATGTTTTGAATATGCCGAAGGGAAACGGGCCATACCCTCTTATAGTGATGCCACATGGTGGCCCATTGGGTATTTTTGATCATCAGTATTTTGATTATTACACGCAGTTCTTTGTGGCGAATAAATATGCTGTTCTTAGAGTGAATTATCGAGGATCGAGTGGCTATTCAGCTGAACTGGAAGAGGCCGGTATTCAGCAGTGGGGTAACTTGATGCTTGAGGATATTTATCAGGCTACAAAGGTGGTTGGCGCTCGTAAGGATATTGCGTCTTCACAAATTTGTGCAGCAGGAGTGAGTTATGGTGGTTATGCAGCATTGATGATGGCTATTAAACATCAACAATTATTTCGCTGTGCAGTTAGTATAGCTGGTGTTACAGATGTTAACTTATATCTTAACTCCCCTTACACATCAGAGGCTCAAACTAAGTGGTTACAAGAGAATGTTGGTGACACTGTCAAAAATTACGATCTCTTGAAAGATATCTCTCCAGTATACTTGGCTCAAGAACTTAGTCGCCCAGTGTTTATTATTCATGGCGAGAAGGATGAGGTTGTCGATATAGAGCATATGCATCGTATGCATATGATGTTGAGTAAATTTAATAAAGACTATGAGTGGAAAGTTTATCCAGATATGGCTCATGGCCCTGCTGATAGTGAGCATCACGTAGCTGTTTTTAGCTCAATTATCGAATTCATAGAAAAAAATATGAAGTGAATTATCATTTTGATGGGTTTCTAGGGTGTGTCCTAATTATTCTGTAATATCTTTTTAGCAGACTAGAATAGTTTCTTTCGATGAAGAGTGATTTCTGTACCTGACCAATTCACGGCTGTCCCTTTGTCGATATAAACTACTCTACGGTATGGCAGTAACTCCCCTTACTGCCTAAATTCTATTGATTTTTAAGTTATTTCATTCTCTGCTAGTACTAGTAGTAATCTAACTATTTAGATTAATTTGGGGATACCCAGCAGGTTGGGGCTTCCTTGCTGGGGACGTAGGGTTTCACTGACCGCTATTACTTATCCCCTTTCCTTGTTTAATGCGTCTATAAATTTCTTCACGGTGCACAGGTAGGCATTTGGGGGCATGTATTCCTATCTTTACTTGACTCCCCTTAACCTCTAATACTGTGATAGAGACATTTGTTCCAATTCTTAGGTTTTCGCCAGTCCGGCGTTTTAAGATCAACATATTCTTTTCCTACTGATACGCATGTTATGACTAGGCATTCCTAATGGGAAGGCGGCTAGAAGGGCGGTGTTTGCAGGAAATTTGAGGTGGGGCACGGGAACGGTAGGCGTAGAAAAAGAAAAGGCAGGCAATACGCTCCCAGAGCTTGGGGAATCGCTCCAAGCTGCTGAATGTACTCCACTTTATTGAAGACGAGCGGGTTTCTAGCGTACTATGCATGTAGCCACTTTGATAGTCTGTGTATCAATTTGGTTAGCTGGCCCCTGGTGTTCCCGCACCTTGGGTCAGCGCCTTTTACTTTCTCTTATGTCACGCTACCGTTCTCCTATAGGGAAATGGGTTATTTGAAAAGATCTTGGGCCTTTTACTTCTGAGCTATTTAGCAATAGAAGCCTGTTGAGTTGCGGCCCTAAATATCGATAAATATCTACTAATTCTACGCAGCTTTGACACTAAAACAAACTTAATAAAATCCAATAAGATTATTTTCGTGCCTATATTTTGTTCTTTTCAGTTGGATAAATCTGATTTTCCTCTTAAGAATTTCGGATTAAATTCGCGTTCTTTATAGATTCCTGTGTTAACCAGCTCCCGATGATTTATCAATCACGAGCATCTGGATGACTTAGGATTTGTCTGTATGAATGGGCACGCTAAAGACAGACTGGTTATTCAATTGGAAAGCATATATGGGGAATCAGATTGTTCCTGATTTTCTGTAAAGTCCTCTTATGTAGTAAAGCTCTCGGTGTTCGTACAAACCCCTTATATTGAACAATAGTCATTCTGGAAGGTGGCGCTATACCCTGTTAGCCTCCATTGGATTGTGAATCGGGGACGGTAAGGAATATGCAGGAGTCGGATGTTGCCAATCGGTTGATAGAGGCGGCACGGGAGTGCTTTTTAAACGATGAGTACCACCGGGTAACCACTCGCCAGATTGCGTCTAAGGCGGGCGTGGCGGTATCAATGATCCGGTATTACTTTGGCAGTAAGGATGGCTTATACGAAGATATGATTCGTCAAACCTTGCTCCCCCTGATTAATGCGGTTGAGCAGCTGAGCCTCGATGGCGACTGGGATTTCGGTGACCTCTTCGATCTCTACTATGCCACAATGCAGAAGAATCCCAGGTTTCCAGCCCTAATCTTGAAGGTTATGGCACTTAATGAAGGGCCAGGAAAGAATGTTGTTCGCCAACTCTTAGAGCGGGGGCGCCAGCGGGGTGCCAGGAGATTGGCGGAAATTCAGGGCGCTGAACCTTCGGACACTGGCATTGAATATGATTTGCTCAGGATAGCGTTTGTCAGTCTTGCCATGTTACCCATGCTGGCCAAGCCAGTTCTCGAGGAGCAAATGGGCCAGGAAATGGGGCCTGAGTTTTTAAAGCAGCTTGCCGATTTTAATGGCCGAATCCTAAAGGCTGGTTTACAAAATATGTAACCTTTTAAGTCTCTGTTTGTAATCACAGAGATGTTTCTTTTAATGGCTATTTTTATCGGATATTTGTTTCTGAGGAGTTCTTATGCCCAGGTCTATGCAAAAGAATAGGGTTTCTAACTGGATCTTTAAGAGGGTTTCCAATGCGGTTTACAGTTTATGTAATATTCCAAACCGCCTGATGCCGCCTCCCTTTCGTTTGATGCAAATAGGATCTTTATTTTGGCAATCTCGTTGTTTATACGCTGCTGCCTGCCTCAATGTTGCTGATCATATTGAAGATAAAGCCATTTCAATAGAGAAGTTGGCGGATGCTTGCAATGCTGACAAACAATACCTCTATCGATTGATGAGAATGCTCTGTGCAATGGGGGTTTTTAAAGAAGGGGAATCGAAATATTTCTCCCATAATAGAAATTCAAGGGCGCTTCGTACCAACGCTGACAACAGCGTAAGGAGCATGATCCTGATGCATAATTCACCTGAATTCAGTAGGCCATGGTTTACCAATTTTGAGGGGCATATCAAGGAGGGCAGTGTACCTTTTGAAGGTGTGTATGAGCGGGAGATGTTTGGTTATATGAATGATCACCCGAAGGTTAGTGATCTATTTTCCGATGCAATGGATACTGTAGATCACCTTACCGGTTTACAATATTTGCAAGACTTTAACTGGGCAAATTTTGGTCGAATTATTGATTTGGGCGGCGCAAAGGGCAGTAAAAGTGCGAGTATCCTTTCTTCGTACAAACACTTGACTGCAGTTATTGTTGATAGGAGCAATGTAGAATCGACTGCGCGAGAGTATTGGCATACTCACCTGAATGATATTGTTAGGAAACGATTAGACTTTTATCCTGCTGATATCCTAAATGACCCACTTCCAAATGCAGTAAGTGATAAGGACATCTATTTGTGTGTGGCTATTTTTCACTTGCTAAATGATACCAGGGCTAAAGAGCTTTTGAAGAATATTCACCGGGCGATGGGTGAACACAATGCGACTTTAGCTATTGTTGATGCTGTACTGCCGGAGAAAGGGGCAGATCTCAATTTAGCGGCAATGGATATGCAGATGCTGATGGGAACACAAGGGCGTGAACGAACGGTCAGTGAGTGGAATAAGTTGTTTGTTCAGACTCCTTTCTACTTGGCTGAGACTGTCAGTGTGCGGTCTTTTGCTAAGGTGATGGTTTTAAAGAAAAGAGAGGAGTTAAAGCGAGCTGTCAGTAATTAAAGTGAGCTATCAATAATTGAGACATCTCTAATGTGGCCCCTATTCGACAGCAGGTATGTACCAATTGCCTGTAGAGATTTATAAAGAGATTTATAAGGAGTAAGTATTAATAGGCTAGGTGGGGCCTGAAATCTCACTTCAGGCCATTCGACACCAGTGGTGGTATCTGAAGCTCAATTTCCTTCGCTATGGCGAGAAGTGTTAAGTCTGCGCCGGGCACTCCATCCAGTTCCAGACCTACCGGTAAGCCATTATTACCCCGTCCAATAGGAATGCTTATTCCGGGAGCACCGGTGACTGCTGCTGTGGCATTGTTGTGTATGAGTGTATCCAGAGTCGGAAGCATTTTTCCGTTCAGTTCCAGTTGGTTAGATGACGTGCTAATGGGTTGAGCCTCGATCGGTGCTGTTGGGAATACAATCACGTCTAGTTGGTGCTGCCGGATGATTTTCAGGTAGCTGTCGCGTACTCCAGGCATTCTCTTTAAAGCGGTCTGATAGTCGGCATTTGATGGTGCCTTGGGGCCCATTACTGACTCCTGATAGGCAGCCTTTACATCTTTACTTTTGATCATTGCAACCAACTCAGCCAGTTGGGTATTAGGCTGGTAGCTCGCCAGGAATTGGGTCATAGCGGTTTTCATTTGATGAAATCCGATAGGAAACCCAACATCAAGGACTGCGCTCACTAATGAGGATAAGTCGATTTCTACTAAGGTGGCTCCCGCGGAGCTAAGGGAATGTAACGCAGCTTTAAAAGCTTGGTATACACCTGGTGAGAGATTATCAAATAGCGGGTGGGCAAGCCCCAGGCGCAGCTGATTGAGTGGCTTTGCCTGGGGTGGGGCAGACCCGGTTAATATTTCAAACAGATAGGCGGTATCCTCTACGTTGGCAGCCATGGGGCCTGGGGTATCAAACGCTGGCACAGAGGGCACTATTCCCTCGGTGCTCAGGCAGCCAGTGGATGGCCGAAAGCCCACAATTCCTGTGAGGGCTGCTGGCAGCCTGATTGAACCGGCGGTATCCGTGCCCAGGCCTGCAGATACGATCCCGGCGGCAATGGCTGCTGCTGTTCCCCCGGATGAACCACCTGGAAAGCAGCATTTGTCCCAGGGATTCCTGACGGCGCCATAGGCGGCGTTATTAGAGGTTACGCCGAAGGCGAGTTCGTGCAAATTGGTTTTTCCAATGACGATAGCTCCGGCCTTCTCTAGATTCTCAATTATTGGGGCAGAAGCCTTGGCCTGGAAGTTCATACCAGGCGTGCCGGCAGTCGTTTGCATACCTCTCACATTCATATTGTCTTTGACGACGATGGGAATACCAGCAAGAGGCCTGTTATTGCTGCCTTCTTTCAGCCCGTTATCAATGCGCTGTGCTTTCTGTAATGCGCCTTGCCTATCCAGGCAGATAAAAGCATCCAGCTCTGAGTGGGCAACCGCATTATCGCAGGCTTCTTCAATTAAGGATGTCGCTGTGATCTTTCTTTTACGGACCATCTCAGAAAGCTGGCGTAGAGATGTTGTCATGGTTTGGCTTACTGGCGGCTACTAGTTAACCTGGATATTAGAGTATTCACGGTGGAGTATTAGCGTAAGCATCATTTTCACTGGAAATATTTCTTCTCTCGAAAATCAGCGCCGCGCATCTAGTTGGGCAGTTAATGGAAAAAGCTCGATTGTTTTTCTATCTACCCCTGTGCTTTACCAGGGACAAAATTAAATCATTCAATTTATGACGTTTTTTGAGAAGTATTACCACAGGTAAAACCAAAGCTTTGTTCCAGGATTGGCTGCAGTTGCTCATCAGGAATATAACCCCTGAGCCAGCGCAGTGGCTTGCCATTGGGTGCTATTAGAAAACTGAAGGGGGTGCCGGGAGTTTCACCCAGCACTTGCTGGAGTTTTCGATTCGCCTGGAACATGGCAAATTCCGGGCGCAATTTTCGATACTCAGCCAATAGTGCTTTGCGCGATCCGTTAATACCCAGGGCAAGTGGCTGGAACTGTTGTGAACACAAGTGTGTAAGCCGGTTGAGTGCTCGAACCTGACGAAAGCACCAGGGGCAGTCGGGTTCTACCAGTACCATCAGGCTTGGCTTGTCTTTGAAGTGCTGCAAGTTGATACGCTCAGACCCGGCAAGGCTGCGCAATTCAAAATCGAATAGGGAAGTGGGAACTTCAGTCGCGCCAGTTGGCGCGAACAGAAGTGTGAGGAGTAAGAGCCAGGCTCGCATTACAGGTTCCAGTCGAAGCCCAGGTAGAATTCACGGCCGCGCAGGGGACCATAGATATAGGCTACGTCATAGGCACCACTGGCATCCCAGAACAGAGGGGTTTCCCCTTCCTCGACCTGGGTGTAATCCGTGAGATTGTTGCCGCCCAGATACAGACTGAGGTTTTCACTCACATCAAAGGTCAATTTCATATCCAGTGTCCAATAGGCGTCTGCGTTTGTGCTCTTAAGTGTGGAATCGCCCAGCTGGTTAAAGCCTTCGTAGCCAAATTCAGCCAGGTCACGAGATCCGATCCAGGTGGCGCTAGCGTATAGCATCCAGTAATCGGCTTTGTAATCCAGATTGAATAGCGCACGTTGCTCCACTGGGGCAATGGCAAAGGATTCCCGGAAAACATCGTCGTAATCGTAGGTCTCCAGAGTGCCGCCAATAGATAGATTGTCGTTCAGCGCATAATTGAGAGTAATGTCGGCAGCACCTACAGAGGCGCTTTCCTGCATTTGGGTAAGCAGCGGTACCCCGTCCTCGGTTTCACTTAATGCCGCGAGGTTGTCTACTTCGGTAAATGCCAATGACAGGGTACTGTTAAGGCGCTCTCCTTCGAAGCTCAGCGCATAAGTTGCAGATAGAGACTTCTCCAGACTTTCAATGTCGATGGCAAAGCCATCTCCGGCATCCAGGATGCCGTGATCCGTTTCGAAAAAGGATAGGGGGGCTCGGTAGCCTCGCCCCAGCGCTACGCGGGAGGTCCATTGATCGTCGTGCAGGTAACGCAGGTCTATACGCGGGGCCACCACAGTTTCATCGATCTCAGTACCGGGTTTTTGCTCGGCGACGAAATCGGCTTTGGCATTATCCAGGCGTATGGCTAGTGCCAACTCAAGATCTGGTGAGACTGTCCAGGTATCCTGCAGGTAAAGGCCGGTAGTTTGGTAGTCGAAACTATCTTCGATGTAGTTGTCGCTTTCCGCCCCCGCAGCAGAGTCGGAGCGCATGGATTCATCGCGAAGGTCGACACCAAACGTCAGCATATGCTGGTCGTTCAGGATCAGGTTGTTGCGCAGGTCGAAGTAATTGAGCGTGTCGGTAGCGCTGTAGTCGAACCCCTCGTAAAAGGAGTCCTGTTTATGCTCAGACCAGGCAACTGTCAGCAAAGTGTTATAGGACTCGTTAAATTCGTGTAGCCAGCTGCCGGAAATTTCACTGCGGGTGGTGGCTATCCATTCGGTGGTTTCCCAGGGTTTACCGATATATTGCTGTCGCACATCGTCGTCGACAAATAAGTGGTCAGACTCCACACCATCGTATCCGTGCAAGACTGAGCCAATGCTGTCTCCCTGGGGTCCACCAAAAATATTGGAGTCGGTGTAGGCCGCGCGAAGGATCAGGTTGTCCCTTTCGCCCAGGTCTTGCGAGAGACGCACCACGTAACTGGTATTTTCCTGTAACGGCGCCTCGCTGACGCCGTTATCATCGTTGTCCATCTGGTGATGTTTGTCATCCTGGATGACCAGCGATGTGCGGGTGCGTTCATCATCGCTCAGATAGCCTGCCATCAAGCCAAGAAAATAACTGTCGTTGTCCTCCATGGAGGCATTTATATTGACGCCAGTTTCTTCTATCTCCTTGGAAATCACATTGATGGTTCCGCCGATTGCTTCGGGTGCCAGCAGTGATGCGCCAGCACCGCGGGCCACTTCGATACGTGAGATGCCGGTGGTGGCCAGTGCATCTACCGCGTAGTAGCCAGCCATCATCGTGTGTAAGGGAACGCCGTCGGTGAGGATGGTGGAGTGCTCCCCGCGCATACCATTCAGCATTACCCGCTTGACGCCGCACATAGAACACTCATTGGAAACCCGTACACCGGGGGATTTCTCAATGGCATCCGTCAGGTTTACCGCTTGTTGGGACTTGATCAGGCTCTCGTCTACGACTTCAGTTTTCTGTATGGCGTCCAAAAGGGCGCCGCGTTCATACAGTCGCTGGCGGACACCTATCACTAAGGTCTCCTCCATTACAGCGTTTTGTCCGGAAGGCGCGTCATCGGCAAAGGAGGCAGGGATTGCGGAGCAGAGGGTGATGGCGATCAAGCTTTTGCGAAACATGGGTTGATTTCCCAGAAGTGAACTTTTCTCATATGGTAATGATTCGCATTTGCAAATCAAGTGGGCAATGGTGGTAGTTTTGGTATCTTGGGGATTGGAGCGGGCGGAGTATGATTAGAGCCGGGCAGGTAGCCTGTTATTCAATGATTAAAAGTGACCGAAATTTAGAGTGAGGCCGCTTACATAAATTCAGGTCTGCCTAGCCGGGATGGCTGAGCCTCTATTGAAGGGAAAAAGTATATAGCGATTACCTATCTTTCTGGCTTTGCTGAGCTGAGTCACTCCGTATGTCTGAATGATTAATCTTTAATTAATTGCTGATATCAATATTGCCAAGCTGGTTAAAGAGGCCGTTTTTATTATTAAAATTTTTTGTACTCCCCACCTTACAAAAAGTGGGGAGTGACAACAGTTGCCCTTAATTACTCATCGCAAGGAATAATTTGTATATTCAAAAGCAACTGTGCTCCAACATCGGCAGAGCGTAAAGAAAATAAACTGTCAGCGCCGATTACTGTTGCAACGGTATCTGCTCTCGCAATAAGGGCCTCCCCATCGCACCCGGAATAGTAGGCAAATGGTGGGCGATCATTGAGGACAAAGTTCTCAAACCCAGAGCTATTCCAGTTATTGTCATGGCTTGGACCTTGGCTGCCAGAGAAAAAGTACTCTCGGTGGAAGTTGATATGTGACCCATCGGCAGAAAATACCGTGCCTCGCCAATCAATATCCAGTATTCCTACTGAAAATCCAGGTTCCACGCTCAAAGGCACCGCCAAGTTACAGTCAGAGCTGGCAATTGGGGTTACAGAGTTTGTAACCGCGCTGTACTTACTAAATAGAATAGCGATATTTTCGTTGTTATCTGTCGCAGTGGCTGTTACAGATCCTACGGGACAGCCGGTACCGTTAACAGCGATTTCTCCAATTTCAATTTGCTGCCCATCAATGAGCAATGTTTTTGCCAGAATTGGACCAGAAAAAACTGAACAAAGTGCGAGTGCTAGAAGTTTTTTAAACATTGATACTCTCCATTCCGTGAAAAGTTAAGAGGCCTGATCTTTATAAATCCTGTATGTGACATCTCGATTAATTGTTCTGTTTATAAAAGCTCCTTCTAGATTATTTGCCTCACACTGTAAAATTAAGATTTTTAATGTCAATTAATTACAGATGTAATTATTGGTGGTGGTTTAAGTTTGATTATATTTGTGGGCGGGGTCACGAATGAATTCAATGATAATCAATTAACGTGATAGGTCAGTGAGAGGGGTTGATCTAGGTATTGTGTGAGAGTTACCGGAGGAATCCTTGATAGTGTGTACAAGTTAGTGGTGCGCTATTTTTGTAACAGTAATGTTTCTATCGAATAATTTTTAAAGTAGTTGTTATAAATGGAATGCCCTGGCATAAGCTTGCCAGGGCTTCGAATAAGTTAACTACTTTCCAGTAGACTGTATGGCCACTATTTCAAAATTCCGATTTGCTTCAAGAAGGCATATTTATCCCATGTGACCCAGGTTTCTACAATTTTTCCATTTTCTATCTTGACAAACTCTACACCGTCCCAAGTGATAGTTTTATTTGTTGGAGTCTCACCCATAAATGAGCCGACATGCTTGGCACTGAGGGTCGCATGAGTGGCAACCATATTACCTTCGGCTACCTGCATGGTGTTGAGCAATTTCAAGTCTTTAAATGCGGCACGAAATTTGTCAACTTCGGCTAGAAACTCTTTCATATTCCGCTTTTGCGATTCAATTCCTGTGCCAACCGCAGAGTCAAGGTTGTTTATATAATTAGGTGCAAATATTGTGGATGGATCGATTTTTGAGTCACTTTTCCAAAAATCAATAGCATGTAAAGCAATTTTCTTGTTCTCTTGTAGGTTGTCAGATTGTGCAATAACACTGGTGGGGCCAGTGAGACAAAGAAGTATTGCCAAGGCTACTGGAAATATGTGTTTAGGCATAAAATCCTCCTGTCAATTGAATAAGTAATTCGATACTAAGTATGAGTGCTAGCGTAAATTGCGCCATCTAAATTGCACTCTGTCTGAGGAGATCTTGACGATCTAGTAATGGTTTCGGCATTTATATGGAATTATTCTGAATAACAGTGAGTAGATGATTAAGCGGGTGACTGCCTAGAGCAACGGTATATCAGTATTCTTAATGCTTGGTGTGTTTTTTATGAGTTTAGAGCCATTCTCGAGGGAGCTTGGTCCCCAAGAAGCACTATTTGTCGAGATGACCAGGCTGTCTCACGGCGGCTTGCAGTTTGTGTCTTTTATAAGGGTTTGCGAACCCTTAAAGGTAGGCCCTCTACGCGAGGGGTTGGCTTACCTTCATAAACGCCATCCACTTCTACGTGCTCGTGTGAAAAGGGGGGAGCGTCTGCGCTGGATTTGTGATGTCGACTTTAGGGATATCCCTCTGGAGATATGCCACCTAAAGAGCGACTTAAACCTTGAAGAAGCGTTTAAGACCCATGCGCTGAACTGTCTGGATAGTGAAAAATATGTATACAGTTTGAGGTTGTACCTTAATAAAGAGGGGCTGGTCGAGTGGGTTTCTATGATCAATATTCATGCAGTACTCGATGGCAGGTCAATAATGACACTGTTCTCAGATTTAGATAGATTTCTTCGCTCTAACACAAACCTTGAACAAGTCGAATCTCTGCCCCTACAGGAAAGCATAGCGAGCCAATTGGAAGCTTCTGGATATTTTGGAGAGGAAGAGCTTGAACATAAAAGCAAAGGAGATTTCAGCTGGGCAGTAGAGAAAGAAGCCGCTCCCCGTGAACGCAAGGCCTGTGCCATCTCATATCTCATGCCGCCGGAAAAGATTGATTTGCTGGCCCAGCTGGCTAAAAAAAACAAGGTAAAACTTACTGCGGTTTACTGCGCCATAGCATCAATTGCTGCAAGAGCTATACCTGGTTACAAAAAATTAACAGAAGTTATTCTGGCTATGGATGCACGAGGATTGTGCAGTCCTAATATACCTTTTGATCATATCGGCTCATTTTCAGAAACTACCAGTTTGGCTCTTCCTTCTAATGTTGTCTCAGCTGATATTATCGATGTTGCCGGAAGTTTGAATGAGCAGATTGACGCTGTGCTACTCAAGCAGAGACCGATGACGAAAAACCTAAGTTCTGATTACAACATGGAAGATATAACCCGTATGGCTGCTGAAGTTACAGCGCAACAAAGCTCTTTCCCGGCAGGCATTATTGTTTCAAACGTGGGGAATATGCGCTTTTTAGCAGATGAAATACGATATTTTGAAATACAGAAGCCAATGATTACATTAACTAATGGCATAAATCCGCTAATGGTAGTCAATTATACGACCTACCGAAACTCGGTTTTTATTTTTGGCTATTGTGAACCTTTGATAAGTAAGGAAAGTATCTCTAAGTATATCGATGAGTATATGGATATTGTTAATGAGTTAATCTCAGGTGGTTGATCTTCAATCAGCTAGGGCAGGGCGTCTAGAAAGAACTTATCGGCTCTATTTTGGCTCCTTTTCTAAAGATTTTTAGGAGTAGGAGCGCCTAGAAATTTCCAATACCTTCACTAAGTAGCAAGTTAGAAAGAGTTAAGGGGGCTTGTGTCAATTGTCACAAGCCCCCTAGGGGTTAATAAAGTAAAAGTTTCTTGTTGGGTGGCTTAGCGCCACACTCCCCATTGCCCGGTTGTGCCAGGTTCTTCACCCCTGGTCCACCATCCAGCAGTCCATGTTTGGCCATTGTGGCTTACCTGATCACCTGCGGTGTAGATTTGGTTGCTATCCCAGGCTTGAATATTGGGATCAGTAGGATCAGTAGGATCAGTGGGATCAGTGGGATCAGTGGGATCAGTGGGATCAGTAGGAGATGATGGTTCAACTACAAAGGAGTAGACCTCGTCATCCGTAGTAGAGTTACTGCTTACCGTTAATTTGAAGCTCAACTCATGATGTTCATTGGTTAAGCTTGACGTATCAATTACCAGTGCACCACTAGGTCCGGTCGCTGTTTCAACAGGGCTTCCACTTACTTGTGACCACGCGGTATCAGTGATATCTCCTGTGCTTTCTCCCGGTGAGAGTACCAGTAAATCTCCGTGCTCCACCTTTGCCATGTCGAGAGGTTTTAAAACCTTGGGCGTGATAGCGGCTATTAACTCGCTTCCATTACTCGTGATAGTGAACTCGCCGGAAGCGCGAGAATCTTTGGAGTTGAAATAGTTTCCATGTAAATCACCCTGGAAATACATGTAGTGGTTCATCTCCTCATGCCAGCGGCCGATAAAGACATTTCCATTGTGATTTGATTGATACCAGCCGGTAACCTGAGAGGCGAGCAGTCTATCCCAATCATTTTTATTGTCTTCGGTAATTGCCAGTGAAAATGATGAATGTTCCTCACCATTTTTATTGAATACCTTGTAATTGACGGTGTCACCTACATCTACCGAATCGATATTAATGTCTTCTGGAATAAAGGTGTTACCCTGGATGAGGTATGGCTCCGTAGTACCGGGATCAGGTTCGGTAGGCGGCTCAACATCACCATTTACAATGGTGATATCACTACAGTTGTAGAAGCCTTCACCCGCTGCATCTTCTCGCTGCCAGCGTACAAATAAAATTGCATTACCCACTCTATCTTCTGGAATAGTAACATTCATGCGATATTGACTATTCACAACAGGCACATTTCCCACCTCCTGGATAAGCTCCAGGTCATCCCAAGCAAGGGGTTGCGAAAGATCAGCGTTTGGTTTTGTTAGGAAAAATTGCCAGAAAGATGGGTTGTGTGGTGCTGTTGCGTGAAATACGTACTCGAAGGTTCCCGCACTGACTTCAACCCGGGTCCAGGCTTCAGTTGCTGCACCCATGCCCTTTTTCTGGGGGTCATTGGCATAACATAGAGTCCCATCAGGAATGGCATTTTTTACGGCTGTAAAATTATTGTAGTCAGGGATGTTGATAGAAAATTCATTGTGCTGCTGGAAAGGATAAGATCCAGAAATAGTTTTTGCCAGTGCGCAAGCGGGGTTAGGTGGTGTTCCAGACCAGATGTTTCCCTGGTCATAGCAAATTTTTTGCCTGGCCTTTGGGTATTCAGACCAGCCATGAGCTTGAACCTGCATACTGAAAGGCATTAGTAGCATTGTTGCAATGGCACATTTAGTTCTTAGTAGCATGAAATTACTCCAGGTTTCTATATCTTTCTTAGGCCCGTTTTTCTTAGATGAATAAAATTATTCACGGTTATGGTTGAACTGTTAGCAAGAAAATCTTGCTGTTTGAGCGGCTCCGTTAAAAGGGGTTAATTCGGCCTGTTTGGCATTTTAAAAATAATTTCTTAGCATAAACTGTGAAGCAAGTTGGCTTTTCTTTGCCTTGGAATCTTTTTTACTGTTTCATAGATTTGTAGAAAAAAATTCTTGGATAAATTTATGAACTCGTTCACTTACACTAATTGAACTGACCCTCAGCTAGGGTGAGGGTTCCCTTTGATAGATTAATTTTCAGTTTTTCTGTCCGTTTTCTAGAGATGATAGTGAGGATCAACTTCACTTTTAGGCATATCGCGACACCGTTATCCGTCATCAATCAATTGGAGAGGGTAAGGAGGAAGGGAAAAGTTCTGCCGTCTATGGTTAATTTAGATATATGTGCCGAAATATCTATATCCGGGTATGAGCCTCACTTACTGGGGTAATGGAAAACAAAAATATAGATTTATTCGCTTGAAATGAGTTTGCTGGCGTTTCTGGCTGAAGTAAATAGAGATAGGTTTTATAGGGGCCCGTTCTCGCTTTAACTGTGATCTGATGTTTTGATTGACCAGTATGGTGAAATTCTCTAAGGGTTGTTGGTCTAGATTAAGAAGTCTAATTGAACGGAGTTAATTGTTTAAACGATGTGCTTTATGTTTTACTATCATTCCGCATGGTCCAGATTCGATTTTATATGTTATTCCTTCACCATTGAGATCATACCTATTTTATAAGCGGTGAAGTTTTGGCTGTCATAAGATGCTCCTTATAAAGTGAAGTCTTCAATTCGTATTTTGCTGCGTGATGATGTTTTTTGTGACGTTATAAATTTAGGGTGATCTTCTTGTATTTATTCCGATTTGACGCTTTTTTATTGGGCGGGTTTCAGGGCATGTCAAACATACAGGTCATACATGTAGAAGCAGAATAAAAACTCTCGAATTCAGAATAAAAAATATATGTAGGCAATAATCTTCCAGTTGTTTTCAATCTACGCTGCTAGAACCCCCCTATGGGGTTACAGACGGATTTTCTTTGGCGCTGAATGCCTTATAAATACAGGGAATTAACAATGAATCTGAAGAGTTTAAATCTGGCAGCGGGTCCTATATTTTCTTCTCTTATGGCGTGTGGGTTTCTTGTGCCACACCAAGCGTTTGCGGTTGAATGCGGTGATAGAATACTTACACCGACATTTCTGACAGAGGAGTTGCATTGTCCTCTAACAGTTGATAGCCCATATGCGCTTACTATCGTTGGGCCTTCTGGGTATTTAAGGATGCTCGGTGAAGGCAAGATAACTTGCGATAATTCTCTAGGTGCTGGAATCGCTGGGGTATTGGTAGAAGGTCTTTCTTCATTTGTAGCTGGCGGTGAAGTTGACTCTTGCCCTACAGGAATCATTTTAGAAGGGGTTGGTTCGCACTCTATTTTGAACACAAAGATTAGTAACTCAACATCGGATGGTGTTGAGGTAATAAGCGATTTTAATTTCATCTCTGGAAGTGAAATAATCGGTTCAGGGCCAGGATCTTCAAGTACAGGAGTAGCAATCACTGAAGGGGGAGAGTATACAACTATTAGCAGTAATTTTATAGATGACAATGGCATAGATGGTATAGCTGTTCGTGGTCAAAATACACTGGTGACGCTAAATGAAATAGTTAATAGTGGTGTCAATGGATTATTGATAAATGCAGAAAATACCACGGTAACCAATAACTTTATCAGTTTTAATTTAGATGACGGTATTGATATAGAGACTGGCTTCAACACAATGTCAGGAAATGTTATCAGGGAGAATGGAGAGGATGGTATTGATGTGGATAATGTCGTAACCGGGAATTTAATCAATAATAATTATGTTATAGATAGTGTTGAGTTGGGGATTGCTATTGAGACAAATGCAGTAGGAAATACGATCAAGGATAATACGGCGCAGGGCAGTGGCATGTTCGACTTAATTGATGTCACAGAAAATGCTTTCTGTACCAATCAGCTGAATACCTGGGAAAATAATACAGCTGATACCTCAAGCCCTGATTGCTTGAAGGGCTTGTAAGTTATTCAGTCAATTAGTGGCCAATGCATAATGCTTTTTTTACTGATTAGGGACCAGCTTTTTGCTGGCCCCTATTAATTATTATCATTACTCAACTGAAGATCGAATTAAGTAATCAAAAGCGCCCAGTGCGGCTGTAGCCCCTGCACCCATTGAAATTACAATCTGCTTGTAGGGTACGGTAGTGGCATCACCAGCGGCGTAAACGCCGGGGATAGAGGTTGCTCCGCGCTCGTCGATCACAATCTCACCCATAGGGTTCATCTCTATATCGGTTTCCTTAAGGAATTCCGTGTTCGGTACCAGGCCAATCTGCACAAAGACGCCGGCCAGATCGAGCTTTTTGCTCTCGCCTGACTCTCGGTCAGTGTAGGCAAGGCCGTTGACCCTGTTGCCATCGCCCAATACTTCCGTGGTTTGTGCATTGACAATAATATCGATGTTGTCCATCAGCTGTGCTTTGCGTACCAATACTTCATCTGCACGCAGTTTATCGGCAAATTCTAGTACGGTGACGTGTTCAACGATTCCGGCAAGATCGATGGCTGCTTCGATACCGGAGTTGCCGCCGCCAATAACCGCTACGCGCTTGCCTTTAAAGAATGGGCCATCGCAGTGGGGGCAGTAGGCTACGCCCTTGGTGCGGTATTCTGCTTCTCCAGGAACGCCCAGCTCTCTCCAGCGTGCACCCGTGGCCAGTATTACTGAGCGGCTGGATAGGGTGGCGCCACTTTGTAGTTCAATGTCTACCAGCTCGTTGCGCTGTAAATTTGCTGCGCGCTGGTCGGTAACAATATCTACACCATATTCTTTAACATGCTGCTCCAGGCTGGCTGCGAGCTTGGGGCCCTCGGTGTAAGGTACAGAGATAAAGTTCTCAATACCAACAGTGTCCATCACCTGGCCGCCAAAGCGTTCGGCTACCAGTCCGGTACGAATGCCTTTACGTGCGGCGTAGATGGCTGCCGCTGCGCCCGCCGGCCCGCCGCCAACTACTAGAAGGTCGTAGGGGGCTTTTTCATTCAATTCTCCAGCTTTACGTTCTGCGGAGCCGGTATCCAGTTTGCCGACAATTTCTTCAAGGGACATTCTACCCTGGCCGAAATGTTCGCCGTTTAGGTAGACCGCAGGTACGGCCATGATATTGCGTTGCTCGACTTCCTTCTGGAACAGCCCACCATCGATCATCTCGTGGGTGATGTTCGGATTAAGGGTGGCCATCAGGTTCAGTGCCTGAACAACATCCGGGCAGTTCTGGCATGAGAGGGAAATGTAAGTTTCAAAGTGAAATTCACCTTCCAAGTTACGCACTTGCTCCAACAGCTCGGGATCTAACTTGGAGGGGTGGCCACCAGCTTGTAGTAGCGCCAAAACCAATGATGTAAATTCGTGGCCCAGGGGAATGCCGGCAAAGCTTACACGGGGTTCCTCTCCAGCAGGGGCGATAGCCATGCTTGGTGTGCGCCTGGCCTGGCCCTGTTGTGCGGTAATCTTGCTAGAGAGCCCTGAGATTTCATCTACCAGGGTTTCCAGTTCTTTTGATTTTTCGCTGTTATCAGTGGACACACGAATCTCGATCGGCTTGACGATATTCTGCAGGTAAGTGTCCAGTTGTTTTTTCAGGTTTGCGTCCAACATCGGTGTGTCCTTTCTCTAACTAGTTCAGATTGGTTGTGGCCCACCGGTTGGTGGGCCGGGTCAGAGGTATTTGGTTTAAATTTTTCCTACCAGATCGAGGGAGGGCGCTAAGGTCTCTTCACCTTCCTTCCACTTAGCTGGGCAGACCTCCCCGGGATGAGCGGCGATGTACTGTGCTGCTTTGATCTTGCGCAATAGCTCGCTGGCGTCGCGGCCAATTCCTCCGGCAGTGATCTCGACAATCTGGATACGGCCTTCGGGGTCGATCACAAAGGTGCCGCGGTCAGCGATACCTTCCTCTTCGATCATCACTCCAAAGTTACGAGTGATGGTGCCTGTGGGGTCGCCAATCATGGGGTATTGAATCTTGCCGATAGTGTCGGAAGCGTCGTGCCAGGCCTTGTGAGTGAAATGGGTATCGGTGGATACGGAGTAGATCTCCACTCCCAGTTTCTTGAACTCTTCGTAGTTATCCGCCAGATCGCCCAGTTCGGTGGGGCACACAAAGGTGAAGTCTGCGGGATAGAAGAAGAACACCGCCCATTTGCCCTTAACATCGGCGTCGCTGATATCCAAGAAGTCGCCGTTCAGGTAAGCCTTGGCGTCAAAGGGCTTTAGTTGGGATTCGATGTAACGTGACATGGATAACTCCTTACTCATCACTGTCTTGTCAGTCGTTGTTTGGGGAACGGGATCTATACTATTGAATCGTATTCATTGATAAAAATTATTAATATAAATGCATGTGATAAAAATTTTTAATTTATCTGCATCTTCTGATAGCTGGGGGCTGATAGGTCGAGGTGGGAGGGAGCTGGTGGCTTTCAGGCAATTAAAGCCTGTAGGCGGCAGGGATTGGTGAGGTCAAGTAGTACGGTGCAAAGTTAGTCAAGTAGTTGGCCGAGAGAGTAAGAGTAATGTTAAGCGGGCGCCTTATCGGATTGGGCATGTAAGCAAGGGCAACCTAGGCTGAACTAATACGCTCTGCATTTATTTGCATGAAGAGGTTTTGAGGCGGGTTAGTGAGGATGAGATGAATCTATCGGTTGATTTTGGAGATTTGAGGGAGAAGCTCAAGAAGGATAAGTATTTGTATCTAAGGTTAGATTCACATCCTCTCACCCAGGATAAGTTAAAAGAAATAGATTCCATTGCTAGCAACCTGGATTATGAGGAGGTTTTAGATGGAGATGCTGGAGATAAACATAATCTTCTAGTTGGTAGGCTAAGGAATGATATTGACCTCCCTGAGGACTGCTCAAACTATATGCAGCAAGTTGATCTCATTATAAATAATGAGCAGATGCAACAGTTTTATAAGGGAATAACCGGGTTTGGCAATGTGTGTATTCGAAGATGCCAGGTAAACAGGCTCAAGGTGGGGAATTTTGTTGGGTTGCACTCTGATATGCAAGGTGATCCAGACAAGCCAGATAGCCATTTGGACTACCAGTTTGCAATAGTGGTGCATATAGATTCCTATCAACAGCAGGGGGGAGAAACCATTCTTCATTTTGCTGATGAAGTTAAAAGAATAAATATAGAGCCCGGAGCTATGTTAATTACTGATGGTAATCTTCTTCATGAGGTGACTCGGATATCAAAAGGCTATCGGGAGACCTTAGTTTATTTTTTGTCGGACAACTTTGGGTTTCGTTGAGAAAGCTGTTTATATAATGATCAGCTGTTGAGTTTTAAGCATGAACTCTTGCATCAGCCCATGGTTTTCCCCAAAAAAGAAATTCCTTTTACAGAGTCAGAGTGGCAAATATTAAGGCGTATTTCCAGCGACGTTAACTATGAAAAAGTGACACTCAGTAATGCTGGTGATACTCATGAAATATTTGTTAGCAGGGTGGTTTATGATCAGTTTAAGGACTATAAACCCAAAATAATGAATACAAAAATTGCACCAGAAATACTTTCTGTCTTACTGTCAGAAAAGATGAGAGCCTTCTATAAGGAAATTATAGGAAGTGATCACTTTATTATGCCAAGGTGTCAATTTACTATTTTGGAAAAAGGAGGTTTTATTTCTGAGCATCTGGATACAGATACTAATCCACATTATTATGCCTCGATAGTGCTGCATTTCTCCAGTGGATATACGGGAGGGAGCTACACCTATACGAATTATCTAAGGGATGCTGAGGTTGAGTTAAAGACAAAAGAAAACTCAATGGTTGTCGCTTTGAGCTCAAGGTTTCCTCATTATGTCCAGGCTATGGAAGGTGGGGAGAGACGCACATTAACTTACTTTTTATCTTTTCCATACTGCCAAATGGACCTATAAATGTAAAAACTCTAAGAATGTTGCGCTGTCTGGCTGTGTAGGCTATTGGTGGTTCAGGGCCAACTTATTGCATGTTTCTCAGTCCTTCGCAGTCTGTCAGGCCTCACAGATATTTATTAATAATTCATCTTCTGGTTTTTCTATTGAGACAGTGGTGCGGTCTAAAGACATTTGAAACCAGAGTGATTAATTTACTTTGTATCAGTGACTCTCGCGCACGTTCCCTGCCCACCGCAATAGTTAAAAAATGACAATGCCCACCAAATGGTGGGCAAAGCCAGTTCCAATCCTGTGAGGGTTTGGGAAATCTTAGATCTTTCCTACTAGGTCGAGAGATGGTGCTAGGGTTTCTTCACCTTCCTTCCATTTAGCTGGACATACTTCGCCTGGGTGTGCTGCGATGTACTGAGCAGCTTTAATTTTGCGCAGCAGCTCGCTGGCGTCACGCCCAATACCGCCTGCGGTGATCTCAACGATCTGGACACGCCCTTCTGGGTCGATCACAAAGGTGCCTCGGTCAGCGATACCTTCCTCTTCGATCATCACGCCGAAGTTACGGGTAATGGTGCCGGTGGGATCGCCGATCATCGGGTATTGGATTTTTCCGATGGTATCGGAAGAGTCGTGCCACGCTTTATGGGTGAAGTGGGTATCGGTGGATACGGAGTAAATCTCAACACCCAGTTTCTTGAACTCTTCATAGTTGTCGGCCAGGTCGCCTAGCTCAGTGGGGCAGACAAAGGTGAAGTCGGCAGGATAGAAAAAGAATACAGCCCACTTGCCTTTGACATCGGAATCGCTGACGTCGTGAAACTCACCGTTTTGATAGGCCTTGGCGTTGAACGGCTTGAGTTGGGATTCAATGTAACGGGACATGGATAGCTCCTTTTGAAATTCCGTTGTTTGTCTGTGTTCTTTGATGGTTTAAATGCTATGGGTTGGTCGGCTTTAATAGAAATTAACAATTTAAATGCCGCAGATAGCCTTTGACTATCTGCGGCTGTTCATTGAGGGTAAGGGCGACTTTAGGGATACTCAGCGCTGACTCAGGGTGTGAGTAGTAGATCGCACCGGGATGGATACTTTTCCGCAGGATAGTGGTATGCGACTGATTCGATTGTTAAAGCACGACCTGGCACAAGAGACTGGGGAGTGGGTAGATGATGGACTGATCAGTGAGGCGCAGGCCGAGTTGATCTGTGCTCGCTACGAGGTGGACTACCACAAGGCGCGCCAGCGTTCCCTTGGGTATAACGTATTGGTGGGCCTTGGCTACTTGTTTATTGCCCTGGCATTAATCACTTTGATAGGCGCCAACTGGGATGAGATTCCCCGCGCATTGAGAATGGGAGGTTTGATCGCCCTCACTGTCGCGACCCAGTGTGCTGCATTGCATGTATATTTCAAGCGCAACCCCCGTGCAGGCGAGGGGCTCTTCCTATTGGGGAACTTCTTTTTTGGTGCCTCGATAATTCTTATCGCCCAGATTTATCACTTAGGTGAGCATATGCCCGATGGGCTCTTGTGGTGGGCGCTTGGCTGTACCCCATTTGCCCTGATTACAAGGAGCCCCTGGATAGCGCTACAAGCCAATATCCTTGCGCTAATTTGGTTCTACCTGCAGGTAGTGATGGGATATTACCCAGCACTATTTCCGTTATTCATTCTTGTTTCCCTTTTTGTTCTGCTACGTGGACGGGCGAGTGTTTTATTGCTGCTGGTGATACTGGGAAGCATTGGCCTTTGGATTGAATACTCACTGGCGGAGATCTGGCGCATACAAGAGCAGGGCTTTAAGCTGGCTCTGCAGGCTGAGAGCTTACCGGTGGCAATTGCCTTGTTTGTAATGCTGTATGTATTCAGTCATTGGCTGGCCTTGAAGCAATCCTCCGTAGCTCGGGATTATTCGGCGGTAATCTCCATTTGGTGCTTGCGTTTTGCGTTGATCACCTTATTGGTTTTCAGCTTTGAATCTCCCTGGGAGTCCTTGATTGAAGCGAATTGGGATCATTTGTGGTCCATGTGGCTGGTGGTTGCAGCCATGGCTGCAGTAACCGTGGTATTGGCGATGCCTACGCGAAGGTTGTTATCCAGTAGTGCCCTCCTTGTTTTGTTTGCTGGAGTCCTGGCTTTGGTAACTACCATTGATAATATAGATCTGGCAATTTACCTGCAGGTGGCTGCCAACTTTGCCTTGATTGGCAGTGGTATTTGGCTGATATATCGCGGGGTTCACGATGGTATTTCACATTATTTCTTCCTTGGAGTGGTGGCGATACTGCTCACCGCCTTGTTACGTTATATCGACCTTATTGGAGATTACCTGGGGGCAGCTCTGATTTTCATCCTGTTCGCCGGCCTTTTGTTGGGGGCGGCCAAGTATTGGAAGTCCCATCAGGGCAGGGAGGAAGCACGATGAAGAGGGGGGTTTTCTTCGCCTTAGTTGCAGCGATTGCTGTACAGTTTTTGATTCTTGCTGGCCTATACGTGAAGGCTCAGGTACCGCTTTGGTCTGGCGAGCCAATTCGGGTTAAGACTATCCCGGTGGACCCCCGCTCCATGTTCCGAGGTAATTACGCCCGCTTGAACTATGGCTTTTCCGAGATTAAGAAATCGGCACTGTCTGCTGGCAGGCAGGTGCGCCAGGGAGAGGTGGTTTATGTCTCCCTGAAGAAGTCTCCATCAGGACTTTATGAATTCTCTTCGGCGAGTTTTGATAAGCCCGGTGAGGGTATATTCCTGAGGGGGCGTATATCCAACACAAGGCCTTGGGGTAATGACGATAGCTATCGTGTTAAGTACGGCATAGAGGCTTACTTTGCTCCCAAGAAAAAGGCGCTGCAGCTTGAGAAGGATCTACGAGAAGGGGGGGTGGCAGAGTTAATGGTGGCGCCCAGTGGCCAGGTAAGCCTTAAAACTGTTGTTGGTGAAGAGCGGGCTGGCGAGCAAGGGGGTTGATGGAGCATGTCCTGTGTCGGAAGACAAAAATTCAGTGTTTAAGGAGACAGCGGATAAATTGAGCAGCAGACAAATTTTTTCTGTCATGATGTGGATTGAGGCAGGGGGTTTGCTATTTGCCCTTGTTGCGATTGGCTTCTCCGGTATTGAACTTCCTATACCTGGCGACTCTCCATTTTTGTCAGTAGTTTGGGGAGTCTGTGGGGCACTATTTAGTTTTACCGCTGTTGTAATTCTTACCCGCTCTCCTACATCTTTCGGTTGTACGCTGCGCGGCCACTGTGCGCAGCTGACTCAATTATTCTCAGGAATATCTACTACGCAGATTATTCTGTTGTCTATCGTTGCAGGTATTTGTGAGGAGATTTTTTTTCGGGGATTTCTACAGGTATGGCTATCACAGCTCAGTTCCCCTTTAATCGGGTTGCTGGGTGCTTCACTAATTTTTGCCTTTCTGCATTGGGCATCATTTACATATTTCCTGCTGACATTTGTTGTTGGATTGGTTTTGGGGGTTGCTTATCAGCAGACAGGCAGCTTATTGGGGGTGATTATTTGGCACGCAGTTTATGACTTGCTCGCACTCATGGTACTTTCAAAATATCCTCGTATGTTGGGCCTGGAAGTTCCACTGGTCAAATAGAGATTTGGGAAACTGTTTGTTTGGGGGTAGCACCTTCCGTCTGCCCTGGAGAAAACAAGAAATTTATTTAAATACAGGTGGCTTGTTGATCGATTTTAGGCCTGATGATTCGATTTTGATTATGCGGCAGCCAGTTAACAATAGGGAAAATGTTAATTTGGACCACCGCATAAATATATTGTTATACAATCTCAAAAAAGCCTATGATCTGTTCATCATTATTTAAATTTTGGACGTAGAATCTCCATTTGTTATCTTCGCCGCGCACACCAAAACAGCGGGCAAGGCTATCGTAGAAGGTAGTACCTCCTTTCGCGAGTACTTTTTCCATCTTTTGGGGTCCTGTTTTTCCATTCATTTTAAAGCCCGTAACCGAAAGCCTTCTTTCGAGCTTTACTGGAGCAGGAATATCTACCTGTTCTTCCAGTTTATCCCTTTGCTTAGAACCGTTCCAGGTTGTTCCTGAACTAGTATCACCGGCAACATGCATGACTGTAACGCTATGTCTTGCGTCATCGTGAAATTTAAGGGTCATTCGGCAGCCGCTAAGGTGCGATGTCATAAAGTAGGGCGGACTTTTACTGTCTAAAGTTACTGATACGGCTGATTTACGAGCCCAGGTCATATAAGTCGCTTTTTTTTCGGATTTGTCATCCTTTTTCATCAGGATTATATTTGGGTCCCTGAACACAAAGTCGATTCCGGTTTGATACACTCCATTCTTAATATCAAATTCCTGAGTATTGAAATCCAGTTTATACTTTTTGAAGGCCGTCTCAATATCGTTGTCCAATTCGCTTAAGAAATCGTCATAACTTGGCATATCTCTATTTCCTTTTCGTTAGATTTTAACTATGCGCGATATCCGGTTGTTCGCTAAGATGATAGTGTTTATAGATTATTCAAATGCAGGTCGATAGTCGACGATTTCTTCATTTCATCAGATAATAAAATTAATTTGATAATTGATAGTGTAATGTAAATTCCAATCTTGAACTTAGCATGCCAATTTTTTGGTAACTACCTAAGTTGGCGAATTAAGCAAAAGTTCCTTATTTACTCCTTTTTTGCTCCACATTTCTTACACGATTTGTGGTTCTTCAGGTATTTTCGATGCCCCAAAGGGCTTATTCACTTAAAAGGCTAATCTATGATTTGCTGGTAGGTTAATGATTGCTGGCAGAAACAGCTTGAGCGAGATCAGCTACTGATCATTTATTGTCGGTCAATACACTTTAGTAGTGTGGAAGCAGGTTCAGGAAGGATCTGTCTCGCTTCTTCAGCGGAACATGAACTGTCTTTGTACATCTAGCGAGGTGTTTACTGAGTGAGGAGGCGTATTCTGTTGATATTGGAGGAGGTGCCGCACAGGTTGGGGTGGCCGGCAAGCCCTAAGACGTTCACTTAAAAAAAAGAAAAGTGGCCAGTAAAAACTGGCCATTATCTGAATTACTTTGCCGCACCATATATTTGCTCTGCCCGATTGAATAGGACCCAAGAAGTTAATATATACTTATCTCCTGATTTGGGTACGTTACCCCTATGAGTATGGGTAAAGCCTGCTGGAGCAATCACCATTCGGCCAGCTTTGGGCTTTACTGTTTTATTTTGGTAGTGAAATTCAGTATGCCCACCTTCATCAACATCATTTAGATAAAACATAAACAAGAGGACGCGATGCAAGGCCTCATTGTGCGGCATTTGTGGAAAAACTTCACTGTGCCAATAGGGGTAGCCACCTTCCCCCTTATTGTATTTCTGGGCGTTAATATGCCCTAAGCGGAACAACTGCTGCATCAAAATGTGTGCTTGCGGAGCGCCGACTTCTTCATAATTATCCTGGGTGAGTTTAACCGGCTCCCCCGTTTTGGGGTGGATGACAGTAAGTCCAAAGGTACCTATAAGCAGAAAGTAATACTTTTTAAAGTACTCGGTTATATATTCTGAGGTATAGTCAATGGTTTGCGCTAAGATATCTTTAAATTCAGGGTGTTGATTTAAATAGATATCTTTGCTTAGTTTTTTAGACGGGTCGACGCCTCCTCCGGTTACTCCCTGTACTTGCCTGCTTGGGCTGCTCTCAAAAAGTTTGATCACCTGCTGACAGAAATCTAAGGGAAGGGCATCATCATATACTTCGATAAAATCTGTCATGTGGGTTGTCCAATGAAACTGCATGTTAGACGCTCAAGTTTAGAATTGCTAACAGTAGGGGTCAATAGTAAATTAAATTTTGTTTGTATCAGGTCAATCTATTTATAAGCTTGTTTTTTAAAGGCTAATTCATATCGGGTTTGTTTTTGTATGTGCCATTGATCGGGGACTTTTTTTTAGAATTGATGAAATGTACTTTCTGACATGTTTGGGTAAGGTCGTGTTGGTAATAGTGTGTTACTGGTCTGGTTTGATGGTGTGTAAGCTATTTTACGTTAATCACCACTAAACTTGATGTTTAAAATTGAAAACTCATTCATGCGTTTTTGAAAAAGCTTATGCTGGGTTAAGTTTTTAGAGTTGAGTTTAATAAATCCGTTAAAAGCGACAAGCCTACAATTATAATACCGGTGCATAAGACGACGGTGCAGATGGCTCAATATTTATCAAAGTAGGGTATGGGCGAGAAGCCAGGTGAGTAGCACGGTAATTATGCAGGCAATCAGTGCGAGCAGGCCATCGTGGGTAACGAGCGCCAGGCCGAAAATGGTGAGGGCAAAACCTGCTGTGGTTGCGGAGAAGGGCACCAGTTCCAGCAGTGGTATGGTTAATGCAATCAGTGAGCAGATAGTGCCTATCGCATAGGTGCCACTGCGCCGCACCATAAAATCCAGGCGCGGCCGCATCCAGCGGTCGGCAAATGCTGCTGGCCGCCTCAGCCATTGTAAGGCGTCATTCATTTTTTTCCGTGAGATGGACCGACTCAGTAACCACTGTGGCAACCAAACGTGCCTACGGCCCAGCAGCAGTTGTATAGCGACGAGCAATAAGAGAGTGGCCATTACGGTAGATAAGCCGGGTACTCCGCTTAGGGGAGAGAAGAGGATTAACCCAACTAATAGCAGGAAGGGCGCGAATGACCTGCGCCCGATGGATTCCAGTACCAGCTGTAGGGAAATGCGCTCGGTGTGCTGGCAACTGGATTTTATCTGATCCAGCAACTGGCTAAGACCGGTAATCTCTTGTGACATGATGGGCTAGCCCTCAGCGCCCCGGCACACAGAGTTTCGCCGTGCCCCGTGCGCAGCTTCCCTGGCACTCAACTTTCTGTTTGCTATCGCGCCCAACCAGGCCACCCCTTTGTTTTGAACACCAGACTTTGCCGAGGTAGTCTTTGGTGCAAAACCCTACACCACAGACAATATTGCCATTGATATCAGAGAGGGCTCCACCTCCGGAGTGAATAGCGCAATAGACATTTCCATCGCTATCTCGCGCACACTGGCCGGGGCCGCAGCGTTTCTGTTGCTGTCGATCTAGGCGACAGTCTGCCATGGAGGAGCTGGGGAATAGGGCCCAACAGATAAAAAGCAAAGGGGTGAGAAGGCGCACAGACAACAACATAGTGCTTACCGGAAAGCGGTTACCTATTGATAGTCTGTGCCCCTGTGGCGCTGATCGCCAGTCTTGATGCCCCGGATGCAGAAATAAAAGTCAGGTGTAGAACAGCTCATCCAAGGTGAAGGTTTCTACGCCAGTTCCCGCTTTTTCGCATACGGCTACCATTTTCTCGGCTACCTGGGAGCCCGTAATAGGACGATAACGATGTAGTCCGGGTAGTCGGCAGACCCAGGGTAAGACAATGGCGCCTATTTTCTCTGCAGGGCGGAGGTCGGCCCGTTTACCGATGAGCAGAGAAGGGCGGAAAATACTGATGCGGGCAAAGGGCAGTGACAGGATCTTTTGTTCCAGTTCCCCTTTCATGCGCAAATAGGCACTGTTGCTTTTCGTATTGGCGCCGCTGGAGGATACCAGCAGGTAGTGGGCAACCCCATTATCTGCTGCCAGCTGTGCAGCACGAAATTGATACTCCACGTCCACTTTGCATTGTTGCTCCAGGCCGCCCGCTTGCTTCTTGGTGGTGCCCAGGCAGGAGAACAGCAAGTCACCATGAAACAGGTCTGCGTATTCTTCTAAGTGTTCAAAATCAACCTGCTCATTGCGAACTTTTGGATGGGAAAAGGACAAGGGGCGGCGGGTCAGAGCGACTATTTCGCCTATCGATTTTTCCTGTGCCAGCTGCTCAACCAAGTGGCTACCAATCAGCCCAGTTGCACCTATAACAATTGCTTTTTTAGCCATAGCTTCCGACTTCTTTGTTTGGAATGCGTGTGGATGATGGCCTGCCAGGGGTGTTGCCTTCAAGCTTTTTGTGGGCCTGGCGTTGTAGAGAATCCTTAAATCACCGGTATTAATGGCAAATTGAACTGTACTTCATGCTGGGGGGAATTAGTCTGAAGAGTAGTCGTGAATTGAATACTGGAGAACGTAATGCCTTGAGTAATACTCCTTCGATTGGCGGCCTAATATTTTGGTTATTAATCATAGGGATTTGTATAAGCGATGCCATTTAATTATTCGAACGTGCCTTATCCCATTCGCGATGATTTACGCAAGGCAAATCTAAAGGCTTGGCAGTTTATTGGAGAAACGGGCAACTGGTGGTCTGTAGAAGATCATATTGCTATTGCCAGGGAAGTGCGTGCGGCCTACAACTGCGAATTTTGTCGGGAGCGAAGAAAGGCGCTCTCCCCTTATCAGGTGGAGGGGCTGCACGACAGCCGCTCGGATCTTCTCAAAGCGGTTGTAGATACTGTTCATCGAATAGTGACTGACCCCTCCCGCCTGAGTGAGGAGTGGTTGAAAAAGCTGGTACCTTCGGAAATCTCCATGGGCCAGTATGCGGAGCTTGTGGCGGTTGTTGTCTTTACCATGAATGTGGATACCTTCCATCGTGCGTTGGGGTTGGATTTAGAAGAGCTCCCCAAGGCGTTGGCCGGGGAGGACACAGTGCCTTCCCAATACACACCCGCAGGGTTGGAAGAGGGTGCTGCCTGGGTGCCTATGATTGGACAGGACCAGTGCACGGGTGCCGAGCAGGATCTGTACGAGGATATCCCCAGACCTACTAATGTACTCAGGGCCCTGAGCTTGGTGCCGGATGCTGTGCGTTGCCAGCGCTATATGGAAAACCGCTATTACTTTATGCCCTTTCAGGTCATGCAAGTGGGAGAGAATCACGATCGCGCTCTTTCTCGTACTGAGATAGAGTTGGTGGCCACTAGGGTGTCGATGAACAACGAGTGCTTTTACTGTGCGGCCTCACACGCGATGTTGCTCCAAGTGAGTAGTGAAGTGCAGGGAAAACAGGAAGATATTGCCAACCTGCTTATTTCTGAAGATTCTGCAGGAGGCAATGGCGGTGGAAGACATCACCCCCATGGAGCAGAGGATTATGCGCAACTTCTCGCTTTTGTGGATGCGGTCATGGGCGAGGATGTACAGCTGATCCCCCCCACCAGGGAGAGACTGGAGCAGGAACACGGTAGTTCCGCTTTAGTGGATGTGGCGGCACTAATCGGCAGTTTCCAGCGCATGAATCGTATTGCCAACGCGACAGGAATAGAGCTGGATAAAGAGGTCGACCTGTTAAGTCAACAAGCCCAAAGTGAGCTGGCACTGGATAAATACGCCCAGGCAACAGAGACTACAGCTGGTGGCAAGGCACTGGGTTGGTTGGTAGCCAAAGTGCGCCCGGTGTTATTCAAAATGGCCGGCAAGAGGGCAAGGGATAGGGTATAAGCATTGTGTGGGCTTATAGCTAAAGGGTCGCCTTCAGTGTTTTTGCGTGTGGGCGCCGATGATACCTATGGGGTCAAGGCGCGGAACCATCTTTTGTCTCTTGCTGGCGCATCGGCATGCTGTCGATACGCCGCAAAATTTCCGTGGGGGCATACTTGACAGCACGATATTTCACGCCACCATCCTTTCCTATCAAGACTACCTGCTCGCCATCGCCCTTGAAATACTGATCCTTGATATTAGCGTTGAAATCGCTGGTGATTTTCCCTGGATAATTCGTCTCGATATTGCCCTTGGAAAAGACAAACCACAGTAAGTCCCTTTCTGCAAACTGAGGGCCCAACTTCAGTAGAGACTGCATAGTCTCTGTCTCATTGGCAGGGTTGTTGAGGAGTAATACGCGTTTCTGCCACTGGAAGCTGCTTAGATTGTTCACAGTGTCTGCTTGCGCAAATTGATAAGGAGCGAAGATTAACAAAATAAGAAGAATGTATTTGCGCATGAGAATATCTCTGCTATGGGCCGGTTGGTGACTTCAGCATCTCTGCTTACGTTGTTTAAATAGCATAAAGAGTTGTTTGGTAGCGTAGAGAAAACCTGGCTTGGATGGGAAGAATCACCAATATCTATATTTTAGCCGAGTGCTCTCAACTAAACTAATTGCTACCTATTGTCTGTCTCGGTTGGGGTGGAAATTTATAAATTGCCGTCACGGCTGAGGCGATAGCGTACATCCAAGGGTGTGGGGTATAACTTGGGACTTTCCGGGAACTTAACTTGGAATCTGGTCGGATTGTAATTCCAGGCTGAAACCCTTGGAGTTGTTAACGTCCATGTCACACATCCAGGAGCAGGACCCCAATTCCCCCCGTCTAGGCTTGCTGGCCATATTCGTGGCCCTATTTATCATTGCTATTGATATCACTGCATTCTCTCCTGCGATCCCGGCGATCGAGCGGGAGATGGGTATGGATATCACCACCTCCCAGTGGGTTATCAATGGCTATGGTCTTGTCTTTGGTGTACTGGTGGTTACCGGAGGGAGAATTGCGGATATCTTTGGGCGGCGACGGGCATTTATTACTGGAGCAGGAATTTTCCTGGCGTTCTCCTTGATGGGCGGCCTTGCCCTGAATGTGCCGATGCTTCTCGCCGCCAGGGCATTCATGGGGGTGGGGGCAGCGTTGATGTGGCCCTCCATTTTAGGAATGGCATATAGCCTGATGCCTGAAGAGCGCGCCGGAGAGACCGGCGGTCTGATTATGGCTGTTTGTGGCTTGGCGAATACCCTTGGACCTGTAATGGGCGGGTTATTGGCGGATATGTTCAGCTGGCGATGGATTTTTTTTATAAACCTGCCAGTTGCGTTTGCCGCTGCACTTATGTGCTGGAAATTTGTTCCCCGAGATGTTCCCTTTGATCCCGATGAACGTATTGACTATCTGGGTGTTATCACTCTGACTGCTTCTCTGCTGAGTTTTCTCCTGGCCCTGAATTATGCATCGGGGGTTGGTTTTATGCACCCGTTGGTAATCGGGCTATTGGTGGGATTTCTGGTATTTAGTGCAGTTTTTATTTATATAGAGTCTCACCAACGAGAGGTAGCTCTTATTCCTGAGGATGTTATTAAAAATAAGAGGTTCTCTGCGGCCGGAGCCGTTACTCTTTTTACTTCTATTACTTTCTTTTCAGTTATTTTATATCTGCCCCAGTACCTGACAAATGTGCGTGGATTTACCACTATGCAATCGGGTTTAACGCTTGTTCCCTTGATGATTGCCTTTGCGGTTTTTTCATTTATAGCCGGTAAACTCTATCAAAAGACCGGGGGGAAGATTCTGGTTTGTGTTGGGATCCTGGCCATGAGTCTGGGGATGTTTTATATCTCCAGGTTAAGTGATGGCCGTGAGTATATCTTTGGATTGATTATCCTCGGGGCTGGACTGGGGTTATTTAATCCATCTACAACCACAATGGTCATCGCTGTAGTAGACCCCAGTCGCGCGAGCCTGGCCAGTGCGATTATCTATATGTTGAAAATTACTGGCGGCGCGGTGGGACTCGGTGTTAATGCCGCTATTGTAGGATTTGCACCCGATATTACTACAGGTATTAGTAGGGCTTTTGAAGTAAATGCCTGCTTTGCATTTGTAGGGTTTGTTATTGCTTTCCTGTTTATGAGCGCACCCACTGTGACTGAGCGTGAGAGAGGTAGTTCTGAATGATAAGCATTTTTTGTGAGTTGGTGGAGGTTGTATTGGCTTTTCGGTTGAAGAGGATCTATCGCTGAGTTGACTGTAAGGCTGCTGTTTATGTCATATTTCCAGATGACGCTCTCGAAGTCTCAGAAATTGGGCTTTTTGGCAGTCAACCTCGCTTTATTCCTTGTCACTGTTGATTTCACGGCTTTTTCTCCTGCAATTCCCGCGATTGAACAGGAATTTAATATTGATATCACTACCTCCCAATGGATTATCAATGGCTATGGGCTGATGTTTGGGGTATTGATCGTTACGGGTGGACGTCTTGCTGATATCTATGGGCGCCGTAGGCTATTTTTTATTGGTAGTACTATTTTTCTGTTATTTTCGTTGATCGGGGGCTTATCCTTTAATACGCCAACCTTGCTGATTTCTAGAATTGTTATAGGGGCTGGGGCTGCACTGATGTGGCCATCAATTCTGGGAATTGCCTATACATTGGTGCCACCCAGCAGGGCTGGCCAGGTAGGTGGGTTGGTGATGACGGTATGTGGTTTGGCAAATGCAATAGGACCAATTCTGGGAGGAACACTGTCTGATCTATGGGGGTGGCGGTGGATTTTCCTGATCAATATACCCCTAACCCTGTTATCTGTATTTCTTTGCTGGAAGTTTGTTCCACAGGATACGCCAACTAAATCATCGGTCAGGGTCGATTATGCCGGTGTAATTATGCTAATGGTGTCAGTGTTTAGTCTTTTGTTTGGTATGTATGTTGCCGCGGAGATCGGGTTCAATCGCTTATATACATTGTATTTTTTCTTCGTTTTTTTTGTTTCTCTTGTGGTCTTTTTGTTTTTGGAAGTAAAGAAAGGCAGGGATGCATTGATTCCCGGTGATGTAATCACTAACGCAAAATTTACAGTGGTGGGTGCCATCAGTTTTGTTACATCGGTTGTTTTCTTTTCAGTGATTCTTTATTTGCCCCAGTATTCCTCTAAAGTGCTCGGATTCTCGGCTCTTGATTCGGGCCTGGCGCTACTGCCACTAATGATTTCCTTCGTCTTTATCTCGTTTTTATCGGGGAGAGTCTATTTAAGTTTGGGGCCGAAACTTATAATTTGTGTGGGGATTTTCCTGATGGGGGCAGGTATGGCATCGCTTTCTGCTGTATCGGGTGAATCACGTTACATAGATGTTGTTCCAGGTTTAGTATTGTTGGGGCTTGGCCTGGGGTTGTTTAACCCTGCCGCAACAACCCTGGTTGTAACAATAGTCGAGCCTGGACGGGAGAGCCTTGCCAGTGCAATCCTGTTTATGTTTAAGGTTGCGGGTGGCGCTTTGGGGCTGGGCCTGAATGCCGTGGTGGTGGCATTTGCTCCAGATATGATCTCTGGTATTGGTCGGGCCTTTTTGTTAAATGCATTTTTGGTTTTTGCTAGTTTGATAGTTGGGGTATTTTTTATTGCCAGGGGCACCCCGGAAAGTCGTGTTGAGTAAATTTCTCGATACTTTTACAGCTTGCCCAAATTTGAATATATAAAGTCCACGCAAAGTTTAATTTTGGGGATCTGATATTTGCTGCGTTCGTAGAGTAGAAAAATGCCAATGTCCCCTCCGGGACTAACCGATACCTTGCCCTCGGTAGGCACTTCTACCAGCTCGCCAGAGTCTATGTGTTCACAAATACTCCATGAGGGCACACAGAACATACCGCGATGATTTAAAGCGGCAGCCAGTAGGGCTTTGCCATTATTACTGATCAGGTGAGTGGTAAGCTCGATTGGCTCCCAGTAATTGCCGTTGAAATAGTGCCAGTCAATAGGCCCTTTGGGGCCCCGGTACTGCAATGCGTTTGCGGACTCTATGGCTTGCTTGTTTAGGGGAAATTCTTGCTTCAGGGAGCTGAGATATTCAGGTGAAGCGGTTAGTGAGAATTCGTTTTTTGACAAGCGCTTGGCGATAACACGTTCGTCAGGAGCGTAGCCTCCGCGTATAGCGATATCAACCGGGTCCTTACCCAGCTGGGTGAGATCGTCGCTATAGTGCAGGTCAAAGACAATATCCGGATAGCGTTGGGCAAACTGCTCCAGCAGGGGAGTCAGGTGTTGCTCACCATAGGAGGGGAGGCAGCTGATTCGAACAAGTCCACTAGGAGCCTCAAAAGTCTGGCTGACCAGTTCATCAGCTTGTTCCAGTTGGCGAATGGCCTCGCCGATCATGGAGTAGTAGAGTTTCCCCAGTTCGGTCACCTCAACCTGGCGAGTGCTGCGTTGTAGCAATTCAATACCCAGGGAATGCTCCAGATCGCGGACTCTGCGCGAGATGGAGGAAGCTGGTACGTCAAACTCCTCGGCCACGGCAGTGAAACTACATAGTTCTGCCACCCGCTTGAAATAACGTAACGCCCTGATTTTGTCCATAATTACCTCCCCAAGTGATCATACCGCCCAGTATTTCTCCTTATTGTTGTCAAAAAGACAAAAGACTTCCACCTATTGCCATCTGTTTCCCAAGGTGGGCGGGGGGCACTATCGCTGACATCAAATGAACGGATGACCAGAGATATTTATGAAAGCACTTAAAATAACTCGCTATGGTGATATCAATACGAGCCTGGCTTTTGGTGAGGCGAGTGTGCCGATACCAGGAACAGGTGAAGTATTGATACGAATCCATGCAGCGAGTATCAATCCGATTGACCTGATGGTGATGCGTGGCGATATGAAGGCCGTCAAAAAGCTGGATCTTCCGGTAGGGATTGGTCGCGATCTCAGCGGCGTAGTGGTTTCTGTAGGCGGTGGCGTTACAGCCTACCAGCCCGGCGATGAGGTTTTCGCCCGCGTTGGGGAGGATCATGTGGGGACACTGTCGCATTTCCTGAGCGTGGATGCCTCACACCTGGCGAGAAAGCCAAAAAATCTGACGCATGAGGAGGCTGCCAGCATCCCCTTGGTGAGCCTGACTTCCTACCAGGCCCTGATCCAGGTTGCCGGCCTGAAAAAGGGCGAGAGAGTACTGATTCATGCCGGTTCCGGTGGTATCGGTTCTGTGGCAGTTCAACTCGCCAAGGCCTATGGGGCCTATGTCATTACCACAACAAGTAGCGCCAATGTTGAGTGGGTACGCGAACTGGGCGCGGATCAGGTAATTGATTATAAGAAGGAAAATTACCTGGATCTCCTCTCTGATATTGATGTGGTCTATGACACCCTGGGTGGGCAATACACGCTCGATGCTTTTAAAGTTCTGAAGCGGGGCGGAAGGGTTGTCTCAATCTCCGGTGTATTGGACCCCCAGACGGCGAGGGAATTTGGTATCGGCTGGCTCCTGCGCAAGCTGCTCAGGCTTAAAGCACGTTCTGTAATGAAGGCTGCAAAGGAAAAGACAGCGCTTTACCGGATGGTGATTATGGAGGCAAACGGATCGCAGCTTGAGGAATTGGGCTCCCTTTGTCGGGACAATATTATCAGCCCTGTTATTGATAAGATTTACCCCTTTGAACAGAGCCTTGAGGCGCTTTCATACCTGGAAACCGGTCGTGCGAAAGGCAAGGTTATTGTATCCATGGGGGAGTCAGCTAATGCTTAAGTGGGTAGTAAAGCTCTTAAAATAGATAATTTGATTTGACATCAATACCGCCCCAAAAACAGGGGCGGTCAAGTTAAGGGGTCGGATAAACTCGTACAGTACAAAAGTTTTATTATTGTGGGTTTATCAATAAGTGGTACAACCTTAAGGTAATGCAAGCTGTTTTATAGTAATCAGAGCTTGGCCATCGCATAGATAAAATACGTGATTTTCTTCACACTTTCCTGCCCTGTGCCCCTCTAAAATCGGAAAAATTCCCACCTGTCTGTTTCGCTAGATTTGACTTTCCTCACATCTGCCGATTCCTGTATTCAATACAATGCCGCTGGCTGAAGGGTCCCTGTGTACAGGCATTTCAATGTGGCCCGCAAGGGTCTTCCGCATCGCTGGTTTCATTGTTAAAGGTAGGGTCAGAGGTAGATCACATGTTCAGAATTCTACAGGTAACAATCCTGCTGCTATTGGCAAGCGTGGTTTCTGCGCAAAATGTCAGTCGCGATGATATTCGTGGTCTGGATGAGCAAATCCAGGATGTAAAAAAGGATGTGATCGACCTGACTGCGACTCTCTCGCAGCTGGAAGAGAAACTACTGTTTCCCTCTAACTCACAAGTGGCCTTTTTTGTCTCTGTTGCCGATGAGCATCCCTTTGAGCTGGAATCTGTAGAGGTCAGGCTAAACGGCGAAATTGTTGCGCACCATTTATATACCTATCGCGAAATCGAATCCCTACAAAAAGGTGGCGTGCAAAAATTATATACCGGTAACGTCCAGACTGGCGCGCATCCTTTGCAAGTCCGCTTCATCGGTAAAACACCCTCCGGCCGCGAGTATCGGGCCGAAGCTTCTTACCAGGTAGATAAGGCTGTGGGGCCGAAATTTGTTGAGATCAGCATCTTAGGAGCCGAGTCTGAGATTAACTTCAAGGACTGGTAACCATGTGTACATCTCTGCTGTCGCTACTGCCGGTCCCGGCTAAAGCAATACTGCGAGCTTTGGCGGCCTCCCTGTGTACTTTGCCTATCCTCGTAGGTGTGGTTAATGCCGAAGAGCGTGAGGAGCTGCGCGACCTGTTTTTTGGTGCTGCCATGTTTCATGCTCACCAGGAAAACTTTTTTGATGCGATTGTGGCTCTTGATACAGAGCTGGCCCAGTTTTATCGATTGGATCAGCCGGAGCTGGACCCATTCAGTGCGCATCTGGGGCAGGCAGAATTTTCCGTGGGCGACCTGGAGCTTTCCTATCGCATGCATCGGGAGGCAGGGCGCGCAATTGAAGCCGTGCTTAAAGGTAATGTTTCTCAGGCGGTACGCAATGAGGCTGCCTATCGCCTCGCCAAAATTCATTATCACAAGCAGCAACCAGTGAATGCCTTGCATGCTCTGGAAATGATAGAAGGGCGTGTACCCGAGCGTGTGCGTGCGGAAGAACAGTTCTTTCGTGCGCGGGTATTTATGCAGTTGGGGCGCTTTGATGAAGCGGTGGAATTACTAAAAGACCTGAAGGGGGAAGAATCCCTTGCCGGGTTTATTGAGTTCAACCTCGGAATCGCCCAGTTAAAGTCTGGCGAAGAAACCCGTGGTGTACTGGAACTGACTGCCTTGGGTAAGAAGAGCAGCAGCAAGCCCGCCGCGCAGGCGCTGTATGATAAAACCAATTTATTGCTAGGTTCGCATTTAATGGAGGCCGGTGAATTAGAACTGGCTCGCCCATATTTTGACCGCGTCAATCTCGAAGGACCGTTTTCCAATCGCGCGCTGCTGGGCGCTGGTTGGGTCGAGGCACGTGCCGGTCGCTATGGGAGAGCATTGGTGCCCTGGAAAATGCTGCAAAACCGCAAAGGCACCAATGAATCCGTACATGAAGCCATGCTCGCCGTACCCTATGCCTATGGCAAGCTGGATGTACACAGTACAGCCGCAATTAATTATGGTCGTGCGTTGGACTCATTCGGCAATGAGATTGATACGTTGACCGCTTCGATCAACAGTATCCGAGAAGGCAAGTTCCTTGAGGCATTGCGCCGCAAAGAGGCAACCCAGGTACAGAACTGGGTGGTGGCACTGCGCAACCTGCCTGATGCCCCTGAGACTCATTACCTCCTCGACCTGATGGCATCCAATGACTATCAGGAATTCCTGCGTAACTACCGCGACCTAAACGATCTCTTTGAGCGCAATGAAGAGTGGCTCAAAAGCCTTAGCGCCTACGAAGATATTATCAGTATCCGCAGGGCTTATTACGAACCCCTGTTGCCGCAGCTCGACGAGCAATTTCGCAAGCTGGATACCCGTATCAAACTACGTATTGAGCAGCGGGATATATTTGCCAGCCGTATTGAACAGATGCTGGTTTCTCGCCGCCCGGAATATCTTGCCACCGCAAATGAGCAGGAGGCACGCCTGGAGTTGATGAAGTTGCATCAACAGATCACAGAGCGTCCGCAGGGCTTTACCGAGGCGACGCGTAGCCGGGTAGCGCGCCTGCAGGGTGTTTTAGATCTTCGCCTTTCCACTGAGTATGACCAGCGGCTTACAGAAGCTTATAAACACCTGCAGGAACTCAATATAGAAATTGAAAAGCTACAGGTGGTTTACCAGTCCTATGTGCGTAGCCGCCAGGCGGCCACACATAGTTACACCGGCTACAACAAAGAGATTACCCGCTTGCGTGCGCAGATCCGCAGCAGCCAACAGCGCCTGGAAATGTTGATGGCACGTCAGGGCAGTATGTTGGAGGCTTTGGCAATCCAGGAGTTGGAGCGCCGTCGTACCCAGCTGGAAAGCTATCAAATCAAAGCGAGATTTGCCTTGGCCGACAGCTATGACCGTGCCAATGAATTGCAGGAGCAGCGTGAGGACCAGCTCAAAATTGAGCAGCACCGCGAATCCCTGCCAGAGGAAAATCCTCCCGAACTGGATGCGGAAGTCGAAGTGAGTGATGGAGGGGAAGCCTGATGCCTTGCTTTAATTCCAGTCTGCTGAGTATGACTATTGCGCGTCGATGTGTACTGGCTTCCACTGCTGCACTGATGCTCAATGCCTGTGCCGTGAATAGCGGCAAGACTATTGGCAGCCTGCAAAATGTCGATATTGAAATTAAAGAGGAGTATATCGACGGAAGCCTGGAGAAAGCCCTCGCCAGTTACCAACGTTACCTACAGGAAACGCCTGAATCGAATCTCACCCCGGAGGCGATGCGTCGAATTGCCGACCTGAAAATTAAACAGGCGCACCGGGCTGAGGATGCTGCTATTGATGGAATCGCCAGTGGTGCCGGCGCGGTTAGTACGAGTGGAGCGGTAGTTGCTATAGAAGCAGCGGAAATTTCCGCGGAGAATACCCTTGATGCACCCGCCGAAGTCGCCGCACCGGTTACTCGGGCCCAACAGGTGGCAGGGGAAAACTCAGGTGCGATAGAGTCTGATGATGAATTTGAGGCGCGTGCCAGTGGCAATGTTGAGATTGCCTCAGACAATTCTGCATTGCCACTGCCTGCGGATGATCCCGATGCGCTGATGTCTGCCAATGCCCGGGAAGCAATTAACCTATATCTCGATCTACTTAAAAAATACCCGCTGTACGACCGCAACGACCAGGTGATGTATCAGCTGTCCCGAGCCTATGAAGAGGCGGGACAGATTGAAAATGCAGTGGATGTTTTGCGACAGTTGGTTGCCAAATATCCAGACTCCCGTCACATTGATGAATCCTGGTTCCGTCTGGGAGAGTATTACTTTACCCGTAAGAAATACCTGGATGCTGAGGAAGCCTACGGTAAGGTGATTAATATCGGAGTGGTTTCCAGCTTTTATGAGCTGGCCCTGTACAAGCGCGGTTGGTCCCTGTTCAAGCAGGACATGTACGAGATGGCGTTGGATGATTATATCGCCATGCTCGATTACAAAGTTTCCCAAGGTTATGACTTCGACCAGCAGACCAACGAGGTAGAGCGAAAGCATATCGATGATACCTTCCGTGTGGTGAGCTTGAGCTTCTCTTACCTGGAAGGTCCCGATTCGATTGTCGACTATTTCTCCCGCAAGGGGGCGCGTCAATACGAGTACCTGGTGTACAGCCATCTGGGCGAATACTACCTGGATAAGCGTCGCTATCAGGACTCGGCAAAATCCTACACTGCTTTTGTTGAGCGTAATCCCCTGCACAAGGTTTCTGCAGATTTCTCTATTCGCGTAATTGAAATCTACGCGAAGGGTGGCTTTCCCAAGCTGGTACTTGAAGCCAAGAAATCCTTTGCCAACACCTATGCCCTCAAAGCTGAATACTGGACAGTATTCGATATCAATGAATACGGAGAGGTGGTCGAGTTCCTGCAGGCAAACCTGATTGACCTCGCCAGCCACTATCATGCGGCTTACCAGAACAAGAAGCTGAAGGATAAAAAGTCGGAGCACTATCGTGAAGCAATTCACTGGTATCGCAGTTACCTGGAATCCTTCCGTGAAACTGAGCGTGCACCGGAGATTAATTACCAGCTGGCCGGCTTGATGCTGGAGAATAGGGATTTCCATAGCTCCGCTTTGGAGTATGAGCGTACAGCTTATGAATATCCGGCCCACAAGGATTCCAGTGAGGCGGGATATGCGGCCGTCTACGCTTACCGCGAGCACCTGGCAAATAACCTGAAAGAAGCTTCGGCAGACCAGCGTGCTCCTTTATTACGCGAGATTATCCGTTCATCTCTGACTTTTGCTGATACTTTCCCTGCGCATGGGAAGGCACCGCAGGTGATGTTAGGTGCAGTAGAGGACTTGTATGGCCTCAAGGACTATACCCCCACTATCGAAAACGGCCGATCATTGCTGGAGAAATTCCCGGCGGCGGAACAGGAGATTCGCCGGTCCAGCTGGATGCTTGTAGCACATGCCTCGTTTGATGTTCAGGCGTTTGAGGATGCGGAAGTAGCCTATGGGGAAACCCTGACTCTTACCGCTGCGGATGCTAAAGATCGCGCCGGACTGATCGATAACTTGGCAGCATCGATTTACCAGCAGGGCGATATGGCCCGTACGCAGGAAGATCATGCGGCAGCTGCTGGACACTTCCTGCGTATTCGTACCGCTGCTCCCGGGGCAACCCTGCTGGCCACGGCAGAGTATGATGCCGCCGCTTCCCTGATTATCCTGAAAGACTGGACCCAGGCTGCGACAGTGCTCAACAATTTTCGCACTAACTTCCCTGAGCATGAGCTGGCAAAAGACGTAACCAAGAAATTAGCAGTGGTGTACCAGGAGAGTGGTGAATTACTGCTGGCTGCGGCGGAATTTGAGCGTATTGAGCGCGAGTCTGAGGATGAGGAGATCCGCCGCGAAGCCTTGACCCAGGCAGCGGATTTGTACAGTGCAGCAAAAGACAGCAAAAAAGCTCTGGAAGTGTTGCGCCGCTATGTGGGCCTTTTCCCCAACCCCATGGAGCCTGCTCTCGAAACACGGCAGAGAATCGCCGATATCTATAAAGCAGGTGGGAATGAAAAGCTCTATATGAAAGAGCTTCGTGAGATGGTCCGTATTGAATTGCGCGGTGGCTCACAGCGTACTGATCGCACCCGCTACCTTGCAGGTAATGCAGCACTGCAACTTGCCGAGCCGAGTTACGCTGCCTTTACCCAGATAGCCCTGGTGAAGCCCATTGAAAAGAATTTGAATTTGAAGCGCAAGCGGATGAAAGCAGCTATCAGCACTTTCACAGATTTGATTGATTACCAGGTTGCAGATGTCACTGCCGCGGCGACTTATTATCTTGCAGAAATCTATTTGCATTTCAGTCAGTCTCTCAAAGATTCCGAGCGGCCTACTAATTTAAATGCGTTGGAACTGGAGGAATACGAGCTGGCTCTGGAGGATCAGATTTACCCATTTGAGGAAAAGGCGATCTCGGTCCACCAGAAAAATGTCGAGCTTTTGGGGGTAGGTATCTATAACCCCTGGATTGACAGGAGTATCGATAAGCTTGCTGGATTGATGCCGGCCCGGTATGCAAGGGCCGAGGAAGCAGGGCAGTATCTGCAAAGTATTGTACCGCTGCCGCCAGCACTTGAGCAGCTGGGCCCTGGTGAAGCGGTCTCCGGTCAGTAAGGGCAACTGCCGACGCGGTAATAAATAAAAGGTTCAAGCTAGTAGCATTAAGGTGCGGGGCTGAAGGTTATGCATACAAAATTGAGAGTATTTTTTCTACTGGGGCTTACACTGCTTTTCACAGCCTGTGCGGGCACCCAAACCAAGACGGGAAAAATCTCTGACTATTCCTCGGTGAAGGTTTCGGGCAGTGTTAATAGGGACTTTGAGCGCTCACTGGAATACTTGGCCGAAAAGAGGTACGAGCCTGCTATTGAGCTTTTGCAGTCGGTGGTGGAGCGGGAGCAGCGCCTTCCGGCCCCTTATATCAACCTGGGAATTGCTCACTATCAGGTAGGAAGTGAGAAAGACGCGGAGACAGCTTTTCTGAAGGCTCTCGAACTGGATACGAAACACCCGGTCGCAACCAATGAATTGGCAGTGCTCTATCGCAAGCAGGGGCGTTTTGCGGATGCGCGGAAAATTTATGTGAATGCTTTGGCAGAAAACCCCGAATACCTGCCTTTGATAAAAAATCTCGGCATATTGTGTGATCTCTATCTGCAAGATCTCCAGTGTGCTCTGGCACAATTCCAGCAATATGTACAACTGGAGCCAGAGGACCAGGATGTTTCCATCTGGCTGGCGGATCTTAAGCGGAGAGCGGGCAAGTGATATTGAAGTTTAAATGGATTTTGCTGTTGGTTGTCTGTTTCACAACTCTCCCCGCTGCCTTTGCGCAGTCCGGGAGTGAAGAAGAAAATGAGTCCAAGGAAAAGAAAGTGGACTCCAAGATCAAAGAGCTATCGGGTATTTCCATTATCGGTAACAAGGAAGCTCCCAAGTCTCTCTATATTGTCCCCTGGAAAAGTTCCGAAGTCGGTGTCGAAAGCGATCTTGTCTCCAGTCTGATGGATGACAAACTTAAGCCGCTTGACAAGGAAGTTTTCATGCGTGAGTTGGAGTTCTACCAGCTCAGCCTGTCCGGCGATTAACGCCGTCCTTTCTCCGGGTAAGACTGGAGCAGCAACAAATTACTGCAGTATTTCTCAAGAGGGTTTGTAATGGACTTTTTTAACAGCGTCATCGAGTTTTTCCAGACGGGCGGTACTTTTATGTACCCCATTCTTGTCGTTGCCGCTTTGGGCGGCGCCGTAGCGATTGAACGATTTATTCGCCTGCATTATGAGCGTCATACTAACCGTGCCATGTGGGATAAATTACAGCCCGTTCTCGCCTCCGGGGATTTTGATCGCGCGCGCAACTTGGTTAAGCAGGATAACTCCAGTGTGAGTAAACTGCTGTCCATGGGTCTGGCACGCCAGGGTGCGGTGCGTCGTCGCGAAGATATCGAGATCGCGATGGAAGAGAGCATGATGGAGATAACACCTCAGCTGGAAAAACGCACACCTTATGTTGCGCTCTTTTCCAATATCGCCACGCTGCTGGGGCTGCTCGGTACCATCATGGGTTTGATCGAAGCCTTTACTGCGGTAGCCAATGCCAACCCGGCGGAAAAAGCTGATTTACTTTCTGCCAGTATTTCCGTAGCGATGAACACCACCGCCTTTGGCCTGATGACCGGTATTCCCCTGTTGATAGTCCACGCACTGCTCAACTCTCTGACCGGTCAAATTATCGATAGCCTGGAAATGGTCTCTGTAAAAGCTTCCAACCTGATTGACAGCTCAACCCGTCGTCGCTTCGAAATGGATGCACCCAAGCCAGAAAAACAGCCTGGCGAGCAATCTGCGAATGAAGTCGAAACCGAAGAATTGCAAACGGAAACTGCATAATGAGAAGGCGGCGTCACGGGAGAGACAAAGAAGCCCCGGAGCTGGACATTACCGCCTTCCTTAACCTGATGGTGGTACTGGTACCTTTCCTACTAGTGTCGGCGGTGTTTTCACGGGTAACAATCCTGGAACTGAATATGCCGAGCGGGGCTGGCGGTGGTGCACCGGATGACCCCACAGTGACCGTGGAAGTAGTGGTGCGAAAGCAGGCTGTGGAAATCAGCGATGGTGAGAAAGTAATTGCGCGTTTCCCTAATTTGAATGCCACTGAAGAAAGCGAGACTGTCCAGCCGGATGTGACTGTAGTGGAAGCCGATGGGCAGAATACGGACCTCGCAGTATTACCGACAGCTGAAGTGTACGACCTGAAAAAACTCACTGAGTTTTTATTGCAGGTGAAAGCCAGTTATCCGGAAAAAACAGACTCCATTTTATTGATGGAGGCGGATATTGCTTATGAGCATCTTGTGGGTGTCATGGATACCGTGCGTGGTGCAGAAGTTCGGGTTGAAGGCAGTGACCCCAGTGATCCGGAAGCTGTGGAGAAGGTGATTTTGTTTCCTGATATTTCCATAGGAGATGCGCCGTGAGACATGAAAGCCGACGAATGAAGCGCATGGCTCGCAGCCATAAGCGTAAAAAAACTTCAGGCATGAATCTGACATCCCTGATGGATGTGTTCACTATCCTGGTATTTTTCCTGTTGACCAATACTTCCAGTAACGAAGCGCTGGAGCCCCCCAAGGTGATTACATTGCCGGATTCGGTGGTTGAGACCAAACCCAGGGAAACCGTAACCCTGATGGTGACTGCAGAGGAGATCCTGGTGGAATCCAACTCTGTTATCGCAACCAGTGAGGTGCTCGAAAGTGAAGAGGTTGTGATTGATGTTATTAAGCAGGCCATGACCGCAGAGCTGGGTAAGGCAATCGGTATAGCCCAGGCCTCTGCCGCAGAAAATGAGGGCGAGGCTGAAGTGGAAGGTGAGCAGGGACCGGAACCACCCGAAGTGAATATTCTTGCGGACAGGGGCATTCCGTTCAGTTTGCTGAAAAAGGTGATGTCCAGCTGCACCGAAGCGGGCTACACCAAGGTATCACTGGCGGTAATTCAGAAAGCATCTCAGGGTTAATGGAAGTTTGTGAGTAATTTTCTTCAACAACAGCAGGCGGTCAGCGAGGCGCTTGATACGGTTCGCCAGCGTATGCATCTGCTCGAGGATGAGCAGCGGCAGATCGAAGAGAAGCTGGCTGAATTGCAAGTCGATGGTTCCAAGTACCAGTTGCTCGATGAAATTTCTGAGCGCCTTGGAAAACTCGAGGACATCGGCGCAGGTGAAATGTTTTGGGCCGAGAATTATCGGGTCGATGCTTCCCAGCAGGTTATCGCACGGATTGGGGCGTCAACTCGTACTTATAACGAAAGCCTGGATCAGCTTCACCGGAAGCGTAGGGATATCCTGGATAATATCGAATACTGCAATGAGGAGATCTTTGCCCTTGATGAGCGTGCTGATGAGCTGCGCCGTGAGGAAGAGGAATCCAAGTTTGAATTCGAGATCACCCGTGAATATGAGCAGCCCACTTTTCGCCCGATGGAAATGCCTTGGCATACCAAGGGTGAGGATGAAAAGCGCTTCCGTATTTGTGTATTCGCATCACTGTTTATTGCGGCACTGTTGGGTTATCTGGTTCCTCTATATACCTTGCCTGAACCCGAAACACAGGTAGTGGAGATACCCGAGCGCCTGGCAAAATTGGTAATCGAGAAGAAGACCAAGCCCAAGCCGCCACCTGAGCGAGAAAAAGCCAAGCCCAAGAAAGAGGAGAAAAAACCTGAAACCAAGCCTGAGCAGAAAGTGGCCAAGCAGGATCCGAAACCATCCAAAGTGGAGAAAAAACAAGCGCGTAAGAAAGCTGAGCGTGCGGGTGTTCTCGCCTTTAAGGATAATTTCCAGGATCTTATTCAGGATGACCTGGACAATCGTTTGGGCCAACAAACACAGCTCAGTACTGCAGGTAAGAAGGAAAACCGTAGTCAGCGTTCGCTGATTACTGCAGCGGCAACTGCGGGTAGTGGTGGTATTAATACTGCAGAGCTTAGTCGCAATGTGGGTGGTACTGGATCATCCCTGGGTGGAGTAGCCTTCTCGCGAGTGGAGAGCTCCATTGGCACCGAAGGTGATTTCGCCGGCGAGGACCGACCGCTTAGTGATGGTGTGGGTCCGTCTCGTACCGACGAGGAAATCCAGATTGTCTTCGACCGCTATAAGGCTTCGCTGTATCGCATTTACAACCGTGAACTGCGTAACAACCCCGCCTTGCAGGGTAAGATGGTCTTGAGGATTACCATCGAGCCTGATGGCTCGGTATCCCTTGCAGAAGTGGAGTCCAGCGATATGGATTCGCCTGCACTCAACGCCAAGATTGTAGCGCGGGTGAAGCGATTTAATTTTGGCGAGAAGGCCGGTGTTCCAACGATCACCATTCTTTTCCCAATCGACTTCTTCCCGAACAACTAGGTGGTATTGCCTCCGCCTCCTTCTCGTTTAAGTGAGAAGGAGGCTGCTATTTTAGAAGGCGTCGAGGAGTTGGGTTTCTTCCCCTCCACTTGATCAGTCTTTTCTATCCCCCAGCCTGAGAACCACTTGGCAATCCCCAAAAAAGTTCCCTTACCTGACTGTTATTTATGACCTGCTTCACGGCCACTTTTTCGCCCTGTATTTAAAGTTCGCGCACCGGACTGTGTCTGTTCGGCGGCAGTGTTCTTGGGCATTGTCAAGGGTTTTGAAATAGAAAAGTGGCGGCTATAAGTGACGATGATGTCAGAAGTAACTGGACGGAAATCCTGGAATAATTTGCTTGCTGGCTTGGTACTGCTATGTATCTGGGCAATCATGTTCGCGCCGCAGGCCCTGGCTGACCATAATTGTCCCTCTTTTCCCGATAACCCAGTTAACTTTAATATTCTGGATCACCGCTTCAGTGATAGCTGGTGTGAACTCTGTGGAGATGGGCAGGTAACGATAGAAATTGATGTGCCTGGAATCTCCAGTGGTTTTATGGGAACCCAGCATATTGAAAATATTATTGTGACGGAAAATCTGGGTAGTTCTGAGTTAGAGTATATTCCGGGTTCTACTCGAGTAAGTTCAGGCTCTGTATTGAGTGAGCCTACCATAAGCGGGACGGTTATTCGCTGGGATCAGAATGATCTCTCCGCACTTGCCGCGCGCAATGAAAACACCACGATGACAATTACTTTTGGTGTACGCAGTAAGGTCGACCGAGAAGAGGATCTGGTAAACAACAATCGTACCCTGAATGCTACAGCGACTTTTGAATATTGTAGCTATCCCACTACAACAGATACAGACAGTATTGAGCTGGACATACGTGAACCCCTTCCATCCATGGATAAACGTGGGAGGAATATTGATGCGGCGCAGACCAACTATACCAACGATGTTTACGGCAATATCAATGATGATGTGATCTGGCGTATCGCTATCTCTAATGGTGGAGATGCCGATATGCAGGATGTGCGATTCGATGATTTGATGACCAACCCCAATATGGATATCAATTATGCCTGCCCCAGTGAAAGTGCAGCACTTTCAGTTGCAAATAATAATGGAGTAAACCCGGTAGGTTCTGGATGTGTATCTGCGAATAACAGCATTAATAATTTTGAGTTGAGTGGAGCTTTCTCCAATGGCCCCGGACGTACGGATATTCCTGCAAATTCAACCTTAAACATTTACCTGGTGGGTAAAGTCAATACTTCTTGCAGCAATGGTACAAATACTGTCTCTGACTTGCAGTGGGGTTGTGAAATTGATGATGATACCGGAGTAGGGGGGATCTCTGATCCGGCCACGGCAAATGCCCCAAGACCTGACTCCGAAGAAATGCGGGCCCTGGTAACTACCGACCTCAATATTACCCAGGCGATAACCGGTACAAACCTGAACCAGCCATTGGGTTCGGCTGGTTTTGTGACTGTTACTGTCAATAACCGGACAGGTGGATCAGTTAAGGATATCCAGTTCGTTAGTGATCTGCCTGATGAGTATGTGGTAGATACCACATATACACCGCAAATTGTCCGCGAACGTCGCGGTGAAGATAATCATAGTGCAAGTTATAGTGCCACTTATCCGGGTAAAGCAGATACTCTCGAATGGCGCGTGGGGAGCAACTGGAATCAGTGGGATACAGACCCTCTAAAAAACAACAAACCAGAATTTCGCCTATTGAGTAGCACTGTACATCCCAACTATTCAGATCAGCAAAATATGATGCGTTATGGCGATGAAATTCAGATTCGCTTTCGTATTGTCACCACCGAACCAAATTTCTATGACAAGATTGCCGATCTTGATGTTGAAGAGGAGTCGGCATCAAATGGCAAAGATCCGAACAGCAATATCCGTTTATCTGATAATGTTCTAACTATTGATTATGAAGATTTCTGTCCTGGCACCAATCCGCCTACCCAGGTTGAAAATCAATCGGTGATACCAGATCCAGAAGATCTTGATATTAGTACAGTACACCCTTTGTATATCGTACGGGACAATGGCACCTCCGAGTTAACGGTGGATGTGACCAACAATGGTGGTCATGATGCGGATAATTTTAGTGTGTATGTGACTTTCGGTGAGGCAATGAGAGTATTGTCCAGCGATCGTGCCTGTACTGCGATTGGTAGTCCAAATCCAGGTACTGTACCTGGGCATCCTGTATGGAATCAGCCAGATTACCTTCCTTCTTCAGCTATTGTTTATCGATGTAATACCACCAACTTGGGAGGTGTTATTGAGCCCGGAACAACTGAGCGTATCGTTTTTCAAGTGGAAAAAAACCACGCGGCAACCGATGACGATCTCACTTTCCGTGCCGATGTGGTGGGGGAGATTACATTATCTGATGATACACCCCTGAACTTTCCTGAACCTGCCACTCTGACTGAAACAACACCAGGTAAACAACTGGCTAATAACTACACCCTCGATGGCATGCGCGCTCGTGTAATGGGTTTTAATCTGATCAAGGAACGCTCTGATCAGTGTAATGAATTGACTTCTGAGGCAGCATTCCCCAATAGCAGTGTTCTTATTGGTGAAGAGTGCCGCTTTGAAATCCAGGCCGGTGGCTGGTTTGGCTTTGACACACCCGGATTTACTCTGATTGAAGTGCGCGATATTGATGTGCGTGATGACTTACCGGATGGCCAGGGTTATATAGCAGATGCGCCGCTAAACTGTGTAGATGTAACTCTGCCGCATCCGGTTTCTCAGGCTAACTGTGTTGTAATTTCCTCTGGTGATATTGTAGAAGGTGGAGGCCTGAATATTCCCCTTAGCGAGACAGATTTTCTATGGGAGGTAACTTCAAAAATTACCGAACGGGATCGTTGGTTCCTATCGGATATGACCACGCGTCTATTAAATGATCCTATAGATACTGAAAGCGCTGACCCCAATCAGCATGCAAACCCCAGTACCGACTATGCTCGTGCGCAATTTACCGCAGTATTTGATACCGAAACCATCGTGGTAGATAATTATAATACTAGTGGGGTGCTGACCAATATTGATGGTGTGCCTACAACAGTACCCGGCTTTCCCGATATTTCCGAGTGGTCCGAATCTGTTACTGTTTCTGAGCCCCACATCGAAATCGATAAAAAAGTCTGTAACGAAAATTTGCATGGTATAGGCACCAGCTGTGCAAATTTCGTTGATTTTACTAACGAGGGTCATCGTGACCAAACTTATGTTTTCCGCCTGACTTTAACTAATCGTACGTCCGATGGCGGTGTAAATCGAGCCCCTGCTTATGATTTGGTTGTAACTGACACACTAGATGTTTCCGGGCAAATGTGCGTGCAGCCCTTGGATAGTGATGGTTTGGACAACGATGGAGATGGTTCCTCAGAGACCATCGCAGGCGATGACGGCTTGGTGGGTATAACTACTGGAGCAAATGACTACTCTGAAGCCCTCCACTGCAGTGATGGCGGGACACCGGCAGTAATTACCTTCTCTTATGAACATTCCACGGCCCTTGAGCGTATTAACCCGGGTGACTCTGTCACTCTTTATTATCGAGTGAAACCACATCGTTCCGTAGCACCGCTGCAGACGTTTACTAATACTTTCTATGCTCGTTACGATAGTTTGGAAGGAGACTATGGTAACCAGAGTGCGCCACAAATCGACAGCGATGCGGATAATGATGGTATTGGTGATGGAACTCCTGCAGCAGGGCGTGCACGCCACTATAAATCTGCAGACGCCGAAGCGCGTATGCAGATTATTGAAGTTAAGGCAGAGCCTAAACAAGCCTTGGAATTCTCTAATGGCATTGCCAGTGGCACCAACAGCGATACAGCCGTTGTCGGAGAGGAAGTCCGCTATAAACTGACAGCGAAAATTCCCGCGGCTAAATTGCGTAACTTTGTAATTCGTGATGAGTTGCCGGCTGGTATGCGCTGTATCGAAGGGCAAGCGGTTAACCTGAATACGTCACCTTACGATGCCGCCGGCTTTATTCCCGGTGGTACATTTAATGCTACCTGTACGAGCACTGGCACAGCCGACTATGTACAGTGGGATTTTGGTGATCAGGAGCTTACCACTGTCACGGGTAGCCTTTTTGATTTCCCGGTGGAATTTATTGCACGTATTGAGAACAGCAGCAATACTGATGACGGCGATGTGCTTGGGAATGGCGGTAGCTATACCACTGCACAGGTGAGTTATGTTGATGAAGCAGGGACTACCGTAGTTGTACCCTTTGATTCTCACGCAATTACTGTACAGGAACCGAAAATACAATTAAATAAGTCATTTTCAGTTGCTAACAGCGATGCAGATGACATTCTTACCGTTACTGTAACGGCAGAAAATACTGGTACTGCGGCAGCTTACAATCTGCATGTGCTCGACGATCTCACAAGCACTAAGCTGGTTTACCTGGGCAATATCGGTGGTACTGATCCGCCTCAGGTTGTCGATGTCACTACTATCGGAGCCAATGCGCCCATCTTCAGCTGGAATCGCAGCAATGCGGATTACGCCATTGCTGTAGGCGAGACTAAAACCTTTACATTTGATGTCCGGGTAGAGCAGGGCGTAGAGCCCCATGAAATCCTGGATAACACCATCCAATCCCGCTGGCAGTCCCTGCCGGGCAATGATATTGCTTTAAACAGCAGTAATTCTATCGGCACCGATGGTGCAGACGATGGTATGCGTATTGGTGTATTACCCAATACCGGCGATCCGATTAACGATTACGAAACTACAGCTAGTGCCCAGACAGAGGTGCCAGCGTTACAGTTGGTTAAAACCGATCTTGAGCCCACTGTAGTTCCTACTATAGGTGCGCATAAAAAATTCCAATTGGAAATCCGCCTGCCGGAGGGTATCAGCCGGGATGTGGTGATTACCGACCAGCTCGGCAGCCCGGAAGGCTATGTACTGAGCCACAATGCAGATTTCGATATTACCTATGATTTTGTAGGTATTGAAACCATTAATGGTGCGGCCCCGTCTGAGGGGGTATTCAACAGTTTCCCTACTGATAATACTTCCGGTAACGCTGTATGGAATATTGGTACAGTCGATACTGCCAGTGAAAATGATACTGCCGGCAGTACTCTGGACCCCTTAGTAAGAATTACTTATTTCGCTCGCGTGGAGAATGACCTTGCGACCAATAATGGTGACACGCGTCAGAACAGTGCGGCGTTGACATATAGTAACGGTGAGAGTGGGGCGACAGAAAACTTAAATGACAATACCGCCGCAGTTACGGTGGTAGAACCCCTGCTTACTATCAATAAAGCGGTCAGCAATGCGACTAACCCCGGCAATTTACCGGTGGGTGGCGATGTACTGGAGTATGTGATTACCGTTGCCCATGATCCCGCATCTACTGCTGCGGCATTTGATTTGAATTTAGTGGATTCACTGCCATCGGAGTTGCAGTTTGATAGCAGCTTTACCCCAACTGCATTAATTAATGGTGGTGTAGTTACTGGTTTTGTTGCAACACCTGCGGCAGCACCCACTGGCCCTCTGGTTTGGGGGCGTGATAATGGCGATAACACTCTGGACCTGCAGCTTGGTGAAACTTTAGTTATTACCTATCGAACCCAGGTAACAGGAGTATTTGGTTCGCCGATTAGCAACAGCGTAATGCTTGACTGGACGTCCCTCGACGACAGCAGCATTAACCAGCTGGCTTACGAGCGTGATGGTGACGGCTGCCCGGCAGTATCCGCACCAGACGATTACTGTGAGGGTCCGGCTGAAGCCAGTATCGATACTGTGGACAACACCGGTATTGTGAAAACGGTTGTTGCAGATTCTGATACCGCTTCTGTAGTAGGCACGCTGAGGGTTGGCGATACGGTTACCTATCAACTGGCCCTGAACCTGCAAGCGGGTACGACACCGGCAGTGACTATTAATGATGCACTGCCGAGCGGATTGGAATTTAATTCCATTGTCAGCGTGAATGGTGATACTGCTGCGCCCTACGACGACAACCTGAATGATTTTGTTTATTCAGCCATTGCTGTGCCCGCAGCAGGGGACACAGGTACGGTCACCTGGAACCTGGGAGATATCCTCAGCAACTTCGGCAATACCAATAAATTTGTTATCGAGTACACCGCCAAAGTAGTGGCGGGTTCGGGTATTGCAGCGCCGACGGCGACCCTGACCAATACAGCCGTTCTTAATTACACCGGCGCTGTCAGTACCTTGCAAGATAGTGCCGACATTACGATATTGCAGCCGGTGATCGACAGCCTGACAAAAACGGACGCTACCTGGCCAAGCTCCCATATGAATGTGGACCCGGCCAACGATGTGATGCAGTTTACTCTGCACGCCTGTAACTCCGGTTTGGCGCCAGCCTACGATCTGTCCCTGACTGATGACCTGGCTACTCAGATGGATGAGGCCTCCATCGCCAATCTGCAGGTCACTTTGAATGGCACACTCCTCACACAGGGCACCGAGTACACCTACACAGCGCCAGGTAATCGTGGCGACGATATGCAGTTCACTTTCCTGGTGCCTGTCGAAGCGGGAGCCTGCCTGGATATCAATTACGAAATTGGCTTTTATACTGATATTGGCGGTGGCGAAAACTGGGTAAATACCTTCACGGTCAATGAATTCTGGTCACTGCCGGCAAAAAGCGGAGAGCAATATGCTCCTGTTCCACTGGGTACACCCTATCCGATGGGAACTGTCGCCACCACAGTCACTGCGCCGCAAAAAACTCTGCAGAGTGCTGCTACGGCAGCGGTGGGCGAGGAAGTGGTTTACCGTATACAGGTTCCAGGTAGTGCAACCACATCGGCCATCTATGATGTGGAAATTACCGATGTACTGGACCCGAGCCTGGAGCTGATCCAGCTGCAGGAAATTAATGGCCGTGCATTTACCGATAACACCACTAACAACAATATTGCCCTGACCCTGGATATTATTCCGGCTGGTGCTGTCGCTATTTTCGAGTTGCGTGCCCGGGTTGCAAACAATGCAACGGCACAGGCGGGTCATAATTTCAATAATGAAGCCAGCTATTCCTATGCCGCTACAAGCGGTGGTGTGATTCAAGCCGGTGGCACGGGTACTGCACCGACCTTAACTATCGTGGAGCCGGATTTGTCTGCGACAAATTCTGTGGCTAACCAGACTAACCCTGGTAACGACCCGGATGCTGGCGATATCCTGCGTTTCACATTGGATCTCACCGCCGCAGGTAATCCGGAAAACGCCGCTGCTTACGATTTGTTGGTCAGGGAGCAGTTGTCCCTTGGCCTGGAATTTGTTCCGGGCAGTGTGATCTTTGCCGGTGTCGCCCAGGCTGATCCTACTGTGAGTGGGGATGGTATTAATGCTGCGCAGTTACTGGAGTGGAATCGCGCAAACAGCGACCTGGATATCGCTGCTGGCACTAACAGCCTACTGGTATTTGATGTGCTGGTGCTGGATGAAGTGCTGGCTGAAGCCTCGCTGTCTGCCTCTGCCCGTATTGAGTGGACCAGCCTGGATGAGGATAACAGTAGCCCCTACGAGCGAAACGGTGCCGATGGTATTGGTGGCTTGAATGATTATGTGTTGGAAAATATTGCCGCTCAGCTAACCGCTGCCAATGACAGCACAATCAGTAAAACCCGCGTTGACGACAGTTACGGTAGTGCAGATGCACAGCTGCGTGTCGGTGACTTGGTGGAATACGAGCTGCGTTTGTCCCTGCCAGAGGGCACCGCTCCCAATACCTTAATTGTCGATACCCTGCCACAGGGGATGGTGTTTGTAGGTACCCAATCAATTAATGGCGTTACCACTGCACCCTTCGCATCGGCGGCACCTTTTGCTCATAACGATATTGCCGAACCTGTGCAGACCGGTGATCCTGCTACTGGCACGACAACACTGAGCTGGAATATTGCAAAGCTGATCAACAGTGGTGATAACAATCTCACTAACGATGAATTTATACTTCGCTATCAGGCAAGGGTTCTTAATAAGGACGTACACCCCTGGCCGGCCAGTAACACAGCGCTAACCAATAATGTGGAATTCACTTTCGATGCCGCCGCCGGTGCCGAGCTGCGAAATGATAGTGATACCCTGGACCTGTTACAGCCGGATCTCATTGCGGCAATCAGCGCTACCCCTGCTGGCGGCACTACCTTGTCTGCCGGTGATATTGTCGATTACACCATAACGATTACCAATAACGGATCAGCGCCGGCCTACGATCCGATCTTCCGCGATATGATCCCCATTGGCCTGCGCCAGGGCGGTGTCAATGTGCAGTCCATTACTGTGAATGGCGCTGCAGCAACTATTGTTGCCCCGACTTTTGACAACGCCACTGGTGCGGCAGTTTGGGATTTCTCTGCGGGCACAGGTTATGCCATTAATCCTGGCCAGGCTTTGGAGATGGTGTATCGCGTTCAGGCAGATGCCAATCTGGGGGCAGGTCTCAATCTGCAAAATGCCGCTTATGTCGAGCTGTATTACTCATTGGATGACGATAATTTACCATCCCTGGGTGCGACCGCGGTTACCACAGATATGCGTGAGGACTACGGTCCTACAGCACCAGTCAGTGTGCAGTTCAATACGCCCAATGCAGCGCCGTTGCTTATTGAAAATACCCAGCCGACAGCCTCTATTGGCGAACCGTTTAATTACCGCATCACTATTCCGGAAACCGTGCAGCCCACAGCCCTGCACGATGTCAGTGTGCTGATGGACCTGAGTACTTCTGCAGCCGACATGGAATTTGTCGGCGCGGCAAAAGTATCGGGCAGCAACGTATTCACTCCAGAAAATAGTGGATCGGGCACTGCGCTGGTCATTGCCGATGCCACTAGCGGCATTGATGTACCGGCGGGTGAACAGGTGGTTATTGATGTGACTCTGCGCCTGCGCGACAGCAATCCACCCAATGTGGATGGGTTGGCATTTAATAATAGCGCCAGCTACAGCTATAACTACGACAATGATAATGCGGCCGCCGGGCAGGGTGCCGGTGCCGGAAACACGACCCTTGATATGCAGGTAGTGGAGCCAACGGCCATCACCCTGACTAAAACCGGCCCTGCCAGTGTGCAGTCTGGATTGCCAGGTACCTTCACCCTCGACCTTCACAATGTTGGCACTGGCCCCGCATGGGATATTACAGTGACCGATATTCTGCCGGATAAAGATCCCGGTGGTATGTGTGAAACTCCTCCGAATAATTTTGCTGCGCAAATTATTGATGGTGCAGGCACTGCGGTTGCTACTCTGGTAGCAGGAACTGACTTTAATACGGTTTTTGATGAAGCCAGCTGCACTCTGACGATCACCTCCATGGGTGCGGCGGCTATGCTGGCTGCGGACCACCACCTATTGTTGAGTTACGATGCCACCCTGGACGTGGATACCATCGATGGCGATACACTGACCAATATTGCCGGTGTGGAACTCTGGCACAGTTGGGATAGTGGCTTACCGGAAGCACGCCAGTACACACGCCCGGCGCCCACTGATGGCACGCCAGGCGTACTCGATCACGAAGATGCCTATACCGTAAGCGCCTCTGTGCCCAAGGTAACTTTCTACAAAACCGTTGAGAATGTTACCCGTGCAGAAAATCCGGCAACTTTGGCCACTCCAGCAGATGTACTGCGCTATACACTCACGCTTACCAACCTGAGTGGTGCAGATGTTAGTGGCATTGAAATTACTGATGATCTGGGTCGCCTGAACAGCCTGCCATTGTTCCAGTCGGGTTCACTACAACTGGTGACAGCGCCGGTGGGTAGCGATAGCAGTAACTCTGATGCATCTGCTGGCACACATGGCAGCGGCTTTTTACAGGTGAAAAACCTGGATTTGGCGGCCACAGGAAATACTGGTGATTCTGTTCAGCTGGTATACGAGGTCACTTTGGCAGCTGTGATCGACAGCGGTACGCCGGTGTTGAACCAGGCCCAGGTGCAATTGCCTGGCCAGCTACTGAAAAACAGTGATGATCCCAATATCAACGGTACTGACGACCCTGACGTTGCGGATGATGAAGATCCTACCCAGATATTAATTGAGTCCGAGCCACTGCTGGTGATTCATAAAACCTCAGCAGATATCACCGGTGACCCGGATTTACTGATGGTGGCGGATACCCTGCGCTATACCATTCGCGTGGAAAATGCCGGTAACGAAAATATCGTTAATGCGATGTTGCGCGACCAGATCCCGGCGAATACCACCTATGTAGCTGGCTCTACGACCTTGAACGGTTCAGCGCTTTCAGATGTGAGTGGTGCTTCGCCTCTTGAAGCTGGTATGAGTATTCATACACCTGGTCAGGCCGATGGCTTTATTGGTGCAACTGCAACTGGCGCCGCGGCTTCTGTAATCACCTTTGATGTCACCATTAATGATGTCAATGACGGTACCATAATTTCCAACCAAGGCTTTGTTAATGGCGAAGGTGCAGGCAGTGGACCCTTCGATGAAGCGCCATCGGATGACCCTGCTACAGATGCTCCCAACGACCCGACTATAGATATTGTTGGCGATGTTCCCCTTTTAATCGCTCATAAAACGGTGGCAATTGCCGTGGACAATATCTCTATGGGGATTGTCGATCCCGGTGATGTACTGCGTTACACCATTGCAATATCCAATATGGGGGGCGTTGATGCACTGCAGGTGGCACTCACTGACCAAGTGCCCGCAAATACCACTTATGTTGCCGGCAGCACCACCTTAAATGGTATGGCTGTCGCTGATAACGCCGGTGGTATGTCGCTTCTAAATACTGAATTGCCGGTAGCTTCGGATGACCTAACGCCACCCTTGCCGGGTGCCAATGAGGGTGTGATTACTTCTGCACAAACTGCCACCGTAACTTTTGATGTAATGGTGAATGTGGATGCTGCCAGGGGTACTGTGATCAGCAATCAGGGCAGCGTTACCGCAGAGGAGCTGCCACTGGTACTCACTGATGCGGATGGCAATCCGGCCAATGGTGCGCAGCCGACACTTGTGGTTGTGGGCGATGCGCAGCTGTTGTCGATTGTAAAAGAAGTTGCTGTTGTCGGTGGCGGCGCAGCAGAAGCTGGTGTGGTGCTTGAATACCTGGTGACCATCGAAAATATCAGTGGTGTACCGGCGACCATGGTGAGTATTACTGATGATCTTATGGTTGCTGGCGATGGTGTCCTTACCTATGTTACAGACTCCGCCATGCTTAATGGTCAGGTAGATGGAGTCAGCATAGCCGGTACCGTAATTACCGCAGATTACTCCGCTATTTATGGAGATTTGTTACCGGGTGAAAGTGCTGTATTGCGTTTCCAGGCCAAGCTCTCCGATAACCTGGAAATTGGTTATACGGTGTTGAACACCGCGGAAGTGCATTGGAATGATCCACCTTCAACCAACCAGGCCAGCGTTGCTCTTGATGTTGGTGGCACACCGGGAATCGCCAATCTGGCAGGCTACTTGTGGCACGATGTGAACTTCAATAACCAAGTCGATATGGATGAACGGTTATTGTTGAACTGGGCCGTAGATCTCTACTTCAATGACGCATTGTTGGAAACCATTCAGACCGATGAAAATGGTTACTTCCAATTTCAGGGGCTAGTACCTAATAGCTATGGTGGACTCAGTTATGAGATGCGTTACACCGCTCCAGATGCCAGCGAAAAAACAGCGTCCCTGGGTAATCCGGTTTCTGATTTTACCAATGGTCCTCAGCGTATCAGCGAGATCTTTGTGGAGTCGGGAGCCAATCCGCAAGATCTGAACCTGCCGCTCACGCCTAATGGAGTGATTTATAACTCTATTCTGCGTGCTCCTATCACCGGAGCTACGTTGACTATGCTGCGCGCCAGCTCTGGTCAGGAGCTGCCGGATCGTTGCTTCGATGATAAAAAGCAGCAGGGGCAAGTAACCCGTGCAGGTGGTTATTACAAATTTGATATTAACTTCGATGATGCTGCGTGTCCGGCCAATACGGATTACCTGATTAAAGTGGAGATTGCCGATGAGGATTATGTCGGTGGTGAATCCCTGGTAATTCCTGCACAGACCAATGAGGAAACTGCGGGCTTCGATGTGGGTGCGTGCCTCGGCAGCAATGCCGATATGATTCCTGGCACGGCTCAGCATTGTGAAGTACAGCTATCTCCAGCGCTCCCACCGTTGGATATAGAAGCACGCGATGCAGCTACCGACTATTACCTGCGCCTGACACTGGACGGTGATCAGGTTCCAGGAGACAGCCAGCTGTTCAATAACCATATCGCCATGGACCCGCACCTGGAAGGTGCACTTTCCATTACCAAAACTGCGGCGATGTTGAATGTAACCCGAAGCCAGCTGGTGCCTTACACCATTACCTTTGGCAATACCTTGCCTATACCGCTTTCGGATTTGCAGCTGGTGGACTTCTTCCCCGCAGGCTTTAAATACGTGGCTGGTTCGGCGCGCATGGATGGCGAACCAGTGGAGCCGGTGATGAATGGGCTACAGCTGATCTGGTCCGATCTGCGTGTGGAAGCCGAGCAAACCCGTGAGCTGAAACTATTGCTGGTAGTCGGCTCCGGTGTAGGCGAGGGTAAGTATGTCAACCGCGCGCGTATGTTTAACCAGCTCTCCAGCCAGGTTGCGTCCGGTGAAGCCTCAGCCACAGTGCGCGTGGTGCCGGACCCCACTTTCGATTGCACTGATGTCATCGGCAAAGTCTTCGATGATAAAAATATGAACGGCTACCAGGATGCCGGTGAGGGTGGCCTTCCTGGAGCAAGGGTAGTTACTGCAACCGGCTTAAATGCCACAGCTGATGCTCACGGGCGATTCCATATCACCTGTGCAGTAGTACCAAATGCTGATCGCGGTTCCAATTTTGTGCTCAAGCTCGACGACCGCAGCTTGCCTAGCGGATATCGTCTCACTACTGAAAACCCGCGGGTGATGCGTGCAACTCGAGGCAAGATGGTGAAGTTTAACTTCGGTGCCAGCTTGCATCGGGTAGTACGCCTGGATATGGCCGAGGCGGTATTTGAGCCAGGCTCTACTGAGTTGCGTCCCCAGTGGCAGTCTCGTATTGAGCTGTTGTTGGAAAAACTCAGTGAAGCTCCATCAGTATTGCGCCTGTCCTACCTTGCGGAAAATGAAGATCCGGATCTGGTGGAAGAGCGTTTGCAAACGATCAAGGCAGAGATTGCCGATGAGTGGGCGCGTAGTAATGGCGACTACGACTTGAATATTGAGACTGAAGTGTTCTGGCGGCGTGGAGCGCCGCCCAGTAAGGGAGGATTGGAGTAATGTCCTCGGTCAAGCGCAGCAATATGGGTCGGTTACGCAGCTCTGGTAGCTCAATGGAAACAATGACCAGGACTTTCCGTCGCCGCGAACACTGTCTTGCCACAGCGATTGCCCTGGCTTTAACTCTTCCCGTGCAAGGTCAAGAGAAAGCTGCAGCGCAGGACACTCAGTACCAGGAAGCAAGCTGGTGGCAGGTATGGCAGAAAATTCCCGGCTTGGCTTCGGAAGTGGAAGGGCCCGAAGTTGAGTTTGAGGAAACGTCTATCGGTAGTAATACCGAAGGTATGTTGCTGCGTGCACCTACTAATCAATGGCTGCAGGATGCCACCACTTTTATTCCACCGCTTGACCCGATTATTGTAGAAGACTTTATCGAACCAATATCGTTTTACACAGTGGATGACGAAGTTCCGGCAGAAACTGTGGAGTTATTGCGGGCAAAATTAAACGAACTGGGAGAGACGCCTAACTTCAAATTGTACTTTATCGGCCACACTGATTCTGATCCCATGCAAAAAGAACTGGTGGCAGATTTCGAGAGTAAGGAAGATTTTACCCTGGCTCGTGCTCAATTTGTTGCAGATTTCTTCCAGCAAGCGCTGGAATTACCGGAAGAAATGATAGTGGTGGAAGGTCGCGGTGATGTAGAGCCGATTGCCGATAATATCACCACCGCGGGGCGGGAATTAAATCGCCGTATTCAGGTACAGGTGACTTATGACGCACTAGACGAGGAAGCCATGGCTGCACGTGCCCGAGCAGAAGCTTTGGCATTGAATCGAGTAAAAGTGTGCCGCCAGGAAACAGTGTGTAGACTTAATTACACTGCGGGTAGTGAGCAACGTGCACGCTTGAAAAACCTGGTTATTCCCCTGCGCCTTGAGCCGGGACAAACAGACTTGCCTGAAGCATTTATTCGGCGTTTAGGCGAGGTGCGGTCAAATCTCGCAGATAAAAATAATCTGGTAATGCACTTTGTTGGGCACACCGATGCACTGCCGCTGGATGTGAATCAAAGTTCCGAAGATCAACAGGTAGCTTACCTGGAAAAATCCCACGGTGAAGCCCGCCGTGTTGCCCTCGCCGTGCGCGATGCACTGGCCTTGCCAGATGCGATGATTACTAGTAGTGGTAAAGGAGCCAGCCAGCCCATTGCCGCAAATGACACACCTAAAGGTCGTGCCCTTAACCGGCGGGTGGAAGTGGAATTTTGGTATGACGACCCGTTGGAAGTTACAGCGGATGGTGTGCAGGCCTGCCCGGAAGCTGCAGCCGCAGAAACTATTACTATTGCCTATGAATCCCTTCGCGGTGCGGTAGCACCGATTCGTTTTGACAATGGCGACCCCATCATTACCCAGTCGCAACTGATGCAAATGCGCAGTGCCATGTCAGAAATTTCCAGCAAGGCCAATGTGCGCTTAAGTTTTATTGGCTATAGCGAAAACAAGCGTATGGATCGCCGTGAGGCCATGGTCTATGGGGATGATATTGGCTTATCTGGCGCCCGTGCCCAACGCGCAATGGAACAGGTAAAAGAACTGCTTGGCCTCGAAGATGCACAGGTGGAGTTTGAAGGGCGTGGTTATGTGCAGTCAGACGATGTGGTGACCAACGGCTTTATCCAGGAGGAAGGAGCGCGTGTTGAAGTGCAGGTGCTCTACGATGAGCTGGCAATACTGGCAGAAAGTGATCGCTTAGAAATCGAGCGCATTAACCGTGAGGCTATCGCCAATAATCCTTACTCATTGAATTTGATGCGTATTACCGTGGATGGCAGCCCGGAATACGACCCTTATAAAAACTCCGCTGACCTGCAGCGCTGTACGGACGTGGCTCTGGATAGTGCCAATATCCAATTCCGTTTCGATAACAAAAAAATGCAACCACGGCTAAATGTCACTGCGTGGCCCAATACCATTCGCTATGCGGATAATCCAGATACTGACCTTAGCGAGAATCGTGTAGTTTTTCGCAGTTACACCAATTACCCATCTTTTGTTGATCGGGCCGAAGTGCGGCTGTTTGAAGAGGAACAATCCCCGCGCGATACTCCCATTGCGATTGTTCCGTTAGACCAGTATGGAAAAGGGAACTGGCAGGCAGAATTTACTGAATTCCAGGCACCACTGAAAAAGCTCCACTATGTGCTGCGGGTATATGACAAAAAAGGCCGCTTCGATGAAACCGCTGAGCAAACTTTGTGGCTGGTAGATAGTATCGAAGAGTCTGATGAAGAGGTGGATATAGCCCAGGAGCTACTGGTGGGCTATGGTGAGAACCGCCTCGCACGGAGAAATATTCCCCTGGACGGCAATAGTGTGCTTGTCAACGGCGCTCAGGTGCCGCCGGGCCGTACTGTATGGCTGGCGGGCAATCCGGTACCGGTAAATGATCAAGGTCAATTCGTTGCTGAACAGATTTTTGACCCTGGTATGCACACTGTAGAAGTGGCAATCCTGGATGAAGAGGGCAATGGTGAACTGTTCCTGCGTGATCTGGAATTTGCTAAAAATGACTGGTTTACCGTAGGGATAGCCGACCTAACTGTCGGTTACGATAAAACCAATGGCCCCGCAGCCCTGGTGACGGGCGATGAAACCCACTACGACAACTCTGTAAGCTACGATGGTCGTCTGGCGTTTTATACCAGCGGCGGTTTTGGAGAGGGTTGGCGCTTGGCTGCCAGTGCGGATACGGAAGAGGGGCCTGTCGATGATTTGTTTTCCAATTTTATGGAAAAGTCACCGGATGCACTTTTTCGTCGGCTCGATAGTGATCTTTACTATCCCACCTTCGGTGATGATTCTACGGTAGTTGAAGATGCGCCCACTTCCGGCAAGTTTTATGTGAAGTTATCCAAATACGATGACTACGGCCTGTGGGGTAATTTCAAGGCGACCTATTCTGACAACGAACTGGCGCAAATAGACCGGGCACTTTACGGGGCCAATGGCCACTTTGAAAGTGATGCCATGACCAGCTTCGGGGAAAAGCGATTCCAGGTAGATGCCTTTGGAGCGGAACCCGGCACTATTGCCGGTCGCGATGAATATCGTGGTACCGGCGGCTCACTATATTCCCTTCGTCACCAGGATATTCTCAGTGGCTCTGAGCGTCTGCGTATAGAAGTACGGGATAAGGATTCCGGCCTGGTTTTAGGAGTAAAAAATCTCTCTCCGGTGATCGATTACGATATCGACTATATCCAGGGGCGTATCTTACTCAATAAGCCCCTTTCCGCCTTGGCCAATGATAATTTATTGATTCAGGAGGGTTCCTATAACGGGAACCCCCAATACCTGGTAGCCCGCTACGAATATACCCCCGGCTTTGAGGAGATGGACACTCTGGCATTTGGTGGCCGCGCCCACTATTGGTTTGGGGATTACGTAAAGCTGGGTATCAGTGGTACTCAGCAGGACGAGGATGATAATGAAACGGCCCTCCAGGGCTTTGATCTCACCCTGCGGAAAAGTACCGGTAGTTGGTTAAAGGTTGAAGTCGCAGATAGCGAAGGCGGTAACCTGGATAGCTTTAGCTCTCTGGATGGCGGTTTTACTTTTGATGATGGGCAAAACCTGGACCCGGAAGCTACAGCAGGCGCAACCAAGGTTGAGGGTAGCCTGCAGATCGGGGATTTTTTTGAAAGCCTACGCGGTTCCGGGAATTTCTATCATCAGGAGCGGGAAGCAGGTTTCTCCGGTCCCGGTCAATTTGTACAGGGTGATACCACCCAGTATGGAGCCGGTATTAATCTACCCCTTGGGGAGAGCTTTGATGTAGGCCTCAAAGCGGATAGCAAGGAAGAGGAGTTTGGGCTGCATACCAGTGCTACAGACCTGATGCTCGGCTATCGCCTTAACGATCACTGGCGGCTCAGCTCCGGAGTGAGGACGGACAGCCGTGAAGATTTCTCTGAAGTTGTTGCAGCCACCCAAACCCAGGGTGACCGCACCGATATGGCAGTGGAGGCCAGTTACGATTCCGGTGAAAACTGGAGTGCTTATGGTTTTGTACAGAACACTATGGAGGTCACCGGTACTCGAGAGGAAAATAACCGTGTTGGCCTGGGAGGCGCCTATAGAGTGAGCGATCGACTCACAATGGATAGTGAACTGTCCAGCGGCGATACCGGTATGGCAGCACGTTTGGGCACAGATCTCCTGGTTAGCGACAGAACCAGTGTTTATCTCAATTACACCCTGGATAATGAGCGCAGTGATACTGGCGTGCGTGCGCGCAAGGGGAATATGAGTACCGGTTTCCGCAGCCGCTACTCCGATACTTTGAGTATGTACGGCGAGGAGCGTTACAGCCACGGCGATGTTTCCACCGGCCTGACACACGCCTTGGGTATGGACTTGGCACCTAACGACCGCTGGACCTACGGCACCACGGTAGAGGCGGGCACACTGGAAGATCCGCGTACTGGTGCCAAAACCGAGCGCAATGCCCTGGGCTTTAATATGGGCTATAGCCTGGACACTATTCGCCTGGCAACTGCGCTTGAGTACCGTACCGATATTATGGAAACGGCATTAGATGAAGAAACCGTAACGGAATCTGAGCGGGACACCTGGCTGCTAAAAAATACCCTGAGTTATCAGCTCAACCCGGATTGGCGTTTGGTGGGTAAGTTAAACTATTCCGACAGCAAAAGTTCCCAGGGAGAGTTTTATGATGGCAAATTTACCGAAGCCGTAATGGGCTATGCTTATCGCCCGGTAAATCACGACCGTCTGAATACGTTATTGAAATACACTTATTTTTATAATGTACCGACTCAAGACCAGGTTACGGTGGAAAATACCTCAGCTGAATTTATACAGAAGAGCCATATTTTCTCTGTGGATACCAGCTATGATCTTACCCGCCGCTGGACTCTGGGAGCCAAATATGCCTATCGCCTTGGGCAATTAAGCCTCGATAGAGAAGACCCTGAGTTCTTCGACAGCCGTGCCAGCCTCTATGTTCTACGAGCAGACTGGCACTTCGTAAAGCGCTGGGATCTGTTGATCGAGGGCCGCCTGCTTGACCTTCCAGACGCCCAAGATAGCAAGAGTGGTGCTCTGATTGGCCTATATCGCCATATCGGGGATCACCTGAAACTGGGTGTAGGCTACAATTTTACCGACTTCTCCGATGATCTTACCCAACTTGATTACGATAGCCAGGGGATGTTTGTGAATATTATTGGGAAGTTGTAAAGAATGGGCGTATTGACAGAGTGCCAGATTCTCAACGAGGTTAGTTCGCCAGTAAGATGCTAGAAAAGCCCGCATTTGCGGGCCCACTTATTTAATTTCACTTGATTTTTAATGGCTCCACCCACTTATTAGATACTCCTAAAAAGTAGCAGGGTCTGTTAGTTTCTTCGTTAGAGGAGTTTGGAGAGCAATTTGCTATCGACTGGATGTCACTACATATTTCCCAACTCTTACTTTAAATAAAATAGGTTCGCCTATAATTGTGTTGATTGGTGAGAGCTCATTGATATTTAAATCGTAAAAGTCATAAGAGGGTCAACTAGCAAGTACGCAAAGCAATTCCCTCTATACCCTAATTTAATTTTTACTACACTACATAATTTGCGGTTAGTTGTTATCCTCAAAAATCCTGTCAAGCTACTACATAGTAGTGTCTGATAAGCTTTACTGCGCACTATAAGCACCGCCAGTGTTACTGATTTGAAAATTAATCTCCGGTAGGGACCATTGTGCACTACGATTTAGAGATCACCATCTAAATAGCGCACACGAAATACTTTCAAGAAAGTGGTTTGTTTACTTTTCTCGATAATCTGCAATAGCTCTCTTTTTAGTGTATTGGCTCTAATAACCAATCGACCATCTCTTATAGACTTAAAGTGTAAAGCTCGGTATTTTTTCCATGGGGCGTGCCCTAAAGCTGATTTTTTTATTTGAAGACAACATCAAGTAGATACGGTATATCTTTCGACCCCCTTAACGATGAATTTGCCCATAGCTCGAAGTAGATATAAATAGTAATTTAAAGAAATATATTGTGAATGCTGGAAAGCTTGCCATGCTCGTATTTGTTTTGCTACTGGAAGTGCTTACTCTGGCACTGAATGTACTGGTAAAGTAACTTCAATAGAGGTTGCTGCAAACGGAAATATTAATGCTGGTATAAAAGATAGTGGAAATGGCACAAATTTTCAAAGTGTCGCACTTTGCAGAGTCACAGAAAGTATAGAGGGTGGATTCAAGCAAGAATCGTGTAAGGTTGCTTTTTCTCTTCTAACCACGGCTCATGCAACTGGTAAGAGTGTGACTTTATGGTTTGACGAAGAAAAGTTCTCTTCCTGCTCACAGTCATGGGGTGAGATTTGGTCTCAAGGACTATACTATATTCGCCTTAAAGAAAACTAAAGAAAGGCAAATATTATTTTTATAGCAAAGCAAAGAAGTTCGATGCTTTGAAATCTGCTCTTGCTGTTTCTTCGAGTGCCAGGGGAGCCTCGTGATTTCTATTACTGGATAGAAGCTGAAGTGGACTCTCAGGTCCCGGCCAAATTGCTTTTGGCCTTAATTGTGGAAGTGATCGGTGCTCATGTGAAAACTGCCAGGTTGCTGTGGATGACGTATAAAGGGTGATCGACAGAACCAGTGGTTACCTCAATTACCCCCTGGACAATGAACGCAGTGATACTGTTGAGCGTGCATGCAAGGGGAGTGAGTCATGTTTTCTGCAACCGTTATTCCGACATTTTAAGTGTGAACGGCGAGTAGCATTACAGTCATAGCGATTTTAACTTCGATGTGTCACGTCGAAATTTATGAATAGTTAATGCATTTATTTGGTTTTATATTAGGCCGCTAGGTTTTCCTGATTTCAATCTGTTGGTGTGTTGTTCTTGTGAACTCCTCTTTTATCTCCAGTAATGGGCTGTGGGGTCTTGTCGTTCTTTTATGTGAAATTTTAAAACGGTAGTGGCTTTCATTTATAGCGCTAAGTTGATTTTTATATCTTGTCTGCGGGGAGTTGTTTGCATAGTTTATGTGTTTGTTTAATTTCCATTGGCGAGATATCGTGTTATTGGTATCTGTACATAAAAGTTAAAGCAATTATTTTTAACTGGGAGGAAAGGGTGGTGTAAAATGTTTAAGATATATTGAATGGTTTCTAGAGCAAAGTGATGGGGCGTTATAATAGTCCGTTGTCACGGCAGCACTATTGGGGGCTGTCGGTACTTTTTCTGGCCGTTGTCCTTGTGGCGGGTGATTTCACTGCGTTCTCTCCAGCACTCCCGGCTATTGCTCATAGCTTTTCTAGTGATATTGCGACAATCCATTGGGTAGTTAATGCCTACTCTTTGATTTATGGCGTAATAATAGTGGCGAGTGGTCGTTTTGCAGATATTTATGGCCGCCGGCGTATTTTTTTGGTGGGAGTTTTCATTTTTGCTATTTCTTCTCTGGCAGGTGGCTTGGCGGAGAAGCTTTGGGTGTTGTTTCTCTGTCGTGCCCTGATGGGACTTGCAGGAGCCCTGATATGGTCCGCAGTTCTCGGGATGGCGTACAATCTTTTGCCGCAGGAGCGGGCGAGTTTTGCCGGGGGGGTTATCCTGGCTGCACTTGGCCTGGCTACTGCTTGTGGCCCTGTGTTGGGTGGTTTTTTCACGGAGTACTTAAGTTGGCGCTGGATTCTATTTATTAATGTACCTATCGCATTGCTGGTCTTTCTTCTTGGGTGGAATAAGTACCCAGTGGATACGTTTGGCAAGGTTAATAATCATATCGACTACTTAAGTATGCTGGCACTTTCCATTTCACTGTTTTGCTTTCTGCTGGCAATGGATGTACTGGCGCAATACAGTATTAAAAACTTTCTGGTTTTACTTTTGCTGTCGGCTTTCATATTGTTATTTTTGGCTTTTGTTTATACAGAGAAAAGGGCAAAAACTAATGCTCTTGTGCCGTTGGGTTTAATTGAAAACGCCAGCTTTTTATCCGCCGGATTTAGCGTAATGCTAGTGGCGGCAGCTTTCTTTGCAACGCTTGTTTATATTCCGTTACTTTTTATTAGTGTGCATCATTACAGTGCTCTTCAGGCGGGGGTTGCGCTATTGCCAATGATGGTAACTTCGGGAGTTTTTGCTTTTATTTCTGGATTCCTGCATGAAAAGTTGGGGGCAAGGCTGTTGATATGCGTTGGAGCTTTAGGCATGAGTATCGGCCTTTTCTGGCTGTCAACGCTCAAAGGGGAGATGAGTTACTTTCAGTTTGTGCCCGCGTTACTTTTGATCGGCACAAGTTTGGGAATCTATAGCCCAGCGGTAGTAACTGCTGCTGTTACCGTTGTCGATCCAGCAGAATCCAGTCTTGCGGGTGCTGTAATTTATATGTTTAGGTTTCTTGGTGGTGCAATTGCTCTTGGTATCAATGCCACTATTCTTGCCGTTGCTCATGACCTTGAAACCGGTATTTATAGGGCCTTTTTTGTAGATGGAATTGTTGCTTTTATCGGTTTTCTTATCCCATTGGTTTTCTATAAGGATCAACTTATAAAAATTTTCAGGGAATAGTCGTTTAAGATAATGGCGAAAGGAGAATTCGCCATCTCACAGGCCCGCCCTTTTCTTGATTTTCTCACTGAAAGGTAGATGTTTCATTCAATATATAGCTGTTACTTGTTTTTGAGTATTGCTGAATATTGAGGTGGACCTCTGTAGCCGAGGTGACCTGTCAGTTATTGGAAGCAGAGAGATAGCCTGTGGCAGGGCGTAGTGGGAATAAGCAGTGGCTGCCTGAATAGCACCCTCTCATTGTTGGCTACTGATTGTTAGTACTGTAGGCACAAACAAAAAAGCCCCGCCAAAAATGACAGGGCTTTTCCATAAGGCAGAGCTACTGCTTAAACAGCAACGTCCTGGATCTCAGTAGCGGCAATGCGCTTGCCTTCTTCGGCAGACTTCTGGAAGTCTTCAATCTGGTCGAAGTTCAGGTAGCGGTAGATTTCGCCGGACATGGAATCCAGATTCTTCGCGTATTCCTGATACTCAGCCGGAGTCGGCAGTTTACCCAGAATGGCGCCCACAGAAGCCAGCTCGGCGGAGGTCAGGTACACGTTAGCACCGTCGCCCAGGCGGTTGGGGAAGTTGCGGGTGGAGGTGGACAGCACTGTGCTGCCAGGGGCCACACGTGCCTGGTTACCCATGCACAGGGAACACCCGGGCATTTCGGTGCGGGCACCGGATGCACCATAGATGTTGTAGTAACCCTCTTCCATCAGCTGGTGCTCGTCCATTTTGGTGGGCGGAGCGATCCACATACGGGTGGAAATGCCACCTTTGTGTTCCTGCAGCAGCTTACCGGCAGCGCGGAAGTGGCCGATGTTGGTCATACAGGAGCCGATAAAGACTTCATCTACCTTGTCACCGGCAACGTCGGACAGCAGGCGAGCGTCGTCTGGGTCGTTCGGGGCGCAAACGATCGGCTCTTTGATTTCGGCCAGATCGATTTCGATGACTTCCAGGTACTCCGCGTCGGCGTCCGCTTCCATCAGTTTCGGGTTGGTCAGCCACTCTTCCATGGCGCGCGCACGGCGCTCCAGGGTGCGCTTGGAGCCGTAACCTTCAGCGATCATCCAGCGCAACAGAGTGATGTTGGAGCGCAGGTACTCAGACATGGTCTCTTCAGACAGCTTGATGGTGCAGCCAGCTGCGGAGCGCTCGGCGGAGGCATCAGACAGTTCGAAAGCCTGCTCTACCGTCAGGTTTTCCAGGCCTTCGATCTCGAGGATGCGGCCGGAGAAGATATTCTTCTTGCCTTTCTTCTCTACGGTCAGCAGGCCCTGCTTGATGGCGTACAGAGGAATGGCGTGTACCAGGTCACGCAGGGTAATGCCAGGTTGCATTTCGCCCTTGAAGCGCACGAGTACGGACTCGGGCATATCCAGTGGCATAACACCGGTTGCGGCAGCGAAAGCTACCAGACCGGAACCTGCCGGGAAGGAGATACCCATGGGGAATCGGGTGTGGGAGTCACCGCCGGTACCTACGGTGTCCGGCAGCAGCATGCGGTTCAGCCAGCTGTGGATGATGCCGTCAGCCGGGCGCAGGGAAACACCACCGCGGTTCATGATGAAGTCCGGTAGGGTGTGCTGGGTGTCGATATCGACGGGCTTGGGGTAGGCCGCAGTGTGACAGAAGGACTGCATCACCAGGTCGGCGGAGAAGCCGAGGCAGGCCAGGTCTTTGAGTTCATCACGGGTCATGGGGCCAGTGGTGTCCTGGGAGCCCACAGTGGTCATTTTCGGCTCGCAGTAGGTGCCCGGACGGATACCTTCAACGCCACAGGCTTTACCAACCATCTTCTGTGCCAGAGTGTAACCCTTGCCGGTGTCGGCGGGCTGTTCTGGCTTGCGGAACAGCTCGGAAGGCGCCAGGCCCAGGGCTTCACGGGCTTTGCCGGTCAGGCCGCGACCGATAATCAGGTTGATACGGCCGCCAGCCTGAACTTCGTCCAGCAGCACGTCGGACTTCAGCTGGAACTCAGACAGTACTTTGCCGTCTTCCGCCAGGATCTTGCCGTCGTAAGGGCGGATCTCGATAACGTCGCCCATGCCCAGTTCGTCAACGGGAGCTTCGAATACCAGCGCGCCGGCATCTTCCATGGTGTTGTAGAAGATCGGGGCAACTTTACCGCCGATACAAATACCGCCACCCTTCTTGTTGGGTACGCCCGGCATTTCTTCACCGAAGTACCAGAGTACGGAGTTGGTGGCGGACTTACGGGAAGAGCCGGTACCCACTACGTCGCCAACGAAAGCAACGGGCAGGCCCTTGGCTTTAACTTCTTCAATTTGCTTCAGCGGGCCGGTAACGCCAGCTTCTTCCGGCTCCAGGCCATCGCGCTTCATTTTGTACATGGCCAGCGCGTGTAGGGGGATGTCTGGACGGGACCAGGCATCGGGTGCCGGGGACAGATCGTCGGTGTTGGTTTCGCCGGTTACCTTGAATACAGCAACTTTGATGCTCTCAGGTACTTTGTTGCGTTTGGTGAACCACTCGGCATCGGCCCAGGACTGCAGTACTGCTTTGGCGTGTTCGTTGCCGGCTTTGGCTTTTTCTTCCACATCGTGGAAGGCGTCGAACATCAGCAGGGTGCCTTTCAGCTGCTCTGCAGCCAGCTCAGCCAGCTCTTTGTCGTCCAGCATTTCAACCAAGGTGTGGATGTTATAGCCGCCCAGCATCTGGCCCAGCAGCTCTACAGCCTGCTTGCGGTCGATCAGTGGGGTTTCCGCTTCACCCTTAATGATGGCGGACAGGAAACCGGCTTTAACATAAGCTGCTTCGTCAACACCTGGCGGTACGCGGTGAGTGAGCAGCTCAACTAATTCTTGTTCTTCGCCTTTTGGCGGATTTTTCAGCAACTCAACCAGGCCAGCTACTTGCTCGGCGTCGAGCGGCTTCGGTGGAATGCCCTGTTCGGCGCGTTCTGCGACGTGTTTACGATAGGCTTCAAGCACGGATAAGTCCCTCTCGGTGTGTGGGGTGGCACCATCAGCGGGTGTAATTCCCAGTCTATGCATCACAGGCTGCTGGGATTTTTTTTTCGAGGCCGCTGAAGGCGGGTGGCGAATACTACAGGAAAGCCTTACTGCTGTTAAGTTTATCGAAAAATCAATAATTTAAGTGAATTACGACTATTAATGGAGTGAATTTTAGTAGGTGTGGTAGTAATCGTCTTAACACTTTTCTTGCCGGTCGAAACAAAATAGTCTACGCGCAATATTGATCCAGGCCATGGGGGCCAGGATGGCTGCAACTGGTTAATCGATGTACAAAAAAGTCCGCACACCCTGCATTGGGGTTTGCTCAACGGGAATAGGCGACGATGTTTGCCGAGGCTGTAAGCGATTTGCCCACGAAGTGATCGACTGGAATGCCTATACCGAGGAGCAGCGCCGTATTATTGCTGAGCGGCGTGAGGGCTATTTGGTGAATGCGGTGCGCAGCCAGTTAGAGATTGTTGATGAAAAGCGCTTTGTGGCGCAGCTGTATCATCAACAAATCCGATTTGATGACAGCCAGAGCCCTTATTGCTGGGTGTTCGAATTGTTGCGTGCGGGCGCCAGCCAAATTAATGATTTACGAGAATACGGCCTGAGCCCAACGCCCCAGGCACGTGGCGTGCCCCTGGTAGAGGTGCGCCAGCGTATTGATGAGGATTTTTACGCTTTATCAGTTGCCTACTACCAGCGTTTTGTTGCTCCCGGCGTCATCAAGGGCTGATATTGCGTGGTGGGGTGGCAGTACTTCTCGAAAATACACGGCCTGTTCAAGTAGAACTTGTAGCGAAACTGAGAGCTGGGTTTTCTATTGGGTTGTTATAGTTTCTAAAAATGAAAAAGCGGCCTCCCAGGATTTTACCTTTGCTCCCGCAAGAATACCCGCAGTGCGGGAAGGAATGCCTCGGTAGAGAGCGCCAGATCGCGCCTTTGGCGGCGCCGACTCAGGCTGGGCTGGTGATCTACCCGGGTAAACTCTGGCAGCTGTCCGGCCTCATTTCCCTCCACCAGGATCGGCATGGATGAATAACCAACCTGATGGTATTCATCTTCTTCTCCAGGTTCATGGCTATAAAAAATCTCTGCCACCTGAAGGTTGGGGCGGCTCTGCACTTGTACCTGGCGCAAATCATCCTGTTGGCTCTTGTGCAGGCCAGCGAGTAGCTGCCGCTGGTATTGAATACCGGGATCAGACCCTAGCGGGTCCAGCTGGTCCAGTTTCTTTTCACACCACTTTACACTCACCTTGCGAATCGATTTGCGTGCCTTTATCCAGGAAAGGGTGATGGCATCGGGCCGCCTGGCGCAAAGCAGTACCAGCCGATAGCACTGGCGCAGGTGGGCGCGGGGGAAACCGGCATCTGCCAGTACCTCCCGCACCGTGCGATCTCTCTCTGCCACTGGTCGCTCCCCAAGTACCGCCCGGAAATCGGCAATAGCCGCACTAAAGCTCTCTTTATGGGTATTAAGCTGCTGTGCCAGCCTCAATGTCTTTTGGGGTACTGCGAGAAGTCCGGGAAGCTGCAGGGTTGCGCGGGCATCGCTGCCAGAATCCACTGGCTCTGCATAGTCCAGCTGGGTATAGAGAGCACCAGCCAGTGAAAATGGCCGTTCGAAACTTTGCCCTAGAGCCAGGGCTGTCTCCTGTGCGAACTGAGGTTGCAATAAGTAATGCTGCCAGGGCTTGCCCGCACTTTGCAGCTGCTCCAGAGATTCGCGCAGTTGCCCTGCGCTACTGTGGAGCTGCTCCAGTAAAGGGGCGATTGTGCGGGCCAATTCGCGGTGATCTTTCATTGACATTGTTTTGGAGGGTTTTTGAAAATCTATATTAATTCACTTAATAAACCGTTATCAATCTAAATATCCTGAGCTGGGTACCAATTTGTACCTTCTGTCGGTGTCGGTTGTGGTCAATAGTAGGGGGAGTCAAAGGTGACTTAGCGGATAAGCCTGCGTTTCTTTGAGCAGGCCGCTATAATCCCGCGCCAAGTGATTTACTCCAGTTGAAATATCTATCTTATGAGTGCCCAAGTCCCCGACCTTTCCCCTATCCATGAATTCCTGCTGTGCTCAACCCCGGATGCCTGGATTGAAGCGGCGCTGGCCGAGCCTGAAATGATGTTGGTTGACCATGCGAACTGTGAAAAGAAAGCGGCGGGCACTGCGCTCAACTTGATGTTCCGCTACCTGAATGACTTTGAGTTGCTGAACAAAATGTCGCGCTTGGCTCGCGAAGAGTTGCGCCATTTCGAGCAGGTGCTGGCCATCATGGAAAAGCGTGGCATTGCCTATCCCCATGTAAGCGCTTCCCGCTATGCGGCGAGTCTGCGCGCGGAAGTGCGCACTACTGAACCGGATCGTTTGGTCGATACTTTGATTTGTGGTGCGATTATTGAGGCGCGCTCCTGCGAGCGCTTTGCCAAGATTGCCCCTTTCCTGGATGAAGAGCTACAGAAGTTTTATCTGTCTCTGTTGAAGTCTGAGGCCCGCCATTTCCGTGACTATCTGCACCTTGCCAAGAAGGCCGCGGGTGAAGATATCGAGCACCGGGTGCAGGCCCTGTTGGAAGTGGAGAGGGATTTGGTCCAAAGTAGCGATGGTGAATTCCGCTTTCACAGCGGAGTGCCGGAGCACTGACTCTCAGTTATTATCGAGGCTGGCGATTAATTTAAGAAACTCCCCAAGATCTCTGCTGTTTTCATAGTCTACCGAATATTTGTTATGGAAAAAGACGGTTAGTTTTACCTTGGGTGAATTGATAAAAACCGTATAACCGTCAAAGTCGGTGCTCATCGTCAGCCCTTGGAAATGCCAGCCATCGGCCTCCTTTTGCCCTTCTTTGGTGGCCCGATCGAAGACCCGCAGTGCCTGTTTGACGTCGACTTTGTGTTCTTCTTCCATAAGCTTGATCTCGTGCCACTAAACTAGTTGTTCTAATTGGAGGTTTCTTGCCGGACTGAACAGGAAGCTTAGACAACATGGATAGTCATGGCTATCAACAACCTGTAGTGGATACCCGCCTGTTTGATGCCCTGGCATATTTGGGGCTTGCTCCCTTTGTCATAGGCATATTGCTGCAGTCGCTGGAAATTTCACTGCTGGGTATTGATGGGCGCCTGTTTTTTTCCGCATATAGCGTGGTTATTCTCAGCTTCCTCTGCGGTATTTGGTGGGGAGGAGCACTGAATCGCCCTGGCCATCCTCACCGAATTGCCCTGGTGTTACTCAGCAACCTGGTAGCTCTATTTGGGTGGGTAGGGATGTTGCTATACCAAACTTCTTGGGGGCTTCCTGTTCTGGCTATCGGCTTTGCTTTTGTTGCCTGGATGGAGGCGCGGCTGAATCCAAATCTACCCGGGCGCGAACAGTATTTTCGCACCCGCAGCAGGGTGACCTGGCTGGTGATTGGGTGCCACTTGATTATGATTTGGGCGCAGTAGATTACAATGCGGGCTTGGCCACCATTAGGTAGACAATAGCTACCGTTATTGGAAATGCGGTAGCCCCAAGCAAACACCAGATGCGCATAATTTTACCGGTTTTCCTCTTGCATGACCCACTGTCTGTATGAGCGCGTAACTGATACTGCAAGTACACCACTGGTAACCACAGCAGGAACATAACTGCAGTGAGCCCCGTAGCAACTTGCAACCAAGCTTGCTGCATCCAGACTGGATGGATTGTCAGCATACCAATAGCGCTGCCCAATAGTCCCAGTACAGCACTACCGGTAAATATCCAGTCGGCGGCTACAGTTTCCCGGCTTACCCAGCGGAGGACCTGTGAGTCTCCGGATAGCCAGCCGCGAAAGGTATACCAGGCAATGCCGGTACCAGTACCCAGGATGATAATCGCACAGAGGATATGCAGAGTTTTTAGTATCAGATAGTAGTTCATGAGTTTGCCTAGCGTAATGCTCGCCTAACGTAGGGGGTGCCGATAAAGATTTCAACGGGGAGGTAGATCTGAAATTAGTAACTTCTGAATAGTTTCACAATATCTTTGTGGTTTTTCAGATCTGCTTGGCGGGGTTATTTAGCGGTTCACCTTTTCTATTATGGATTCTAGGCGGTGAAATTAAGTCTCTTACATAAGCAATATCACAGGCTTTTTTATAGCCTGTAGGACGATCTAATACTGCTATATTTCACCTATGCGGAAACCGCCAATAAAGGTTGTGATTGTTAATAACCCTGAGTGGGGCCCGATCTATCCTTAAAAACTGCTTGTATACAAATATAGCCAGGTAGAAATCTGTTTTTTGCCTGCTTAATTTTCCCATTGGTAAAATGGTAGGTTTTCTCTATCTCTGGGTATATTTTGAGCGACGTACATGATCGGGCTAGGTGGGGTGTCACCGTCGCCCGCCTGATGCCAGGCACAATCATGTGATTGAACTATTTTTTCCTATGCTTTTAGCATTCGTCGCGTATTTAGTTTCCTGCAAGTTGTATGAAAATCAAGTCGCACCCTGGTGGCAGGGTTATGATTATAGGGAGGCAGAGTGATATTTCGTTTACTGTTTGTAGTAGTGTTTGTTGCGATTGGTTTTGTTTTAGGCGTGTTATGGAAGGGCATGAGCTTCTAAATGATCCCATGAAGCTCACAGAGTCACTGAGGCTGTAAGAAACACCTGAAGCTGTCGGATCTCTCCCGAAAGGTACTATTCTATATCGTTACACGTCTGGTCCATCTACTCCTACATATATAGCTTTTGTAAATACGAAGAATGTGAATTTACTAGAAGCCATTGAATTTGAAAACTCAATAACGGTCTCTCCAATGAGTAGTTATGTCGAGTAGCTATGTCGAGTAGCGATGGCAGCGAGTAACGGTAGAGTAATACTTAGCGTATGAATTAGCCCTCCGAGAGTGATTTCTTACTCCTTTTGAGGGGTGTGGATTTCATACGAAGCTGCGCCTTACTTGTAACCGATTAGATGGCTATAAATGTCGGTGGTTGTTTGTTGGCTCCTGAATATGAGAGGAGGTTCAATTTATGTTTTGGCCAAAGAAAATTATCAGTGGGGGGCAAACCGGAGCAGATGTTGGTGGGTTGATAGGCGCCAAACGTGTAGGGATTCCTACTGGAGGCTGCGCACCACTGGGTTATTTGACTGAGGAAGGTGCCAGGCCAGAGATGTTGAAATCTTATGGGTTGGTAGAAAGTCATTCGGCAAACTATGAGGAGCGCACCGAGGAGAATGTTAAAAACTCTGATGCAACTCTGATCCTTGCGACAATGCCTAGTAGTGATGGAACTGCCCTTACTCTATATTACTGCCAGAAATTGGGTAAGCCCTGTATTTTGGTGAATCCATGGCGAAATTGCATTGTTGAAATCCGCGATTTTATAAATTCTGTGAGGCCGAAAGTTCTTAACATTGCTGGTAACAGGGAGTCTATTTCACCTGGGTTAGCTGATAAGACAGCAGACATAATTCAACGGGTTTTTTACTGACCTAAGTACTTTCTCTTGTTTTATGGTCTGAATGAATCAGTCGCTCGATGGGTTGTGGTGCCCGCAGGCGCAGATCCAAATTTTTATATTGCCCGACCGATATCCAGAAGAAAATACATAGTACACCGATGGTGACAGTCAAAGTGAAGTAATGTACCCAGGCGGGTTCGGGACCGCCAGGCAGCAAATGCTTTTCTTCCACGCTTCGGCGACGATTTAATATCAGTGCATAAAAAATGACGGTGGTGATGACAAAAATTAAAGACCAGCGTGTTTGTTGTGCGTTTGATCCAACCAGTGCGATCAGGCAATAAACTGCAGCTATAAGCAAGATAACGGTGAAAATACTGTATTCATGATGTGGCATTTTGCCGTATGCGAGTATCTTGAGCGCCACTGCAGAATAGATATAGGGCAATAGCGTCATTATTACCGCTACCGAAGCGATCTTGCCAAACTGCTGGCTGGCGCTGGGCGAGATAGTAGCGAGTACCAGTAGTGACATCAGTATTGCGACAAGAGTAAGGCCCGCGGAGGGCACCCCCTTATTGTTGGTTCTGGCAAAAATACTGGCAAACAGCCCATCGTCGGATGCGGCTTTAGCTGACTGCCCCACAAGTAGAATCCAACCGCCTAGAGAACCGATACAGCCGATGGCTGCACATATCGCAACTATATTCGCGGCGGTGTTACCGAGTGCCAGACGGGCAGCGTCGGCAAATGGGGCTGAGGAAGCCAGCAGTTCTTTATTGGGGACCATTCCCATAATGACCGATGAACTCAGCACATAAGCCACTGATGCAATCAGAACGCCACCTACGGTTGCGATAGGTACATTTCGAGTAGGATTTTTAACAACAGCAGCAGATACAGAAGCTGTTTCAACACCGATAAAGGCCCATAGGGTAAAGGTGAGGGTAGTCATTACTGCGCTGATATCACTTTTGCCGGATACGTTCCAGCTTGAGCTAAAAGTCTGGCTATCGAACCAGAACCAGCCAAATATGGCCGTGCCCAGGATAGGGATTAGTACCAGGCTAGTGGTCAGGGATTGGATGCGTCCTACAGTGCGTGGCCCCAGGATATTGGCATAGGTAAGTAGCCAGATTAGTGCTACTTGGGCCAGGGCGAACGTAAGAGGATCTTTGAGTGGGGGAAAGAAGTGCGTGATGTAACCTAACCCAGCAGTAATCAGGGCGACATTGCCAATTACGTTGGCCAACCAGTAAACCAGGTTGGTCTGGTAACCGATATAGTCACCGAAGGCTTTGCGTGCATATGCATACGGGCCGCCAGCGGCTGGATCTAACGCGGCGAGGCGTGCAAAAACCAATGCCAGGGCTACAGCGCCGACAACAGTTACCAGCCAGCCTATCAGGGATATGCTGCCCACTACGGCCAAATTGGCAGGTAGCATAAAAACCCCGGAGCCCATCATATTGCCTGCCACCATGAGTGTGGCTGGTAGCAGGCTGATCTTACTTACTTCGCTGGGGAGCTGGGCTATGGCTGCACCTCCGGCCTCAGGGCATAGATATGATAGCGCCCATTGCGAACTTCCACGCCGTGATTGTCATGGCTAAAACCGGGAAATTCGCGATCGAAGGACTCCAGTACCTGCAAATATTTCAGAGCGGGGCTATCTGCAGTGCCAAAGTTCTCACCCGGCATCAGTAGCGGAATGCCGGGAGGGTAGGGGGTTACACCGGTTGCCGCAGTGCGCCCAGCCAGCTGGTTCAGTGGCAGCATCTCCACATCCCCACGTACCAAAGCCTCGTAAGCCTGAACGGGGCTGCAGTCTGCACCGGGTAGGGCGGAAAAACCTGCTGACATTGTTGCGGTGCTACGCAGCTTTTTCATGCCGGCGAACATTTTGTCGGCCAGGTCGCGCAGGCCAATATCGCCATAGGTTGGATGCTTTTTAAGTAGATTTGGCAAGCATTGGCTGATGGGGTGATTGGCGTCGTAATCCCGCTTAAATGCGAGTAGGGCGTTAACTAAAGTGCCCCACTTGCCTTTGGTGATGCCAATGGAAAACAAAAACAGAATGGTGAAGTCTGTAGTTTTCTCGACGATTATTCCAAGATTATCAAGATATTTACTAATGATACTGGCTGGTATGCCCCATTTATCCAGCTCTCCATTGCGCTGCATGCCGGGGGTGGTGATAGAGACTTTGATGGGGTCTAGCATGCAATAGTTTTTTTCCAGGTTGCCGAACCCGTGCCAGGACTCACCGGGATCTAGCAGCCAGCAAGCTGCTTCCTTACACAGCAATTCAGCGGGAGCTGCGTGAAATGCATAATTGTGTCCGCTACTGGGATCGGTTACCCGATCCGGTTGCCAGCCATCAAAAAACCACTCGCCTTTGTCCTCATACTCCCTTTTTAGACGTGCCAGTACCTGGCGAAAGGCCACGGCTTCGGCAATGGATTCACCAGTTAAGGCGGTGCCGCCAGGACCATCCATCATGGCGGCACTGACGTCGTTGGAGGCCATGATGGAATAGAGCGGAGATGTAGAGGCGTGCAGCATAAATGCCTCGTTAAAGCGTCCGTGCTCGATGGGACTGCGCCCATCGCGAATATGTATCATGGAAGCCTGGGAAAGCGCGGCGAGTAATTTGTGCGTGGACTGGGTGGCGAATTTGGTGGGTTTCAGGTTGGGCTCTGGGTCGTCGCTGTCGTACATGGCGAATCGATTCCGGTATATAGGATTGAACCGCGCATATGCGTACCAGGCCTCATCAAAATGCAGGCGGTCTACCGATTCCCCCAGCAGTTCTTCCACCCTACGCACGTTATAGCAGAGGCCGTCATAAGTGGAATTGGTAATCACCGCATGCACTGCCCGCTGGCCATCCGCCATTTTGGAGAGTGGGTTCTCTTGGATGGCCTGGTCTACCGCTCCCTTGGTCAGTTGCTCAGGCGGTATTGGACCAATCAGGCCGTAATGATTGCGCAGTGGCACCAGGTAGGCCGGTACGGCGCCAGACATGGTGATCGCATGTTCTACCGATTTGTGGCAATTGCGATCGCACAGCGCCAATTGCCCGCGGGTAACGGAAGCCATCACTATCACCCGGTTGGAAGTGGAGGAACCGTTGGTGACATAGTAGGTGCGGTCTGCACCAAAAACCTGCGCTGCGTAGTGTTCCCCTGCAGCGATAGGCCCTGTGTGATCAAGCAGTGATCCTAACTCGGTTACCGAGATAGACAGGTCGGAGCGCAGCATATTTTCGCCGAAGAAATCGTAAAAAGCGCGGCCGGCGGGGGATTTTAAAAAAGCGGTGCCGCCGGTATGCCCCGGTGTATGCCAGGAATATTCATGCACGCGGGCAAAATGAGTGAGGGCAGAAAACATGGGCGGCAATACCGCCTGGCGATAGCGCTCTATGGCCCCTTGGATACGCCCGCTGATAAAGGTGGGAGTGTCCTCCAGCATCCAGATGAAATCGTTGGCCAGTTCCAGTGCGCGGCGCGGCATATTGCCAACTGTCTCGCGGTCGGCGAGTAAAAAGACAGGCAATTGCAGATTGCGCGCACGCAACTGCTCCAACACGTGCAGGGCGGGGTAGTCGCCGTCACCAGGAAGTTCCCAGTTCAATAGCAGACACTGGATTGCGGGATTGGCTCGCAGCATGGCGCTGGCATCGTCACTGGAGACAGTGGTGATTAAGTCAATGCGACGAAGAGCCAGCTCCTCCTCAAGACGTGCCGCTGCGCGCCCAGGAGCGCTGTTGCTGGCGATTTCTCCACTGGCGAGAAGTGCCAGCAGAGAGTTGGGGACCTTTTCTCCAAGTTTGTGCATCACTTCCTGTCCCTTAGGCGCCTACCCAAAACGGCGGAGGGTGAAAAATATAATTTTCTCCCACAGATAGAGTTGTGTGATAACGCCGGCCTACTTCAGGAAGTTATCTTTTAACAAGTCGACCACTTCATCGGCGCGTCCATTGAGAATGGCCTTAAGCCCAAACAGGGCAGTTGAGGATACCTGCTGGGCAGTGACTTCTGGCGGCATCACCAATTCCAGCCGGTTTACGGTTACGTCGAGCAGCGCAGGGCCCTCTACTGCCAGCCAGCGCTTCATAGCGCCCTCAAGTTCTCCCGCCTCTTCGACTTTTTCTCCTGTAAGGCCGATCACTTCTGCCATACGACCGAAGTCGGGATTTTTCAGACCGGTGAAACTGTCCAGTATCCCTTCGATTCGCTGCTCCATTTCTACAAAGCCCAGCGAGTGGTTATTAAATACCAGAAGCTTGAGCGGTATCTTTTCCTGGACCAGGGTTAGCAGGTCTCCCATCAACATGGTCATACCGCCGTCACCACACATGGCGATTACCTGGCGCCCGGGATAGGCTTTAGCCATGCCCAGTCCCTGTGGGTATGCATTGGCCATGGTGCCGTGGGATAGGCTGGTTAGGAATGACCGCTTTCCGTTGGCGCGCAGCTGGCGCAGCAGCCATACCATGGGAGAGCCACCATCTGCGGTAAATACGGTGTCCTCGTCAGCCAGCTTATCGAGTGTCTGCGCTACAAACTGGGGGTGGATCAGTTTGGGGTCAGGTTCATGACCGCGCTCTTGCATTTGCTCGAGGTCTTTTTGGTAGCGCGCACGTAGGTCATCAAGGAATTTACTTTGCTTACGCGCTTTTAATTTTGGCAACAGAGCTTCAATGGTTGTATTTACGTCGCCAACCAGCCCCATATCAACCGGAGTGCGTCGGCCGAGATGAGCTGGCTCGATATCCACTTGGATAATGGTGGCTTTCTCTGGGTAAAACTGGGTGTAGGCAAAATCGTTCCCGAGGCAAAGTAATAAATCACAGGTTTGAATTGCGCGATAGCCTGCGGGATTACCGAGGATGCCATTCATACCCACATTACAAGGGTTATCGTGTTCCAGGAATTCCTTGGATTTTGTGGTGTGTACTATCGGAGCGGCCAGGTGTTGACCGAGATTTACCACTGCATCATGGGCGTTGCGGCATCCAATGCCACCATAAATAACAATATTACCAGCTTGGTTAATTTTCTCTGCCAGGGCATCCAGCTCTTGATCGGTGGGGCGCGTCAGCCATTGGGGACGGTGGACAGACCAGGGGACCGAATCTTTCACTTTGGTTTTAAACATATCGCCACTGACTACCACGACTGCCACGCCACGGTGATTGAGGGCGGCCTGTGCTGCCTGGCTGAAAATACGACGGGCCTGGTTTGGGTCTGCCAGTACCTCACAAAAAACTGAACACTGCTCGTAGATTTTTCTCTGGTCCACATCTTGTGGGAAGCCAAGCCCCTGTTCGGCACGGTCGATACAGGAGGCGACCAGCAGTACAGGCGCGCCATTTCTGTGGCTTTCAAAAATACCGTTAATAAAGTGCAGGCTGCCGGGGCCTGCGGTGCCTGCACAAATGCTTAGTTCACCACTCAGGTAAGACTCACCTCCGGCGGCGAAGGCACCGACCTCCTCGTGGCGTACATGTATCCACTCGAGATCTGAGGTGCGTACGGCTGAGGTGAAATGATTGATGGTATCGCCGACGATTCCATAGCAGCGCTTGGCCCCGGCTTTTACCAGGGTGTCGACGACAACCTCCGAAACGGTTTTCATTTTAATCTCCACAAAAAAGGGTGTGGTAATAGAGTTGCTTATTCCGAAATACGCCGGATGCCTCTGTCCAGACCGTGCTCCAACTTAAATGCAGGTTGGAAAGAATTCGCTTGGGCGGCTAGCCACCAGCGCCCGTAAGGGGTTTCCTCAGGTGCATCAATCAGGGAGTTTTCCTCGATAAAGTGCCAGATGTGATGAATGGGCAGGGTCTCGACCGCATTGATATTGTGATATAGGTGATAGGGTTGCAGGTCTCGAGGATCTGTCAGCCCGGCGGCAGCAACAATATCCCCGAGAGCTTCCAGGGTTTTTGCTTGGAATGCTGCTGCGCGCTTGCTCTGCACATCTACCACCAGTCCGCGTTGTCGCTTGGGATCCTGGGTGGTGACACCGGTCGGGCAGGTATCTGTGTTACAGCGTAGAGACTGGATACAACCGATGGAAAACATGAAAGGACGTGCTGCATTGCACCAGTCGGCGCCAACTGCCAGGCACTCAGCCAACCCTGAGGCGGAATAGACTTTGCCGCTGGCAGCCAAACGTATTTTGTCGCGTAGCCCGGCGCCCACCAGAGCATTGCGCATTACGATCAGCCCTTCAATTAGGGGCATGCCCACTCGGTTGGAGAGTTCCAGTGGGGCTGCTCCGGTCCCGCCTTCGGAGCCATCCACCACGATAAAGTCCAGCAATATTCCTGTTTCATGCATGGCTTTCATAATGGCCATGACTTCATAGATATGTCCGACACAAAGTTTGATGCCCACTGGCTTGCCACCAGAGAGGGTGCGCATCTGCTCTGCAAATTCCAGCATTTCAATGGGGGTGGAAAACATTGAGTGTGCGCGTGGTGAAACACAGTCGACCCCTGGTTTTACCTTGCGGGTGGTAGCGATTTCCTGGGTGACTTTTGCACCGGGTAGGACTCCGCCATGGCCGGGTTTGGCGCCCTGGCTTAATTTGATTTCGGTCATCTTGACCTGGTCATTGCAAGCCTCGCGAAACAGGTCGGGGTCGAAACTGCCATCATCCTTGCGCGCGCCAAAATAGCCGGAACCCAGCTCCCATACCAGGTCACCGCCATGTTTTCTGTGGTAAGGACTTATGCCGCCTTCACCTGTGTCGTGATAGAAGCCACCGATTGCAGCGCCTTTGTTCAGAGCTTCAATCGCTGCGGCGGATAAGGCTCCGAAGCTCATGGCAGAAATGTTGAGTAGGGATGCGGAATAGGGCTTAGAGCACTGCTCAGTACCCACTTTTAGTCGGACACTCATATCCGCTTTTTTTGCTGGTGTAATAGAGTGCGTCAGCCACATCTGCTCGCCGGAATAGACATCTTGCTCTGTGCCGAAGGGGTGCATATCAGATGTTCCCTCGGCGCGGGCGTTTACTAATCGCCTGGCCTCATAGCTAAACGGCCTGCCTTCCTCATCGCCCTCCACTATGTAGGCGCGAAAGTAGGGACGGAGGTTCATGAACATCCAGCGAATACGGGCGGCCACTGGAAAATTGCGGGTAAGGGTCCACTGGCGTTGGAATATGTCGTAAAGACCCAGAAATACCAGGAACAGGCTCGCTGCCAGCGGGATTAACCACCAAGCGCTTCTGGAAAAGGTGAGCACCAGAAAAATAGGTGTGAGCACCAGGCCCGTCAGCGGAATAATTGCGCGCTTAATTCCGTTTCTACTGGCATAAGCACGCCAAGTACTAATGATGATCATAGGGGGTGCGGCTCGGTATCTTTACAGGGAGTTCTGATACTGAACCTAGATCATCTTGGGGTATTTTGCCGCTATCCCGAGCTATCAAACGTTAAACAGGCAGTTAAGAGAGCGGTTGCCAGTATAAAGTTAATGATGGGCTTAAGAGTAAAAACAATTTGGCGGATTTATCACAATAGGTGTCCTGTGTGATCCATAAAAAGCTAGCTTCCACTGGCGGTAATTTTTTAGTGAATAGCGATCGGACAACTTGTACTTTTTCAGGGGGTACATCTAAGCCTGGCTGTGGCCAATTTTGGCAGTATATTTCTGATTAAATAGACAAAAATGAGGTGCGGTGGAGTCCTTTAATGGAGCAAAAGATGCCGGATTGGGAAAGTTATCAAAATGTGCCTCTGTCGATTACCGAGAGGAGCATTTACAATCTTCATCGCCGTAGGGCTTTGGCAGATATGATTGCACGAGCTATGTGCATAGAGGGGCCCATCAATACCGGGTTGTTTAAGGACGCTATTCGGCGAACCGTGAATCGGCACCCAGTTTTTCTTTGTAGGTATACCAAAGAGCCTGTGACGCGTTTTTTTGAAAATTTTGAAGTGGATTCTATTGATATCCGCGAATTGAATATTTCTCAAAGAGAGAGCTTCTTGCGGCAATACAGTAATGCCCCAATGACATTGGATACCGACCAATTATTAAACCTTAGTCTGCTGCGTACAGGAGAGAACGAATATATTTTTTTGGCAAAATGCCACCATATTATTGCTGATGGTATTAGTTTGTCATTACTTTGGTCAGAAATACTGACTGAGTATCGGCAGCTCGAGGAGGGGAAAAGCTACCAGCCATCACCCGACTCCGTCAATTTTGCTGACTATATCAGATTTGAAAATAGATACGTTCTCTCCAGGCGCGGTGAAAGAGCTCTACATAGCTGGCGGGACAAGCTAGCAAATGAAAACGATGCAATAGAGAAGGCGTCCAGCGGAAAAATGGTTTCTCTTTGTTGCGACGTGCTGAGCAGCGATATAAAGGCTCATCTTCTTACCCAAATTCGTGCTCGGGCAGATGCTGCAGGAGTTAGTCTTTTCGCATATTTGTGCTCTAGTTTTCAACAGGTCCTGATTGAAAAGCTAGATAACCATTTCTGGCTTAATACAAGTCTGTCCCTGCGGATAAAGCGTGAGCATAGGAGAGTGCTCGGGCCAATGTTTCGGCTGGGCAACCTACTGGTTCGGAGGGAGGAAACCTGGGAGGTGAAGTTAGCTCGGCTATCCAGAGAAATCCATCATGCAATACGGACGGCTTATGTTGCCGACTCTATTGGTCCTCATGGTAGTGTGGGCAATAACCTCTCGGCTCATTTTTGTTACTTAATCAATTTTTTCAACGTAGCAAGGGATCAAGAAGATTTTCAGGAAATCTATACTGGTGATGTTTCTAAGTGGGTCCGCCTAAATGAAAACATAAAAATTCGTACTATTAATTTGCCTGCACGAATTACGCCCTATGGGATTTATCTTTCTCTTGCCTGTTACGGGGAAATGCTGCGCGCCAACTTCGTTTACAATGTTAATTGCTTTAACCGCGAGAAAATTGAGAGTTTATTTGAGCGATGGCGCTATCTTTTGCTGCATGGGTAGTTAATGTACTCAAGAAATTTATAAGGACTGCCTCTGGAGTCAATGTACCTAGTACGATGTCTAGTGGCAGTTCCTCAATTCCAGGGGGGATATTTTTAAAGGGCAATTGCAGGCATTCGTTCCCGGGAATGTGTTTCCATTGCAGTGACTATGGAATAATCATTCAGTTCCACCAAGATTTCATCAAGGGTGAGAAGTTGCCAGCAGGCCTGGGCGCCGGGCGAGGGCCCATTGCCTGCGAGGAATTTCCGTGCCAATGCTGCTGCCGGTGCAGCCGGAATCCAGGGGCCGTCACCATTTAGACCGAGAACCTGCCATTGTCGCGTAGCAGTTTCTCCATGTTGGTTTTCACCTTTTGCACGAACAATCATTCCACCATGGGGCGTGCCGCCGGGCCAACGGGGTGCCAGCTTGTGACCCAATTGAGCCAGGCGTGCGCTGGTGGCCGGCAGATGAATACGAGCCAACCTGGCGCAGGCGGAAAGGCCCACCTGCAAAGTAAGCGGCTGGAGCCCTGTTGCAAAACGTGCACTGCGCAGCCCGGGAAGATGCTTGGGGCAAAGCTCCAAGTCGGGCACATCGAAATCACACAGCCAACGCTTTCCCACCGGGTGCGCCAGGGTTATCGGGCGCAGGTGCTTCCCGGCAAAGGATTCACGCCAGTGACCTTCCTGAAGCTGCGGAAAACTGTGCCCCAGGGATTCGAAACCCGCGTATACCGTAGCCAGACCCCGGTCAATTCGATGTGCCGGTGCAATGGCAATCTCTAGAGAGTGGATCACCGGCAATTCCTGACCGATTTCCATCAGTGCCGCAGAACTCAGCCCGGGTAGGCTGCTGGCACCGGAAACCATGGCAATGCCTGCGGCTTCTGCAGCGGGCGAGAGCCGATGAAAGTCACATACAAAACGGCGCCCATCGGAGATGTCGATATAAGGTGTGTGGGATTCGATGCAGGCTTTGGCAACCCGATAATCAACTTCCTTTTGGAATGGTCCGGCGCAGTGGATCAGCAGATCCAAGTGCAATGCCCTCAGTTGTGCAGCCAGGTTGATGGAATCCCGCTCAAGGCGCAATCCCTCGGCAAGACCGCCAAGTTGCTCTGCACAGCGGTCTGCCAATCCCTTGTTGCGCCCGGCAATAATCAGTTGGATATTGGGTTCGGATTTCAGCATTTGCGCAATACGCTCGCCAAAATTGCCGTAGCCGCCAAGTATCAATACACGTTTGTTTAGGTTGTTGATCACTTGGATCGAACTCCTACCTTGAGGTCTACAAGAATCATGCAATGGGCCAGCATTGTAAATCAAGTAGATCTTGATGCGTCTGGGGGGTTGTTTTTCCGCCAGTGCGATTTTCTGGCGGGGGTATACAAGCGGTAAGTTTGCGGGATTTGTATATCCTTAACTCATACTTTCGCTGGAAGTATCAGTATGCAGTCAATTGGAAAATCTCGCATAGTGACAATTGACAACGGTGCCTTATACGACAGATCCATCGCTTTGTATCGCTCAGGTGTAGATGTTTGTGAGCGGTCATCAATGTACTGGGCGTCCGGATTGCCGTCCAAGGGCCAGCTGGTTGCTCCGAAACAAGAACAGGCCAGGAGAGTACCGTGGCTGGCTGGAGTTCCTCATTCAGTGTGCCGCTTTCGATAACTGAGCAGCGCATCTACGATTTGAACCATCGCAAATCATTAGCGGACCTGATTACACGTGCGATGTATGTGAAAGGGGACGTCGATATTGAGCTGTTCGAGAAGGCAATTCCAGGAGTTGCTAATTCCTACCCTATCTTTCGCTGTCGATATGATTCATCCCCCACTCGCAGCTTTAAAAACATAGAACTGGATTATTTAGACATTCGCCATATGAGCGAAACACATATAACCAGTTTTTTACGCCAATTCAGCAGCTCTCCGATGGATCTCAATGCAGACCAGTTACTGGGGCTTAGTCTGTTCCGTACAGGTGAAGACGAATATATTTTCCTGACCAAAAGCCACCATATCATTACGGATGGAATTAGCTTGTCGCTTCTTTGGGCAGAGTCTCTGAAAAATTACTTAAGCCTTGCTGCTGGAAAAGGGTTTAATCCCAGAGTGGAAGATACGGATTTTGCCGACTACATCAATTTTGAGGAGGCCTATCTGGATTCCGAACGGGGGCAGAAGGCGCGCTACTACTGGCTAAATATGCTTAGCGAGGAACAAGAAGCCGTTGAGCGGGCATCTCATCAGGAGATTGTCTCGCTTAGTTGTGATGATGTGTGTGACTTGATTGAAGGGGAGGACTTAGTCCGAATTAAGGAGCAGGCGAATTCGGCAAATGTCAGCCTTTTTACTTATTTATGTGCCGCTTACCAGCAGACACTTTGTGAATTCCTGCATTTTGATTTCTGGATGAATACGAACTTATCCCTGCGCCTCAAAAGAGAACACAGAGAGGTGTTCGGTCCAATGTGTCGCTATGCATGCTTGAGAGTGCGTAGAGATGAATCCTGGAATGAAAAACTGAGTCGGCTTTCCCTGGAAATAAAGCGTGCGGTTCGTACAGTATATGCCGCCGACTCTATTGGTCCCCATGGTTCTTTGGGTCATAGCCTGAATGCTTCCCGTGCCTATCTGATTACCTTCCTGCAGGCAGAAGAGCATCAGGAGGGTTTTACCGGTGTTTATACCGGTGAGAATTCAGACTGGGTATATCTCAGCGATGACTTAAAAATACGTACAATACCTCTACCGACACGCCTGACACCTTATGGCATATACCTGTCTATGGCTGCCTATGGCGGACGGTTGCGCTCCAGTTTTATCTACAATGTTAATTGCTTCACCCAAGAGCAAATGGAAAGCTTCGTGGATCGTTGGCATGCCCGTGTGATCTGTGGAGATGGGGATAGGATGCCCCCACTTTAATTGGCTTGTGCCCAAGCTGTACTGGTAATAGTCGTACTGCCTCAAGTTTTGACAGTTGTTGCTATGTCACGATGTGCCTTTGTTACCCTTGTAAACAGTCCAGATTATGTAATCGGCGCCACTGCTTTGAAGCGCTCCCTGGATCGGGTTGGCAGTATTCATCCCCTGGTATGCATGGTGGTTGCTGGCAGTTGTGACAGTCGCCCTCTTGAGCAGGCGGGCTGTATTGTACGGGAGGTGCGCCCTCCTTCACTTTCTGATGAATTTACCCTTCGGCATGGACGTGAGGCCTTACATAGGCGCGCTCCTTTTAATAAAGGGAAAAAGCCCGAATTTCATAATCCCTTGAATAATTTCTGCAAGCTGGCACTGTGGGGGTTGACTGAGTACGAAAAAGTTTTTTTTCTCGATGCAGATATTTTGTTGTTGCGTAATATCGACCACCTGATGACATTCCCGGAGTTTTGCGCGGCCCCCAACCTCTATGAGGGGTTGGATGGCTTCCACCGAATGAACTCAGGTTCATTCACTGCCGTACCGAGTGAGGCAACCTATCAGAGAATGTTGGCAGAGCTGGATCGCCCCGGTGTTTTTTGGCGGCGCACAGATCAAACCTTTCTTGAGACTTTCTTTTCCAGATGGCATGGACTGCCTTACATCTACAATGCCCTGCAGTATTTGTACCTGAATCTGCCACAACTATGGCAGTGGAGCAGTATCCATGTGATTCACTACCAGTACGAGAAGCCTTGGCAACAAGCACACCCTAAAGCTAAGCAGCTCAAACCACTGATTGATTTGTGGTGGGCGGTTTATGAGGGGCGGGATATCAGCGGTCAATTGGATCAATTGAGTCGTGCGCAACAGCTTCAGCCTAATGGAGGAATCTCGTGAGAATTGGTATCACCGGCGCTAGTGGATATGTGGGGCAATTTATTGTCAGGCATTTCCTGCGGAGAGAGTGCCAGGTGAGAGGATTGTCACGCTCCTTATGGAAATCTGAGATTTTCGGCGGTGACAGCAGGCTTGAATGGACCTGCGGTACTATGTCGAGCGATCAGGTACTTTCCGGGTTTGTCAAAGGGCTCGATGCGGTGGTCCATGGGGCTTTCGAGCATTTGCCGGGGCGATATCGTGGTGGGGAGGGGGGCAACCTTACCGGCTTCCTGGAGTCGAATTTGAATCGCACTCTGGCATTGATGCAGATGGCCCACGATGCCGGGGTAAAAAAATTCATATTTCTTTCCAGTCGTGCAGTCTATGCCACAGGACAGTTACGTGGCGACCTATGCGAGGATGGTGCAACCCAGCCGGAAACTTTCTATGGGGCATATAAGTCTGCTGTAGAGGCTATGGTATCTGCTTGGGCCGGGCAAAGAAATTGGCACGCGGTGTCCTTGCGCCTGACTGGTGTTTACGGTGTGGTAAATCCGTTAGTGCGCAGTAAGTGGTATGACATTGCTTGTGCGATTATCAGAGAGAAGCGCTATTCCCAGGGAAGGAATGCCACCGAGGTGCACGGCACAGACGTAGCCAGGGCAGTGGAATTATTACTGGAGGCGAAAGATGCTCGCGGCCATGCGATAAACTGCAGCGACCGAATAATAAGCAATCGCGAAGTGGCGGAAATTATCCAGTCGATTTCGGGCGCGCGTGGGCCACTGCCATCAGCAGCACAGGGGATGGAGCCGGCAGTGTTGGATTGTGCCTATTTAAGATGCAAGGGATTTCGCTTCGGGGGAGAGAAGCGCTTGTGGGAGAGCCTGCGGGAGCTGGTTGAGGCCGTGCGGGAAGAGCATAGCCTCAAGCAGTGCTGATCAGCCTATAGGCCAGTGGATCAACTCCAGCGAGTCCTTGCCCGCTTTCAAGCACCAGCCATTGCGGTCCCAGTCCCCAAGTACGATGCGCTCTGCCGGAGTTCCGTCAACGTCAAGGCTGTGGCGCCCGGGCCTGTGAGTATGGCCGTGGATCAGGGTGTCCACATTGTGCTCGCGCATTACCCTTTCCACCTCCTCAGGAGTTACGTCCATGATGTCTTCCGCTTTGCGGCTGTTCATCGCCTTGGAGGCGGCGCGGATCTGTGCGGCAATAGCACGACGCTCTTCAAGAGGCTTGGCCAGCAGCGCCTGCTGCCAGTTACTGTCGCGGGCCTGGCGGCGAAACGCCATATATTCCTCGTCTAAAGTGCACAGGCTATCGCCATGCATCAGTAGAGCCCGGTGGCCGGCAAGGGAGAGAGCGGTAGGGTCTTGTAAAAGCACTGCACCAACACGCTGGGCGAAATCAGTACCTAGCAGGAAATCGCGGTTGCCGTGCATCAAGTACAATTCTACACCGGTATCAGTGTAGTGGCTGAGTTCCCGGACAACCTCATCAATCAGCGGGGCATCGTCGTCATCGCCAATCCAGGCCTCGAAGAAGTCGCCGAGAATATACAGTGCTTCGGCACCGGCGGCTGGACCGCGCAGGAAATCAAAGAAAGCCCTGGTAATATCTGGGCGTCCCTCGTCGAGGTGCAAATCAGAAATTAAATAAGTAGACAATGTCCCCGCCTTAGAGTCTGAATGGACCCGAGAAATTACTTGCCGGCGTAGTCGTCAGAAATGCTGACACCAGTGATCTCAATGGTTTCCATGGGTACATCCTGATGGAAGCCTTTGCTGCCGGTTTTCACGCTCTTGATCTTGTTTACAACGTCCATACCATCGGTCACCTTGCCGAAAACGCAGTAGCCCCAGCCCTGTGCATCTTTGCTGCGGAAATTCAGGAAATCATTGTCTTTAACATTAATAAAGAACTGTGAACTGGCGGAATGTGGATCCATAGTGCGTGCCATGGCCAGGGTGCCAGTATCATTTTTTAAGCCGTTGTCGGCTTCGTTCTCGATGGACTCGCGGGTTTCCTTCTGCTCCATTTCGGGGGTCATACCGCCGCCTTGGATCATGAAGTTGTCGATCACCCGGTGGAAAATGGTCCCAGTATAAAAGTCATCACGACAGTACTGCAGGAAGTTGGCAGCAGTCTTTGGGGCCTTGTCGAAATCCAGTTCGATAGAGATATCTCCGTGGGTAGTGTGCAGGGTGATCATAAAGTGTCCTATAAGGGTTGATTTGGGGCGGCATGATACCTTGTAGTCCGTAGCTGTAAAATGCTGCGATAGCAGATCGGTGCCGATTGCCTAAAAAGTGAACGCCGCCAACCAATTGATTGGTAGCAGCCTTTTCAAATTCGATATTCTGTGGCCCAACTAGGCTATAATCGGCCGTTTACATTCGCACAGCTGTAACGAGAAACCTATGACATCCGAGAGCAAGCCCGCTCACTTTTTACAGAACCTTATCCGCGAAGACCTGGCCGAGGGTCGGGTGACTCAAGTGGCAACCCGCTTTCCACCTGAGCCGAACGGCTATCTGCACATTGGCCACGCCAAATCTATTTGTTTGAATTTTGGTCTGGCACAGGAGTTTGGCGGTACCTGTAATCTACGCTTTGACGACACTAACCCTGCCAAGGAAGAGGAAGAGTTTGTCGACGCAATCAAGCGCGATGTTTCCTGGCTGGGCTTCGAATGGAACGGTAAAGCTAAATACTCTTCGGATAATTTTGACCAATTATATGAATGGGCCCTGCACCTGATTAAAGAAGGCAAGGCCTATGTCTGTGACTTGTCTGCTGAAGAGGCTCGCCACTACCGTGGCACGCTCAAGGAGCCGGGTAAAAATAGTCCCTACCGCGATCGCTCTGTGGAAGATAATTTGGCGCTGTTTGAAAAGATGCGCAATGGTGAAATGGAAGAGGGCCAGTGCAGCCTGCGCGCCAAGATCGATATGGCAGCGCCCAATATTAATCTGCGCGACCCGATCATTTATCGTATAAAGAAAATGGCCCACCACCAGACCGGTGACAAGTGGTGCATTTATCCCAGCTACGATTTTGCCCACGGCCAATGTGATGCGATTGAGGGCATCAGTCACTCTATCTGTACCCTGGAGTTTGAAGATCACAAGCCGCTATACGACTGGTTGATCGAGAATCTGCCGGTGCCTTCACGCCCGCGCCAGTATGAATTTGCACGCCTGCACCTCAACTACACGGTGGTATCCAAGCGCAAACTCAAGCAGCTGGTAGACGAAGGGCATGTAGACGGCTGGGATGATCCCCGTATGCCGACACTTTCCGGTATGCGCCGTCGCGGCTTTACGCCAGCTTCAATCCGTAATTTCTGCGAGATGATCGGCGTAACCCGCTCTGATTCCGTCGTAGATGTGAGCATGTTGGAATACAGCATTCGCGACGACCTGGACAAAAATGCCCCCCGCGCTATGTGTGTGATGGAACCACTGAAGATCACTCTGAAGAATTACCCAGAAGGCCAGGAAGAGATGCTGTCAGCACCCGGCCACCCGGTACGCGATGACCTGCCGGCTCGTGAGCTTCCGTTTGGGCGCACCCTCTATATCGAGAAAGACGACTTCCGCGAAGAGGCCAACAAGAAGTACAAGCGCCTGGTGTTGGGCAAAAAGGTACGTTTGCGTAACGCCTATGTGATCTTTGCCGAAGAAGTCGTGAAGAATGATGCCGGTGAAATTGTTGAGGTGATCTGCTCAGTTGATCTCGATACCTTGGGTAAAGACCCGGCCGACGGTGTTAAGCCAAAGGGCGTTATTCACTGGGTATCTGCCGATAACAATGTCGGTTGCGAAGTGCGTCTCTACGATCGCCTGTTCAATGATGCATCGCCGGATGCCGGCGGTAAGAATTTCCTCGACTGCGTAAACCCGGACAACCTGCAAATCCTAAAAGGCTGTAAGGCAGAGATCGGCCTGGCCAAGGCGGAGCCGGAGCAGGGCTACCAGTTCGAGCGCAACGGCTATTTCTGTCGCGACAGCAAATATGGCAGTGCGGAAGCACCGGTATTTAACCGTACCATTGGCCTGCGCGACAGCTGGGCGAAAGAACAAAGCAAGTAGTAGCAAAACCCGTAACTGTCTAAACGGCAGTTTCGTTGGGTGGGTCAGTGAGCGGCCCGCCCCAGGCAGCAAAAAGAATTCGAGAGAAAAGATGTCTCTACAGGTCTACAACACGTTTTCCGGGAAGAAAGAACCCTTCGTACCATTGGTGGAAGATCAGGTGCGCATGTATGTGTGTGGCCCCACCGTGTACAACCGTGTGCATATTGGCAATGCCCGCCCTGTGGTGGTGTTCGACACCCTGTACCGGGTGCTGAAAAGAAACTTCAGCGATGTGATTTACGCGCGCAATATCACCGATATTGACGACAAAATCATGAAAACCGCGCGGGATAATGGCGAGGAAATCGGCGTGCTGTCGGCGCGCTATGCCCAGGCTTACTACGAGGATATGGCCGCGCTCAATAACCTGGAGCCGGATATTGTACCCTACGCCACCCAGCACTTGCCGGAAATGATCGCGATGATCGAAAGCCTGCTGGAGAAAGGCCATGCCTACGCTGCAGAGGGGCATGTGCTGTTCGCAGTGGAGTCCATGCAGGAATACGGCCAGCTTTCCAAGCGCTCCCTTGACGATATGCTCGCCGGTGCGCGTGTGGAAGTGGCACCTTACAAAAAATACGCCGGTGACTTCGTACTGTGGAAGCCTTCCTCAGATGAAGAGCCCGGTTGGGACAGCCCCTGGGGGCGTGGTCGTCCGGGTTGGCACCTGGAGTGCTCGGCCATGATCAAGAAGCATCTGGGTGATACCATCGATATCCATGGCGGTGGTCGCGACCTGACTTTCCCTCACCATGAAAACGAGCGCGCCCAAAGCTGCTGCGCCAATGGTGTCGACTTTGTGCGCTACTGGATGCACAACGGCTACGTCAATATCGACGGCGAGAAAATGTCCAAGTCTTTGGGCAACTTCCGCATGGTTAAAGATTTGCTTGAATTGTACCCCGGTGAAGTTCTGCGTTTTGCGTTGCTGTCCGCTCATTATCGCTCTGAACTGAACTTCAGTGCTGACTTACTCGATCAAGCTTGGCGAACCTTGGACACCCTCTACGGTGCCCTGCGTGAAACCGAAGCCGTTGAGGCTGGAACTGCAGATTTGGGTGGCAGCGCCTTTATCAAGGCGCTGGAAGATGATCTGAATACGCCCATCGCCATCAGTGAACTGCATCAGATCGCCCGTGACCTGAACAAGGCTGAAGATGCTGACAAAGCGCGCTTAAAAGGTTTACTGCTGGCTGCCGGTGAAATGCTCGGTATTTTGCAGCAGGACCCGGAAGCCTGGTTCAAGCAGGCCCGTGGTGGAGAGGAGTCTGTTTCTGCTGAGGAAATTGAAGCGCTGATTGAAGAGCGTGTACAGAGTAAGAAAAATCGAGACTTTGCCCGTGCCGATGAGATTCGGGAGGAGTTAAAATCTAAGGGTGTAGTACTAGAGGATAGTCGAGAAGGTACCAAGTGGCGCCGAGAGTAAGGTGCCTCTTAATCAATAGGAACACTCAAGCTCTTTCCCGCCCTCATTTCAAATAGGTAATTGGGGTTTGGGTAACATCCGAATTTCATTTGTAGAAGCAAACTATGAAAAAAGTATTTGTCTTGATCATCTCTATTGTTGCAGTGGTAACCCTGACAGCTTGTGAACCCAAGCGTGGCTCCGATGCTTGGTGTAAAAAAATGGACAGTGTGCCTAAGGGACAGTGGACCATGAATGATGCGGGCGACTACACCAAGTACTGTGTCTTCAACCAAAAGCCGGAAGAGGAATAAGCGGGCCTATAGTCGTTGTTCTTCGTCGATTCCTACCAGCACTTCTTCCGCCCGCTGACCGGTAAGTACCGCGAGCAGGTGGTTGAGTGCTTGCGTCTTTTGTATGAGCGTCTGTACACCGCCAAGGCTGACTACGGTGAGTCTTTGCTGCGCGAGCAGATCCTGGAAATTTTTGCCGAGGCCCTGACCCGCGCGCCCCAACTCGATAGTGAAGATGGAGTGCAGGACCCCGAGGGCCGCTTCCGCAACCTGCGCGATCAGGCCGTCTGGGTACTGAACAGCCTGGTGGAGTTCGGTTGGTTGGAGAAGCAGGTGGACAGCGCCACGCTCACCGCCACCTATCCGTTTAGCCGCCGGGGCCGCCTTTTTACTCAGCCGCTGGTTGAAGTGAACGGCACCCGCGTGCGCACCCGCCACCGCAATACCCGCAATACCTTAAATGCCCTGGAAGCCTTTGCCAGCCGAGGTGAAATCCACGACTTGATCGATGCCTGGGAATACTCCGAACGTATCGTGGCGGATTTCACCGATATGATCGCCGAGCTGGAAGAGCGCAAGCGGGAAATGGTGCGGGAGGTGGAGGCCCAATTGCTGGTGCAACAGGCCACCGATGAGTTTTTCTCCTTTATGGAGAGCCGCTTCCAGCCGGACCTGGCTATCCGACTGTCTGCGGACAGCGTGGAAAAACATCGCGACTCCATCAACCGGGTGATTGACTGCATTCGCCGCAAGGAGGATGTGCAGAAAGCGGAGTGGGAGAAGCGCCTGCGCCAGCTGCTGCCGGAGTTGATGCAACCGGGCCAATCCCTGTTGTGGCTGATGCTCGATACCATCGAGGACCGCATGCGCCGCGCCTGCGAGGTGAAGTTGCCCGCTTTGCGCCGCGCACTACAGGGCTTTACCAAGCGTGCGGATATTATTATCCGCCAGCTCAGCTACCTGCACAGCCAGGCCGAAGGTGAATTTGCCGACCTGTGCCAGCGCCTCGGTGAAAGCCAGCAAAAAACACAAATTCTCGAGCAGCTGGGCGAACAGTTAGGTGGCTTCCAGCTGCGCCTGTTTGACCCCAAACAAACCCAGCTGTGGCAGCGCAATCGCCGCCAGCCGGTGAATACCCGGGTCGAAGATGAAACCCCCATCGGTGAAGAAAACCGTCGCGAGATCGAGCTGCAACAACTGCTCGACCAAGCGTTTAATTTCAACAACAGTAACCTGCGCGATTATCTGAGTGATGCCCTCGGCACCGGCCGCCAGATCAATAGCCGCAACCTGCCATTGCGCGATGCGCGTGATCTGCTCGCTATGAGCCATGTGATCGAAGCGGCGGCGGTGAACCAGAGCGGCGCCGCCGACTTGCAGGTGAAATTTACCGGTGAAATTGCCAGCAATGACTATTTCACCGAATTTGACGAATATATCCTGGAGCTGAAAAACAGTGATTGAACAGGCTTTGGAAGAGGCCCTGGCGCAGTGTCGCCTGAACCGCAGCGAATTTTCCGAGCTGCTGGTGCGCCTGTTGGATTACGGCGTTATCTGCCGGGATGAAAGCGTAATTGAGACCACCCTTTACGATCGCTTCCAGCGCTGCGAGCAGCTGGTGCGCGAGTGGTTGGCCCCGCTGGGATTGCGTTTGCAGCACGACAGCCGTTTCCAGTTTATCCGCGTGTATCCGCCCGGCGCCGAAGTGCCGGGTCTGCCGGATCAGGAAGAGCCGCACCATGGCGGCTTCCGCGCCCGCCTCAGCCAACAGGAAGTGGCCGCGATACTCGCCCTGCGGGTGGAATACGATAAAGCGCTGCGGGAAGGGCAGGTGGATGAGAGCGGCTGTGCCGCGCTATCGATGGAAGCCCTGGAACTGGGCATGCGCAACCTGCTGAAAATGTCCCTGCCGGATAAGCACGCCGAGCGTAAAAACCTGCTGAAGAAGTTGCGCCAGCTGCGTTTGGTGCAGTTCAGCAGTGAAGAAGTGGAGACCAGTGCGGAGGTTTGGTTGCGCGTACGCCCGACCATCGCTCACTTTGTCAGCGAGTCGGTATTGCACCAGCTGATCGACAGCGAAGTCCCGCCCGCAGTGGAGAGCGGGACCACTCAAGCTGATGAAATTGATGAGGCTGAAGAAGCAGAAGAAGAGCAAGCGCTCGAACGCATCACTCCAGAAGTCGAAGATAACAGCCTGTTTGAGAGTGAAGCCGCTTCCTAGTTGAAAATAGAGGCCGCACTAGCGGCTATAAAAAATCGAAAACATTCGACCGCCCGGGTTTGCGTAAATCGCGCCCGGGAGCCTCGGAGAGGGGTGTCGGCTTCCCGCCTGCAAAAAGACCCTGCTTTTGAAAAGACCGTTTTTTTGAAAAGACTATGTTCCTAAAAAAACTGATCCTGATTAACTGGGGCAATATCCCGCAGTTGGAATATGATTTCGGCCCGATCAACCTGTTTTCCGGTGGCAACGGTTCCGGTAAAACCACGGCGGCCGATGCTATCCAGACATTGATGACCGCCGCCCACGACACCCTGTTTACCTTTAACCCGGGACAGGATGAAACCACCCAGCGCGGGCGCGGTGGCAAGCAGGTGCGGACGCTAGCTTCCTATGTACTGGGTTGTGACGACGGCAGTTATGCCCGTGTCGAGCCCACCGACTGTTACATTGCCGGTATTTTTCATCCCACCAGCGGTGAAGACGACGCTGAGCCCTTTACCGCAGTGATGGGTATTCGCGCACACCTGGATAACAGCAGCAAACCCGCCCAGGCCCGCCAGAGTGATTTGCGCTTTTTCGTATTCCCCGGCGAACAGTTGGTGATGGGGGATTTTGTCCGGGATTACACCGATGGCAAACATTTGCTGCCGCTGGATAAATTCAACCAGGTCCTGAGCAAGCAGTTCGAAAAAGTAGAGCAGTACGACAAGAAAAAGGCCTACCTGCGCCGCCTTTACGGTGCCCTGCGTGGACGCCGCGATGCGGTCTCCGATCGCGAGGCCATGCACGCCGCGCGCACCTTTGCCAATTTTATGGCCTATAAGCCGGTTAAAAGCATCAACGATTTTGTCGCCCAGGAAGTGTTGGAAAAACGCGATCTGGGTGATGCCATCCGCTCCGTTTCCGAACTGATGAAAACCATCCACAGCATGGAACAGGAAGCCCGTCAGATTGTGGAGCGGGTCAGTTCCCTGGAGGCCATCGCCCAGTCGGTAGAGCTCTACCGGGAGCAGTGGTTGCAGTTGCGGGTGCAGGAATATTTGTGCGCGCGCCACCGCCAGCAGCGGGTACAAAAGAGCTATCTGAGCGGCAAGAACGACCAGAAAAAACTGCGCAGCGATCTGGACAACAATGAGCGCGAAGTGCGCGTCGCCTCCGAGCGCGTCGAGCAGCTCAATGGCCAGCTGGTAGAGCTTCAAGCCCAGCGCCTGGGTATCGATGCGCTGCGCAATAAGGACGAACTGGAACAGCGTATTAACAATGCCCTGAGCCTTCTGTCCCAGCAGCACACTCCGATGTCTGCCGAAGAGGCCCGCTGGCGCGAGAACCGCGAGGCCGCCGAAGAATTATTAAACCTGCTCAACTCCACTTCCGCCGAGCTGGAAATTCCCGCCTTCTCCGATAAAGCACTGGTGCAGGCGATCAAGCAGGTAGCCCGCGAGGAAGACCTGCCGGATCTGCACAAGTTGTTGGGTAAGGACTGGATTGACCTGGCTGCATTGGAGCCACTGCGGGAGCGCGCTGCCAGCAGCGAAGCTCTACAGAACCGCCTCTTCGACCTGCTGGATAGCAGTGGCAAAGCCGGCGCCAGTGATGAGGTTTCCCCCAAAGAGCAGATTGCCCAGCAGGCCTCCCGCTGGGAGCAAAAAGTGCAGCAGCTGCAAAAGCAGCTGCGCACCCAGGAGAGCCGCATTCAGCATCTCCAGGCCAACCGCGTGCGCTACCCCCAATCGGTGGAAGCGGCCCTGGCCGCAATTCGCGAGCAGTGCCTTGAGGCGGAGCCCCGCGTCCTGTGTGATTATGTGGAAGTGCTGGATGAGCGCTGGCAGATGGCGATTGAAGGCTATCTGGGCGGCGCGCGCTTCTCGATTATTGTGGAGCCGGAACACGAGGCCCGCGCGATTCGTATCGTGCGCAGCCTGCCCGGTCGCAACAACCGCGCCCGCGTGATCCAGGGGGATAAAGCCCGTCGCGATGCGGAGCGCCTGGATACGCCGTCGGGCTCCATTATCGAACTGATGGAGTTCACCCATAAAACTGCCGAGCACTATTTGCGCGCCTCCTACGGTGCTGTGATACAGGTGGAGGATGAACACGAGCTGCGCGGCACCCGTCGGGGCCTGACTGCCGACGGTATGGCCAGTGGCAACTACAGCATGTGGCGCTGCGATATGGACGATGCCGAGTTGGTCTTCGGCCAGGGCGCCCGCGCCCGCGCACTGGCGGCGCAGCAGCGCGCTATGGAGCAGTTGCTGAAAGAGGCCGCCCACGTCAACGAGCGCCACCAGCTCTACCGCCGAGTCACCAACGCGGTGCGCGGACTGGCGAATATCAAGCTGTTGTCCATTGTGGATTCCGCCCTGGCGGCCCAGCGGGAATGGCGCAGCGCCGAGCGGGCCCTGGAAAACCTGGACCTGAAGGACTTCGAGCAGTTCGAGCAGCAGGTCGATGAACTCAAGGCCCAGCTCAAAGACCAGCAAAAGCAGCTGTCGGACCTCCAGCGCAAGCATGGCTCTCTGGAGACCAAGCTAAGAAGCAACGAAAAACTCTTATACGCGCTGTCTGGCGAGCTGGAATCCCTGGACGATGCCGCCAGTGACAGCGAGGAAATGGTAAGGCGTATTACCGCCATCGACCCCACCTTCGATGCCGAGCAAGTGCTGGTTACTGCCGACGAGCAGGTAGAGCGCGCCGCCGACAGCTTCGACTTCTCAGCGGATATCGAAAGTTGGCAGGGACAGCTGGAGAAATACAGCCGCCAGCTCGATCGCGCGGTGATGGAGTACAACGCCACCTGTGCCAGCGTCGATACGCTGGTGTTTGAGCCTGACTTGAGTGGCGGCCACAAAGATGGTTTGTTCAAGTTGATCAGCGGTCTCGGCGATCAGGTAGAGACCCTGCGCAACCGCCTGAAGAACAACCTGCTGGTGGAGCGACACGATCAACTGCTGGGATTGAAAAAATCCTTTAACACCACTTTTGTAACCCACTTGTGCCACGCTATTTACCAGTCCATTAACGATGGTAAGCGCGTGTTGGATGATCTGAACAAAGAGCTGGAACACCACCGCTTTGGCGCCGACCGTGAGCGCTTCCGTTTCGACTACCAGTGGGTGGCGGAATTCAAGGAATATTGGAGTTTCTTTAAGGCGGTAATCGAACTGCCGAACTTGGGCGAAGAGCAGAGCCTGTTCGACACAGACTTGGCGCCCAAGCACCGCAAGGTGCGGGATCGCCTGTTGAGTATGCTGCTGAGTGAAGACGAGCAGGTAGCGCGGCGCGAGCTGGATCGAATCAGCGACTATCGCAACTACCGCAGCTATGAAATCTATAAGGAACCGGAGGGCAAGGAGCCGATTGCGCTCAGTCAGTACGGCACCGGTTCCGGCGGTCAGCTGGAAACGCCGGCTTATATTATCCGCTCCGCAGCGGTCACTTCGGCCTTCCGCTTTGGTGAAAGCGGCAGCCATTTGCAAATGGTGCTGGTGGATGAGGCCTTCTCCAAAATGGATGAGTCCCGCTCCAAGGAAGTGATCCGTTACCTGACTGAAACCCTGGGGCTACAGCTGCTGTTCATTATGCCCAGCAGTAAATCGGGGCCTTTTATGGACCTGATCTCGAATCAGTTTGTATTCAGCAAGTGCCCCAGTGCCAAGCCCATCGGCCAGCTGAACACGCGGGTGTATGTCGATCGCAAGGTGTGTAACCAGGAGCGTATCGCCGAACTCTGGGCCAATCACCGCCGCACGATTCGCCAGCAGGCGTCGCTGGATTTTATGGACCTGGTAGAAGTAGAGGGATAGGTATTTTCGGGGGAAACCCCTCCATTGGCAGGGAGGCAACCGATGGAAAAGACATTGCCCTATTGGGTAGAGGAAAACCCGCTGTTAATCGGCATCCTGAATTTTATTCTGGATCGGCGGGACAGCCAGCTGGAACGCGGCAAGGAAGCCCGCATTAGTTTCAGGCTGGATTTGCGCGCTGGCAGTAAGCGCTGGCTGGAAGTGTTGGAGCCCCTCAGGGACCCCGACCAAGACGAGCAGGAGCTGTGGAGTGAATTGCAGCACTTTGCGCGGGAATACCAGTGTTTTACGGTGAAACCGAATCCGAAAAGGCGGCCGGGCATTACCGAGTGGCAGGGGGCCCAATTGATTTTTCGGGATGCCAGCGAGGAACAGCTGCGCCTGTGGCTCAATCGCCCATCCCCCACTGTTCGCCAATCCGCCTGGACCAGCCTGCTGGAACCCTATGCCGACCGCTTTGAAAATCCCGCCGCTTTTCCCCTCGAAGGCTTGGAACTCCAACCGGGGTTTGATTCCGTCGAAGAAATTATTGCTTGCTGGGTGTCCGTCGGCAAAGAGCTGATCTTTGCCGATAAAATTTCCTGGCGACAATTGGCCGCACGCTGTTTTAAAGGGGATTCCAAATACCTGGAATTACCCAGCCGTCAATCTTTGGTACGTAACCTCTATCCTGACCTGAGCCGTAAAATCCAGGAGCGCCAGCTTTTACTCCACGCCTACCTGCCCAGACAATTTGAACAGGTCATTTTTATCGAAAACCAGGACACTTTTATTAGCCTGGCGGAGCTGCAACCCAGTCGTGCTGCGCTGGTTTATAGCGAGGGCTACCAGGGCGGCGCAGAACGGATTCGCAATGGGGCGAGGGTGCGCTTCAGCACTATTAATGTGGTTAGTGAAAATATCCGGCAGCAATTCCTTAGCTGGTGGCACGATGGGGAGTCCCGAACGGTTCCAACATTTTTCTGGGGGGATCTGGACTATGAAGGATTGCGGATTGCCGCAGCGCTGAGAAAGAGCTTTCCCGACTTGCAGTGCTGGCGCCCGGGCTACGATCTGTTACTGCATTTTTTGCGCACGGGAAAAGCCCATGCTCCGGAGCAGGCGGAAAAGGTGGGGCAAAAGCTGGTGCAAGCGATTGGTTGCCAATACGCAGATAGCACTCTGCTGCCAGCAATTTCGGGCAGCAATCGCTATGTGGATCAGGAGGCGGTTGAGATTGGGGAGCTGGCCGGGACATTGGTGTGAATATGTCGCTATCCGATAAATTTTAATTGTTCGTTTTTATGGAATGGTGACTATCAAGGCTTTGGCAGGCTTTTGAACTTGTTTTTTATGCGCAATATCTCGGAAGATACAGAAAATTTGCTGTAAAAATGCCCTTCAAAAATAAGAAGGGATGTTTCTGGAGATTTTATGCGTCAGTTTTCCATTTTGGTCATTTTCGTTTTGGCCTTTGGCGGCGCCGCTGTTTTGTACGAGAAGGAAAGTCGTAAAGTAAAAGGCGTCCTGACCCAGATTACTGAGCTACAGGCGCAGATGGGCGACTTGCAAGCGGAGGTCAATCGACTTAACAGCGAGCTGGAGGCAGTGAAGCTTGCCGAGCGTCGCCGCCCGAATCTGAGAACTATGGCCAGTCGTATCCGCCGAGAGAGCACACCTTCCACGCCGCCTAAGCCTGTGGTGGAAAAACGATATGAAAGAAAGTCCAGCGGCTTGGTTACCTCCGATGTCACTACAGCACCACCCGCCATCCAATCTAATAATGGTAATGCAGAGCAGGACAGCGAGTGGTCCCGCCCGACCATAGATGCAGACCAATATCAGGAGGAATCTGGGGGGCAGGAGGTACTGGACCCTTACCAGTAATTTGTTCTCAGCTATTGATTCCAGATTGAAAGCCCGCAAAATACCTGCGTCTTGGCGCGCATAGCGCTAGGTATTTCGCGGGTTTGCTGTTTGTAGCAGACTCAATATGTAGCCACGGTTTGTGAGAGGCGATACGGCCAATGTCGTTAGATAAATTTTATGCATCTCTGAGTGGACAGCTGGAAGGCCTGCTGTCAGCTGAAAGAGACTGGCTGGCCAATACTGCCAATGCCAGTGCACTGCTTTTTATGGAGCTGGAAGATATCAACTGGGCGGGCTTCTACTTTCTGCATGGCGAAGAGCTGCGCTTGGGGCCCTTCCAGGGCAAACCGGCATGTACTCGCATCCCGGTAGGTGCCGGTGTCTGCGGCACTGCAGTTTCCACTGGCGAATCCCAATTGGTTGAAGATGTGCACCAGTTTCCCGGGCATATCGCTTGCGATGCGGTTTCTGCCTCTGAAGTGGTCATTCCGCTTTACGATAATAATGGCCATTGTCTCGGTGTGTTGGATATTGATAGTCCCACCGTTGCCCGCTTTACGCGAGAAGACCTGACAGGTTTGCAGTCCTTTGCACAGGTGCTGCTGAAATCCTCCGATTTGCCAAGCTGATGGCATTACTGTGGCAGAAGCAGGTAGGGGGTACCTGTTATCAGGTGCGTAACCATGGTGCCAGTGTGCGCCTTTACAGTAATGGGGTTTTTCACTCCCAGTGGAATCCCCGAGACCCTCTCAAGGGCTCCCTTTGGGAGCTGCTTCTGCTGCCGGCATTTTTCATTGATGAAAAGCGCTTGAACTCGGTGCTGCTGCTTGGTGTAGGAGGTGGCGCCCTGATTCGCTTACTGCAGGCTTATACCTCGGCAAAGCGTATTATTGGGGTTGATCTGGACCCTGTGCATTTAGAGATTGCCCGGCGTTTCTTCCGTGTGAGTAATGTCGATCTGGTGTGTGCCGACGCCACTGAGTATGTGGCGGATCACCTAAATGATCCTTCCAATGAACCATTTGATCTGGTTATCGATGACTTATTTGGCCACACTCAGGGAGTGGCGCAGCGCGCGGTGCTCGCAAATAGACAATGGTGCTCCAGCCTGATGCGCCTGTTACACCGGGATGGCGTGCTGGTGAGTAACTTTGGTGACAAACACGAATTGCAGGGCAGTGCTTGGCGCCAGCAGTCTATGCGCCAGAGATTAAAAGGTGCCTGGATGGCGTATATGCCTCAGTATGAGAATCATATTTTGGCAGTCAGTCGCAAAGCTTTGCCTTTGGCGGATCTGCAGTGCCGCGCACCAGATAAGATTAATCCAACCAACCCCAACCGACGCCTCAATTTCAAGATGAGCCGGCTGCGTTGACAACTAATTTTTGCCCGCCTTAGGACTCAATTCCGGCACTAGGGTGACAAATATGGGAATACTTACCAGTCACCTAAAACGCTGTCACCTCAATACTGATATTGATTGGCGCCCTTTGACACCGGCTGCCTATACTTAAGTCAGCGACGTAGTTTTTTTGGGACCGGTCGATGCGGTACAAAACTGTTGAGGAAGTGATCCAGGAAGGAAGGGACTTTCATGCCAAGCTGGCGCTGCAATATGAAGAGTATGAGCAGCTCGCCACCAATAAACGGGTCGAGCTACTTTTGGATCAGCTTCGACGACGGGAAGACTCCATGAAGCACTCGCTGGAGAACTTCCATGCAGATCTTCCCCCAGGTGCTCTGCATACTTGGGTGCAATTTGCTCCCGAAGGGCGCGAGAAAGAATTCCTGCAGCGACTGCGAAGTATCGATATTGAAAACCTCGACGACATTGCCAAATTGGCTATGGATATCGAGATTTACCTGGCGGATCAATATCGTGACTTGGCGCAGGGTGCAGAAACGCCCTCGGCACGGGAAGCTTTCGAACGTTTGCGCCAGCTTGAGGAGCTCGAGGAACACACGCTTTCGATGAACCTCTTCAATTTACGCGATTATTAGGATCGCAATCCTGCCCTGGCGACTGCTTTTCCTGTTATCCGTATCGCCTGCGCTCTAAGGGCGGAGGCGGTACACGCAGAACCCTTTCTCTTTGGTGATTAGCCGCACATCAGAGAAGTAGTGCGGTCCCTTCTTTGCCAAAGGAATAAACTCATTCACCACAAAAAGTGCTGAGCCGGTAATTTTAAGTATCCGCGCGCTGTGCTGTAGGAAACGGTCAGTGAGGTCGCCTTCAACCTGGAACCCTTGGTGAAAGGGCGGATTACAGAGCACCAAATCTGCGATTCCGCCTTCCAACTCAGAACCGGCATCTGAAGGCAATACCACGCCCTTTATACCCAGCTCGCGGAAATTCTTTTCGCAGGCCAGTAGAGCAGCGGCATTGTTATCGGTGCCGGTAAAGTGGAATTCGCCTAAGGGGGCCAGCTGGGCACTGAGATAGCCGTAGCCGCACCCCAGGTCCACGACGCGGGCGCCAGGTTTCGGCAGTTCGGTGGTGAATTGTTGGGCCAGCAGCGCGCTACCTTTGTCGATCTTGTTCCAGCCGAACAGGCCAGGTTTGCTGTACAGGCCGTTGAGCTCCGGCAGACTGCGTAGTTGCGGGTAATCCAGTTCGCCAACTAGCTCCTCTGCACTTGGGTGATCCACTCGGTTAGTACTGGAATAGTCATTGCCGTGTTTTTGCAGTTGTTTAGCAGTGCCAAGGCGCTCAGCTACTTTAGCCGCATAGCTTTTGATGCCGCTCTGTTTTCCCCCAAGCAATACCAGCTCGCCGCCTTCGCCGAGAAAGTGTGGAGCCTGGTTGATGATGTGATGAACTACCGCCTTTTCTTTGGAGACCGAATAAACGATGCGGCGATAGTTGCGGTCCGGTTCCCCAAAGTGGAAGTCGTTAAAGAAGCTGCGGGCCACTTTGCCCTCTGCCTGCTCAGCAATATCCCAGCGATTACTGAGCAGGTCACCATCAAAGTGAAATCCCGGCTGCAGCAGGGATTTACTGTTTTCATCGGCGATCCACAGGGTTTCTCTGGGTGCCTGGAGGAGTTCCTGTAGGAGAAGGGCAGACATATTGTTTATTGTACCGAGGCGATTTCTTCAGGGGTTAGGAGGCGATATTCGCCTTCTTGGAGTTCTTCATCGAGGGAGATGTCGCCGATTCTCTCCCGGTGTAGCTCTAGTACCCGGTTACCCAAAGCGGCGAACATACGTTTTACCTGATGATAGCGGCCCTCACCAATGGTGAGGCGGACCTCGTTGGCATAGAGAATCTCAAGCTTGGCCGGTTTGGTTCTCTTCTTTTCGTTGTTGAGCCAGATGCCCTTGGCAAACTTTGCCACCGCATCCTCCTCAATTCTCTCTGCCAGCATGGCGTAGTAGGTTTTATCACAATGATGGTTTGGTGAGGTCACTTTATGGGACCACTGGCCATCGTCGGTGAGCAGGACCAGCCCGGTGGTATCGATATCCAGGCGCCCGGCAATATGCAGTTTGGATTTGTTGGGCTCGTCAATCAGGTCCAGTACCGTAGGGTGTTCGCCATCTTTGGTTGCGCTCACATAGCCCAGAGGTTTGTTCAACATAATGTAGCGTGGCCCCGGCTCGTGCAGGGGCTCGCCATCCAGGTACAGTGCATCGCCGGCCTGTACCTTGGCGGCTGGGTCGGTGACTATCTCGCCATTCACACTGATGCGCTCCGCTTTGGCGGCGCGCTTGACGTCGGAGCGGGAGAGGTCAGTCACCTGGCTGACCGCCTTATCCAATCGTATAAAACTAGCCAATCTTACGTTCACCGGAATCGACAGATTGGTAGATAAGGGTATTGATGGTCATAGGGCCAACACCGCCGGGCACCGGGGTGTAGGCGGCAGCGCGATCAATCAACGGGCCAAGCTCGATATCGCCCACACCGCCTGGATGGTAGCCGGCATCGACAACCACTGCGCCGTCCTTAATCCACTCCGCCTTGATAAATTCCGGCTTGCCTACGGCGCCCACTACGATATCTGCGCGGCGGATATGATCGGCCAGATCTTTGGTTCGCGAATGACAGATGGTGACGGTAGCGTTGGCGTTTAGCAGCATGGCCGCCATTGGCTTGCCTAAGATGGGGCTGCGACCTACAACCACGGCATGCTTGCCTTCCAGTTCAATATTGTAGGCTTCCAGCAAGCGCATAATGCCTTTTGGAGTTGCACAGCCATAGGCTTCTTCACCCATGGCCATACGACCAAAGCCCAGACAAGTTACGCCATCAACATCCTTATCCAGGCTGATAGCGTCGAAGCAGGCGCGCTCGTCGATCTGTGCCGGTACCGGGTGCTGCAACAGAATGCCGTGGACGTTGGGGTTGGTGTTCAGTTCTTCGATCTTGGCGAGCAGCTGCTCAGTAGTGGTGGAGGAGGGCAGTTCCACCTGCATGGAATCCATGCCGATACGGCGGCAGGCATTGCCTTTCATCTTTACGTAAGTGGCGGAAGCGGGGTCATCACCCACCAGGATGGTAGCCAGGATTGGCGTTTGGCCACCACTCTTCTCCTTCAGTGCGGCTACCCGAGCCGAAAGTTCCTCTTCAGTTTTCTGTGCCAGGGCCTTGCCGTCCAGAACCAATGCAGACATAGATGCTATCTCTAACAATAAAAAATCGAGTGCTAAATAGACCGGAGTCTGCTCCAGCACCTACTTTATATAGAAGGGCGGAAGCAGGCGGCTTTCGAGCTGCTTACTTTTTATCCGGTCGGATTCGCGAAGTGCGCCATTTTCGCACAGGTTGGAAATAATTTCGCCACTTCAGGCCCTTGAGAGGCAAAAGGATAAACTTCTTAAAAAATAATAGCTTAGAAGCGTTGACACAGGCCTGGGGTATCAGTACTATGCGCGCACTTCGCAAATGCAGCGATCTAAACAACCACCCCAAGGGCGGTAAGCAAGATCAAAGAAGTGCGAATGATTGGAAAAACGGGGCATAGCGCAGTCTGGTAGCGCGCCTGCTTTGGGAGCAGGATGTCGGGGGTTCGAATCCCTCTGCCCCGACCAATTTTCCGGGTTCACCTTGCGCCCGTAGCTCAGCTGGATAGAGCATCCGCCTTCTAAGCGGATGGTCGCAGGTTCGAGTCCTGCCGGGCGTGCCATCTTCACTAGATGGTGCTGGTTTGGCAAAAAGGACTCAGTCTGAAGCCAGATTGGCTGCAAGAGATATCCGGAACTCAGTACTGCCACAAGGTGCTGAAGTATATCACTACTATGGTGGCCGTAGCTCAGTTGGTAGAGCACAGGATTGTGGCTCCTGAGGTCGCGGGTTCGATCCCCGTCGGCCACCCCAGATTCTTCCTTGTTTTTCAAGGACTTAAAACCTCGCTTAGTGCGGGGTTTTTCGTTTTGGGCCTTTGAGGGGTAATTCGAGGGGGTAATTTTTACCACAATCGATTTTTCCCGCTTCCCGGATTGGATATTTATCCAGTGCTTTTGGTACTCAGAAGTGGTTCTTTCAGGCGTCAATATTCTTAGTTACGATGAGTTTTCTGTAGAGAGAAAAATGCCGCCAATGTTTGATGTGGAAGCCTAGGCCGCTGTTCAAATTTTCTGCGATGGGTTTCTGAATGAAAGACAAAGAAATATATGCTGAAATAGGGCAGTTACTATTTAATGAGGCTCCTGATGTTTTCGGGGAGGTTCATGTTCTGTTTGGGAGATTTGTAGATACTTTTTTGATTTCTGCATGGACCGGAAGGTTTAGAAAGGGGAAAGGCTTCACATTTTCTCCCGGCACGCCTTTGAAACTCGCCGGGCTTGTAAAAGATTTAAAGGCGTTCTACCTGGAAAATGAAATGGGGGATTGGAACGTTATGCATTATGTTTTGATACCTTCTTCAGGCAAATATGATCTTGAATTTGACTACTGCAAAGAGCTGGAGAATGATGAGATAGATTTCTCGGACTATGCAAGAAGGCTCGATAGGGCTTCAAGAATTCACCAAAAGTGTCATTGGAAATTATCCGCTCCCAGTAAGATTTTTTATCTGCTACCCGTTGGCGTGTCCCTTTTACTCTTAATTATCGCCTTGTTGAGTGAAATAACTTTATCTACGGTGTGGTTGTAGCGCCATATCATGTAGTGAGTTTTATATCCGCTGAATTTCTGCTTATCGCCTTCGAAATCTGAGATGCGTTTTATCTTTTGCCTTAATCGATGATCAAAACAACGTACAGACTGATGCAGGCCAGCCGGTAAGCGTCGCCGATCACGCGGCCGATATAGTGGCAAGCTATATAGTTGAAGTGGTAAACCTTCTACCTGTGCAAAGTTCGATTACGGCGATGGCCCTACCTAGTGGGTATTACTCGCCGATGTTTTCAGTAGCAGAGAGGGCATATCGCTGGTGCGAAGGCCCGAATTATAGAGCCATGGCTTACATCCGCAGAAAGATCCCCTCTAACTCACTGATTTAATTGGAGGTAAAATGTGTTCAAGGGCGGGAGGTTGAGCCAGGCGACTTGAGCCAATGGCTCACTATCACTGGTTGCTATTTAGACAAAAATTTATAACCCGTTGTAAATAAAGGCTTTTTTTCGGAGCTTGGAGGTCCCATCCTAGTAATAGTGGCCAAATGGATAGTGAGCCACTGGCTCTTTAATAAACTGTTAAGTGTAAAATCCATGAGTAGACATCAAGGAAAGCAAGAAGAGCGAGAATTTGAGGGAGAGAAACTTCCCTCAGAATTCAAGCTGTCTCGCTCTAAAATAATGTATATCGAAGATAAGTCGGACGGCCTAGAAGGTGAGGCTCGTATTGGTCGTGTTTACTTATCAAAGTCAGGAAAAACGCTTTACTATCGAGGAATGAAATTTCAAAGCCTTAAAGGTAGTGGCTTTAAAGCAAATTACTTCGAGGTCGAGTCTGGTGACCACTATTGGATATCCGGGCCCCGTAAAGATAAAAATGACCGTCTGTATGGCGGTAACAGTGGTGTGGAAATAGACAATGATGTCCATGAAGAGTACAGGCAGTACATCAACACTTAACATGTGGCGGCACAATATCCACACTTCGTGTGGCTGGACAAAGCACTGAGTGCTTTGCCTGTGCGCCAGGCGTTAAATGTCCGAGCGGGGAACCGTTACTTATAGAGGAAATATGACATGATGAGTCTTATATTTATTTTGGTCCTTACCAGCATGATTATTTTTGCTTCGATCGCGCGAAAACGTCATTTAAATGAAGTATTCGGGGCTTTTATGGGGGGCTTCTAGGGCCAATCGCCATTCCATTTGCCTTGGTTGCAAAACAAAAAAATGATGGGGTTTAGGTAAGGATGCTTTTTTCTAGAAGTCGGTCGTCACGGTCTATCTATGGTGCCCTTGCTATCGCTTTTTCAGCTTTAGTTGGCTGCTCAGACTTTTTCCCTGTAAATAAAGGCTTTTTTTCGGAGCTTGGAGGTCCCATCCTAGTAATAGTGGCCAAATAGATAGTGAGCCACTGGCTCTTTAATAAACTGTTATGTTTCATCCGAGATTTGAAAAATGACTAAAGACTTCAAGATAAAGCCAGGCGAATTTAAAGATATCGCTGTTGGATATGGTGGCTGCATTGCCACAGATATGATTACTGTCCATGGCAAGAAAGTTGGCTATATGTATCGCGAAGAGCCAAGAAATGAAATGGACAGCGGCTGGTGTTTCATGTGGGGAAAAGAATCACAGAAGTATATGGATGATCCCGCGAACCATGAAATATATGATGTTAATACTATCGCCAATTACTCACCCGACATTACTGAATTTCTTGACGCGCCATATGGCTCGGCATTTGAGAGAAATTCTGAAGGAAAGCTGGTAGAAATTGAAGATTAAAAACATAACAAACCGCTCAAACATCGTTCCGGCCGCAAAAAGCACGGCCTCCACTGGACTCGCTACGCGTTGCTTCGCTCGCCGTTTAGCGGGGCGTTATACGTAAACCACCATGGAAGAACGAGATAGAGAATTAGCTGAGTCAGTTTTAAACAGGTTGTTCTGTGGTAGTGCAGTGAATGGGCTGCGCTTCTTTACCCCTCAGATTCTTCTGGATGGACCAGCAAAAATTTCGCAAGAAGGTTACATTAACCTCACTTCAGAATGGGTAGTGTTTGATTCCTTGCCAAAAGAATACCCTGGGAGCTTTGAGGAGTTGACTCAAGAAGAGGAAGAGTTAGCAATTCATAAGCTGCGAGGAGAGAAAGTAGAAAAAATAGAAATCCTTTCCCCGTGGCCACATTTAGTTGTTCATTTTAAAAGTGGTAAAGTTCTTTTTATACACGGCAAAGATGAGCAGTACGAGCCATGGACTGCTGGCTTAACCAACTTTGGCAACGATAGTGAGCAATGGTTGGTGGTTGCATGCCCCGACGGTGGTTTAGCTGTGTGGGCACCAGAAGGGTGGGCGGCACATGAAAACGTATAACAAGGTTATCAACTACGCGCCTTCGGCGCCGGACGCAGCAAAGCTGCGCCGGTTATAACGGCGTTAACCCTATGAGGAAAGAAATGGCTAAAGAAAGGAAACCATTCATCACACTTGGAAAGTCAAAGTTTTCCAAATTCGCCAATGGTACTGTACTCGTCATCTTACTGATCTATGCCGCTATAA